>DJTE01000013.1 GCA_002439165.1 Chryseobacterium indologenes
CCGACCTGGGATTCTTTGTCGCGGGGAATGTACAGAATTCCTCCAAAGGCTATGGCTCCAAAGATGCCTGGATCATCAGACTGGATAAAAACGGGCATGAACTTTCGCAGTTGATTTTAGGCGGAAAAGGCCTGGATGAAGTAGAGAAAATGATTCCTACGAAGGATGGTGGCGTATTGCTAGGGATATATTCCAGAAGTCATAAAACTAATATGGGTAATCAGCAATCGGTAATGAGTAATGATATCCCGGCTGGTATGTCTGTTACAAATAACCCATTATCAACTGTTTCAAAGCAGACCGAAAATTTTGGTGAAGGTGATTACTGGATCGTAAAGCTGGATAAAAACGGCAAAGTGGAATAGGAAAAGAACTACGGAGGAAAAGGTGATGACCATCTGAGAACACTGGCTTTAACTTCTACTGGCTACCTTATCGGTGGAGAATCCCGGTCCGAAAGATCAGGCAACAAAACCATGGGCATAGAAGAAGGAACCGATCTGTGGCTCGTTGCTTTAAACGAAAGAGGGGAAGAACAGTGGCAGAAATCCTGCAATTTCGGGAACCGTGATATCCTGATGGGTATGAGTGTGATCCATTCCGCGGATGATAAAACTTCTAAAGGTATTTTACTGGGTGGTTATACTCAAGCCGAAGGACGGATAGAAAAAGATGATGAAACGTTTTGGATGCTGTATCTGGACCAGAACGGCAATGAACAGTGGAGAAAGCATGTTGCGGGAGAAAACAGGAAGAAAGAAGAAAGGCTTTCGGATATCAGGCTGAACAGGGACGGCTCCATCATTCTTGCCGGGACCAGTGCTGAAGAACTAGGGAAAGAGAACTGGAAGATCGTGAAGCTGGGAGACAGCCAGATCGATAAGCTGATCCAGAAGCAGGACATCAAAATTTACCCGAACCCTGTCACCGATTATGCCTATGTAGAAATAGGTATGGATTTCAGGGAAGCGGATATTGTGGTGTATGATATGGGCGGAAGACAGCTTCAGAGTGTGAAGACAAAAAATAAGGTGACAAAAATAAATACCCAGAATCTTATCCAGGGAGCGTATCTGATTGTTGTGAAAACCGATACCGATAAAACGGCTAATGCTAAAATGATTAAAAAATAAACACATGAGAAAAAGAATATTATTAATAATAATGGGTTTTTCCCCACTTATTATTTTTGCACAAATTAATCTGGGAGATTTACCTAAACCTGTTCCTTCAGAATCTTCCCTTTCCACGTTTTACAACGCCCCGGTTTCTAATGCTACCGGAGTTCCGGATATTTCTCTTCCCTTATTTAATTTATCCAGTTATGATGAAAAAGTGTCTGCTAACTTATTATTGCAGTATCATCCAAATACTTCGGCAACAGAAGATGAATTAATAAGTGAGGTTGGTCTGGGCTGGTCATTTATAAAAGGTGGTGTTATCTCAAGAGAGATAAACGGAAGTGTTGATGAAGATAAGGATAATCAAGCATCCTATGATTATTACAAGAATATTTTTGATGACGTATATTATTATAATCTTCCCACAGGTATCTCCGGTAAATTCCGTTTTATAAGGGATAGGGATGCCAATACTTTTGAAGTGGTCAATATGAGTCCCAATAAGCTCAAAATTGAATATGTAAGATCAGGCAATACGGCTACTCTTATTGTAAATTCGTTTATTATAACCGACAGCTTTGGGTATAAATATTATTTCAATGACTATTCCGAAAGCAGAGCAGAGCAATATATCGGCAATGGTGTAGGATACAGATACAAATCGGCATTTTACATCACAAAGATTACCAATGCTGACAATGTTGATTTACTGCTGTATGAATACCAAAAAGAAAACCTTCCTATGAATGCAATCTCCAAACTCAGTAAAATAACCTCTCCGGGATTAGGATTCATTAGTATTGAATATGATAACGATTCCTCATTAAGGGATACCCCCACTGATCCTTACAGTGTAAAAAAGATCATATTAAAACGATCTGACGGTGATATAGTATCACAATATCAATTTGTGTATTCATCAGAGAATATTTACTATAAAAAATATGAACAGTTTTTTATGGGAAGACTGCTTTCACGGGTTAATAAACTTGATAAAAATGGTGTACAAATAGAATCGACAAAGATAGAATTTGCTGATATGACGAAATTAAAATTAAAACTCACCAATCCGGGTGGTGGGGTAAGTGTCTATCAGTTTGGAAAAAACAACCAATATGAAGATCACAATAGCCCGGCCTACCTCCAGCTGCTCGCAGATGGTTTAGGTTCTCCGGATGATCAGCATTATGTTGAATTCAATAATATAGATTTCAATACCCATAATACAACGCAGTATACTTTCACGGTTGCAGGAGCTGCCAACGTAGAGAAGACCTTTAAATTCACTTACAGCGGTTCAGGCTTCCCCCCTCCGATTCCGACAGAAGGAGGAAATCCGGTTGAATTGGTGGATTATAAAATTATGAATGTTACCAGCAATTCGGGCGCACAGATAAATGCTGATGGCAGTTCTTCATCAGAAAATCTCTATAAGCTTGTTCCCGGAACATATACGGTAAACATAATAGGAAACGGATTAGGCACCATAATCATAAATGAGCTTATAACCAACCCTCCTCCTTATAACAATTACGGACCTGCTACGGGATTTAGCCTGGGTTCTTCCGTTTATTATGATAAAGAAAATGGAACTCCGGTAAAAACGGTTTCTTATAGTCATGATATTTTTGAAAATGGAATCCCTACCAGCAGCGGTAACGGAACAATATACAGCAATGTGAAAGAAACAGATTCTTCCACAAACGGCTATACCCATTATTTTTATACGGAAACAAAAGGGCTTTCACCTCAAATGATCACCTATGAAAATACTACCAGGGAAATAAAGCCGGTTGCCGAAATTACTAAACAAGGCCTGTTAAGCAAAAAAGAAGTATATGATAAAACCGGAAAATTATTGTCGTCTGTTGAATATGAATATACTTTTGAAATACTAAATAATTACGCTCCCATGGTACTTTTTGGTCTGGATTATATTCCTGCATTTGTTACAAAATCCAAAGCGACTACCAAACACTACGAAAAAAACGGGAAATTCTCTGTAAGTACATCAGAAAATACGGTTAACCCTTTAAACTTAGGCATTGCCTATTCTAAAGTTGTTTCTTCCGACGGAAGTATTTCAGAAAAAATATATGAATATGCCACGGATAATGTAGGTGCTTCACAGCTTCTGGCGGCTAATATAATATCTGTTCCCATCAGGACAACAATAAAAAATAACGGGAAAATTATCTCTCAGGAGGAAATTAAGTTTGAAGGCAGCAACAGTCTTTATCCGAGCAGCGTAGTTACCAGAGGAATTAACGGATTAAATGAAAAAACATCCATAAGATTCGACAGCTACAACAGCAAAGGAAACCTTACACAATATACTATAAATCCGGGCTCATCCGGTTCTTCCGGATATCCTGTAACTTTAATATGGGGCTATAACCAATCAAAACTCATTGCTAAAATTGAAGGAGCCACTTATGCCCAGGTTTCCGGTTATATTGCCGACATCCTTGCAGCTTCCGATAAAGATAATGCACCTCTGAACTATGGAATGACTGCCAATACTACGGAGTCACAGCTTATTTCAAAGCTCGATGAATTCAGAAGAAACCCCAATTTATCGGCTTTTAATATCACCACTTATACCTTTGACCCGCTTGTTGGTACCACGAGTACGACCTCGCCTTCGGGAATTCGTGAAACCTATCAGTACGATGCTGCCGGAAGACTTGAAAAAGTATTCAATGCTGAGGGGAAAACAATAAAAGAATACAAATACAACTACAAACAATAATAAAAACCAGATTATGAAAAGCAAATTCATTTTAATGTGCATGTTGTTTGTAGCATCCATGCATAAGTCGCAGCTTACTCCTACGGAAAATTATATTTACACAAAAACCTACCTTAGTGACCCTGCTCTGGCTAGCCCAAAAACCGTTGAAGAGGTAAAATATATGGACGGACTCGGAAGATCCAAACAATTTGTTTCCATTAAAGCCACGCCCAACGGAAAAGATGTTGTTATTCTTAACGAATATGATTCTTTTGGAAGGCAGGTGAAAAATTACCTTCCTATTCCTCAATCCGGAACACAGGGGGGCGGAATCTATACAAATCCTGCCATAAACCAGTCTTCCGTGTACGGCAATGAAAAAATATATAGTGAAAGTATTTTGGAAAATACACCTGTAGATAGGATTAAACAGAAATTCAATGTTGGAAATGACTGGGCAAATAAACCTGTAAATTTTGACTATGACCTGAATGCAAACGGAGAAGTAAAAAAGTATACAGCTTCCTTTAATTATTCAACATCAGTTTCATCCCTTTCAATAGCGGGAAACTACGGTGAAAACCAACTCTACAAAACTACAGTTACGGATGAAGACGGAAATTCTACAATAGAATTTAAAGACGGACAAGGAAAAACAATCCTGGTAAGGAAAGTGCTGAATACGTCTGAGAATACAGATACCTATTATGTTTATAACGAGTACAATCAGTTAGCCTATGTAATTCCGCCTTTGGCATCTGTTTTACCCACCATTTCATCATCCGATCTGGATAACCTTTGTTATCAGTATAAATACGATGAAAGAAATAAACTGATAGAAAAGAAAATACCGGGGAAAGGCTGGGAATATATGGTATACGACAATGCCGACCGACTAGTGCTTACCCAGGATGCTAACCTGGAGCAGAAAGGACAGTGGATCCTCACCAAATACGATTCTTTTGGCCGGGTAGCCTATACGGCTGTTATCTTCGGGATGAACAGGGTTAATATGCAGGCCCAGGCCGGCTCTAACCTGATTGTGGAAAACAGGCATTCCGCAGGCTTTACAAAGGATGGAATGCAGATCCTGTATACCAATAATCATTTTTATGCGCTTGAAAAAGTGCTGAGTGTCAATTATTATGATACCTATCCCCAGGGAACTCCTGCTATCCCGACACAGATTTTAGGTCAGAGTGTATTGCAGCATGATGCTCAAAGCTCAAATATCAGCACCAAAAGTCTTCCTACTGCTTCTTATGTGAAGAATATTGAAGACGACAGCTGGACAAAAAATTACATTTGGTACGATACCAAAGGAAGAGCGATCGGTTCCCATTCCATTAACCATTTGGGAGGCTATACCAAAACAGAATCTGAGCTTGATTTTTCAGGAACTCCCAAAATGGTAATTACCAGACACAAAAGACTGAATAGTGATACTGAAAAAGTAATTACCGAGAATTTCACTTATGACCATCAGAACAGGCTGCTGGTTCACAAACACAAGGTAGACGGTAATGCTGAAGAGATCCTGGCCCAGAACAGCTACAATGAGCTTTCCCAGCTGGAAACCAAAAAGGTAGGCGGAACGAGTCCGGCATCACCTTTACAGACGGTTAATTACCAGTATAATATCAGGGGATGGATGACAAAAATCAATGATCCGGGGAATCTGGGCGGGAAGCTTTTCG
>DJTE01000009.1 GCA_002439165.1 Chryseobacterium indologenes
GGTAATTAGGGCCGTTTTCTATGTAGGTTATATTGTCGGTATCTATTGTAACGCCGTCTGCATAGCTTACTGTTTTCCCGGATATATTTTGTGAGAATTTTTTAAGGTTAACTTTAGATTTCTCCAGTTCAGGAAGAAGCTGTGCTTTATGTTTAGCATCAGCCAGAGAAATCCTTTTCGAGGTAAGCTGAAATTGTGAGCTTATATTAAAAGGCTGGGCTTCGGGAAACTGATCTGTCCTGCAGGAATAAGCAGTAACAGCAACCACAACAATCAGGCAGAGCCTGAGCAATAGATTTTTTTTCATACAGTTTGGTTTTGGTACGTTAAATATATACTTTTTTCTTAACCTTACAAATATGTCGCAAATACTTGAAAAATAACGGGAAAAAAATTACTGGTTTCCGTATCATTTTACTGAAAGAAAAAATTATATACATTCGAAAAAAAAATATTGAGGCTATAATACTGGGAAGAAACTTAAAAAGAAGGAATCAACAAATACTTTACTCGGGAATACATGCATTAAATGCTGAGTTTTTCGCAAAAGACTTATTCCAGTTTTGAAAATGGCAGGAGCAAACCGCATTTACTTATTAGTCAGTTCAGCGTATTGGTATACTTTGTATTGCCGTTTAACAGAAAGCCCGGTTCAGCAGTTCCGGAAGATTCTGCCAGATAATGTTAAAATCTGATGTCATAAATCTCCGTATATACTGAGGTTTTTTTATGTTTAATATCTCATGTCAAACAATATGTTTATCTTTAGCACTTTAAATATAATAAGGAAATCAAATATACTTTCAGAGAAGTAAACTGGGTTTCACAAGCTTTTAAATAATAAATACTTTAATATGAAAAAGATCATCATTCCGTTTTTCTGTGCCGTACTTTTTTCGGTTCCGGCAGCGGCTCAGAAGAAAGGTGCAGCTCCAGCCAAGGCGGAAGCTGCCAAATCACAGTTAACCACTAAAGACGTTCTGGATAAATATTTCAACGCTTTAGGCGGAAAAAATAAACTGGAATCCGTAAAATCTATGATTGTCGAAAATACAATGAATACCCAGGGAATGGATATTACGATGACCACTCAGAAATCCGGAAATAAATTCAAGTCTGTACAGTCTGTAATGGGTCAGACCATTACCCAGGTTTTCGACGGTGAGAAAGGCTATATGGATCAGATGGGACAGAAAATAGATATCCCTGCCGATCAGATTGCCGATTTAAAAAAACAGGTTCCCGTTGAAGCACTGGCATTTGAAGAAGCCGATTTTAAATCTGCTTCAACAGAAAAACTGGATGGGAAAGATTATAACGTTCTGACTTCCGATAAAGGAAAATCTTATTTTGATGCGGCTACGGGGCTTCTGTATAAAGCAGGGTCCGAGCAGGCAGGCATGACTGTGAAAAACTATATGACTGTTGAAGGAATGAAATTCCCTTCCGATGTAGAGTTTGAAGGAAACGGGCAGAAAGTAACCATTAAAACGACTAAAATCACGATTAATCCAGTAATCAGTGATAGCGAATTCAAATAAAAAATGAATTTTTATAACGATAAAGCCGGATGTTTTCCGGCTTTTTTGCTGTATTTTTAATTTTAACTCAAATTTAACTATAATCCTGATTTTAACGTTTCTTCACGTGGTGAATAATTGATACTTTTAGTGCGAAAATAAAATCAAATTATATGAAGAGAATTTTATCGTCATTTGCGGTAGTCGTTCTGATGTCCTCAAATGTTTTCGCACAGAATATCCCTGTGGATCCTTCTGTAAGAATCGGTACCCTTTCCAACGGAATGAAGTACTACATCAAAAAAAACACATTACCTGAAAAGAAAGTAGATTTCCGTCTGGCCATCAATGCAGGATCTATTCTGGAAGATGAAAATCAGAGAGGTCTGGCTCACTTTATGGAGCACATGAACTTCAACGGAACCAAAAATTTTCCGGATAATAAACTGGTAGACTTTCTGCAGTCTATCGGGGTGAAATTCGGGCAGCACCTTAATGCTTACACCAGTTTTGACGAAACCGTATACATGCTTCCTGTTCCTTTGGATAAACCTGGAAATCTGGATGCAGGTCTGAAAGTAATGGAAGACTGGGCATTTAATGCCACACTTTCCGATGAACAGATCAATAAAGAAAGAGGAGTGGTATTGGAAGAACTGAGATTGGGATTAGGTGCTGACAAAAGAATGTCAGACAAATACCTTCCCAAGCTTTTATACAAATCCCAGTATGCAGACCGGCTGCCGATCGGTAAAAAAGAAGTCCTGGAGAACTTTAAACCGGACGTGATCAGAAAATTCCACCAGGATTGGTACAGACCGGATCTTATGGCGATTGTAGTAGTGGGAGACATCAATGTAGATGAGGTAGAAAAGAAAGTAAAAGAGAATTTCAGCAAATATAAAAATCCTTCCAAACCGAGAGAAAGAAAGGTATTTGACCTTCCTAACCACAAAGAAACTTTGGTAGCCATTGAAACAGATCCTGATGCAACCAGCTCTATGGTACAGTTCATCATGAAAGATGCTGAAGCCTATAAGCCGGATGTTACCATTCAGCAATACAACCAAAGCATCATAGAAAATCTTTCCACTACCATGCTGAACAACAGGTTAAGAGAGCTTATCAACTCCAATAACCCGCCGTTCACATTCGGTTCCGTATATCATGGAGGAACTTATGCGAGAACTAAAGAAGCTTTCCAGGGATTCGCTATGGTGAAAGAAGGAAACCAGCTTAACGCACTGAAAGTATTGCTGGAAGAAGTGGAAAGAGCAAAAAGGTTCGGGTTTACACAAACAGAGCTTGACCGTGCCAAAGCACAGGTTTTATCCAATCTTGAAAGATCTTACAACAACCGTGACAAAACGGAAAGCGATATGCTGGTAGACGAATATGTAAGAAACTTCCTGGAGCAGGAGCCTATGCCGGGAATTGCCTGGGAATATGAAGATACCAAATCATTCCTTCCTTCAGTTACTCTTGCGCAAACCAACGACGTGATCAAGAAAATGGTAAAGGACGACAGCAGGGTAATCGTAATGACAGGTCCTAAAAAAGATAATGTAACCATGCCTACCGAAGCTATGGTCCTGAATACTTTTGAAGCCGTAAAGATGGCTGATCTGAAGCCTTACGAAGAAAAAGCAGCGATCAAAAACCTGGTAAAACCATTCAAATCTGAAGGGAAGATCGCTAAAACGGAAACCGATGCAAAACTGGGAACAACTACCTGGACGTTAAGCAACGGGGCTAAAGTGACCTTCAAGAAAACAGACTTCAAAGATGATGAAATTGTATTCTCTGCAAGAAGTTTAGGAGGAAGTTCTTTGATCCCTGATGCCGATTTCAATAAGACGCAGTTTGCTTTCTCAGCATTATCCGAAGCGGGAGTAGGAGGGCTTTCCAAAGCAGATCTTACCAATTATCTTGCAGGAAAACAGGCCAGCGTAAACCCTATGATCACTCCTCTTTTTGAAGGAATCTCAGGAAGATCTTCACAAAAAGATCTGGGAACAGCAATGGAGCTGATGTATGCGTATTTTACAGATCTGAATTTCAATCCGGCTGCATTCAACGCCTATAAGGAAAAACAGTCTGCTATGCTGAATAACCTTCTGTCTAATCCACAATTCTATTTCTCCAGCGAGCATGCTAAATTCATGAACCAGAAAAACCCTAGATTCATAGGAGTGGTTCCGATGGAAAAAGACTGGGCCAATACAGACTATAAAAAAGCATACGATATCTACAAGGAAAAATTTGCCAATGCCGGAAACTTCCAGTTCTATTTCGTAGGAAATATTGATGAAGCTAAATTCAAAAATGAAGTCCTTCAGTATATTGCAAGCCTTCCGTCTACCGGAAAAACAGTATCGTTCAAAGATACAGGTTACAGACAGATGACCGGGGATTTTACCAAAGTATACAAAAAAGGAAAAGATCCTAAGAGTATGGTAACCATCTCTTACAGTGGAGAAGCGCCTTATAATGAAAAAGAAGCTCTGGCACTGTCTGCTCTTGGAGAAGTGGCAACCATCAAAGTGATCGAGAAACTAAGAGAAGATGAAAGCGGTATCTACGGCGGAGGTGCCAGAGGAGGAATGAATAAGATTCCATACGCTACTTATAATTTCAGCATCAACTTCCCTTGCGGACCTGAAAATGCCGAAAAGCTAACGAAAAGTGCCATTGCAGAACTTCAGAAACTGATAGACAAAGGCCCTGAGCAAAAAGATCTCGACAAATACAAAGAAGGAGAGTATAACGATAATAAAACCGAGCTGAAGGATAATTCGTACTGGCTGAATTCCCTGTCCAGAAATCAGCTGGATGGAAGCGACAGATATGATATCCTGAATTATCAGGACAAAGTAAAAGCCCTTACCGTAAAAGACCTTCAGGATGTAGCTAAAAAATATCTTACCAAAGGAAGAATTACAGCAACCCTGATGCCGGAAGACGGATGGGAAAATGCTAAAAAAGAAGAATCTAAAAAAGTGGAAACAGCAACTGTAAAAGCAGGAGCTGCTAATTAACAGCTTTTATAAACCATAAAAAAACCGCAGATCAGTCTGCGGTTTTTTGCTTTATGAGCCATATTCTTTTTTCCATTCATCGGCGGCTTCGCTTAAAACTTCATAAAACGCTGCACCATACTTCCGGGTAAGCGGAGTTTTCAGAAATTTATAAACCGGAACCTGAAGTTCTTTTCCAAGCGTGCAGGCATCGCTGCATACATTCCATTCGTGGTAGTTGAGTGCCGTAAAAGTGGAATATTCTGTGATGCGGATCGGGTAGAGGTGGCAAGAAATAGGCTTCTGCCAGTCTACGGCTCCGTCTTCATACGCTTTTTCAATCCCGCATTTCGTGATTCCTTTTTCATCAAAAGTTACATAAGCACATTCGCGGTCTTCCACCATTGGGGTAACATACATTCCATCCATAGGATCAGTAGTCCATGTGCCCTGTTCTTCAAGGGCTTTGATGCCTTCCCGGGTAAGATAAGGCTTGATCTTGTCAAAGATGCTGTCTAAAATTTCAAGCTCATCTTTGTCCAGCGGAGCTCCTACATCTCCTTCCACACAGCATGCACCTTTACATTTCGTAAGGTTGCAAACAAATTCTTCGGAAAAAATATCCTCGGAAATCAATTTATCGTCTATCTGAATCATAATCTTTAAAATAAATCAAAATACGTACCTGCTTTGAAGGTAATGAGACTGATGATAATCAGCCACAGGCTCACTTCCTGCATCCAGTACTTAGGTAAAAATCTCATCATTCTGCTCAGGATGATGCTGGACGGGAATGCCAGCAGCAGAAGATATTCATAGCTTTTATTCATATACAGAATAATAGTGACCAGCTGTGCCACGGAAAAAACCAGCAGGAAAGTATATTTGTACCGGCTTATCGGGCTTTTTTTGTTATAGTTGTTAAAATGGTCATATACGGCATATACCAGCATCAGAGCAACAGGGATCAGCGGAAACAGCTTGGTATAATCGGTCATGGGTTTCATTTTTCCGAACGGGAAATAATCAATATTCCATGAAGTAAAGCGGAAGAAGAACATGATGGAAAAATAGCTGAATGCGATCAGGACAATTCCCAGGAGAAACCTGAAAAGGTTCAGTGCAATTCTCTGGGAGGTGGCAATCACGTGGATGATCACAAAAACAGCCATTGGCCAGGTCGTCGGAAGGAATATAAAATTCAGCGCTACAATAGCTCCTACCAGAACATAGGATTTCTTTCTGATGTCTTCATCTGTACTGGTGAGAAGGAGAAGAAGAAAGGAGTTGGTAAGCAGTGAAACGGCAATACCGATATCCAGATTCCCGGGATACAGCCCGAAAATAAAAAAAGTATATAAAAACAAAGGCAGATGGGTCTGGTAATTCAGGGCAATACTGTGAAAACAGAAATATCCTAAAGCAATTCCCAGAAAAGTAATTCCGGCAATAATTGCTTCGTAAGTGTTGAAATTCAGTATGTTAAATATTAAGACTACTAAAAGAAGACAACCAATATAAACGGGAATTGAAAAAATATTGCTTTCTTTTGAAAGTAATTTAAACATTTTTTATAAATTTGTACAAAGTTAATTTAAAAAAGGAAAATAATGACGTCTTTCTGGTTATTCTTAAGTAAAGTTTTCAAATGGTCTTTCGGTTTTTATGATACATTTGGAAATGTTCTGAACTGGATTCTATTTATCGTTTGCTGTGTACTGTTCACTTATTGGTGCTATGTTCTGGTTGCAAAACTGGGCGGCGATAAAGATAAAGACTACTATTCTCCAACGGAAGGTAAGCATCCTTACTACGATCCGAATATCTACAAAAAAGAAGGTTAATTAATTGGTTATATAGTAAAAAACCGATTGGAACATGGTTCTGATCGGTTTTTTTATTAACGGTTAAAATTGATTCTTTTTAGTCATGGATAGGAAGTACCAGTACCGGAACGGGAGAGTCTTTAGTAAGTCCTTTGGTAAGGCTTCCCACAAATACATCATAGATTCCGCTTCTGCCATGTGATCCCATCACAATATAATCAGCATTTTTTGCTTTTGCATATTCCAGAATGGTTTCTTTGGCAAGCCCCTGTTTCAGCAGATGTTCGCAGTCTATATCATGGGCAATGATGCGCTGTTCTATTTTGTTCAGCTGTACAAGCTCTTCCCGGATCTCGTTCTGTTCCACCTCAGGAAAATACTGATAGCCCATATCACCAATGGCAAAACCAATATCGGAAGGTGCTACGTGAATAAGGAAAATTCTGCCGTTCAGCTGTTTTGCAAATTTTACGGCACCATCTACAAGCTGTTCTGTTTTATCCCCAAAATCTACGGGTAATACAATATTTATCATGACCTTTCATTTTGTTACCTAAAGATAGGGAAAAATTGCCGGAATTTATGTTAAATAACTTATAATATTCGGATATCAAGAATTTTATCATCTTTCAGATAGGCTTCCAGAATATCATTTTCATTTACTTTTCCAACTCCTTTTGGGGTTCCGGTAAAGATAAGGTCGCCCACTCTTAAGGTAAAATACTGTGATACAAAAGCAATAATATCGTCAAAACCGAACATCATGTCTCTGGTATTGCCGTCCTGAACTTTATTTTTGTTCTGTAATAAAGAAAATTCAAGGGTGTTGAGATCAAAATTTTCCTTTTTGAAAAAATTTCCCACCACGGCAGATCCGTCAAAACCTTTGGCCAGTTCCCACGGAAGTCCTTTGGATTTGAGCTCAGTCTGAAGATCTCTTGCCGTAAAATCTATTCCGAGGCTGATCTCTTCATAATGTTTGTGAGCCGTTTCTTTCTGGATATATTTGCCGCCTTTTGATACTTTCAGGACCACCTCCAGTTCATAATGAACGTCTTCTGAAAATTCGGGAATATAAAAATCATTTCCCTTCAGGACAGCAGTATCGGGTTTCATGAAAATAACCGGTTTTTCAGGAATTTCATTTCCCAGTTCCTTTGCATGTTCGCTGTAATTTCTTCCTATACAGATAATTTTCATAATTTTTTATTTTAATGGTCGCATACAATTTTTTCAGCTCTTCATCAGTGCATAAACTCATTACCGCAATGGTAGCAGACAAACTTCTGGCTTTTCAGGATAGAGATGCCGAAGAAGCTGGTTGCCCTGTCGTCCCTGTAAATATGGTTGGAACCGCATTTGGGGCATACAAAATCAAACTCAGGGTGAGCAATCGTATGTTCCGCTTCCAGTGCAAATGCTTCGTTATCTTTATAATCCTGCAGAATTTGCGCTGCTTTTTCAAGATCTTCTTCAAATACCTGAAGCTGGATACCTCCTACAGCCTGGGATAACAGCCAGTCCGACTGAATAAGCTGCTCATTGGCTATAAAGCTGTTTACCCCGTTTTCAGCAAGGATCTGTTGATCCCTGTTGGCTTCCAGAGCGGTTTCATAGAATTTAAAACGAACGAGATCTGACATTGGATGAACTTATTTAAATTTTATACTTCAGTTTAAAACATTCAGTTGATAAAATCTTTGATTTTTTGAACAGCTGAACTGATCTTAACGGTTTAAATAATACTTTCCGGCTTTTAAAACTTACCGGATAACTGAATCTTGGTAAAAACCTTTTTGGTATACAGAGGGAAATCCGCGTTCTGAAGCCACCCGAAATATCCGAGGTCCTTCTGGAACACCGCCTTCACGCCCTGTCCTTTATATTTTCCGAAATTGAAAACCTCCACCATTTTCTCATTGTACCCGATAAATCCTGCCAGGTCCGCATTCTTATTATGGAATGTAAACTCACTTAACGGAGCAATTTCATTCGGAATATCATCATATTTTCCCACCTGGGCATCCAGTACCTCAAAAGTTGCCATCACATCAGCTTCTGCCGAGTGGGCGTTTTCAAGCGTCTTGCCACAGTAAAACTGATAGGCAGCTCCCAGGTTTCTCGGTTCTTTTTTATGGAAAATGGTTTGCGCGTCTACCAGTCTGAATTTACTCAGATCAAAGTCGATGCCTACCCTTAAAAGCTCTTCTGCCAGCAGAGGAACATCAAAACGGTTGGAGTTAAAACCACCTAAATCAGTTCCTGAAAGCATCTCCATAATTTTAGGAGCGATTTCTCTGAAAGTAGGGGCATCCTTTACATCTTCATCATAAATTCCGTGAATCTCGCTGGATTCTCTGGGAATAGGCATTTCCGGATTTACACGCCAGGTTTTGCTTTCCCTGGAAGCATCAGGATTCACTTTTAAGATGCAGATTTCCACGATTCTGTCCTTTCCGATGTTGGTTCCTGTTGTTTCAAGATCAAAAATACAAAGCGGTTTATGGAGTTTTAAGTTCATGTTAATCAATAATAGTTGGAAATATATTTATGTGAAATCAAAAGTATTTTACCTTCTGTTTTCTATTTTAATTGTTTTTGGAAAATGAGGGATACCAATATATAATAGATAACCAGCATCGGAATTCCTACAATCCGGAAGATAGCAAGAATAGCAATTCCACCTACCAGTAATACTACTTTTGGATAGTTGTCTTTTAATGCCTTAGATTTAAACTTCATAGCAATCATCTTTATTGGGCTAATTAGAAGCCAGCTTGATAATATGGTGAAAAGAACCCATATTTCAGGACCTAAATTGATTTTTATTGAAAGACTTCCCAAAGGATTTTCGGTTCCTTCTCTCAATAAATTCATACTGTAATACAATCCAAATATCAATACTGTATTGGAAGGAGTATTCAATCCTTTGAAATAATATTTCTGATCCTCATCGAGATTAAAGATTGCCAATCTTAAACAAGAGAAAAGGGTAATCAATAAACCGAAATATTTTATTTCAAAAGGTAAATGAATTCCTAAGAAAATACTTCCATAAGGTTCCAATATTTTATACATAGTAAGCCCGGGAATCAAACCGAAGCTCACCATATCTGCAAGAGAGTCCAGCTGAAGACCCAGATTGGAGTTCGATTTTACAGCTCTGGCTACAAATCCATCAAAGAAATCAAAGATAGAGGAAAGGATCAGGCAGATGGCAGTCGTCTGATAATCTCCCAGAATAAGATGGATCGCCCCTACACAGCCGGCCATCAGATTGGCAAGGGTCAGTAAATTGGCAAGGTTGTTTTTTATGAAATTCATATCAGCAAAAATACAGTTTTTCCAAATTTTATCCTGAAATATTATCAGGGAAAAAATACATTCATGTGATTTTGATGTAAATTTGCCGCATGAAATTTTTTAAAGAATTTAGAAAACAGGAAATTCTGGTCCTTCTGTACCGGATTTTCCTGGCATATGTTTTTTATCAGATTGCCAGACTTTTGTTCTGGTATTTCAATAAAGAACTTATAAAAGTGGATTCCGTTTCAGATTATTTCAACCTGGCCTTCCACGGAACCGCCTTTGATACCACAGCGATTTTGTACGTGAATGCACTGTTCATCCTGCTGAGCCTTTTCCCGGTAGTGATCAATACCAGGAAAGCCTATCAGGCTGTTCTGTTCTGGCTGTACTTCATCACCAACGGAATTGCCTATGCCATGAATTTCGGCGACTTTGTCTACTATAAATTCTCGCAGGCAAGATTAACTTCCACCGCACTGAACGTCGCCCAGCATGAATCCAATATCTTTAAAGTATTTATGATTTCCATCGGACAGCATCCGTTTGTTCTCCTATGGTTTATCGTACTGATGGCACTTTGGGTGTTCCTTTATAAAAAAGTGAAGATTACAGAACACAAGCCTTTAAAGCTCGTTCCTTACTTTATCTGGTCCGTTCTTGTTCTCTGCGGAACAGCTGTTCTGGTGGTTGGCGGAATCCGTGGAGACTTTAAACACAGCACAAGACCTATTAACCTGGTCGACGCGAACCGGTTTGTAGTCAATCCGCTGCAGGGAAATATTGTTCTGAACAGTACTTTCTCGTTTTTCAGGACATTAGGAACCAATAATTTCAAAGAAGTTCATTTTGTAGACGCGAAATATATTGATGACCATGTTCAGCCTTATAAAGAATACAGCAGGGAAGTGGAAAGCCGCCCCAATATTGTCATTTTTATAGTAGAATCCTTTGGAAGAGAATATTCCGGAGCTTTCAATAAAGATAAAAACATAAACGGTTATGTTTCTTATACTCCGTTTATTGACAGTCTGGCCGGGCAAAGCCTTATTTTTCCCAATACTTTTGCTAACGGAAGACAGTCTATCCACGGGATGAGCAGTGTATTGGCCGGAATTCCGAGCCTTACCGATGCTTTTACCAGTTCACCGTATTCCAATCAGAAAATTCAGTCTATTGTTTCGGTGTGTAACGATCTTGGGTACGACACTTCTTTTTATCACGGTGCCCCGAACGGTTCTATGGGATTCCTCGGATTTGGAAATATCTTAGGATTTAAGCACTATTTCGGAAAGAATGAATATAACCATGATGAAGATTTCGACGGAATGTGGGCAATCTGGGATGAGCCGTTCCTTCAGTATTTTGCTAAAAATGTAGGGAAAAAACAGCCTTTCATGAGTACGGTGTTCACCGCTTCATCACACCATCCGTTCAAAATTCCTGAAAAATACCAGGGGAAATTCAGAAAAGGAACCATAGAAATGCATGAGCCGATACAGTACACGGATTATGCCATCAAAGAATACTTTGAAACTGCCAAAAAACAGCCGTGGTTCCGGAATACCATTTTTGTTTTCACAGGAGACCATACCAATCAGATTGCTTATGGTGAATATGAAAAAGCCATGAACCGTTTCGCCGTTCCGCTGATCTTCTATTCTCCCAATCCGAAATACAATCTTAAAGGAGTGAATATGGAAACCGCACAGCAAATTGATATTTATCCTACACTGGCCGATCTTATCGGATACAACAAACGGATCAGAAGCTGGGGAAGAAGCCTGGTGAGCGATAAACAGTATCCTTCACTTGTGGTAAACTCAGACGGAAGCACAGAACAGTTCATCATCGGGAACTATATGTACCGTTTCAACGGAAAAGAAATTATAGGAGTGTACGGCAAAGCAGACCTGGGATTTGAGAAAAACCTGATGGGAAAAATAAACAGCCCGGAAATAGAAACCGGGAAAAAGACCGCAATGGCATGGTATCAGGATTATATGGACAGGGTGATCAACAGAAAGCTCAACTAGATCAGACAGATGATCCTTTTTCAGTTCATCTTTCCTTAATATGCTCTGTATAATAAAATTTTTTGCAGGTTGGAAATTAATTTATATTTTTATCAGTAGATAGGCAATAAAACAAATATATCAGAATTAAAACTATAGAAATATGAAAAAATTATTAGCAACATTCGTACTTTCCTTATTCAGCGTAATGTCTTTTGCGCAGATAGAAGGTAAATGGAAGACGATAGATGATGAAACCAAACAGGCGAAATCTATTGTGGAAATTTTTAAAAAATCGGACGGAAAGTACTATGGAAAAGTTTCCCAACTGCTTATAAAACCTGCGGATCCCAACTGTACAGCCTGTAAGGACGACAGAAAAGGAAAACCAATACTTGGACTGGAAATTATCAGAGGGCTTAAAAAAGACGGTGATGAATTCACAGGAGGTACAATCACAGATCCCAAAACAGGAAAAACGTACAAATGTACCATTACAAAAAGCGGCGATAAACTTAATGTAAGAGGATATATAGGATTATCCCTGTTAGGAAGAACCCAGACCTGGGAAAAAGCAAACTAATCAGGTTTAAATAGAATTTTAAAACGGCATTTCAGCAATGAAGTGCCGTTTTTTTTTGAAAAAACTGTAACGAAAATAAAAACTTCCCACTCATAGAGTATGAGCACAGAACTGGAGAAAAACTTTGTAGATTTTTTTAAGCCCAATCAGAGGCTTATCCATAAAATATGCAGGATATATACCGATAATACGGAAGACCACGAAGATCTTTTCCAGGAAATTACCATCCAGCTCTGGAAATCGTTTCCGGGATTTAAAGGAGATGCGAAATTTTCTACCTGGATGTACAGGGTGGCCCTCAACACCGCGATGACCCTATTCAGGAAGCCTCAGAAAAAAGAATTGCAGCACACAGAAACTGATCTTTCTTCCCTGAAAATAGAATATGAAACATATGAAGACGATGGATATAAACTTAAAAAAATGTATCAGGCCATCCATACCCTGTCTGATGTGGAAAAAGCCCTGATCATGATGTACCTGGAAGACAAATCTTACAGGGAGATCGGAGAAATCCTGGGAGTAACGGAAGGAAACGCAAGAGTAAAAATGAACAGGGCAAAAAATAATCTGAAAATCAAAATAAACACAATATAATTATGGAAGAACTGGAACTTTTAAAAAACGACTGGAATAAAACAGGTGAGTTTAAAGATTACTCGGAAAAGGAAATCTATGACATGATCCGGCAGAAATCGGTATCCGTTACCAAAACTTTATTGATTATTGTAGGGGTAGAAATTGTTTTATGGTCAGTGATCGGGTATATTGATGCAGCGTTTCCTGTAATGAGAATGGTCTTATTCTTCGTTTTCCTTATCCCGGTAATTATGCTGTTCCGCAATATAAAAACCGGCGGAAATTCCCTGTCACTGATGAAAAATATTCTGAATCTCAGGAAAATTGTTTTCGGATATGCCTTTATTTCCTTTTTCATGATCGTTTCGGATAATATCATTCATTATGATCTTTACACAAAGGACCTGATCTCCGGCTGGAATAACGGCAGGGCTGAACGATCGCCGGATTTTATCCCATCCCGTCCCGAAACCCTGATTCCCAGTGCAGGAAACTATATCGCTTTCGGAGTCGTACTGATTATTGTTGTCTATATATTGTTTCTCATTTACAAAACTACGTATGGAAAGATTCTCGCAGACCTTAAGAAGAACTACGGAGAACTTAGCCGGCCGGAAGAAAACCGATTTGAATGATACATATTGGATACTCTTGTCCAATGAGATGCCTTTTTTGTTATGTGTATAATAAAAAAACACTATTTTTGTAGTCTAAATTTTTCAAGAAAATATGGCAGAATATACTTTTCGTGAGGTAATTGCACAGGCAATGAGCGAGGAAATGCGTAAAGACGAATCTATCTACCTGATGGGAGAGGAAGTTGCAGAATACAACGGTGCATACAAGGCTTCAAAAGGAATGCTGGATGAATTTGGTCCTAAAAGAGTAATCGATACACCAATTGCTGAGCTTGGTTTTGCAGGAATTTCTGTAGGAGCTGCAATGAACGGTAACAGGCCAATCGTAGAATTTATGACATTCAATTTCTCTTTGGTAGGAATTGATCAGATTATCAACAACGCGGCAAAAATCCGCCAGATGAGTGGAGGACAATGGAACTGCCCGATCGTTTTCCGTGGCCCTACTGCTTCGGCAGGACAGCTTGGAGCAACACACTCTCAGGCTTTCGAAAGCTGGTATGCCAACTGCCCGGGACTGAAAGTAGTGGTACCATCCAACCCTTATGATGCGAAAGGATTACTGAAAACAGCAATCCAGGATAACGATCCTGTGATCTTCATGGAATCTGAGCAGATGTATGGCGATAAAATGGAAATTCCTGAAGAAGAATATTACCTGCCGATTGGTAAAGCAGATATCAAGAGAGAAGGTACCGATGTTACATTGGTTTCTTTCGGAAAGATTATGAAGCTTGCTATCCAGGCTGCTGAAGATATGGCTAAAGAAGGAATCTCAGTAGAGGTTATCGACCTTAGAACCGTTCGTCCTTTAGACTTCGATACCATTTTAGAATCTGTAAAGAAAACCAATAGATTGGTGATCCTGGAAGAAGCATGGCCGTTTGGCTCTGTATCCTCTGAAATTACTTATATGGTACAGCAGAAAGCATTTGACTACTTAGATGCTCCTGTGAAGAGAATCACCACACCTGATGCTCCTGCACCATATTCCGCAGCATTATTTGCAGAATGGTTCCCTAAACTTGAAAAAGTAAAAGAGGAAATCAAAAAAGCGATGTACGTAAAATAAAGATAATAGAGAAAAACTTCCGAAAGGAAGTTTTTTCATTTATTATATTCATGAAGAAAAATTCTTGGCGTCATAAAATTAGTATAAATTTGCGCTTTTAAAAATTAAAATTGGCTGATATGGCAGAAGTTACAGAGGGTGGTCATCATTTTGACCTTAAAAAGCTCTCATTTGTAGGTGTTATAGTCTCTCTGGGGATTGTTTTCGGAGATATTGGTACCTCGCCGCTTTACGTAATGAAGGCGATCGTTAATGCAAGAAAAGACGGTGCCGCTATGCCGTTCGATGAATATATTGAAGGAGCGCTGTCCTGTATCATCTGGACCCTTACCTTACAGACGACCCTGAAATATGTAATCATTGCCTTAAGGGCAGACAACAAAGGGGAAGGTGGAATTCTGGCCCTGTACTCATTAGTCAAAAAACTGAAAAAGAAATGGCTCTATGTCGTCGCCATTATCGGAGCATCTACACTTGTTGCGGACAGTGTGATTACGCCGTCTCTTACTGTAATGTCGGCCATTGAAGGTCTTAAAATATACAACCCGGAAACCCCGGTAGTGCTCATCACGCTTGTCATCCTTTTTATTGTCTTTGTCGTACAGCAGTTCGGGACAGCGTCTATTGGAAAATTCTTCGGACCGATCATGGTGACCTGGTTCCTGGTTCTGGGAATCTCCGGATCCCTTCACATCTTCGATCATATCGAGATTTTAAGAGCTTTCAATCCGATGTATGCCTATAACCTGATTACCCACTCATCCAGTGCGATTGTAATTATGGGTGCCGTTTTTCTTTGTACAACAGGAGCAGAAGCTTTATATTCAGATTTAGGACACTGCGGGGCAAAGAACATCAGAATAAGCTGGATCTTTGTTAAATTAATGCTTATCCTGAACTATCTGGGACAGGGCTCATGGCTGCTGGATAATTACCATCAGGTACATAACGGAGTGAATCCATTCTTCGGAATCATGCCTGAATGGGCGGTTCTTCCAAGTGTTATATTGGCAACGGCAGCAGCAATTATTGCCAGCCAGGCCGTAATCACAGGTTCATTTACCATGTTCTCGGAAGCAATGTCTATTTCCTTCTGGCCCAACCAGCATATTGAATATCCTTCAGGGATTAAAGGGCAGATGTATATTCCCCGAATCAACTGGGGGCTGATGGCTTTCTGTTTTGTAGTCGTAATTTTCTTTCAGAAATCAGAACGTATGGAAGCGGCTTACGGTCTTACGATCACCATTACCATGTTGATGACAACCATCCTGCTTCTGTTCTGGCTGAGCCGTACAAGAGTCAGCAAGATTTTCATTTTTGGATTTGCCATTGTATACCTGTTCCTTGAATCAGGGTTCTTCTACGCCAATGTCATTAAATTTATAGACGGAGGATGGCTGACGATGGTACTGGGCGGATTCATTGCAGTCTGTATGTATGCGTGGTACAACGGCCGCTTGATCAAGGCCAACTTCATTCAGTATGTGAAGATTGATAAATACGTATCGATTCTGAAAGATATGAAGCTGGATGAATCCATTCCGAAATATGCCACCAACCTTGCGTATCTGAGCAGAGCCAAAAGAAATGACGAAGTAGAATCAAAAATTATCTATTCCATCATCAAAAAACAGCCGAAAAGAGCAGATCATTATTTTATTTTAAGTATTGTTAACCAGGAAGATCCGTATACTTTCAAATATACGGTGGATGAAATTCTTCCGGGAACAGTGTATAAAGTAAATTTCCTTTTAGGGTTCAAAGTAGACCGGAGAATCAATGATTATTTTAATATGGTCCTTAAAGATCTGATGGCCGATGGTACCATTCCTTCAAGAAGCAGCCATCCGTCACTCAGGGCGCATAATGTTCCGCCGGATCTGAAATATGTCATTATAGATAATACATATATCAACGATATCCTTTTAACAGTTAAGCAGAAGATTACCCTGAATATTTACAACTTTGTGAAGTACATCGGAAGTGACGACTTTAAGGCCTGGGGAGTATCTTCCCACAACGTTGAAGTGGAATCTGCTCCCATCACAGAGCTTACGGTTTATGATAATAAAATCGAGCAGTCGGGATTCTTCCGTCACAACTCTTAATCCGTAGATATCAAACCATACGGTCTATTTAAATAAAAATCAATAAATTTGTAGATAATTTTTTTGATGGATACAGTACAAAAAGAAAAAAATATTGCTTTGATCAAGGATGTTTTAAGAAACTACTTATTGGAAAAGGGGTTTAGAAACACACCTGAACGATATACGATATTGGAAGAGATTTATAATATGGATCATCACTTCAATGTAGATGATCTCTATCTCCTGATGATGCAGAAAAAATATCATGTTTCCAAAGCAACCATTTACAACACTATTGAGATTTTCCTTGATGCAGGATTGATCCGTAAGCATCAGTTCGGAGAAAAGACTTTGACCTCTTCATCTTATGAGAAGTCTTATTTTGATAAACAGCATGACCACCTGGTGATCTACAAAAAAGACTCCGATAAAGAAATTGAAGAAATTATAGAATTCTGCGACCCGAGAATCCAGGGAATCAAAGAAGCAATTGAAGATGCATTTGGCGTAAAAATTGATTCGCATTCGCTGTACTTCTATGGCACTAAGAATGATTAATCAATGAGAATATTCCTTTTCCTGTTTATTTTTATTTCTGCGCTCGCTTCCGCACAGGACACAAAACCTGTGAAGAGAGATCCCTATCTTCAGCCTGCTGCCGGGGCGCAACGCCAGCAGCCACAGAAGCCGGAAGATAAAATAAAGATCATCAATGCAGATGAGATCAAAAAAAATCCTGAAAAATACGATGGAAATCAGTATTTCATAGGCAATGTACAGATCGAGCATCAGGGGTCCATTCTTACGGCTGATGAACTGGTCATTTATGAGAAAGAAAATTTTGTAAAAGCAATAGGAAATACCAAGCTCCAGAATACCGACGGATCTGTGATCACGGCAGGAGAAATGGAATATGACGGGAATACCCAGAAAGGAGTTGCCCGGAAAAACGTTGTTCTTACCGATCCCAAGCAGACTATAAAAACAGAAATTCTCTATTACGACAGGATTTCCAATCAGGCTTATTTCAATACCGGCGGAACCATTTCCGACGGGAAAAACGTAACCTACACCAAATCGGCTACCTATTTTCTCAATACAAAACTGGTAGACCTTACCGGGAATGTAAAGATAGATACCCCGCAGTATGTCATAGAAGGAGCGAACATCAAACAGAACCAGAATACAAAAGTAGCAGAGTTCTTCGGCCCTACTACCATTACCAACCGTGCCAATCCCAAAAACAGGATTTACACCGAAAGGGGAACCTATAAAATGGAAACCAAAGAAGCATTCCTCAATAAAAATTCCAGGATCTTTTATAATGATAAAATCCTTACCGGGGACGATATGTATTATAACCAGATTACAGGGTTCGGAAAGGCAACAGGGAATGTAACCTTGGATGATCCTCTGGAAAAAAGGTATATGAAAGGCGGTTATGGTGAGGTTTTCGAAAAGAAAGATTCAGCCATGATGACCAAAGGTCCTTATGCTGTAAAAGTGATGGAAAAAGACTCCATTTATTTTGCCGCTGAAAAAATCATCTCCTATCAGAGACCGGATTCCCTGGATATAAAAGTGAAGAAAAATTTCTTGAGAGCCTATAAAAAGGGACGGATCTATAAATCCAATGCCCAGGGAAGGGCAGATTCTATCGCCTTTAATGAAACAGACGGAATCCTGCATATGTACACCAAACCTATTCTTTGGAGTGGTGAAAAGCAGGTAACCGGAGATAAGATCGAAGCGTATTTCAATACAAAAACAGAAGATCTGGATTCTCTTAAAGTAATAGGAAATGCTTTCGCCATCAGCAAAGTCGATTCCCTGACGCTGAAAGATGAATTCAACCAGGTAAAAGGGAAATTTATGACCGTTTACTATGAACATAACGATATCAAAGAAGCCCGTGTAGTGGGAAATGCCCAGGCCATTGCATATGCGGATGATGTTGATCCGGAAACCCAGAAGCCCCGGAGAATCGGGATCACCCTTTCTACGTGTGGAATTATCGGAGCCCTGTTTGAGGAAACAGGACTGCAGATTATATCGTGCAGTATCGGGGCCAATTCAGATACCTATCCGATGAGTATGATAGAACCTGAAAAAAGAAAATTCCCGGATTTCAACTGGAATACCAGAGACCGGATCAGGAAATGGCAGGACATCCTCGTCGATTCCCCGAACTATGAGGAGATAAAATACACTACGGAAAACGATCCTTACAGCCAGGCTCAGGAAGCCATAGAAAAAGAAAGGGCAAAAGAAGAAGCCAAGAAACCGAAAAGAACCAGAAAATAATACAAAGACCGGCGTATGACCGGTCTTTTTTATGCGCGCGCTTCATCAAATCAATCCCGGTTAATTTTACTTTCAGTATTCTTAAAAGCTAACATTACCTTTAAACCGATCGTTTGTATTGAAGAAAACATTCATAAAATCTGCCCGATCAGCGAAGCAGGAAAACGGATAAACATTTTTATGATAGATAGAATTTATCAATAGAGCTGGAATTTAGTCCGCCTGAATAATAAAAAAATCCACTGGCTTTAGCCAAAACTTATACATTAAATCCTGTGAAATCTCCGGAATCTGTCGGAAATTAAAATAAATAATCTGAATCCAGGTTAAGGAGCTGAATATAAAAAAGGTTGAAAGATAGAAGGAGGGTGGAAGTTACTTTTAGTTAGAGATACTGAAAATATCCCTTTTCCATTCTCCCATCAAAATTACCCGGCCAAATGAAAACTTTTGTCGGGAAAATCAGGATCACTGATCTTTTTACCCCATTAATTTTAACATCTGATGAATGTTTTATAGCTTTGCTGAAATTTTTTGAGACAATGGAAATGCAAAAAGATTTTTTTATATATCAGGCACAAACCACTCAGTTTGCAGCGGGTTTTGAAGTTGAAAAAGCAGAAGGAAGCTACATCTACGGAACAGACGGAAGAAGATACCTGGACTTTGTAGCCGGAGTTTCCGCCAATACCCTGGGACATTCACATCCTAAAGTAGTAAATGCCATTAAAGAACAGGCAGATAAATACCTTCATGTAATGGTATATGGAGAATATGCTCAGGAAAAGCCTGTGGAACTTTGCAAACTGCTTGCCGAAGCAACACCGGATCCGCTGGAAGTTACCTATCTGGTTAACAGCGGTGCAGAAGCAATCGACGGAAGCCTGAAACTTGCCAAAAGATATACGGGAAGAGAAGAAATAATTTCCTTTAAAAATTCCTATCATGGAAATACACATGGAGCACTGAGCGTATCCGGCAATGAGTATCATAAAAGAGAGTTCCGCCCTTTGCTGCCGATGATCAGCTTCATAGAATTCAATAATGAAAATGAATTTGATAAGATCACAGAAAAAACAGCCTGTGTAATTATGGAAACCATCCAGGGGGCAGCAGGATTTCTGGTTCCGGCAGATGATTATCTTGTCAGACTGAAGAAAAGATGTGAAGAAGTAGGGGCTCTTCTTATTTTAGATGAAATTCAGCCTGGCTTCGGAAGAACCGGGAAACTTTTCTCTTTTGAACATTTTGGAATCGTTCCGGATATCCTTGTTATGGGAAAAGGAATGGGAGGAGGAGTTCCCGTGGGAGCTTTCATGAGTTCTGAAAAAATTATGAAATCCCTTTCACACTCTCCAAAGCTGGGGCATATTACCACTTTCGGAGGCAATCCGCTGATTGCAGCAGCCAGTCATGCTACTTTAAAAGAGGTTCTGGAAAGCGGCCTGATGGAAGAAACAGACGGAAAAGAAAAACTCTTCAGAGAACTTCTGGTTCATCCGAAGATCAAAAATATCAACGGAAAAGGCCTGATGCTGGCTGTGAATCTGGGAAGCCCGGAATACACCCTTGAAGTGGCTAAAAAATGTATGGAAAAAGGACTTATTGTCTTCTGGCAGCTTTACAGAAACGAATACCTCAGAATCTCACCTCCGCTTACCATTTCAGCAGACGAGATCAGAGAAGGCTGCCGGATTATTCTCGATATTTTAAACGAAGACTAAATCCGGATTATCTCTCCATGCGGAGAGATTTTTTTATGCTTCACATGGTAATTTTTTCCCCTGAAAATGAAGGCTGATACGGATTTCTGATCTCTGATAAATATCATACAGATTATGTAAAAAAGTAATTGCTTTTTTGTGTAATAAAAAAATTAATTTATATATTGCGGGACGATAAAAACAAAGATTATATGGCGAAACATAAAGTCCATTACGAATTTCCAATGCATTGTTTATCAGAGATTTTATATGAATATCTGGCAACTGCAGAGGGGTTGTCTGAATGGTTTGCGGATGAAGTAACAGAGAAAGGCGATGACTTCTTTTTCAGCTGGGGCGGAGGACCTGCCGAAAAGGCCACTTTGATCAGATATAAGCCTGAAGGTTTCGTCCGTTTCAGATGGGAAGAAGACGAAGGAACAAAGAACTTTTTTGAAATGACTATCGTGATAGATGATATTACAGAAGATCTTTCTTTAAATATCACCGATTTCTGCGAAGAAGGAGATGAAGAGGAAAACGCAATGTACTGGGAAAACCTGATAGAAAACCTTAGAATAAAACTGGGCGCGGCATAAGCCGGATGCTGGTAAATGGTAAAACTGATGAACGATTTATCGTTCATTATTTTTTTATAAATAAATCACATCAAAAATTGGAAAATCAATATTTTACATCAGACGAATTAAAGATAAAGAACAGAGCGTTCCTGATGGGAGACGCGGTAAAGGTTGCTTTCTTTGTGAGAAACGGAGAACTTATCATGGATGAAGAATGCTATTTTTTCCTGATGGCTTCCATGAGAAAGATGAGAATGAATATTCCTCTCACGTATACCCTGGAATTTTTTCAGACCCTTTTTCATAAAGATATTATTACCGGAAAGGGAGTACAGAACGGAATTATCAGTTTTCAGGTGTTCAGGAACAATGATGAAATCACTCTGGCAAAATCTTCAGTTTCTTATTTCTATGAAGTGACAGAAATGGCCGATGTCCTTGCTGTTCAGCAGAGACCACTGGAATTGGATCTGATTAAAGAAATCAATGTAAACAATAATCTCTTAAGTAATATCAGAGTACACTGCCCTGAAAATATCTACGGTGGAATTTATGCTCAGGAAAATGATCTTGATGACGTGATTCTGCTCAATCCCAATAAAAGAATTGCCCGTACCACTTCCGGAAATCTGTTGTTTTTAGAAGGTAGTGTCATTAAAGTGCCAAAGCAGACAGAAGGAGCCTACATCTCTCCTTTGATGGAGAATTTTGTAACCTTCCTGCACAAAAATAATCTCGCAGATATTCAGGAGCATGAGATTATTGCTTTTGAATCCCAGAAAGCAGAAGAAATTTTAATGATTTCAGACGAAAAGGGAATATTCTCTATTGGAAAAATAAGAAATAAAACTTTTGAAAGCAGCCGTTTCCTGGAGATGGTGGAAAGCTGGAAAGGAAGTTTATAAAAATTGACAAACCCGGTAAACAACAAAAGTTCCACAGTCCTTTACCGGGTTTTATTCTGAATAAATCAGAAATTGTATTTTATCTAGTATTCGCTGATGATTTCAGTGAATTTCTGAGCAATCTCTTTTTGTCCTTTTTCGCTGGTGATATATTCCCTGTCTTTGGTATTATTAATAAAGCCAAGTTCTACCAGTACGGTGGGAGCTTTTGTTTCCCTTAATATATGAAGATTACGCTCTTCAACTTTACGGACGTCAAACTTTTGAGATATTTTTTGAGCCAGCTGTTTCGAAGTTTCTGTACTTTGAACAAAAACCTCGGTTCCCTGATTGGGAGACTCCTTTTGAGGACTTCCGTTAACGTGCAGAGAAATGACGATTTCCGGATTCAGCTTATTGATCATTGCTGTTCTGTCAGAAAGACTAGGATACGTATCAGAATCCCTGGTAAGAATTACCTCATACTGACCCTGATTGTCATTAAACTTTTTGATTTCTTTCGCGATATTGATCGTAATATCTTTCTCAGCAATGTTTCCGTGAACAACCCCGTTATCATTTCCGCCATGACCGGCATCAATAACAATAACCTTTTTACTCACAGGTGCGAAAGATAAAAATGCCGTAGAAAATGCTGATAAAGCCAGTAGTTTGATTCCTCTCATTTTCAGTGATTTTAGGTTTTTCAAATAACGGGAATTCTTTCTTTAAAATTGGTTAACGGAATCTTAAAATTTGTTAATGTTTTTAAAGCCTATTGAATAGGTTTTCAGCTAGTTAAGAGAAATGTCTTCGGGGGAATTTGCCCAAAGCAGATATTCACCGCCGAGGTTCTGCATGATTGATTTCCATAAGGTCTGATCATTGGGAAGCGTGTAGTCCAGGTTATAGACATCCACAACGGTCCACATCTTTCTCTGAACCTCCTGATCAAGCTGTTCCGAGGCCCAGCCGGAATATCCGGAAAAGATTTTTACATCCTCAATACTCAGTTCCTTGCTGAGGACAGCACTGATGATGTTCTCAATATCTTCCGTTAAATAAAAATCTGGAGTGATCTCAGAATAGAATTCCGTTACCTTTTTGCCTTTTACAATGAAAAATACTTTGTCGTTCTCTACCGGCCCGCCGTCGTATACCTCTATTTTGAAATCAAAGAAATTGTTGAATCTGTTACTCATCTGGCGGTTTCTTTTATTCAGGATCAAACCGAATGCACCGCTTTCATTATGCTCAATGATAAGAACCACCGATCTGGAAAAAATATCGCCGGAAATGTCAGGGGTGGAGATTAATATTTTACCTTTGTATGAGTAATTCATACTCAAATTTAATAAAAAATATCTATGGAAAACCTGCACGATAAAAGAAAAGTGTACGAGAAATCCCAACTTATTGAAAGTGAGATAAAACAAAATCCTATTGAGCAGTTCAGAGACTGGTTTTTAGAGGCAAGTGAGAGTCCCGGGATCTCTGAAGCCAATGCTATGGCCGTTTCTACCCTGGAAGAAGACGGCTGCCCGAGAACAAGGATGGTGTTGCTTAAAGCCTATACCCATGAAGGATTTATTTTCTATACCAATTACAGCAGCAGAAAGGGAAAAGCCATAGAAAAGAACCATAAAGCCTGCCTGCATTTTTTCTGGCCGAATCTTGAAAGGCAGATCATCATCAAAGCCGATCTTGAAAAAGTAGCCGGGAACCTTAGCGACGGATATTTTCATTCCAGGCCGAAAGGAAGCCAGCTCGGAGCAGCCGTTTCACCACAGAGCCAGGTGATTCCGGACCGTGAATTCCTTGAAGAAAAATTAAAACAACTGGAAAAGGAATACGAAAACAGAGAAGTTCCGAGGCCTGAAAACTGGGGAGGATACCTTGCAAAACCTTATGAAATTGAATTCTGGCAGGGCAGACCCAACCGTCTTCACGACCGGATCATCTATCAGTTGGAAAATCTGGACTGGAAGATTTCCAGACTGGCCCCGTAGATAAATTAACCTCAATTCGGGATAAGAAATCAGACTTATATTAAGTGTTATAATTGATGATCAATTTATAAATTTTTGTAAAAAATAGGATATTATTTGAGTTTTTTAAGTGCTCCGTAGGAGTACTCTGTTCATAGAATTTAATACATGATATAAGGCGAGCTCCGTAGGAGCGACCTGATAATTATATTGATTCATATTTTAATACGGACAAAATTTGAAAACAATAATTTTACATGACCCTAAAAAATAACCTCAGTTCGTTATAAAATATCTGATTTAGACTGATCTGAAGCTGGGAGAAGGAAAGTCATGAAGGTCATTAAAAATAAGTATTGATTTGTTTTTACCTTTTTAGGGTAATCAAAGCAATATAAAAACTATGTATTTCAATGATAAGCGAAGCTGTCCTGTTTATCTTAAAAGCATCCTGCTGTAATTCATCTTTGTTTACCTTGGCGATTAATAAAAAATTTCTCCAGCTTTTTGTTAATGATACAAAGCATTTAAACGATAAAAAAAGACCGCTTCCTGGAAGCGGTCTTTACATTTTGTAATCTGAATGATTATTTTTTCTTAGCACCGGAAACTGCATTGGAAAGATCAGCTCCAGCTTTGAATTTAGCAACTTTTTTAGCCGCAATTTTGATCGGTTTCTTAGTTGCAGGGTTGATACCTTGTCTAGCCGCTCTCTCAGCTACTGAGAAAGTTCCGAATCCTACTAAAGAAACTTTTCCGTCTTTTTTCTTCAGAGTAGTCGTTACATTAGAAATAAAAGATTCTAAAGCAGCTTTAGCTGCAACTTTGGTGATTCCTGCATCTTTTGCGATTGCGTCGATTAATTCAGACTTGTTCATAATTTTTAATATTAAAGTTAGTTCGTAATTATAGCAAATATAATACTATTTTCTATTTGTGCAATTTTTTTCTTAAAACTTATATAATTTTTTTAATTTTTGATGAAAACAGTCAAAATATGATAATTTGGTTTTTCACGAAAAATCTACGTTACAGGTTACTAAAATCATGCCAAATGCTTATGTGCATTGACTTTAGCAAAAATTTAATATTAGTTCGTGCATTTATTAAATCCTAAATTTTGTATAAACTATTAATTTTTTTCATCATATGTTTGATGATTTTATAAGTAATTTTCAAAAAGCTTGTGTAATTTGAAAATAAACCCCTGTGTTTGTGGGACTTTTAAAATGATTGCAAAAGTCCGATTTATGAATTTTTATTAATAAATTTGCAGTATGTTAATAGAAGTTTTCAAGTCTAAGATCCATAGGGTGAGAGTTACCGCCTCAGACCTTAATTATATTGGAAGTATAACGATTGATGAAGATCTTATTGAAGCTGCCGGCCTGGTAGTGGGAGAAAGGGTCTATATTGTCAACGTAAACAACGGAGAGCGCTTTGATACCTATGTGATCAAAGGAAAGAGAAAATCTGGGGAAGTATGTCTTAACGGGCCTGCTGCCAGAAAAGTTCAGAAGGATGACATCATCATTATCATCGCTTATGCACAGATGACTCCCGAAGAGGCTAAAACATTCCAGCCGAAAATCGTTTTCCCGGATGAAAAAACAAACCTGTTGACGTAATCTATGGAGAAGAAATCAGCGAATCCATTAAAATCAATACTCACAATAGTAATATCGCTTGCTTTTGCAGGCTTTTTTTTATGGCTGGCTTTAAGAGGTCTCGATTTTAAGGTGATTCAGAAATCCCTGGCGAAAGCCAACTACCTTTGGGTGCTCTTTGCTTCCGTTTTCGGTATTCTGGCCTACTGGTTCAGAGCGGTCCGCTGGAATCTGATGCTGGAGCCTATGGGACACACAATTTCCAACTCCAATTCCCTTTGGTCCATATCATTTGGCTATCTGATGAACCTTACCATTCCCCGAAGTGGCGAACTGGCCAGGGCGACGGCCTTATATAGCGTGGAAAAAGTTCCCGTAGATAAATCTTTCGGAACAATTATTCTTGAAAGAGTGGTAGACCTTATATGTATGTTTGCGTTTTTGCTATTAACCCTGATTTTTAAGTTTAATGCAATCAGCTCTTTCTATGATTTTGTAACGGATAAAAAAGATGAGAAAGAAAAATTTGTTCCTAATTTTTTTGAGAAACAAATGATGAAGTTGGGAGTGAACGATTTTGATTCCTTTTATTTATATATGAAAATTGCTTTGGTAATATTGGCTCTGGCAGGTTTAGGGCTTCTTTATAAATATAAGAAAGAAAAGCTGATCAGTTTTGGAAAAGGAATTCTTCAGGGGCTGACAACTATTTTTAAACTGAAGCAGAAAGGAAAATTCATTCTTTATACTTTAGGAATCTGGATATCTTATTATTTTGCGGCCTATCTGGTGTGTTTTGCCCTTCCGGAAACCTCAGATTTTACTATTGCAGATGGATTTTTCATCATTGTGGTGGGTACTTTGGGGATGATTATTCCTGCGAGTGGAGGCATCGGCGCATTTAATCTGGCAATGAAGTACGGATTTATGGCTCTGTTTATTTCAATGGGGAAAAGTGCAGACCTGGGAGGCGAAATGGGACTTACCTATTCATTTATTTCACTGCCGCTTCAGATTACCATCATGCTGGTCATGGGGCTTATCTCTATTCCTATGCTGGCAAGAGCAAGAAATAAGGCCGTTTCCGACAAAGAATTCAAAAATTAGATCACTGTATTTTAATACGGTATAATATAGAGTCCGGTTTTTAAACCGGACTTTTTTATGTCCGCACAGCCTGTAAAATGAAACTTTATCTGTTTTATACTGTGACATTTATTTTTTTATGTATAAATTTGGTCAATTCACAAATCAAATCTATCTTAATCGAAAAATAATTAATAATCTAAAACACTATGGCAATTAATTTACAGAAAGGACAGAAAATCGAAATCGGACTGACTAAAATGACGATAGGACTGGGCTGGGACCCGAATGAAGGAACAGGATTCGACTTTGATCTGGATGCTTCTGCTATCATGATTGACTCCAACAGAAAACTGGTAAGTGAGGAATGTTTCGTATTCTATAATAATCTGCAGTCTCCGGATGGGGCTTTAACGCACACAGGTGATGACCCGAACGGTAAAAACAGTGACGGTGACGATGACGAAGCCATCATTGTAGATCTTGAAAAAGTAGATTCCAGAGTAGAGGAAATTCTTTTCGTAGTAACCATCGAAGATTTTGAAAGAAGAAAACAGAACTTCGGACAAGTGAGAAATTCTTATATCAGAATTGTTGATAACAGCTCCAATCAGGAAATCGCAAAATACGAACTGGATGAAGATTTCTCAATAGAAACAGGCGTAGAATTCGGAAGACTGTACAAAAGAAGCGGAAGCTGGAAATTTGAAGCTTCGGGAATCGGTTACAGAGCAGACCTCGGATTCTTCCTTGAAAAATATTATAACGGACAAATCATTAAGTAAAATAGATAAAACTATAACTATGGCAATTAATTTACAAAAAGGTCAAACCATTGATTTAAGAAAAAATGACCGGGGAGAAAGTGTGTATGACCTGTCGAAAGTAACGATCGGTTTAGGCTGGGACGTCAGAAAACAGGGCGGAGGTTTCTTCGGAAAGCTCTTCAGTAAAGAACCCGAATACGACCTTGATGCAATCGCATTTCTTTTAGATGGCAACGGAAAAGTAGCCAATCTCGGAAAAACAGTTCAGACTCAGGACGGAAGGCAGATCGCTCTTTATCAGGGAGATGTTGTTTTCTTTAACTCTATGCAGCATCCAAGCGGAAACGTATGGCTTACCGGAGACAACAGAACCGGAGCAGGAGACGGAGACGATGAGCAGATCATTGTAAAACTGGATCAGCTGGACGAAAGCTACCAAAAAATCCTTTTCCTGGTAACCATCTATCAGGGAAGACAGAACAACCAGCACTTCGGAATGATTGAGAATGCCTTCATCAGAGCCGTAGATGCTAAAGGAAAAGAAATTACCAAATACAGCCTTTCCGGAGATTCAAGTATGAACGGAATGTGCGCAATGGTCTTTGCAGAAGCTTACCGTCATAACGGTGACTGGAAATTCCGTGCAATAGGAGATCCGCACCCGACAGATAATTTTATAGAAATTCTGAAGCAGTACGCATACAGCAATTAAATAAACCTTCTATATAACTTAAAAGCCGGCAGAGAACAGTAAAATACTTCCCTGCCGGCTTCAGAATTAATATTTGTCTTACAATACAATGACCAGAAGATTATTAGCATACTTTTTACTGGATACCTCCGGTTCTATGAACGGAGAGCCTATCCAGGCACTTAATAACGGGTTCAACGGGCTGATCAGCATGCTTAGGGCAGATCCCCAGGCTATGGACAGCCTTCACCTGAGTGTCATCACTTTCGACAGGGAAGTTAAAAATATCATCCCGCTGATTGATCTTGCGAGTTTCTACCCGATGGAAATCACCTGTCCGGACAGTGGTCCTACCCACACGGGAGCCGCATTGGAAATGGTTTCCGAACTCGTTCAGAAAGAGCTGGTAAAAGGTTCCGCAGACGGAAAAGGAGACTGGCAGCCGTTACTGTTTATATTCACCGACGGAAAACCGTCTGATATTCAGAAATACCGGCAGATGATCCCCGTGATCAGAGGACTTGAATTTGGTGCTATCGTAGGCTGTGCAGCAGGACCTAAAGCAGATGAACAGTTTCTGAAAGAACTTACTGATCATGTGGTAAAGCTGGATACAACAGATGCAATTACGCTTTCTTCTTTCTTCAGATGGGTAAGTTCTTCCATTACACAGGGAGGGCATTCCCAGAATACAGGAGAAAATGTCACGCTTCCGCCGCCGCCTTCAGAGCTTAATATTATTATTTAATTACGTCTTTACACTATAATCATGAGAAGACTGCCGATTTATTTTTTGGTTGATGTCTCCGAATCTATGGTAGGAGAACCTATCGAACAGGTACAGGAAGGTATTGCCAATATCATCAGAGAATTAAAAAAAGATCCGTATTCATTAGAAACGGTTTACATTTCAGTGATCGGTTTTGCCGGAGAAGCTGAAGTTATTACTCCGCTTCAGGACATCATCAGCTTTTATCCTCCTAAAATTCCGATCGGAAGCGGAACTTCACTGTCCCAGGGGCTGATCAAAGTAATGGACTGTATAGACCGGGATATTGTGAAAACTACCTATGAAAGAAAAGGAGACTGGAAACCTATTGTTTTTCTGTTTACAGACGGGGTTCCGACAGACGATGCTACCAAAGCGATAGAAAGATGGAATACCAAATACAACGGAAAGGCCAATACCATTGCCGTATCTATAGGGGAAAATACCAATTACAAACTGCTCGGTTCCTTAGCTGAAAACGTATTGCTTTTCAACAACTCCGATGAAAACTCCTATAAAGAATTCTTCAGATGGGTGACAGATTCCATTAAAACGACCAGCCAGAGTGTAACCGAAGCCAATAAAGAAGGTATCAATCTTTCAAAGATCGATTCTGTTATTCTGGAAAAAGTAGATCCTGAAATGGAACAGAAATTTCCGGATAATAACTTTGTGGTGCTGAACGGAAAATGTTCGGAAACAGAAAAACTATACCTGATGAAGTTCAAAAAAGCTTTTACAGATTCAGGAATTATGGGAATGTCCACCAGGTATTACAAGCTGGATGGTGCCTATAAAATTGATGAAAAAGCATATATGAGACTTTCTTCATCTCAGAGAAACAACCTGAAGATTTCCATTGAAGAACTGCAGGGCGGAACGTCCTGTCCCCACTGTGCCAATCCTATTGCACTGGCTACCTGTTCCTGTGGAGGAATTCACTGCCTGAAGGGAGAAGGATATAACAAATGTCCCTGGTGCGGAACATCCGATCACTACGGATTCTCCAGCGGAGGTTTTGATATAAACAGAACATTGGGCTAGCATCAGAAACAATATGGGCAGCATTTTTTTTAACCATAAAGGGAACGGAGAAGAAGAGGAAGATCCGAAGAAACCTTCCGGAAATGAAGAGATCAGACAGAAAAAAATGATCTCCAACGAGAAAGAAGAGTTCAGGGATTCTTATCTGGTCCTGAAAAATGCCACATCCAGGCAGTTCTACGAATTCAGTTTTGAGATGGATGATTTTCCCAATATAAGAATCAAAGCGATCGGAAATATTGAGGAAACCGGACTGAAATTTGAGGAAAACAGAATTACCGGAATTCCGAGAGGCGGCAATGTCTATGATCTGGACATCGAATACTGTCATATCCGGGACGAAAACTGTTCAGATACAAAAAGAGTTCAGCTGTATGTAAATGCCGATCCCAAAGACCTCTGGAAAAATATTCCGGGTGATACCAATGCTGTTTTCTACAAGCCGGATGAAGTTTCACTGAAAGGAACTTTTCTGGATAAGAAAATAGTAGCAGCTTCCAAAAGAGGCCGCTCACATGCACATGACGGACGTTTCAGGGAAGATGATTTTGCTGTAAATGAACTTTCCGGAGGATGGAATATTGTTTCCGTATCGGATGGAGCCGGATCCGCAGAAATGGCCAGAGAAGGTTCCAGGCTGGCCGTACATTCAGTGAATGCGTTTTTTGGTTCGGAGGCAACACTGAATGAGCTTGAAAAGAATATAAAGATTATTTATAATGCTGTGTCCGGAGTACATTCGGAAGCAGAAAAGAATATTACCGGAATCCTGTCTGAAAGCGTAAAGGAGGTATATAAAGCTTTGGATAAAACAGCCTCAGAACATTCGCTGTCCATCAAAGATTTCCATGCCACGCTGATCTTTGCGCTGGCTAAAAAGTTTGATTTCGGATATATTTTCCTGACCTTTGGAGTAGGAGACTGCCCGATCAATCTCATCAGTCCTGATTTTTCCGAAGTAAAGCTCTTAAACCGGATGGATGTGGGAGAATTCAGCGGAGGTACCCGTTTTATTACCATGGATGAGATTTTCAATGATCAGATGATTTCCCGTTTCGGAATGACCTGTGTGAATGATTTTTCCTATCTGGTATTGATGACCGACGGGATTTACGATCCGAAATTCATGACGGAAAATAAACTCGAAGACCTGGAAAGCTGGAAGACTTTTTTTAGCGACCTCAACGGAAATAATGATGACCGTGCAAAGGTTGACTTTATCAACGATGAAGATATTGACCGCCAGCTTCTGCAGTGGGCTGATTTCTGGAGCAGAGGAAATCACGACGACAGAACCCTGGCCATAATCTATTAAAAACATGAAAAAGACCGTTAGGGTTGTCTCTATCTTAGACTCAGCCAAATCTTATGAATATGTAGATGAAAATCCCATCCGCGGAGGAGTAAAAGATGTTTACTTTTCTCCCGGAAGAGATTACGTCGTAGCCTTCTACCGGAATCCTATCGATGCCGGGCAGAAAGAACGTATCATGCGCATCGTATCTACCTATCTCGGAAATATACAGAACGGAACCTCATCAGAATACTTTTTGAACGAAATATTCAGATGGCCGTATGATATTGTGGAAAAAGGAAAACTTACAGGAATCGTCGTTCCTGTGTATCATAATAAATTCTTCTTTGCCAAAGGATATATCGGTTCAGATAATATCCGGGGTGAGGATAAAGTGGGAAAATGGTTTACCTCTCCCATGTTCAGAAACCAGCAGTATCCGCTAAGACTCGACCAGTCGGAGCTCGGTGACTGGCTGAGCTATTTTCAGATCGCCATCAATATCAGCCGGGGCGTAAAAAAACTTCACCAGATGGGGCTGGCTCATTCCGATCTTTCTTATAATAATATCCTGGTGGATCCGGTAACGAAATCAGCCTGTATCATTGATATAGACGGATTGGTAGTGCCGAAACTATTCCCTCCGGAAGTAATCGGAACCGCGGATTTTATCGCTCCTGAAGTGCTGAAGACCAAACATCTGAATATTCAGGATCCAGGAAGACACCTGCCCAATCAGAAAACAGACCTTCATGCCCTGGCAGCCCTGATCTACATGTATCTGCTGAGAAGACATCCGCTGAGAGGCGGAAAAATATGGGACCTGGACTCTGAAAAAGATGAAATACTCTCTATGGGAGAAAAAGCGACGTTTGTAGAACATCCTGAGGATTCTGTAAACCATGTAAAACCTGACCATCTGAAAAAATGGGAAACATTCTGGGGAGATCCTCAGAAAATTCCATATACCATTACCGGGCCTTATCTTTCCGAACTGTTCAAAAAAGCTTTTGTAGAAGGACTTCATGAGCCTATAAGACGCCCTCTGGCCAATGAATGGGAAACAGCCCTGCTGAAAACCGTAGACCTGATACAACCCTGCCATAATCCGGCCTGTACGGAAAAATGGTATGTCTTTGATAATACCAGTAATCCGAAATGTCCGTTCTGCGGTACTCCTCACCGGGGAACGCTTCCTGTACTGGATCTGTATTTTAAATTTGATGATGAGGTATGGAAACCGGAAAACCACAGATTGATGGTGTATAATAACCAGTATCTTTTCAAATGGCATGTCTCCCGGAAAGTAATCCGAAACGAAAATCTTACGATGCAGGATAAAATGCCCGTAGGATATTTTACCTTTCATCAGGGGAAATGGGTATTGGTGAATCAGAGCCTGACTTCCATGAAAGACGTTACAGAACAGAAAGAAATTCCACCAGGGTCTATGACAGAACTTACAGATGGCAAAAAGATCCTCTTATCCGCAGAAGAAGGAGGAAGGCTGATCTATGTAACGCTGGCGAATCAATAATGTTTCATATTACTATTCAGGCGGATTATCGTTCAACTCTATTGAATAAATTCTGCAAACTACATTAAACGATTTTTAGAGGAGATTTTTATGGTCTCGCTGATTTTGCAGATTATGCAGATTTTTGTTGGAAAAACACAAGGTCGCAGGAATTATTTTATAAGTTGTATAAAGGCGCAATGATTTTATCTCCGATAAAATTCTTACCGGCGAATATATAAAAATCGTAGATTTTTAGAAACTTAGGTGAGCTTAGTTTTTCACTGATGTACAGTTTTTTGGATTTTATAGCTTGCTGTATAAGTTTTGGCTAAAGCGAATGGAGTGTTTTTTTATTATTTAAACTCAGTTCATGATAAGAATGTCTGATGGATGCAGGTTTGAAACTGTATGATGGAAGAAATAAGTTGTGGAAGTCATTAACAATGCGTATTAATCTATTTTTATTTAATTTGATTTTCTGGTGACTTTCAATAAATATAACTGAAATTAACTTCCAGCCTCCTTCTTCCATCATTCAGCCTTTTACATTTAAACTCCTTAACCAGAACCAATATCAAAAGACGGGAACAGTTTTAAATATGAAGGAAAAAATCCTTTTAATAATGCAAAGTAATAATGCGGTTGCTGACACAAACAACTTGTTTTTCAGCAATCAAATTTAAACCATACAACATTTGGGATGATGTATCATTTATTTTGATGATAGTTTCAATGCTTATTTTGCATGTTGATTTCTCATATTATCTGTTATATATTTTGAAACTTGTTACAGACAGGCTAGAAAGGAATCTTAACAAGGAAAATACTTAATGGCTCAAAACCTGTTTTTAATGCGACAGGTTTTGTCGTTTTGAAACAATAGATTTGCATTAAACTAAAATTTAAAGCCAATGAGAGATAAAAACACTAACAAGTGATAAAATTCATATTAAATCTATTTAATGGAATTTTAATAACTGTTAAAAGTGTTAAATTTGCAAAGCTACATTAACTAACAACATAAATAGATGAAAAAACTCTACATGGGTGCATTTACGATGTGCACAATCTTGAGTCTGTCTGCTCAGGAAATTGTCTGGCAAAAAGATATAAAGTCCAATACTCAGGACTTTCTTAGTCAGGTAACAACTACAATAGACGGACAATACCTAATTGCAGGAAGCTCAATTCAGGCTAACCCTTCTACAAGTTCAGTGAACTCAAACCAGAAGCAAAACAACGGCTACGATTTCCATCTGGTAAAACTTAACCAGCAGGGTGAACAGGTCTGGGAAAAATACCTTTCAGGACAGAACCACGACTATCTTTCCGCTTCCGTTTCCACCCGGGAAGGAGGTTTCCTGGTAGCAGGAACTTCTTATTCAGGAAAAGGACTGGATAAAAAAGATGATTCCAAAGGAGGATCAGATATATGGATTATTAGGCTTAATGAGTTTGGAGACGAACTTTGGCAGGAAACTTTAGGATCGGCATCTGATGAAGAAGCAAGATCAGTAATTCAAACAACCGATCTGAGTTTTTTTGTTGCTGGTAATATTCAAAACTCGTCAAAAGGCTACGGGTCAAAAGATATTTTGATTGTAAAACTTGATAAAGATGGAAAAGAACTATACCAATCTATTTTAGGAGGAAAAGGATTAGATGAGATAGAAAAAATGATTCCTACTAAAGATGGTGGCGCTTTGTTAGGGATATATTCCAGAAGTAGTATAGGAGGTTCTAAGAAAACCGAAAACCTTGGAGAGGGAGATTATTATATAATCAAAATCAACAAAGAAGGAAAAGTAGAATGGGAAAAGAACTTTGGAGGAAAGTCAGATGATCATATAAGAACATTAGCACTTACTTCCACAGGTTATCTGATAGGTGGAGAATCCAGATCCGAAAGATCGGGAAACAAAACTGTCGGTATAGAAGAAGGAACCGATCTATGGCTAATCTCCTTAAACGAAAGGGGAGAAGAACTTTGGCAGAAATCTTACAACTTTGGAAACCGGGATATCCTGATGGGAAACAGCGTACTTCATTCAGCGGATAAAAAATCCTCCAAAGGAATTCTTTTGGGTGGCTACACTCAGGCAGAAGGAAAGATACAGACCAACGATGAAACTTTCTGGATGCTGTATCTGGATCAGGATGGAAATGAGAAGTGGAGAAAACACGTAAAGGGAGAATCTAGGAAAAGAGAAGAAAGGCTATCCGATATAAAATTGAATAGAGATGGTTCCATTATTTTGGCAGGAACGAGCGCGGAAGAATTAGGAAAAGAGAATTGGAAAATCGTAAAGCTTGGAGATAAACAACTTGACCAGCTTATAGAAAAACAGGATATTAAGATGTATCCAAACCCTGTTTCAGATTACGCCTATGTAGAAATAGGCTTTGATTTTAACAATGCTGATATTTTGTTGTATGATATGGGAGGAAGACAGCTTCAGAGCTTGAAGACTAAGAATAAAGTTACGAAAATTAACACTCAGAACTTGATTCAGGGAGCTTATCTCGTAACGATAAAAACAGATACTAATAAAACAGCGAATGCTAAATTGATAAAAAAGTAAACAAATGAGGAAAAAGAAAATTTTAATTTTTATAGCTATAATTAATTCCTTATTAAGCTATGCTCAAACATTTAATGTTAATGGTGGTAGCCAGTCTTCAGTTAATGATGGGAATAACAGTATTAGTTATGATAAAGATTTTGGAGTAGATTTATATACAGGAACGGTAAATGTTAATATCCCTCTTCAAAAAATACAAGAAAATAATCTTCCTTTAGATCTTAATTTAAACTATGATGCTACAGGAGTACTAGTTAACAATGTCTCTGGAATAGTGGGCCAAAACTGGAATTTAAACGCGGGGGGATCTATTACAAGAAAAATAAAAGGGACATGTTTCGATGAATTAATTTATGTACCTGGCATAAATCAAGCAGGCGGTGGTGGAAAACAGGCTCACCAAGTTGGTTTCTTCTATTCAAAAAACATCCTAAACCGTAACGACTGGGACACTTCCGCACACTTAAAAAAGATATTATATAGAGCAATTAATGAATTTATATACCCCGATGGTCTATTAGACGAATATTACACATGGAAATTAGATACAGAACCTGACGTTTTTTATTTCAATTTTTTGGGAAAAAGTGGTTATTTTTTTATGGGTGAAGATGGAAATTGGAAAGTTTCATCGAAAGATAACCTAAAGGTACAATTTAATTTAAACAATGATTTAATAAATCCTACAGAAGGTATAAAACATACTCAATGGGGAGACATAACACCTACTTATGAAAGAAAGTCTATTGGTAGGCTGACATTGGTGGATGATAATGGATATCAATATATTTTTGGTGATAATGATATTAAAAGCATAGAAACGAATCTTGGATCATATTATGATACTGAATTTGTATATGCTTATGCAATGAAATGGAATTTGAAAAAGGTTATTGACCCAAATGGTACAATACTTTTCAATTTTACATATAATACTGGCCAGTACTTTTTAATAAACCTTTATAATGAAAGTCCATATGTTACATCATCATCCTTAGAACAACAATATTCAAATGCTGGCTATTCTGAGAATCCAACAACTGAAGCGGGTTTTTATCATATTTACAGAGAGAATGGTTACTTTTATAAACCCTCATATTTAAATAAAATAACAACGCTAAATGGCACATCAATAGATTTTGGTTATACTGAGAAGAGTAACATACAATATACTCGTTCTGGTAATAATCTACTTTATTATAGCCCGCCCTATACACATGATCCTTTATATAATAGAAAATGGTTAAATGAAATTATAGCCAATTTATATACTGATGAAATACCTGTCTCAAATGCTTATAAACACAATCGATATGTACTTAGTAATGTCAAAGTTAATTTTAATAACAAACTAATTAACAACTTTGACTTACAATATGCCAATTCAGACCCAAGAGTATTTTTATATCAGATTATAAAAAATAATGATGAAAAATATCAATTTTTTTATAACCAACCTTTTAATTTACCAGGTTATTTATCGGAGAAAACAGATATGTGGGGATATTATAATGGTCAACCTACATCAGTTTCTTATGCAACCAGATTGGCTTTTTGGCAAGAATTTGAAAATAATAAGTATTCCAATAGAGGAACTGTAACGTCTAGAGCTATAAGTGGCTCTTTGCAGCAGATCATTTGGCCAACAGGAGGAATTACAAGTTTTGTATTTGAACCTCATTCGTTTAGGTCACGCATAACTAATAACATTTCTATGACGAATTCTGTGCTTACAGAGATGTTTCCTAATGGAGGTGGTGGTTTAAGGATTAAAAAAATTATCAGTGAGGGAAAAGAAAGAGAATTTTTCTATAACAATTCTTTTGATGAGATGGATAATAATATTTCTTCTGGAATACTTATGTATGAACCGTTATTCTTTTTGAGACACAATGTTCATGAAATGAATGTAATTTCCAGTGGAGGAACATATTCTAATGTAGATACTAATCCAATTCCTGGGGCCACTTCTTCAGCAAATGGTATATTACCCAAATCTGATTTTTTCAACTCAAATGTGGCATATAGTACAGTATTTGAAAAAGTAAATGATGGCTATATACGGTATAAGTTTAATGACTACAATGACTACCCTGACCATTATATTTCAGGGTTTAGACCTTATAATAAGGTATCTAAAAAAACTGATCATTCTTTTGAAAGGGGGCAAATAAAAAATAAAACTTATTTTGATTCCAACCAAAGAGCTATATTGGATAAACTATATATTTATAAAATACAATCAGATTTAAAAAGTAAAGCGGTTAATTATAATTATTTTACCAGTGATTGGGAATCACATGTAGGTGCAGATCCTTTTGGATATGGGCTTTTCCCAATTCCTCAACCCGGTTGTGAAAGCTGTAATTCAAATATTAACCCTTACTTAATTTATTATTCAGATAAGGTTTTAGATTCTGAGATTACAACGGAATATTTTAAAGACGGCAGAAAAATAGAATCTTTAAAAAGATATTATTACCAAAGCCCTGTAGATCCAAGTTACACGCTTATTGATAAAATAGAAGAATATCCTAACAAACTTGACCTTTCCAAATTCAAGAGTGTTAAATTTCAGTATCCATCAGATATGAATACTTCAAGCCAGCCATTTTCTGATATGATCACTAAAAATATGACCGGAATTCCTTTGTCGGTTACAAAATATAATGAAGCACAGCAGCCAATTTCCAGAACTGAAACTATTTTTGCCAAAAACTCTACAACGAATAATTTCATACTTCCAATTTCATCCCGAACAATAAAAACAGGTTTAAATGATTATGGAAACGAGACAAGTGTTGATACGAAAATCACTTATGATTTATATGATGGTCAAGGGCGTGTTTTGCAATATACTGATACTTCAGGGATTCCAACAACCATTATTTATGGTTACAATAAATCCCAGCCTATTGCAAAAATTGTAGGTGCAACTTATAATTATGTAAATACAAATACAAATATTGGATATTTGCATGATGCTTCAGATGTTGACGTGGATACAACTTCGGAAAATATACTGATCTCACTATTGGATGATCTTAGAAAAAATACAGCTTTCAAAGATTATCAAATCATAACTTACACTTATGATCCTTTAATTGGAGTAACAAGTCTCACAAATCCTGATGGACAGAGAGAGTATTACAAATACAATCCTCAAAATAATAAACTTGAAAAAGTGATAGATGTTAATAGCAAGGTAATAGAGGAATATAAGTATCATTATAAAAACTAAAGTCATGAAGAAAATATTAATCATATTACTAGGGATAATTTTTAGTTATTCCTACTCTCAGAATCTCACGGATAGTGAAAATTATATTTACAAGAAAACATATTTATCTGATCCTTCCGATCCTGTACAAAAACAATTAGAAAGTGTTCAGTATTTGGATGGACTTGGGAGACCTAAGCAGGTAATATCTATAAAGTCTACACCGTCAGGACAGGATATGGTTTTATCAATAGTATATGACCAGTTCGGAAGGAAAGCAAAAGACTATTTGCCTGTTCCTGTACAGACTTCTAATGCGGGTATTCAAACTTCAGTTACAGAAAGTACGGTAAACTCATATTATGGAGTTACCAATGCATTTTCTGAAAAAGAGCTAGAATCCTCACCTTTAAGCAGAATATTTCAATCTGCCAGTCCTGGTGAAGAATGGAAAATGAGTTCAGGGCATACTGTAAAATATGATTATGACGCCAATTCGACAGCCGACCAGGTAAAGAAATACCAAATCAATACAGTATGGGACAATGCCAATCAGATTTATAATTCAAGCCTTTCTCAAATTACTTTTTATAATGAAAACTCATTATATAAGTTTAGTGTCAAGGATGAAGACAATAATGAAAAGATAGTATTTAAAGATCATTATGGACACATTATACTGATTAGAAAAAATGATGGAGCCCGTAATATTGATACATATTATGTGTATGATAGTAATGATCGGCTAGCTTATGTTATTCCGCCCTTAGCATCAGTTTCATCTGCACTGACACCAACCATCTTAGATAATCTATGTTATCAGTACCGCTATGATAACAAAAACAGATTAGTAGAAAAGAAGCTTCCGGGGAAAGGCTGGGAATATATGGTATATGACAAGGCCAATCGGTTGGTCCTCAATCAGGATGCTAACCTGGAGGAGAAAGGACAGTGGATCCTCACCAAATACGATTCTTTTGGCCGGGTAGCCTATACGGCTGTTATCTTCGGGATGAACAGGGTTAATATGCAGGCCCAGGCTGGTCCCAACCTGATCGTGGAAAACAGACATTCCGGAGGTTTTACAAAGGATGGAATGCAGATCCAGTATACCAATAATCATTTTCATGTTCTGGAAAAAGTGCTGAGTGTGAATTATTACGATACCTATCCCCAGTACAGCTTCAATCCTGCTTTCCCATCCGCTATTGAAGGGGAAACTATTTTAACCGGCACTCCTTCTTCAGAAGGAAGAAGCACCAAAGGTCTTTCTGTCATGAGCCTGGTGAAGAACATCGAAGATGACAACTGGACCAAAAGCTATTCTTATTATGACACCAAAGGAAGAGTGATCGGTTCGCATTCCATCAATCATCTGGGAGGCTACACCCACAGCGAATCCAGGCTGGATTTTGCCGGAACCGTTCAGAAAACCGTGACACGCCACAAAAGACTGGGCACCGATACGGAAAGAGTGATCACAGAAACTTTCACCTACGACCATCAGAACAGGCTGCTGGTTCACAAACACAAGGTAGACGGTAATGCCGAAGAGATCCTGGCACAGAACAGCTACAATGAACTTTCCCAGCTTAAAACTAAGAAAGTGGGCGGAACAAATATTTCAATGCCGCTCCAGACAGTTGATTATACTTATAATATTCGGGGTTGGATGACGGCTATTAATGATCCCAATAACCTAGGAAATGATTTATTTGGATATAAAATCAAATATACTCAGCGTGACGGTTTGGAAATTCCTAATTCAGATTTTCCTGAACTCAAAGTAAAACCTAAATATAATGGGAATATTGCAGAAGTAGATTGGAAAACATTAACTGAGGAAAATGAGCCTTTAAAAAGATATGGATATTCTTATGATCCATTAAACAGGCTTTTAGGTGGTTTTTATCAAAAGGCAGGCAGTGAAGCTGCAAAAGAATTCTTTGAAAAACTGGATTATGATTTGAATGGAAATATCCAGAGATTAAAAAGATCAGAAGGGATACTTATTGGAAATAATACTGCACAGGTGATTGATAATCTAAAATATGATTATGTTGGTAACAGATTGGTTAAAGTAACGGATGAACAACAAAACCCCTCAGGTTATCCTTATCTCATAACTCCCAATACCATTGAATATGATAATGGAGGTATTGGTAATGGAAATATGACCAGCCAATTGGATAAAGGTATTTCCTCAATACAATATAATTTTTTAAATTTACCTAAACAGGTTACTCAAAATACCAAAGTAACAAATTATACTTACAGAGCAGATGGAGTAAAAGTAAGGAAGCTCTTTGGAGATTTAGAAACAGATTATCTGGATGGCTTCCAGTATAAAAGTACCAAACCCTCGGAAACAGGAACAGGCGGAGATATTATAATGCCTGATCCCAATGAAGTGGCTGTAATGAAGCTTAGGATTATTCCTACATCAGAAGGTTATTATGATGTACTAAGCAGTCAGTATGTTTATAATTACACCGATCATCTGGGAAATGTGAGGTTAGCTTATACAGATACCAATAAGGATGGATTTATCCAGCCAAGACAATATTTTCAGCAGCAGTGTGACGGTCCTTTTAATCCTCCGTTTCAAATTCCGAATTGCATCAGTATGAGCAAACCTGGAGAGATTATGGAGGTGAATAATTATTATCCATTTGGTTTACTGCATAATTATACGGTGACTACACAGAATGCTTATCAGTATAAGTATCAGGGACAGGAACTTCAGGAAAATGGATGGTATAGCTTTAAATGGAGAAACTATATGCCTGATATAGGCAGGTTTTTAAATATTGATCCGTTAAGTGAAATGTATGCTTACCAATCACACTATAATTTTTCTGAAAATAGGGTTATTGATGCCTGGGAAATAGAGGGATTGGAAGCAAAGGAGGTGAATGATACAGGATATGTAGGAGGACTTTATGAAGGTGGAATAAATGCCAATGATGGAACATCAACCTTAATGAAAGATAGCAACGGGAATACGATAGGAGCCGATATTGCTAATATTAATTTAGGTACATTTAGTATTGCATCAAACCAAAATAGCAGTTCCAGTGGCTTCAGCTGGGGAGATGCAGCAAGAATTGGGGTTGGCTTTCTCCCTGTTGTAGGAAGTAGTTTAGATATTTATGAAGGAATAAGAGATGGCAACTGGGTGCAGACTGGTATTGGTGTTGGAGGACTGGCTCTGGATATAGCAACACTGGGAGTGGGGTCTGTTATCAAAGGGGGAGTAAAAGCTATTGGTACAGAACTGGTAGAAGAAGGTATAGAGCTAGCGGCTAAAGATGCTGTTAAGACAGCAGCCAAAGAAGTTGCTGAAGAAGGAACAGAAGCTATCGCAAAAAGAGGAGCAGCAAGAGCGGCTCAATATAGTCAAGGTTGGGGAAATTCGAGTCTTACTGAAGCAATAAATAAATTTGCACCTAAGGCAGAAGTTTCTACAACAGCCAAGGGTAAAACCATTTATAAAAACTCAGAAACTGGAGTACAAGTAGTTTATGATAATAGTGGAAATTACTTCAGAATTCAGAATACAAATTTATCAGGAAGACGAAGTTATTTAGATCTGAATGGAAGTATACCGAATAATAAGACTGTAAACGGGAAGATTATGGGAAGAAGTCAGGGTGAATATAATCAGGTAACTCATTTTAATAATATTGATTAACATGTCAAAAATAATAGTTGTTCCAAAAAATAAAGAAGCAGAAATTGCATTAGACTACGATACGGCAACTTCAGAGCAAGTTGTTGAACTGAAGTTAACACCTTATGAATTTGAAAAATTATGGAATGAGGGAGTCTTTGCTCTAATTAATAAAATTTCAGATAGCAATATAGATGATTATGAAGACGAGCATATTACAGATTTAGATCTCATATCTTGTTCATATAATGAACTAAAAAAACTTCGCTGTAACCCAGAAGAAATTATCAAAATGTTTGAATTTGCAATTATGTATAAAACCAGTATACATTTTTATTTTTAATAATAAATCATCATTGATTATTGATATTGAGAAAGGCTTACCATATAAAGAATTTACCAAATGTTGTACTATATCATCAATGAATAATAATTAAATTATAATTTAGCAATATTTCAAAAATTGAGCGTTGAGATTTCAATGCTTTAATTTTACAAAGGCATAAGAGACGGAAACTGGGTACAGACTGGTATTGGTGTTGGAGGACAGGCTCTGGATATAGCAACACTGGAAGCAGGTTCTATTATTAAAGGAGGAGTATAAGCCATTGGTAAGGAACTGGTAGAAGAAGGTATAGAGCTAGCGGCTAAAGATGTTGCAAAACTGCCACTAAAGAAATGGCAGAAGAAGGAGCAGAAGCTGCCGCTAAAGAAGCTGTTCAGATGGTAGGACATGTCACTACTTGGTCAAGTATGACTAAAGCTGAGATAAAAGCTTTTCAACATAGTTATTCAAGGCATCATGCAGAATTAAATCTTCCCAATTGGTCTAAAACCAATGCTGCTGAACTCCAGAACATGTTTAGTAGTGCTGTTACTAATATCAGAAATGCTGGTTCAAAAGGTTTTTTTCATTCAAAAGAATTAGTTAATGGAGTGAAAACGACAGTAAACATGACAGAACCAATTATAAATGGACAAAAGTATTATTATGAAACACTTGGAGGTAAGGTTGTTAGTGTTGGAAAAATGCAATAATCTTAAAATATATTTTTTATGCCACAATATATCGATTCATATTATTTAACTGAAAGTAGAGATTTGAATCTTGTTTACGAATTCCTTAATGATTTTTTACCTCAAAAAAGGAGGTAGATATAGATTATCCAGTCCCTCAATTTGGAAACAATAAGTATGAAACTATTTTTTATAATGTTAAAGATTTATCTTGAGCAAAATATGAATGTTGATTATATTATTTATTGGGAGAGTCTTGCAGGTTACTGTACAATATATAGACGATGGTAAATTAATTTTTGGAGTTTCCATATCAGGAAGAGAAACCGATTCTGAGGAAAGTATTTCCGTATTCAATGAAATAAAGCAATATTTAAATTCAGATATAGGCTGTATTACAGGTGAAGAACCACCACCATCAAATTCTGTGAAAACAGATTCATTGCTATATAGGAAATTAAAAATAATAGGCCTTGATCAATTTTGTTCAAGGCTAATTTATTAGGATAACCTGAGAGTTCGGGATAAAGAGATAAATAAAATCTTTAAAGGCTTAGCTGAATGTGGAAAATCTTCAATGAGATGATTTTATGGGTTTAAATTGTATTTGGTTTGCAATGAAAAACGTGAACTTCTATGCACAAAGTTTTTAAACTTAAAGCCATCTAAAGTGTAAAAAAAATGCACCTTTTGACTACTTCGAACCTTCGGTTTGTGGATAAAATAATTTCCCACAGATCCCACAGATTTTTGTGGATGCTCTTCCGTAGATGGTGAAGGTTTTATGATTTTTTCTCCCCTGAAAATTCCATAAAATAAGAATGTTCATCCTCTCCAACGATTTCAAATCCTAATGCGGAATATAAGTTCTGTGCCTTATTGGTTTTCAAAACGCTCAGTCCTGCTGTTTTTCCTGTTTCTGAGGCTTCATCAAGAATATCTTTCAGGATTTTTTTTCCAAGCCCCCGGCCCTGCATTTCCGGATCGATCTGCAGCTGAAGAACTTCTGTTTTCTTTTCCATCCGGTCTATTTTTAATAATCCGACAGGGCGATCGTGCAGGAAAATAAGATGGGCTTTATCAAACCTGTAAAGAACTCTTTGCAGAGTAGCCTCACGGTCAGTCGGCAGGCCGGATTCTGCATAATGGGGATTCATGGTTTTCATTCTCAGGCTGAGAAGAAAATCAATATCGGTTTCATCGGCTTTTTTATAGTGAAGATCAGGATTCATTGTTTTATTTTTTTATTCATCTTACAGATACAATTGCAGTACCATTAACAGGAATCTAAAATAACTATTCCTGTATTTTTATCAGCAGTAATCTTAGATTTCATAGCCAGAGCCTGCAGAAAAAAATCATAAGCCCTGTATACCGTTTGTGTGGCGGTATTATCCGGGTTAAACATCTTTTTCAGGAATTCAATTTCATTTTCAACTGTCTTTTATGAGAGGGCTGCTGTCCGGATTATTTTTAATGCCCCGAACAGTTTTTTCTTCATCCTCAGTAAAAGTGTACTCAAACCTTCCAGTCTGCTGTCCGGAATCTGTTTTGTAAGCAGGATCATATAATCATTGAATTTCAGAAAATTTTTTGAATCCTGATGGAAACCAATGTTTTCATTCACTGTTTCATCAGTGGGGTCTATCATTCCGCTACCGGATTTTCAGCTCCGTAATGGTCTGCCCCATACAATTTCATCCTCTCTGATTTCCGTATCAACGTTCTGTAAAGTTCTTTCTGAACGAGCAGGGAAATTTCTTTCGTAGTCATTGTTTTTCTTTGATTCAACGCATATATTGAAATTATTCCTGCATCCGGAGCATTTTATACCAGTTCAAAAAAACTTCTTTTCCCGATTTTGATCTTCAGTTCTTTTTTCAGTTCAATGTCCTGTTCCGGATCTGAAATTTTTATATCATCGATCTGAACACCTCCATTTTGAATCAGTCGCCGTACAGCAGATTTGCTGAGGTCATTTTTTAACTGGTGACAGAGCTCAACCAACGAAAGTATATCCCGGTGTTCCAATGATTCTATGAAAACCTGTTCATAGACTTTCTCTTCAAAATTTTTATTCTGAAACTGGTTTTTAAAAAACTCTTCTGCAAGCTCTGCAGAAACTTTATCATGGTATTGGGTAATGATATTTTTAGCAATGATCTTTTTAATGTTCATAGGGTTTTCGCCGTTTTCTATTTTCAATTTCAGACTGTTCTTTTCTTCAGGGGTAAAATCAGTGGTAAGATCAATAAATTCAGGGATAAGGCTGTCCGGGACCGACATGGTTTTTCCGAACATTTCATTCGGCTCGTCAGTCAGCCCGATTGTATTGTTGAGAGATTTACTCATCTTCTCCTTTCCATCGAGACCTTTCAGCAGCGGCATGCACATAACGATCTGTGCCGGCAGATCATGAACTTCCTGAAGCTGTCTGCCCATTGTACAGTTGAAAAGCTGATCGGTACCGCCCATCTCAATATCACATTCAATTTTCACCGAATCAAATCCCTGGAGAATAGGGTAAACAAGCTCATGCATGGCGATCGGAGTGTTTTCGGTAAATCTTTTGCTGAAATCGTTTCTGTGCATCAGCTGGGCTACGGTCACTTTAGACATCAGCTGAATCACTTCCGGAAAACTCAGAGTGTCCAGCCAGTCGGAATTGAATACAATTTTGGTTTTCTCAATGCTTAATATTTTCGAAAGCTGGCTGATGTAGGTATGTGCATTATGATTTACTTCTTCAGCCGTCAGTGGTTTTCTGGCTTTATTCTTTCCGGTAGGGTCACCGATTCTTGCGGTAAAGCTTCCCACCACAATGATCACCTGATGATCCAGATCCTGAAACTGTTTCAGTTTTCTGAGAACCACTGCATGGCCCAGATGAAGATCAGGAGCCGTAGGATCGAAGCCCAGTTTGATGATTAATTTCCGGTTTTCCTTTTCAGCCTGTTTCAGCTTCTGTTCCAGCCCGTTTTCCGGAAGGATGATGGCTGCATTTTCTTGTAATGTACTGATCATGTTGTATTAATTTTAAAAATGAAAAAGCCCGGACACTATTGTCCGGGCTCTATATAATTGATTAGAATAGTTATTGGATCACAGATATAGAAAGTCTTCCCGAACGGCTGGCCGGGGAGTAATACTCACTGAAGAAAGGAAGACGCAATATGCTGTTCAAATGTTTCATCTGTACTGTAAATATAACAGTTTTTCGTATTATTCCAATATTTAAACCATTAAGATGCCTTGTTTTGGAACAAGGAAGGTAAGATTTTAGCAAAAAAACTTAAAAATTTTGATCATTTTACCAATCCTAATGGTTTAAAATAATGGTTCAAAACAATTTTACTTGCCATTCTTTCAGCGAATACCATGCCATAAAATATCCATCTCCGAAACAGAAAAAGATAAGAGAGGGAAAAATACTTCAGGATAACAGGCAGGCCGGAAGTTGGGAGCAGAAAGAAGGAAGTTATGAAGCCACCCATAATATATGTTCATCTTTTAAGATCATCTGATATTACAGTGGATTTTTGTATCTGTGGCTAAAAGTAACTTCCTGTTTTCAGCACTAAGCGTACCGGAGATAAGTATTCCGGATCTGTTCTGTCCAGATCTCCACATCACCGGAAGAAGCCCGGTCTGCTTTGTCAAAGAAGAAATGGCGGATGATTTCAAAACCGGAATATATAAAGATACCGCCGTCGGAAGTCAGTGAAAGGGCTTTATCCATTCCCATGCGTTCATATTCTTCATTTGATTTCCCGTGGGTATTGATCACCACTGCTTTTTTCCCTTTTAAAAGTCCTTTCTGCACTCCGGAATCATACCGGTAGGCAAAACCATAGCTGAAGACCCTGTCTATATATCCTTTCATAATGGCAGGCATTCCGGTCCACCATATGGGATAAATAAACGTAATCTGATCTGCCCAGGAAATATGCTCCTGTTCAGTCTGCACATCTTCTGAAACTTTCCCGGCCCGCTGTCCCTGCATATCTGCTAAAGAAAGAACCGGATCAAATCCTGTCCGGTAAAGATCCCTTATTCTGATCTCATGATTCTTAGATTCAAGACTTTCAGTTACGGTCTGTAAAAAGTGGTGGTTTAAACTTTGCTCATTGGGATGAGCATAAATAATCAGATGTCTCATTGCTTTATCTTTTTAAATGAATGAAACAAAAGTAGAGCAGCGGAACTTTTAAAAATTGTAAGAAAACGAAATGCCTATTCCGCCCGGGGATTGCAGATGTCCTGCTGGAATTTCAGATACTGGGTAGGAGAGAGGTTCAGGTAATGCCTGAAATCATGAATGAGCTGGCTCTGATCGTAATAGCCACATTGGTCAATGATGCTGAACCATTCCGGCTGATGTCGGTCTTTAATATTGTTTTCAATGAGATGAATCGCTTTTAAGAAACGGGTATACCGGGAAATTTCTTTTTGGGTGTAGCCAAACTGTTCTTTCTGTTTGCGCTGAATATTTCTTTCAGTCTGGCCGGTTTGCCCGGCTATGGTTTTTATCGGATTTAAGGATTCATCATCGAAGCTGCTTAAAAGAAGTCCTGTGATGTCCTGTTCCGGCAGGTAAGGTCTGCAGAATTCCAAAATACATCTCACCTGCTCTTCAGGAGACGGAATCTCTGAAATAATGTGCCAGAGGCCTGTGAAGCAGTTTTCTTCCAGAAGTTCATCAGGATGTATTATCCGGTTCTTTTCTATCATTACCTTCCCAAAGAATCTGAAAAATGCATCATCTTTGAAATTGGCAACCAGTATGGACGTTTCCGGGGGAAGTGTATAGACAAAAGATTGCCTTACCGGCCCGAAGACCATGCACTGATCCACAGTTACTGTATGGTCTTCCTGTGTCTGCATGACCGCATTTTTTCCAAAACAGAATAACAGAATAGTCTGATAGGTGGGAAGAAGAGTTTTGGTAACAGGGCAATCAGAAGGCCGGTTCGCCGCGAAATAGAAATGCGAAAATACTCCGGTGAATTCTTCGGGAACTTCTATTTTATATTCATGGTAAAACCCGTTCATGATATAGCTTTAAAAAAGTTTTTTCTCCATTTTATAATTGGTGAGTTTTGTTTCTCTTACCGGAACAGACTGCTCCCGGATGATGTGAAAGCCCATTTTTTCAAAGAAAGGTTTTGCCGTTTTGCTCACATCTGCGGTCAGGAAAGGTTGTTTCTGTCTTACGGCTTCCTGCTCAACCCATTGATAAAGCTGAAAAGCTGTTCCCTGATTCTGAAAATCTTTATGCACAAACAGAAGGTCAATATAATTTCCCTGATCAAGACTAATGAAACCTGCGATTTTCCCATGAGATACTGCAATCAGCACATACTGGTTTTCAATCACTTTCTGCCACCGCATTTCATTCTCAGCTCCCAGTCTCCAGGCTTCAATCTGTACATTATCATAATCTTTGCTGCAGATATGGGTGATGGTTTCTGCAAAAAGCTGCTGCATTTCCGGAAGGTCACTGCTGTTTCCTTTTCTTATGCTGAAAACCGGCCGATTCATGATGTGATGTATTTCTTTTCGTAAAGTTTCTGCTGCTCTTCATTCAACAGAGGATAAAAAAGATTCATCTGAATAAGTACGTAATATTGTATAGCCTGTTCTTTATCAAACTTAAAGGCAAGGCTGTTATGAGTGATCCAGTTATCTGCAATGATGAAGATCTGCGTAGTCAGGCTCTGAAGAATAAAATCCGGAATGTTTTTTCTGAAAACCCCGCTGTCCTGAAGGCCCTTAAAAATGAACTGAAATTCTTCTTTTCTGCTGACGTTGATTGATTCGTACTGTGATTCTATCTCAGGGATTTCTTTTAAAATATCAACAAAATTCATGAAAATAAACCGGAAGGAATAAAATATTTCATAAGTGGATAAGGTAAACTGATAAAGATCTTCCAGCGTTCTGTTTTCTTCCTTCTTCATCCTGTTCAGCACTTCATCCATCTTTAAAACCAGATCAGAAAAAAGGATCTTCACAAGGTCTTCCGAATGTCTGAAGTGATAGTGCAGGTTTCCCGGACTGATATTCAGGTCTGCTGCAATATGCCTGGTAGTGATGTTGTTATAGCCCTTTTCGTTGAAAAGATACAGCGCCTTATGCAATATTTTATCCTTTGTTTTCATTAGTCAAAGATAAGAGAGTTTGAATCATATTTCAAAATTAGAACATTTGTTCTAATTTTAGTATATTTGTATCTCAAAATCAGACCGGCATGGAAGGTAATAAAATGTTCGACTACGAAAATTCAGGAAATAAAGAGGCAAAAGGAGGAAAAGATATGCAGGAAACAATAGTTAAAATTCTGCAGCTGATCATTGGGTTTATTATGGCTGTTCTCCATATGTAAAGGATGAAAGATAAGGTTGCTTCCTATGGATTTTTATCGGGGCTTGCTGTCTGGATTCTGATTGTCTTTTTAAGAAAGAAGGGGATTATCATTCCTGTGATCAGTAATCATTTTACAGATTTTATTACGGTTCCGATGTATGCTTACCTGATAGAATTCCTCATGAATAAAGTAATGGGATACCGCTGGAAGCCGGATCTGAAGTTTATTCTTACTTCGGTTCTCTACCTTTCGCTGCTGTTTGAGGTGGTATGCCCGGCTGTTTCAGAGCGGTTTACGGGAGATCTGCTGGATGTTCTTGCTTATCTGGCGGGAGGAATGATTTATTATTGCTTTAAAATTGAAACAATTAAGAAGAATGACACGGGAACTGTATGAGCCACTTTACCAAACCGTTTCATAATCCTTTTCTCCGGCATTTCCGGTATACGATGCATACGGATAACGGTCTTTTGTTTTCAGGCTGAATTCACAGCAATATCCCTCAATAAGTTCTGCTAATACAGCTGAAAAATCTCCAGACAGCTTATTGAATTCCGCAGGGAGACGGGAGAACCTTTTTTTCAGATCGTTTGTTTTGTAGATTCTTTCTGTACGGTAAATAGAGTTTCCTATCACTTCAGGAATGATGAAGGCGGTTTTGTATTTTTTTAAAACAGAGATCAGCTGATCTTCGTGGTGTATTTTTTCGATGATCAGAGTATATTCTTTGTCATACTGATAGTCCGGAAGTATATTTTTAATGATCTTCTCCCGGTACAGTTTCATCCTGGTTTCCTCAATGGCCTCCGCATAAGAATATGAACCGGAATAGGGAAATATTCGCCCGTCTGCCTTAACCAGAACAACCGGCCCCGGCCCTATCTGCATATCCCGGGGATTCAAAGTCTTTAGATATAGATCAGGCTGATAAGAAAAGCAGAACACGTCTTCATACTCCTCTATGCTTTTGGGAGGAATATCAAATCCGGGTCCTGCTGTTTCCTGAATATATTTCCGGGCAGCTGCCAAATAACTTCCGTTCAAGGCTTTAATTTTTTATTAAAAATAGCAAATATGTTTAATTATTACCTCCTGCTCTGCTGGATTCTTCAAATTTTACCTGTTTGGTAGCTCCTTTTACATTGTTGTTTCCGAATTTATAGGTTACAGAAAGATAGATATTCCTTGTAATTCCCTTGTAATAATATTCTACATTGTAATTGGGATAATATTCTATTCCTTTTGAACGGTTGGTATTCAGAAAATCATTGACATAGAGGTTAATCAGGAGTTTTTTATCCATCAGGTTCAGCTTCATTCCCGTGTACAGGGAAGCATTGGCAAAATAATGGGTATTACCGTCCCTGTTGGGAAGATTGCTCCACAGGCCAAGCATTAGGGTCAGGGTTTTGTCTTTATTCAGGAAGAAATTATTATCCACGTTAAAGTTGGCACTGTATCCGGCGGGAGCGGAAACCGCATCAGGGTCGTATGACTTTGATCTGGCATAATAACCGTTCACAAAAATATTGGATTCCAGCCATTTCAGTTTATTGTAATTATAGCTGATATTGATTCCGGCCTGGTCTTCATTATAAAAATTTTTCACAATACTGTATTTCAGGTTGCCTTCCACATACTGAATCCTGTCCCAGTTATCTTTATTGTAATTGTAGTATAAGGTGACATTGAAGTTGTTGTTCAGGACATACCCGAATTCAAAATTATCGGAAAAAGAGGGGAGCAGATAAGGATTCCCGGTATTGTATTCAAAATCCGAGGTATAAAACCGGAAAGGATTCAGATTTCCGAAATAAGGACGCGAAATTCTCCGTGAATAGTTCAGGGAAAAAGTATGGTTTTCGTTGGGTTTATAGCTGAGATAGGCGGTAGGGAAGAATTTTCCGTATTTGATCTTCGCTGAGGAATCATCATTCATTGAAATACCTTCCAGGGAAGTATACTCGTAACGCAGCCCTGCTTTGGCATCCCATTTTTCATTGATTTTAAAACCGGCAGAGGCATAGGCTGCATAGTTCTGTTCGTTGTAGAAAAAGGTATTGGTTTTTTTCGGGTTGATGAGATATTCATTGTTTTTAATGTCAAAGAAATTAAATTCAGAGTCATTTTTAATTTTGGTGTATTTCAGTCCGGCTTCTGTCTTTATTTTGGCGAAATTTTTCTCCAGATCGGCCTGTCCGGAATAAATACGGTATTTGCTGACCGGATTTACAAAGGTTGAGCTTGTCTCTGACGTAATTGTATTATAAAAGTTTCTGGCATTGGCATCATTAATCAGCATATTGGCTGTAAGATTCAGTTTGCTTCCCAGCGAATCCAGTTTGAGGTCATAAAATGCTGTGGCATTATGAACATTCCTGCGGTTTTTGTTCCTGAAATTGGAGTTTACGTTCAGCAGTCCCTCTTCATTGAAGATGACTGTTTTACTTTCTCCCTGTTCCAGAGGATCACTGAAAGAATAATTGTAATTGAAACCGATCAGGTTTTTATCATTGATTTTATACTCTCCTTTTGCATTGCCGCCTTTATATCTGTAATTATTGGAGCTGATATTGTCGGTATTCCAGTAATTGTTAGCCGTAGTTCCCGTCAGATAATTATAGGAATGGTTTTCCCAGTAATTGTCCCCTAAAGAAAGATTGGTACTCAGGGAAAGCTTTTCTCCCTGATAATTGAAAGCAGCACCGCTTCTTGTGGAGGTTGCCGGTCTTCCGCCATAATAGCTTCCGGAGGTCTGAAGTGAACCGTTCCAGCCCAGGCTGGTATTTTTCTTAAGAACAATATTGATCAGTCCGCTTTTCCCTTCTGCTTCGTATCTGGCCGGCGGTGTGGTAATCACTTCAATTTTTAAAATATCATCGGACCGTAGTGTTTTCAGATAGTTGATGAGTTCCTGCCCGCTCAGGTTCAGCAGTCTGTCGTTGATCATAACGGCAACATTGCTTTTTCCGGCAATGCTTATGGCATCATCAGTGGCTCTTACCATCGGGGTTTTTGCCAGTGCTTCCACTGCATCTATTCCCTGTGAAGCTACGGAATTCTCTACATTGAAAACCAGCCTGTCTACTTTTCTTTCAAAGAGTTTTTTCTTTGCAGTAAGGGTTACCCCTTCTATTTTCTGTTCAGGAACAGGCACTTCTTTAAGCTGTATATCTTTTCTGGAGTTTCCTTTTACCGTAATTTTTTCACTGTTTGTTTTTATACCGTCCCTGATGATTTCCAGCAGATAGTCTCCGTCTTCCTTCAGCGGAATTCTGAATATTCCGTTCTCGTCTGTGATCGCGGAAAATTTAGCGCTGTTTCCGGAGATAATGACTTCAGTTTCCGGAGAGGGTTTATTTTGTCCGTCGGTGATGGTTCCTTCAAGGCTCTGCGCAAAAAAGAAAGAAGAAGAGATGAGACAGGAAAGAATAATGAGCTTTCGGTTCATGATTATTTTTTATACATGACAATTCATGAGATGATGTTATTACATTTCCCGGTCTTTTTTTTATAGAAAGCTGTTTAAACTTTATTAAACCACAATAGTCACAAAAGATTTTTGCCCTCCAGACAGCTTTAAGTTTAAATGCTTTGCGTATAGAAGTTCACATGAGCCTTAAAAATCTTTGATTTTTTATTCTTTTGAGAACTTTTATCTTGTCATAACTGTACAGGTTGCTCTTGTTTCTTTTGATTACGTTGAACTTCGGTAGGTGATTAAGTTTAAAAGGAGTTTTTAGATTAAATAGCAGCAGAGTAAGAAGTCACAACGTTTATTGTTCAAGCTTGATGATGGAACCTTTGTAAAACCGGGTGAGGTCATAAAGATCTTCAAAATACCGCTGCAGTTCGGGGCGGTTTTCTATTTCCGGATTTTTTTTTAACTGATCTTCAGCGAAAGTGTAGAGGGTAGGATGGTCCGTTTTTAAATAATGGGACAGCATGTTTACACTGCCTTTTTCCTCTGAAGCCATATTGGTGAAAAATATTCCGTAGATCAGAAACTGGTTGAAGTTCCGGGAATCCATGATGAATTCCAGATTTTGCTGTGAAAAATTTTCGTAACCGGAGAGAAGCTGCTGGAAGCTTTTCACTCTGTTTTCATGGGAAATTTCATAGAAGAGATCAATTCCATTGATGAAAAGCTGTGTTTTGGTTTCCTCCATATCGGAAGGGCAGAGACTGCTGAACCATGCAAAGATGGTGGAAAGCTCGTCTTTGGTAAGATTTTCAACCGAATCCTTTACCTTTTTCCTGATGATCTCAAGACTTACCTTTGCATCATCCGGCAGGAATTGCATCATCTGATCTTCCTCACGGCTGATCTTATTGTACAAATTGATCCTGGCAACAGTAGGGTTGGGTTTTATGAAATAAAGTTCATCTGCCATATGTTATGCATAGCTTGGTTTTTAGGGAACTATAACCTTTTTCTATGAACTAAGGTAAAGAAAATTTTTTCATGATCTTATAATTTTAATTAATTTATTCCGTGAAAAGTGTAAATTAATATTTCCCGATTCGGGTTGGTTTGAAAAGGAAATGCCATACGGAAAGAATCATTTACTTTTCAGGGTTTCATGTAATGCAATTCTGTTTCCTTCCGGATCTTCAAATTCAGCTACGGCAAAGCCGTTCTTCTGATCTGCTTTTTTCGGATAGAGTATCTTTCCGCCATGCAGAACTGCTTTTTCTAATGTGTGATCTATATTTTCTGTTTTAAAATAAATAATAACCCCTTCTTTACCGGGTTTATAAACATCTCCTCTGGCCAGGGCTCCTGTAATGCCGCTGCTCTTTTCTTCAAAAGGGAAAAGGGCCATATCATAGCCGTCTATCATTTCTTTTTCAAAGCTGAATCCGAAAACAGAGGTGTAAAACAGTTCGGCGCGTTTCAGATCGGTAACCGGAATTTCAAAATAAACTACGGGATTCGAGGGGTTCATATGGATATCTTTCGGGTTGCATGAGATCAGTAATAGCACGGGAAGAATGAGTGGTAAAAAGCTTTTATGCATAATAAGTAATTTCATAGTACTGTGACCGTTTCCAGTTTTCATTTTCCAGCGCATCTTCATAATAGATCACATTATTATACCTGTCATAAATATGCGTAAACTTCCTGTGATCCGCAGTTTCCTCAATTTCGGTCCTGTTCCCGTTTTCATAAGAAACTGTTGTAATACCGGAACTGCTGCCCGTTCTGATCTTTTTCCTGATCCTGTTTTCGGCATCAAATTCATAAGTATATTTATAACTGCCTCCGAAATCATTATTTTTTTCTGTAACAGCATCACGGCTGGCGATTAAAAGCCCGCGGCGGTCATATTCATTTTCTGAAAGCTCCAGCTGTGTGAGCTCTTTTTCATCAAAATCCGGCCGGTAGGCAAATCTTGCACTGAAAATTTCCCGGCCGGATGCATCATAGGCAAAAGTGGTAAGTTCATTGAAAAAATAAACCGGAGGGTAACCGGGAAGAAGGTTTCCATTGCGGTCATACCTGAATTCTTCCAGAAGGTTTTTAATTTCATTCGTATACAGACCGTTTTCCTTTAACGGGAAGTCAGCATATTCAGGAAGGCTGCCCGGATCTGTATTGATTAAATTTTCTGCTGTAATTCTTGTAACCAATTCTTTGTCATACAGTTCATAATGATCGTAAACAGGAATGTCATATCTGGAAAATGAGAAATTCTGTAAAATCCTTTTCTTTTCATCCAAAACGAGATATCTCAGTTTCACCAGTCTTTTTTCCGCATCAAATGTCTTTCTGGTAATAGAATTTCCATGATAGGAATAGGTAACTGCAAACATTTCCTCCCCGGAACCGGTGAATGATATTTCTTCTGAGGCCTGATGATGGAGATTGAACTGTTTGGTGAAAAGAATAACTCCGTCTTTTATAAAGCTCAACAGTTTTCCGGTAGAGTTATAAGTAATAGAAGTATTCCCGAATTCTTTTTTCTCTGTAAGATTTCCATTATGGTCATAATATTCCTTTTTGATGATATTTCCTGAAAGATCAGTAAAATGATATTCCACCGTATCCGGTATATTGTTTCCCAGGCGGTGAATTTCCCTGATCTCCATACCGTCTTTTGCGTATCTTTTTTCAATACGCATCAGGATGCCCTGTTGGTAGGTTTTTTTTTCTGAGATTTTTCCTTCCGGAGAATAGAGTGTTTCTTCACGAATTCTGCCTGAAATGTATTCTTTCACAGATTTTACTTTTCCCTGGAGATGGTCCATCGGCTGATATTTTTTACGGTGAATAAAGGTACACAAAGTAATAATTAAAAAAAATAGATAGACCTATCTATTTTTTATCTAGCTTTGCAAAAATGTCCAATGAAAAAAGAAAAAGCCAGGGAACGGATCCTAAGAACAGCAGCAGAATTGTTTTACAGACAGGGATTTAATTCTACGGGGATCAACCAGATCATTGCTGAAGCTGATATTGCTATCGGGTCTCTGTATAATCACTTTTCCTCTAAAAATGACCTTCTTCAGGCTTACCTTATCAAAGAGGAGAACGAGTGGTTCAGAGGTTTTGAAGAACATTCATCTAAAATAAAGGAACCCAGGGAAAAACTTCTGTCATTGATCAGTTACCGTAAGAAACTGCAGAAATCTTCAGGCTTCGCGGGATGTCATTTTATCAAAATAGCTTCCGAAACAGGAGATCACATTCCTTCTGTATCAGATTTTGTGAAAAGCCATAAAGAAAAGCAGAAGAAACTGATTCAGGATCTTGTGGCCCGGTACGCAATGAATCATCCAGTGGATGCGGATCAGATATCGGAACATATTTTTCTCCTGATTGAAGGGGCGGTGGTCTCATCTACCATCAGTAAAAAGGCAGACCCTTTTGATAAGGTTCAAAAAATCACAGAGGCTATGCTTCCGTAATTTTTTTATTTAAAAAAAATAGATATATCTATATAAAAATGAATCATAAATATCTGAAATTATTAGTTATACTTTCCGGTCAGCTGCTTACCATCATGGATATTTTTATCATTAATGTATCCATTCCTTCCATACAGCATGATCTAGGGGCTTTAAACGGTGAAATGCAGCTGATGATTGCGTCCTATCTTATCGGGTTTGCTTCCTTTCTGATCACGGGAGGGCGTTTGGGGGATCTTTTCGGGAGAAAGAAAATATTTATCTGGGGACTGGTATTTTTTATGCTGAGTTCAGTGGCCTGTGGAATTTCGTCCGGAGCAGTACAGCTTGCCTCCGCCAGATTTGTACAGGGAATCAGTGCGGCACTGATGTCTCCGCAGGTATTGTCGATCATACAGATCCTGTTTCCCCGGAATGAGGAACGGGCTAAAGCAATGGGATGGTACGGAATCACGATTGGGGCAGGTACGGTGCTGGGACAGTTCTTAGGCGGATATTTATCCTCTTCAGCATGGATGAATGAATCCTGGCGACTCATTTTTCTGGTGAATGTTCCTGTTTGTCTGCCGGCCATTTTTTTCAGTATAAAAATTTTAACGGAATCTGAGGTGATCCCGGAAAACAGGAAATTGAACCTGTCCGGAGTGATTATACTGGCTGTGGGACTTTTCTGCTTTACTTATGCCCTTACTTCATCTGAACATCCGGGATTTCAGTTGAAAAATGTGATAATAATGATGATTTCAGCCATTACTTTGATTTATTTTATTAAAAACCAGAAAATAAGAATGGAAAGAGGACTCCCATACCTGCTGGACCTCCGGTTATTCCGTTTCAGGAATTTCAATCTGGGAATTCTGGCCGTTTCTTTTTTCTTTATTATGCTGGATTCCTATTTTTATATACTGTCCGTGTTTTTTCAGGACGGGCTGAAGATAGGCGCACTGAAAGCCGGAGAAATTATTGTATTCCAGGGGCTGGGTTTTATTCTGGCTTCGTTCTTTTCTGCAAAACTTATCATAAGATACGGAAAGATGTTTCTGGCAGCAGGGCTTATTATGATCATCATTATTCTTGTATTGCAGATGATGTTGTTTGATATGGAAATTTCTTTTTTTACCCTCTGTGTAATGCTGTTTCTTCATGGAGTGGGGGTAGGTTGTATCATTCCTTCGCTGGCCGGGATCGCTCTTTCGGGAGTGCCGGAAACTTTAGCGGGAAATGCTTCAGGAGTATACAATACTTTTCAGCAGGCTGCTGCTATTGCCGGGATTATTGTGGTAGGAAGTATTTTTTACTGTTTTTTGGGTTCAGAACCTTCTGCAGAAGACTATCATTATGCTTTTTCGATGGCACTGGCTGTGAATATTTTCTGTATAACGGCTGTATTGGTTTGCCTGTTCAGGGTTCCGGATAAGGTTTTTCCAAAAATAAAATGACAGTCGGAATCCGGCTGCCATTGTCTGTTGATCATTTAATTATATAATGAATGTGGTGCAGAACATCTGCAATAAAAGAATTTGTCTTACTTTTCCTAAGGATTATTTTTTGATAAGCTTATAGCTTCCGGAATCTGTGGTGATGAGATACGCTCCGTCCGGAAGTGAAGTAATATCAATTTCGTTTTCCCCTTTTACAGCTTCTGTTGATTTTACCAGTTTACCGGCTTGGTCATAAACAGAAACTTTATTATTTTTATCCACATTCAGATGGAAGATTCCTGAAGTTGGATTAGGGTACAGCAGGGTTTTGTCTTTAACGGTATTTTCAGAAGTAGCCAATGTTGCTGTTTTTTTCCAGGTAAATGCATCCAGGCACATGTACACATAGCCTCCGGTAGACTGTAACTGGATTTCATCGATGGTGATATTGCTGTTGTTCTGGTTGTTGAGGTTGGAAAGATCGATAAGGGTAAAACCGTTATTAACGCCCGTTGCTCCCGTTGTTCCATTGAAAGTGGTATTGAACCCCGAAGTTTTTGTGGTGGTAAATTTAGTAACACCTCCCAATTTTCCTGTAATGATCAGGGTACCCGAAGAGGCAGCCTGATTGAGCTGGGTATTGCTTAAAAACACCCAGAATTTTGATACGGTAAACCCTGAAGTACTCTTAACGCTGAAAGAAGGGGAGTTGATATTGGTAGTTCCGGTATTGTCGATATAGGCATTATCATTAGCCGTCCCATTCCAGCCGGTATTCGGATAGTTTTTCTGAATTCTAAAGGAACCGGCCTGCGACACAATGCTGAAAGTATAGCCGTTATCGGTAAAGCTTGTGCTGCCGTTAGCTGCGTTCTCAAAAGTCATTGTGCTTGTCTGCGCACTGATAGCCGTTATATTGCTTAAAAAAACAAAAACTGCAAAAAAGATAATTTTTTTCATGATGTAAATTTTTTAAATTAAGCATGTTGTTTACGATTCTTACAGAAGATAGCTGCCTGTAATGAATACCCCAAAGTAACTGTGAAATAAAGGACAAAAACAGCGTATTACAGACTGAATTGAAAAACAGGTAGAAATACGTGTTTTTCATTTTCGGGATTATTCTACTTTTGAAAACAGGGAGCAGGATCTTCAGGTAAACAATACCCTTTACCTGTAAAAAAGATGAACCGGATTGTCTGTAAGATGTTGAAAACGATGCGGTTTTTAATCTTTGCTATGAAATAAATATTATATATTCTGAACTAATTGTGTAACTTTAAAAAAAAGAAACTATGAAAACACCTGTATTACATGTATCATTAGAAGATGCCAGAAATTGGATAAAAAACTGGCAGGCCCAGAAAGAGATTGCAGGCACGCAAATCATATCTCATCTTCTTCCATCCATTGATGTGTACGAGATTTTCAAGATTGAAAACGGAACTGAACGGTTTCGCGGTTATAATGCCATTACCGGCAAGGGAGAATATAAATTTTTAATGGTAGGTGTTGATGAGGATGGCAATGATATGGTAGATCCCGATCGCAGATGGTATATTTATGATATGACTACCCCGTGCCCGTCTGCATGTTCCGGGAATAAGTGGTGGGAAGAAGGAATATAAAGTGTAAGAGACATTGTATCAGTGGATTGAAATACCGTCATTAATTGGAAAAGGTATCCTGCTGGTTAACCTGACCGTATATACCATAGGCTTTTCCGGTTCCGGGAAGGCTTATAGGTTTTTTATGGGGTATTTAATCTGGATATCCATATGTGAATCTGTATTTTATATACTGGGTTCCCGGAAAATCAATAATCTGTTTTTTTCCCATTATTACCTGATAGGTCAGTTTCTGCTGCTGGGCCTGTTCTTTCGTGAGATTCTCACAGAAAGGTATCAGAAGAAAACAGCACAGTTTTTTTTACTGATTATTCCACCGGTACTGATTCTGCAATATATTGCAGATCCTGAGAAATATTACATTTTCAACCTTTTTGAAATTTTTGTTACCTCTTACGCTGTTATCATTCTGGGTTTATTTCATTTATACAACATACTGGATTCGGGGAAAAAATATAAATATATGGTTTTGGGGCTTCTTATGTATCTGATCAGCAGTACGGTATTGTTTTTATCCGGAAACCTTTATGTGGTGATGGATCTGAATGTACACAAAGAAATCTGGGTGATCAATGCGGTGATGTTTATTGTGTATCAGATTTTTATCCTTATCGAATATTTTTCTTTCCACAGAAAAAAAGTGTAATTATTTGATGATTTTATACTATGAATGACAATACCATTATTTCCACGATCGTCTATACTTTTCTGGCATTCACTTTACTGGCTGTTGCACTGATTGTTTTCTATCATTTCTCCAACAAAAAGATTACAAAAAATCTTCTTCAGAAAAAAGAAATGGAGATCAGGTATGAAAAAGATCTTACCCATGCCATGATCAGTTCCCAGGAAAAGGAAAGGCTGAGAATTGCCCAGGATCTGCATGATGATATCAGTTCAAAATTAAGCGTGGTCTCTCTGAATATTCATCTGCTGGATTGCGAATATCTGACGAAAGAAGAATACAGTGAACTTAAAAATAAAATCATCAGCCTTATTAATATCACTGCGGAAAGCGCCCGGCAGATTTCCCATGACCTGCTTCCTCCCATATTGGAAAAATTTGGACTGCATGCCGCAATAGATGCTCTCTGTTCGGAAATTAACCTGTCTAAAACCGTGGAAGTTTCGTATACCAGCAATCTGTATTTTGCCAGGACTGAAAGTGAAAAAAATTTACATATCTTTAGAATAATCCAGGAACTGACGAATAATTCTGTAAAGCATGGCAAAAGTACCCATATCCGGATAACTTTTGAAGGAAGAGAAGGGAAAAATGTCTGTCTTTATGAAGATGACGGCAAAGGTTTTGATCCGGATGACGATGCTGTAAAAGGAGGGCTGGGGCTGAGAAATATAAGAAGCAGGATAGAGCTCATCAACGGTACACTGAAAATTGAAAGCAAAAAAGATAAGGGAACTAAGGTAGAGTTTACATTTTAACGGATAATCAGAATCAAATGAAAGAAAACTTAATCCGGCTGATCATTGTAGATGACGAAGCTCTGTTCCGGCAGGGAATTTCATTTTTAATACAAAGGGAAAAAGATATGATCCTGTCCGGGGATTTCAGTAACGGAAAAGAGATCCTCGATGCCCTTTCCGGCCTTGAAGAATTGCCGCACGTGATCCTGATGGATCTTAATATGCCTGAAATAAACGGTGTGGAAGCCACCAAACAGATCCATACAAAATATCCACAGGTAAAGATCATTGCCCTTACCAGCTACAATACAAAACCTTTTATTATCAACATGATCCAGTCCGGAGCCTGTTCTTTCCTGAAAAAGAATTCCAGTCCGGCAGAATTGCTCAAAGCCGTCCGGGAAGTGCATGAGAAAGGATTTTACTATAACGGGGAAGTGATGGAAGCGCTCCATCAGAATATGACAGAACCCAGAAAAAAGGTATCCAGTATTTTTGATGCGAATCATATCTCGAAAAGAGAAAAAGAAGTGCTGGAACTCATATGCAGACAGTACAGTACCTCAGAAATAGCAGATAAATTATTTTTGAGTTCCAGAACGGTAGAAGGGCACCGCAACAATCTTCTCCTGAAAACCGGTGCAAAAAATACAGCAGGTCTTGTTGTGTATGCCATAGAAAGTAAGATTGTGGATACGCATTATCTGAAAGACAGTTTTGAATAGGTTTTAAATAAGATCTGAGCAGGCTCTCAGAAAAATTCAGTCATTTCCGGATGACACAGGTGAAATAAAAAATGACAGCGGGTACTCTGCTGTCATTTTTTTGTTTATTTCTTTTCCAAAGTCTGTATGGCATTTTCCATATGCTTTTTATCTTCAAAGTAACGGGATCTGATGGATTCAAACTTTTTGTCGTCCTTAAGCGATGTTTTCAATGTTGACATCAGGAACGTATAATTGGTGAAAACGGTTGGTGTTTTCAGGAGGGTATCCATCCATTTCCACATCTGTTTTTCACCGATCTCTTTTTCTATGGCTGCCAGAAGAACAGGAGTGGATTCGTAGGCATAGTCAATATAATCATCATCCGACGGTTTGGTTTTGATGGTGCTTAAAGGCATAGGGTCAAAATCCTTAATATTTTTAATCTTATCCTTTAATTTTTTATCATACACCTCTTTACCCAGGAGATCTTTCGTTACTTTCAGGGAAAGGAATTCTGAAAACCCTTCCGAAATAATTCCTCCAAGTTCAGAATTGAACTGTTTATAGGTTCCGAAATAATAATGGGCCAGTTCATGGGCAATAAACGGTCTGAACCAGTTCTGGGTCTTAGGGTTAAAAAGACTTTTAAGCCCGTTGTCTCCCCAGCCTATATTCATGATGGTAGGGTAGGATACAAACAGCCATCCGTTTTTGAGGGAAGTAGGGGTTGTTTCCACAAACGTTACAGGGCCGCCGAAAGGAGTACCCAGTCTGTCGGCATAATAATTCTTATAGGTGTTGATCATTTCACTGAACTGTTTGATCTGTTCCTGTGTAAGCTGCGGATTCAGGATATAGGTATTGGCAATATTGGAATACTCATAGTTTCCAAAGAAGATGGCCAGTTCATAGGGAACATCACTTTTAAAACGGTAGTTCTTTGCCTTTACAGGAGGATTTCCGTTTACGTACAGGGTAGAGCAGTCGCTGCAGGTAAATTCTATATCGTATCTTACCTCTTCATATTTCCTGTCTTTTGCCATATCGAATAATATGGGATACCAGGCTCCCTGGCTGCCTTCCGCTCTCAGGGAATTGTAGTTGAAGGCAATATTTCCTCTCCAGTCGTCCTTCGTATAATTTTCAAGGGTGTCTTTAGCGATAGGAAATTTACCGGTATATCTGAACTGTACAGATTGGGGCAGGAATTTTTCTTTTTTGTTTTTCGGAAAGTAATAGGCCAGAGATTCCCCGGTGGAAGTACTGTCGGCAGTACTTTTTTCATAAGCAAGTACAAAATCATTGGGCTTTTTACTTTTAAAGTGTAACAGATTCATTCCCGAATTGAGTCGGATAACATAATCTTCAATGCGGGGAATATCGCTTAAGGTAAGGTCGCAGTCAAAAGTTCCCTCTTTGATGGAAATATTGACTTTTCCGGTAAGCAAAGGGGCTTTTTCCTGAGCTTTGATCTGTAATGAAAATAATAGAATAAGTAAAAACGAAAATGCAATTTTCATGTCTGGTTTTTTGAACATTTGTTGGTATTTAGTTTTTTTAGGGCAGTTTTTTAGAAAAACCGTCTGATAAAGATATTCTTTAAGTGTTTAACCTCCAAATTTTTTGAAATAAGTCTCCGGATTTTAACGGTTTGCGGATGGCGGATGTTCCGGAGTATATTTTTGGATAACAGAACTGATCCAAACACCAAGAAGGATAAAAGAGAAACCGGACACCGGAAAGCTGAAGACAGAACCCAGTATGAACTGCCCGTCATTGCTGAAATCCGTAAATAGTCCCCAATAGACATAAAACCCTAGAGGATGTACGATCCAGTAAAAGGAGAACATGATCAGGAACAATTCTTTTTTCGTAATCGTGAATCCGTTTACGGTAAGTTTTTTTACATAATAAAAAGTAATGGTCAGAGCACTGATACAAACGAGTGACAGTAATATCAAACCACCTGGTCCTTCATGATAATCTCCAAAAAGGGAGATCAGTAATTCAACAGCAAATGCAACAGGAGCCACCGTTATAATAGCGGCAAATCCTGTACAGGCCAGTAAAAGGGAAATAAGAGTACATAGGGCTCCTGTTTTTACCGGTAAATGCCTTTGAAAATAATCTTTCCAGAAGGCCCATTTTGATGTTTTCATATTCAGACACCGTGAATTATTTTTTTACAGAGATCAGAAGCATCATGGGGCGGCGCAGTTCATCTTTCATTTCCGGGATTTCTTTCAGCATTTCAGGGGCTGGTTCAGGTTCTATGATCTCACTGATTATGAAATGATGTTTTAATAACGTATTCAGATAAGAGGTTAAAGTTCTGTGATATTTGGTGACATTTTCTCCCAGAAATGTTGTATTTCTTTTTCCTTCTGTGAAATAGCGGTCAACAGGCCAGTTTAATTTCTTCCCTTCTGCGTCATAATTCCAGTCCTGGCTGCCTTCCGCAGTAAAGACAGGATGTTCCACCGAGAATACAAAATATCCTCCGGGAGCCAGCCACTGGTAAATATTCTGAATCAGGGGATCAAATGATTCCACATAATGCAGGGTTAATGAACTCAGGATAATACCGAATTTTTCTGCGGGATACTCCAGATCTTCCAGGGCTTTTCTTTCATATTGAATCCCTTCAAGGCTATTGATTTCTTTAGCTTTGGCCAGCATTCTCTCTGAAAGATCGATCCCTGTGACTGATTTTGCACCATTTTCAACCGCATAGCGGCAATGCCATCCGAATCCGCAGCCAAGATCAAGAACATTTTTATCTTTAAAATCCGGCAGCATATTTTTCAGGGCATGCCATTCTCCGGCTCCCTGCAGTCCGAGCTGAGAGCGGAGCATTTTTTCGTACTGTTCAAAAAAAGAGGGTTCGTCGTATTTGTTTTCTTTCATACTTAGGATAAGTTGTTGTTCTGAGTGATTTGTTTCATTAAAAAAGAATAAAAAGATTCGGTTAATGATTTACTGCTGTATTGTATAAGGGCTGTTCTGAACAGAAAAATCCTTTAAAAAATTAAAGGATCTGCATAATGTATTCAAAGGAAAGCAGTTTATTTCTGATTTTCGCGCATGGCACGGATTAATCTTTCATTTCGCTGATCTGCTCTCTCATTATTCAGGGACAAAACTGCCCAGATGGCAGCAGGGAGCCAGCCGATCAATGTAATCTGAAGAATAAGACAGATGATGCCCGTAATGACTTTTCCACGAACCATAAAGGATAGAAAGGGAAGAAGTATGGCTAATAACATGGTTTCTGATTTTTAGTGTATTACAAAGATGAAAGTTAGCTATATTTTTTTAATAGGGCGGACTTTGGTTAGAAAAAATAATGTTTGGCGGTGAGATAGGAGGATGAAAAACAAAGAAAAAGGAAGGATATTTCGTTTATTTTTTTAAATATATCTTCCACGGAATTAAAGAAATAATCAGAATCAGACTTAATAAAATCATATTTTTTGAAAATTTAGTATCCCCGGTTCTAAAAATAAACCTGTCATTATCTTTATGATAAAAAGCCTTTACAGAGCTTCCCACGGGGTAATGAATACATTCATTGCAGGGCAGTGCAATACTGTATTCTTTACCATTATTCTTTACCCAAACGGCCGAGCTCATTCCCGGTGCAGCATGGCAGTTCTGTTTAATGACTTTTAGTATAAAAACATCTCTAAAGCTTAATGCTTTTTTATACTCTGCCAACTGATAAACAGTAAATATTACCCCTGTTGTAACCAGAATGATAATTAAAATTTGATTTTTATAATATAACCTTTTCATTATCTGTTTTTGCACTTCCGTTTTCATTATAAATACAGACGTATTGTATTTCTATATATGAAAAATCAGGGTATGATTTTGACTGTAAAAATATTGATTTCATTCAATCTGATGATAATTTCCGAAATTATCATTTATACCGGAGAATTTTTAATTACCTGCTGTAAAGAGATCGGCTGTTTCAGAAAACCGGATTGAGAAAATTTCCGGATAAAAATGCAACATTTCAGCCGGAGGTGCGTCATTATTGTAGATTAAAATTTTAAACCGTAACCATGAAATTCAGAACTGCACTTGTATTCATAATGTTGTACAGTATATCTGTATCTTCACAATATTATAAAATTATATACGATTTCAGATGGAAAACTGAAAAAGAGAGTAAAAGCTATAACTCTGAGCTGACCGTTCTCCTGAAAAATAATGACATTTCCTACTTCGAATCCCTGGCAAAGTATCAATATGATTCTTTAAAAACCAGTCTTGTTAATAGAGGGGCCAGAAACTTTCCCGGTCCAAAAGAAACATGGAAACTGCAGACATTAGTTTCCAGGAATTTAAAATCTCAAACCACCATTTCCGAAGAAAATTTCTTTGATAAAGTTTATCTTACAACCTATACCTGTAAACCGGTCTGGAAAGTCCTTCCTGAAAAGGGTGTGTTTTTTAATTACAGTGTTCAGAAAGCCGAAACCCATTTTGGCGGAAGAAAATGGATCGCATGGTTTACCCAAGAAATTCCCATCCATGACGGGCCTTACAAGTTTTTCGATTTACCCGGCCTTATTCTGAAAATTTCAGATTCGGAAGAAAACTTTATCTTTGAAATTAAGGGGCTCACCAGGGAAAAAACCAATATCGAAGGTCGGAATGCCTATACTTCCAAAGTAAATTTCACTCCCGGGCAGTGGGAAACCTTTTGGACGCAATATCAGAAAGACCCTTCTATGGTTTTTGCCAATCTCAATTCTCCGGATGCGACATTCAGTTATGTGTATAATGGTAAAAATGTAGACAGTAAAGAAGCCAAAGATGCCTACAACAAAGCTGAAAAAGAAAAAATGGCTGCTTTCAGAAACCCTGTTGAAATCAAATTCTGTGAATAAATACTTCAGGAACTTCACTTCCTTTTTTAATATTTTTGATTTCCGGATGAATCTGAATATAAAAAAATTAAAAAAAAATCAGAAAAGGTGCAACATTTACTCCATGAATGCGTCTCTTCTATAAGAAACGATTGAGAATAAAGACTATTGAAGACAGTAACTGAAAATATGAGTGACCGTGAATTGCTGGAACTTTGCCGTTCAGGAAATAATCCGGGATATTCCCTGCTTTACCGGCGCTATGCTAAAACTGTTTTCAACTCCATTTTCCGTCTGGTGAATGACAGGCAGGAAGCCGAAGATATTCTGCAGGAGGTTTTTGTAAAAGCCTTTTCTGAAATCCCAACCCTGAAAAATGCGGATAGTTTTGGAGCCTGGACCAGGCAGATCGCCATTAATCATTCCCTGTCGTTTTTGCGTAAAAAGAAAAATTACTTTTCAGAAATAGAAGAAGCCCGGTTACCGGACTGTTATGAGGATGACCCGGAAGAAAAACAGAAATGGGAATTCCAGATCGAAGAGCTTCAGAATGCTGTTGCAGAACTTCCGGTACAGGCAAGAACCGTTGTGAATCTCTTCTTATTTGAAGAAATGCCGCAGGAAGAAATAGCAGCCGTTTTGGGAATTCCGGCAAGCACAGTCCGAAGCCATTATCACCGTGCAAAAAAGAAAATTTTTGAAAAACTCACTCAAAAAAAACAGAATGAACGATCCGCTTAAAAAATATGTACAGGACCACCGTGAAGAGTTTGATACGCTAGAGGTTCCGGAAGATATGTTTGATAAGATCATGTCCGGGCTGAATGAACCTGCCCAACCCGTTGCTGGAAGGTCTCATCTGTTATTTTCTTTAAAAACATGGGCAATTGCCGCTTCTGTCGCAATGATTGCCGGTACGGGAACCTTTATTTTTCTGAAGGAACATGAAATTAAAAAGCCCGTTATAGTTACCCGGGAAAAAGTAAAGACCAGAGATGAAAACCGTTCAGAAATCCAGATCCCGGAAAACAGACAGAAAACCTACGGAATAATAACTCCTGAACAGGATAAAACCGGTGAAAATCCGGTGAATAAAAGCTCAGTGCGTTCAGGGGAAACGGCTGAAATTAAAAATCAGGAACAGCAGAATTATGCTATAAACAGAACGGAGGAGGAAAGAACAAAGGCCATTGAACTGATGAACAATACGCAATCGGCGAGTTCCAGGCTTCAGGGGATTACATTGGCAAAAAATATTTCGGCTTCTGATGAAATGCTGATTGATCTCCTTTATGAAAAAGCGGTTTCGGATGAAAATACAAATGTGCGATTGGCAGCTGTTGAAACTTTGGCCGAACAGCAGGAAAATCCTGGTATTGCTGAAAAAATCCGGCAGGCTTTTATTCAGCAGGACGATCCGGTGGTACAGAAAGAACTCATTATGATTGTTGCCGGCCAAAAAACATCTGAGCTGAGCAATGAGGTGAATGAAAAACTCCGGCTACTTACCCGGAACCCTGAAACAGCAGCTTATGTAAAAGATGAGGCATATGCTGTCTTAATGAAATATTAAAAGCTTTTGTATATAAACTCAGTAAAATTATTAAACAAATTAAACTTTATGAAAAAGATATTTTTAATCATATTTTCATTGGCTGCATTCTCTTTTCAGGCGCAGGAAAACCTAGAGAACTCCAATACGGTAACAGAGAACTCCAAAACATATAAAGTCAGTAAAAATAAAGGGAAACTCCAGATTAATCTTGGGACCGTTACCGTAGAAGGCTACAAAGGCAATGAAATTGTTTTTTCTCTGGAAGGAAAAGTTCCTGCGGAGGATAAGCGCGCAGAAGGACTTCAGGCAATCAATGCTTCAGGACTTACAGATAATACGGGGCTCGGCATTAATGTCAGTGAAAAAGACGGTGCATTGGAAGTCAACCCCTTGAAAAAACTTTCTTCGCCTAAGGTGAAAATCCTGGTTCCGGAGAGTGTGATTGTTTCCTTCAGGTATCAGTCGCAATACGGCGGAAAGGTCTTGTTTAAAAATATGCAGAATGAAATTGAGATTGCAGCGACCTACAACAATGTGCAGCTGGAAAATATTACAGGTCCGGCTACTGTAAAATCAGTTTACGGAAACGTGGAAGCGGTTTTCAGCCAGAATGTAAAAGGTCCGTTATCGGTTATTTCGGTATACGGACATGCTGATGTAAGCCTTCCCAAATCCATAAAAGCCGATCTGAAGGCCACAACTTCCTATGGTGAAATCTATATCTCTCCGGAATTCAAGATGAATGCTGAAAAGAAAGAAGATACAGCCAGCTATGGTGATGAACTTACCGGAAAAATAAATGGGGGAGGTATTCGTATGGATATACGCTCCGAATACAGTAAAATTTATTTAAGAGCAAAATGAGAGCATTATTCACTTTTGCAGTCGGTCTTGTTTTCAGCATCACTGCAGCGCAAACAACGATTAATAAAAACTTTTCTGTAAAGAACAGTGAGAAAATATTTTTAAAATTTGATTATCCTCAGTTGATCAGGATCAGTACCTGGGACAAAAACGAAGTTGAGATTTCAGGAACGGTGAATATCAATGCCAATGAAAACAACAGCGCCTTTCAGATCAAAGAATCTCAGGACGGAAATTCTTTGGTTATTGAAGGGGAAATTCCGGAAATCGAAAACCTTCCGCGCCGGATCACAGCCCGTAAAGGAAATGAAAAGATCATTTTTAAAACCCTGGAAGAATATGAACAGTACTGTAAGACCAATAAGGCTACATTCAGTTCGATATCCGATGGTGCAGATATTAACATTGACCTGGAAATCAGGGTTCCGAAATCATTAAAGACCCATATAGAATCTACCTATGGAATGGTAGAAGTGAAAAATTTTGAAGCAGAAATTGCTGTCAATGCCAAATACGGTGGAATTGATGCGGTAATTAAGGAGAAAAACACAGGAACAATCTCTGCGGAAACCTATTACGGACAAATTTATTCCAATCTGAATGCCAAATTTAATGGAAAAGATGCTGATGACTTCCGGATGCTGGTTACGGCAACCACTGGAAACGGACCGCAATACCGTCTTGAATCCCAATATGGAAATATCTATCTGCGGAAATAATAGATTTTAATAGTATAAATAAAGGGGCTTTTTCATGGATACTATCCCATGAAGTGTGTAAGTTAAAAAGTTAGGCTTAGATTACAATCTGAGCCTTTTTTCAAAAATAAACATAAATTGATTTTTAAAGCAATTTCACAAAAAAAACCTCGCATTTTACGAGGTTCTCTTATTATCTGTTACGGAATTACAAACTTTGCAGAGCGGGGGCGAGTGTCGGGAGATAATTCTAATCTTCATTTCAGTTACTTCAATAAGATCATGATAAATGACAACAAAACTATACTTTTAACTCTATTTGTAACTTCTAAATATTAATATTATTTTTTAATGCCAATTCTTTTATTTTATGAATAATATGTTCATCATTAATAAATCCATCTTTTATATCTATTAATAACTCTTCTAATGTCACTTTATAAAGATCTGCTTCATTATGGGATAAAAAATTTATTATCTCATTCAAAGCATTCTCATAATCTTCCAATCCACAATAAGATAAATATTTTATTTGAGAGGCATACTCGTTGTTATTATTTTTTCGTAGCAATATATCAGTGCTATGAATTGCCAATTCATACTTTTTAACTTTATATAAAGAATGTGAGAGGAGTAACAATTTGTAGCGCTCATCTTTTGAGGATAACTCATTTAAATTATTCAAAATATTAATGGCTAATTCATATTGTTCATTATCCATTAATTCTCTGGCTCTTTGCAATTCTGTAATCATAATCATGTCCATATATTATAATAATCATTAACTGGTATCTGCGGTTTAGGCTCTGCTTAGTTGTTGACTTTTTGGGAGTAGATGTTGGTGAAACAGGGTACGGTTTAGGAATATTAATATTATCTCTTTTAATTGGTGAGGGAGTTATTTTAACATCTAAATCATCTAGATCACTAGAATTCCTTAGTCTTTTCAGAACATGGTCAATATTTTGCTGAGACTTTTTTGTTGATTGTATAGCATTCTGTTTCGATCCTTGAGGTGCATTCTTTTTTAAATTCTCTTACGCTCTATTGATCCCATCCATTTTATCTTTAGCTCTTTCAACCTCACTTTGATACCTCACTCTTTCATTGGATTTTTGAGCACCTTCAGAAGTCTTAGACAAAGTCTCTGCTGTTTTTCCTGTTGTTTCCCCTGTCTTTGTAGCTACTTCTATAACAGTAGGTTTTATATTTGATCCTCCTTCAAGCAAAGGCATTAATCTGAACATTCCCCAGCAGCATTGGTTAGATTCTTTTAGTGTTTTAGATTCTTCTTCGTCACTTCCTTCAATTACGTCTTCCGGCTCACTTCATTCGGATCAATAATTACCCATCCATCACCCGCTTCTGATGGTTTGGTACTTTTATACTGGAACCCATCCAGGTAATCGGTTTTTATGTCTCCAAAGAGCTTCTTTACTTTTACTCCGTCTGCCCTGTAAGTGTAATTGGTTACCTGGGCATTCTGGGTAATCTGCTTAGGTAAATTTAAATAATTATACTGAATTGAAGAAATCCCTTTATCCGGATGACTGGTCATATTACCGTTTCCGTTGCCATTATCATTGTCATAGCCGATGGTACCGGGATTCGCCAGGTATGGATACCCTGAAGGGTTCTGCTGCAGGTCAGTAACCTTTGTCAGCTTATTGCCTGTATAATCATACTTCAGGTTATCGATCACAATAGCGGCTGTATTTCCCATCTGGAGCGCCGCTGATCTTTTCAGCCTGGTGCTGTTCCCGTTCAGGCCATATTCCGGAATTTCAAAATATTCTTTGGCTGTTTCAGAACCCTGTTTCTGATAAAACCCTGCGGAAAGACGGTTTAATCCATCATAAGCATAGCCAT
>DJTE01000046.1 GCA_002439165.1 Chryseobacterium indologenes
CGGGCGTTTTGTTTATTTTTTCCATTAAGAATTTTTCTGAGGCGGGTCCGGGTATTTTCCTTTGGTAGCTTCTCCTACGCTGTTGGCAGTAGTCATTGCCACTACCAGATCATTCAGCATATTGCTTGCTGCGGTTGGCGAGTTCGGAAGAAGGACCAGGTTACTGCGGTTACTTGCTCCTACGGAATGTAAGGTATCGTAGTGCTGTGTAACGACGATCAGGGCTGATGCTTCATGAGAATTGATGTCCACATTGTTCAGCATACGCACGGATTCTTCTAGACCTTTCGCAATTTCTCTTCTCTGGTCTGCAATCCCCTGTCCCTGTAATTTTTTAGATTCTGCTTCGGCTTTGGCTACGGCCACAATTCTGATTCTCTGGGCTTCAGATTCATATTCTGCAGCTGTTTTCTCTCTTTCTGCGGCGTTGATTCTGTTCATGGCATGTTTTACCTGCTCATCCGGATCAATATCGGTTACCAGAGCTTTGATAATATCATAGCCGTAACTGTTCATCGCTTCCTGAAGTTCACTTTTTACAGCTACCGCAATATCATCTTTTCTTACAAAGACATCATCCAGCTTCAGCTTGGGAACTTCGGCGCGCACTACGTCAAATACAAAAGAGGTGATCTGGTTTTCCGGATTTTCCAGACGATAGTATGCATCTCCTACCTGATTTCTGATCACCTGATACTGAACGGAAATTTTCATTTTAATGAATACATTGTCCAGCGTTTTAGTATCGATCATAACGTCCAGCTGCTGGATTCTAAGGTTTAACCTTTTGGCAATCTGATCAATTACCGGAATTTTAAGATGCAGCCCGGAATGTCTAACAGTCTGAAATTTTCCAAAACGTTCAATAATGGCCGCCGTTTCCTGTTTAACCACAAAAAAGGAAGCAAATAAAATAATCAGTCCGAAAAAAATAATGGGCGCTAAAAAAAGACTCATAATTTAATTTTTAAGTATTAGTTCTGATAAAGATAAACTAATTTTAGCTTTAAATCAGCTATATTTACCACGAATAACTTTAAGCTATACCATGAAAATTATTATGTTAACCCTGCTGTTGGCAATTTCCGGTTTACAGGCCCAGCAACATCAGCCTTATCATCCACATCTGGATAACCTGTTTCTGAATAATAAGGACGAGGGATATAATTATTTTGTTTATAATAAGCCTAATCTGATCGCAGAACTATTAAGGATCAGGCAAAAAACATACTACAACAATTACTCTTCCAGCAGCAGCCCCACTGGTGTGAGTTCATTTACCGGTCTGGAAATCATTCCGCTTCAGCAAAATATTGAAAACTTTTTTTCTACGGGAATCACCTTACAGCTGTTGGGTGATAAAAAAACACATATTCATCTCACTTATACCGAAGCTTTTGGAAAGAAAGAAGGCAACCAGAGAACCAACAGGGACTTTGACAGTCTTGAATCGACCCTGAATGTTTACAGTCAGAATAAAACAGCACTCTCATTTCCTCTGCAGATGCTGGCACCTCTTGTAACCAACAAAGATCTGAAAGCAGAATTTTTTATCTCGGAAATAGAAACATTTATCGATCAGGACAAAAAGGTAATTTTTATTGCAACAGGAAAATTCTCTAAAGCCTTTTATCTGAAAGACAGCAAAGTAAACAGTTTACTGATCAAAAAATTAGTTTTTGAGTTTATCAACGATGAATTGTCTGTCAAAGCCATTTACCCGGTTTCAGCCGAGTATGTAAGGCCATATGAATATTCCCCGGAATCCCAGACGGCTATCCCCATTCTGAAAATACCTTTTCAGCTTTAATTAAACGGTCATTCCGATATCAATACCCTTGATTTTTCTGTAAAGGTCAGTGGCAAAATTATCGGTCATCCCCGAAACGAAATCAATCACACCGAGAACTTTCTGGTAATCGGTTCCGTCTTCGTATACAAATTGTCTTGGTAAAAGTTTCAGTGCTTTTTTATCATAAGACTTTCTTTCTTCTGCGGGTTTCAGGATGGAGGGGATAAAATGATCAAGAAGCTCATACATCACATTGTAGCCGGCATTTTCTATTTCCACTACCGCTTTATGGTTGTAGATCTTTTCTATGGAGAAAGATTCAATATCGTGTAATGCCCTGTTCTCAGCTTTATAAATATCAAGAAGGGCTTTATCAAGATTTCCTTCCAGAATGGTTTCGAAATTACTTTTGTATATTTCAAGCGATTTATTGATCAAAGCATTAATCGCTTTCGCTCTCAGATAGGAAATTTTTTCATTTTCATTGGAAATGGAGGCCAGCTTGTTCTTCACCCGTTCCATATCGTTACTTTCTGATTTTACCAGTTCAAAAAACAGGTTTTCGCAGTCAGCCGTTGATACAATCCCCAGTCTGTGGGCATCTTCCATATCGATGATATTATAACAGATGTCGTCTGCTGCTTCCACCAGCCATACAAAAGGGTGTCTTTTGAAAATATAAGGTTCCGAGCATTCCGTGATCAGCTGGGTTCCTTTGGCAATTTCCAGAAACAGATCTTTTTCATTCTGGAAAAATCCGAATTTCTTCCGGTGTATAATTCCTTTTTTCTTGGCCACGGCTTCACAGGGATATTTTGCAATACTGGCCAGTGTAGAGAAAGTAAGCTGTATTCCTCCGTCGTCTTTTCCCTGCTGGCGTTGGGCCAGAACTCTTATGGCGTTGGCATTTCCTTCAAAATTAACGAGATCTGCCCATTCTTTTTCATTGAATTTCGGTTTCAGGTCTTTTTCATTTCTTTCAAAATAGCTCGCAATGGCATCTTCACCCGAATGTCCGAAAGCAGGATTTCCCACATCATGGCATAAGCAGGCTGCGGCGATTACGTTTCCTAAATTATGGAGATAAAAATTTCTGGAATCTTCTTCAAGCTCGTTTTTATAGGTTTCGGAAATAAATTCTCCGATAATACTTCCTAAACTTCTTCCTACTGATGAAACTTCCAGTGAATGAGTCAGCCTGTTGTGTACAAAAACACTTCCGGGAAGAGGAAAAACCTGGGTTTTATTCTGTAATCTTCTGAAGGCAGAAGAGAAAATAATACGGTCGAAATCTCTCTGAAAATCAGTTCTTGAAGCTTTGGTATGCGGGTTGTTTCCTGTACGCTGATTGGTAAAAATCTGGTTTAAGTTCATCATTTTTCAAAATTACTCCAAATTTTATTTTTACGGAATAATATTTGAACTTTTATTGAAAAGCAAAATCATGCCCGAAGGACCATCCATACTTATCATGAAAGAAAGCCTGCAGCATTTTACCGGAAAAACAGTGACAGAAGCTTCGGGTAATGCCCAGTTCGATAAAGAGATCCTGACGGGAAAAACGCTTCAGGATATCCGTACTTTTGGAAAACAGACTTATCTTATATTTAAAGATCATGCAGTCCGGATCCATTTACTGATGTTCGGCTCTTACAGTATTGATGAGCAGACCAAACCGGATAAAAGCCTTCGTCTTGCCCTCCGTTTCCATTCTGAAAGTCTGTATTTTTACACCTGTTCCGTAAAACTTGTCGATATTCAGTTTTTGTCTTCCATCGACTGGGAGGCCGATGTCATGAGCGACCGGTGGAACCCGGAAAAAGCTGAACAGAAACTGAAAGCAAAGCCGGAAATGATGGTATGCGATGCGCTGATGAACCAGGATATTTTTTCAGGCGTGGGCAATATTATCAAAAATGAGGTTCTTTTCAGAATCGGGGTACAGCCGGAAAGCCTTGTTGGGAAACTGTCTGCAAAAAAGCGTAAAGAACTTATTGCGGAAGCCCGGAATTACAGTTTTGACTTTTTGGAATGGAAAAAGGCATTTGTTTTGAAAAAGCACTGGCTGGTTCACACGAAAACGACCTGTCCGAAATGCGGAAGAAAACTGATTAAAAAGCAGACCGGACTTGGCAAACGAAGAAGTTTTTACTGTGAAAAAGACCAGAAGCTTTATACCTGATCTGTTGGTTCCTATTAATAAATATCTGTACTTATCTAATCAGAATTCAGGAATCCGCCTGCATATTTTGTAAAGAATTCTGATCTGTACACCTCTCCTATCGGAATTTCAGATTCATCAATATAAATATTATGATTGTCAAATGAATCAATAAAATCTACATTCACCACATAAGATTTACTTACTCTCAGAAAGGTTTCCCATGAAATTTTCTGATGGATTGTTTTCAGGTTCATGGCGGTAATAAGTTTCTGCTGGCGGGTATGGATCACCACATAATCTTTCAGTCCTTCAATGAATTTAATATCTGAAAAACCGATCTTATAAAACCTTCGGTCTGCTTTTATAAACAGAAAGTCCGCCGTATTGGATTCCACCGTATTTTTTACCGTGTCTTTGGATAAAAGTTCGCTGTACAGGATGGCTTTGTCTATGGCTTTTTCAAGCCGTTCAGGATCAACAGGTTTCAGGAGATAGTCTACCGCTTCCAGTTCATAGCTTTTCAGGGCATATTGGGAATAGGCTGTTGTAAAGATGACCAGAGATCCTTCCGGCAGCATTTCAGCAAATTCAAGGCCCGTAACCATCGGCATTTCTATATCCAGAAAGATCAGATCTGTATTCTTTGTTTTAAGAAAATCCATTGCAGCGGGAGCGTTTGAAAACTCCCCAAGAATTTCTACTTTTGAAGTTTCATTGATCAGTGAGCGCATTTCTGCTCTTGCCAACGGCTCATCATCTACTATAATGCAATTCATACGGGGATTTTTAAATTTACGGTATATTCTTTTTCTGCGGAAACAGTCTTCAGGTCAAAGGCATTGTCATATAAAAGTTCCAGTCTCCTTTTGATATTGGCCAACCCCAATCCGCTGTATTTTCCGTTTGATACAACAAAGCCGGGGTCTCTGGAATTGATACAGGTAAAATAAAGTTCTTTATTTTCAGTTCTGATGACAATTCTGATATAAGACTCTTTATCCCCGATGTCTATGCTGTGCTTTACAGCATTTTCAACAAAAGTAGTAAATAAATTAGGTGGTATAAAGATACTTTTTGCGGTTCTGTTTTCTGTATCAGCATCAATAGTAAATGAAAAATTTTCTCTTCTTATCTTTTCGAGGTTAAGAAAGTTGGAGAGGAATTCAATTTCTGAAGTCAGCAATGTTTTTTCTTCACTGTTTTCATAGAGCTGGTATCTCAGGAATTCTGATAATTTCACAATTACTGCCGATGCTTTTTCAGGATCTGTACGGGTCAGAGCTTTCACATTATTCAGCATATTAAACAGAAAATGCGGGTTGATCTGGTTACGGAGTTCATTCAGTTCCATCTGAAGGGTAAGGTTACTGAGTTCGGCTATTCTTTTATTATCATGAATCCATTTCTGTAAAAGTTTAACAGTAGTGGTTGTCAGAATAATAGGCACACACATCAGAACCCCTTCGTAAATACTTCCTTTTTCACCTTCTTTTTTTATATTGACCACCCTGAAATCTGAAAACAGGCTTTTAAAGCCATAGCCTATAAGATTCAGTCCGATCACTCCCATCAATACCAGTAAAATGAAATAGGTAATATATTTTGTCCTGAAAAAGAATCTGGGTACAAGAATATAAATATTAACGTATACCATCATGATCAGTACGATATATACAAAAAAGAGAATATAATACTGATACACACCGGAATACCAATGCCAGAATCTGGCACTGTACAGCAGGAGAAAAAAGAAGATCAGAAACAGCAGATGCCTGGAAAGCCGGAACCGGTCTTCTATCAGAAAGTCCATAACAAGTGTTTCTTTGAATTTGTAGCTGCTCAGTTTCATATTTTCCGGTGTCGTTAATACTTAACAAAAATAGAGATTACCATCCACTATTCATATAATATTATACCAACCCTGTATTTTATTATACCAAGTTTCCGTGAACCGGGTTTCGTATAAAATAAAAGCCGTTTGGTATAAAAATATTCCAAAGAATACTTATTCTATATTTCTTTGTGCTGTTCAATTTATGCTTATGGAATTAGCCGTTTTTCAGGAACTGACACAGGAAATAACTTCAGAATGTTTTTATATGACCGCATCACAACAGGAAGAAAAAGTAATACAGCTTATCGATCTTCATCATTTTACAGAATGTTATAATCACAGAATCAAAATACTTGATTATATCCATCATTCTATTAATATTATTGAAGAAGACGGTATTCTGAAAGGTATTCTGTTTTATGATATGAAACACTCCAACCCGTTTGACTGGAACGCATTTGAAGAGTTCAAAAGGCGCAATCAGCTGAAAGAAATTTGGTTTGTGTTTGTGGAAGAAAACCTTATTTCCGACAGTGCATGTTATACTGATTTTATCATCGAAAACAGTATTGAAATATTCTATGACAGGATATTCCGGTTCAATTTTTTTCAGTCTTCCATTCAGAAACTAAAATAAAACTATGAAAACACGGAGAATAATTCTTGTTCCGTTTGCAATGCTTCCATTTAAAAATACGGTATATGCCCAGAAAAAAGACAGCATCCCGTTAAAGGTAAGAGCATTTTTGGCTGATAAATTTCCGCAGACCCGCGATCTTATTGTAGATTTTACCCAGACTGCCCCTTACCGGTTTTCATCAGACCTTCAGGGGGCAGATCTGCCTGAGCGTACCGTGAAAAGCTTTCAGCAGATAAGAGCCGGAGCCAATATGTATTTCGTAAAGAAGAAAAGCTGGATGCTGGGTACCTCTCTGAACTACCGTTATACCTCAATAAAGACGGAAACCCCTGATAGGGCTGCAACAGCAAAACTGGAAAAAGATTTTCATTACCATTCTGAAGCATTGAATTTCAGCTATTTTTCAAAGCTGCTGAATAAAACGGTTATTTATTCCGCTTCGGTTTCCACAGACGGAAGTGACCGGCATTTTGAAAGAATCAAAGGAACAGCCGCTGTTTCATGGATTCTGAAAGCAACACCGAAAACCAAAATGATCATAGGTTTGGCCGGGTTTATTGATCCCAGTACACAGATTCCGGTGCTTCCAATTTTTACATATGAAAACAAATTCAATAACGGATGGGTACTTGACATTCTCCTTCCTAAAAAATTACTGATACGAAAGGATCTATTTGCTAATGGAAGACTCTCGCTGGGAACAGAGATGGATAATACCAATTTTTACCTGTACCGCAACAGCAGGACCTATGAATTCCGTCAAATCGAGATCAATTCAGGAGCGATCTATGAGCATCATCTCGGCGGAAACTTTATAGGGATTTTAAAAACAGGGATCAGAGCCGTTCCCCGGGCAAGACTTTTTGACAAGGAAGAATCTTTTAAAGACTATACTTTTGAAGCCCGTCCTCAGCCTTCATTTTATTTCAATATCGGAATATCTTATAATCCTTTTGGAAAGGGCCGAAAAAAATAACGCCGGTTCAGAGAAAATCTCCGGAGATTTCAAAAAATGAAGCTGTAAACCATTGCATATTTATAAGGCAAAAACTATCAGGAGGATCATCCTGCTTTTCAGAATCAACTGGAAAATCCATCCAATAAACTTAACCGTCCTATCTACTACCTGTTACTTCTGTTCATCATTGATCAGTCCTACTTCTAATGCGTTCCCATCTTTGAAAACACATTAATAACAATTACCCCGATAACGATCAGCGCAATACCAATGATTGCCGGAAGGTCCGGAACCTGTTTAAAAGCAATCACTCCGATCAGGGTAATGAAGACAATTCCTACGCCGGACCAGATTGCATATGTTATTCCTACCGGGATCTGCCGGAGGGTAATACTCAGAAAGTAAAAAGCAGCAGCATAACCTATTACTGTAATAACGGAAGGCCACAGCTTTGAAAATTCTTCAGATTTTTTCAGAAAACTGGTTGCAATGATCTCGAATAGTATAGCAAGGGCAAGAAAAATATAACTGCGTCCCATAGGATGATTTTATACAAAAATAGTGAAAACAACTTTTCCCGTATCACAGAATATACCCAAAGGCTATAATACTGACAGTCTGCCTGTCATCTGACATTATTTCAAAATAATATGACAAGTCATCTTAGGACGTGTCATCAATTCTGCCAATAACAGAAGTTTAAACTGCCCCCATCCGGGAGGGGAGAAAATAAGTTTCGTTAACATAAAAAATCACCGACTGATGAAATCCTCCTGTCTGGAATTTTCTTTTTAGACCGGTATTATGCGATGCATTTCTTATTTTTTGTTTTATCAACTTCAATATAGAAGCCTCAAAAGCATTATCATTTTTATAAAAAATTACAGATAAGACAATAAAGATATTAATAAATTTTCAATAGTACATTAATTTTATGTAAACATAATTTCAATAAAAATTTAAATCAACCACATATAACACACTGATATACATCATAATTATTTGCTTTGGCACGTGATTTGAAAGTTGTAATATTGCAATTGTAAAATTGATAAAAATAAGTCAAATAATTAAAAATAAAACAAAATGGTAACTTACATTGGTATCGCAACATGTGTAGTCGTTTTCTCTTCTTATTTCGCAACTGTAAAGAGAGAAGAAAGAAACTAAGTTCTAATTGAAGCAGAAAGCCTATAGAACAACTATATTAATTGTATTGTTTATGTTTTTAATCTGGTCATATCAGATTCCGCTCTTTTACTCATTGGAGTAAAAGGGCCCAAAAACATAACTTTAAACTGAACTTCATAACAAATTTTATATATCCAAATAGTTTAGCCGTGCTTCTGTACGGCTTTTCTTATTTTTCCCGGTTTATCTAGCTTTGGAAAACCCGGAGATTGAAAATATATTTCGCACAAGGATAAACAAAAAATTAATTGGAAATTGTATAAATTAAGGTAAACAAAGGCGTAAACTTAGCAAAGTAATACAAAAGGGCCTTGCATTTCAAAGATAAGCGAAGCGGCTTTGTTTATCTTAAAAGCACCTCTTTGTTTAACTTTGTGATTAATAAAAAATCTTTCATCTCAATTCTTCTTTCAAATCTCCTTTATCCCTCCTCTGGACTACCTCTTTATGATCTTTCAGGATCTGCACTTCAAATGAGAAAGCTTTATCTTTGTCTGTATAATTTTTTTTTCAATCAGCATGAATCTGTATAACCTTATTATTCAGGATAAAGAGCAGGTAAGCCTTAATGATGTATTTCTGGATGGTCATAACCGGGAGCAGCTTGTACAACTCATTAAAGAGCATACGTATGTAAAAGAACTTCAGGAATATGGTCTTCCGGTAAATAATAAAATTCTTCTCCAGGGAAATTCGGGATGTGGAAAAACAATGACCGCCAAAGCCATAGCCCACACTCTAGGTAAAAATATTATCATTCTGAATCTCAGCAATATTGTTTCATCACGTATCGGAGAAACATCCCAGAATATTAAAATGATATTCGACAAAGCAGCAAGGGAACGCTCGGTTCTTTTTCTGGACGAGCTGGACCAGATCGGAAAAGCGCGGGGCAGCGATGATAAAGATGTAGGCGAAATGAGAAGGCTGGTGAATACACTCATCCAGCTGATCGATTATTATCCGGAAAATGCACTCCTGCTCTGCGCGACCAATCATCCTGAAATTATTGACACTGCCTTATTGAGACGTTTCCAGCTAAAGATCAACTACAAAATGCCGTCAGCAGAATTTCTGGACACTTTCTATGATGACCTCCTGTCTAAATTCCCTGAGGAATTCCGGGATATTGAGAGAAAATACGAAATCTCCTTTGCTGAAGCTAAAGATTATGCCCTTACTTCTGTAAAATCTGCTCTCATCAGAAAGCTGGAAAACCAGAAAATCTCCCGGTCATGAAAGAAGATATTCTTCATAACATCAGGATCATCTGCGACAGGATAAAAAAAGCCTGTGAAAAAGCAGGCAGAGATCCCGGGGAAGTACGGCTGCTTCTGGCAACGAAAACAGTTCCTGCTGAACGTATCAGAATCGCTTTGGAGAACGGTCAGGCTCTGATTGCCGAGAATAAAGTACAGGAGCTGAAAGAAAAATATGATGATCTTAAAGATATTCCTCACGAAAACCATTTTATCGGGCACCTGCAGACCAATAAAATCAAAGATATTCTGAAGTATGAGGTATCTTGTGTGCAGTCTCTCGACCGTCTGGATCTTGCGGAAAAACTTCACCAAAAACTTTTAGCGGCAGGAAAAACCATTGAAGTTCTGATCCAGGTGAATACTTCGCAGGAGGACAGTAAATTCGGGGTTCACCCTGGTGAAGCTGTGGAACTGGTCAGAAAAGTGGCAGAATTCTCTACTTTAAAAATCAAAGGACTGATGACGATCGGCCTGTTCAGTGCGGAAACAGAAAGAGTCCGGAATTGTTTTAAAATTCTTAAAAATCTGCAACAGGAAATCATTTACGAAAATATTCCTGATGTGGAGATGAAGGAACTTTCTATGGGCATGAGCGGAGATCTGGAGACCGCCATTGAAGAAGGCTCTACCATCGTGCGGGTGGGAACTGCTGTTTTTGGAACAAGGGTGTATCCGGACAGTTATTATTGGGATGAAAGCAAAAATTAATCAGTTCAATCCTTTTATAAACCGATGAACTACTCATTCTCATTTTAAATAGCAATCCAATACGTCCCAAATTCCTTTCACTAAACTGAGTGACAAAGTTTATCAATAGTAACGAAGAGAAGCCCGCCGCTCAGTAATCCTATAAAAAAATTATAAACAGGCACACATCATTCTTAAATAAATCCGGTGTTAAAGCTCTTCTATAAGCCTTTCTCCGTTGATTCGGCATCTATAAAAATACGGTACATTTTTTGCTTATAATTCACTAATAACCAAACTGATACACTTATGACAAAAAAATTACTCTTTGGATGCCTGTTGATAACGGCATTATTCTTTTTTTCATGTGACAGACCTGCTCCGTCACAGATGAACAGAAGTGAAGCTTCCATTGAAACCGTTTCAATGATTACCTTTCTCGCTATGGGAATCGCTATTCTGATAGCCTACAACTATAAGAGAAGGTAAAATATCAGAACACAATCAATTCATATCACCTTTCAATATCTGAGAGGTGATTTTTTTTTGAGTTACTATTGAATGTTTTTTCATCTTAAAAGTAAGGCTTTGTATTTCAAAAGTAAGCGAAACGGCCTTACTTATCTTAAAATGTTCGTAATTACTCAAAAATCCAAAAGCCCATCAAATCAATCCTGAAGATTATACCTAATTTTTAAAGAGAAATTGATTAAATTTAAACCGATCCGGCCTGTACATCAGCTGCAATATCTGTTTGAAAACTAAAAAGCAGCTGAAAATGTAACATTTCAAACTTACCGGATGTCTTTAATATAAATTACATCATGAAAAACTTAAAAACCGTATTCATTTTTTCTTTGTTTACGTTAACAACCACATCCATATACGCCCAGAACTGCGATTGTACAAAAAACTTTGAATGGGTAAAAAAAACTTTCGAGGAAAATGATGCAGGATTTGAATACGCTTTAAAACAGAAAGGAAAACAGGCCTATGAAGATCATAACCAAAGGACAGCAGAAAAGGTAAAATCAATTAAAACATACAGCGAATGCGGACCTGCCCTGTATGAGTGGATGACCTTTTTCCGCTCGGGTCATATCGCAATAAGGAATATCGGCAAACAGCAACCTTCAAAACCTGCTGACAACAATCAGAAGCGGGAAAATCAATTTGCAGGCTGGGAAACCTTCCCGATGGAGGCCCAGGATTTCAAAAAATATCTGGATCAAAAGACAACCGTTGATTATGAAGGGATATGGGAAACCGAACCCTATAAAATAGGAATTAAAAAGAAAGGAGACCGATATGTAGGGTTTATCATAGAATCGGGAGCAGAAACCTGGACAAAGGGACAGGTAAAACTGAAACTTGATTTTTCTGATGGCAAAACAAATTCTGTGTTTTATATGCGCGACCACTCTGCCGTAGAATCCAAAGAAATAAGCATGATCGGGAAAAACCATTTACAGATCGGAGACTTCAGTCTTTCAAGGGTTTATCCTAAAGTGGAGGATGATCCGAAATATGCCCAGTACTTCAGATCGGTAAGCGCCAATAAGCCTTATATTGAAAAGCTCAACGAAAAGACCCTGTATTTAAGAATACCGTCTTTTCAGGCATCCGAAAAAAAGAAGATCGACAGTGTAATTGTTGCCAACAGGGATAAAATTTTTGCCACTGAAAACCTTATCATCGACATCAGGAACGGAACCGGGGGAAGCGATGCCAGCTATAACAAAATCATCCCTTTAATTTATACCAATCCTATCAGGACCGTAGGCGTGGAATTCCTGTCTACAAAACTGAACAATCAGAGAATGATGGATTTCATCAATAAACCTGAATACGAATTTGATGAAGAAGGTAAAAAATGGGCGAAAATTTCTTTTGACAGACTGGAAAAGGAACATGGAAAATTCGTCAACCTCAATAAAGAGGTGGTGAGCATTACAAAATACGATACCATTTATCCATATCCCAAAAATGTAGGAATCATCATCAACCAGCGAAACGGAAGTACAGACGAACAGTTTTTACTGGCCGCAAAACAGAGTAAAAAGGTAAAATTATTCGGTACGACCACTTATGGCGTTTTAGATGTTTCCAATATGTATTTCGTTCCTTCCCCATGCAGGGAATTTGAATTGGGCTATTCGCTTTCAAGAAGTATGCGTATTCCGGATTTTACCATTGACGGCAAAGGGCTTCAGCCTGATTTTTATTTAGACAGAAGTATTCCTGTATATGAATGGACAGAGCATGTGAATACGGTATTGAACGGTAAATAAATGTTTGAGTGAAAATACCGGGATATCTGATTCTTCAATCAAACTAAGCAAAAAGAAATATTTTACAATAAAATTTAGCCATATAAAGAAATATTTATTTTTAATTCAGTGTTAAGAATAAATATTTGTTTATTTTTGGCCCCTCGCATTGTATAAATACAAATGTGGCATAATAACCTGTTAAAAACTCAAAAACCAATTACTACATGAGTGCATTATGGAAAATGGCGGTCATGGAAAAGAAGAAAGACTCCACCGGTTTACCTGTTAAATCCGATCATTCCGATGCAGGGCCGTTTCGCGATGTACCCAATCCGGGCAATATTTCCAGATTACTTTATATTCAGAAAACCGGGATCATCACAAGCAACAACAGGCTTTTCACAGGAAGAAGCCAACAGCAGAACGCCGGTTTTTAAAAATTTTTAACTGATTTGCGGAAAGCAATACCTCATATCAACAATAACTAATTCATCAATAAAAAAACAAACCATGAGCTTTTTTAAACGTTTAAAAAACAGCATTCTAGACATCGCTGAAAAAGAATTCCCTAAAGACTATACAGATGACGGAAATGAATATCATATTATTCCTGAACCGTACGATTTCACATATTCATCCGTAAAAGGAGACTTTCGCCTAAACCGCCTGGCAAACGGATTTTGTGCCAGCTGGAAAAAATTTATCGTCAGCCGTGACTGGAACGGAAATGTTCTGTATTCGATAGATGGATTCGGAAGAGCTGTTGCCGTAAGTCCTGATAAGACTAAAATAGCAACAACAAGCGATGATAAGGAAATCGCCGTCTTTGATGCACAGAATGGAAACAGGATAGCCGGTACTACAACTAAAGCCTATATTTCAGAGTTAGTATGGACAAAGAATAATTACCTTATTGGAAGTAATCCCGACACCGTGTTTGTTTTCGATTCGGATTGTAATTTTATAAAAGCGATCGAACAGATAAATGGCAATGACTTTGAATTTATTACCGGGCTGTGCTTACACAGTCAAAATGACGATTATATCACAGTTCTGGAATCGAATGGCGACCGGGTAAGTATCATCAATTTTAAAACAGGTGAAACTGTAAAAACAAAAGAGATCCGTAATTCCGGAGAACTTTTTTATTCGGAGGAAAATCAAATATTCTGGATTCCTTTTGAGCGTCAGAATTATGTTCTGACCCTTAATGAAGATCTGGATGAAATCAAAAAGCATTATTATGATGGAAAGAAAGGGGTAAAACACAGCGGACAGGATGAAGATGACCTTTCATGTACTGCCTGGACCACCCTTCCTGCATTAAGCCCTAACGGAAGACGCTTTCTGATTAACGACTGCTCCGGATTGCTGAGTTTAATAAGCTCTGACTCTGAAAAATGGTGTTACCGGACTTTCAACAGAAACTTAGTTGACTATGCATATGCTATGATCTGGCAGGATGATGATCACTTTGTAGCACTTCTGGATGATTACAGGGTGATAAAAGCAGATATCAGGGGAACGGAGCCGTTATTTCTAAAAAGAGACGATCAGGAGATCTGAATTAGAAACAGACAGAAGGCATAAAACCCAATACCGTAAGGATCAGGCTTACCAAAAAACTAATGGAAAAAACGGAATTTAAATTTAAACAACATATATTTACAATTCAATACTAAAACCATTTAAACTAAAACTATGGCTATCAATTTTATATCAGAAGAAGAAAAAAATGATTTCTGGACACTTTCAAACACTATTCAGGCCGGAAATTATGAAGAAGCTTTACATATTTCTAAAACGTTACTGGAAAAATTTCCCCACAACAAAGCGATCTATCACAACCAGATCGGCGCAATGATTTACCTCTCCAAAAGTGATTACTGGGGCGCTACCAATCATTACTCCAAGGCATTAGAATATGGCTTTGATGCGGATGTGTGTGAAGACAACATCTGGGAATCTGCCGTAGATTCCTACAAATCCCTTATTGACTGTGAAGAGGGGTTCTGTAAAATTATGATTACCGCCACTCAGGAATTTATCCCTGCTAATGATTTGGTGAAGAAATATGAAAATCTTTTTCCATCCGGGAAATATGTTGAGGAAGCTAAAGAGCTTAATTATATTTTTAATTTGGCTAAAGAGCTCCAGGATAACAACAACTATACCTCTTCAGCCTTAAACCAAAACTATTCAGGCAAATATCCGGCCGGAAAACATCATGAAGTGGTGACTGCCCTGGCTGGAATCATAGACAATAATCCATAATTTTCATACTAAATGACAGATTGTGTCGTCCGTAATAACAAAAAATCCCTCTCATTACTGAAAGGGATTTGTTATATCTAAAAAGCTCAGATTACATATAAGCTTCAATTGGCTCACATGTACATACTAAGTTTCTGTCTCCGTAAGCTTCGTCTACTCTGGATACTGAGGCAAAGAATTTGTGGTCTCTTACCCACTCCAGCGGATAGGCTGCTTTTTCTCTGCTGTATGGCTTGTCCCATGAGTCTGAAACAACTACCTGTTCTGTGTGAGGAGCATTTTTCAGTACGTTGTTGGCCTGATCTGCTTCACCGTTGGCAATTTCATCGATTTCTTTTTTGATAGAGATCAATGCTTCAGCGAAACGGTCGATTTCTGACTTGCTTTCAGATTCCGTAGGCTCAATCATCAATGTTCCGGCAACCGGGAAGGAAACGGTAGGAGCATGGAATCCGTAGTCCATTAATCTTTTCGCTACATCAGCTACTTCAATTCCTAAAGATTTGAACTGACGGAAATCTACGATACATTCGTGAGCTACCCTTCCGTTCTCGTTTGAATATAAGATCGGGAAATGTTCCGCCAATACTTCTTTCAGATAGTTGGCATTAAGGATAGCGTGTCCTGTTGCTTTTTTCAGACCATCAGTTCCTAACATTTTAATGTAAGCATAAGAAATGTTAAGGATCAATCCTGAACCGTAAGGTGCTGCAGAAATACCGTCGATAGCTTCTTTAGCACCGATTCTGATATTGGCATTGGAAGGAAGGAAAGGTACAAGATGCTTGGCTACGCAAATCGGGCCAACTCCAGGACCTCCTCCACCGTGAGGAATGGCAAAAGTTTTGTGCAAGTTAAGGTGGCAAACGTCTGCTCCGATGTTTCCTGGGCTTGTAAATCCAACCTGAGCGTTCATGTTGGCTCCATCCATATATACCTGTCCGCCATGTTCATGGATGAGACTTGTAATTTCTTTAATATTGGCATCAAAGAATCCGTAAGTAGACGGATAAGTGATCATTACGCATGATAAATTCTCAGAATGCTGTTCTGTTTTTGCTTTAAGATCTTCGAAATCGATTTCTCCGTTTTCAAGATTCTTCACTACAACGATTTTCATTCCTGCCATTGCTGCGGAAGCCGGGTTGGTTCCGTGTGCGGACTGAGGGATCAGTACTACATTTCTGTGTCCTTCTCCTCTTGAAATGTGGTATTCTCTGATAACCATCAATCCTGCATATTCTCCCTGAGCCCCGGAATTCGGCTGAAGAGAGGTTCCTGCAAAACCTGTAATTTCTGCAAGGTCTTTTTCAAGTTCACGGATCATTTCCTGGTAACCGCCTGCCTGGTCTACCGGTACAAACGGGTGAACACTTCCCCAGTTATCCCATGATAACGGAAGCATTTCCGTAGCTGCGTTCAGTTTCATCGTACAAGAACCAAGAGAGATCATAGAATGTGTCAGTGATAAATCTTTTCTCTCAAGACGCTTGATGTAACGCATCAGTTCTGTCTCTGTATGATATTTGTTGAATACCTGCTCGGTAAGGATTTCGTCTTTTCTTAGGTTTTCTTCAGGAATGCTGTATCCTTCTTTGATTTCCAGTTTGAAAGTCTGCTTATCTTTAAACTGAGCGAAAGAAGCCATTAAATAATTCAGTTTATCCAATGTGGTACTTTCGTTGATCGCAATACTTACCACGCCTTCAGTGAAGTAGTTTAGGTTCAGTCTGTGATCAAGCATCATTCTCATCAGTCTTCCTTTTTCATCTTCATTTAAAAGGATTTTCACTGTATCGAAGATCGGTTCTTCTACCGTCTGGTATCCTAATGCTTTAAGACCGTTTTTCAGAGCATTGGCTTTAAAGTGGATCTGATCAGCGATATAACTCAATCCTTTAGGACCGTGATAAACCGCATACATTCCGGCCATTACTGCTAAAAGAACCTGAGCGGTACAGATGTTTGACGTTGCTCTTTCTCTTTTGATATGCTGTTCTCTGGTCTGTAATGCCATTCTCAGGGCACGTCTTCCGTACATATCCTGGGAAACTCCGATAATTCTTCCCGGAATATCTCTTTTATAATCGTCTTTACAGGAGAAGAATGCCGCGTGAGGACCTCCGTAGCCTAATGGAATACCAAATCTCTGGGTAGTTCCCACAGCACAGTCAGCCCCCATAGAAGCCGGAGATTTCAGTTTAACCAACGCCATCGGGTCGCAGGCTACAACTACCTGTAAATCCAGTTTTTTATATTCTGCAATATCTTCCGTATAGTCTAAAACGATCCCGTTTTTCCCCGGATACTGTAATAAAACTCCATAGTAAGAAGCATCAAACGCATGGGTTTTGTGATCGCCTACCACAATCTCGATGCCCAGTCCTTCTGCTTTGGTTTTCAATACAGAAACGGTCTGAGGAAGTACCAGCTCGGAGATAAAGAATTTATTAGCCTCTGCTTTTTTCTGGTCTTTCGTTCTGTTGTTGAAGAACATATGCATAGCTTCAGCAGCAGCAGTGGATTCATCCAGAAGAGAAGCGTTAGCCAGTGTAAACCCTGTAAGGTCGCATACCACAGTCTGGAAGTTAAGAAGAGCTTCCAGCCTTCCCTGGGCAATTTCTGCCTGGTATGGAGTATAGGCCGTATACCAGCTTGGATTTTCAAAGATATTTCTCTGAATGGCTGACGGCAGAAGCGTGTTATGGTAACCAAAACCAATATAGCTTGTATAATCAGTATTTTTTGATGCCAATTCTTTTGAATGGTTCAGCATCTCGTATTCTGAAAGCGGTTCCGAGATCTCCAGATCTTTCTCTAAACGGATAGAAGAAGGGATAGTCTGAGAAATTAACTCTTCAATACTTGAAACGCCCAATTTTTCCAGCATCGCCTGTTTATCGGCTTCATTAAGGGAAATGTGACGGTTCACAAACTGTTCTGTATTCATTTTTATTTATTAGATTTTGTTGTAAAAAAGATTCGTAAAATTACAATTTTTTACAGGATTGTACAACAATCTGAAATTATCAATATTTCAATGAAAACCAAATATATATTTCAAAATGAATATTTTAACATTCTTTCATTAAACAAAATATAAAAATGTGTTTTATCAAGATCTTGAATGCTCCTCTTCAGACCATATGCAGAACATACGATTTTTATTTACCGGATGATTGGTCAGAATTATCCTTATTAATTTTCCAATTCATCCGTATAAATCTTTTAAAATGATCCATATCAGTCTGAATATTATGTTTACTATCTAATTAGATTTAATCCAGAGTCCGGGTTAAGGAATTCAGAGATAAAAAGGCTGGAAGTTACTTCCGGTTATAGATACTGAAGTTCGCCGTAAGATCAGAGGATCTTAAAAAGATGAACACTTATTATGGATGGCCTTCATGACTTCCTCTTCCAGCTCCTGGCTTCAAGTCTACATCAATAAGAAACTCTTATCCCGCGTTGAGGATAGATCGGGGTTAAATGACACTACTCTGAGACTCATTTTGGAAAAGCCATCACAGTGAAAAAGTGGTTTTCGGGTAGGAAATAAAAGATTCATTCAGGCCGAAAACAAGCTAATAATCAGGTTTTGTAATATTTATGAATTTTTATTAATTATATTTATTCTAAATTAATATATTTGTACCATGAATATGATAGTCCCGTTTAAAGTACCGCCTTTAGCTCCTGTATATGCATTCAATAATGAAGATATGTATTGCGAAAAGAAATCCTGCTGTAAAAAATTCAAGAAAGGGAAAAGATGTAAGAAATGTCCCGGCAGAAAAAAGATGGCTTAATTTAAATTAAGTTATTAAAAAGTACATAAGCTGCGATTATTAAAAGGATAATCCCCCAGATCAGCATTACAATTTTTGGCTGCCCGTACCTGTTTGTCAATGTTCTCGGCTGAGACTTAAACATCTCTTCTACTGTATTTTTGAATTTTTCAGTATCATTTTCAAAAACCTCTGTGATGGTAATTCCCTGTACAGCGGTTTTATGCAGAAGCGAGTTGGTGGCATGCAGCAGCAGCTGAAATTTACCGTCTTTAAATTCCGTGATTTTAAATATTCTCTCTCCATAAGGCTTTTCCAGGCCGAAAGGCAGTACTTTCACCACATCAGCATTACTCGTCTGCCAGCTGATGATGATCTCCTCTCCTTTTTTAGCATGAATTTTATTCGCCGTAAAAGTTTTGATAGCAGGCGGAATATTATATCTGAAACTTTTCTGATGGTTTTCCAGATTCTGATCATAGGTTCTTCTCCTGGCCGGATCGCTCAGGGTCTCATAAGCCTCCTGAATCTCGCGGAAACGGTCTGCAAAGAAATCATCGTTTTCGTTTTTGTCCGGATGGTATTTTAAAGAAAGTTTTCTATAAGCCTTTTTGATGTCTTCTTCTGAAGCATCCTGAGAAATTCCGAGAAAATAGTAGTAATCTTTCATTGAACTATGCAAAAATAAGGATTAAGTTTTTATTCCGGCGCAGATTTCACGGATGACAGAGATTTTTTCATGATATTTTACTGAAATAGGTTGGGGTGAGCAGTTAAAACCCTAACAGGTCTTTGAGACCTGTTAGGGTTGTACAGTCTCAGCATTATTCTCCAAGCAGATTTAAACACAAAAAATTCCGGCGCGGAAAGCTTCGCTTCCCCGCGCCGGAATTAAACAATTTCAATTTAGTATTCTACTTTTTACGCTTCACAGCTCTTATCTTTTCGGCAGCATCCGGATGCGAACTCCTTTTTGAATTTCCCTTTCAGTTCCTGATACTGTTCATCATTCATTTCTCTGATCTTATCGGCCAGTCCGAAAGGTGATCTTTCTTTGATTCCGTATTCGTTAAAAATACCTTTGATAAATCTTTTTCTCTGTATTGCTTTTTTGGCGATCATGGCTACGCCTACTACTGCCAATGCTCCAAGAGCTCCTTTTAATGCTGAATTTTTCATTTTTTCAAAATTTTAAATTTTACTACTTCTTGTTTTTTATATAGACGAATGAATTTTAATTTTACTTTACTACTTCTTGAAAATTTTTAAATTATTCGTTGTTTCTGTTGAAGAATCCTCCTGAACATCTGTTTCTCCATATTTCTTTGAATTTCTCTCTTTCTTCAGGAGAAAGACTTTCCATTTTCTGTCTCATTTTTCTTTCTTTAAGATCTTTCATTCCTTTTCCGAAATGGAAGCCACCGAAAAGAATTTTACTTAAGATCAGGATTCCCATCGCCTGCCAGAATGTGATAGACTTTACCCCCAGAATCTCAGGGAGCAGGCAGTTCCAAAGCTGCATCACGATCCAGGTAACCACGAGAAGGATCAACGGCGGGCATAGCAATAAAAAAATCCAGCCTTTTTTGTGTTTATGATTCATAATTTCTTTTTTACTAACTTTTTAAATCTTCGTATAATTTTCTCAGCCTGTTTCTTAAATGCTTTACGGCATAATTTTTACGGCTGATAATCGTTTTGATGTTCTCACCCTGTTCATCAGCAATCTGCTGGAGGGTTTTATCGTTCAGTTCATTTTCTACGTAGACCAGTCTTTGTTTTTCGGGGAGTTCGTCAAGGGCTTCAAACAGTTTTTTCCAGATCTCATCCTGAAACATTTTGATCTCAGGTCCGGCACTGTCATCCATCAGCAGAATGTCTTTAATGGAAAACTCTCCGTCATCATCTTCATAGACGAAATCTTCAAGGTTTTCTGTTTTCTTTTTACGGTAACGGTCTGTTATTTTATTGGCCGTAACCCTGTACAGCCATCCGCCGACGTTGACAATCTCCGACAGATTGGTCAGACTGCTGAACTGGTACCACACTTCCTGCAGAATATCTTCCGCATCTTCCGTGTTTTTCACTTTGGGACGAATATAAGACATCAGCTTTCCTCCGTACTTTGAAACAGTCTGTGAGATGATACTTTCCTTATCCTTCTGTGGCATTGTTATTTCTTCGACAACCTCCATACTGATATGACGGGCTGCCCTTTGGTTTTACTTTAATAAATTTAAAAAAAATTTAACTCTTTTAATCTCTTCAGCAGAAATATCTGTATTAATAAGGGTTTGCAGTAAGTAAAAAAAGAAAACGGAAAGCATTACACCCTCCGTTTTCAACATTATAAAAATTTCTGCTTATTTTTTATTGAAGTTTTCGGCAAAGAAGCCCAGCATATATTTGTACAGTTCTATCCTGTTCGGCTCTTTCCCGAATCCGTGCCCTTCATCATATTTTACCATATACGGTACTTCATAGCCTTTGGCACGCATGGCTTTTACAATCTGGTCGGATTCATTGATATTAACCCTCGGATCGTTGGCTCCCTGTACCACAAATAATGGCTTCTTAATCTTATCTATCTGGAATACCGGAGATACTTCTTTCGCGATCTTCGCTTCTTCAGGATTATCCAGGTCATACCAGATTTCTTTTACCATTTCTTTGTAAGGCTTCCAGTATTCCGGGAAGGAATCGAAGAATGTGAAAATATTGGAAACTCCTACATAATCCACTCCGCAAGCGTATAAATCAGGAGTCTTGATCAGTCCCATAAGTGTTGCATAACCTCCGTGGCTTCCTCCATAGATGGCAATTTTATTTTGATCTGCCCATCCCTGTGCAATTGCATATTTTACCCCGTCTTCCACATCATCCATAGCTTTCCTTCCGATCTGCTTGTACCCCGCTTTCTGAAACTCTTTTCCATATCCGCCGGAAATTCTGAAGTTCACCTGAAGGGTTGCATATCCTCTGCTGGCAAAAAGCTGTGCCTCTGGATTGAACCCCCATTCATCCCTTATCCCCTGCGGACCACCGTGAGGATTAACGATCATCGGAACTTTTTTACCTTCAAGGGCTGCTTTCGGAAGGGTAATATATCCGTGAATGGTAAGTCCATCCCTGCTTTTGAACTCAATCGGTCTCATTTCTGCCATGTCTGCTTCTTTCAGCATCGGCATCAGGTCATACAGCAGCTTCGTTTTTTTGGTTTTTGTATCATATTCGTAATAGGTTCCGTAGAGCTTATCACTGCTTACGATCACTAAAAGCTTTTCATCATTATCATCAGAAGAAACAATACCGAATTCCTTATCGCCAAATTCTTTTTTCAGCTGTGCATCTATTTCTTTATAGAATTTACTTACAGGAATTGTTTCACCTTTCACACCGCTATAACTGATATAATCCAGTTCATAATTCCTGTTTTTTCCGGCTATGCTTACCGAACCGGCATCATATACGGGATTGGAATATACTTCTTTGATGACAGCATTTTTTTTAAGATCATACAGCACAATTCTTGCTTTATCACTGTCAAGATTGGTGTACACATAAGCTTCATCCTTATTTTTGGAATTATCATTGAAGCGGAATACATTGAAGCTGTCTTTCCAGTCCGTAGATTTGATAAGATTGAATTTTCCGGTCTGCAGATCCTTGTAATACGTTTTTGTAGTCAGCCCGCCTTCAAGCACCGAATATCCTCTCAGGTTCCCGTCTTTATCAAAAAGATAGTCATCGATAGGATTATTAACATCCTTATTCTCATAAAGCTGGGTCATTTCTCCTGTAATGAAGTTGATCCTGTACGGTTCAAAGATCTGTTTGTTGTTTTTATTCATGGATACCACCACATAATCTGTATCTTTAATCAGCCTTACCGCATTCAGGGTAATGCCTTCAAAAGGAGTGAGGTCTTTAAGGTTTTTTCCGTCTATATCTGCTGCATAAAGGTGAATATTTTCATTTCCGCCTTTATCCTGAGTATAAAACAGACGCTTTTTATCCAGCCAGCCATAACTTTTAATCAGGTCATCTTTTTCTACGATTGCTTTGGTGATTTTCCCTGTTTTCAGGTCTTTCACGTAGACGTGGTTTTTGCTGTCCTTATCTTTTTCTTTATAGGAAAGATACTGTCCGTCAGGTGACAGTTTAAACTGTGAAGCTTTCGGTCTTGCGAAATAATCTTCCACTTTATATTTAAAATTCCCTTTGTCATAAGAAACCAGCTTCTCAAGGCTGGCTTTGGAAGATGGAAGCGTAGGATCACCCGGCAGCTTGGCCGTTGAAGTTTGTGCATTCATCATAATAGCAGATAGTACGATCTGTGCCGCACCGAAAATTTTAGCGTTGAAATTCATGATTCATGTTTTTAAAGTTAAACAATATCCTGCATTTACACGTTTAAATCAATAAAAGAATAAATGGTTCTTATTTAATTAGACGACTCACCCGGCCAAAACGTTACATCATTTATCCCAGATTCATGAAAAAAGATTAATTACTTTAGTCCGGGTAAGGAGTTAAATATAAAAAATGGAACCCGGAAGTTATGATTGTTATCCCCCTAAGACCGTTCTTTAAAAGTTTTCACCAATTTACCGATCCTTGAAACACGGTTATTTATTCCCTGTTTCAAATTCAATCAAATAAGGTTTCAGGGGAAGCCCGTCTGCTGTTCTGAAGTTTTCAGTAACAGATAACTGGTACTTTTTATTAGGCTCCAGGGTAACAGGTATCGTCCATGCTTTTTTATCTTCCGACCAGAATCTTTTGGCGATCTCATTTTTAGGAAACGAATCTTTACCTAAACTCCCGAAATCAACTCCGGTATTAAACCCGTTCAGTGGTTCTGAAAATTCTACTGTGATTTCATTGGTTTTTACACTTACATTTCTGCTGTTATTAGAAAACTGCTTAATGCCTATCACTTCGGGACGTCTGTTTTCAAACCTTTGCCGCAGTTCGTTTAAGGAAGCGGAGAAAAAACCGGATTTCTGCACAAAGTCCTCAACGGCTTTTTCATCTGCATAATTCAGATTTATCAGCTCTTTAACAGCCTGTTTTTTATCCCTGATCTTATTATAATGGTTCTCAGCCATCTGATAGCCTATATAATATCCCAGATCCCTTACCCCGAAACTGTTGGGTGCATCCCCCCACAGCCATCGGTAAAGATTGGGCGGATAAAACATTTCCAGCTCAAACCGTGCCCTCACTTTATCTGCATTCTTCTTTCCGAATCCAACGGCAGGGGCAGCAGATGGAACTCCCATAGCTTTACAGGAAACAAATTCGGCTATTCCTTCACTGATGGATGCTGTAAGCAGGCTTTCTCCCATAGGATGCTGCTGGGTATGTACATATTCGTGGATATTAAGCAGTATCAGGTCATTAATAGGATTGCTGTCAAAATAAGTACGTCTTGCCTTCCTCATTGCCGGAGGAAACTCGGAGGAGACCGTATTTTTATCAGACATAGCGATCTCACTTCCGATAAGGACATGACCATCCCCGTATGTTCCGCCGGTACGTAAAGCACCAATGGTAAAGTAAATTCTGGCAGGCTTTAAATCCGGATAGATTTTGCGTAATTTTCCCACTCCTTTATCCAGCTCTGCTCCCATCTTATCTGCTTTCAGGGTATTATTTCTTACAGAAGCCCAGAATTGAGGATAATTATTGATGGCGTTGATGTAGTCTTGCGGAGTATAGTTTCTGGCTTTTATGATTGCTTTCAGCCCTTCAGTTCCTTTATCAAGATACAGGCTTTTAAGATATTGGTATTGCTGTACGGTATCTTTAACAGCTGTGATTTTATCATAGGCATTCCAGAAATTCTTCACATCAGAGGTGATCACATTGGCTTTCTTCTGAGCCTGAATATTGTTACCGGACAAAAGAACAACAGGTATCATCAGTAATAGTTTCCGCATCGGTTGATTAATTTTATAAGATCTAAATATACAGAATTAATGCAGCATGGATTATCTTGGCTTCCGACATTCTTTCTCAATTCAGATATATTCCGAAATACCAGGTCCAGGCAATCAGGATAAGCTGCATGGGAATTCTCCGGATGTAAAGATATTTCATCCCCGGCCCGGTATGGTCTGCCTTAAAAATATTGATGTTCTTTTTTGATGAATGAATATTGGCTATAAAAACCAGAACATAGAAACAGATCAGCGAGACAGCCGTAAATTCACGGAGAGGGGGAATCATCAGCCCTATTCCGGCGGCAATTTCAAGTACGCCTGTAAAATATACCCAAAAAAGTTTTGCAGGAATATAATCAGGAATCATCATCACCATTCCTTTCTGAAACTTAAAGTGGGAAAATCCGGTAAAAATAATAAATACGGCCATTCCGAGGTTTCCTGAAAATACCGGATCTGCTTTTTCCTGAAATATTAATGTAATCAGAAGGCTAACGATAAAGGTGGCAAAAAGAATAACCAGTAACTTCATAAAACGAGCTTTTAATTTCTGAGAGTGAAGATACTTAACTTATTGTAAAAAAAACAAAAAACCTTACAGATTCCGGCTGTAAGGCTATATTGCATAAGTATATTGTTATCACTGCTTTTCGGCAAGGTCTTTCACTACTTCAAGGCCTTTGATAAATCCTGTATCGAGATGTTCTTTCCATTCTTTTTCTACCTGTACTTCGGTGTGAAGCTTTGTTTTTCCGTCAAAATCAATCAGAATGTATTTTTCAAAAGCCCCGCTCCACTCCATCACTTCTTTGCTCCGGGTATCTTCATTTCCGTCTTTATCAATCATACCGAGGTGTTTGAAAATAACCTGGTTGGGCTCATCTATGCTGTCGATGGTTGAGACCATCCCTTCACCTTCCGGGTTCAGGAAGTAGGTTTTGCCGCCCACCTTCCAGTCTGAAGTCATTCTGGATCCCGGGCTGAAATACTGAGTCCATTCACTGTATGTCTCAGGACTCCAGAGAATATCCCATACCTTCTGTAATGGTGCATTGATTATTTTTTCGTACGATAAGGTTTCCATATTTTAAGTTTTAGCGGTTAGCATAAATCATATTTAAAGCTGATTTTCCGAAAGGTTTTTAACGATTGCCAGGGCATCCGGAAATTTCTCTTCGAAAAAACTCTTAAACTCCTCAGGAGTCTGAATCTCGGTTGTAAGAAGAGTGCCATCCTCCGTTTCTTCGAGCAGATAAGCTTCTGTGGCTTCTCCCCAGTTCCGGGGAACTTCTGTTCCGTTATAAATTTCTCCGAGGTGAAGAAACTTCATTTCCTTGTGGGGAATATTCTGTTCCACACGGCTGTACATTCCGTTCTGATGCGGGTCGAAAAATTTCACAAGACTTCCTTTTTCCAGAGTTCCCTCATAAAAGGAGCCTTCGGTGAAAGCCGTAGTCCATTGCCGGTACGTAATTTCGCCCCAGAGTACATTCCATACTTTTTCGGGTGGTGCTTCAATTTCTATATTGAATGTTAATTTTTCCATTGCTATTTTTTAATTCGGTTTCAGAGATCCGTAATTTTAATTTTTCATCCTCCTACAAAGTCGCCTCCGTTGATATGAATAACCTCTCCGGTGATGTAATCAGCATCCCTTGAGGCAAGAAAAACATAGGCCGGTGCCACTTCCGAAGGCTGACCTGCCCTTTTCAGAGGGGTATCTTTTCCGAATTTGGAAAGATCATCAAAAGTTTCCTTTACCAGCGGAGTCCATATCGGTCCGGGAGCAATACCATTCACCATAATTTTCTTTTCTGCAAGGTTGGCGGATAATGAACGGATAAAAGAAAGAATTGCTCCTTTTGTGGCTGCATAATCAATCAGATGGTCACTGCCGCGATAAGCTGTAACGGATGTTGTACAGATAATACGCCCTCCTTTTCCCATCATCGGCAGGAAAAGCCTTGTAAGGGAGATCATGGATATAATATTGGTTTCAAAGGTCTTGCGGATCTGTTCATCTGAGATTTTTTCCAGGGTATCTTTTGAGGTATGAATCCCCGCATTATTAACCAGAATATCCAGGTTTCCCCAGAGTTTCTTTATTTTCTCAGCACATTTTTCCCTGAAAGCTTTCCTGGTAAGATCTCCTTTAATCAGAATACATTTCCTTCCTTCATTTTCTACCAGTCTCCGGGTTTCTTTCGCGTCATCGTCACTTTCTTTGTAAATGACAGCTACGTCTGCACCTTCACGGGCAAAATGAACAGCTACGGCCTGCCCGATTCCACTGTCTCCCCCGGAAATAACGGCCTTTTTATCAGGAAGTTTCATACTTCCCCGGTAATCATTCCTGATGATCTCGGGAAACAGCCCTTCTTCAGGAACTTTTGACTTAGATTGTGACTTGTTCTGTGTTTTCATAAGCAAATCTTTATCTTAAATGCATCAAACAGCAAGCCGAAAGGAAAATTATCGTTCTAAGACTTATAGGCCTCCTCCAGATCCTGTATTATAATTTTCTGCATTTTCATCATTGCCTGAACGACTTTCTGTGCTTTTGCCTGGTCGGGATCGCTCATCAGCTGGATCAGTTTTTTAGGGACAATCTGCCAGCTCATGCCGTAGCGGTCTTTCAGCCAGCCACACATACTTTCCCTTCCTCCGTCTGAAGTGAGGGTATTCCAGAGATGATCGGTCTGCTCCTGGTCATCAGTCATTACCACCATGGAAATTCCTTCATTAAAATCGAACTGATGATCGTAGGAATTATCCATGCAGAAAAAGCTGTATCCATCGAGGATAAAGTGTGCATGCTGAACATTTTCCGCCGGCTCGGGAATGGGATGTCCTTCTCCTCCGTCCCCATATCTTAATACATTTCCGATATTTGAGTGAGGGAATGTTTGGGTATACAGCTCCATAGCTTCCATTGCTTTTCCGTTATTCTGATGAATGAACATCAATGTTGGGATTATTTTCTGCCCCGTCGGTTTATCTCCGAGGAATATCTGCCAGGTTACCCCGTACCGGTCCTGCACCCAGCCATATTTACTGCTCCATGAGTAAGCATCCAGGGGCATCAGGGCTATTCCTCCTTCCATCAGCTGATCCCAGTATTGCTGTACCTCTTCTCCTGTACTGCAGATAACCATAAAGGAAACGGACGGATTTTTTTTGAATTGCGGACCACCGTTCAGCAGCATCAGCTTCTGTCCGAAAATATCAATATTCATCACAACAGGAGTATCTGCCGTAATTTTTCCGTCAAATACCTTACAGTAAAATTCAGCAGACTCTTTGGCATCTCCGTCGTACCAGAGGCACGGAAAAATATCGTTGTTCATAAGTTTAAATTTAAGGGTGATTATATTGCTTTATCTGTCATACCATATACTGATTGCTGAAACTGTTCCGGTATGACTTATTTTTTTAATTTTAAAAGATTTCAGATATGGATATTTTTAAAATAAATCTGATGCTCTGCCATATGGTTCTTAAGCTTATCGATAGCATTTTTACCGAAACCATGCAGTTTCCGGATATCTTCTTCGGAGTAATCCGAAAGTTTTTCCAGAGAGTCTATTTTCTCTTTTTCCAAAGCTCTTCTTGCAGGAGCGGCAAGGATGCCCTGCAGGAATTTATCATTTTTAACAACATGATTAACGGCACAAACAGAGCTTAAGCATTTGGCCATTATAACTAGGTTTATCATGATTGCAGACAGGTATTTCAGTGGTTCTCAACATATTTGTGGAAGTTGTTGAGGATGGCATACCAGCCTTCTCTCTGCATTTCCACGGAGTTCTGTTTTTCAGGATCAAAAATTTCTGTGACTCTGGTTGTATTTCCGTCTATTTCATCAAAAATAACTTCTACTTTCCGGCCATCCTCCATATGATATTTAATAAGCCTGTTAGGAATCACCTCATCATAGGTGCCTTCAAAATCGAATCCGAAACTTTTATCTTTCGCCTCCATTCTGTTTTTAAATGTTCCCCCTACCCTCAGGTCGTTAACTGAACTCGGACACTGCCAGCTTTCGTGGGCAAAATTCCATCTGGTAATATGCCTGGGTTCGTTAAAATAATTCCAAACCTTCTCTACCGGAGCTAAAATTGTGATGTCTATTTTAATCGGGTCCATAGTTTTTTTTTTTTAATGTTTAAATAAGGACAGCCCGGTATGAGCCGTCCTCTGATAATTTTAGTTAAATATAAGATTATTTTGAATATCCTTCATTATAGTTCACCATCCAATGAACACCATATTTGTCCTGGAAGCTCCCGAAATAGTCTCCCCAAAACTGGTCTTCAATAGGCATTTCGATGTTTCCGCCTTCAGAAAGTCCTTTGAACAGCCTGTCTGCTTCTTCTCTGGAATCCGGAAAAATAGATACATAGTTGTTGTTTCCAACCGTCAGGGTCTGCCCGAATCCCGGAACGATGTCCGAAGCCATCAGAAGGTCGTTACCGATAGGCAGTGCGATATGCATGACCCTGTTTTTTTCTTCTTCGGAAAGATTTTCAGTTCCCGGGGCATTTCCCATTTTGTGAACTTCTCCCAGGAATTCTCCTCCAAAGACAGATTTGTAAAACGTGAAAGCTTCTTCCGCTTTTCCGTCGAAATTTAAGTACGGATTTAATTTAGCCATGATTTCTAGGTTTTAAATTGTTATTGTTTATTTTTTTAACTTCAACAGCACAGATTACGCGTAATTTGCAGCTATTGGAAGTTGTTAAGAGTTTAAAAATTTTTCTATTTCGCTGACGGTAAAGTTTATGAGACCGGAATCTGTCCTGCCCTCAAAGTCCGCCATCATATAAGAGCCGTGTACAGCTGGAAGGATCATCAGTTGGGATCCTTTTACCAGCCGCCACATTTCCACCACATGTTCAGGCTTCATCACATCTCTGTCTCCGCTGATGAATAGTACGGGAACTTCTATGCCGGAAAGGATTTTTCCGTCCCAGTCTTCGAAAGTCTGCATCCTTTTACTGTCTTTATCAAACAGGTTTTCAAGCTTCGAAAAATCGGGATTCAGATTGAGAAAATTGATTTTTAAAGGCTCCGGCATCGATTCCAGGGTGGCTTCCGCCATACTTTCGAAGAAACCGTCCATCATACCGCTTTTTTTGAAAAAAGACGAAGCTACAATGAGCTTTTCCGTGATTTCAGGATAAAGATGGCCAATCTGCATTACGGTATTTCCTCCGTTACTGAATCCCCAGAACGAGGCTTTTTCAATCTGAAGCTCTTTCAATACGGCAACAATATCACGGGCATCCTGTTCAAAGGTTTCGGGAATATCCCGGTGGTCACTCATCCCATGATTCTGAAGATCAATGCCTATCAGCTGAAATTTTCCGTTCAGTCTTGAGATCGCTTCTTTAAAATCGAATAAGATGGAAGAACCACCTCCATGAATCAGAACGAGAGGTTTTCCGGAACCGTAGATTTCATAATACATACGAATGCCATTTACATTCTTATACCCTTGTTCTTTCGGCTCCATTTATCAGTATTTTAAATTTTCGTCCACATCATATTTCATTCCGGGGTAATCCAGAATTCTCCTCATTAACCCGATCTGCCCGGACAGGTAATCCTCACGCCCGATGCACATTCCTGCAAAATTGAGCTTGGTTTCCCGGATAAACGGAACATTCATTCCGATTTCAAAGATTTCGTCCAGTTCCTCGTCTGTTACTTCCCACAGTTTCCGGTAGACTTTGGGCGAAATTTCGTGGAAACTTTTTTTCAGATCTGCCAGGCTCGGATAATTAAAGTTTTCATCCAAGGTCTTTCCCTGGAAAAAAAGTTCACCGTAAGGATCTTCATCGCGAAGTCCTAAAACCCAGCCCAGGCCGTAACGCATATTCACAAAGTTCCCTGCCATCCAGACTATGTGGTTGGTTTTTCCGTCGATTCTTTTCAGAGCATCTTCTTCCGAAATGCCGTCCAGAGCATTCACAAAACTCTGCGAATGCATTCTGTAAGCCGGAATAATGAGTTCCATTTTTGTTGATTTTGGGATTTCCATTTCTGTATTTTTTAGTTTTAACAATAATTTATTTTATTAATATTCAATCCGTTGCTATTTTTTTTATTTTCCACAGATGCCACAGATTTCTCAGATTTTTGTGATGCTTTTATTTTCCCGCAGATCTGGCAGATTGAGCATATTTTTGTTGGGCAGAAATTTAGGCTTTCTGTTTTCACTCTATTTTATTGCCCCTGGTTTTCCCAGGACTCTTCTGAGGTAGCCCAACTGTCCGCCGTGATATATTTCATGAAGTGATAAGGTTGCAATATCATTAATCAGTTCCGGACTGAAGCTTTCCATAGTATTAAGAGCTGCTTCCAGCCTGTTCCGGGATTCCTTAAAATAAGATCTGAGTTCTTCAAAAGGGATTAATTCACTTTTTCTTTCCAAAGGGTTTTCTCCTCTGTTATAGCAGGAGAACTTTTCTGCATCCCAGATTGATTCTTCTCCCAATATATTCAGAAAGGCATTTCTTATATAGATCAGGTGTCCTAAAATCCAGTTCATGCAGTTGGCTTCTCCATTGGGAAAAATCATAGCCTCATCATCCGTAATTCCATCTGTATTTAAACAGACAATGTTGTAGGTGGCGGAAGTCTGTCTTTTTATGATTTCAATATCGTTTGATTTTGTTTCCATAATTGATATTTTTTGGTGTTGTGTTTTCGGTAAGGATCAAATTAATTCTGAACTGTTGTAGCTTGAGTTATTTGTACACTGATGCACGAATAATTTAGGTTATCCTATAACAATTGCTGAAAACCCTTGACTTTCCTGCGTCTTCAATTCATTGTAATATTCAAAATTTTTGTGCCGCTGCGTTTTTCAACCAATAATAAGGTATGATCGTATATTTTTTTTCTCCCACAGATGCCACAGATTTCTCAGATCTTTGTGATGATTTTATCTTCTCAGATCTGACAGGCTGAACAGATTTTTTTATGATTGCTGATTTTGCAGATTGTTTTGATTTTGAAAAGCAGTGTTGTAGATCGTGAACTATTCCGCAGGCATCTGGGAAACGTCTCCATGCATTATTTCCCACTGATGTCCGTCTATATCGGCAAAAGCACTCTGATACATCCAGCCGTAATCCTGTGGTTCACTGTATTTGGACCCTCCGTTTTCAAGAGCAGTGTTTATAATCCGGTCTACTTCTTCACGGCTGTCTACTCCCACCGCAAGAAGTACCTGAGTAGTGTCTCCTTTCGCAAAAGGTCTGTTGGTAAAGGTCTGAAAAAACTCTTCTTTCAGAAACATGGTGTAAATATGATCTTCTTTCATCACAATACACACGGCTTTATCATCTGAGAACTGTTCATTGACGGAAAAACCGAGTTTCGTCCAGAATTCTCTGGTTTTCTGTACATCTTTTACGGGTAAATTGACGTAAATCTGGCTGATTTTCATTTTGTAATTTTTAGTGTTAAACTTTGAGCAGTAAAATCGTTTGATTTATTCGGAAAGCATTTGGGACATATCCGCATAGGTCATATTCCACCCATGTCCGTCGGGGTCCCAGAAAGAATTCTGATACATCCATCCGTAATCCTGTGGTTCTTCGTGTTGTGTAGCTCCATTTTCCAGGGCGGTGCTTACAATACGGTCTACTTCTTCCCGGCTGTTCAGTCCAAAAGCTAACAGCACTTCAGACGTATCTCCTTTGGGAACGGGTTTATTGGAAAAGGTCCGGAAATAATCATCTTTTAAGAACATAAGATACATATCCTCTTTTACGATAACACATACTGCTTTATCATCAGAGAAAGGTTCATTGATGGCAAACCCCAGTTTACTCCAGAATTCCCTGGTTTTCTGTACTTCTTTTACCGGAAGGTTTACATAAGTTTGACTGACTTTCATTTCTGTAATTTTTTAGTGTTTAACTTTTAACCAAAATTACCAAGCTTCCGTGAAAGTCAACTTGCCATAAGACAAGATTTAATTTTTCCTGGGATGAGAAACCAGCTCTTTACGGATTCTGCTTAGGGAAGTGTCTGTAACCCCGAGATAGGAAGCAATCTGTTTCAGAGGAGCATACTGCACAACGAGTGGCTTCTGTTCCAACAAATTGAGATAGCGTCTGGTAGCTGAAAGGGTAAACATTTCCACGGAACGCTGTTTGTAGGTAAACAGTTCTTTAGACATCCACGCTCTTCCCCATTCTCTGAGGTTGGGTATTTTATGGAATAATTCCTGAAAGGTTTCAAAATCGAATCTCCAGCATTCGCAGTCGGTGATGCAGACTATATTTTCCTGTGACGGAATTCTCTGAAACAGTGAAAGTACTTCAATGATGATCTCATTATCTGCAAAAAAATGGGTAGTTACTTCGTTTCCGTTAAAATCATTGACGAATGAGCGGGCCAGCCCTTTTTCAAGGATATAGTATTCATTGGCCGTTTTGCCTTCTGTAAGAATACTTTCTCCTTTCTGGAAGGATACTTTTTCGTGGGCCTGGAATATTTCTTCAAGTTCTTCCTGTAAAAAAAAGGGAAAGTCGTAGCAGATTTCTAAGGCTTTGCTGGTCATTGGTGCTGATGTTTTTTTAAGTCTTTAAAAATAGAACTTTTAATTGGATCGGAAATGTAAAAAATTAAACAATTTAATGCTTATTTAATGAAAATTAATTCAATCTACTTAAATACAACAATATAAACCGATGTATTATCTGTTAAATAATTAAACAAATTTTATTTATAGTATCTCAGTTTCCGGCTTTATTTATTTTAAACCATTAAGGTGAAATCAGGAGAAATTAAAAGATTTTTATATGTATAGCGGCCTAAAATCAAATATTTTAAAAGCAGATGAATATGATGAAGAAATTCCGGTATAGTTTTTAAATTCAAAAAACTTACAGGTTAAAATAATGAAAGCTGGATTGATTGGGGCCCCTGAGGTTTCTGTGCATCCCCGAAAACGGTTTTCCCTCCGAATCGCCACGAATTCTGTCTTTCTTCTTCAATTACCTGCTGAATATCAAAATCAGGAGTAAAATCCTGTTCTGTCCGGGCAACGATCTTATGAAGTTTGTTTAAAGTATTCAGTTTATCGGAGTTTCCCAGTTTTGATTTTTCAATTCCTTTTCTCAGGATGTTGATGCTTTCGTCATAAGTTTTCGTTGGAACCGGGAACGGATGACCATCTTTTCCTCCGTGTGCAAAAGAAAATCTGGCGGGGTCCGCAAATCTTGAGGGCGATCCGTGAATCACTTCGCTTACCAGGGCTAAAGACTGCATGGTTCGTGGTCCTACACCTTCAAGCATCAGGAGATCTTCAAAATTCCGGGGCTGCTGTTCACGGGTAACATATAAAAGAGCACCGAGACGTTTCAGATCAACATCTGAAGCACGGACATCGTGATGCCCCGGAAGTATAAGCCTTGAAAAATCTTTCATCACCTCTGCGGAATCGGTATGGGAAATATCCAGAATCCCTTTTCTGCTTCCTGAAGCTTCCGCATCTGTAAGATTCAGGATCTTTCCTCTTGAAATTCCGTTAATTCCCGTATGAGGTTCTTCTACAAACGATTTTATGTTTTCGGAATGCCAGTGATAACGTCTTGCTGTTCCGTCTGATTCATGCATTCCCTGCTGAACAACACTCCAGCTCCCGTTATCAGCCAGGATAAAATTATGCAGATACAGCTGATAACCATCCTGAATAGCGGTATTATCCACTTTAGCAGAGAGTTTGCTTGCTTTAACGAGTTCGTGACCGTTCAGACCTGTTTTATCCGCAATCTGAATCAGTTCAGACGGTGTTTCTCTTGAAAATTTACCTTTTCCTCCGCAGATATACAGTCCCAATGAAGAGGAGTTGGGATTAACGGAACGTTTTAATGCCCCCATTACCGAAGTGGTAATTCCGGAGGAATGCCAGTCCATTCCCATCACTGCACCAAAGCTCTGAAACCAGAACGGATCTGCCAGCCTGCGTAGCACCTCATCTTTACCATAATCCATGAGGATCACCTCTATGATGGAAAGTCCCAGAACAGACATCCGTTCATACAGCCACGGCGGTACTTTGCCATAGTGTAAAGGTAAATCTGCTGTTCCTGAACGTTTCATTTTCAATTTTAAAGATTCAAAGTTAGCTTTAATATTCCGGATTCTTCATGATTGAGGTCAATTTTAAAAATTGCGTTAGTCACAGTAAAAAGAAAACAGATTTTTCAGGGTCTGTTCTAGATTCTATTTGAAAAAATGTATACCTGATGATTAAACCTTTGGTACGTTTTGACTTCGGAGAACCTTTTTTAGTTTAAAGAATTTCTTACGGGTCCCATGAATTTCACAGATTTTAGGGTTTTAAAATCTCGCAGATCTGGCAGATAAAGCAGATTTTTTGTTGGACAATCGCAATGGCGCAGTTTTTTTTTACTATTCATTGTGTTTAAGGCGCAAGAAAATCAAAGATTTTCAGCAAGTTTTTACAGTTCGAATCGCTTTAGATTAAGTAGTAAAAACGGCCGAAGGCTAATCCAACGCTTCATCGGATCAACGGAGTTGATTCTGTACTTTGCTCCCTGAAATATGTACAAAGAAGCTGAGACTTTTGCGTTTTCAAAAAAGCATCCACAAATTTCACAGATTTATGGTTTTTAAATCTCGCAGATCTGGCAGATAAAGCAGATTTTTTGTTGGACAATCGCAATGGCGCAAGTTTTTTTTTACTATTAGAATTGTGTTTAAGGCGCAAGAAAATCCAAGATTTTCAGCAAATATTTACAGCTCGAATCGCTTTAGATTAAGTAGTAAAAACGGCCGAAGGCTAATCCAACGCTTCATCGGATCAACGGAGTTGATTCTAAACTTTGCTCCCTGAAATCTGCACAAAGAAGCTTAAACTTTGCGTTTTCAAAAAAGCATCCACAGATTTTAGGTTTTAAAATCTCGCAGATCTGGCGGATTGAGCAGATTTTTTTTGGTTGGAGAATCGCAAGGACGCAAGATTTTTTTACCATTATGCTGTTTTTAAGGCGCAAGAAAATCCCAGATTTTCAGTAAGTTTTTACAGCTCTGATCACTTCGAGAATATAATAAAGATTTGAATGTGATACAAAAAATTGAGTTTAGAAATTATCACAGGTTCTAAAGATTTATCCGGTGTTTTGGAATTTGTTACCCAGGAGAATAAAATTCAAGACCTTTATGCTTTCCTTCATTATATTCTTCCTCGAAAGTGATTTTATTTCCGGAAGGATCGATCACTGTGAAAGATACAGCATTGTAGAACGTTTTTTCAAGCGCAGGACGATTATATTTATATTTTTTATCAATCAGTTCTTTATGATAGGCAGGAACGCCTTCTCCCCAAACAGCTACTCTTACACCGGGAGAGCCGTCTCCGTGGTGTTCGCTTAAATGAAAAATCATATTTTCTCTTTTTACTTCCATATAAACAGGGGTATTTTCATCGAAGTAATGTTCCCAGATGATTTCGAAGCCGAGCCATTCAACATAAAACTCTACTGCTTTTTTATAATCGAAGATTCTGAGAATAGGAATGATCTGTGTCGCTTTCATATCAGATTAATTATAATGTAGTTAAGGAATTTACTATTTTTTAATTCATTGATGAATATTTGTCCACAAGGGTATTTTACTTAGCGGGAAGTACGGCCATTAACTGTCAGCCGGAATGTTTCAGTAACCATGCAATGGCATTCTCTAATTCAGTTTACTGATGTTCAAGAATATTGATCAGTTTCCCAAACGGATCTCTGACAAAGAAACGGCGTACTCCCCAATCTTCATCGGTAATATCATATACGATTTCAAAATCAGCCGTCTTCATATTCCGATATACTTCATCCACATTTTCCACTTCAAAGGAAAGATCGGGGACTTCCGTATCATTGCCGCCCTGCACCGCAAAACTGATCTGGACCTGTGCTTTTTCATCATTTCCGAAAGTTCTGATCCAGCCGTGATCCATCAGTACATCAAGTCCTAAAATATCCTGATAAAAAAGATCTGCTTCTGAAAGGTCTTCTGTTTTTATATTGGCTACAATTCTCTTTACCATTTTCAGTATGTTTTGCAATTTAAAGAGTCAAAAAAAAGCCCTGCTGAAATTAAGCTTCGGCAAGGCTTTCTATAAAGATTGTTTCTGTTATTGGTTTAATGCTGCCAAAGCTGCATCGTAATCAGGTTCATCAGCAATTTCCGAAACCTGTTCTGTGTAAACCACTTTATTGTTTTCATCGGTAACGATTACCGCACGGCTCAACAGACCTTTTAAAGGAGAGTCTGTAATGGTTACTTCATAATCATCACCAAAACTGCTTCTGAAATCTGAAAGAGTCTCCACATTATTCAGTCCTTCTGCTGCACAGAATCTTCCTAATGCAAACGGAAGGTCTTTGGAAACATTGATGATTACTGTATTATCCAGTTTAGAAGCCTCTTCATTGAATTTTCTGCTGGAAGCCGCACAGGTCGGGGTATCGATACTTGGGAAAATATTGAATACTTTTTTCTTTCCTTCAAAAGTTTCCAATGTCTTTACATTCAGTCCGGAGTCAACCAGAGCAAAGTCTCTGACAGTGCTTCCCACTGATGGTAATGTTCCGATGGTGTGTACTTCGTTTCCTTTTAAAGTGATTGTCGTTGACATAATATTTATTTTTTTAGTTTCCTCAAATTTACTTAAAAGCAAGAATTTTTCCTCTCCAATAAAGGTTAAATAATTCTTAAAGTAAAATTGCTGCTCACGTTCATTTATCGGATATAAAATTTAACTATATTCGCACTCTGAAAAAATTAATAATCATGCGAAAAAAAATTACACTCCTGCTCTTCGGAGTACCGGTCTTTGGTTTCGCCCAGTCAGTCATCGGCACGATCAATTCCGGAGCCGTTTCTGAAGCAGGATTTTCTCATTCCGTAGGGGAAATTTACGTCATCCCTGATGATCCGGATCAGAACAGTTCCGGCACAATGGGAATGCTGTACCAGACGTCTTTACAGGTTCTCGGCATCAGTGAGGCTGAGAAAGAAAATATAAAGATCTATCCTAACCCTACTGCCGATTTTATTCACGTTACTGTAAGCTCCAATTCCAAAATTGAAGAAGCCGAAGTATATGATACAGCGGGAAGACTTGTCTTAAAAGCAAAGCCTGACAACGGAAAACTCGATCTCCGCAGCCTGAATCCGGGAATTTATATGATCTCTTTCAGAAATCCGGACATCAAACCTATTAAAATCATTAAAAAACCTTAAAAACTATCTGACCATGAGAAAACTTTACGCTACCATAGGATTATTTGTCGCTACATTATTAAGCGCACAGGTGCCACAGGCTTTCAGTTATCAAACCATAGCCTTCAATGCTTCCGGAGCACCTGTTTCCAACGGGACCGTTTCATTAAGAATAAGCATTTTAGAAAATTCGGCTACGGGAAACGTTCTTTACACTGAAACTCATCATAAAACAACCAATGCTAAAGGTCTGGTTAATTTAAATATCGGACAGGGAACCGCCTCTACCGGAAATTTCGGAGGAATCAACTGGGGCAGCAATACCAAATTCGTTAAAGTGGAAATGGATCCGCAGGGAGGTTCTGACTACATCAATGTTGGCGTAAACCAGCTGATGAGCGTCCCGTATGCACAGGTAAGTAAAACAATCGTGACAGGTCCTGGCCAGGGCATCACGCTTGTATCTCCGAACGGAACCAGTTACACCTTAAACGTAAGCGATTCAGGTACGCTAAGCCTTCCTACGAATACAGGTTCGTCCGGTAATACTTTGCCTTCCAACCTATATGTGTACGGATCATATAATTCCTTTACTCCTTCCTCTGCTGAATTACTCCGTGGAAATGGCAGTACGAAAATAGGCTACAAGTACCTTCCTGCCAATACACAGATTAAATTCATAGCTTCACCGGGTAATGGTGCCCAGGTTTACGGCTCAGACTCCAACGGATATATTACGACTAACGGAAGTAACTATAATGTAGCGTCCAACGGATTTTACCAGATCCTGATCGCTCCTAACGGACCGCAAATGAGGGCAGGCTTCTTCAACTTTGTTCCTAAAATTCAGTTTACTTCATCTTCGGGTACGTTGCCTGTAACTTCTGTTACCTATAATAATGCCACAGGAAAATTTACGGCGATCATCAATGGAGTGACAACCAGTACCGGAGGTTCGTTTTATATCAGACTTGCTTCAGAAAGCTTACAGCCTGAAGATTTAGGAGATAATCTTGGTGACGGATCTTTTGATGTAGAAGGAGATCCTATTACCTTCCCTAACATTTCTGCGACCACTCCCAAAAATTATAAAGTTGAGTTCAGTCTCAATTTTGATGGCACCGGAAACTACACGATTACACAGTTATAAAATTTAAAGGGGCCCAGGCCTCTTTTTTTGTGCAAAATACTTCATAAAACAATCATATTTAGTAAATTTGTGAGTCTTAAAAAATCAAATAATAAATAACAGTATAATGTCAGACAAATCAAAAATCTATTACACTTTAACGGATGAGGCTCCAATGCTGGCTACACATTCTTTTTTACCGATTGTGAAAGCGTTTACAAAATCAGCGGGTATTGAGATCGCCGTTCCGGATATTTCTTTAGCAGGCAGAATTTTAGCGAACTTTCCTGAGTTTTTAAAAGATGATCAGAAAATTGGTGATGCTTTGGCTGAATTGGGAGAACTGGCGACAAAACCTGAAGCCAATATCATCAAATTACCGAATATCTCCGCTTCCGTACCACAGCTGGATGCAGCAATCGCTGAACTTCAGTCTAAAGGATTTGCTGTTCCTAATTATCCTGCTGAACCTAAAAATGATGAGGAAAAAGCCATTAAAGCTAAATATGCAAAAGTTTTAGGAAGTGCTGTAAACCCTGTACTGAGAGAAGGAAATTCTGACAGACGTGCTCCGAAAGCGGTGAAAAACTATGCTAAAGCCAACCCTCACAGAATGGGTGACTGGGCATCTGACAGCAAAACTGACGTAGCTCACATGAACAATGGTGATTTCTACGGTACAGAAACTTCTACCACCTTAGAAAATGCTACAAAATACAGAATCGTATTCAAAGGAAATGACGGTTCTGAATCTGTATTGAAAGACTTCGCTGGTCTTCAGGCCGGAGAAGTGATCGATTCTTCCGTAATGAATCTTAATGCTCTGAAAGTATTCGTTCAGGAAGCGATCGAAGAAGCTAAGAAAAGAAACGTACTTCTTTCCGCTCACCTTAAAGCTACGATGATGAAAATCTCCGATCCTATTATTTTCGGAGCGATCGTAGAAACATTCTTCAAAGAAGTATTCACTAAATATGCGGAGACATTCAGGTCTTTGGATATCAATCCTAACAACGGTCTTGCCGATCTTTTTGAAAAAATCAAAGGAAATGCCCAGGAAGCTGACATCAAAGCTGATATTGAAAAAGCACTTGCTGACGGACCAAGAGTGGCTATGGTAAATTCTGACAAAGGAATCACCAATTTCCACGTCCCTTCCGACATCATCGTAGATGCTTCTATGGCTGCCCTTGTAAGAGGAGGAGGTAAAATGTGGAACAAAGACGGAAATGAAGAGGATACCGTATGCATTATTCCTGACCGTTCTTACGCAGGTTTCTATCAGTCTGTAATCGATGATATGAAAGCACATGGAAAGCTTGACCCTACTACAATGGGATCTGTTCCAAACGTAGGTTTAATGGCTCAGAAAGCTGAAGAATATGGTTCTCACGATAAAACGTTCCAGTTATCTGCTGACGGAACTGTTGAAGTTCAGGACGAAAACGGAACCGTTCTTCTTTCTCAGAAAGTAGAAAAAGATGATATCTTCAGAATGTGCCAGACTAAAGACGCTCCTATCCAGGACTGGGTGAAGCTGGCCGTAAACAGATCAAGATTATCTGATACGCCTGCTATTTTCTGGTTAGACAAAGGAAGAGCTCACGACAGAGAAATCATCAAAAAAGTAGAAAAATATCTTGCTGATCACGACACAGCAGGTCTTGACATCAGAATCCTTGATGTAAAAGATGCCATGACTGAAACCCTTAAAAGAGCAAGAGAAGGCAAAGATACGATCTCTGTTTCCGGAAACGTACTGAGAGATTATTTAACGGATCTTTTCCCTATTCTTGAACTTGGTACTTCTGCAAAAATGCTTTCCATCGTTCCACTGATGAACGGAGGAGGTCTTTTCGAAACAGGTGCCGGAGGTTCTGCCCCTAAACACGTTGAGCAGTTCCTTGAAGAAGGTTATTTAAGATGGGATTCTTTAGGCGAATTCTTGGCATTACAGGCTTCTTTGGAGCACCTGGCACAAACTCAGGGGAATACAAAATCTCAGGTTTTAGCTGATGCACTGGATGAGGCCAACGCTAAATTCCTAGCTACTGATAAATCTCCTGCAAGAAAAGTAGGACAGATCGATAACAGAGGTTCTCACTTCTACCTGGCAATGTACTGGGCTGAAGCTTTAGCCAGTCAGACTGCCGATGCTGAATTAGCTGCTCAATTCGCTCCGATAGCCGCAGCAATGCAGGAAAATGAAGCTGTAATCAATGCTGAATTAATCGGTGCTCAGGGTAAACCTCAGAATATTGACGGTTACTACAAAACCGATACATATAAAACGTATGCAGCAATGAGACCAAGCACTGTTTTAAATGAAATTATTGACGGGATCTAATTTACAGGTTCTTCCAATATACAAAAAGCTCCTTTTTCAAGGGGCTTTTTTGGTGTTTTTTGGGTGTTGCCCTAAATTTTAATCGGGCTTAAGCCCGATTCTATTGAATATTGAGACCATGTTAATCTGCAAAGTTGCTTTTGGAGATTTTGTGTTTTTTAAGATTTAAGGTTCTTTTGAATTGGACGGGCTAAAGCCCATCCATATTGAATATTGAGGCTATGTTAATTGAAAAAGGGTTCTTTTGGAGATTTTGTGCTCTTCAGATTTAGGGCAGTTTTTTGAATTCATTAAAAAAAACCGGATTCCTGTTTGACATTCAGGAATCCGGATCTTTATTAGTCAATTAATGAGTTTAGTTGTTGACCAGCTTCATAGAGCCTTCATTATATCTCTCTCCTACATTCGGATATTTTTTGAGAAGTGAATCGATGGTTTCAAGATCAGCCGGGCTCAGATCAATATTAACTGCCTGAATGTTCTCTTCAAGGTAGCTGATTCGTTTGGTTCCCGGAATCGGAATAATATCATCGCCCTGATTAAGCACCCAGGCCAAAGCCAGCTGAGTTCCTTTCACGCCTTTTGACCGGGCAAAATCATTGAATTCCCTCGCCAGATTTCTGTTGTTTTCCAGATATTCTTCCTGATAGCGCGGCAATGATTTTCTGAAATCTTCGTCTCCGAAATTCTGAACTTCGTTAATATTGGCAAAAAGCCCTCTTGCCAGTGGAGAATAAGGAACAAGAGCAACTCCCAGTTCTCTGATTGTAGAAAGGATCTCTTTTTCCACATCTCTGGTAAGAATTGAATATTCAGACTGCAGTGCGGTAATCGGGTGAATTTTATTTGCTTTTCTGATGGATTCGGCGGAAGCTTCTGATAATCCCAGATATTTTACTTTTCCTTCTTTTACCAGCTCTGCCATAGCTCCCACTGTCTCTTCTACGGGAACATTAGGATCAACTCTGTGGGCATAATACAGATCAATCGTATCTATTTTCAGTCTCTGAAGGCTTAAATCTACCGCCTGTCTGATCCATTCCGGTGACCCATCGAAATAAGTCCCGGGAGCACCGCTGTGGCTTGCATTCCCGTCTTTAAATCTGAACCCGAATTTGGTCGCAATAAAGATCTTATCACGGTTGGGTACGAGAACTTTTGAAATCAGTTTTTCATTGTCTCCGTTGGCATACATATCTGCTGTATCCCAGAAGTTTACTCCCAGATCCAGAGCTTTATGCAGGGTATTAATGCTTTCCTGCTCATCGGCAGGTCCGTAAGCAAAGCTCATTCCCATACATCCTAATCCTACTGCGGAAAGCTGCTCTCCTGTATTTCCTAATTGTCTAAATTTCATGATTGCTTTGATTTTAAATTTACAGGACAAAATTAGAACAAGAATCCAGTGTGTGCGATATAGAATTCAAACGAAGACTTATAAAATTCAAACAACTTCAGATCTTATCGCATTAGGGGTCATTCCGGTCTGTCTCTTAAAATAATTGGTGAAATAAGCCGGTTCTTCAAATCCCAGTCCATAAGCAATTTCTGAAATATTCCAGTCGGTATGTTTCAGCAATGCACGGGCTTCCTGAATGATTCTTGAAGTGATCTGCTGACTCGTTGTTCTCCCGGTTATCTCTTTTACGGAACGGTTCAGGGAATTCACGTGAACAGAAAGATTCTGTGCGAAATCGTTAGGGGTTTTCAGCTTCAGACACGCTTCGGGGCTGTCTATCGGAAACTGCCTCTCCAGCAATTCCATAAATAAGGAAGCGACTCGCTGTGAAGCATTCTGATACGGCTGAAAACTTTCCGCAGGATGCATTTTCATCGTTTCATGAATCAAAAGATGAAGATAAGCACGGAGCATATCGTATTTATGGGTATAATCCGTCCCGATTTCAGTTATCATTTTAATATAAAGCTCTGAAACGGTTTTCTGCTGATCTTCACCGATGAAAAAAACAGGATTTCCCCCAATCCTGAACAACGGAGAATCCTGAAGATTCCCGATACGGCTTCCGTTCTGAAGGAATTCTTCGGTAAAAAGGCAGAACCAGCCTGTCTGATTTTCATCATCCGCTTCCCATGAATAAGGCACCATAGGATTTGAAAACAAAATAGCCGGCTGGTCTATATGGATCCATTTGTCTGCATAATGAAGTTTCCCTTTTCCTATGATCAGTGAGATCTTGTAATAATCCCTCCTGCTGTAAGGGGTAACCAGCGAACAGCTGTCACGGGAAAACACATTAAAATGCCCTATCCCCGGCGTTACGATGCACTGCGGCTCCCGGGAAAGTTCATTCCGTTCGTAAAACCCTGTTAATGTTTCTTTAGATTCCATAGATCAAAATTATAAAATTCAAACAAATAAAAAAACTAAAAAAATGACCGACTGAAAGCCGGCCATCAAAATTGAATGTATAGTTGATCGTTGATTTAATGATGATCATAATGACCATGCTTTTTGTCCATTTTATAAACTTTGGACTTGTTCTTCTTATACTTTTTATCGTTGTTTTTGTTTCTGTTGTACACCGCCACAGGATTCTGTCCTTTGTAATACTTATTTTTAAATTTTAAATATTTTTCACGGCCTAAGATCCTTTCTATTTCGTAATAGCGGTCTTCTCTCCACCGGTCCGGATGGCTTACATACACTCTGTTCCAGGAATCATAATCGTCATACCTACTGTTCAGAGCATTCAGCTGGTTAGTCTGTGCAACAGAAAGTAAAAGATCGGCCGCTACGCTTTGCCAGTTGATATCAGTAATGCTTCTACGGTAGTCGTTATAATAATCATATTGTGCAAAGCCCAGGCTAAAGGTACCTGTAAGCAGCACTGCTATTAATATTTTTTTCATTTCACCCCATTTTAAAGTTAAACTGATATATGTTTTTCAATTAAAATGCCAAGTCTTTCAAATATATTCACAATGTTTGTTAAAATACACATAAAACCCTGATAGTCTTTCAGATATTTTCTGCATTTACATACAATCATTAGGATTTCTTTATGGAGATCATCACTATCATACTGTCCGTATTAAGGTTGATTAAGGAGTTTTTTTTGAGCGGGACTATCCGGAGTGAAGCCTGATTTAATATCCTCAAATATCTTACCTCTGTAAGGGTTTAAAATAAGCCGGGATAAGACCACGGGAGTGAAGCCTGATTATTTTTTTCATTCCAAACAGCTCTTAAATTTCGTTAAGTTTCCTAAAACTTTATTTTTATATGATATTAATTTGTAATTTTAAAGGAGAAGAATGCAGAAAAAGGTATTCAAAGTCATTGATTAACTCAATAAAATCTTAAAATTATGGAAAATATAAAGTTTGAAATATCTCCATACCAGGATGAACTGCAGCTATTGATTGACGGAAATAAAGCGGGATACATGTCGATTGAGGTGGACGGAAGGCTGCTGATCGTGTACTACACCAAACTTGACGAGGAACGCGAAGGAAAGGGATATGCCAAAATGCTTCTGGATGAGCTGGTTCGCTATGCTGAGGAAAAAGATCTTCTGGTAGATCCCGAATGTGATTTTGTCCGCCAGCAGTTTGAAAACCACCCTAAAAGATATAAAGACATCTGGCATGCCTGATTCAGTCTTCCCACCAGGCTCTGAACGGGTTATCCTTCCTGTTTAAATCTACAACTTCCCCGATCATCGGCGTGAAGACTGTTAAGCCTTTTTCTTTTCCCAGTCTGGTTATCATCTGCAAAGGCTCATTCCACGGATGAAGGGCCAGTGCAAATTTTGAGGAATGAACGGGAATAGTAATTTTTGCCTTTAAATCAATGGCAGCCTGAACCACATCTTCCGGCAATGCATGAATATATTTCCATGCCTTGTCATACTGTCCGTTTTCAAGAACAGCAAAATCAAAAGGGCCGAAACGGTCTCCGATTTCTTTAAAATGTGTGTCATAACCACTGTCTCCCCCTAAAAAGATCTTTTTTGAAGGCGTTTCCAGAACGTAGGAAGTCCAGAGGGTATTGTTCTGCTTTATTTTCCTTCCGGAAAAATGCCTGGCTGGTGTAAATGTAATTTTTATACCGTTTTTAAGAACAACTTCTGTCCCCCATTCTTCTTCAATCAGCTTATTTTCATTATATCCCCATCTTTCCAGATGAGCCCCGGCTCCCAGAGGAACAATCGCTTTTCCCGTACGGTCTCTAACTGACTTTACCGTAGGATAATCAAGATGGTCGAAATGATCATGGGTAATCACCAGATAATCCGGATCCGGTATATCTTCAGGTTTAAAAATATCTGAGCCTTCAAATGCTTTGTTGAAATATTTAAACGGTGAACCGTACAAACTCAGTACAGGATCTACCAGAAACGAAATTCCATCTGTCTGCAGGTAATAGGAAGAATGCCCTAACCAAACCAATATATCCTGATCTTTCTGTATTTTTTTTAGATCTGTATACCTGGAAGGAATTGCTTTTAAAGGTTTCAGCAGCGGATCTTTTTTTCCGAAAAGAAAATTCCAGCTTACCTGCAGGGTTCCATAACCTTCAGCAACAGCCGGTGTATAATTTATATTCTGAAATTTCCCTTTTTTATATAGCTTTGACCGCTGTATACGCTGAAGCCTCTTTCCTTTCGGAGAAGCCCCAAATGCAGGTCTGTTCATTACCCTGAAATAAACCGATACTATACCCAATACTGCAATAATCCAATAAATCATCTGTCCTCTAAAATCTGATATTGTATGAAAAATACGGGCCATCCTCCATTTTTTAACTTAATTTATAAGCTATTCTGAATAATTTATTATTATTTTAAACCAGGATAATGATAAACTCTCTAAATTAGCAGATTGAAAAAAAATTCAAAGTACGTTGAAAAATTATTCGATCTTATTTGCAGCTTTAATTATGTCATCCTGCGCTTCTATCAGAAGGCATAATGAGCAGAGAGCATCGTGCATACCTCCTGAAAAGCTTAAGGAGGATGTGGATTATGCTTATTCTAAACTGCAGAAAATGCATCCCCAGCTTTACTGGTATATCTCCAAACAGGAACTCGATCATAAATTTGACAGTCTTAAACAGACTTTTGATCAGCCTTTAACTCCTCTCCAGTTTTATTTCAAGCTGCAGCCTGTAATTGCAGATGTACGGGAAGGGCACCTCGCCCTGAGAATTCCCAGAAAGAAATTCACCAAAAAAGAGATCAAAAAGCTGGAGCATAAAAAAGGAATGTTCAGCCGCTTTGAATATTATGTAAAGGGAAACCGTTTATTTATTGTTGAAAACAAAGATTCCGTAGAAGGTATACAGCCTGGCAGCGAAGTTTTATCTATCAACCATATTCCGGTTTCCGAGTACCTGAAAAGATACCGGGAACTGATCAGCAGCGACGGGTATAACACTACTTTTCAGTCTTATTTTCTGAAAGATGTATTTTTTAATTTTTATACGGCAGAAAACGGATTTAGCAACAGTGCATCCATAGAAACGCTTTACAACGGTAAAAAACATATTTATACGCTTCACAGAGAATCTAAAACCCAAAATGACCTGGAAAAGGATAAGGAACAGGAAAAACGTACTTCTGAAAAAAAGATCAATGATTATGTTGCCTTCAGTAACTCCTATAACCGGAATTTCAAATTTCTGGATAAGGACAGTACGACCGCTTACATGAAGGTAAAAAGTTTTTCCCGCGATCATTCAGACCGGTTTTATAAGGAAACGTTCACCAAAATAAAGAATGCCGGGGCTAAATATCTCATCATTGATGTCCGAAACAATTACGGAGGATCACTGCATGAAATCAACAACCTGTATTCTTACCTTGCTTCCGAACCTTTTGTCCTGATCAAGCCATCACAGCTTACATCAAGACTCAGTCCGCTAAAAACCAATTATTTCAGGAAAAGCAGCGCGCTTCAATATGCCTTTAAGAGCCTGGCTTATCCTACTTATGTATTTTCCCAGACCTTCAGCACTTATAAGAAAGACGGAAAAATATATTATAAAATGAAAGCCGATAAACCCACAAAGCCTAATAAGAATGCTTTCCAGGGAAAGGTTTTTGTACTGATCAACGGGGGAAGTTTTTCGGCATCATCGATCATTACGGCTAAACTTAAATATGATAAAAGAGCTGTTCTTGTAGGGGAAGAAACCGGAGGTGCCAATGACGGAACTGTTGCAGGATTCTATTCTTACCAGAAACTCCCCAACTCCAAAATCAATCTCCCTATCGGCCTTCTTCTGGTACAGCCCAATATTGATTTTCTGAATACCCAGAGAGGAGTTGTTCCCGATGTTGTTATTCCCGAAAGTATGCAGGATGTTATCGACAGAAAAGATCCGCAACTGGACTGGATAAAAAAGGAAATTGAAAAGGAAAAGAAAACGGGCAGATAAAAAAAACATTTTCGGCGGGCTTTCAGCCCGCCGAAAATGTTTTTACCTCATCAATAAAAATCCGGCAGAAATTTTCTGCCGGACCACATCTGTCGCTACTAAAAATTATTCTACTATGATTTTCTTTGTGACAACTGCACTTCCATCAGAACTTATTTTTACCATGTAAACACCTTTATCAGCTCTGTCAATGTTTATTTTATTGGTTCCTTTTTCCAGTTTCTGAGCTGCTTTAATCAGCCTTCCTGAAGTATCATAAATTTCAACTGAAGTATTATTTTTATTATTTTCAATAGTAAATACTCCATTTTTAACAGGGTTCGGATACATACGGTACTGATCTGCCGCTATGGCTGTTTCTTTTGTTGACAGAGTGCCGCTTCCTATTCCTACGCCATACCAGGCTTTTACATTCTGCTGCTGTTCGTTACCTGAAGCACCGTAAAGATCGGTTACAGCCTGTATGGTAGCATTATAGGCATCCAGATAGGTTGTATTCGGAGTCATATATTGATGTAAGGCCCTGTAAATGATTTTTTCCGATTTTTCAATGGTAATTCCGGTTACATTATAAGCATTTCCGATATCGTTGGTTCCTGAACCTCCCTGTGAAAGAAGATAAAACCAGTAGTTTCCTACTCCGCTGTTGGTATGCACCCCTCCATTATCATTATTTTCATCAGGATTGGCTGTACTGGCCCAGTGGGTACCGTTATAGGTATCCGGCTGAGGGCCGGGATTTACATTATTAGGATCCGACATGCTTCTCATATAAGGGCTTGGAGAGGGGTTCAGAATGGATGATACCGGAATTCCTTCTCCTATGGTCCAGTTCGGACTGCTTCCGGAGTAAAATTCTATTGCCGTTCCCAGCATATCTGCAATAGATTCGTTGATGGCCCCTGATTCTGCTTCATAGTTAAGCCCTCCTAAACCGTTTCTTCCGATAATCAGGTGAGAATACTCATGTCCGGCCACATCTATTCCCACTACCGGATTCATATAAGTAATCAGTCCGTTCAGGATCTTTCCGTTACCATAGAGCATACAGACAATTCCTCCATATAAAGGAGTATCGAGAGCCGCTGCATTGGCTCCTCCAGTCAGTCCTCCGAAATTGAAATTATAATAGTTATCTATTTTGGATCCGTTTCCGTCGTAGCTGTTTCTGTTGTGGCGGATCATATAATAATCATAAGCATTTTTCATTGCCCAATGAACTTCTGCCGCCGGTTTTGTATTATCAGCTGTATAATCTGCCACAGGATTCAGATATTCTTCGGAATTGATAAGTCCGTTATCAGGGTCTACATCAAGATTAGTCCCGTCCATGGTATGAATATTCCGGGCATTATCTTTAAGGCGGTACTGTCCGTTATAGGAATCAACAGTAATAGACTGGGTACCTTTATAGTATGTTGCGCTCTGAGAAGGAGTATCTGCATCATGAAGCCGTGAATTTTTCTTAATAATGGTTCCTGAATCGTTATCTATATAGTATGTGAAAGCTTTTAAAGGATTTAAAGACAAGGCCTCTACTTTTGATGCGTGATAGAGAGTGGCAGATCTTCCTTTATTAACTTTTGCAATCACTTCCTCTATATTGGAAACAGTAACTTTACCCAGGGCGTTCAGATCAGTAATGATGAGAGATTTCACTTTCTGCAAGGTAGGCTGCTGTTTAATCGGAAGATTGATATCAGAAATAATTTCTCCGTTTACATAAATCAGCCTTCCTTCTTTTTCGTGAAGCAATACCATATCATCCATTACTTTCACTCCCTTATAATAATGTTCATATACAGAGTGCGTGATTCCCAGTTCATCTTTGTTCTTTTTAAGCAGCCTGTACGAATGATCACTGCCGGTTCCCAGCCATTCTCCCAAATGGCCGGCCAGAAAATCCGGAGAGATATCTCTTCCACTGAAACCGGCATTAAAAGTTCCCATTACGGAAGTGACCGATATTTTCGGCAAGTCTTTAACTGAAATTTCGGATCCCGGTCGGTTTTGCGCGTTTGCTAAGGTAAAAGGAGTAAGCCCTGTGGCAACAGTAAAAGCCAGAGCCTTTACAAGAGTAGTGATTTTTTTCATTGATATTAAGTTTATTGATATTTCACAGTTAGTAGAAAAAGCATAAAAATGTTACAGCATTTCCAATATTTAATTGAATATCCAACAGTAAAAGGCTTCAAAAAAAATATCAACAAAAAAACCGGCAGAAAAAAATTCTGCCGGATCTCATTATGTGTTTTATTAAGCTTTGCTCTAAAGCAACCCTTAAAAGGGTATTGTACGAAATAATTTTTTAATAGATAAAAATTTTAATATGAACCAGTATTGATATTTCAAAATTCAAAAAAATCTGCATTTTCGTGAAGAACAGTTAACCTCTACGTATGCAAAAAGCATTTTCAGTTTTCACAGTTAGTAGAGAAAAAGCAAAAATGTTACAACTTTTTATAAAAAAATCGCAGCAGAAAATTTCCACTGCGAATGATATGACTATATTCTTCTTTTAATTCAGCCTGTTTAAAGCTTTTTGAAGTTCATTCAAATCAATGAAACCGAGAAACGAACCCATGATAATAAAAACAAAAAGAACCACGGTTAAAAATGCTATAATAAAAATATACACTGAAATAAACCACAAAACCGTATTGAGAATATTTCCCCTGATCCCGAATTTACCGATGAAAAATTTTTGCGAACGCTCAAACCATGATATTTTATTCCGTTTCGCATTCTGTTTTACTTCAACTCCGTTCAGTTCATCCACCAGCCTTACAATATCATTGATATATCTTCCGTACATATAGTACATCCAGTATTTTATTACGAACCATACCAGCAGTAAAGTGATCATAAAACTGATGCCGAAAATGGCGAGATTATATTTCATATCAAAATGAAAATTGATCGTAATCAATGACAGGAGAAAAGCAAGAGGGATATAGGAAATATAATATGAAATGTAGATTTCTTTCGATATAAGAAGCTGGGTTTTAAGGTTAAACAGATCATAATTTGTATTGATACTTTTGCGGCAGAGTATTTTATACAGTTTGAGGAAACGGGAATAAAAGTAAATGATGAGCGCCAGGGTAAGCACAACGACAAATGCCGATATAATTTTGATATTGCTGTCTCCTGAAGCAAAAGGGAAGCTGGTCATAAGCAGGGGAAGCGTAACAATCATCAGCCAGAACTCCGTTTCCATATTAATTTTGAGCATCTGTAATGGTGAATGTATTTCATCCTGTTTTTCCAGAGAGACCTCGGGAAGATCATCTCCGGTATCTTTGTTCCAAAGTTCTTTAAAATTCTCTAACTCCATTTGTATGTGTTTAGATCTGTGTTTTTTTCTTTTCTATAATCTCTTTAAGCTTCGTTTTAGCCCTGTTCATCTTTACTCTTGCGTTCACTTCGGTTATACCTAGCTGCCGGGCAATCTCTTTACCCGGAAAGTCTTCCAGAAAGTAAAAAATAAGAGCTTTATCAATTGGGCTGAGCTGTTGAATTGCTTCATACATCAGCTTCATATTTCTGTCGTCCGTATCATTATAGGGTTCCTGTTGGACGGCCAGATTTTCTATCTGCTGATTTTGTATAAAACTACGTTTTTTTTTGCTTCGCAGGAATACGATAGCCGTATTAAGTGCAGTTCTGTATAGCCAGGTAGAAAAGTCACTCTTCCTTTGGAAATCACTATACGATTTCCAGGCCTGATAAATAATCTCCTGATAAAGATCATTCTGATCATCCTGATCGTCCATATACATCTTGGAAATTTTGAAAATAACACCTTTATGTTTTTCAATTTTTTCCAAAAATTCATTTTCCATTGAAGACATGGTAAAAACTCTACACCTTTAATAGCAATTTATTCAAAAAGCCATCTTCTTTTATTAAAAATAACTACAAAACTCACGCTTTAATGTACAAAATCCTCAAAAAATATAGAAATTTATTGAGGATTTTTATTTTATGTTAAATTGAATCAAAAGAAATGGATCAGAAAATATAGTCTGTGCTCAGAAAATGAGAATCGTGATCCCGGACAATCGTATTGAGTAATTCTTTGTTGGAATCTGTCAGTTTCGCAGCGACCAGAGATCTTATTGAAAAGGAACGGAGTGCATCAAAAACGGAAAGAGTCCCTTCCGCACTGTCTTTTCTTCCGGTGAAAGGAAAAACATCCGGCCCACGCTGTGCCTGGCAGTTGATATTTACGCGGCTTACGAGGTTCACAAAAGGATCGATCAGTTTTCCGACCTCTTCAGGATCTTCACTGAAGATACTTACCTGCATCCCATGAGAGGCATTGATCTGGTATTCCACAGGTTCTTCAATATCGTCAAAGGGAACCACGGGAATTACGGGTCCAAACTGTTCTTCATGATAGAGTTTCATCCGGCTGTCCACCGGATAGACTACTGCCGGATACACAAAAGAGGCTTCCGTATATCCTCCATTCTTATTTAAGACTGCTGCCCCTTTTGATAAAGCATCTTCAATACATTCCTGAAGATACGGTGGCTTGTTAACCTCTGGAAGCGGTGTAACTTTAACCCCATTTTCCCAGGGAAGCCCGGGTTTAAGTGCAGAAACAGCCTCGCTTAATTTCCGTGTAAACTCTTCCGCAATATCTTTTTGAACGAAAATAAGCTTAAGTGCCGTACAGCGCTGCCCGTTAAAAGACAAAGCCCCCAGAATACATTCACTTACCGCTACATCCATATCTGCATTTTTAGTGACAATGGCTGCATTTTTGGCATCTAAACTCAGAACAGCCCTGAGCCGGTTTACCTTAGGATGCAGTTTCTTCAGGCCATTGGCCACTTTGCTTGAACCTATAAAAGCAAGAACATTCACTTTCCCACTTTCCATAATTGGTGTAATAATCTCTGAACCTTTTCCGTAAAGGGTATTTACCGTTCCTTTCGGAAAGGCTTCCCTAAAGGCATCCAGTAAAGGGTAATGAGCCAGTACACCATGTTTGGGAAGCTTAAACAGGATGGTATTTCCCATGATGAGGGCCGGAATCAGGGTGGTAAAAATTTCATTTAAAGGATAATTGAAAGGCCCCATACTCAAAACTACCCCCAACGGAGCTCTTCTGATCTGCGCAATGGTTCCTTCTGCCTCCTGGAAACGTGAAGATTCCCGGTCCAGATCTTTCAGAGCATCGATGGTCTGATTGATATAATCCACCGTCCTGTCAAATTCTTTTGCAGAATCTGCCAGAGTTTTCCCGATCTCCCACATCAGCAGTTTTATGACCAGATCGCGCTGCCGGATCATCAGGTAAACAAATTTCTGCATACACTGTATCCTTTTTTCCACAGACATTGTCGGCCATTCTCCGAGACCGTTATCATAAGCTTTTACACAGGCTTCAAGAACTTCCATAGCTTCTGAGGGACCAATATTGGGAATGCTTCCGAGCAGTTTTCTTTCCAGGCCGTCTTCCGTAGGTATACAGACCGGAGAATAAATATTCTGAATCTCTCCTTCCCACTCCACCAGTTCTCCGTTGAGAAGATAAACTTTCTGGTGAATTTCGGGAACTTTAAATTCTTCAGGAATTTCACTTTCGCTTTTAAAGATATTTTGAAATGACGGTTTATTTGATAAATCCATATGGTTTATTTGTTTAATAATTCTGAATAATAAAGGTAGAGGGAAAAATCGGTTCCAGAAATAACGGCTCAATAGATTTATTCTATATAAAAGCTGTTTGAATGAAAATTAATCCGGACTACTGAAAAAAAGAATAATTTTGCTGTAAAAATAAATCTCATGTATTTAAAATTAGTTTTCAGTACGTTATTATTCTTTTCAGCATTCATTTTTGCTCAGAATACGAAGACAGCCAATACCATTTTAATGCGGGGAAAACCTGTACATACTTATTCCAAACTGCCGGCAGTGAATAAAGCCGCTCCAAAGTTTACCCTTACCGATGTTGATATGAAAGATCAGACCCTGGATTCCTATAAAGGGAAATACGTGATTCTGAATATTTTTCCAAGTGTAGATACCGGTGTTTGCTCTGCTTCCGTTCATCATTTCAATGAAGAGGCTGCCAGTCTTCCGAATACCGTAGTGCTATGTATTTCCAAAGACTTACCTTTCGCCCAGAAAAGATTTTGCGGTGCTGAAGGAATCAAAAACGTAGTGATGCTTTCTGACTTCCGTTCCGATTTCGGCAAAACATATGGTGTGGAAATCACAGATTCGGCTATGAAGGGACTTTTAAGCAGAGCTGTTGTTGTGATTGATCCTTCGGGAAAAACAATTTATCAGGAGCAGGTAGCTGATATTTCCCAGGAACCTGATTATGAAGCGGCTATTAAAGCAGTGAAAAAATAAAAAAGGAAACCGGCAAAGAGGATGAAAGTTCATTTGGGCTTTGGCTTCTGACAACTGTCTATACCCTATAATTAAAACTTAACAAAATCTCCGGCAGTCAATACCGGAGATTTTTATTTTCTGAATTTCACCTTCTTTTTAGTGGTTATCAATACGGCACCGTTTTTAGCTTTATCTCCATATAAAGCAACTGCCTCCTCACTTTTTAAAACTTTCATCTCTTTAATTGAGTTTTGATCAAGATTTCCGGTTGATTCATAATCGGATATCTTCCCGTTTAACACATATAAGGGTTCAATATCTCTGCGGCTAACCACGGTTCCTCCCCCAACCAGCATCTGTTGATGGACTCTGTTCTTTCGCAATCCCAATACTACCACATCATTCAATTCTGCTGTTTCTACCGTATCTTTTTTTACACTTTGCTGTGCATGTACAGCTGTAAGACCTCCTGTCGTTAAAACAAAACCAACTGCAAATTTTGTAAAAAGAGCATTGATAGAGGAATAATGTAAATTCCTGTTGAGCTGTGACGGATTAAAGTTTCCACAGATGTTTTCTGAAGAACCGGAAAAAGCATCGATAATTTCTTCATCCGGAGCATTCCTGAAGTCTCTGACGGTTTTGGAGCAGACTGAGCAGAACCGTCCTTTTTCGTCAGGAGTCATATTATCCCAATTTTCATGGCAGGGTGTAGGTATGGTGATTTTCATGAGGATGTCTTTTTATTATCAAGATGCAGTGAAGATGAAAAAGGTTGGAATGGCATTATTTTTTATTAATAATACGAAATATATCTCCCAGTAAATTACAAACATGGTTCCCGTATGGCAAAGGTTCTATTTCTTCTTCTTTTTTGTGGTTACCAGTATAACCCCGTTTTTAGCTTTTTCACCGGAAAACATAGCACTTGCGGCCGCTTTATCAAGAATTTTGATTGTTTTGATTGTACTGGTATCCATCATTCTAAGCTCTTCCAGGCTGCTGAGCTTCCCATTAAGAAGGCATAAGGGTTCTTCATGATTCTGCAGACTCATTGAAGCTCCTCCGATCATTCTCCGCGAAAACAACTATCTTTTGGCACAGTAGCCACAGGCATCCCGCCTGAGCCTGTTAACTGAACAGATACATTTTTTTGCTGTGCTTCCAAAGAAACAAATCCTCCTGATGTCAGTATAAATCCCACTGCAAATTTTATAAAAATAGAATTGATAAAAGAATACCTCAAATCCCTTTCCAATTGGGTTTCATTGAAATTCCCACAGATGTTTTCTGAAGAACCGGAAAAAGCATCGATAATTTCTTCATCCGGAGCATTCCTGAAATCTCTGACGGTTTTGGAACAGACTGAACAGAACCGTCCTTTTTCGTCAGGGGTCATGCTGTCCCAGTTTTCATGGCAGGGTGCAGGTATGATGATTTTCATGAGGATGTCTTTATTATTAAGATGCAGTGAAGATGAAAAAGGTTGGAATCCTACTATTTATCAAAAACTTTCTTTTAAAAATCTCCCATCCTCCAAAACCACACACTTTTGCCCCACCTCTTCCGAAATCCTCTTCAGATCCTCCTCATCAAACTCCTGCGGAACATAGCATTTTTCATGCGCAAACAATCCGTAATGAATGGGGATCAGTTTTCCGGCATGTAAAAGGCGGGCGGCTGCAAATGCTTCTTTAAGATTGAGGGATGCCGGAACCGGGCTGTACTCCAGGCCAATGATCTCAAAATTTACTACCACCCCATTCGCGGGAAGAAATGCATAATCTATCTTTGGATTTTCTTTTCCCAGCTTCCAGAACCGGTTGTGCCAGATGGTATCTCCACCGTGAAAAATCTTTACGGTTCCGTCGTCTATGATCCACGAAGACTGGATTTCTCCTACTCCATCCATAGCGAACACGGGTTTGAAGGTCATATTGTTTTCAGTGAAAGTTTCATCCAGATCCAGAACGATCATCTCAATATCCCCCATTATTTTTCTGACGAAAGGTTCCAGTTCCGAATAGACAATAAGCTTTCCGTCTTTCTTCAGACACTTCCTGATAACGCTTTTGTCAAAATGATCCAGATGAAGGTGGGTAAAAAGGATATAATCAGCCTGCACCTCATCTGAAAATATGATCACATCTTCCACAGCATCTCCCAGAACAGGTTTATAGTAAGAAAAATCCTCGGCAGCATCTATTAAGATTGTTTTTTGTTGGGATACCAGCTTTATTCCGGCCCAGTTTAGTTTCTGTATTTCCATATTCTTTTTTTACAAAGGAAGGGACTTACGGAGGGCCAGTCAATAAACAAAAGTTAATTAATGAAGTTTGAAGCTGGAGGATGGAAGTTGTTGAGGCAGCAGCACAGCTATATCTCTGTTTTTATCTGACAGTGTGCTATGATGAAGTTTCAGAAAGCAGGAGTCTTCTGTATGTTCAGCTGATTCTTTTTCTGATCCGGCTTAGGGAAATAGGGGTAATCCCGATGTAGGATGCCAGGTATTTTAATGGAATATTCTGGATGTAATGCGGTTTGTTCTTCAGAAGGTATTCATAAAGATCCTGCGGGGTGTTTTTCAGGAGCAGCATTTCTCTTTTCAGGGCTGCACTCAGCTTTCTGCTCAGGTAATAATTCTGTACAAAGCGGCATTCCGGATTTACGGAAAACATTTCTTTTACTTTATCCAGCGGGATTTCCCACGCCAGGCCACTGCTGATTGATTCATATAAAGCATCTGCCCCTTTTTCTCCCACAGTAAAAATATCTCCGGGAAAGTAAAAATCTGCACAGACTTCAGTGTCTGTATCCGGTGTGCTACTGATATAATATTTCCGGATCAGCCCATCTTCAAGCAGATAAGCTTTATTCTCCGGAAATCTGTTTTTCTTTGGAAATTCAACCCTGGCAAACTGATCCCAGACGGGATCATTCTCATCTACATTCAGGTGGTCAAACAGCTTTTTATTAATCTCTGCCACGGTTGAATCTTTATAGTTTACAGTAAATTTTCATCTACAAAGTTAGGAAGCGTCACTTTCAGGTTCGGTTCTGCTTCCATTGCTCTTTTAATGGCAAAAACAGCACCTTCATTTCTGGCCCAGCTTCTTCTTGAAATTCCGTTATTCACATCCCAGAACAGCATAGACTTCAGTCTTCTGCCGGCATCTGCACTTCCGTCAAGCAGCATTCCGAAACCTCCGTTGATTACTTCCCCCCAGCCTACTCCTCCACCGTTGTGGATAGAAACCCAAGTTGCTCCGCGGAAACTGTCACCAATCACATTATGAATCGCCATGTCTGCTGTAAATCTTGAACCGTCGTAAATATTGGAAGTCTCTCTGTACGGCGAATCTGTTCCTGAAACATCATGGTGATCCCTTCCCAATACCACAGGTCCGATTTCTCCTCTATTGATAGCATTGTTGAATGCTTCTGCAATCTTCATCCTTCCTTCTGCATCTGCATACAGGATTCTTGCCTGCGAACCTACCACCAGCTTATTTTCCTGAGCGCCTTTGATCCACCGGATATTATCCCTCATCTGCTGCTGTATTTCTTCAGGAGAATTTTGGATCATTTCTTCTAAAACGGCACAAGCAATATCATCGGTCTTCTGAAGATCTTCCGGGTTCCCGCTTGTACATACCCAACGGAACGGCCCGAATCCGTAATCGAAACACATAGGTCCCATAATATCCTGAACATAGCTTGGATATTTAAACTCCCTTCCCAATGTAGGATTTTCAGCCATTACATCGGCTCCGGCTCTGGAAGCTTCCAGCAGAAAGGCATTTCCATAGTCAAAGAAATAAGTTCCTTTCTGAGTATGTCTGTTAATGGCAGCGGCATGTCTTCTCAATGTTTCCTGAACTTTTTCTCTGAAGAGTTCCGGGTTTTCAGCCATCATGGCATTGGATTCCTCAAAGCTTTGGCCTGCCGGATAATATCCTCCTGCCCACGGGTTGTGGAGCGAAGTCTGATCTGATCCTATATCGATTTTCAGATTTTCCTGATCAAATTTTTCCCAGACCTCAACAATATTTCCAAGATAAGCCAGAGAAACGGTTTCTTTATTTGCCTGCGCTTCTCTTACTCTTTTTACCAGCCCGTCCAGATCTTCATGAATTTCATTAACCCATTTCTGATCATGACGGATTTTTGTGATCTTTGGATTCACTTCAGCACATACCGTAACGCAGCCTGCAATATTCCCTGCTTTCGGCTGGGCACCGCTCATTCCTCCCAAACCTGAAGTTACAAAAAGTCCGCCCTGCGGCTCTTTATTTATTTTTCTGAAAGCATTCAGAACGGTAATCGTTGTTCCGTGTACAATTCCCTGCGGCCCGATATACATATAGCTTCCGGCGGTCATCTGTCCGTACTGGGTAACCCCCAAAGTATTGAACTTTTCCCAATCGTCCGGTTTTGAATAGTTCGGGATCATCATTCCATTGGTTACCACTACTCTTGGCGCATCTTTATGTGACGGAAACAGCCCCATCGGATGTCCTGAATACATTACCAGAGTCTGTTCATCAGACATTTCCGAAAGATATTTCATCGTTAGCAGATATTGCGCCCAGTTTGAAAAAACCGCACCGTTTCCACCATAAGTGATCAGCTCGTGGGGATGTTGCGCCACGGCATAATCCAGGTTGTTCTGGATCATCAGCATGATGGCCTTTGCCTGTTCAGATTTCCCGGGATAATCTGAAATGGGTCTTGCTTTCATTTCATAATCCGGACGGAAACGATACATGTAAATTCTTCCGTAATCTTCCAGTTCCTTCTTAAATTCAGGAATCAGTTCCGCATGAAATTCAGGATCAAAATAACGTAATGCATTCTTTAATGCCAGCTTTTTCTCTTCTTCTCCTAAAATTTCTTTACGCTTGGGTGCATGGTTGATATTGGTTTCGTATGGTTTCGGCTGTGGCAGCTGATTGGGAATCCCCTGCTGTATCTGTTCTTGAAATGTCATATTGCTGTTTAAAATTCAATGTTTTGAAGTTTTAAAGATATTCAAATTAGAAAAAATAAGCAACTAATAGAGGGAAAAAGCGGATAGAACCTGTTTATATTTCTAAATTTAATTTTTTGTATCATACTCACATCTTTATCTCAATCACATTTTTTGATTATTTTTTGATTAAAAGATAATTCCAGGCATGGTCTGTTGGATTTCACAAAAAACATCTTACAATCAAATACATATATTTATGAATAAAATTTAGTCAGGATCTGAAAGTATAAGTATATTTAGAGAATATCAGATAAAAAACCTCACTGAAACTTCAGTAAGGCTGTTTGAATTTAAGTCAGGACATCATCGTTTTCCTCTTCATGATCATCCGCATTATCGCTGAGACTCCAGTAATTATTTTCTTCATCTTCAGCACCTATTTCTTCCATTTCATCATCATTATCCGCGCCGGGAATGTCCAGTCCTTTATCGATTTTATCGTCATCTTCCTCGTTCAGGACCGGGTTTCCGTCTCCATCCAGAGGAATATGTTTTTCTTTGTTGAATATATCTTCATCCGGATTATAATCCATCTGTTCGAGTTTCCTGTTCTGTTCGTTAATATTTTTTTCCGGTGCCATGGTAATACGTATTTAAGGTTGATATAAACAGAACAAAAATAATTCCAAGTTTCAGGTTTTCTATGAATATACTTCCGGATTTGCACAATACGGCATTTTTTCTCCTTTTGAAAAGGCAATTATATTTTCTGCGGCCCGTTTTGCCATTCCGTTCCTGGCTTCAATGGTTGCAGATCCGATGTGAGGTAACACACAAACGGTAGAAAGTGTCAAAAGAGGGTCTTCATTTGACATCGGCTCAGGATTCGTTACATCCAACCCTGCCCCCCAGATCTGTCCTGAGACTATCGCCTGATAAAGATCCTTCTGATGATGAAATCCTCCCCTGGCTGTATTGATGAAAATAGAATTGGGTTTCATTTTTTCAAAAACCGAAGCGTTGAAAAGTTCTTTCTGTTCGGGAGTAAAACTGGCATGAACACTCAGTACATCTGAATTCCGGACCAGTTCTTCAAAGGATACGTAGTCTGCATTCAGTTCTTTTTCTGCGTTTTCATTGCGGTGGCGGTTGTGATAGATGAGCTTCATGTCAAAAGCTTTCTGTGATTTTTTTGCCATTTCAAAACCAATCCTGCCCAGACCGAAAATCCCTAAGGTCTTTCCATAGAGCTCCTGCCCCAGGGCATGCATAGCATCAAATGTTCCCCAGTTTCCCTCTTTTACTTTCTGAAAATTGTAACCGGCCTTTCTTGCTACGGACTGCATCAGTAAGAAAGCAACATCTGAAGTCGCCCGGCTTAAAACATCCGGTGTATTGCCAACCGGGATTCCCCTCCGGTTTGCCTCTTCCATATCAACATGATCAAATCCTACGGAATACAGTGCAATTGCTTTAACATTCGGACAGGCTTCAAAAAAGCTCCGGTCATATTTAAAATCGCCTCCAATATTTAAAATACTGTCTGTGCTTTTACAGCAGTTAAGCCATTCTTCATGTGACAGGTTTTCATTTTCAGGGCATATTATTTCAAGTCCTGCTTCTTTAAGCATGGAGATTCCCACTTCAGGAATTCTTTTATTAATAAAAACTTTCATTCTGATCTTTTAATGGTTTTTGAATAAAAAAACCTCACTTGCGAAAAGTAAGGTTATTTAACTTTAATATTAAAAAATATTTTTTCATCTGAATGTTTTTCTTCTATTGGCTGTACATCCAGACATAAAACAGATACAAAACCGCATTACATGACGGATATAATGATAGGTAATGATCAGATTTATGTGATGGAATTCTTATCTGAATTCAATTTTCATTCCGAACTGTATCAAAATATTTAAAATTTATAAGAATTTAATTCATAAAAAAACGGACTGATGTCCGTTTGTATTGATATGACAGGCTTTGTGAGTATATCTGCCAATTCCTTTACTGTTAAAATATTTAATGATTGGTATTTCCAAGCATGGGAACAAATTTATAGGCTCCGAATTCTTCTTTTTCAAACTGTGTGGGAGCCACTTTGGTAAACCTGTATAAAACCTGTTCATCCGAAGGACCTAACGGGATAACCATTTTTCCGCCCACTTTCAGCTGTTTCAGCAATTCGGTAGGAAGAACCGAAGCCCCACAGGTTACAATGATCTTATCAAAAGGAGCAAATGTAGGAAGTCCTGCAAACCCATCCCCGAAACTCTGAAATTTTGGATAGAGATGCATTTCTCTGAGCTTTTTCTTGGAAAAATCAAAAAGGTCCTTTTGTCTTTCTACGGTATACACCAGCCCTTTCATCGCCAGCAGAACGGCAGTCTGATACCCGCAGCCTGTTCCTATTTCCAGAATTTTCTCCCCCGGTTTCACCTGCAACAGTTCAGACTGTTCCGCTACTGTGGAAGGATGCGAAATGGTCTGTTGGGCAAGAATCGGAAATGCCCGGTCTTCGTAGGCGAAATCTTCAAAAATGCTTTCAATAAAAAGGTGTCTCGGAACTTCGTTCATTGCCGAAAGTACATTTTCATCTGAAATTCCGATCCTATGGCGGAGATAGTCTACAAGGATCTTTCTTTTTCCTTTATGTACAAACGAATCGTTCATCATGGGTGGGATATGGATATTAAGTTGAGATAATCGTTCCTGCAAAAGTAAAAAAACTATCCCTATTGATCAACCTAAAACTCCGGAGTGTTTGTTAATACCTAAAATTATTATCTTTACAGAAATTAAAAAAGCTATGTTAAAAGCAGGTTTGGTAGGTGCCGGACATTTGGGTAAGATTCATTTAAGACTTCTGAATCAGTCTGATAAGTATGAACTGATCGGTTTTCATGATAAGGATGTGGAAAATGGAAAGAAATTGGAAGCTGAATTCGGATATACATATTTTGAAAATTTTGATGAACTTCTGGAGCAGATTGATATGCTGGATATTGTAACCCCGACGGTTTATCATTATGATTACGCATTAAAGGCCATTGAAAAAGGACTCCATTTTTTCATAGAAAAACCGGTTACCCAGACGCTTGAGCAGGCCGAAGAAATTCTTCGCCTGTGCCAGGAGAACGGTATTAAGGCTCAGGTGGGGCATGTAGAACGGTACAATCCTGCCTTCATTGCGACTAAGGAATATATCAAAAGTCCGATGTTTATCGAGATTCACAGGCTTGCAGAGTTCAACCCTCGTGGCACGGATGTTTCAGTTGTTCTGGACCTTATGATTCATGACCTGGATATTTTATTAAGCATCGTAAAATCAAAAGTAAAAAATATTCATGCAAGCGGTGTGTGTGTAGTCAGCAAGACTCCGGATATTGCCAATGCCAGAATTGAATTTGAAAATGGCTGTGTAGCCAATCTTACCACTTCCAGAATTTCGATGAAGGCAATGAGAAAAAGCCGTTTCTTCCAGAAAGACGCTTATATTTCCGTTGATTTCTTAGAGAAAAAAGCAGAAGTGATCAGAATGAAAGATGCTCCGGAAAACCCTACTCCATTTGATATGATCATTGAGAATGCTGACGGGGAGAAGAATCAGATCTTATTTGAATATCCTAATATCCAGGCGAATAACGCTATTCTGGACGAGCTGAACTCTTTTGCCGACGCGATTACTGACGGAAAAAATGTAGAAGTATCCATAGAAGACGGAACTGAAGCATTAAAAGTAGCCCTTGAAATTGTAAAACTGATTTCTTAACCGGGTACTTTACTTATGGCAGGATTTTGTTTTCAGAAACAGAAAGAATGATTTCATCAGATAAAATATTAAGTTTATTTTTAAAGCCGGAACTATGAAAAAATTACTCATTATGACGGGGCTTTTCTGTTTCAGCTTCTTTTCTGCACAGAAAAACCTCGCTTATATAGAAATAGGCTATTCAAGTATTTGCTGCGGAACTCCTTCCACAGAACCGGTATTGAATTACCTGAAGCAGTTTGAAAAGAAAAATAAGTCCGGAGCCTTTGAAATTCTTATTGAGAAAGGATTGGGAAGGGAGGGGGAATTCAATTTATATATCGGGATTGACGGACTCGGAAAAAAACAGAAAGATATTTTTATGAGAGGGCTTTCTTCTGCCATATCTTTACAGAATAAGAAAAGAAAGCCTGACAGTGACGGAATTGTCAGCTTTGATAAAGCAGTAAGTGTTTATCAGAATGATCTTATCAACCGAAAAAATTTAACTATCTATAAAAAATAAAAGAAAAAATGATCAAAAACATCGTAGTTATCGGAGCAGGAACCATGGGGAATGGCATTGCACATACTTTTGCACAGAGCGGATTCAAAGTAAATCTGGTAGATGTTTCTCAGGATGCATTAGACAGAGGTCTGAAAACCATTACGACCAATCTTGACAGAATTATAGCAAAAGGCAATCTTACAGAGGAACAAAAAGCCGAAACTTTAGGAAATATCACAACTTTTACGGCTCTTAATGATGCTGTGGGAACGGCTGATCTTATTGTAGAAGCGGCTACTGAAAACCTTGATCTTAAATTAAAGATCTTCGGACAAATGGACGAACTGGCTCCTGCCGGCTGTATTCTTGCAACGAACACTTCTTCTATTTCTATCACGAAAATTGCTGCTGCCACGAAAAGAGCGGATAAAGTGATCGGAATGCACTTTATGAACCCGGTGCCTATTATGAAGCTTGTAGAAATCATCAAAGGGTATTCTACATCTAAAGAAACGTTTGACTCTATTTATGAAATGAGCAAAACTTTGGGTAAAGTGCCGGTAGAGGTTAATGATTATCCAGGTTTCGTAGCAAACAGAATTCTGATGCCGATGATCAACGAATCTATCGAAACCCTTTACAACGGTGTAGCAGGGGTGGAAGAAATTGATACGGTTATGAAGCTGGGAATGGCTCATCCGATGGGACCGCTTCAATTGGCAGATTTTATTGGTCTTGATGTATGTCTTGCCATCCTTAATGTGATGTATGACGGCTTCAAAAACCCTAAATATGCTCCGAATCCGCTTCTTGTAAACATGGTAACTGCCGGAAAACTGGGTGTAAAATCCGGTGAAGGATTCTATGATTATTCTGAAAGCAAAAAAGCTGAAAAGGTTTCAAAGATGTTTTTGAAATAAATTTTTCGGGATCATTTTTAGCTTAATGAAAATAAAAGAGAAAAATATTCAGACAGCAATGGTCATCATTACGGTAATGATGACCATTTTACGTTTTCTGCTGAATGAAAAAGGGCGGGTAAACCCGGATTCTATCCGGTTTATGAGATTTGCGCATGTGCTACCTGTCATTGACAATACCACCACGCCGACAGGCTATCCTGTCGCCATAAGGCTTTTGACTTACCTGGGTCCTGATGAATTCTGGGGAAGCAAAATTCTGGGGATAGCTGCCTTATTATTTATTGTCTGCTTCTGCCGGATAAAAAACTTTTACAGCAGGGAAGCGATCATGATGAGCGCTTTGTTCGGTTTTGTTTCGCTTTACGCGTACACCATGAGCGAGCCGTTCATTCTTCCGTTTGTTTTTCTGTTTTTGTATACCGCTTCACAGATCATTACCGGAAAACTTGAACAGGGAAAGGCTGTTTTTTATCTGTCCCTTTCCTTAATTGCTCTTTATAATATCAGATACAGTGCCCTGTTTTTTATGGCCGGAACCGGACTTTTCGGGCTGTTGTCCCTGAAAAGAAAATATGGTCCTGCATTTATATTATCCGCCCTCACCGGTCTGGCATTTGTAATCGCATACAAATTCCTGTTCATTGATTATTTTAATGAAAATTACGTTAAAACTTTCCTGGAAACAGGGCTTCACCCTACTTCCAAACTGCTGAGGGAACTTTTTCAGGGACTTACCACTTCTTTCAATCCTTTTATTCATATTGCCGATCCGGGTGGCGGAAAAATCAATTATGCCATTTACGGAATCGGAGTCCTGAATATTGTTTTACTTGTCTGTCTTTTAATAAGTAAAAAACGGTCAGAAACAGAGCGTTTCTTTGTAACCGTCGGGACAACTGGTATTGTATGTTCCTATTTCATCCAGTATTTTTATTCTGTCAATGCTATGGATTACAGAATTCTGGGTCCTTTTCTTGTTCCGCTGTGGCTGGTTTATTTCAACAGGTTATTCGATATTTTCGGAATTAAAACCTACCTTATCAGCATGATGAGCATTATGACAGGAATGGTTTTCACCTGGTTATCCAAAGGAAATTATCTTGAAAACAGAAAGGCGGTTTCCCTATTTTTAAAAGGTGAAAAACTGGACAAGGTTCCCCTGAAGTTTTTCATTATGAAAGAGGAAGATCTTGAAAAAATACAGATTGCGGAACTGATCAGTACCGTAAATGCTGATATAAGACCGACTTTCAAACCCCGGGATACGCTTCTGAAAACAACCCTGACACGGCATAAAGTTTTGCAAAAAATTAAAATCGACAAGAATAAATATCAATAATTTTATTATCTTTGATTAAAGTTAAAACATTAAAAAAATGAAATTACCAAAGTTTTTATTAGCAGATAATTCGGAGTTTCCTGAAGATCTATTCGTAGTGCACACAGAATATCCAAGATTTATCTTAAACGTTGAGGAAGAAGAGGTTGAGTGGTTAGATGATCTTGAAGGTGATGATGAAGAAACCATGGCGGATGAAGCTACTAAAGTGGTAGAAGCGGCATTCAAATGGTGCGATGAAGAGTTGGCTAAGTACGACGAAGAAGAGGAAGATTAATAACAGTCTAAACATAAAAAGGAACTCAATTGAGTTCCTTTTATTTTTTATTCCGTTTTGTTGAATTTCAACAGTAAAAGGTTGTCTTTATAAAGTTCTAAGGTATTCCCGGAAATCACATATTTATTAGCTTTTCCCATCATATCCATAAAGTTCTGTTCCACACTCATGCTGTTGCACATCATTCTGGTAGATCCCATCTGCCCTGCAGAGAAAGTCCCGGTTGACGGCTCTACTTTAGCTGTTCCGAAATAGTTGTTGCATCCTGCATTACCATTGATTTTCTCTCCTTCAAAATTCAGGGTAGGAATTTTGCCTTTTACATTATCAGCAAGAGTCCATTTTGTATTGGCCAAAGAAGGCTGCGCTTTTCCTACTTTTGAGGCAGAAGCACTGGTTGCTGCTCCACACGACGCCAAAACCGCTGCCGCACATATACTTAAAAAAAGATTTTTCATTTTTTTCTTTTAGAATTAAATCAAATTTACGGATTTTATATTATTTAAACGGGTTGGAAGGAATTTTATTGTTTTTTTAAGAGGTTTATTTTAGGTGATTTTATTAAAAATGTATTCTGATTTGCCACAGATGCACGAGTGATTTTAGTTTTTTTTATTCGCTTGCTGGTTTTTGAGATTTGTTTGTGTGGGGATTGCGCAAAGGCGCTATTTTTTTACCAGCTTCATAGGTATAAGGCGCTACGATTTTATCTGCGATAAAATTTGATACTGCAAAAGCTCGCTGAAAATCTTTGACTTTCTTTCGTCTCAAAAGCAGCAGCATAGTCAAAAAAAACTTGCGACATTGCGTTTTTCAACTAAAAATGCAATTTGGATTTTATAATAAGGAATTTAAGACAACAAAAAAACGGACTGAAAAGCCCGTTTTAAGTATATGTTGTTCTTTTAATTTAAGATCTTAATTCTGCGTTGTATTCTTTCTGGAATGCTTTGATCAGAGAATCCATTACTTCTGAGATTTCTTTTTCTTCCAGTGTTTTTTCTTCATTCAGAAGCTCAAAACTCATGGCATAGGATTTCTTTCCTTCCGGAAGATTCTTCCCTTCATACACATCGAAAAGGTTGATGTTTTTGATGAACGGAGATTTATTCTTCTTCGCAGTCTGATAAAGATCCTGATAGTTTACATTTTTATCGATCAGTAACGCAAGGTCTCTTCTGATCCTGTTGAATTTAGGAATATCCATAAACTTCAGGGTATTCTTAGAGCGCAGTTCCTGAGCCATTTCCAGCTCTATTTCGGCATAGAAACATTCCTGGTCAATATCAGCATCTTTCAACAGTGCCGGAGCTACTTTACCGATTCTTACCAAAGTTTTTCCGTTCACCTCATATGCTAAAGCATCAGAGAATCTTTCATCGGATAAAGCGGTCTCTTTATAATCCACTGCCAGTTTTTCCAGTAAAACTTTTACATAAGCTTTAAGGTTATAGAAACTTACCGCAGATTTAGGCAGCAGCCAGTTTTCTGCCGCATCTCTTCCGGAAACAAGAATGGCCAGCTGCTTTCTTTCTTCATATTTATCTTTCTTATGATAAATTTTTCCGAATTCAAAGAACTTGATATCCTGGTTTTTTCTGTTGATATTATAAACGGCATTCTGAAGAAGTCCTTCCAGTAAAGATTTTCTCATGAACGCAAGATCTCCGCTCAATGGGTTCAACAGTTTCACGGCATCTGTTTCATCTTTCACAGAAGTGAGCGAATTGTTCATCACCTCGTTGAAGCCCAGGCTCTGTAAAGTTCTCGCCCAGCTGTTTTCCAGTTCATCCTGGTCGTTTGCATTCAGTTTTACAGGGGTAAATGAAATTTTCTGCGGAGCATCGATCTTGTTATATCCGTAAATTCTGAGAATCTCTTCAATCACGTCGATTTCTCTTGTGACATCGGCTCTGTATGCCGGCACGGAAATTTCGAGTCCGTTCTGAATTTCGTTCAGCACCTGGATTTCAAGCGCTTTCAAAATTTCTTTTACTTTCTCTCTGTGAATTTTCGTTCCCAGGATCTGTTCGATTTTAGAGAATCTGATGATCACGTAGCTGTCTTCAATTTTCTTCGGATATTCTTCCAGCAGTTCACCTACAAATTTTCCTTCTGCAATTTCCTGAATCATTGTAATAGCGTGGGTAATCGCTGTTCTGGTAAGATTAGGATCTACTCCTCTTTCGAATCTGAAAGAAGCATCGGTATTCAGTCCGTGGAATTTCGCTCCTTTTCTTACCGCTACCGGGTTGAAATAAGCGCTTTCCAGGAAGATCGTTTTGGTTGCCTCAGAAACTCCTGATTCGGCACCACCGAAAACTCCGGCAATACACATCGGGTTATCTTTTCCGTCTTTGATCATGATCTCGGAACCGTTCAGGGTTCTTTCCACGCCATCCAGAGTCTTGAATTTCGTTCCTTCTTTTACAACGCCTACCTTTACTTTTTTATCTGCGATCTTATCTGCATCAAAAGCGTGAAGCGGCTGTCCGTAACCGTGAAGGATATAATTGGTGATATCTACAATATTATTGATCGGGCTTAAACCGATAGCTTTCAGCCTGTCTTTTAACCAGGCGGGAGAATCTGCAACTTTTACATTTTCTATTACGGCTCCTATGTATCTCGGGCAAAGGGCAGTATCTTCCACCTGTAATGTGAATTCATGAGTACCTTCACCGTTTAGAGCAACGGAAGCCACTTTCTCAAACTTAGATTTCTGCTGGTTGGTAGAAAGAAAAGCATGCAGATCTCTTGCCACACCGTAATGTGACATGGCATCTGTTCTGTTGGGTGTCAGGCCGATTTCAAAAACTTCATCGCTGGTCAGTTCAAAATAATCGGCAAAGTTTTTTCCTGCTTCATATTTTGTTTCATCCAAAACCATGATTCCTCCGTGATCTTCACTTAGTCCCAGTTCATCTTCAGCGCAGATCATTCCCTGAGAAACCTCTCCTCTGATCTTTGCTTCTTTAATCTCGAAAAAGTTTCCGGTCTTGTCATAGATTTTAGTTCCTACAACCGCTACCGGAACGGTTTGCCCGGCTTCCACATTCGGAGCACCGCACACAATGTTCAGAACTTTTCCACTGCCTACATCCACTGTTGTTTTCTTCAGCTTATCAGCATTCGGATGCTTTTCGCACGTCAGTACTTTTCCTACAACAATTCCTTCCAGGCTGCCTTTTACACTTTCAAATTTTTCTATCCCTTCAACTTCAAGACCTATATCGGTAAGGAATTCTCCTATCCTTTCTGTTTTCAGTTCCGTTTTGACATAGTCTTTCAGCCAGTTGTTTGATATTTTCATTTGTTTATCGATCTACTTATTTTACCCGTGAAATGAAACCTTAGATTTCATTTGCTTTATTTTGAACTTTTATTTGAAAAACCCACAAAATAATTTTTGTGTTTTTTCGCGTTACAAATGTCGTGTTTTTTTGAGAAACAGCGAAATTTAGAAACGATTTTAATATGATAAATTCCTTCCATTTGTTTTTGAAATACTGTAACGGAATGTCCTTATTTCTTTATATTAAAAAGCCGGACTTCCTGATGAGCGTACCCTGCAGAACCCCTATGTTGAAAAAATCAAAAAATCAAAATAAATTGAAGTTCCCAAAAATCGCTCAGATTTCACAGAACTTTTTTTATTCTGATCGTACAGGCTTTTTACTGAATATTCATTCTAACGGTTAATTTTTATGCCACATCAACTAAATTCGGGATCTGGGGCTAAATCAATCGGTCTGCGGCTTAATACTCTCTGGAATATTTCTTTTTCTCCATAAGGTACTCTGCTTTACTTCCATTACCTGTTCTAAAAAGTGTTTTTATGGTCTTCATCAGCTTTTCTTCTGCAAGATTGGGGATATAACATACAAAATGCAGGTGGGGCCCGTTGCTCCAGCCTGTATTCCCGCTTAATGCTATCACATCACCCTTTTTCACCTGATCACCGAGATTCACTTTAACTCCATTCTCCTTCAAATGATAATATTGGGCAAAGGTTCCGTCTGAGTGCATTATTGTAACATAATTTCCTTGTTCTACACAGCTTTTTGCAGGGCATCCTGTATTATTGTGCTGAATAAAATCAGTTACTATTCCTTCTCTGGCAGCCGTAATTTCTGTGCCTTCCGGCATTTTAAAATCAAGGGAGTTTTCATTACGGTGCGAAAAAGCTCCGTTATATCCCTGATGTACTGTGAAAGAATTACCTTTTTTAAACGGCAGGTCGTACTTATAGTCCGAATCATAGGCAGTCTGATTAACATCCCCGATGTACATCGTATAGTCCGGCATTTTTCTTGCGCCCCACTTTTTTGTTTTATCCTTAACAACAAAATAGGCAATCCGGTTTTTTAATGACTGTGCCTGTATAACCTGTACTGCTTTAAAAGCTTCGGGAGCGGTTGCGTTTTCCAGTTCGGGTGTTCCGGAAAACACTAAAGACATGGGATAAACCTCCCGGTTGTCTGCATAATAAGCTACCGTATCTCCCCTGCGTTCCTGATATACTTTGATGTTTTTCTGTGAAAATACGTGGGTAAACTGTAATCCTGCAATCAGGATCAATATTTTCTTCATGGTTTATTTTATCAAAAAAAGAGACTGAAAATTCAGCCTCTTTTAAGTTTTATTGTATCTGAGATATTATAATCCGATAACCGGCATTGATAACATCAGAATATTTTCACTTTCTTCCAGACCGTCAAGAGGTTCTATAATACCAGGTCTGTTAGGCTGGGACATTTTCATGGTGATATCATCGGACCCCAGAATAGTAAGCATTTCTGTTAAAAATTTGGAGCTGAATCCGATATTGATATCTTCACCGTTATAGTCACAAGGAATCTGCATATCTGCTTTGTTAGCATATTCCGTATCTTCTGCATGGAGGTGAAGGATATTGGCGGACAGCTTAAATCTAACCTGATTGGTGGATTTGTTGGACATGATCGATGCTCTTTTGATCGCTCCCAGTAAAAGGTTTCTGTTGATCGTCAGTACATTTGGATTTTCTTTTGGAATTACCGCAGTATAGTTTGGATATTTTCCGTCGATGAGTCTGCATATCCAGGTATGTTTGCCAAAAGTAAACTTGGCCATATTCTCGTTAAAGTCGATGGTAACGTCTTCATTGGAACTAGCCAGGATATTTTTGAAAATATTCAGAGGTTTTTTAGGCATGATGAATTCCATCGGTTCGGGATTCATCAGGTCTGATCTCTTGTATACCACCAGTCTGTGGGAGTCTGTGGATACGAAATTGGTTTCGTTTTCGCCAAACTGGAAAAGCACCCCTGTCATTACCGGACGAAGAGAGTCGTTACTTGTTGCAAAAAGGGTGTTGGTTAATGCTTCAGATAAAACACCTGCAGACATGGTCACGCTTTGTGATGCATCAAATTCCGGCAGTTCCGGATAATCTTCTGCGTTATCCAGTGCGACAGCGAAATTATCTTTTTCATCCAGGATCTCAAGCTGGCTTCCTGTTCCTTCTGCATTATCCTTTACAGCCAGTGTTAAAGGCTGTTCTCCGTAGGTCTTGATAAAATCCTGAAAAATCTTAGCAGGAACGGCAAATTTCCCTGAGTCATCAGACTTTACTTCCAGGGACGTTACAAGAGTAGTTTCGCCATCAGATGCTGTAATGGTAACATTATTTCCGTCTAATTCAAAAAGATAGTTTTCTAAAATCGGTCTCGACTGAGAACTTGATATTACGCCACTTACAGTTTGCAGAGCCTTCTGCAGTTCACCACTTGAAATAATAAATTTCATAGATTTAAAAATAATTTTTACAAATATAATAAATAGAAAACAGATTAAAAAAAATAATCCTGAGAGTTATTAACAACCATCAAAAGAATTTTCCAACTGTTTCTATCTCACTTTTTGATGAGGAAGACAATCCTTCGATGATAAATTTATGAATTTTTTTGTTCAAATAATTATATTTGTCAAGAATATTTTCCCAATGCGAAAACCACCCGTCCATAAAAGTTTTGTTAACGCTTTGCGCGGTGTTTTTCTGATGGCAAAAACGGAAAGGAATTTCCGGATCGAGCTTATTGCCTTTGTCATCAATCTTTTTCTGATCTTTTATTTACAGCTTTCCGCTCCGGATACAGTTCTCATCCTTCTGGTCTGTTTTTCCGTTCTGGGTGCTGAGATCTTCAATACTGCCATAGAGAAGCTCTGCGATATGGTTCAGCCTGATTTTGATAAAAGGATCGGTTTTATTAAAGATATTGCAGCGGGGGCTGTACTTCTGATGAGTATTGCGGCAGCTATAACCGGAATTATTGTGTACAGCAAATATATATTTCTGTAAAAAAGCATTCCGGTGTTTCTATCTGTTGCTAGTCTTTATCGGGCATTTATAAATATTTTTCGATGACAGGTATTGCTATTTCAGCCATTATTCCATAGCCTTTTTCGTTGGGATGAACGCCGTCTGCCGACAGCAGGAATTCTTTGTCGTCAAAAAAAGCAGTGTAAAAATCGATATAACCCAACCCATGATCTGACGCAATATCTTTAAGAATCCGATTGTACACGATAACCTCTTTATTGTATCTTAATTTTCCTGAACTCACTACCACTCCATCTATTTTCTGCGCAAAAGGAAGAATACTCACAAGGTAGATGTCGGAAGAAAATTTTCTGGCTTCTTTAACTGCAGTGATCATATTACTTTTGAATTTTTCATGTCCCACCTCCTGTTTATGATCTTTTACAGCCAGATCATTGGCTCCGTAGCCCAGGAAAACAACATTTCCGTCTGCTGAATTTCTTGCCCTTAATTCGTGAGGCATTCTTTTGAGCAGCCCTTCCGTTGTTTCGCCGCCAATTCCAAGATTAAACAGGATAAGTTCATCACCATTTCCTTCGTGGAATTTCTGGAGTGCATATCTCTTCAGAATATCTACCCATCCACCAAAAACGCCGTCGTATTCTCCATAAGTGATGCTGTCTCCGAAGAACAGCCCGTATACCGTTTTTTTCATTCAATTCCTGTTGTATGTTTATTGATAAGTAAAAATATTAAGAATAAAATGCCGGACAAAATAAAATCCGTCTAATTTACCGGGGTTGTCGTGTAAAATTTTAACGACTGAATATATCTGTGCTGTAATTTTAAAATGGCTGGAAAGTGCAAAGACACAAGGGGTTTCAATTATTATAATTCTTTTATGACGGAAGAAAATCCAGGATTTCCAGCAAGCTTTAATGGGATTGAGAATATATTTTTATTTTCCCCGATTGTGCAGATCTTTATGACATCGTATCGTTAAAGCAGTACCAATGCATCAATGAGCCGTTAGGATTTAAAATTCAGATTCAAAAGCAAGGAGCTAAGTAAAAATACTGCTGATATGATCAGCGGAATTATTTTTCCGGCAAAGGCCAGACAAAAATTAATAACAGCAAAGGATATTTTTAAGATAAACTATGGCGTAAACTTAGCAGGGTAATACAAAGGCTGATATTTCAAAAGCAAACCTCATTACTCATTACTCATTACTCATTACTCATTACTCATTACTCATCACCCATTGCTGATTACAAAATTAATCATTCCAGCCTGAGTATTATATTCTGATGGGACTGTATGATTTCGACTAAAATCTCAAACAGCGTCTGTCCTTTTCTCTCCTGCAGATCTTTGAGTTTCTGTTGAATCAGTTCAATATTGAAAGGCTTTCCCTGCCTGATTTTATTTTCATAAAATTCCTGTGTAGCCTGTAAGCCCAGATCATTTTTTGATTTCCCGGATTCCTTCCAGATGATCTCTGTTTCTTCATTATTTTCAAATACTCCGAAACCGCCGTACAGGATATCATCAAAGCCATCAAGTGTTCCGACTTTCCAGTCCGTATCTTTCATCAACACGCTGGAAACTTCGTCATAGAAACCTTCCAGAGACGAAAAATGACCGCCATTGATGACGATCACTTTCTTTTTATTATTTGAAGTATTCAATTTCATTTCAAATGTATTTTTACTTAAAAAAGTGTATGAGATAAGCCAATATGACTAAACAATATTTGTAAGTAACCATTCCTAAAAAGAAACAGATAAAACTCTTAACATAATTGATGACTTTTCTCTCTCCAAAAAACTGTCCAATAGCAAAAACTATATAAGCCTGTCCAAAAAATGCGCCAGTTTGGGCAATAATTAATGAATCAGTAAGTTTTGCTGGCAATAAAAAAAACAAGAGAGAAATAAAAAATACACCAAAAACATAAGATAGTAATACAAAGATTTCGAATATATTATAACCTTTTTTATAAAAGAAAATTTTTGTCCAAATGGCCATAAAAAAACCAATTATCATAGCAGAATAGCCAAGATGAGAATCTACCCAGTTATTTACAACTTGGGTGTCAAGATTATTTTGCCATTCCGATGTTTTTCCAAATCCTTTTATATTAAATATGGATATTTCAATATGAAAAAAATGAATAATTAAGGTGTAAATAACTGCAGAGAAAACCAAAAATACAATAGGTTTTACATACTTTTCACGATTTTCTCCAAGATATTCTCTTACTGCTTTTCCCGGATGTATCAAAACTTCTTTAAAGGTAAAAGGAAAGCCTTTGTCAAAATGTAAAAGGTGTTGTATCTCATGAGAAATATAATGCGCGTCTATTCTTTTGATTTCTTTTTTAGGTCCAGAAGAATACTCTCCGTTCATTGGTTAAAGTTTTTTTCTAATTGTAATGATACAAAAATATGAACTTATTTGTTAGGTCATTATTAAAAACCTCATAGAATAAGGGTATCTATGAGGTTTGATTTAATTTATTTGAAGTATTCAATACCGTTTCTGAATATATTGTGATAATTCGCGGCAGGAATATTTTTCATGAGGCCTTCTGCAAAGCGTTCCGGGTGTCCCATTCTTCCGTAGATCTTTCCGCACGGGCTGGTGATTCCTTCAATTCCGAATAATGAGTTGTTCGGGTTGAACGGCATTCCGTGGGCTATGTTTCCGTCCGGATCGATATACTGTGTTGCAATCTGTCCGTTTTCATAAAGCTTCTGGATTTCTTCTTTTGAAGCCATGAAACGTCCTTCACCGTGGGAAATCGGAATGGTAAATTCCTGATCTTTCATTCCTTTTAACCACGGGCTTTCATCGTTCACCACTCTTACTGTCACCATCTGTGAAATATGTCTTCTGATCGCATTGTGAGCCAATGTAGGAGAGTTTTCATCCAGGTCTTTAATTCTACCGTACGGCAGCAGTCCTGATTTCACCAATGCCTGGAATCCGTTACAGATCCCGATGATCATTCCGTCTCTGTCCAGTAATTCGTGAACGGCATTTTTCATTTTTTCGTTTTTCAGAACATTCACGATGAATTTTGCGGAACCATCCGGCTCATCACCTGCTGAGAATCCTCCGGAGAATGCCAGAATCTGGGACGTTCTGATCTCTTCCACCCATGCATCGATGCTTTGGTCCAATAACTGGTGGCTGATATTGATTAAAGGTAAACTGCTTACCACAGCACCTTCTTTACGGAATGCATTCAGGGTATCGTATTCACAGTTGGTACCCGGGAATACCGGAGCAAATACTTTAGGCTGTGCGATTCCGTGTTTTTTAATGATGATATTTCTTGGGGTGACTGAGTTTGATTTTTCGTCAATTTCAACCGTAATTTTTTCTTTTTCTGCTGTTGGGAAAAGGTTTTCGAACGTACCGGTGTAAGCTGATTCAAGATTTGAAATCTGAAATTTGACATTGTTGATGGTTATCACCTCATCCGCAACTACTTTTCCAATCATCTGAAGATTTACAGTGCTTAGCTCTTCTTTAGCTTCGATAATTAAGCTGCCGATATTTTTAGCCAATAAGGTATTTTCATCCGCATTGATTTCGGCTCCCAATCTGTTTCCGAAGCTCATTTTTGCCAGTGCTACTGCAACACCACCGTCTTTCACTGTTTTTACAGAAACGATCTTTCCTGACTTAACGTTTTCAAAGATGAATCCGTACACTTCTTTTAAGGCCTCATAGTTTGGAAGGCCGCTTTCCTGAGCGATATGATTAAAGAAATAGATTTTATTTCCGGCGGTTTTAAATTCCGGAGAAATGATATTCTGTTTTTCTCCGTTGGCACATGCAAAAGAAATCAATGTTGGCGGCACATTCAGATCCTGATAGGTTCCGCTCATAGAATCTTTTCCTCCGATGGCAGCCAGCCCCAGGCTGATCTGTGCATCATAGGCGCCCAGAAGGGAAGCTAAAGGTTTACCCCATTTTTCAGGGTTCTGTCCCAGTTTTTCAAAATATTCCTGGAAGCTTAATCTGATGTTTTTATAATCACCTCCCATAGCCACGATCTTCGCAACGCTTTCTACTACTGCGTAAGATGCTCCCAGCAATGAGTTCTGTTTTGAGATTTCAGCATCAAAGCCCCAGCTTGCCAGAGAAACGGTTTTAATATCTTTTGCTCCTAAAACAGGCAGTGTCTGAACACTTCCTTCCATTAAGGTCTGCTGGTATTTTCCGCCTAAAGGCATTGCGACAGTAGTTGCACCTACGGAAGAATCGAACATTTCGAGTAATCCTTTCTGGGAAGCTACGTTTTTGTCTTTTAATATGTTCAGGAAGCTTTCTTCTGTGAATGCTTCCACGGTTTCTTTTACTTCTTCAAGGTGGGTAATTTTCACTTCCTGAGACTTTGAACATCCGTTGGTATCCAGGAATGCTCTTGAAAGATCAACGATCTTATTTCCTTTCCAGAACATCTGCATTCTTCCTGAATCTGTTACTTTTGCCACTTCTACGGCTACAATATTTTCAGCTTCACAGAATTTAATGAAGAGTTCTTTATCTTTCGGATCCACTACTACCGCCATTCTTTCCTGAGATTCTGAAATGGCAAGTTCGGTTCCGTTCAATCCTTCGTATTTTAAAGGAAGTACATCCAGGTTTACTTCCAGGGAGTCTGCAATTTCACCGATGGCTACGGAAACTCCCCCTGCCCCGAAATCGTTTGATTTTTTAATCAGTCTTGTCACTTCCGGATTTCTGAACAGTCTCTGAATTTTGCGTTCTTCCACAGCATTTCCTTTCTGAACTTCGGAACTCATGGTATGAATAGAGGTTTCGTCCTGTTCTTTTGAACTTCCGCTGGCCCCCCCAACTCCGTCACGTCCGGTTGCTCCTCCTAAAATAATGATGGAATCGCCATTAGCCGGTTTTTCACGTCTTACCCAATCTACGGGAACGGCTCCGGCTACAAATCCTACTTCCATTCTTTTGGCTTTGTAGCCCTCATCATAGATTTCGGAAACCATTGTTGTTGCCAGACCGATCTGGTTACCATACGAAGAATATCCGTTGGCGGCCTGCTTTGTGATGGTTTTCTGAGGTAATTTTCCCGGTAAGGTTTTGTCTACGGATTCTAAAACGTCGGCAGCCCCAGAGAGTCTCATTGCCTGGAACACAAAAGATCTTCCGGATAAAGGGTCTCTGATGGCACCTCCCAGACAGGTTGAAGCTCCTCCGAACGGTTCAATTTCCGTAGGGTGATTGTGGGTTTCATTTTTGAACAGCAGGTACCACGGTTCTTTTTTGCCGTCGTATTCTGCTTCGATCTGAATGGTACAGGCGTTGATCTCATCGGAAATCACGAGATTGTCCAGATTCCCTGTTTTATGGAAATATTTACCGCATACGGTGGCCAGATCCATCAAGGAGATTGGCTTCAGTTCACGGCCTAAGAATTTTCTTTTTTCGATATAGTCATTGAAAATAGTTTCCAATGTATGTTTGAACTTCCCTTCAAACTGAATGTCTGACAATTCCGTTTCGAAAGTGGTGTGACGGCAGTGGTCACTCCAGTAGGTGTCTAAAACTTTAAGTTCTGTTTCGGTAGGATTTCTCTGTTCTGTTCTGAAGTATTCCTGAATGAACTTCAGGTCATCCAGTCCCAGGGCAAAACCGTGATTATTGTAGAAATTTTCAAGTTCAGCATCATTAAAACTGATGAAATTTTCATGAACCAACACTTCTGAAGGGGTTTCATCGGCAGGAATATCCAGTACGGACAGGTCTTTTTCCTGAGATTCTACTTTATTGATCAGCAGGTCTTTGATTTTAACAAGGTCTGATTCAGAGATTCCTTCAAATTCAATAAGCTTACCGCTTCTTACTTTTGATTTTTCATTTTCCGTCAGCAATGCAATACACTGCTGGGCAGAATCTGCTCTCTGGTCATACTGTCCGGGTAAAAACTCCATTCCAAAGTGGATTTTTTGTGCCGGGTTTCCGGTGTGTAAAATATCCGTAACAGGGTCTACAAAAGTGTTATATACTACTTTTTCAAATTCTCCGTCATTCAAGCCGAAAATATCGTACACATTGTATACTTTCACGCTTTGAACGGCAGGAACCACCGCTTTTACTTCATCAAAAATTTTTGGACTTTCCACATCGAAAATTCCTCTTTTTTCTACGAAAATTCTTTTGTTTTTAGACATTAGATGTCAGATTTTAATATTAGATTTATTTATTCTTTTTACTTTAAAGCACCAGTGTCAGATTTCTATCCGGAGTTCCGTCCGCATTGGAAGCTCTTTTAGGAGCATTCACCCAGGCGGTCTTGTTCAGTACAAATTTAAAGGAATATGTCTTACCTTTTTCAAATTTGGATATGGGAACTTCCAGTTCGAACCGGTTTTTATCTTTTTTCGTCATCCGGTATTCTTTATTTTCAGGATTCCAGTCATTGAAGGAGCCTGCTACTGCAATGGTATTAAGCAATCCGGCATCCGCATTTTGGGGATGGGTATAGCTGAACACAACGTTATTTCCTTTTACAGAATACCCGTACACTTCTTTTTTTGCTGATGATGAAGTAAGGTCTTCCATGATTTCTGAAGCACTGTCCAGAAGTACAAATCCGCCTCCGTCTACACTGATATTGACAATCATACAGATTCCTATATTCAATTCAGGGTATACCGTAAACCAGGTCTGGGTTCCAAAAGAGCCACCATGTTTAAATCCGACTTTCCCAAATTCACTGATGTAATAGTCATCCCAAAGATAGCCCTTCCAGCTTTCTTTACTGTTCTCTATATTTTTATGGGTTTCCTGAACAACCTTGTCTTTTGAATACATTTCATCTTTCAGAAACTTCATCAGATCTCCGAGAGTTGATTTTGTTCTTGCTCCTGTAGAACCCCATAAATTCGAGGCAAAATGAGGCATTAACTGATGATCTCCGTTGTATCCATTGGCTAATGTTTCATTTTTCCCCAGGGTGAACTTAGTATTCTTCATCCCTAATTTTGAAAAAATATTTTCATTGAAAAGCGTTTCTACCTCTTTACCATAGACATTTTCAAGGATATGTCCTGCCAGTTCAAGACTTAGGTTGCTGTATTGATATTTAAATCCGGGAACGGTATCCAGTTTTACCTGCTTCAGATCTTTTAAAAACTGGTCTTTGAAATAGCCAGCTTCACGTTCCATTATTAAAAAAGGGCTTTTACCCGTCCAGTTTTTACCTCTCAAATCATCTTCATCAGGCAGGCTTCTTGGTAATGCTGTAGTATAAGAAAGAATATTTCTGACTTTTACAGGAGTTCCGTTATATTCTAAATTCCGGTAATCGTCTTTAAGATATTTCCGAATGTCATCATCAAGATTAATCTTCCCTTCCAGTACTGCTTTAGAAAGCATCTGACCAGTAAAAAGCTTGGTAACTGAAGCTATTTCAAAATAGGTATTATCATTTGCCCGGTTTCCTTTTCCTTTATCGAGTTCACCAAAATGTCTGGTATAGACTTTCCCATCTTTTATGATTCCGATGGACACGGAATAGGCTCCTGATTTTTCAGCCAGTTTTTTTGCATTTGCTTCAATGATTGAATATACCGTCTTTTCACTCTGTGAATAGCTTTTTACAAAAGTCAGAATAAATACAAGTGCCAATACATTTCTCATCAGGCTGATTTTTTTTCTAATTAAAGTGTGAATATTAAGTTCTTATCCGGTGTACTGTCTGCATTGGAAGCTCTTTTAGGAGCATTCAGCCAGGCGGTCTTGTTCAGTACAAATTTAAAGGTATATGTCTTCCCTTTTTCAAATTTGGATACGGGAACCTCCAGTTCGAACCGGTTTTTATTTTTTTTTGTCATCTGGTAGTCCTTATTTTCAGGGTTCCAGTCATTGAAGGAGCCTGCTACTGCAACGGTATTGAGCAGTCCGGCATCTGCATTTTGAGGGTGTGTGTAGCTGAACACAACGTTATTTCCTTTTACAGAATACCCGTACACTTCTTTTTTTGCTGAAGGAGCTGCGAAATCTTCAACCATTTCACCCACAGCGTTCTGAAGTATGGGATATGTAGTGGGTGTACTGTTGTTGATGATCACACAGATTCCCATTTTAAGCTCGGGATAAATGGCAAACCATGTTTGTGTGCCGAATGCTCCGCCATGTTTATTGCCTACCTTTCCGTATTCACTGATGTAGAAGTTATCCCAGAAGTAGCTGTGCCAGTTTTCCTTACTGTCATCAATATTCCGCTGTGATTCCAGAATGACCTTGTCTTTTGAGTACAGTTCATCTTTCATAAATTTCATCAGGTCTCCCATACTGGAGACGGTTTTCATTCCTGAGGAACTCCACAGGTTTGATTCAAAATGCGGCATCAGTTTTCCGTCGTAATATCCATTTGCGACAGGTACGGTTTTGCCTGCTCCGAATCTGGTATGCTGCATTCCCAGTCTGGAAAAAATATTTTCACTGAAAAGGTCTTCCATGCTCTTCCCGTATACATTTTCCAGAATAACACCCGTCAGTTCCAGGCTCAGATTGCTGTAATTATATTCTCTTCCCGGAAATCCTTTGAGTTTTACATTTTTTAAATCTTTGAAAAACTGTTCTCTGGAATAAGATGCAGACAGATCTCTCAGTTGAAACGGCGTTTCGCTCGTCAGGTTTTTATAAAGAGCTTCATCATCAGGTAATGTCCGTGGTAAGGCGGAATTGTAAGCGATAAAGTTTCTGATCTTAATCGGGGTACCGTTGTATTCCAGATTGGGATAGTCTCCTTTCAGATATTTTCTGATATCGTCATCAAGATTAATCTTTCCGTCCACCACTGCTTTTGCCAGTAATTGTCCGGTCATCACTTTGGTTACTGAAGCGATCTCAAAATAGGTATTGTCATTGGCTTTATTGCCTTTTCCTTTGTCTATTTCACCGAAATGTCTGGTATAGATTTTTCCGTCTTTCAAAATTCCGACGGAAACAGAGTAAGCTCCTGATTTTTCAGCTATTTTTTTGGCGTTTGCGTTGATGATAGAATAAACAGCCTTATCATTCTGTGCGTAATTCTTTGTGAACGCTAAAGCCAGTACCAATACGAATATGTTCTTCATTGATTCTCTTCTCTGTTATTTAATTTTATTAGGATTATCCTGATGTTTTTTCTGAAATTCCTCGGCAGTCTTTATTTCGGTTTCCAGCCATTTTTCAAAAGGTAGCTTTTCATCATTATAATCTGCTGCATACACCGTTTTTCCGTCTTCAGACACCATAAATTTAAAACGGTAGCCCGATCCCGTATTTTCTTTTCTGTAATCGTAGGTATTCACCTGATAAAACGGGAAGTTTTCTTTGGGCCTTTCTACAATTTCAAAGTATAGTTTTTTTTCATTTTCAGACAGTTTATGGTAAAGATTTACATAATAAATATCTGAAAGCTTTTTATTCTGCTGATTGAAAAACTGAAGAATATTCTTCTCTTTTTCATTATAACTGAATGGAAACGGATAATATTTCCCGTCAATTTCTATATCTTTTTCAGACTTCTGTGATATAGGCTGAACCACTTTTCCTTTGGCATTCATCATTCCCCATGTTCCGCCAACGATGGATTTGTGTTCACTTTCTGTTTTTTCCCAGCTGCAGCCGTCGCAGAAAGAAGCGTACCCATAGTTGAAAGGGGATACGAAATCATGTTCTGCTGCGATGACTGTTTTCCCGTTTCTGTCAGCAAATCCTATCTTCCCGTTTTTAACGAATCTTGTCAGTCCTTCAGAGAAATAATCTGCTCCGTTATCATAGAGAAAAGGTCTGTACAGGAAATTTCCTTTTCTGTCGTAAACATATCCCCATTCATTTTCCCGGCGCTGTTCTCCTTTTTTTTCTCCATCGAAATAGATGATTTCTCCTTTTACCGGTTCACCGTCTTTAAGGTCTGAGTAAATCATGAACCGGGCAGGAACAATTACTTTTCCGGCTTTATTCTTTACTCCTACCAGAGAATCTTTGGATTTGAAATACTGTAAAACTTCTTTTTTCTGGGAGAAGGCAATGACCGGTATCAGTAAAACGGCAAACAGTGTTCTTTTCATATTCGTCAACAGCTCTGAAATAAAATATGCAGCCCCAAAAGGCTGCATACTTCTTTATACTTTAAGATCAGCTTCCAGTCCTATCAAATCTTTATTCTGATCCAGAATCGGCTGGACTTCATTCTTGATGAACTCCTCGGTCTGAATCGGGGCAAACCCGATAAAGTTTTTAGGGTCTAAAACTTCTTTTAATTTTGATTTATCTAATTTCAAGGAATCGTCATTTAAGATTCTTTCGATAAGATCATTTTCTTTTCCTTCTACTTTTACCTGCCTGGATGCTTCCATGGAGTGAACTCTGATTACTTCGTGGATTTCCTGGCGGTCTCCTCCTGCCTTCACCTCTTCCATGATGATGTATTCTGTCGCCATGAAAGGAAGCTCTTCCATAATATGTTTGTTGATCCTGTTCGGATATACCACGATTCCGTTCATGATATTATTCCAGATCAATAGAATAGCATCAACAGCAAGGAAGGCCTGAGGAATTGTTAATCTCTTGTTGGCTGAATCGTCCAGTGTTCTTTCAAACCACTGTGTGGAGGCTACCATCGCAGAACTTGTCGTTAAAGACATTACATATTTTGCCAACGCCCCTATTCTTTCGCTTCTCATCGGGTTACGTTTGTAAGCCATTGCGGATGAACCGATCTGGTTTTTCTCGAATGGTTCCTCAATTTCCTTAAGGTTCTGAAGTAAACGTAAATCGTTGGTGAATTTATGGGCAGATTGTGCGATATTTCCTAATAATGCAACCACTTTCGCATCAATTTTTCTGTCGTAAGTCTGTCCGGATACTCCGAAAACTCTTTCAAAACCGAATCTTTTTGAAAGTTCTTTATCGAGATGTTTTACTTTGGAATAATCCCCGTTGAACAGCTCAAGGAAACTTGCGGCCGTTCCTGTGGTTCCTTTTACGCCTCTGAAACGAAGAGTCTCAAGGAAGAAATCAAGCTCTTCAATGTCAAGAACCAGACTCTGTAACCAAAGTGTTGCTCTTTTACCCACAGTCGTTAACTGGGCAGGCTGGAAGTGGGTAAATCCCAGCGTCGGAAGATCTTTGTACTGAATAGCAAAATCAGACAGGTTCTTCATTACGTTGACCAGCTTTTTCTTTAAGATCAAAAGTCCGTCACGGATCTGGATAAGGTCTGTATTATCTCCTACAAAAGCTGAAGTAGCTCCTAAGTGAATAATTCCTTTTGCTGAAGGTGCCACATCTCCATAGGTATGAACGTGAGCCATTACATCATGACGGAATTTCTTTTCGTATTCTGCCGCTTTATCGTAATCGATATTTTCAGCATTTGCTTTCAGTTCGGCAATCTGCTCATCTGTAATATCAAGACCTAAGTCTTTTTCGATTTCAGCCAGAGCAATCCAAAGCTTTCTCCAGGTACGGAATTTGTTATTATGTGAGAAATTAAACAACATTTCTTCACTGGAATAGCGCTCTTCCAATGGATTTTTGTAGGAATTCATTCTTTTCTTTTACTTTTTAGATGTACAAAAATACGGTTTTTCAGTGAGAGATAAAAATCCTGTTTTTATGATTTTTAAACCCTGTTTTTTATCGATTGATACAGATTCTTACTGAAAAAATTAAGGGCTGTACTGCTATACCGAAGTTAAAGAGACCGCCCACATCCGGAACAGTCTCTGTTTTGTTTTCAAAATAATATAAAGCATTGTCCTTTACATTATTTATTCAGGAATCAGTATTCAAGTCCGCATGATGATCCTACCAGAATACATTTTCTCACAAATGAACACCAGAAATACCCTGGCAGACACATTGGAATTCCTCCCTGAACGGTTTTCAGATCCTGTTTTGAAAGTTTTCTTAAGTTTTTCATAATAACATTTTTTTGATTTTTTCCTACTCTGTAAACTTTTCGGATCCGGCTTTAATTTGGTTATACCAATATACCTATTTTTGAGGGAAATAAATTATAGTACAGAAGGATTTATGAGTATTTTTTATATTTCGCTGATAGGGCAGATTGGGCAGATTTTTTATTTTTCTCACAGATTTTGTGAATCTGCTGTATAAGTTTTGGCTAAAGCCGGATGGATGGTTTATTGTTCAGGCGGACGAAAGTACACCTCTATTGAATCAATTCTGCATATAAGATCTTATTGTATGTTGTTGAATTTTAAACTTTATGCTGATTCCTAAACCTAATAGGTCTTTGAGACCCATTAGGTTTTTATTAAGCGCACTCATCCGCTAATCAGCGATCTGCGATAAAAAATACTTTTGATTTTACAGGTCCGGGGCAGTTTTTACTTTATAGTCCTCTAATCTTTTATTTAGAAATAAAACACTACAAAAAAAGCCATCCGTAAGGGATGGCTTTTCATTTGAAAAATTGAATCTATTTATAAATAACTACGTTATCTTTTTTAAGCTGGTATCCTCCTTTTTTGAAAGGAACCAACGCATACTCTCCTTTTTTCCAGGCTTTTCCTTTTCCTGCGCGGTCCAGGATAATGCTTTCCGAGCCGGTACCCGGTACAAAAACTTCAGCTTTTTTCATGTCTTTACTGAAGATCACTGCAGCCATGGAAGTAGAACTTCCTTTAGGAGCCACTTCAGTCAGTTTGATTTTCTGCTCAAACACTCTTACACAGTCTTTTTTGATCTGAGAATAAGTATATCCTGCCGAACCTATGCATCCGTGTGCATCTCTATCTCCTCCCAATACAGGTTTCTGTTGTGCAAATACCAAAGAACCAAGAAACATCGCGCCAAGTAAAATTGTTTTTTTCATTTTTGTTATATTAAGGCTATAACAGTTTTATTAAAAATCATGCCAAAAAATTCAAAAAAGGACGTTGCGTGTTAATTTTTATTTTCCGCAATTTTACAGATTACTGTTATCATATTTTAAGTTTAACAAATTCAAAGCATTCCTTTTCTGTAAAGGAAAATATGACAAAAATAAAGCTGTTTTTCACTATTTAAATAATATTTCAACATTTGGAGAAAAAGCATCAACCATCCGACTCATATTCCATGAAATTAAGAATCTGTTCAATCTGATTCCTGACTGAGAAGTTGGAATTAACAGATAAAAATGAAAGAAAGTGGCTGGAAGTTATTTTAGTATTGTTGATGACTTTGAAAATTCCTCTCTTCCGGCTCTCAGTTTGAGACTAATATCATTCGGAAATTCTTATTCCAAAATGGGGTTATACCGAATTATCAGAAGTATATTCAGGCAGTGAGCAATAACAAAGCCCTGTCATTATGATCTGACAAGGCTTTTGTTTATATAAAATATATTAAAAAAATTATGCGGAATTATTTCGTCCAGTTGATCTTTGAATGTTTTACTTCCTGGGAATTTGTACCGATCATGAGGTCAAATTCTCCTGCTTCCCAATCGTATTTCAGGTCTCCGTTGTAAAATTTCAGATCTTCAGGGGTAATGTTGAAGGTAATTTTTTTAGATTCTCCTTTTTTCAGCAGTACTTTCTGGAAGCCTTTCAGTTCTTTTACCGGTCTTGTGATGCTTCCCACCATATCTCTGATGTACAGCTGTACGACTTCCGCCCCGTCAAAATTACCGGTATTGGTTACGGTAACGGATGCCTGAACCGTCTGATTTCCTTTAGGGTTCGCAGTGGATACGGTCATATCCGAGTAACTGAAATTGGAATAACTTAATCCGTAACCAAACGGATACAATGGTGTGTTACATTCATCCATATAGTTGGACCGGAACCTTTCGTACTCACATTTATCTGTTTTCTCCTGACTCAAAGGACGGCCTGTATTTTTAGCATTGTAGTAAATGGGAACCTGTCCCAGGCTTCTAGGGAATGTCATCGGAAGTTTCCCGGAAGGGTTTACTTTTCCGAACAGTACATCGGCAATGGCATTTCCAGCTTCTGATCCGGCAAACCATGCGTTCAGAATGGCATCGGGCGTATCTTTCACATTGGTAAGAGCCAGCGGACGGCCTGTGAAAAGAACGACGGCAACAGGCTTCCCGGTCTTTTTCAGCTCATTCAACAGGTCTACCTGAGACTGAGGAATGGTAATTTCTGTTCTTGAAGAAGATTCTCCGCTCATTTCCGCTGATTCTCCGATGGCGAGAACCACGACATCTGCTTTACGGGCTGTTTCTACCGCTTCTTTTAACAAAGCTTCTTTAGAACGGCTATCCCTGTCTGTTTTTTTGCCGTGAGCTGCATAGATTTCTTCCAGTTTAGCATTATCATCAATATTGGCTCCTTTGGCGGAAATGAATTTCACGTCTTTTCCATAATTGGCCTCCAATCCCTGCATCAGAGAGACGGAAACGGCATGTTTTGTGGCCACACTCCATGTTCCGGCCATATTCAGTGAGTTATTTACCAAAGGACCGATCACTGCTACGGTTCCTGATTTTTTCAACGGAAGCACCTGGTTTTCATTTTTCAGCAATACCATAGACTGGGCAGCCGCATTTCTGGCAATGTTCCGGTTTTCCATATTATAAACCTCTTTTGCAGCCAGTTTGGCATCTCCGTAACGGTAAGGGTCATCGAACAGTCCCAAGTCGTATTTGGCGTCGAGTATTCTTCTGGTTGCCATATCGATCTCGGCCTGGGTTATTTTTCCTTCGGTCAGTGATTTTTTAAGAGTGGTCAGAAAACCTTCTCCCACCATATCCATATCTATTCCTGCTTTTAAGGCTAATGCTGATACCTGCTGCAGATCTCCCATTCCATGTTCTACCATTTCATTGATTCCGGTGTAATCTGTTACTACGAAACCTTTAAAGTTCCACATTTTCCTCAGCACTTCGGTCTGAAGCCATCGGTTTCCTGTGGCGGGAACCCCGTCCACTTCATTGAAGGAAGCCATTACGGAAGCTACTCCTGCATCCACAGCAGCTTTGTAGGGTGGAAAATATTCATTGAACATTCTTACATGACTCATATCAACGGTATTGTAATCACGGCCGGCTTCTCCTGCCCCATATAAGGCAAAATGTTTTACACAGGCTAAAATCGTATTGCTGAGAGACAGGTCTTTTCCCTGGTAACCGTATACCATATTTTTAGAAATTTCACTTCCCAGATACGGGTCTTCTCCGGAACCTTCGGAAACCCTTCCCCATCTTGGCTCACGTGAAATGTCCACCATTGGCGAGAAGGTCCAGTTGATCCCGTCTGAAGACGCTTCTTTTGCAGCCACTCTTGCAGACTGCTGTACCAGATTCATATCCCAGGAAGCGGCTAGTCCCAACGGAATAGGAAATGTGGTTTCGTAACCGTGAATGACATCCATTCCGAAGATCAATGGGATTTTCAGGCGGCTTTTTTCAACAGCTACTTTCTGAACAGCTTTTATTTTATCTGCTCCTTTTATGTTGAACAGTCCTCCCACTAATCCCTGTTCTACTTTTTTTCCGATATCCGAGCTTTGGGCCTGCCCTGTTGTAAAGTCTCCTGAGGTAGGAAGGTTAAGCTGTCCTATCTTTTCATCCAAAGTCATTTTCGACAAAAGATTTTCGACAAAAGCTTTTCTTTTAGCCTGGTATTGGGCAGTCTGAAAGGACTGTACCGGTTTGGAGACCATTTCCTGGGCAGAAAACACCGGCGAAAGTGCCAGAGCTGCGAGTACAATGAACTTTTTCATAGATCTATCTTCTTTAATTATTGTTTTGTTGGTTTTAACGCAAGGGCGCTAAGATTCTTTTTAATGTTTTGTGCTTTCAGGGCGCAAGGGCGTTACACTTAGTTAAGGGTGATTCTTCTTGCTTTTATTTGCTTACCTTTTGTCATAAAACAATTTTCTTCAATTAATACTTTGTTGGTTTTAGCGCAAGGGCGCTAAGGTTCTTTTTAATGTTTTGTGCTTTCAGGGCGCAAGGGCGTTACACTTAGTTAAGGGTGATTCTTCTTGCTTTTATTTGCTTACCTTTTGTCATAAAACAATTTTCTTCAATTAATACTTTGTTGGTTTTAACGCAATGGCGCTAAGGTTCTTTTTAATGTTTTATGCTTTCAGGGCGCAAGGGCGTTACACTCAGCAAGGGCGTTATTTTTTCTTCTTTTATTTGTTATTGTATATGATTTCAAGCTTCATATGGTTGGTTTCGCCGGTTATTTTATTTTTGACAAAAGACTCAAGTATATTGCCGTGTTCATCGTAAGTTTTATAAGTTTCTTTTTCTTCATCGGAAAACTCTTTTCTTACTTTTCTGCCATTTTCAATGTAATATACAGCTACCAATTTACCATGTGTGTATTTATTCACTCTATCTTCCAAATACTCCAGCTGGGAGCTGTGTTCCATATCATCATCATAATCTTCTTTTGTCTTACAGTAATAGCTCCCATATTCTATATTATACCTGTCAAAATAATCGTATTCCTGAAGATAATAAGTGAGCCCGTTTTTTGAAAAATCGGGGCGGTAGAATGAATATTCATAGCTGGTCTGATTGCCAAACGTATCATATTCAAAAGTTTCCAGTCTTATATCCTGCATAATTTGCGGAAATACTTCCTCATCCATAGTTTCCATGTATGCCCGGTAGAGTTTTTCCTTTTCTTCGCTGAATCCGAAGGTTCCTATCCTTATTTTACGTTTTTTGTCATCATATACCGTATAACTGATCTTATCTTCAAACCGTTCGATCATTCCGTTTTGAAAATAATCATAGGTTTTAACCACATCAGGAAAATCATTAAGCCTTATATATTTTTTCAACATACGGACAGGGCGGCCTTCATTATCATAGTCTGCCGTAAGGTGATAAGATTCATCATAACCTTCCAGATCAAAAATAATCTCCACCAGATCAGATCCTCTGAAACGATATATAATTTGGTCATGTATTTTAAACAGCTGCTCATTTTCATCCTGTTCTATAACCAGTCCTAGTCCCCTGGAAAAGAAATACGGATCCGATTCTCTTTTATCAAAAGGATTATTGAGATCAATAGATGTTTCAAGAATATTTTTTTCACTATCCAAAGCGGTCTCCGTAGAATAATTCTGATGGTATTCGTAAACAATTTCAGAAACTTCAGGGTGTGCAAAGTTCAGCTGCCTTATCTTTTTTGAGTTTTCAAAAAAAGCAGACACTGTAAGCTTTCCGTTTTCATATTGGTTTACCTGAAGAATATCGGCAAGATTCCCCTTAAGATCGTACGGTCTGATAATATCTGTTTCTTTATAATCGATTGTCATTTTTATATTCTCTTTGGGTTTATTGTATTAGATCTCTGTTGGTTTAACGCAATGGACATCAGTTTTTTTAATGTTTTATATTTTTGCGCTACCACTCAATAAAGACTCATTTATTTCTTATTTACCCGTAAAGATAATGATCGTATTTATTTCGTTTCTTTTTTCTTTGAGAGCATCCATTCATACAACTGAGGGTCCGAATAGGCCGAATCCCACGAATTGTGATTGTCATTCGGGAATATTTTCAATTCTGCCGAAGGATTCACAGGGTGCAGCTTCTGATAAAAATTGAGTGCGTTATCAGGAAGCACAATATCATCCATTCCTCCGTGAAAGATTTTCATATTTAAATCTTTATACTGATTGATATTCGCATACATTACCCGGTCCGTAGGAGCGCATACAGAAACTACCGCAGCAAACATTTCAGGATGTTCCATCGCCAGCTTCAGAGTCCCCCAGCCTCCCATAGAAAGTCCCGTAAGGTAAATCCTGGACGGATCTATTTTATATTTCTTCTGGATTTCCTTTATTAAATTATATACCGTTACCGTATCCCACCAGGTATCTGCCGGACACTGCGGAGCCAGAATAGCAACAGGCTCTTTGATCAGACTTTTATAAGTAAACGGACTGTGTGCTTTTACCGCTTCCAGATTGTTCCCTCTCTCACCCGCTCCGTGAAGAAATACGATCAGCGGAACATTTCCTTTTATCTTTTGGGGATAGTCCAGAATGTATGATATTTTCTCTGTTTTTTTGAATTCTTTGTTGAGTTCTGCCTTTATTTCCTGAGCGTTCAGATGTAGTGAAAACATCAGAAACAAAAGGAGAATGTATTTTAGATTTAATTTCATATTGCTATTTTAATATTTAAATGAGGTAAAGCCTGTTTCAATTCAATAATGGCGGGGTTAATTTTTAAATGGGGTTAAAGCCCATTTCTATTGAATAATGATGTCTGATATTCAATTGAAGACTGCATTATTCGGTGGTTTGATTTTTTATGAATGATGGTTTTATTTTTTGACAATTTTTTAATGAATCAATTATTATTTTATTCCATATTTTTCTGACCGGAAGTTTAGTTTTTTAAGGCCCTGCCGGATTTCCGGAGCATTCATAAATAATTTCCAGAGGAATCCTGTTCTGTAATTTTCTATCATAGGAGCAATCGTTCCCTGATCAATGGCCAGATATCTCGGGGTAAACCAATTCTTATAATGAATGGAAGTGGCATCATAAGGTCCTGCTGATCCTATAAATTCAGGTTTATGAGTATAGATAAATCTTAAAAAGTCCATAGATTCTTTGGGCGTATACGGGAAGCTGCTCAATGCGGCCGTTGGAGTGATCACCCCATTGTCATTGGAAGGCATATGCGCGGTGTAGCCCGTGCTTCCGTCGTCATTTCTTGTATATCCGGCTGTCAGCCCCCAATAATCAGGACCATAGCCTTTCCATTGTTTTGGATTTTCAACACAGTATTTATAGTCGATTAAGACTTGGTTTTTATTAATTTCGAAATAATTTTTAACCAGTTGATCAGACAGTCCCGAAGGATCGAGTCCGATATAGGAATACTGCGACCAGAAGAGCGGCCCTCCGTATTCTTCAGCATAATTGTGTTTTACGTATAATGGAAGTCCGTATTTGGTTTTGCCGGTGAGATAGCTACCGTTTCTTGTCCAGCCTTTGTAATAGGTTTCAGCGTCTATGGAATAGGTGGGTGATGAAGCGGCCAGAATGTAGGTAATCAGGCATTCGTTGTATCCTTCCAGCGGAAAATTCATTTCCCACTGATATTCCGGCGACCAGTGCCAGTACAGGACTTTTTCACCGTCTTTGGTATACCAGTTCCATTGAATTCCTTTCCAGAGTTCATCACATTTTTCAGCAAGGGCTTTTTCTTCGGAAGTTCCGTTTTTAAAATATTCACGAACCATGAGAATTCCTGAAGTAAGGAATGCCGTTTCTACTAAATCGCCACCGTTATCTTTTTTACCGAAAGGAACTGTCTTTCCTGTTTCTCCGTTGATCCAGTGAGACCAGGCTCCTTTGTGCCGGTCAGCTTTGGCTAGAAAATCCATCATATGGGAGAGTCTTTTTACCGCTTCTTTCCGTGGTATAAATCCTCTTTCAACGCCTACCAGAATAGTTGCCAGTCCGAATCCCGAACCGCCGGTAGTAATAACATGCTTATCTTTATCAGGATAAATATTATCTTCATGATAGCGTTCTCTTGCCAGCATTGATTTGGGTTCTGCATACTCCCAGAAATATTTCAGAGCATCTTTCTGCACTCTGTCCATCAGCTGTTCATCTGTAATCTGATTTTTTACAGCTTCCTGTTTCTGTTGGCCAACGGGAGCACTTTTGCATGAATATACCAGCAACAAAGAAGTGACAGCCATTGATACTATTGTCCTTTTCATGAACTATTTTTTACCTGATTTTACTAAAAGAAGAGGAGAACTTTCATTCTCCTCTAAAGTTTATATATTGATTAATAGCCCGGGTTTTGGGTAAAAGCACCATTGCTCTGCTCCATTGCATCTAAAGGTATCGGGAATACCTCATTCTTTCCTGCTTTAAATCCATAAGGAGCAAGTACCGTTGCAGCCTGTCCGGTTCTTACCAGATCTACGAAACGATCTCCTTCCAAAGCAAGTTCTACTCTACGCTCGTGCCAGATGGCAGTTCTGAGTGCAGCCTGAGTAGAGGCTGTTGTACCACCTAAGTGGGCTCTGGTTCTTACCTTATTCAGATTGGCGGCAGCTGTTGTTGTATTTCCCAGTTCATTGGCTGCTTCTGCATTGATCAGAAGGATTTCTGCAAATCTTAAGATTCTGATGTTTTGTATAGATCCGTAACCACAGGCACTGTTATTTAAGGCTTTTGGAACATATACTTTCTGGTTATAAGTGGTCACAGACTGAGCATCTCCCATCGCAATCAGATCTCCTTCCGGTGTTGTTTCTCCGTTTCTGAGTATGGTAAGCTCTTTTCTTATATCCCCCGTTTCAAATGCATTTTCAAGAGCATTTGAAGGTGTAAAAAAGCCCCAGCCAAACTGATCTCTTACTCCCTGAACCTCTGCATACTGGCTTCCTTTATACGGAGGAATGCAATCGCAGTTAACTTCAAAAACCGATTCTTTTCCAAACTCTCCCGCAGGTCTGAATAAGTGATTGAAATCAGGATCCAGATCATATCCCATAGCCACTACCTGGCTGGAAGTATCATAAGCTTTCTGCCAGTCTTTCTTATAAAGATATACTTTTGACAGTAAACCCAATGCCGCTCCTTTTGTTACCCTTCCCAGGTCTGATGCAGGGTAAGTCTGGGGAAGAATATCAGCTGCTGCGGTAAGATCTGAAATAATAAAATTATATACTTCTTCCACAGAATTTCTAGGTTTATCATATACGGTTTCTACTTTATCATAAATCGGAACTCCACCATAGATCCTTACCAGATTAAAATAGAAGTAGGCTCTTAACATTCTGGCTTCTGCAACCAACCTGGTTCTCAGATTGGCATCCATATCTATTCCCGGAACATTGGTTATTACCTGGTTTGCTCTGTTTACGGCCTGCCACTGCCCGATCCAATACCCCCTTACACCTTCATCACTTACTGTATAAGTAAAGTTATCATATACATTAATAAAAGAGGCGTCACCAGGATTAGATCCTTTTACGACATCATCTGCCGGTACTCCAAATACGAACTGATAAGGGAAAGCCGAATTTTCCCAGCTTCTTAAAAAGCTATAAATAGCACTGGTTGCCTGAAGAGCATCTTCCTGGGTTTTGAAAAACGAAGAAGCTTCTGTATACCCTTCCTGTTTAATATCCAAGTAATCATCCTTGCAGCTTACTACAAGTGAAAATAATGCGATTGATAAAAATATCTTTTTCATGATCTTTCTTATTAAAATGTTAAGTTTAAACCAATCGTATAAATAGCTGAGATTGGATAAATATTATTATCAACACCCATTTGTACACGGTCAGTATTTAAGATTTCCGGTGAGAATCCGTTATATTTAAAGCTTGTCCAGGGGTTCTGGGCACTTACATATAATCTTAATTTGGTGATAGACATAGCATCTGCAAATGCTTTAGGTAAGTTATAGCCAACCTGAATATTTCTTATTCTTATATAGCTTCCGTCTTCTACATAAAAACTGTTGGGTAAAATTATAGACTGATCATTTGTTGCCATCGAATAGGTATTGGATGTACCTGCCCCATGCCATCTGTTATTGTAGAAGTCCAGATCCCAGCTTTCATTTCCATAGCGTTGTTCTCTGTTGAAATTGTAAATTTTATTTCCGAAAACACCCTGGAAATCAATAGCAAAATCGAAATCATAGACATTCAGATTAACACCAAATCCATAAGTTCCTTTAGGGATGGGACTTCCCAGAAATGTTTTATCTCGGGTATCTATGACACCGTTTCCATCAAGATCTGCAAATTTAAAGCCTCCGATTTTAGCTCCATTCTGAGTGGCCCATGCATCTACTTCTGCCTGGTTCTGGAAAATACCCGTTACCTGATAGCCATAATATGAACCTACTGCCTGCCCGGCCTGCAGTCTTATGATTGAATTACCATATAAACTGGCTCCTGTCTGTAAATAAGATCCGTTGAAGACGGAAGTGATTCTGTTTTTCAGAGTGGTCATATTTCCATATACCCCAATTTTTATATTGTCATTGATTTTCGTATCGTAATTAACAGAAAACTCAAAGCCTTTATTGTTGAAAGAATATGCATTCGTAATGAAATTGTTCCAGTTGCCGGCACCGGAAACAGTTCCCTGAACAATACCATAAACAACATCTTTGGTGTCTTTATCAAAATAAGTGGCATCTATTTTCAGTTTATTATTGAGCAATGCCATTTCTACTCCAAAGTCTTTACCTGTTGTGGTTTCCCAGCCAATATTCGGATCTATGATCTGGTCTATGGTCTGTGCCGGATATCCTGCATTTCCGTAATAGGTTCCCGCTTCAATAACACTTGTGTTCAGCGTATAGGCTCTCTGAACATCCGGATTACCTAATTTCCCCCAGCTTGCTCTCAGTTTTAAGAGATTAAAGACATTCTGTTCGCTCATAAAGTTTTCCCTGGAAACTACCCATCCTGCACTTACAGCCGGAAATATACGGTATCTGTCATCAGAGGAGTACTTAGAAGTTCCGTCTCTACGTATAGATGCATTCAAAAGGTATTTTCCGTCGTAGCCGTAATTTAATCTTCCGAAAAAAGATTCGATTCTGTCCTGATATGGAATTACATTTCTTTCTCCTTTATCAAAACTCGTCAGGTAAATATCTGTTCCGTTGGAAATACCAAGTGAAGAGTTGGTTCCATCATAGGCAACGTTCAGTGCTTCTGCGTAGTTCTGGGAGTAAGAATTCCTTGTTCTGGAAAACCCTGCCAGTAATTCGATATTATGTTTTCCAAAATCTTTTTTCCAGCCTAATGTATTATCCCAGATATAGTTCCTGGTTTTGGCATCTCTTGTTATGAGTTTAGAAGGTTTCTGGTCGGCAGTGGGAACATAGCCAAATGTCGGCGTATATTCATATTTGCTTGAATTGATATTATCAGAGCTATAACTAATCCTTAAAGTAAAATCTTTTAAAAACTTATATTCTCCCCATACATTATTCAGTAGTCTTTCTTCTCTGGTCTGAGATCTGAATAAATCTAATTTAGCCCTGGGATTCGGTATCTTAGCCAGTGTAAAATATTGGTATCCTCCTGTTGCCGGATCAGTCGGTCCATAAATAGGCGGCGAAGAATAAGCATCCAGCAAAGTATTCTGCGCATGGTCTGTACGCATTTTTGAAAAGGTGAAATTATTTCCGATCGTGATATTATTGGTAATTTTATAACTCAGATTGACCTTAGTTGTAAATCTGTTAAAGCCACTACCGGAATTAATCCCCCTTCCCGCTGCCAAATTCCCTTCATCCTGAAGATTTCCCGCACTTAGGTAATAATTCAGTTTTCCAAGATTTCCTGAAGCTGAAATATCATTAGAATTAATGATACTTGTTCTGAAAATTTCTTTGAACCAGTCTGTATCTAAAGGATAAGATGATCTGTTTAAAAATACCGGATTATTTACTTTATCATTGATCAGCTTCTCATTATATAATTCCAAATACTGATCTGAATTAACCATTTTAGGAATATTGGTCACTGTTTTGATTCCTAAATAAGAGTTGAAATTAAAGACAGGCTTCTTTCCTTTTCCTGTTTTGGTTTTGATAATCACGGCACCGTTTGAAGCCCGGGCACCATAAATTGCCAAACTGGAAGGATCTTTCAGGACACTCATGGATTCAATATCCTGAGGATTCAGGAAGGAAATATCATCAGTAATCATTCCGTCTACAATGAAAACGGTTTTACCTGTCAGGGAACTGATTCCCCGGATGTCAACCCTGGGCGACCCTCCCGGCGCACCTGAATTCAATACCTGTACCCCTGATAATCTTCCCTGGATAGAACTGATTGGATTTGCATTAGGTCTGTTTGCTAAATCCTTTGCAGAAACGACACCGATACTTCCGGTTACATTTTCTTTTTTCTGAGATCCATACCCGATCAAAACCACTTCCTCGATCTTCTGTTCTTTCACAGTTGTATCTTTTGGAGCAGTCTGCGCATTGACGTTCATACCGAAGTACAGAACCGCAATGAGGCATGAATACTTTAAATCACGTTGTTTCATATAGTTCAATTTTATTTCGTACAATCAATCTCACTGTCTTTTAATAGTAGAGTTATTCTAAATTCTCAAAAAAAGACATTAGTCAAAAATAGAAAAAAAAACCAACAATGTTAACATTTATTAAAATTTTAACAAAATCAGTTAATTTTCAATCAAAACCCCAAAACATGTAAAATAAAAAATAATAAATGATAATAAAAATCAAAAACAATGACAAAATAAACAAATTGAAAATCGGAAATTTCAGTAAAAAATTCACTGAATTGGTATCATAAAATTAATATTTTGTTAAACTAAAGAATAGTGTTTACCTTTGGCGCAGTATTTGAAAAACCAAGAAAAAGATCAATGAAAAAATACCTCATCGCGGCAGCGGTTTTAATAGGAACCGGAACAGCCATTATTACCACAACACAGTCATGCACTTCCATAGCCACATCCGACCTCGGTTTATCGATCATTAAACGGATGCTGCTGAACGGCATAGACAAAGGAATGGGGATTTACAGCAATAAAGAAGCTTTCCTTCAGAACAATATGGTAGATAAGGCTCTTCCGAAGCAGCTCAGAGATATTAATGCCACTCTAGAAAAGATAGCTCCTTCTCTGGTTGCAAAAGAAAGGGACTATATCGCACAGGCTGCGTCCTATACTGTAAATATATCCAAGCCCATCCTTCAGGGTGCGGTAAACAGTCTGAACGCTCAGGACGTTACCAGAATTATCCAGGGTACTACGGCCACCCAGATCCTTAAAGAAAAAACTTCGCAACAGCTTGTGGCAGCCATTGCTCCTAAGGTGGATGAAAAGCTGAACGAATACGGCATTGTAAAAACCCTTAATACCGCCCTTTCCGGGAACAGTCTTTTGGGAAGCCTTCTCGGCGGGGGAAATAACAATGTGAACGCTGGAGGAATAAGCCAGCTTGCTTCTGAACAACTGGTCAACGGGCTCTTCAATATTATTGAAGATTACGAGCATCAAAACTCCAAGTCTCTGTTGGGACCGCTTGGAAAATAGAAAAAAATTCGTTATATTTATATATAATTTAACAACGGCAGATGGACATATTACAAGGAAATCAACATGCAAGCCCTGAAGATTTTTACAACTCTTTAAGGGAAAAACTGGAAGATCATCATGATTTTCCGGAAGATTATTTATTTAAATTTATTATTCCAACAGACCAGGCAAAACTTACCGAGATCTATAAAGTTTTCGACGGCATCAAATTTACACTGGGCAACCGCGAAAGCAAAAACGGAAAATACACAGCCTGTAATATTAATGCATTCGTTCTGGATGCCAATCAGGTGGTGAATATTTATAAAGAAGTAGCCAAAATAGAAGGTGTTATTCTATTGTAAAAATAAGCAGGCCGCCTCAATAGACGGCCTGTTTTATGTTGTGATAGAAATTTCACGGGTTAAGCTTTAAAAATCATTACTGATTTTATAATCATTTATAAGCATAAAAAACGACTGTTTCTTATTTTGAAACAGCCGTTTTTTTATATTATTTTTTTTATTTTTCAATAAAGAATTTGACATTTTCAACAGGTCTTCCCAACATGGCTACTGAGCCTTTGATCAGGATCGGACGCTGAATGAGCGAAGGATTTTCAGAGAGAATCTTCAGCCATTCTTCCTCGGAATACTCCTTATCTGCAAAATTCTCCAGATAAAGCTTATCGGTCTTACGGATCAGGTGAAATACCGTCTGATTCAGTTTTTTCAGTACGGTTTTAATCTCCAGAATACTCAGCGGATCTTCAACAATGTCGATGATCTCGAAGGGTACTCCGTTTTCATCCAGATATTCCAGTACTGCATTCGACTTTGAGCAGTCTCCGTTATGTAAAACTTTTACCAGCATGATACGGACATTTAAAAAATTAAACTTTTCTACTCAAATTTAGTAAGAATACCGGTAGCAGGCATCTTAAAATCTGATAAAAAACTGTTAAAACAAACCGTTCAGCTCTGCTTCTATCTTTTCCAGAATAAAGCCGAAATCTTCGGGTTTTTCCACAAAGTCCAGATCATCCACCTCGATGATCAGAAGTTTACCTTCAGTATAATTGGAGATCCATTTTTCATATTTCTGGTTCAGTTTTGAAAGATATTCTATACTGATTGACGCTTCATATTCCCGTCCTCTTTTGTAGATCTTTTTTACCAGGTTCGGGACATCAGATTTTAAATAGATCAGAAGGTCCGGTGCAGAGATAAAAGATTTCATCAGATTGAAAACCGATTCATAATTATTAAAATCCCTGTCTGAAAGAAGATCCATATCATTCAGGTTTTCTGCAAAAATATGGGCATCCTCATAGATGGTACGGTCCTGGATAATATTTTTGCCGCTCTCTCTGATTTCTTTTACCTGGCGGAACCTGCTTCCCAGAAAATAGATCTGAAGTGCAAAACTCCACTTGCTCATATCTGCATAAAAATCCTCAAGATAAGGATTGTGATCTACGTCTTCAAACTGGGCATCCCATCCGTAATGTTTGGAAAGCATCGTGGTTAAAGTGGTTTTTCCTGCTCCAATATTTCCTGTAACTGCAATATGCATATTCTTTTTCTCTTAGTATTTATTATTTGATTAAATTCCAGCTTCCTGAACCGTGGAAACATTCTCAAGCAGTTTCTGCAAAGTGTTATCCGGCACTTTTTCTCCGGATGCTTCCGGCTTGTCCTCTGTTTTCGGCCCGGTAGTTTCCGGTACATTTTCAGAGGATTTTTCAGCATCTGCGGAAGAAGTTTTCGGTACGGTTTCCGGTTCAGTCTTCTGCCTGATTTCCTTTATTTTTTCAAGGCTGTAAAGATAGAGTTTGTTCGCTTTGATTGCAAAATATGAAAGGATGTTTTTATCAACAATTTGTGCATCCGGATCTTCAAAAACTTTTATCAGCCCTTTTTCGGGAACATACTTCAGAATAGAATTTCCAGCAATCACCATAATGGTATCGTTTTCTCTCCTGAAACGCTTCCCGTTTTCCAGAGGGGCTTCAAAAAGTTTTTCAAATTTCAGGGTATAGATCCTGATATGCTTCCTGGTGAGGATATATACCTTATTTTCATATACAAGAAGGTCTGTAAGATCATCAAAACTCACATCAAAAGGATAGGAATTGATCATCGTTTCGTTTCTGAAATTATACTGTATCAGGCGTTTTGTGCTATCATCCAGCAACCATAGCTGCTGAAGGTCTTCTGCATAGGCCATCCTGATAAATCCGAACTTCTGCCTGAAATCAATCCTCTGGATCTCATTCATATTCTGATCCACAAATTTCATTTCCTGTGCATTTTCCGAAAACAAAGGCACACTGAGAGGATTCTGAACGGTCTGGACTTTATACGGAACGGTAAGCATCATTTTTCCAAGCTGCTTTCCTAAAGAATCGTATTTGGTAAAACTGAAATCTTTGTTCTTATAGATATACAGATTTCCGTAGTCATCTGCCAGCATATCTTTTGCCTCCTTGAGTTTTAAGGTATCCAAAGGAAGCGTTTTCTGTCCGAAAGCTGTACAGAAAAGGAAAAAAAATAGTATGTTTAAAAATTTCACCCTTCTTTTTTAATGAGTTCAAGATACTGAAAAATTATTTCATCCAAAAGATCATTTAATCTGATGTTATCATCTTTAATATTAATCAAAACTGAGACCACAAGGCGCTCTTTAGGATATATTCTCAGGTCGGACATTCCTCCCGGATAAGCTCCTGCATGGCCGAAATAATAATTCATGTAGAAATCCCGTCCGGTAATGAATCCCATAGCGTAGGTTTTGTCTTCATTTTTGGGAATCAGCAGTTCTTTAAATGTCTCCCTGGAAACAATCCTGTCTGCATACAGGTAGGAATTGCCCAGCTTAATCAGATCTTCAGAGGTCGAAAGATAGCAGCCCGGGCCATAATTGAAGCTGCAGTCTGTACAGGGTACAATCTTCAGTTCATCATTTAGCCAATAATAAAAACGGGAAGTATCTGCATCAAAATTTCCATCGTCAGGAAGGGTATTCTCCAAACCTGCCTTATCCAGAACCAGTTCTTTTTTCGCTTTTATGAGAGACTGGCCGGTAAGCTTCTCGATCAGAACTCCTAAAAGGATATATCCGTAATTGCTGTAACTGTAAGCCGTTCCCGGTTTTGAGATTAATTGGGTATCCTGAAAAGACTGATAGAAATTACTTCTGTGAAGATTGTTTTTCCCGCACAGGAACCCTTTCTGCTGATCCCTGACAAGCCCTGCCCGATGGCTCAGCAATTGCTCGATCGTTATATCATATTCTTTTTCAGGAAGACTGTCCAGGTATTTATAAACACTTTCTTTAAGGTTTACTTTCTTCTGGTCCTGGAGGCTTGCCAACGCTAAGGAAGTCATGGTTTTGGAAATACTTCCTATTCTGAATTTGGTTTTAGAAGGAATGACTTCAGCCTTATTTTCCACATCCGCATACCCTGATCCTTTGGAATAAACCAGCTGGTTTCTGTACGAGACTGAGATTGACAGCCCCGGAATATTATATTTCTTTCTGAATTTTTCAAGCAGCCTGTCGTTCTTTTTATCAAGAACAGAAAAAGCGATTTTATTTTGCCCCGCTGCCCTGCAGAAAAACAGAAAAGCGATTATCGGCATGACCTTTAAATACTTTTTCACCCTATTGTATATTTAATGGAAACTTCATAGATTTTCGGTCAGTCCGGTATTTATTTTTTTTAATGAGTTGTTCATAATCATCTTTCAAAAATAGTAATTTTCCGGTCGTTTTATCAGCAACTTAAAACCAAAACAAATTTCTTATGGATTCAAGTATTTTCCAAATGCTTTTAAATTTATAAATATTCAATTTTAACTTAAAACTGTTTAACCTTTTTTCCAACAAAAAACAGCGCCCCGTTGGAACGCTGCTGTATGATTAAAGTTTCAGTCATTTATTTGATCTGTACTTCATAGATTTTCGGCCAGTTTTTGCCGGTTACCAGCATATTATCGCCTTTAAAGGCAATTCCGTTCAGAACATCATCGCTTCCTTTGGTGTTTTGTCTGGCAATTTCTGTAAAGTCAAAAGTTCCTACCACTTCTCCGTTAGCAGGATTGATCTTTAAAATAATCGGTTTCTGCCATACATTGGCATAGATAAAGCCTTTATGATACTCCAGTTCGTTCAGCTGATCATAAGCCTGCGCGCTTCCTGCAACAGCAATATGTTTGATAAGTTTGGAAGGATCATTGGCATCCAGGAAGTATAAAAGTTTACTACCGTCTGATGCAATCAGGTTCTTCCCGTCATAGGTAAGTCCCCAACCCTCGCCCAATACGTTTGGATAGGCAAATTCCGAAAGCAGTTTCAGCGAACTTTTATCGTAGATATATCCTTTTTTGCTCTGCCAGGTCAGCTGATAAACCTTATCTCCCACAATAGTGCTTCCCTCAGAAAAATCTTCCTGTGCCTGTTTTGTAGAGGCAAGCGGAGTTGTGGTTCCCAGGGTATATTTTAAGATTTGCGATGATCCGTTCTGGCCGTCGCTTTCATAAACGGTATTTCCTTCCACCTGGAATCCCTGCACAAAATTTTTAGGATCGTGCGGATATTCTCCTATGATTTCATATGAAATTTTCTGCTCCGGATTTTTCGCAAATACGTTGATGGTAGCATCCTGGTTCAGAACTTTTCCTCCTTTTGTTTTTACGTTGAAAGTAACGGCATTATCTCCTAATGTAAAGTATTCAGGATCTACTGTAAGGCTTGAAGATTCTTTATCTCCGAAGCTGATGGTAATACTTTCCGCATTTTCCGTCACTTCTTTAGGAAGTTCCAGTTTATCACCGAAATGATAACCTTTTGCCTCCATAGAATTGTTGTAATCATTTAAAGTGTTCAGGATCTTTTCATCTTTATTACAAGATGCCAGCAGGAGAACCGCTGCAAAACCTGCTATGATATTTTTTTTCATTGAATTTCTAAATATTTCCCCAAAAATAGCAAATTTTATTCCGTATTGCCAATATTATCCACGGGTTGTCCAAATTGTAAGATATAACCGTTATTATCATAGATTGCAAATTCTCTCATTTCCCATTCGAAAGTTTCTATTTCATAACAGATCTTTGCTTTGGTTTTAAGGTCTTCCCAAAGTTCATCCACCTGATCTACATTGAAATAAAATGAGCCTGAAAAGCCTATCTTTTCAGACTTTTCATGTTCATTAGGCTGTGAAAGCATGATCTGCACTTCATCTTTCCGAAGCGAAGCCCAGTTCCAGTCACCATTTCTTCCCAACAGTGTAAATCCCAGGACCTGTGTATAAAAGCCTATGGTATCATCCATATTTTCCGTCCATAATATCGGGCGGACTGCTGTAAATTTTGTCATTTTTTTAAAGTTTCAAAGGTGTTTTTATTGATTTTCATATTGACAGAGAGCCAGGTCTCACCGTCTATACTTACTGTACTCTTCACTTCCGGATCTGTTTCAAAGCCTACTTTTTTATAGCATTCAATCGCTCCGGCATTCCAGTCGTAAACATTAAGTTCTGCAGTCTCACGATTAAAATGGCTGAATCCGTATTCCAGCAGATTTTCTACCGTCTTTCTTCCGTAGCCCTTTCCTCTGTTGTTTTCATCCCAGATCAATATTCTGCCAAGCAGAAAAGTTTTTTCTTTCAGAAAGATCTGTGCATGGCCAATTATAGTTCCAATAGATTTATCTTCAATACTGAACATGAATCTGTTTTCATTTTCAAGATCACCTTTCAGCTGTTCTTCCGTCAATGGAAAATGATAGGCAGGACCTGCAAACTGAAGGAGCATTCTCTGATCTTTGATGTTAGCAATCAGTTCTGAGATATTCTCATCTTTAAAAGGAAGTAATTCAATCATTTTATTTATTTTCCATGTATAATTTTAAACTCTGTCCGATAATGGCATTCCAGCCCTGAATAAAATTTTCACGGGAAAAACCTTCTCCAAGATCATTAAAATTCTCAATATTTTCATGGGTAAGCGTTACCAGTGTCTCCTCTTCTTTTGGCTGAAGATCCCAGATCACTGTTGTTTCGGCTTCTGAAAAGTCAGGATACAACCAGGTATGTTTTAAACGCTGTTCAGGGATCAATTCTAAAATCCGGCCGCGGTGGTGGTATTTTTTTTCATCTCCGGGTTCAAAGAAGTTAAATTCTTTTCCAGCTTCCGGTTCAAAATCCTGAATATCGAAATACCAGTTTTTCATTTCCTCTTTATCGGTCAATGCTTTCCATATTTTTTGTACCGGAACCTTGATGGTGTGCTGAACAATGATAGGTATATCCATAAATAAAACTCAAAAAGATTTTTATATAAAATTACATATTAAAACGGCAAAAGCCGCAAAAGTTTATTTTAAATATTCTTTTACGGCTTCTGTTGGCTATTTAAATCTCTTTTATCAGTGAGCAAACCCTGTAATCTTTGCTTCATCGAAATCCAGCTGCATCTCAATGGTCCTCATCACATGATCATCAAATATCTTTTCTTTTTTCATCCGGTGAAGTTCATTTCTCTGTGCCTGAATGATCTGGCGGAGAACGTCTTTATTTTCATTAATTGCCGTTACATAATCTCCTGTGGAAGCCATACACTGAGCTTTGTCTGCCATCAGCATCATTTCGTTTTCCAGCTTATGTTTCTGGTGGCGTACCAGGCTGTTTCGTTCTGCCAGTTCAGAAAAATCATTTTCTAATTTGTGCATGGCTGTTTCTTTCAGCTTACGCATCAGAATTACTTCCTGCTTTTCTTCCGGCAGTTCGCTTCCTGCATCCTGAATGTTCAGGAATTTCAGGATTGGAGTCAGAAGCAATCCCTGTCCTACCAGGGTAATGAGGATAATAACAAATGTTACAAATAAGATAATATTACGGTGCGGAAAAGCTTCTCCGTTTGGTAAAAATGCAGGAATAGACAATGCGGCAGCCAGGGATACCACTCCCCTCATTGCAGCAAAACTGATGATAAAAGGTTCTCTCCAGTCGGGTTTGGGAACTTTAAGCCTTAATTCCTTTGAACAGACTCGTGGAAAATACATCAGGGCATAGCTGTACAGGATTCTGGTCAGAATAATAGCCCCGCCGATCACAATACTGTAAATGATCCCTTCTGTAATGGTATAGTCTTTCATTCCGGCCACCACAACAGGAAGTTCAAGCCCGATAAGAATGAAAATAATCGTATTCATTACAAATATGAGTACACTCCACACATTTCCGGACTGTATCCTGGAGGTATGGCTCAAATAACAGTGTGAATTATATGACATCAGCAGGCCTCCGGCCACTACTGAAAGCACTCCGGAAAAATGAAAATGCTCTGCACCCACATACATGATGTAAGGAACGATAAGGGTAATCACGGTATCTATATTGGAGTTGGAAGGGATCAACCTTAGCAGTGCCCCGAATAACAATCCTGTTCCTACGCCAACCGCTACTCCTCCTATGGCCATCGTAAAGAAATCCTGAACGGCATCCCTCCAGATAAACTGTCCTGAAATAACCGCTGCCAGCGCAAATTTAAATACAATTAAACTGGATGCATCATTGATCAGACTTTCTCCTTCCAGAATGTTGGTAATCTTTTTAGGAATCTTCATGTGTTTCAGAACAGAAGTAGCCGCTACCGCGTCAGGCGGAGAGTTTACTCCTCCCAACAGAAATCCCATTGCTACGGTAAGTCCGGGAATAATGGAAGATGAAAGATAGGCCACTACAATCGAGGTTAAAAACACCAGTCCGAAAGCCATTGAAAAGATCTGCTTCCTCCATTTGTGGAAATCCTGCCAGGAGGTAAACCAGGCCGCTTCAAATAAAATGGGCGGTAAAAAGATAAGGAATACAAGATCCGGCTCTATTTCTATATGAGGCATCCCGGGAATCAGGCTTATCAGTAATCCGGCAATTACCAGAAAAATGGGATAAGCCACCTTCAGTTTCTGCCCTATCATCACTAATATCATTACAGACAGAAGTACTGCAATGGATATGATAACATAACTGTGAATCATCTTGAGTTAGTTTTTTTGAGTTGTTTTTTTGAGTTAAACTGTGAGGTATATGGAGTTTTCAACCTCCACAATCTACATCACAATATTGTTCATGGGAGTGATTGCCGGCGGAAGGCTGCTTTCATCCAGCATATCTCTCATATCTATTTCAATGGTACGGCTGATCTGGGTGATCGGCACATCATTCGGGCTCCCTTCAAAAGGGTTAACAGAAGCTTCTCCCACACTGTCTAAGGTATGAAAACACCATGTCACCAGTAATGAGAACGGAATATTGAACCATAAGGTCCAGCCTTCCAGCGCTGTTCCGTCGCCCAGTTTATCAAGTTCTTTCAGCAATCCGAAAGGCACGAAAAGAATGAACAGCAGCAAAAGATAGGTGGTAATAGAGGAAAAGTTCCTCGGATACGGAAAGTTTTTGATTCTTTCTGCTTTTCCCTGATCATCGGTAAATTTCACCAACTGCTGAGTGATCTGTGTCCACTGGAAATCATTGATCTCACCTCTCGCATATGCTTCTGAAAGTTCTCTGCTCTGAGCTGCCATCAACTGGGTAGCCCTGTTTTTCTTGCTTAAAATATACCGGAGTTCGTCTTCGGTAAGGTATTTTTTCAGTTCATCTTCCAGTTTTAAAGTTCTTTCCGGAACTTCGTACTTTTTAGCATATTCATCAAACTGCGCAGTTCCCATATTCTCCCAGGCCCGGGGTTCCCGGAGCTGAAAACGGAGTGCCGTAAGCCAGGCATAATGACGGAGAAACATTTCTTTTACTTTTTCCGGATTTTGGGGTGTAAGCGCGTCTCTTAAAATATACCCGAAGCTTCTGCTGTCGTTGATGACAGATCCGTAAATCTGTCTGGCTTCCCATAGTCTGCTGTAACTGGCATTATTTTTAAATCCTACGATGAACGCGACTGCGGTTCCCATAATCGCGATCGGCTGCCACGGTACTGAAAGAAACTTCCAGCCCAGAAAGTATAATACCGTAGGGATGGCCGACAGTACAGTTAAAGCATAGATACTGTGCCTGGTCCATTTCGCGAATTCCCGGGCTCCAAATCTTTTCCCTGAGTGCATATGTGTTTATTTTATTTATATTTCTGTTTATAATTAACCAACAGTTTTCTCTTCATCAGGCACCTTCAGGAATCACTGCCGGTATTAGTTTTTGGTAAAAGGGATATTATTATAAAACCCGATCTGAATCTGTCCGCGGTTTCTGTTTTCCTGGATCTGATTCATGTATCCGGCCTCAATCCTCATATTTTTATTGATCACATATCCCAATGCTCCATATACCCTGTTCCTGTCGAACACAGGACTGTCCAAATGCAGGAAAATCTCATTATAAACGGACGCATACAGAGATTTCGGCAGCATTTCTTTTTGAGTGATAGGAATATTCAATCCAAGCATATACCGGAATCTCATTCTGAAATCGCTTTCCAGGAAGCGTTCCTCCAGACGGTAACGGTGCTGCAGGTTGAAACGTCCGAACTTCTGTTTGGTGATATACTGCTGGAATATCCTGTGCTCAATATTTTCTTTCTTTTCACCGTTTACATAAGGCCGGCTTAAAATAAATCCGTATCCCAACAATAGATTGTTATTATTCTCGGTAAGGTCATACCCCACTCCGGTACGGATCAACAGCTGTTCAAGATCTCCCACGGCATCAAAGTTCCGGTACTGTATTTCGTTATGCAAATTCAGTTTTTTACTGATCTTATTATTTCCGAAATACATATACCATGCTCCCAGATCGTTCTTCTGTGCCCATGCACTTACTGATCCCAGACTTAATACTGTTAATGCCAGCTTCGTAAAAACCTTTCTCATAAATATCAATTACTATTATCTATCGCGTTAAACAAATTTAATATTTTAAATCAATAATAACAAATGATATTTACAGCGGGAATCCGGCCATTACTTTAAGCAGGAAATTCACCTATAAACCCTGATGAAAAGAGATTTTGACTAATCTTTACCCGGAATATGTTCCAACAGGATATCATTTCCTTCCTGGTCAAAATAGGTACAGGTCATAGCATCAAGATCCATTTTCCAGCCCTCAACGCCATTTTCTGCGCAGTCGTTACAGAAAGTTGTATAATCTGTTCCACCCTGCTGGTGAAGTTTTAATCTCTGAATAAATTTTTCAAGCTTTACGGTTGCTGAGATGTTTCTTACATCATCATCTTTTCCTCTTGCCGTTGCCAATTGGTCGTCTTTATCAAAATAATCGGTATTTCCGTCGGAAACATAGGCCGTATACCGGGAAACGCCTAATTCTTTCAATGCCTGGATATATTTTGGAAAACCGGCACCGCTTTTTACTTTCCGGTGCTCTGCTTTAATATCATCAATGGTAAATTTCATCTTTATGGTTTAAGGTTTAATATATAGTCTTCCTAAAAAAACTGTTATCAAATTTAAAAATTTCCGGGATGCAAATGTATGATAAAATAAAAACCGACAGAGGGTCTGCCGGTTTATTTTTAACTATATTTTTAATACAAAATATTTATATTACGGATGTTGCTGCATTTTTGCAGGATCGTCGTAGTTCACCATCCATCCGATTCCGAACTTATCGGTGAACATTCCGAAATAAGCTCCCCAGAAAGTATCTGCCATTGGCATAGTGACCTGTCCGCCTGCAGAAAGACCTGCAAATAATTGGTCTGCTTCTTCTCTGGATTCTGCATTTACAGAAATGGAAAAGTTATTTCCGGGCTTAAAATCAGAGGCCCATTCACCTCCCGTATCACTTCCCATTAAAACAGTTTCTTTGGAAATGGGAAGGGAAACATGCATAATTCTGTCTCTGTCTCCTTCGGGAGTTTCTTTACCGTCCATTGGAGGCATTTCTCCGAAAGTTCCGATGTAGGGATATTCGCCACCGAATACTGATTTGTAGAAATCAAAGGCTTCTCTGCAGTTGCCGTTGAAAGTAAGATAGACGTTTACTGTTGCCATGATTGTTTTTTATAAGTTAAGTTTTTTTAGTTTAAAGATCAACTGACCGCTGCTGAATTATCTGTGCTGATCTATCAGGATCATATTTCCGTCCGGATCTTTAAGGAAGATATGTTCCGGACCTGAAGTGGTTTCATCCGCCGATTTATCGAGTTCAACTCCGTTTTTCTTCAGATGCTTCTGAATTTCCCGGACATCATCAAAAGATTCCAGATTCTGTGCGTTTTCGTCCCATCCGGGATTGAAGGTAAGCATATTACCGTCGAACATGGCCTGAAACAGACCAATCAGCGTGCTTCCGTTTTTCATGATCAGATAATTCTGATCCATACTTCCGCCCAGGGCAGAGAATCCCAGCTTTTCATAAAAATCTCTGGATTTCTGAAGATCTTTTACGCTTAAGCTGAGTGAAAATACTCCTAATCTCATATTTTTTTTGTTTTTAAAGCGGCTGAACTTCCCACCCATGTAAGTCCCCAGACTGCGATTCCCAGGATCCAGAACCAGGCAGGTGTAGGCAGTGACATCATCATGTAAATGGTGATCATCAGGAAAATAATACCACAAACGACGGCGGATGTATGTTTTCCGTTATCTGCAATTTTTGAAGCGGTATATCCGGAAACAAAAGCGGCCAACGCGTAAGCCAGTATAACGAAAAACAAAGCCATAAATGGAGCGGACGCCACATATTCTTTCATGGCTTCCATATCATTGGCATTTGCTGCGCCAGGTCTTGGGTAGAGCATATGCCCTATTTTTTCCACGACGGTTATGCAGATGATGCCCACAATGAGTCCTCCGGGCACTGCCAATATTCTTCTTATCATAACTATTGGTTTTTTAAGCGGGTTTTAAAGTCCAGCGTTTCATCATAGCTTTTCCAGTCTCCGGTGAGTTCTATGTCCTGATCTTCAATTTTCTCGGTTTTCTTATTCCACTTGAAGGTATAGGTGAACTTTCCTTTGAAAAGTCCGGAGTGCTTTCCTTTATTTTCTTCTGCCAGCTCATATTCTCCAAAGACAATTCCCTTTGTTTTGGTATCTCTGTATCTGGTGATAATGAATTTTCCTTCAAACTTTGCATAGTTACCGTCTACAAGTGAATAGCCGGAAACAAAGTATTCCTGATCATTTTTTTTATTCTGTTCAGAAATATTGATCTTCAGCTTTAATCCCTCTCCTTTATCACCGATGGTTCCGGTGTAGGGTTTACTGCTGTTGAGCCAGACATTTGAGATATCCGGCATTTGCGCCCATGCAAAATTACAGGCAAGGATGAGGAGGTATAAAAGTTTTTTCATAGATGTGCAGGGTTTAAACTCCGAACTGGGAAAGATGATGGTTCAGATGCTTGGCAAACATATTGTTCCATTCCTGAGAAGTCAATTTTCCAAAAGAAAAAGATTCCTTGCCATCAAAAGCATCAGGACCCAGCTGTTGTGTTTTCTGAATAAATCCGATCAGCCTTTTCTTTTCTTCTTCAAAATTTTTTCTTCCGGAGATCAGAAACTGCGGAGCCGTAGGGGAATCTCTCGGGTATGCCTTCTCTCCTACCACTTTAGGTTTTACAAAGGTCTTCAGGATAAATTTGGCAATAGCTCCCGGCTTTTTATGTTTTTCAGGTTCGTATACCATTTCATAGGATATGCTGCAGTGCGCCAGCATCTGATCTACTGTCATTTTCCCCCATAAACCGTGGGTATCCTCAACCAATCTGTTTATTCTATCTATATAGTTCTGAGCATCTTTTGCATCAAATACATTTTCCATAGTTTTGTCTAAATTATCTGAAAGCAAATATATCAGTTTTTTCTTTTGATTGGATAGGGTAATAAAAAGTTGTCGATTGTTTTTAACTGAAAATTAACTGCTGAAAATCACTAACGGCTTTAAATATTTAAACAGAACAGGCTGTCAACAGAAAACTGATGTATAAGACTTAATTTCTACTCTTCTGTCTGCTGCGGGGCGGCCTTTCTAAAAATAAACCATAGTTTGATCTTCAAAGCAATCCAGCCTATAACAGCATATACGGCAAGAAGAATGCTCAGATGCTTTAAGTAAGGATAAGTGAGTTCCACAGAGCCTTTCTGTATCAGCAGGATCTTAAAAGCCTGAAGAAAAGGGGTAAGCGGGATAATATTCGCAATAAACTGTACAAAAGCGGGCATCGCACTCAACGGCCAGGTAAATCCACTGATAATAAATGCGGGTGAAGCAATTACCATCAGGATCTGTGTAGCTTTCAGCGCATCGGGAATCAGGATACTGATAAACACACCCAAAAAGGAAACAGAGCCTACAAAAACAGCTGTCAGAAGAATAAAACTGAGTATTCCTTCCGGCATCGGAACGCGGAATATCATGTGCATAAAGTAATAAATCCCGACAATAAGAATGGAAAATATCCAGATTGGAATCACTTTAATCAGCATGGTCGGGAAAGCCCATTTTTTCATTTTAAGGTATTCTTTTACAAAAGAACCTCTTTCAAACTCGGCAGCAAAGCTTACTGCCATTGCAAGGAGGATCACCTGCTGCAGAACAACTGCCAGCATAGCGGGCCACATGAAAATAAGGTAGTTTCCGGTGGTATTGAAAAGGGTGATATAATTGGCTTTGAAAGGTTCGTACTGGGTGGCTGCTCTGGTGGCAGGCATTCCGGCTTTCTGTAAAGCTTTTATGGATGCTCCCGCCGAGAATGTTCCTATGGTAAGCTGTAATGCTTTGGAAGCAAAGTTTGCGGTAAGAACATTTCCGGTATTGATGTATACATTGAGTTCAGGATACTTTTTCTGAAGCATATCCGCTTCGAATCTGGAAGGAATAACGACCACAGCAGCGGCTTCGTGCCGGATCACTTCGTCTTTCATGCTCAGAGGTTCCTGAACGTACCTGATGATTTTTATGCTTTTATTGTCATCCAGCATATCGGTTAACTGGCTTGACAGAGGGGTATTATCTCTATCGATGACCAATACGGGTGTATTTTCAACTTTTCCGCTTTTGTAGACGAATCCTAACAGGGTGGCATAAAATACCGGGGCCAGAAAAAATACGGTCCTTAAGGTAGAATTACCTATAAAAAGCCTGAATTCACGTTTTAAAAGCCGGAAAAATTCTTTCATCTTATTTCAGAATAACATTAGCATTGACTAAAATATTTTTAGCCTTATTCATATCTTTTGGTTTTACTTTGATCTCATATACAGCATCCTGAAGCTGATAATCCGGATAAGCGGTTGTAATATCCGCATATCTTGTCAGCTGTTTGATGTATACAATATTCCCTGTAAGGTTTTCTTTGTTGTATACGACCTGCATACTGACTTCCTGCCCTTTTTTATATTTTGCAATAGCACTTTCGGGAACGGTAAATCTGAAATAGGTACTTTCCGGAATATAGCCGTTGAATAAAGCAAAACCTGCGGTTGCCAGTTCTCCTGTATTCAGGCTGATAGTTTCAATCTCCATATCGTTGGTGGCGATTACGTATCTTTCAGAATAGGCTACATTGGCTTCCTGAAGTGCTCCTTTTGCCTGTGATGCCTGTCCTGCTGCCATTTCCACTTTTTCGATGCGGGTTCCTCTTTTTACATCATCCAGTTCAGCAACCACAGCGTCATACTGTGCTTTTGCTCCCTGAAGTTTTGCATATACTTCATCATGTGCCTGTGGAGACATTAAGCTGTCGCGGAACATATTGTTGGCTCTTCTGAAAGATTTCTGAGCAAATTCATACTGCTCTTTTAAGCCTTTATATTTGGCCTGAAGCTGCCTCAGCTGGTCGGCAGTGGCTCCGTTCCTGGCCATCTGCTCCTGGGCCGTGGCTGCACTTACAGCTCCCTGTGCCTGGGCTATTTTTGCTGAAACTTCCGGTACATCAAGCTGTGCAAGGGTATCTCCTTTTTTTACAGTCTGCCCTTCGGTAACGTATATTTTTACAATTCTTCCGGTTACTTTCGGTGCAAAAGAGATGACCTCCTTTTTGGTTTTCCCTTCGGAATCATTAAGGTTTTCTTTTTTTTCACCACAGCTCCCCAGAAGGAAAAAAGCAGCAAAGAGTATGGGTATATTTTTATGCATGATTTTAATGGTAAGGGGGTTAATAAAGTTTAGCTACATCCAGTTCCTGGGTGGATCTCATGAGTTCGATTCCGGCTCTTCTCTGGTTGAAAACAGCGTTCTGATATTCAAGTTCGGCGGCTTCAAGATCATTTTCAGCATCAATGAGCTGGGAAGATTTGCTCATTCCGTATCTGAATTCTTTTTCTGCCTGTACCAATGCATTTTTTGCCAGTTCTTTTTCTTTTGCTTTCAGTTCGATCTGCGCAGTGGCTATATCGTAATTGGTTTGGTTATTGGCCAGGTTCAGGGTGAGTTTCTTCACAGCATCTTCTTTTTTGTTCTGGAGAACTTCTTTTCCAATCTTTGCAGTTTCTTCAGCATGCTTTCCTTCTTTTCCGTCAAAAATTTCCCACTTAAAGCCTACTCCGGCTGTGAGTAAGGGAAGAACATTGATATTATTGGGTCTCCAGTCCAGTTTTGCTCCGCCATATCCAATCTCCGGGATAGCAGGAATGATGTTTTCAGAGGTTTTAATACGGCTTCCGTACAGACCGATATAATATGCTGAAGCCATCAGCTGAACTTTCGGAATCATCCAGGTTCTTTCTGCTTTGATTTTGTAATCTGCTGCGGAAATTCCATGCTCCAGGGCTCTGATCTCTGCTCTCTGTTCAATTCCTTTTTCAGGAGAAAGAAGGTCTACCGGAGAAAGTACCGGATCAATCATTCTGAGGCGGTCTCTGCTGATCCCGGTAAGAATATAGAGCTGGGTAAGAAGAAGTTCTTTTTTCCCTTCGTATTCTACCATTTTAGCATTCAGTGTTGCCTGGGCCAGTTCTATTTTTTTGTGATCATAAGGTGTGATCAGGCCGTAACCTAAAGCTTTGTCTGCTGTTTTTCTGTTGATATCCAGTCTTTTTTTGCTTTCATCCAATACTCTTTTAGACTGGTGGATAAGCGCCAGCTGGTCATAGGCTTTGGAAATACCGGCCACCACATCATCTTTTGTTTTTTCTAAAAGAATATCTTCGGATATTTTCTTTTCCTCAACCGCTTTTTTCATGTATTTCACTTTACCGCCTGAGTAGAGAAGCATTTTAGCTTCGGCTTTGGCGATTCCTGAGAAACCGGATATGTTGAGGTTATTATTGAAGGTTCCTTCCGGGATGTTGATGAAAGGTCTGAGATTTATTTCCGGCGATGTAAGTCTTGTGGTTGCATTAAGGTATCCCACCTGCCCGCTCACTTCCAGGGTAGGAAGAAAGATGTCTTTCAGTTTGTGTTCATCAAGGTCGGTGAGCTTGTTCTGAGTGATCTGCATTTTGAGATCAGAATCGCGAACCATAGCGCTGTCCAGCAGCTCCTTAAAATCAGGGGCAGACTGTGCCCAGCCAAAAGCGGGGAAAGCCAGAAAACTAAACGTAAAAATCAATAAATTGTTTTTCATGGTTTATGTTTATAACAAATATAATGCAAAAAATGTTAATTCATTAAATATATACATCAAAAACAAGTGAATTTAAAATAAGTTTAAAATACGTTTAATGTTAATTCCCTATTTAACATAACAATAGGGTAATTGTTTAACTTTAATTTGAAAGGTGTTTTAAATGAAAAAAAATTATTTTTAGTTTTGGAAAAGCAAAGACTGATGTATAGGCAATGTTGATTTTTAAGGGAGCTAAGATGGTAATCAACTTCGTTGATTCGATGAAGCGGGGGATAAGTTTCCTTTTTAGCACTGATAAAATCTGCATAATCTGCACAATCTGCGAGACTAAAAAATGGTTATCCAATGAATTGAAAACCTGCCAAAAATATTTGGTTTTCCAGCTCCTTAAAAACGGTATAATAATTCAAAACCTTGCGCCTGTTGCGTTTTCCAACATGAAATTATTCAGATCCATGAGAAGGTTATTTTTTTAGGTTCTCACGGATTGCATGGATTTCACAGATGTTTGTGAATATTTTTCTCCCGCAGATGGCGCAGATCTTTTTTGATAACGGCTATAAAATAAATACTCCCCACATTTCTGCGGGGAGTATTTTTATGTACTGCTTTTCAGATTATTTCTGAACAGCGGTTTTCATTTTGGCATCAGGACGTAAAACTCTGTAACGTACTTCCAGATCTTTTGGTACATAGAATACCAAAGGCAGCTTGCTGTTGTATCTTACAACCTCCGGCTGAAGGGTAACAAATTTTTTCGTCAGCTTCTTATTAAGACAGCCCATTAACGTTCCTGCCGCTTCTCCGTTAGATTCCACTTCATAATAGTTGTAGCCCCATCCCTGAAGATCCTGGGTTTTCACATTTCCCATCAGGAAATAGTTGTTACAGTCGAGCATTTTTTCAGCCCCTACAAAGAATTCCACTTTTAAGTCGGCTTCATTTTTTGCAACAGGCAGCTGAATGTATACCTGTTTGTATCCTTCTTTAGCTTTTGGGAACATTTCAATTTCCAGCTTCTCAAACTTTTCGGCCTTCTTTTGTGCGAAAGCGTTTACCCCTGCAAGCATTACCAATCCTGTAATTAAAGTTTTTGAAAATCTCATTTTGTTTTTATTTTAAAATTTTACTACTACCCCATAGCCAAAAATCATTCCAAAATAGAAACGGATGTTCCTTTTGTGTGTGAATTCATCTGCGGAGCATAGTAATTCTGCATTGTGGTAATCCCATTGGAGAACTTTCCTGAAGCATTGGCAACCACATCATATTCAAATACATACTTCCCTTTCGGCATGTATTGGATATAGAAATTGGTTGAGGCATCTTTGGTGGACTGATAATATCCTAAATTATTTTTCCACTGGTATCCTGACAATACATCTACGGGCTCAAATCCGGCAGCACGCATATCTCTGATATGGATAAATTCCATGGTGCGGTCTGTATTCAGGATCATTCTTACGGTTACCTTATCTCCTACTTTCAGCGGAGTTCCGGAAGAAATTTTCTGAAGTTCTTCTCCATTAACTGTTTTTACCTTTTTGTACAGTTCTTTGGTCACAGAGATATAGCTTTCAGAAGATTTTATCTTATCCAGATCTTCGTAATACTGCCAGAACAGTCCTCCCTGAACAATGCCCGCCCCCGGTTTGGTAATGGTAACGGTTGCCAGGTTTTTGTCTACGGCATCTGTTTTTACGGTAGATTTCACATATCCCGTTGCCTGGGTCTGAGGGGTAAGCTCTTTCCCTCCCCAAACTATGGTGGCTTTATCACTTTCTGCACCGGTCCAGGATTTTCCTGAGTTCAGGATCGTGAAGATCACTTCTGAGGTGCCTCTTGAGCTGCCCCACGAATTCACTTCTTTCTGGGTTACGAGCCAGATCTTCATATCTTCAATAAACTTCTGGTCATTGGCTTTCAGTTTATTGAATGCTTCCAGGGCTCCGGCATGATTCACAACTTTCGATCCGAACCAGCCCCAGTCGTTCAGGTTCTGCTTCCAGTAAACGCCCTGTGTTTTGGTATCTGTGGACGTTTCTTTAAGGTAATTCATGAGTTTATCCGACACGTCTTTCAGACCGTAATCATTCATCAGCAATGCGGCACGGTGAAGTCCGAAGAAGGTAAAATCGGTAATCTTCGCTGTTTTTGCTTTTTGTTTTACCAATGATTTCAGGGTGGCTCCTTTTCCTTTTAAAGGATATTGCTGCTCCCAGTAGTTGCGGGTATCAAGGTAATCCATTGCCCAGTTGCTCCACACGTTATCTTTTTTCACCTCCCAGTATTTGCCCACTTCATGATCAACGTACTGAACCAGTTTTGCCACAAGTTCTTTCTGTTCTGTTCCCTGATAGTCTTTAACATTGCCTTTCAGCCATGAATTGATCTTTCCTAAGTTTTTAAGAATGTATAAAGAGGTTCCGTATGAACTCGGATACCCTGAATACCAGGAGAATCCGCCGTCCGGGTTCTGCAGTTTTCTGAAATCTTCCCAGCTCTGGCTGATGGAATTTCTCATCATATTGACATCAAACAGCAATGCCAGTTTCTGCATCTGCTCGGCTTCGTTTTTACTTTCCAGTACCCACGGGGTTTCTTCCAGTAAAAGCTGTTTCAGTTCCTGGTTCTTCTCCAGGTTTGAGTTCAGCAGTCCTTTGTTCTGATACTCTTCAAAAACGGTTTTCATTTTCGGATTGGCCCTGAAGATCTCAGCAGCCAAAACATCTGCAAACCATTTGTTGAAGATCACATCGGCAGAATTATTCTGGTCATTTTTCAGAGCCGGCAATGCAAACATGATCTCCCAGATCGGGTTGGCCGTCAGCTCCAGTGTATTGGAAACATTGGAAACTGTTGTTGAGTTTATATTTTTAAGGTGATCCAGTACAAAAGTTTTGGTCTCTCCTTCTTTTACAAAAACCGGAACTGCATCTGTAACCAGCATTCTGTTCGGAAGCACTGCTACTGCCTGCTGCTCTCCATCCGAGTATGCTCCGGCTTTAGCAACCACCTTCATGATGACGGACGAAACATTATCCGGGACCTTCAGCTTCCAGGTCAGGGCGCTGTTTCCGTTTCCGTTCAAATTAAAGTTCTGAACTCCTGCATTGATTCCGAATTTTGAAGTGATATTTTCATTGGTGAATGCATCCAGAATCTGTAATTCTGCCGAGCCGTTTAATTTTTTATCGGTAAGGTTCGACAATTTGGACTGAAGATTCAGCTCATCGCCTTCTCTCAGGAATCTTGGATAATTAGGGGTTACAGAGAACTCTTTCTGGGTCACGACCTGCTTTTCCAGAACAGCTGCTCTTGCGTCTCTGGTGTGAGCTAAAAACATCAGCTTCCATTTTGTAAGGGCTTCCGGAGAGGTAAACTCAAAGCTTACGTTTCCTTCTGCATCGGTTTTCAGATCCGGGTAGAAGAAGGCTGTTTCGTTCAGATTCCGGCGTAAAGGAACTTTTTCAAGGTCTTCTGATTTCACAGCCTGATTCTCAACATCTAACGCACCACCGGTATCTGCTGCCTGAACCTGTACGTTCTCCGGCTTGCTAACATATCCTGCCATCACCACCTCATTAATATTTTTCGAAACAGCAGCCGGAGCCGGAGCCATTTTACTACGGGCCAGTCTTTTACTATCTCCTGCCACACCATAGCCATAGATGTCGTTATCAAACCAGTTAAAGCCCGGAACCTGCACATACTTTCCGTTGTAGTATGCTAATCTTTTCTGATAATAGGCCTGCTGCAGATAGTCTCCGATTTCATATGACGTGATAATGACATAAGGCATATAAAGCTTCTGCCAGTTGAAAGTATTGGCTGCAAACTGATCCAGTGACATATCATACATATTGGCCAGTACCTCAGCATTTATTTTTTCTCTGTCATTACCGGAAACTTTTACACTCCATTTTTCTTTGGAACCCGGTTCAAGCTTATCTCTGAAGGTTACCGTTTCTATTTTCAGAGGCTGTTCGGAATCTTTAATTTTCAGGGCGACAGACCGGGTCTGCACATCATTGAAGGCCACCAGCTGGAACTGAAGATTCAGTGCAGAAATTTTTTTATCTTTCGGAATCTCCGTGGTATATTCCAATATTCCTTTTTTCAGTTTATAAGTTTCTGAAACGGTTTTTCCGGTACCGTCCTGTACAAAGACATTTACCAGGGCATCCGGCACTGCAGAGTATACATATATTTTCGCCTTTTCTCCCCGTAAGAATTCATTTTTAGGTTCAATAACGCTCAGGAAGGTTTTCTGTGAAGGTTTTAAGGCTCCTTTATCCCAGATACTGAAGTTCTGTGAGGATTTTATGGTATCTTTTCCTTCTATATTGTACAGTTCCAGCTGGTAATCTCCTGCATCCAGTTTTCCTAAATCCAGTTCTGCCGACGGCTGCTGTTGTCTTTCAAAGATTATTTTTTCAGTTTTCCAGTTTTTAACCTCATCATTTTTATCGAAAAGATCGTGAGGAAACCTGCTGATAAATTCTTCTTTTGAAAAGTTCGGAAGATCCTGAACCGCAGACTGGAAATTTTCTCTGAAAATCCTGTCCGGAGCGGCCAGTCTGGAAAGCTTAGCCTGATAAGATTTTTTCAGATCCTGTTCGTTGTAGTTTCGGGTTTCTACTTTCAGTTTTACATTTTCACCGGTAAAGGCATTTTTAAGCTCATCTGCTTTTATGTAGTGGGAAACCGAGGCTACTTTCAGCTGAGTGTCTGCCGACTGGGTCTCTCCATTGATGTCTGTTACGGAAGCATTGATCTCGTAATTATCAATCTGAATTCCTTCCAGGGTTTCATCTTTTTTAAGGTCCAGGCGGATCACAAATTCACCTTTCTCATTAGTTTTTGCCTCTCCCAGAATAGAGTTCTCATTATCGTTGTCATGCGGGTACCACCAGAAATACCTCCACCGGATATTATGCTTTTTGATCTCATAATTTACTGTGGTATTGCTTAAAGCTACTCCGGAGAACATCATCGCTTTTCCTTTCAGTTCTATGGTCTGTCCGTATTTATATTCGTCTTTTACAGGATCGAAGGTCACTTCAAACTTCGGTCTTTTGTATTCTTCCACCCTGAAATCTTTATAGCCCTGAGAGCCTGCGTCTGTTCTCAGATAGAAAATACCGTTCAGCTGACCTTTCGGAAGGGTAAAACTGCCGTGGTAGGAACCAAATTCGTTGGTGGTAAAATCCTGTGAGGAAACATCCTGGCCGTTGGCATCCTGCAGGGTAATTTTCTGTTTCAGACCTGCTGTTACGGATTCAATTTCCTTATCAGTTTTTGTATTGATCACTTTAAAATAAACGATCTGCCCCGGTCGGTAAATGGCTCTGTCGGTAAAGATCTGGGCCTGGACACGCGGTTGTTTATTCGGATCAGATTCTTCAGCTGTTCCGCTGTTTCCGTAGATCTGCATGATCTGGAAATCATTGGTCTTCGGCTGGCGGATGAGGAATGTTCTGTAATAGGCGTTGCCGGCAGTGGACGGAAATTTGAAAACCCCGTTTTCATTTGTTTTTCCATCTATTTTATTCAGTGTTTTACCGGAAACAAACTCATAAAAAGTAAGCCCTTCATTCGCAGCAGGTTTCCCATTCTCACTGTTTACCAGTTTCATTTCGTTGGAAAGCTGATTTCGGTCCGTTTTATTCTGATAGATCACCCTGTTTCCGGAAACCAGGAAGTAGAAATGCTGTCTGGAATCACTGTTTTTATCATCCGATCCTGCCACTGTATATTCTGCTACATACACTCCTGCCGGAAGAGGTTTGATCTCCAGGGAAGTTTTGTGGCTATGATAATCTCCGGCATCTGTAAGCTTAAACGTTTCCTTTCTTATCAGATCTTTTTTAATCTTTCCGAATGTATTGCCGTAACTGCTCTGTATATACTGCATGAATGGAAGAAAATCTTCTTTCACCTCGTAAATATCCAGAGAAAACCCTGATACGTTTTTATGTTCTGCAACTATGTGAACCGGCAGATTACTCTGAGTCTGCTGCTCATATCTGATCGCAAGCAACGGATTGGTAATCTGGTTCTCTTTATTTTTGATGTTTTCCAGGAAAGGCGATTTCGGGTACTGTTTTTTCGCCTGGTCTGCAACAGCCAAAGCTTCTTTTACTTTCTTTTTAGCAATAAGCTCACTCATGAGATCTTCCATGATCACCACCTTGTAATCTCCTTCCGTTCCGGATTTCAAAAGGTTCTGAAGCTGTTCAGGCTTATCTTTACAGCGGCTGTACTCACAGTTTTCCGTCAGTTTTTCCCTCATAAAATACAGCCTGGAATTTCCGCTGTTCTGCGCAATAAGCTCATCGAAAACGGCATTGATCGCGATTCTGTTTTCTACAAGTTCATTTTTTGTAAAAAGGCCGTTTTCTGACAGAAATGCTACTTTTTTTACAGAATACCAATCAAGAAGGGTTGGAAAGTAAGCGATATCCGTAGTTTCTGTTAACATATCCTGGTATTTCCGCAGGGCAATCTTTTTCATTTCCTGCTTACGGCTGTCCAGTTCCTGATAGCTTCCGGAGAGATAATTTTTAAAATCCAGCTTACTCCAGGTCTCTATCTGTGAGAGGTCCTGGGAATTGATGCTGGTTCTGCCATTGATCTTCCAGGAGTTCTGTCTGTAATAATCCTGAAAGAAATTATTCATCAGCACCCTGAATACCAGCTGCTCTTCTCCTTTGAGTTTAGCTTCTGTGGTCTGAAGCTTTTTAAAAAACTGAGAGACAGCATTATTCTGATCGTCGTCCACGGTGCGGTTTACGATACTGAATTCCGCTTTCAGGGAACGGATCAGCTGAAGTACATTATTATCTTTCATGGCCTGGTTTTGTATGTCTAAAATAATGGGAAGATTGGATTTGTAGGCTCCTCTGGTGCCGTTATCGGTAATCTTTTTCCATTGTCCGTCGTAATACTCCTGCGCCTGCATTTTAGGGTAAAAGCTAAAACACAGCAACATCATTAATAGTCTGACATTTCTCATCTGTTATACGTTATTTTCTGATTTCTATTTTGTCTCCTTTGGTTCTGGCATTCATCTGAGGGGCATAATAGTTCTGCAAAGCGGCAAAACCGCTGGAGAAGCTTCCTGAAGCATTACATACCAGATCATATTCAAATACATATTTACCTTTCGGCATGTAGTAAATATAAAAGTTGGTAGAGGCATCTTTAGTCGCCTGATAATACCCCAGATTATTTTTGTACTGATAGCCTGAAAGCACATCCACCGGTTCAAGCCCGGCAGCCCTCATGTCTTTCAGGTGGATATACTGCATCGGACGATCTGTATTAAGGATCATCCTCACGGTAATGCGGTCTCCTACGGTGAGCGGACTGCTGTCCGTAATTTTAACCAGCTCTTCGCCGTTTGCGGTCTTTATCTTTTTATAATATTCTCTTGTCATGGAAAGATAAGTTTCTGTGGATTTTATATTTTCCAGGTTCTCGTAATACTGCCAGAACAATCCACCTTGTGCAATTCCCGGGCCGGATTTTGTTACGGTGACCTCAGCCAGCTTTTTATCGACTTTATCAGAATGGATGGTCTGCTTCAGATAACCTGTTGTTTTGGTTTGCGGAATCACTTCTTTTCCGCCCCAGGTTGCAGTAGCTTTGTCCGCTTCCGGAGTTGTCCAGGATTTTCCGGAGTTCATCAGCGTATAAATAATTTCGGCGGTTGTTCTGGAATTTCCCCATGAATTGGTTTCTTTCTGGGTAGCCAGCCAGACTTTGGATTCTTCAATGAAGTTAACATCTTCCGGTGTTACTTTACTGAATGCTTCTATGGCTCCGGCGTGATTTACAGCTTTAGATTCATACCAGCCCCAGTCGTTAAGGTTCTGCTTCCAGTAAGCACCCTGTGTCTCTGAAGAAACAGAGGTTTCTTTGAGGTATTTAATCAGCTTTTTAGAGGTATTTTTCAGCCCGTAACTGTCATAAATCAGCGCTGCTCTGTGAAGACCAAAGAAAGTGAAGTCTGTAATTTTAAATTTATCTGCACGGGTGATAATATTCTGTTTCAGACTGGCCCCTATTCCCTGCAGCGGATATTCTTTTTCCCAATAGCGTCTTGAATCCAGATAATCCAGCGCAAAATTACTCCACGGGGTGTTTTCATTTTCTTTCCAGTGGTTTTCCAGTTCTCTGTCAATATAATGGATAAGAGCAGAAACCATATCCGCCTGTCCCGACTGATACTGGTTTATTCCCCCTTTCAGCCATTCATTCATTTTTCCGAGATTTCTAAGGATATATAATGATGAAACGTATGAACTCCTAAATCCCGGCAGCCACGGGAATCCTCCGTCTCCGTTCTGGTACTGTAAAAGAAGTTTCCAGTCGCTGTTAATGGATGCTTTCATGGCATTGACTTCAAAAAGCCTTGAAATCCTGTTCATGGTTTCCGTTTCAGACTGTGCATCCAGTACCCACGGGGTTTCTTCCAGCAGTACCTGCTTAAGTTCCTGGTTTTTCTCAAGATTACTTTTCAGGAGGTCTGCACTTTTATATTCATCGAAAACGGTTTTCATCCTGGGATTGGCTTTGAAGATCTCGGTTCCCACGATGTCTGCAAACCAGGTATTGAATATGGCATCAGAGGTGATATTGAGGTTCTGGCTCAGATCCGGCAGAGCAAAAAGGATTTCCCAAACCGGGTTTGTTTTCAGTTCAAGGGTATTGCTGATATTTTCAATGGTGGAAGAGGTATTATTTTTAAGGTTCTGAAGGGTAAATGTTTTGGTCTGGCCTTCTTTTACAAAGACAGGAACGGCATCGGTAACCATCATTCTGTTGGAGAGTACGGCCACCGGGATCTGTTCCCCATCTGAATATTCTCCTGCTTTCGCTACCACTTTGATGATGATGGATGTCGCTTTATTGAACGGTGTCTTAATTTTCCAGCTGACCACGGAATTTCCGGTATCTTTTACCTCGAAATCCTGTACTGAAGTGATTCCGAACAGCTTTGAAATATCTTCATTGGTTTCCGCGTTGAGGATCTGCAGGGAAGCTGCCCCGGACATGTTTCTGTCTGTAAGGTTGGAAATTTTCGTCTGGAAGTTCAGCTCATCTCCTTCTCTCAGGAATCGGGGATAATTCGGATTCACAGACAGTTTTTTCCGGGTGATGATATCTTTTTCCAGAATAGCTGTTCTAAGATCTATGGTGTGGGCAAGGAACATCAGCTTCCATTTGGTAAGGGCTTCCGGTGTTGTAAATTCAAAGCTTACGTTTCCACTGGCATCGGTTTTCAGATTGGGGTAGAAAAATGCGGTTTCGTTAAGATTCTGACGGGCTTTTACCCCGTTCAGCTCTTCTTTATTTTTTTCTTCCTGTGCTGTGTCCTTTTTATCAGAGGCACGCATTTCATCATCACCGTCAAAGCGATCTTTTTCACGGTCAGAACGGCTTGTCATCTCCATCACTGCATTCCGGTTAGGCGGGCAACCGTTATAAGAAGCTACTCCCGGAACGGTAGGACAGGCATCATTCATATCATCAATTCCATCGCCATCCGTATCAGTAATCAACCCGTATTTTAACATCAGCTTAAAGAATACATCATCTTCAAACCAGTTAAATTTAGGAATATAAACCCCTCTGGTCTCCAGATAATCTACTTTCTGATACCATTCCAGGGTTTGTGTCAGATTTCTGATATTATAATCCTGAATAGTATTTACGGGTCTGTAATATTTTATAAAATTATAGGTATTGGGAACAAATTTATCCAAAGATTTATCATACATGTTGGCCAGCACTTCGGCAATCACTTTTTCGTTATTCTTTCCTGAGATCTTAACGCTCCATTTTTCTTTTGAATCGGGCTCTACTTTATCCCTGAAAGTGGTCAGTTCAATTTTCAAAGGATCTTCTTCCTCTTTGATACTGATCTGCGCATATTGATTCTGTACATCATTATACTGAGCCAAGACAAACTGAACATTATATTTTGTAATATTTTTTTCACGGGAAACGGGGAAAGTGTACGCCAATATTCCGTTGGTCAGTTTCTGTCTTTCCATTGTCTTTTTTCCCTGTCCGTCCTGAAAGTAGATATTTACAGATGCTCCGGGAATCGCAGAATAGGCATAAACTACCACCTGAGAACCTCTCATCACCTTATCTTTCGGGCCTATAACTTTTAAAAACGGATACTGATTTCCCCCCAATTTCTTTTGGCTCCATACCTCAAAATCCTGTTCTGTTTTTATGGTGTCTCTGCCTTCAATATTATATACAAGAAGCCTGTAATCTCCGGGATCAAGTCTCCCTAAATTCAGTTCTTTATCATCTTTTGTTCCGTCTATAAGGGTTTTAAGGGCTTTCCAATTTTTACGGTTTTCAGACTGGTCATAACGGTCATGCGGGAATTTTTTCAGAAACTCTTTTCCGGACATTCCCGGGAGTGTCTGAACCTTATTTTCAAAATTGCTTCTCAGAACGCGTTCCGGCTGTTTCAGCTGAATAAGTTTTACCCTGTAACTTTTATTTAAGGATACATCGTTATAGTTGAAGGCTTTTACCTTTATCTTCAGCTCATCTTCTGCAAAAGTTTCTTTTATTTCATCGGTTTTTAAATAATGGGAAACTGAAGCCACTTTCACATCTGTTTCTGCGAACTGGGTTTCGCCATTGATGTCTGTTGCAGATGTTTTTATTTTATAGTTATGAACCTGTATCCCTTCCGTGTTTTCGTCTTTTTTAAGATCAATTTTAATAACGAATTCTCCTTTGTCATCCGTTTCCGCCTTTCCCAGAATTGAATTTTCATTGTTGTAACTCTCGTACGGATACCACCAGAAATACCTTTGACGGATATTCTCTTTTTTAATTTCATAATTAACGCTGGTATTACTCAATGGAATTCCGGAGAAAGTAACTGCTCTCCCTCTCAGCTCAATGGTTTCACCGTACTTATAATCTTTTTTAATGGTGTCAAAAGTGATCTCAAATTTGGGACGCTTATATTCTTCCACAGAAAAATATTTATAATCATTAATATATCTTCCGTTATGATAAGCGTAGACTGCAAGCCTGAACTGCCCGTTCAGTCTATCTTTTGGCAGCACAAAGCTTCCGCTGTATGATCCAAATGCGTTGGTACTGAACTTTTGGGTACTGACCACCTGGCTGTTGGCATCATACAAGGTTACCGTCTGTTCATTGTTTGTAACAACTTTTTCTATTGTTTTTTCTTCATCTGTAAAGGTGGATATGGCTTTAAAATAGACGGTCTGCCCTGGTCTGAAGATCTGCCTGTCCAGAAAAAGCTGGGTATGCGGATAATAATCCTTATAAGAACTTGAGAGATATGCTCCCTCTACCAAATTATAATCATTAGTTGCCGGATCATAGATCAGGTAACGGGAGGAACGATAATAGTCTGATTTTTCGGAAGGGAATCTGGCCAGATTATCCGTATCGATCATCAGCTGGGTTTCATCGATTCCGGAATAGTTTCTGAAATTAAATTTAAAAAGCCGGGTATTGGGTTTTAATTTTCCATTCGCACGGTCAACCAGAATATGGTCTTTTTTTTCATCATAAATAAGCATAGAAGAGGTGATAATAAACATGACTTTTGAGACCTCTTCTCCGTTGGTATACTCTCCGATATATATTCCTTTCGGGAGCCCTTTCATCTCAAGGGCTGTACTGTACCCGAGATAGTCTTTTTTATTGGGAAGTGTAAAGGTATCTGTTCTGAAAAGGGTTTTATCTATTTTTTTATATTCATCTTCCTGAATATACCTCCCGCCATAGCCTAAATATCCCAGTTGCTCCAGCTGGTTTTTCACATTATTGACCTGATAAATTTTAAGAATAAAACGGTCTGCATTTTTATGATCAGCAACCATCTGGAATGGTTTTCCGGGTTCATTATGAGTTTCAAGGAAAAGGGTAAGGGAAGCCGCTTTTATCTGGTTTTCCTGCCGGGTGATATTGCTCAGAAATTTTGAACCGGGATATTCTTTTTTTATTTTATCAATCAGCTCTACGGCCTGAATATACTTCGACTGACCGCTGAGTTCCCCCACTATATTTTTTACGATCAGAATCTTGTAATCTCCTTTTATGGGAGAATTCACCAGTACCATCTGTTTTTCCAGAAATTTTTCATCTTTTCTGATATTGTTTTCGTAGATCAGTTTCTGATGCTGGAAGTATAATTTAGAATTACCGGTATTAAAATCAATCAGATTCTGATATAAAGCAGTAACAACAGCCTGATTCTCTTTTAATTCATCTTTGGTGAATATATCGCTGTTGTTCAGGAAATCAATATTTTTTTTAACCTTCCAGTCGTAAAGAGAGGGAAAGAACTGAAAATCGCGTTCATTTTCAAAGGCTTCTTTGTATTTCTCAATATGTATTTTCCGGAGTTTATCATCCACTGCGGTGAGTTCTGCGAGTCTCTTCAGGTAAAAGTTTTTGAAATCAAGCTTCGTCCAGGATTCTATTTCTGAAATATCTCCTTTCGCAACGTTTGTCCGGCTCAGAATCTCCCACTTTTTAAGGTTATAATAATTTTCAAAGAATTCTATTTCCAATACTTTGAAAAAAAGCAGGTCTTCATTTTTCAGTCTTTTTTCCATATTGCTGATCTTGGAAAAGAAAACGGAGGCGTAGTCGTTCTTCGGATCGTCGTGGGTGGCTTTGTATACTGCAAATTCGGCCTTCAGGGATCTGATCATTTCCGTTGTATTATTCTCTTCCACGGCTTTATTCTGGATTTCAAGAATAAGGGGCAGGTTGGATTTGAACGTTCCGTCTTTATAGCTTTCTGCAATTTTCTTCCACTGTTCTTCATAAAACTTCTGTGCATGAAAAAATATGCACGAAAAACCCAAAAAGAGCAGAACACATTTGGAGATGATTTTCATAGGTATTAATTTTGATAAATGAATGCTTTAAAAGTACTGAAAAAATACATTATAGACAGCCAGCTCTATGTTTCTCTGATGGGAACTCTTTTTGCAGTATTTTTTATGATGGAGCAAAACACATTCCGTTTTCCGTCTGTGTTTCTGATCTTTATCACTTATTTCAGCGGTTATCTTTATACCAAATACCAGTATACCCGTTATTTCTTTAAAATTGTGGCATTAAATGCGATCACAGGGATTATCTGTGCTTTTCTGATCATCCATAATCATAATGAAATAAGGCTTCTGAAATGGTTTGTCATTGTTGTGCTGGGGCTGCTTTACAACAGTTTTTTCCTGGATGTTTATATCCGCAGAATTCCGCTTCTGAAGGTTTTTTATGTAGGGCTGGTATGGGCGCTGATGAATTGCTGGCTCACCCTTCCCGAATTCAGCGTGCCTATATTCCTGATCAGTTTCTTTTTTATAACGGCTCTGGTTCTTCCTTTTGATATCCGGGATATGGAGGTAGACACGGTAAAAACCTTTCCCCAGATAATCGGAGTTCAGAATACGAAGTATATTGCCTACGTCCTTGTATTTATCAGCTGTCTGATTGTGGTTTTTTACCTTAAACCTCTGTATGCAGGTGCATTTTTTCTATCGGGCGCTGTATCTTATTTTTTTATTTATTTTGCTGAAAATAAAAGAGATGACGCTTATTTTTCTTTCGGAGTGGAAACCTGTTCCGCACTTCCTTTTTTATTTTTACTAATAATGGAGTATTTTTGACGAATGATTATCAGGAAACTTTCTCTTTACAATTTCAAAAACCATTCGGAGAAGAAATTTGAGTTCTCACCACAGATCAACTGTTTTGTAGGGAACAACGGTGCCGGAAAAACCAATATTCTGGATGCCCTGCATTATCTGTCGGTAGGAAAAAGTTTTTTAGGCAATACAGATGCCAACAATATTAAACAGGAGGAAGATTTTTTTACCATCGATGCCGAGATTCTGAATGAAGAAAGTGAAGACATCATCAGAATTTCCCAGCCCAAAGAAGCTAAAAAGATCATTAAAAAGAATGATAAGAGCTATGACAGGCTTGCAGATCACATCGGATACCTGCCCAGCGTGATGATCTCCCCTTATGATTCCAATCTGATTTCTGATTCGGGGGAAAGCCGCAGAAAGTTTCTGGATTCTATGATCTCCCAGACCGATTCGGGGTATCTTTTTGACCTGATCCAGTATCAGAAAACGGTGCAGCAGAGAAATGCCCTGCTTAAATATTTCGCCAAAAACAGAACCTGGGACAAAGATTCACTGGAAATCTATGACGACCCGATCACCCGGCACGGAACTAAAATCTTTAAGAAAAGAAAGGAGTTTGTAGAACAGCTGAATCCTATTGTACAGAATTTTTACCAGATTATTTCGGGAGGAAAAGAAACCGTTTCGGTTATTTACGAATCCCATCTTCTTGAGAATTCATTTGAGGAGCTTTTAAAGGAAAGCCTTGAAAAAGACCGGATGCTTACCTATACCTCAAAAGGTGTTCACAAAGACGATCTTCTTTTTGAAATGGACGATGTTCTGATAAAAAAAATCGGTTCGCAGGGACAGCAGAAATCTTTCCTTATTTCTCTGAAGCTGGCCCAGATGAGCCTGGTAAAAGAACTTACCAAAAAAACTCCCATTCTTTTGCTGGATGATATTTTTGATAAGCTGGATGACACCAGGGTTTCCCAGTTAATAGAACTTGTTAATAAGGAAAGTTTCGGGCAGATTTTTATTACGGATACCCACAGGGAAAGAACGGAAAGTGTGGTGAAGAAAATTAATGAAGAAAGCATTATTTTTGAGATATGACATCAAAAGTCTTCATCCTGATATTTTCAGTATTTTTTATATTTTCTTTTGGACAGAAGAAGAAGGCTGATAAGAATGATGAGATTTTTGCCCAATTCGAAATTTGTTTTGAATGTTCAGGAATTGAATCTTCTCCGAAGAAGATGCCGGAACTTATCGAAACCTGCGAGTATCTTTATCCCGAACTGGAAACGTTTTTTAAAAGCAATGGATTAAGTACTGAATATTTAGAGAGAAAATAATATGAAGAAGAAAAAACGTGAATACCAGTCGTCGGAACTTGTGAAATCTTTTGCAAGGATCTATGGTTTTGAAGACAAGCTTGTAGCCTTTGAGATCAAAGATTTCCTGGAAGATTATCTGGACAAAAGTCTTTTCAGCGAAATCCGAAGCGTCAATATTGAAGAGAAATGCGTGGTGATTACAATAGCCTCTCCCCTGCTCAGGCATGATTTTCAGATGAGAAAAAGTTTTTATCTGAAAAAGTTTCAGGATAAGTTTGGGGAGGAAAAGTTTAATGACCTTAAGATTTTATAGGATTTTTTTCCGGCAGATATTTTTACCAAATCCCGTAAATTGAGCATTACTGCGGTTATTTTACTCCCGAAGCCCGTACAGATAACCCTGATTTTTTTGTATCATGTATTGAACCCGATGTTCAGAGCCTTCTGTAAATGAGTCCGGCCTATTCAGTACGCACTGCGTTCCAAACCGGAAAAACTTTGAAAAAAGCTTTTATATTATTAAGATGATGTTCGCTAAATCCCTTCCCAGTTCAATTGTAAACCGACCGGCTAAAGTTTTTACGAACCGACTTGCCATAAAGAGCGAAAAGGTTAAGTTTAATGCTGATTTTCCGATTTATTGGAAACCGTACTGTTCATCAGATCGTCTGCTTTTTTATCTAATCCGGAACGGAGCGGAATGAAAAATTTAAACGGATGTTTAATGAAATACCTGAAAATTTCTTTATAAATCTCGCTTACCTGTCCGAAATTCATTTTCCTTGATCTGAAGGCCAGGAACATGGATAATGAAAAGCTGACCAGGAAGTTGAAGAACCCGATCAGGAACACCGTGATAAAGGAGATCCAGAAGGTATAGGAATCTACTGAAAAATCTTTACCGTAAAGTCCTAATGCAAAGTTTCCGGCGGCAAAAGTGATGTGCCTGATGTCAAGATCAAGACCAAAGAACAGCCCAATGGGCGCGGTAGCTCCCAGAAACACCCCGAACCAGAAATTGGAAACAATGCCCGGCCAGTTTTTAGCATAATATTTAGAGAGCCCTTTGGCAAACTTTTTCCCGAAAAAGTTTCTGATGGAAAGGTTTTTGGCAATTCTTTCAGGAATCTGGTAAAATACGGAGTTGTTCCCGATATTTCCGGAAATGATTCCCGAAATAAACAGGTAAAATCCAGCTATGGACGCATGTAAAATGGCTTTGGATTTAAAAGGGTCGAGGTCTTTTAATAGTTTATCCGAACGTTCAACGGCCAGGTTCTGGGAAAAAAATACGTCCAGACCATAAATAATGGCCAGCGCAATCGGGAAGGAAAGCAGCACGTTTCCTACAAAAGCGATAAACTGGCTTCTGAACAGCTTGGAGACAAGATGGGCAAATTCGGTGTTATTTCTTTTGTTACCTTCTTCCGACAGAACTTTCGTCATGGTAGCAGCAGTCATTGCCGGCTGCTTTGTGGCCAGGGTAAATCCCATCAGGTAAATCATAACGAATCCCATTGCATAATTCATCGAATATAAAAATGCATGGGAAAAGTCGCTTCCGGGAATATATCCGTAAAGCATTTTCAGCACACAGAGTGCTCCTACAATAATACCGCCGCCACTCGCCTTGTAGAACATCGTCATATATTCTTTCCTCGTGGAAGTAATGTAATGGGTTCCGGTTTCTGCGGTATGGTTGGTAATGAGATGCGAGATCAGACGGGTACTGTCGTTGATCAGATCTGCAATGTTATTTTTATGGGATTTATAATTCAGGATATTAAAGATCAGCTGTTTTGATTTGATCATCACATCTTCTTCACTGTCGATCACCAGAAGCTGTACTATCTCGTAGATCCTTTCTGTCTGCTGACGGATCTTGAGCAGAGACTGGTTGATCTTTCCTGATATCCCGTATTTATCTGAATTCTTAAAAGCAATGTTTACAAATTCCAGACACTGTTCTGCATATATTTTGATCTGCTTGTAACGGCTGTCTCTGGAATGCAGCTGGAGTTCCGGATCTTTCGTCAGCTCTTCGGCAAGGGCTTCCAGCTCGTTCTGCAGCGCAAGGAATGGATTGTCGAGGTTCCTGTATTGTGGTGCCATTCTTACGACTTCCACTTCCATCGCCATCCCCGTTACTCTCCAGGAAAGGATATTCATGGAGAAGATCAGCTCTTTCTTCACATTAGGTCTGATGATAAAATCTGAAGCTCCCAGAAGTGTTAAAAATTCATTCACTTCATTTTCAGGAAGGTTATGAAGATATTTCAGGTCTTTTTTGGGTCTTAAACTGACGTTATCAATCATGTACCACACTGTTTTTTCGTTTTCAACAGGAGGCAGCAGTTTATTCAGTATTCTTTTTTTAAGTTCCGGGAAGAAGGCATTTTCAGACAGAATGTTGGCTTCTGTGAGTGAAAGGTTGAAGGGTCTTCCCCTGAAGATATTATGAATATAATGTTTAAAGTTTTCAGCAAACACGGGGTTGTTCCTTAAAAAATTAAGAACATCCGTAAAATCAGCCCTTTTAATACTCTCTAAAAACTCGGCAAAGGGTTCCAGAGAGAGGGTTTCATTCTTAAAAGAGAAGTATTTTTTAAGAACAGATTCAAAATTTGTGCTGGAATTAAAGAATTTCATTAATACAAAGATACTATTTCAAACTCACATTCCTCATCTGTCTCATGATCCAATTGTGTTTCTTTCTTAAATAAGGGGATGGGTTCTTAGGATCATACTTCTTGGGATTGGGCAGTACGGCGGCAATCCAGGCTGCATCTGAAGCACTCAGATCTTTGGAAGATTTCCCAAAATAATACCGGGCTGCTGCTTCCACGCCAAATACCCCCTGTCCCATTTCAATAGAGTTCAGGTATCTTTCCAGGATAATATCTTTGCTCCATACTTTTTCGATGATAAAGGTATAAATGGCTTCAAGACCTTTTCTCAGCCAGCTCCTTCCCTGCCACAGGAAAACATTTTTTGCGGTCTGCTGGGAAATGGTACTTCCTCCCCTGATCTTTTTGCCTTTTTCATTGTATTTCATGGCCTTTTCTATGGCAGTATAATCGAATCCGTCATGATCGAAAAATTTCTGATCTTCGGAAGCAATAACGGCTTTTTTCACATTATTCCCCATTTCGTCATAGGAAATATAGTCCCTGTGCAGTTTCCCGTATTCAAAAAGACCACCTATCTGAGTAATGGTAATAGGCGGATTGAAGAATCTTCCCCAAATGATAAAGACCACATTCAGGACAAGGACGATGAAAATCAGCTGTTTAATTTTTTTCCACATAATTTTTCGTAAAATGAAATGCAAAAATAAGCAAATGTCCTGATTTATTGCAGTTCTTTCATATAAGTGAGCTGATAATCCGGCAAAAGTTCAGGATGAAAAATTTTGATGTAGTCTTTGAGTACCAGATCGGCTCTCACTACTCCGCTTTCGAAGAAATCATTGGCTTTCTGTTTTTCTCTGCCAGCCATTGTATAGATTTTTCCTTTATTAAAAACATCCAGTTTTCCATAGAAAGGATTCATTTTTACCATTTCATTTTTGGAAGTATGGCTCCCAGCATTTACCCAATACTGTACCCCTCCGGATTTGGCATAGACTTCTTCAAACCCCATCGTTAATGCTTTTTCATCTTTATTTTCTTTCATGATATAATGGGCATTGGCATCTGCAATATAATGGGCAACAGAGGTATTTCCTCCGGGAAGATACCATACATCGCCATACATTTCATTAGCCAGAACCACAGGCTTTTCTTTTGCTTTCTGTGCAAGCTGTTTCAGGTCACTATAATTTTTTTCAATCTCTTTATATTGGGCTTCCGCTTCTTTTTCCTTTCCTAAAAATTCTCCAAAAAGTTTAATATAGGCCGTTTTTTCAAGAGGCTGCTGTTCCATATACTCATCCAGGAATATCACCTGGATTCCGTTGTTCTTCAGCAGTTCGTAGGTATTGTCAAAGCTTGCGATATGGTTGGTAAAGATGGCATCCGGCTTCATGGAAATAATTTTCTCCACGTCATATTTCTGCTCATTTCCCACATTCTGGATTTTTCCTTCCTTAACGAGATTCAGGATCTTTTCAGAATAGATATATTCCGGGCTGGATATTCCGATGATCAGATTTTCGGCTCCAAGTTCTGCAATATACCCTGCCATACTGGCGTTCAACAGAATAATTTTCTTAAACGGAGTCTGGTTTTCTTTGAAATTATAGGTGAAATTTCCCGATTTCAGTTCCAAAGCACCGCCATTCTCTTTAAATTGGGTACGCTCTGATATTTTGGTCCAGTCTGAGGACGAAATTTTTGTTTCTCTTTTACAGGCAATTAGCGAAAAAACCGTTAATAAAAGTAAAATTCTCTGTTTCATTCTTCAAAGAACGGAAAAAAGTGGTATATTTGCAACCGTTAAACAAAAAGATAACAAACGGCCTCGTGGCGCAACTGAATAGCGCATCTGATTACGGCTCAGAAGGTTACAGGTTTGAATCCTGTCGAGGTCACTGAAGGAGACAACTATTTGATAGTTGTCTCTCTTTTTTTATACATAAAAATCTCTATATCAAACTTTTACAGCCTGATATTTCATGGTTTGATTTTTTCCGCATAAAAACTTTAATCTGTCTGAAATTGACAGTCTAAATGTGCATTATCAGAGATTTCATCGGCATTTAAGCTTGGTTTGAAATCCCATTAAGGTTCTAATATTCCTTTCTCTTTTGGCTTATCATAATTTTTGGATACTAAATATAGTAATTCCAATATAATTTTAGCTTCCTTCTCATTTACCTGAATTCCATTCTTGGCCAGAAGAATAATTGCTTGCTCAATTGAAATATTTTTATCAATGAAATTCATTTTTCTTATTATTTTTTCGGTTACTTTTCTTTGATAAAATTTTTGAAAATGCTTGATTCAACCCTAAAGAAAGACTTCCTGTTTGGTAGTCAATATCAACCGGCGGAATAAGATTAACAAGATATCTTTTGTCTGAAGTATCAAACTCGGAAAATTTTTGAAAAATTTCAACTAGCGCTTTATCCTCTATTTGATTTTTTCTGTCGATAGCTTTTAATTTAAGAACAATATCACGCGTTTCCTTGCTAAGGTTTCTAGTATTAATTTGATATTCTTTTTTTAATTCATTATAGTCATCAATCTTCAATATTCCTGCAATAAATAGTTTTCTACCTCTAGAAAGGGTTAGCTCCTCCTCTTTTATTTTTCTTTCCAATAATTTTTGAGTGTATAGATAACTCGCTTTCTGCGTCTTTGTATTCTGCCCTTCCAAAATATTCCTAAATAATTCAACTGCATTATTTGATAGTATCAACTGTTGAAGCTTATTTCGATAAGATTCATTAAGAAAAATTGCATTTATCCTTGTCTTACAACCATCATGACAATGATAATATGGATATTTTTTTGATCGACCTTGTGAAATACTTGCACTAAGTTTTCGATCACAAACAGGACAAGTCAAAAAACCTCTAAGAAAAAACAGCTCTTTCAAATCATTTTTTTTAGAAGTAGTTTTTCTTTTTGTATTAATAACAGACTGAACCTGGTAAAATAACGACTCTGATATTAAAGGTTCATGCAAACCTTTTATCATTTGCTCTTCATTGGATTCAAGTCTAACTGATATAAGCCCACAATAAACTGGATTCCGTAAAATTCTAAAAAAGTGTGACCGTGAACATATCAATCCTTTTTCAATAGCTATTTTCATTATTTCGGAAATTTTATGATCGTTCTGGGCAACTTGATGAAAAGACCACTTTATAATATCCGCTTCAGGTTCTTTGGGAGCAATAGTTTTTTTACCATCCATTAATGTCAGATTAATGAATCCAATAGGTGCTTTATTAGGATATCTACCCATCAACTTTGCTCGACGAATGCCATTTGCCGTATTTTGAGCTCTCCGGGTATTTTCCGCTTCTGGAACGGCTAAATATACAGCCAGCATAACTGTACTTTCCGGCACAGAAAAATCTATTGGTTGATCAATAGCCATTGCTGTTGTTTTATACTTCCGAAGCTTTCCAATCATTTCATAAGCATATTCAACATTACGACTGAATCGATCCCATTTGATAAATAGTATGTTTTTATCTTCTCCTGATGATTTCTTCTTAATTACTGAAAATAATTCTTTCCACTCAGGTCGGTTGAAATTTTTGGCAGAATAGTCTTCACGATAGATTCCTTTGACTTCGATATTGTTATATTTACAATATTTCAATAATCTATCCTCCTGTTCTGGTAAGGAGTATCCTTTTCTTTTTTGTTCATCTGTACTTACACGAACGTATAGATAGGCTGACTTCATATAATTAATGTATTTATTTGATTTACAAATTAATATTTTTAAGTATATGAAATGATAACAAAAACAGTTTATGCCGTATCAAAGTAAAAAAGCGAGTTTAGAAATTAGTTTTACTTACGGATTCCCATAAAATATTATATAAAATTGATTTATTTTTGTGAAAACGCTATTTCAAGTCCAATCTTAACTAATACTAATAATGAATACTCCATATAAAACACCAACCTTAAATAAGTTTACCGAAGAATTAGAAAACTTACTAAAAAAAAGAATTGGAGGGTCAGTAAATTTTAGAGGTATCTACTATCAAATATTATATGCATCTTATTTAATACTTAACGAACTTAAAGGAACTTCCAAAAAATCAATAACAATGGAGGGTATTGAGGATATTGACTTAAATACCTCTCAAAATATTCTTAATGGTCAACTATATACTCAGGTTAAATCATCTGTAAATAAAATGGACGCTGGAAGTTTTTGGGATTTAGGAGTATTACAAAATTTCGCTGAAACTTTTGAAATTAATCCTAGCAGCAAGTTTAAGTTAGTGTATAATATGGAAATTGCTAAAGGCAACCTTCACTCTTTAATGCATAAAAAGGATTTATCTGATTTCTGGCAGACAAAATTCACCACATTAAAATCCAATATAAACTATAATGATCTATTATCAAATATCTCATTTGAACATAAAACATCGACAGAATTGTTCAATGATATTCTGATTTCATTATTTAAGAACTGGGGAATAAACAAAGGAACAGAACTTCAATTTTTAAGATCATTATTTTATAATGTCTTTATTTGGTCAAAAAATAGAATTACAGTAACTAATACTGATATTATTGCCCTATTTCAGGATATAAAAGACTCTTACTCTAAAGCACCTATTAATAATGCGATATTAAATAATTGGATCATCAAAGTTTCATATGATATTACTGAAAGTCATTATGCAGAAGATTTTTATGATGGAAAAGCAGCAAGACCCGCTCATATCAAATTAGGATTACCCGTAAAAAGAAAGATTTGGCAAAAAAAAGTTTATGATAGCGTATTTGAATCAGATGTTACTGTGATTAGATCTTCAAGCGGACAAGGAAAATCTACCTTGGCGTGGCAAACGGGATATGATCTAAAAGAAAAAAACAATTATTCTATCTATGAATTACGAAGCTGTAAGGACTACAATGAAGCTAATTCTATTGCTGAATTTTTGGAATCCCGAATTCTAATTGGTGAAAAGCCTCTGTTAATTATAGATGGATTAAATACTTTAGTAGAATCATGGTTTGAAATAGTTTCGACAACAAGCGATTTTCCTGTAAAATATCTACTTACGACTAGACAAGAAGATTGGTTTAGATTTGGTGCTGACATTTCACGAATTAACCTAGCTACCGTTGATATTTTATTATCAATGGTCGAAGCCAGAGAATTATTTGAAGAATTAAAAAGAAAGCACAAAATACATCCGGATATTCAAAAATGGCAACCTGTATGGGAACAGGTTCATCCAAAAGGACTATTGATTGAATATACATATCTTCTGACAAGAGGTGAAATGATCGAAGAGCGACTTTCAGCACAAATAAACTATTTATCCAATTCGAAATCAGCAGGAGCCAAGTTAGAAATATTACGAATGATTTCTCTTGCGGATTGTTTAAATATTAAATTAAAGACAGCAAAATTACTTAGTTATGTAAAAACGGAAATAGGATTCGAACAAGACCGAGGTGAGTTATTAAATGAATTAGAAAAAGAATATTTCCTAAATTTTGATGGTCATTTTGTAGAAGGCTTACATCCTGTTCGATCTCAACACCTAAAAGATCTATTGCACAAAAACATACCTGTAGAGGAATCTCTTAAAAACCTTTTTAAGATTATTACTGATGATTACAAACAGGATTTCTTTAATAATATTCCTTTTCTACTTGATCAAAACTATAAAAATGAATTTTACGAAACATTAGCAGAAATAGTTTCTGAAGACTCATTAGAAAATATTGTAGTCGCTGTTGATGGTATTATGCACGCTGAACCGCATCGATATTTGAATGAAAACAAATTAGAATTTGATGAAGCTTATAATGTCGGAGGTATAGAATTATTTTCCGTAGCTTCTACTCCATTTTCCGAACTTAATACTTTAGAGGAAATGTCAAATATTCTTGGTGAGCAAGGAGGCAACTTTAGACTATTAGCAGATTTAAAGAAAAGATTACCTAAATATCAATTTGAAAATTCTGATGTAGTCATATTTGCAAACGCTTTAAAATTAAATTTGCAAAAACGTTCTTCAGCTATTATTTCTTATAAAGGTCTTGGCTTTTTGGTAAAATGGTTTAGCCATTTAAAAATAGCCATTAATATTCCATCAATAAACAACAATATCAGTATCGACGAGCTAATAAAAATGGATTTTAGTGAGGCGAAAGAATTGATGTCTTTTTTACAATTAACCGATCCCGTTGAATATAATAATTTCATAATAAAAAATAAAGAGACGCTCTTCAGTTATCTTAAAGTCAATACTAATTCTATTATTATAGAGGACTCTGGGAATAAAATTAATATTAAATATCTTCTATTTGATCAAGATTCAAAACACGCCAATAATTTGAGTGTATCTAGGATTGAGGATATTTTTGAATTCTTTCCATTTTATGAAGAGTATTGTACTGAGGGAATAATGTTCCCGTTTCCTTCTGAAGAAATGACTACTACAGTTAGAGATGATGCACGTAAACGAATGACTCCGGCTTCAATTGGGAATTCTTTTGACATTCATCTCAACCAGATTTGGTATAACGAAATACAGAAAATGTATTTAGACTCGTCGGCTTACAGTTGGCAAGAGAGAATAATAAACATTAGAAAATTAGCTTTGGAATGGGTTAAAATTGTTACACGGATGATTGACGGATTATTAGAAGGCAACAAGAATAAAATTCAAAAAAATGTCACTGAATTACAGCAGAAAGGAGAACTTCTTAACAACACTATAAAGCTTAAGAAAAAATATCCAATTTATAAAAAGTATAATGAAAAAAATAATGCTGTCGAAGGCGAAAAAGAAATAGGCTCATGGATTAGTTCCTTTACAAATATTAATAGTCAAATATTCAATATTTTCCTGCCAAAAAAAGAACAAGACAGAAGATTGGCATTAATTAATTTCAAAGGTGTTTATTTTGACTTAGAAGCACTGCAAAAGGCGTTTAGAACTATTGAAAATAAAACAATAGCTTATTTTGACTCGGAGAGCATTTGCATAGAAGAAAATATACATTATGAAAGACTATATGCTTCAATCTTATATTATTTATCGCAAATACCGTTAGAAGATAAAATGCCTGTTCCAGTTGGGAGAAAGGCTGTTGAAGAATGGTGGATGAAGGCTAAAAACGCTAAACTTGATGACCTCAATCATTCTTTAGCAATAATTGAGGCAAGTTCTGATTTTAAATTCGTTTATCCCAATGGAATAGAAGAAACCGACACCATTACTTATTTGACAATTGGAATAATCGATTTTAATTTTTCTGATACCCATAGTTTGGAAAGTTTATTATTCGCATTAGGTATTTTGAGAGATTTAGATTATCAATTTATTACAATTATCAGTGTAAAAGATAATATAGCAGTTAGTGGTTTCAGAATAAACAAAGAACTCATTAATGCTTATGATAACTTAATAACCGGCGCTGAAAATATTGATATCAATTTTCCTGCATTTCCTGTTACAATTGAAGAAAAAACATTAAAAAATTTGCCAGAAGTTTTACTTCCGGAAAAATCTGTTAATGGCGATCTGGGTAAGAAATTTGAAATTTTGATTACGTTATGGAAGTTGTCAGAATTTAAAAGACATCTAAATGAAAATTCCTCTATTGAAATGAAATGGTTGAAAGGTCTTAACCTCGAATCGGAAATTAGAAACAGTTTAGATTCTTTAAACGTCTCATCCGAAAGCTTTACAAAATTCATTGGAAAAGGTTTAGAATCGGATTATATTTACCGCGTGGAAGACATATCTCAAGAACTACAACAACAAATTATATCACATATATAATCTTAAATTAACAATTTCATATATGTAAAATAATAATGACTTAGCAGTTGTAATAAGCCAAAAACATGTGGCTTATTACTTAAGTACTTACAGCTAATATATCTTATTTTTCTATCTTGATCTAACTGATCTGCATTATTAATTCAATAAATGCTCACTGTAAAGTATCAATAGATCCGC
>DJTE01000043.1 GCA_002439165.1 Chryseobacterium indologenes
TTTACTATCTTAGTGATTAGTCACAACTTCAAAGATTGTCGAAGACGGTATCGAGTAGTTGTGAATTGCTTTCAAAATTTACTATCTTAGTGATTACTCACAACCAGAAGTCTGGATTCATAATTGTTGAAATGGTTGTGAATTGCTTTCAAAATTTACTATCTTAGTGATTACTCACAACTTTTGATTTATGGAATATAGATTAAAACACGTTGTGAATTGCTTTCAAAATTTACTATCTTAGTGATTACTCACAACAACAATGGCAAATGATATTAACAATTCGACGTTGTGAATTGCTTTCAAAATTTACTATCTTAGTGATTACTCACAACCTCAGCGGTTGAGCCTAAATGCCAATGTAAGTTGTGAATTGCTTTCAAAATTTACTATCTTAGTGATTACTCACAACAAATAATTCATGAACTCCTTTATCTTCATAGTTGTGAATTGCTTTCAAAATTTACTATCTTAGTGATTACTCACAACGGCAGCTGTCTTTACCTTTTTGATTCCTGTGTTGTGAATTGCTTTCAAAATTTACTATCTTAGTGATTACTCACAACATGTCGGTACTGATGTTACTACTAAAACAAGTTGTGAATTGCTTTCAAAATTTACTATCTTAGTGATTACTCACAACACTACAAGTGAAATTATTAATCTTGCTGCTGTTGTGAATTGCTTTCAAAATTTACTATCTTAGTGATTACTCACAACCCGGAGATCGAAGAGGAGGGAGAGAGAGACGTTGTGAATTGCTTTCAAAATTTACTATCTTAGTGATTACTCACAACCCCGTAGGCGACGCGTCTAAACTACAAGTAGTTGTGAATTGCTTTCAAAATTTACTATCTTAGTGATTACTCACAACGACGCGCTACCCGAAGCGGTATTACAAGCGGTTGTGAATTGCTTTCAAAATTTACTATCTTAGTGATTACTCACAACGCAAGACGTACCGCCATCAATTAACCCGCTGTTGTGAATTGCTTTCAAAATTTACTATCTTAGTGATTACTCACAACGCGTTATTATATTTTAATTGATAGGCTCATGTTGTGAATTGCTTTCAAAATTTACTATCTTAGTGATTACTCACAACGTATTTAAATGAAGATGCTAACCCTACTAAGTTGTGAATTGCTTTCAAAATTTACTATCTTAGTGATTACTCACAACTTTAAAAAAGTATTGCCTTAAAAAGAATATGTTGTGAATTGCTTTCAAAATTTACTATCTTAGTGATTACTCACAACGCCTGTTTTATCTCTACTTTATGACTACAAGTTGTGAATTGCTTTCAAAATTTACTATCTTAGTGATTACTCACAACATTATCCGGGAATATCCTCCCAGGAATTAAGTTGTGAATTGCTTTCAAAATTTACTATCTTAGTGATTACTCACAACACGGGGGTAAATAACCTTAATTTAGGTACAGTTGTGAATTGCTTTCAAAATTTACTATCTTAGTGATTACTCACAACGGGCGCAAAGACAATGCTAGAATTAAACATGTTGTGAATTGCTTTCAAAATTTACTATCTTAGTGATTACTCACAACAGTTATGCCGGATTGCTTGCACAGCTTACAGTTGTGAATTGCTTTCAAAATTTACTATCTTAGTGATTACTCACAACGAAATGAAAAATATCATCGAATACTTTGCTGTTGTGAATTGCTTTCAAAATTTACTATCTTAGTGATTACTCACAACACTGTATTATTGTACCCGGCACCACAACCAGTTGTGAATTGCTTTCAAAATTTACTATCTTAGTGATTACTCACAACCACGGGGTACAAAACGCTGGATATGCCACTGTTGTGAATTGCTTTCAAAATTTACTATCTTAGTGATTACTCACAACTCTCCTGTTGGATATACCGCCTCATAGTTAGTTGTGAATTGCTTTCAAAATTTACTATCTTAGTGATTACTCACAACATACAGCATCATCAACCTCGAATGCCTTATGTTGTGAATTGCTTTCAAAATTTACTATCTTAGTGATTACTCACAACCTCAAAATTTAATCCGCTGAATTTCAGCGGATTTGTTGTTTATTTAGGATTGAAAAATCAGAATAATTCAAGCTGTTGGAACATTGGTGGTGGCTCTTCTTTATTCCTGGCAAAGAAGATCTCGATATCGCCAAACTGTTTGTCTGTAATACACATAATGGCAACTTTCCCGGCTTTTGGAAGCATAAATTTTACTCTTTTAATATGAACCTCAGCATTTTCACGACTTGGACAGTGGCGCACATACATAGAAAACTGAAATAAAGTAAACCCATCATCAATGAGTGCCTTCCGAAAGCGGTTCGCATCTTTCATATTCGCTTTGGTCTCAGTTGGGAGATCATATAATACTAAAACCCACATAATTCGGTATGCATTAAACCTTTCGGAATTCATAACAATTGAGGATAAGAGATCAGCCGTTTTTCTCCTGTGTAGCACTTGTAAAGTGACGAAGCAGTTGTTTTAACAGCAACCAACAGAGGTCTTGTTTTATCGTCGATACATACATCTTTGGTAGCGATCTGCAGAATATGAGCTTTGAATTCCTTCGTCAGTTCTTCTGTATCCGGATTAATTTTCAGCCATTGCATCACAAGCAAATCGATAAATGGGCGATAAGGTTCCATGAGGTCATCAGCCAGACAATAAGGATTGTATTTATTTTTATGAAAAATCCCGAGAACGGGAAGCAATCCGGTCTCTACAATCGATCTTGCGACAATACTTCTGAGAACCGAATACCCAAAATTGAAAAACTGATTGGGAGAATCACCAAAACGCTGTCTCAGAAAATCCAGGCTGATGAGGTATTTCCAGTAATGTTGCGCTGCAATGCCTTCCATATTCGTAATATCACCGCTTTTCACATTATTCTGGTAATCAACCATAGGTTCATAATAATTTCCTAAGCGTTTTAAAACTTCTTTCTGATTTTCAATTTTACATTCAACAGTCTGTTTCCATAGTTGTTTTTTGAGCGGTTCACTGGCTTCCAACTGGTCTTTTACCCGATCCGAATGCTCCGTATGCGCATATAAAGGCAGCATTATTCCGTGTGGTAAATGTTGAGCATCACAGCTAATGACTACCACATTATTACCCATCATTTTCTGAATCAATTGATGCGATATGGTGATCTGAAAATGATCCAGCATCAGCAAGCCCAAATCTTCCACAGGAATACTCCCTTTTTCCGTTTTTGTTTCCGGACAAAGGATTTTCATCTGCTCATCTTTGAGTTTAAGATAAGCCGGATTACCTATGTAAATGGAACGGGTGATCATAAAGCTATGATTTTGAAATATTTCCTAAACGGTCTGAATTAATTTTGAAACAAAATTCTTTGATAGATTTCTCTCCAATTTTTTCATAGCAGTCTTGTGAACCAAATTCTACTTTTTTTATGATAGTATCAGCAATAGTGTGTTTCAAAAAATAAATTTGTTTTTTACTGAATTTTTGTACCACATATATATTATTACTTCTTTCCGATATGTTTTTCCAGTAATCCATAAACAAAGGACTTGATTCTTCCAAAATAACTTCTTCATTATCATCTGGGAGGTATACAAAATCTCCCTGTTTCAAGGTAAATAGTAGCCTGGCATTATTTTTTTCTTCAAAATATTTTCTGAATAAATCCTCTTTATTAAAGTTTTTCTTGTCATTTGAAGCATTAAATTCGGATTTTAAAAGATTAGCAGCATCAAAAAAAGTTATCAGGTCATAATGACGTTCTGTTTTATTACTATTTAACTTTTTATTGAAAGTCTCTTTCTCCATTACTGCAAATAGATAATTATCACCTGTTTTCACGTATAAAGAATCATTAAAGGATTTTTTCCTATTTAATTTTTGCAACGAAATATCATCTTCATCATCAGTTTTTTTCTTTTTAGATTTTGATGGATCTTTATAATAAATTTTTATAGTTGAAATAGGAGGATGTGGTCTGGGATTTTCTTGTTCATCTTTTCGTTCAGCAAGTTTTTTGTTTAAATCTAAAATTCCCTCTGCTGAAAATGCTTCTTCTTTTTTACCAAAAGATTTTAGATGTTCTTCTATTACTTTCTTTAAAAAAGGATTTACAATCTTTTCTATTGTTTTCTCTGTGGCAAATTGTTTTCCTGCGAGTTTACTGAGTGGAATTCTATATATTTCCTTTCCATTTGAAAGACCGTATAAAGTTCCTTCGTGTAATTGTCCTCTTAATTTTATTTGCTTATTTCCCTGAATATCATATTGCAGCAAAAGTTTATCTTTTGGTTTGTGGGAAACTATGATTTCTTTAAGTTTTTGCTCTGCTTCTTCAGGAAAGCCATTCCAAGGCATTTCAATAGCTCTGAATTTTTCCAGCTGATTAAATATTTCCCGTCTTTTTTCTTCTTCTAAATTCAGCACTTCGTCAAGCAATTCTGTTTTAGTACCGGTAAAACCCGGAAAAAATTTTTCTTTATTTTTATCCAGCCATTCTTTAAGAACCTGATTGAGATCGTTTAATCTTTTAATATGTGCTGGTTGAGTACAGGCTATTACAAGAGCATCCATAGCGTGATGTCTGTGATCTATTCTTTTGCTCCAGCCTTTTATAATCAGTTTATTGTTTTTCTTTCTTATAAACTCGCTTTTAAATTTCTCAATAAAAATTTCTTCATCTAAAATGGGTTCCTTAAATGCAACATCAGCATTTTCATATTCTGTAAACTTCTTTTCCGTTTCTTTCTTATAATTATCATATTCTAATTGAGCAAGTTTGGGTAATACCTTTTCATATCTTTCTCTCAACAAGACTTTAAATTTATCTGTTAGCCCCCAATGGTTTCTTAGATAATCCGTCACTCCTCCTGTTGTAGTTTTTACATTATCGTTCCCGACAATTTTATTCAATTCTTCACGGATTCGAATGGAAATATATTGAGTATCTTTTATCTGTCTCTGAATAGGGTCTTCAGGAATGGAAGTTGCCAACAGATTTTTCCGTTTTTTCCCTGAAAAATATTTATTTGCATGGTCAATAAACTGATCTTTTGTAAAAATCTGGTAATTTACTGAACCTACTTCGAAATATTCCATAGAAGTTCTGTTTCCCTTTTCATTATTTATAGACTTTTCACAAATTACTTTATTAGAAAGAGAATCATCAAAATATCTTGACTGTGGAATGATGTGATCAACGTCATATCTTTCACGATTAAACAGTTCCGAAAGCGGAATTGGCTGTCCTGTATAAGGCGATATATGACCCTGGGACTCCCAGAGTTTTAATTTTTCTATTTCAGATTTAGACGGATCATTATAATTCTTAAGATATTCTTCCTTTAAGTTTTCCTGAGAAACCCATAATTTATATTTTTCAATGTTGGCAATAGAAATCTCCTGTTTAAGTTCTACAAGTTTATTTCTTATTTCTGCATTATGTTTTTGGCTTTTTAAATTTGCAGAATACATTTTACCACGTTCAGCCGCATTGTTTTTAAGTTCCCTTGCCAGTTCCACTCTTATTTCATCAGGCTTAAAACCATATTTTCTCCAAATATCTCTTACAATAATTAGCGCTTCATTGATGATTTGTTCTGCCAAAGGATTTCTTAGTTCACCTTGTTTTAATCTTGAAATCTGGGTAAATTCTTTAACTAATTCATCGGCAGAATATTCTTTAGCGGTATGTTTATCATAAACCAATATTGTTGCAATAGCGTTTACAATCCCACCGTCTGATAAAACGTCTTGATTTTTGTCTAAAAATTCCTGAGCCGACTTTTCAAATGGATCTTCCACATTTTCATTCAAAAGTTTACTAATTTTCTGGCTTAATACATCAGAAAAATTTTGTTCAAAAAACTTTCCTGCTCTCACTAATGGTAAAATATTTTCAATTGCTTTTAAACTAAGATTCGAATAATTTCTGCTAAATTTTATTTTAGAAATCTTAATAGCAACATCGTTCTTATTTTCTAAATCAGGTGAATATTTTTCAATAAATGCTAATACATTAGAAGTTCTGTCACTTGTCAAATCATATTCATTTCCCTTACCATTATAGAGTATTTCCCACAGTTCAGTCTGTCTTTCAGAATCATTCAGACCAAACATATCCCAAAGTTCTCCTAAAGTCTTTTGCAGAATTGCTTTTGTATCATTTCCTTTCAACTTATCCTTGACATTCATTCCGTTAAGAAAATCCACATTTTCTCTTAGGTTAAATTCTTTTTTGAGTTTTGTAAGTATTGGACTAAAGGAAACTTCTTTTTTACTTTGTAATTCTTCATACAGCCATTCTTTAAGAGCAGTCGGAATTGGCCTGTCAATATACTTATATCTGATTTCTCCTTTTCTATTTATACCATTTTCAATTTTGGTATTAATAACCAATTTATTGATCTGCTCCCAAATTTTATATTCCTGAAAAACAGGATGACTTTTGGCTACAACTTTTTCAGTTGGCTCATATCGACAGTTTGATATTAAATCTGATTGATCCTTAAGTTCTCTTTGATAAAATACAACCTGATTCTTAATAACATATTTTAGTCCTTCTTTTAATCCTGTTTCTCGTAATTTTTCCTGACTTTCTTTTTGTCCTGGAAATATAAACTCTAATATTTTTTGTAATCTGTCCTTTTCTAAATGATTAAGAAATGGGTAGTATTTTGATTGTGCGCTCCAAACAGCATCAAACTCTGACTCATATCTAGAACGCAAAATCACATTATTGCGAATTTTTGCCCATTTATTTTCTTTCAGAATATCGAATAACTGTTCTGAGATAAAATATTCCCGACCAAGCTCTTTTGACTTATCTGCCAGTTGTTTTTCGATATTTTCCATTTTTTTTCTCCAGCTTGTTTTGCTGGGGAGTTTTACAGTAATAGTATCTCCGGATTTAGCACGACGAATATTAACCTGAAGTTCTAAAGAATCATTTTCTTTTATATTATCTAAAAAAGTGTCAGCTTCAATGATCCCATCTTCCGTTTCAATCGCAATTTTTCTTTTATTTAACTTCTTACCCTTAAAAGTTATTTCTTCAGGCAATCCTAATGACAGAACTTTAGAGAAAGTTACAAAACTGTCATTTGTTTTCTCTTTTTCTTCAGATTCATCCTCGCTATTTTCTTCCTTTTCAGGCTCTGAATTCCCCCCGGAATATCCTCTAAGTTGATTGTATTTATAAATAATCTTTCCCAACTCTTCTAATTCAATCTTTTCAGTCAATGCTTTTACACGTAATTCCAGTAAATCAAAAGCCGTTAACTGTTGCTGATTTTTAGAAATTGGAAGTATTGAAATTTTATCTAACTTATTGGGATCTGAAAATTGATTCACCAGCTTAATTTGATCCGGTAACATCCCAAGCTCTTGTAAAATATAAATCAGTTTATTTCTTCTCTGCTTGTATCTTTTATTGAGTTTTCTTGTTCCTCTTGCCAATCTTCTGTTGGCGTTTTTAGTTTGAGCCTGCCCTTGTTCAAATTTACTTAATTCGGATCCCATCGGGATAATCCGGCTTCCCATCCCAAGAATTTCTCCTTTTTTATTTTCAAAGTCCTGTTGAACCAAAGCCCAGCCAATAGAATTTGTCCCCAAATCCAATCCAAGTATATTTTTAGTCATAATGATCTAGTTTTTCATAATTACATAAAAATAGGAAGAAAAAAATAATTTGAATTACGGGTTTCCGCATTGCGGTATTAAATGTATTTTATTATCTTTGACTTATAAATTTTGAAAGCAATTCACAATAAGGATTATTCCGTTGTGAAAACATTTAAGCCCCCTCGTCTTCCAATACGGGGGATTTTTTTTGCTTTATGGGTTGGGTTGGACTGGATTTTCTCATTCCAAAACCCTATTTTAGCCATCCGAAAACAGAACAATGACGACCGTAGCATTTATACAGAAGCAGCTCAATATTTCTGAGAAGAGCATCAGCAATACTTTACAATTATTAGCAGAAGACTGTACGATTCCTTTTATTTCCCGTTACCGGAAGGATAAGACCGGGAATCTGGATGAAACTCAGATTGAGCAGATTGCAAAAATCAGCAGACAGTTTGAAGAGATTGTAAAGAGAAAGGAATCTATTTTAAAATCCATAGAAGAACAGGGTGCTTTAACTCCCGAGCTCAGACAGAGAATTGAAGACAGTTTTGATCTTCAGGAACTGGAAGACCTTTACCTGCCTTTCAAAAAACGTAAGAAAACCAAAGCGGATGCTGCCAAAGAAAAAGGACTGGAACCTTTAGCCAAAATCATCATGAGTCAGAAAAATAACGATGTTCTGTTTCTGGCTTCAAAATACCTGAACAATGAGGTTGCCTCTGAGGAAGAAGCCCTTCAGGGAGCGAGAGACATTATGGCGGAATGGATCAATGAAAATATGTATGTCCGCAAAAACCTCCGCCGGATATTCCAGCGTAAAGCTATGGTAACTTCAAAGGTTGTAAAGGCTAAAAAGGATGAAGAAGATGCACAGAAATTTTCTCAGTATTTTGAATGGGAAGAAAATCTTGGGAGAACTCCTTCCCACAGGCTTTTGGCTATGCTGAGAGCTGAGGCGGAAGGTTTCGTAAAAACGAATGTAGGAATTGACAAAGAAGAAGCAATTGATTTCATAGAAAAAGCCATTATTAAATCGGATAATGAGAGTTCTGAGCAGATCGCATTGGCGATAAAAGACAGTTATAAAAGACTTTTAGAACCTGCCATTTCCAATGAAGCCCTGCAGGAAGCTAAGGAAAAAGCGGATCAGAAAGCAATTGAGATCTTTTCTGAAAATTTAAGTCAATTGCTGTTGGCCCCGCCTTTGGGAGAAAAGAGAATTCTGGCCATAGATCCGGGATACAGAAGTGGCTGTAAAGTGGTATGTCTTGATGAGAAAGGAGATCTTCTCCACAATGAGACCCTCTACCCTCACGCTCCTCAGAATGAAAGCGGAATGGCTATGAAAAAGATCCGATCGATGGTCAGTGCTTATCATATCGAAGCGATCTCTATCGGAAACGGGACAGCAAGCCGTGAGACCGAGTTATTTATTAAAAAGATTGCTTTTGATAAACCATTGCAGGTTTTTGTGGTTTCGGAAGCGGGAGCCTCTGTTTATTCTGCCAGTAAAATTGCAAGGGACGAGTTTCCTACCTATGATGTGACGGTTCGTGGTGCGGTTTCAATCGGAAGAAGGCTTTCCGATCCGTTGGCCGAATTAGTGAAAATTGACCCTAAATCTATTGGTGTCGGGCAGTATCAGCATGATGTAGACCAGACTCAGCTTAAAAATGAACTGGATTCCACGGTAATGAAATGTGTAAATTCCGTAGGGATCAATTTGAATACGGCCAGTAAATCGTTATTAAGTTATGTTTCCGGGATCGGAGAGAAAATGGCCGAAAACATTGTGAATTACCGGGCTGAAAACGGTGCTTTTGAAGACAGAAAACAACTGAAAAAAGTACCGAGACTGGGAGAGAAAGCTTTTCAGCAGGCTGCAGCCTTCGTGAGAATTTCTAATGCTAAGAATCCGCTTGACAACTCTGCCGTACATCCTGAAGCCTATGGGATCGTGGAAAAAATGGCTAAAGATCTCGGCATTAAAACCCATGAACTGATCGCCAATAAAGAAAAAATAGCTCTGGTAAAACCGGAAGCCTATATCACGGAAGAAATAGGAATTTTAGGGATTAAAGACATTCTGAAAGAGCTTGAAAAACCGGGGCTGGATCCAAGAAAAGCGGCCAAAGTTTTTGAATTCGACCCGAACGTCAAGAGCATTAAAGATTTAAAAACAGGCATGATCCTTCCGGGAATCGTGAATAATATTACAGCTTTCGGATGCTTTGTGGATTTAGGTATCAAAGAAAGCGGTCTGGTACACATTTCCCAGCTGAAAGACGGTTTTGTATCTGATGTGAATGAAGTAGTAAAGCTTCACCAGCATGTAAGGGTAAAAGTGACGGAAGTGGATGAGGCGAGAAAAAGAGTTCAACTAAGCATGATTTTGTAGTTTCTATCGCATTCATTATGATAAGGCACAAAAGCTGTTTGTACAGAGGTTATGATATTTTAAAAGCTCTCAAAAGAATAAAAATCAAAGATTTTTAAAGGTTCATGTGAACTTCTATACGTAAAGTATTTAACTTAAAAATCACTCTAAAGTATTTAAAATAAAAATTTTGGTCTTTTGACTATGCCGGACCTTCGGTTTGCGGTTAATTTTAAAATGAGTTTAAAAAGACATATTTTATGCTTTTAATGTGCCGCAGACAAGTTTATGATTAGAACTTAAAATATAAATACCATATTTTGAAATATAAAAATTTAATTTTCGATTTAGACGGAACGCTGTGGGATTCCAGGGCTTCTATTATTAATATATGGAATACGGTTCTCACGCGGCACCGGCTTATTGAAAAAGAGCTTAAACCGGAAGATATGGATCAGTATATGGGATTGTTGACGGACGACATCGTCAGAGAAATCGCACCGGGAATTACCGGGCAGGACGTGAAAACGATTCTTGCCGAAATTTCGGAACAGGAAAGTAAAGTATTGCGTACCCGGGGCGGAATTCTTTATGAAGGAGTTGAAGATACGTTAAAAAGCCTGTCTGAAACCCACAACCTTTTCATTGTGAGCAACTGTCAGGACGGATATATTGAAGCCTTCCTGGATTTCTACCGGTTCGGCAGCCTGTTTACCGATTTTGAATCTCACGGACGTACGGGAAAACCGAAAGCAGAGAATATACAGCTCATCATGGAAAGAAACGGGATAAATACAGAAAACGCGGTGTATATCGGCGATACACAGACAGATTACAGTTCAGCAAAATCCAATAACCTGGATTTCATCTTCTGTGAATATGGTTTCGGAAAACTGGATACTCAGGAAAACGTTTTTTCTGTTTCTGTATTTCCGGATTTAAAAAATTATATTTAATGATCTGAATTTTATTAATCTTATCGGCTGCTGTTCTTTTTCAAAACATACGTATTCTTTTTCCCTTTTGTAAAGCTTTCATCAATATAGGGGCATTTCCAAAGATACCCGGTTCCATCAAAAGGCATGCTTCCAAAATCTTTTGTTTTTTGTAATGATATTACGGTATTAGACCTTTAATATACACAACCTTTTGCATCATTGCTGAGTTTGATTGCATACAGCTTTAGTTAAGGATTGAAATAATTACCTATAAAAACAGTCAATTAGTAACTCATAGTTTTATAATAGTTCCATCATTTGATATTTTGTATTTTCCCGCTTCTTTTCTGGCATCTTTTTTATTTTTCCTTTTATATAGTGTAATGTTATAATTTTTCAATATGTTAAAATCCTGAATACTCTCACCATCCATTTTTCCTATTAATAAATTAGATATTATTTTTCCATCCTTAATAACAATTAAATAGTAATTTTCAATATCTGATGTATTATCGCACAATATAACTGGTTTAAAATCATTTATTGCCGGCAAATAAATATATTCTGAAAAATAAAATTCACTTCCAATAATTTTAAATAATTCACTTTTTTCATTATAATCATATTTGGGATAATTTTCACTACATTTTTTTTCATCAGAAGGATAAACACAAACCGCATAAAAATCTTCAAAATTAAAAGGTAAAATGGCTGCTTTATCATTTACATCACCTTTTAGAGGAATATTTTTTTCTGATATTTCACATGCCCGAAAAATATCATTCTGAGCCAATAGGTGTTTATCAAATTTTAAGGCTACCGGTTTCTCTGGATCTACGGTTACATTATACAAAATCTGCTCACTGGGAATCAGCAGCAACCAGGCAATTGTACTTTCAACAATTTGCTTTTGTTCAGGATCATCAGAAAGGTTATTTTCAAAATAAACATGAATTGAAATACTGTCACTTTCGATTCTATCTATATCAATAAAATAATTTTTGTAATCCTTAAGATTCAAATCACTTGATTTTACTATTTTTTCAACTATTTCCTGACATGTCAATTTGCGTGTGTTTATGGCTCCTTTTTCCTTTTCACGAATATCAGACAACCTTTTATCAGAATTTTGTTTACAGTTTAAAATATTGTTTAATAATATCAGCAATAAAATAGTAAATGTTTTTTTACTTATCATTTTAAAAATTGTTAGAAATTTTAGGTATCGTTGTATTAATATCTTTAATATAATTTTTTTGAATTGTAAGATCTTTGGAATGCCACCTTCCTACATTTCCGTTATACCTTAAAATAAACTCTGCGATATAAGACATTCCTGCTTCTACGGATGGAAACATAATATATTTCTTAGCTCTGTCTGTAATTTGTTTGTTACCTCCCTGCCCGCTTTTGCCTTTATTTTCGTATCTTTCCCATAACCCAACAGGAATATATTCAGGATATTCAGTATAAATTTCGCTGTTCCACCCATAGCTGGGAGCCTCTCCAAACGCCTCCATTCCGGGAGAGCCACAGTTTACATATTGTCCGGATTTAAAATGTCCTGTTTCCCATCTATAAATCATTTCTATTGTTTGCGCCATTTCTTTTCCGTAGCGAGCATTTATAATTTTCAATGCAGCTTCGGCATCTTTAATGGTAAAACCATTATTCTGTTTTTTAGGCACAACTGCTGAAGAATGAATTTGCTTTACCTCTCCTTCTCCCATACAGCTACATATATTGGGATGTATCTTGCCTGCCACAGTGATAATGCTCTCCCCATTAACTTGATTTATATTCTTTGCAAAATATTCGTCTGCTAAATATTTTAATTCAAATTGCCTCACATCATAATGAATCCAGGTGCTTGCTATAAACTCTCCTTTGTAAGCTGCCACTCCCGGTTCTAATGAAAATTTATTGGTTTCGTTCCATCTAACTTGATTTCCTAAATATTTAACAAATATTTTCTGTCTTATTTCTTCTACTTCTTTAAGTATCTGTGTTCGTTTCCCATTTTTGTTAAAATGCAGATCCAAAGCTTTACCCATATGATTCGTGGAACTCCTATTATGAATATCATTATCTACCCAGCATCTATATCCCGAAAAAATACATTTAACAGAATATTTCATGTTTTTTTCAATAACCGTTGTATAAAACATTGCAGCTCTTAATGCCCAAATTAAGCTCCTGTGAATTCCCGGATACTCGTATTTTCTTTTAAGTTCTGCAATTTTTGAATTTTGTTTTTGTTCCGGAAATTTATCGTTCCCAAATCCCTTACATTTTCCACAAGAACATTTTACATCATCAAAATCTATAATATATTTTTGTTGAAACTCATCAATTGCCTTCAGAACATTCCCACAAACCCTTCCTGTTTCAGGAACTTTCATATAATCCCTTTGAAACTGTTTTATCATCTTTTCAGTCCTGTCCGTAAATTGATCAGTGGGTACGTTTCCTCCGAAACCGGCCAACCGTATATTGATTTCTCTGATCAGTTCGCCTGGTGGGGAGTTTTTATCAATACAGTATGTACCACCACAATTTTTCAGGTCTCTTTTATTTTCTTTAATAACCGCAACAGAATCATTTGCCTCTGCTTTCACAGGTTCCGCGTCAGGGCTTACCCGGATTACCCTGGAAGTAACTGAAGTGTTGAGATGTTTCACTTCTATGAAATATTCATGGTCTTTTCCTTCGCCCCAATCACTGCTTTGGGCATACATCTCTTTTGTCAGGGAGATTCCATTGATAAAGTTGGTAGCAGGATAAGCCAGCATGACAGATTTTTCGTACAAAAGGTCGTTGCTGTAACGGGACAGGTCTTCTTCCCAGATCCTTACTTTTACATTCTGTCCTTTCATATTCCTGGAAGTTATTCTGATGGAGACCACATCTCCTGTAAGCGCATTCTTCAGAGGTTTTCCTGTGGAGTCTGTAAATTCCGCATTCAGAATTTTGCCATCAGGGTCAGCCTGATTTTTTGCAGCAGAAGTCTGCGGAAACTTGGCCGTTTGGTCTTCAGGTTTCGGTCTATTGTATTTTGCACCATGCTTTCCCGGTATTGCCGGAAGGTTTCCGGTTGAAGGAGTATTCTCTTTTCTCCCAGGCTTTTCACCTGATGGAGGAATATAGGCAGGGTTGACTACATTCACGTTGGGACTTGTTTTGCTGATATGCTTTGATATCACTTCCGCAGTCACGTAGTATTCATGGGTTCTGCCTTCATCCCTGTCTCCCTCTGCAATTCTCATATTGGCGATCCGGGCTGCCATAGTATACACCGGAAGTCTGAAAACCCCTCTGGCAACTCCTTCATCATCCACCTCCGCAACCAGAGGAACCAGGTTGATTCTGTTCATTCTGTTAATAACCGGATCATGCCCTTTTCCCACAGCATCATCTTCCCACAATATAAAAGACACTTTATATCCGAACATGCCTACGCAATAGGCTTTAGCGACAATGGTATCCGTATAATGCAGCGGTTTTCCCCTGGAGAGTTTTGCGGAATTAATGTCCAGCAGTTCCACACTGAGTATTTTAGGCTCTTCCGCTTCTCCTGGTTTTATATACAGCTCGCCCCTGTCCTTTCCCCGGACCGCTTCAATTTTTAATGCTTTATACCTGAGACTTTTATTCGTAAACTTGTAAGTAACCCGCTCTCCCTCTTTTGCATTTCCATTGGCTATTCTCCAGCCCTTTCTGTCCTGTACATAAATATTCCACCTTATTTCAGGCTGAGGAACAGAAAATGGACCGGAGGTCATTGCATGATCCAGCACCAAAAGTGAATAAACCTCTGTATTTCCAACAACAGGCCGGATATTCCCTGTAATCGTTAATTTTGTCATGGCTGTCGGTTTTAAAGATAATTATTCATAAATCTGATCCTGTTCGTCCAATTCTTCCTGAGTCTCCCTCAAATCCATAAAAGGATTAATCATATGATAATCCCTGGAATCGGCCAGAGTGATATTCTGTCTGTTCATCACGGAAGTCTGCCCGTGATCTTTCACTGTAATCTTTCCGCCTGTACTGCACATCAGTTCAGCAATTTCGGAAAGACAGCTTTTCCCCATCACTTTTGTGCTCTCATACGTTTTCTGCCATTTTCCTGCAGGAGCGAATGTGCAGGGCAAATAACCGCCCGGAGAAGGCTTCAGCCTGCAGGTTCCAAAACTGGGTCCCGGAGGATTGAACTGAACATCATCTTCCGTCACCGCAAGATAATCCGGTAATACCTCCTGACTGTTCCAGTAATGCTTCCGATGAGAGGTTACTTTAAACCGGGGAAACTGACTGCCCTGATCACATTGAGCCTTCCCTTTCTGAATAACGAAATGCTTGCCCTCATGGGCTGATCTGTTTTCTGACATAACATCTGTGTTGATTTATTTAATGATTTCCAGGCTATTCTGTTAATTTTTCCAGCCTGAAGGTTAATTTTTTCTCATAACCGGCTATCTGCATTTCAAATTCAGCATCTATTTTCCGGATCGAGAAATCATGAAAATCCAGCGTATATTTTGCTGTATGCTCTCCCTGTAAAGATTTTCCGTGAGGTTTGATCTGTTCGTCATACGCTCCGTGCGAAGCATATAATTCCTGAATGGTTCGGTAATCCGCAGATCTACCTTTCTGCAGAATTTCCATATAACGGGCATCCCTCTGTGGTAAAGTCTGATGAGTCATTTTCATTCTGACGGGAGATGCCGGAGCCAGCCATGAAAATTCCTCCGGGTATGGAGCAGCAGTATCTGTTGACTGATAGTCTGCCTGATAAAAATGTCCGAAAAGAAATTGTATGCACATCAGTTTTTTCAGGTGATCATATATCATTTCAGGATTCTTTACCTTACTTTTCATCTGATCAGTATGTAAAGCTGCATAAGGACCTGTATGGTATTTTTTTAGCCCTTCAATCCGAGCTATGATCTCTTTAATCTCTTTATCCGGCTTTGCTGCTATAAAATTTCCGGTTCTGTCCGCCGTCAGTGTTACCGGATAGATAATATTCACAAGATCTGAAGCCAGACCATTGATCTTCTCTTCCGGCTCCGTCCCATTTTTCCTGAAGCTGCTCATTGAAAAACGGATATAATGTTTTTCTTCATCTTCTCTGATGTAATTGAAATGAATGAGATAGGCATATTCATATTTCCGGATACCGTCTTCACTTTCAGCATGCATTACTGAATAGTCACCATTAACTGATCTGATATTGAAAGGAATCTTTCCATGAGGCAGCAAATAGCACAAACTTTCCCCACGCTCCCTGATCTTTCTGTTGATACCGGCGATTTCATCCGGAATGGGAACATACAGCTTCTGAAGAAACCTCAATGTTCCGTCTTCAGGAATCAGGTCCAGAGAACTGCACCGCGCATTGTGATACTTACGGAGATAGCCGGGGTTTTGAATGTTCAGATCCCAGGAAATACTTTCCAGTGTTTCGCCGGACTTTACAAAATACAGATGGGCAGGACCCGGCCCCGGAACAGGACCGTCCTTATTAGAAATATTCTTTTTCATATATGTAACTGGTGTTTTTTAATGTCAAAAAATGACTCTTAAATTTAGAAATATCACCCTTACATTATTTTGCATTCATTTGTATTTTTATTGCAATTTCATATATGCAAAAAAATAAAAATGTGTACAATACCAACAAAAAAGACTGTCTCTTAAACAGAAACAGTCTTTGTATTTATTATTTCACTGGCGGATGCTTTTATATGGTCCTCCAGATTTCTTACTATTTAAAATCCTTAGAATCTCTTTTCGGTTCTTTTGCTTCCGGCCATTTCATTGTCTCTCCCTTATCATCCTGTGGCATTACTCTTTTCTCCCTGCTGGCAAACTCAGGATCTTCAGAAGCCATATAAGCCAATGCTGCGGTAAGGACTACATTATTTTTCACTTCATCAAAAACGATCTTATCATACGTATCTTTTGTGGTATGCCATGTATATCCGAAATACCCCCAGTTCAGAGAACCTAAAGAAATTCCCGGTACTCCTGCCGCCACAAATGAAGCATGATCAGAACCTCCCCCACCAGGCATTCCCGGAAAGTCGGTTTTAATATGTCCTCTCACGGACTTCGGAACCCCGTCAAGCCATCTTCCGATATAGTCATAAGCTTTTACAAATCCCTGTCCGCTGATGTTGACTACCCGTCCCGTCCCGTTATCCTGGTTGAAAGCAGCCTGAACTCCTTTGATAATCTGGGGATTATCTGCCACAAAACCTCTGGAACCGTTCAGCCCCTGTTCTTCACTGCCCCAAAGTCCGATAACGATTGTTCTCTTGTTGTTCGGATAGTACTTTTTCAGAAGTCTCATTGCTTCAAGCATGGTAATGGTTCCCGTCCCGTTGTCTGTCGCTCCCTGTGCTCCGTCCCATGAATCAAGATGAGCGGAAAGGATCACATATTCATCCGGCTTTTCTTTTCCTTTAATCATCCCGATCGTGTTGAAGTTTTTGGCATCAGGAAGTATTTTAGACTGGGCATCGATTTTAATTTTAGGTTTTGCGCCTTTTTCAGCCATTCTGTACAGCATTCCGTAATCTTCCACATCAATATCAATCATCGGGATTTTTGCTGTTTTAGCTCCGAAAATTCTGTTAGCCCCCATGATTCCCGTCCAGTTCGAAATCGCAATTCCTGCCGCTCCTGCTTTTTCCAGGGCTTCCGGAAGGGTATTATTATCGTAACCGATATTCTTCACATATGCACTGAAGTCTTTGGCGGCCTGTTCTCTTTCTGCTTTAAGCTTTTCATACAGCTCCGGAGTGGCAAATTCTTTGATCTGCTCATCTGAACGGCCAATTTTCTGATACTGGGCAATCAGTACTATTTTTCCTTTCACAGAGGGAAGCCACTGATCAAACTCTGCTTTCGAAGCCGCTTTTGGAAGAATAACCACTTCCCCTTCCACCGGTTTTTTAGTCGACGGGCTCCATGCCAGCTGTGTTGCAGACAGGGATTTGATACGCGGATACACCATATCTACATGGGTAGTCCCCCTTTGCCACCCCTTCCATGTTCCGAACTGCTGAAGGCTAGCCTCTATACCCCATGAACGGAGCTTTTCTGCCGACCATTCATTAGCGGCCAGCATTTCGGGAGTTCCCACAAGACGCGGGCCGATGCCATCCAGCAGTTCATAAGCCAGGTTTTCCAGCTGTGAATTGTTGTTTACTTCATCTACAAAACTTTTTACTACGGGATTAAGTCTTTCTTTCGAATCTACCTTGATCTGGGCCCATGAGAACTGGGCTGCCAGCACAACTGCCGGCACTGCAAAAAATCTATTTATCTTCATAACCTTTATTGATTGCTTAAAGATAAAGGAATTTAAGGAGATAATGAAAGCAAAAAGCCTATATGAACCGATTTATATAAAAAAGAAGCTCTTTACCATTAAATCAACTGTATCCATAAGAAATAACTGCGGAATCCGTGCGATCTGCGGGAGAAAAAAAAAGACCGCCCAACCGGACAGTCATTATTTTAATCAAGTAAGAACCTACTTTCCGTTAATAAAAGCCTGCTCCTCTTCAGACAGAAGAATCGTTCCGTCCTTTTCTTCTTTCACAGGAATATTTTCCCAGATACTTTTACCGAAATCCACTTTAGCGGCAAGTCCCTGATCATCAGACTTTGTGAAGGTATTATAAATAATTTCCCTGCTGAATTTACGTTCGTGCCTTTTACCATTGTACACTGCCACATATTTCTCCCCGTCCAGCTTACAAAGGGCAGGCACATACATTCCGTCTTTTTTATAAAAATCAAAGGTAAGCGAAGCATCTCCAAGCTGATAATCATACTCTCTTCCATCCGCAGTCTTCCTTTTCATCACCGGGTACTGAGTCTGATAGTAATGGATCTCAAAATAGGTAATCGTTTGGTCTGTTCCATTATATTTAAATTCCCCTTTTATCTCAATCCCGGCCCCTGACTGTATTTTAAAGGAAATCAGCTGTTCGTCTCCTTCTTCAAAGATCAGTCTTCCTGAATACTTTGAACCCTTGCTTTTGATATGAGCCAATGTACGGTTCAGTTCAAAACTGAAGAAATAATTGCCCATATATTCGTGGGAAAATTCATTTGTACCGGCAACAAAGATACTGTCAGATTTCATATTCCTCATATATTTTACATTATTCAGCTGCATCTGAAGAATTTCATCATAATTCCGGCGGATTCCGTCCCTGTAATTGTAATGATTGCTTTTGCTCCATAACTTGGCTTCTGCAATCACTAAAAAATAAAGTTTATCATTATCTGATTTTTTTTCTTTATACACCACATCATAGAGTGAAGGTTCATTATAGTAACGTTTCTGGTAATTTTTGCTGACATCCTGAAATAGTTTTTTAATATCCACATCCACAATCTTTATCTCCCCGATATCCTTATAAATAGGTTTCAATCGGATTACAGGACTAAAAGCCCTGACATTTTCCTTCTGAAAACCCGAGGCTGAAATTTCAAAATTCGCCGCGTCCGGATTAACGGGAGCAAATCCGTCTTCATTGGTATATACAATCTGATGGCTGAGCAGAATCCTTGCATTGGAAACAGGACTTCCTGTTTCAGAATCCACAACTTTCAGTTTTTGGGCAGAAAAAAGTCCGAAAAAGAGGACTAATAAAAAGTAAGAATGTTTCATTGGGTTATGAGTTTATTAATTCAAAATCAATATCGCAAATATATACGCAGAAACAAGAAAAAAAGAGCGGTTTAATACAATTTAATAGTATTTAACTTCTGGAGTATAATTTTAATAAAAAATACCGGAAACTGGGAGATTTTAACATTTTGAAATGATCGTTTCCCCGGAAATCAGGATATAAAAAAACCGGCTCGATGAGCCGGCCGGAACTGAACTATTTTTTAGCTTCTTCTACAGAAACTTTTCTGAATTCTTTGAACAGTTTGCTAAGTTCTAAAGCTGATTTACGAGCTCTTGTACCTGCAGCTTTGTTTCCTTTTTCTGCCTGTTGGTTAGCTTCTGTTGCGAACGCTTCAAATTCTGCGTTGATTTTTTCAATTAGTTCTTTCATTATTTTTAAAATTTAGGGTGCAAATATAGGTTTTATGGTGATTCCAGCCTAACTGCAGGTAAAAAAAATTGAGGTAAATTCACCAAAATCTCATGTTTTTACCGAAATTTTCCTTTTTGCCCGTTCCAAATACGGGAAAAACACAAGGAAGCAAGAGATTCAGCCAATATTAGAATGTAATATTGAGGTATCCTGAACCAAGGACTTCCGGTAAGTTTTAATGGTTTTAAATTCTCGCAGATTCAGCAAATTGAGCAGTTTTTTTGGTTGGAGAATCGCAAGGACGCAAGATTTTTTACCATTATGCTGTTTTTAGGGCGCAAGAAAATCAAAGATTTTCAGCAAGGTTCCAGGTATTTTTTAAAAATTAAAGTAGCCGGAGGCTAATCCAACGCTTCATCGGATCAACGGAGTTGATTCTGTACTTTGCCCCCTGAAAGATGCACAAAGAATCTGAAACTCTGCGTTTTCAAAAAAAGCATCCACAAATTATACAGATTTATGGTTTTTAAATCTCGCAGATCTGGCGGATTGAGCAGATTCTTTGTTGGAGAATTGCAAGGGCGCAAGATTTTTTACCATTATACTGTTTTTAAGGCGCAAGAAAATCAAAGATTTTCAGCAAGGTTCCAGGTATTTTTTAAAAATTAAAGTAGCCGGAGGCTAATCCAACGCTTCATCGGATCAACGGAGTTGATTCTGTACTTTGCCCCCTGAAAGATGCACAAAGAAGCTGAAACTTTGCGTTTTCATAAAAGCATCCACAAATTATACAGATTTATGGTTTTTAAATCTCGCAGATTCAGCAAATTGAGCAGATTTTTTTGGGTTGGAGAATCGCAAGGGCGCAATATTTTTTACCATTATACTGTTTTTAAGGCGCAAGAAAATCAAAGATTCTCAGCAAGGTTCCAGGTATTTTTTAAAAATTAAAGTAGCCGGAGGCTAATCCAACGCTTCATCGGATCAACGGAGTTGATTCTGTACTTTGCCCCCTGAAAGATGCACAAAGAAGCTGAAACTCTGCGTTTTCAAAAAAAGCATCCACAAATTATACAGATTTATGGTTTTTAAATCTCGCAGATCTGGCGGATTGAGCAGATTTTTTTGGGTTGGAGAATCGCAAGGACGCAAGATTTTTTACCATTATGCTGTTTTTAGGGCGCAAGAAAATCAAAGATTTTCAGCAAGGTTCCAGGTGTTTTTTTAAAGATTAAAGTAGCCGGAGGCTAATCCAACGCTTCATCGGATCAACGGAGTTGATTCTGTACTTTGCCCACTGAAATATGCACAAAGAAGCTGAAACTCTGCGTTTTCAAAAAAGCATCCACAAATCTTTACGTTTTCAAAAAAAACATACAAACAGATTTCCCACAGATCAACCGGATTTCACAGATTTTTACGGTTGCTTTTCGCTATCAATAAGCAGCATACTTTTCAGATCAAATAATATGCAGTACGTAAAAAGATCGGTATCATCGGTGAATCCTGTGGAAAAATGAAAATCAGCCGGAGAAAATAATAAAATATTTCCTGACGGAATCATCAAAAGACAACTTACTTTTTAAGGGTTTTAATTAAATTTGAAAAAACAATGAACCAATGATTAGAAGATTACTCTTATTCATCATTATTTTACCGCTATTGACTAATGCTCAAAATAAGATCAGCTATAAAGTATACTACGACAAAAAATGCAGGACAGGATGGCCTGAAAATACAGGTAGATTATACCGGGAAAAACTCTTCCGAAGTTTCGGATTTCTATTACAGCAATGAAAACTGGGGAGAAAAAGGTCTTTTTAAATGCATTATTCTGAGCCGGGAAGATAATCCGGGAATCCGTTTTGAAACCCGGCCGGAAAAAGATGAAATCAGGGTTCATCATAAAAATGGTAAAAAGGTGAGTTTTACATACCGGATCAGACAGGATTTTGCAGATCCTAATCATCGCATTTTCAACCGTCCGAGAATCAGCAGTCATTTTTTTCATGCTCTGGGTAGAAACCTGTTCATGGTCCCAAAATCTTTCACAGAAATGCCTGATGACAAAGAGCTGGATTTCTCTGTTGAATGGATTGAATTTCCTCCCGACTTTAAACTTCACAATACTTTTGCCAGCCAGTCCCGTAAACAAAAGATCAGAACGGTATTATGGGAAGGCTTCTACAATTCACTTTTTGTAGGAGGCGATTACCGGATCTATGATTTTAAGGTTCATGGTAAACCGGTGTATTTTGCAATCCGTGATGAATGGAACAACGGATTTTCAGATGATTTCCTGCTTTCCAACTTAAAAAAGTCGGTACAGTCTCAGCGTGATTTCTGGAAAGATTACGATAAAGATTATTTTACCGTTATTATGAGCCCTACCGTTTCCACAAAAGACAGTACGTTTAAAGGATACAGCACCACAGGTTCAGCGATAAAGAACGCATTTATGATCCAGGGAACCAATAACCCGTTCAATAACAGAAACAGTTATCTTTATCTTCTTCACCATGAGATGATGCACGACTGGATAGGGACCACGATCAAAAACAAGCACGAAGAGCTTAATTATTGGTTCAGCGAAGGATTTACAGATTATTACACCTATAAAAACAGACTGAGAATCAAAGATATTTCATTGGATGAATGGATAAAACTTTTCAATGATGAGGTCATTAAGAATCACTGGCAAAACCCACAGCGAAATATCGCCAATTACACAATCAGGGACGATTTCTGGAAAAGCCGCGATATAGAAAAAGTTCCGTACAGACGGGGAGCTATCTTTGCATTCTGGCTGGATAATCAGATCCTGATCAAAAGCAATTATAAAAAATCGCTGGATGACCTGATGCTGGAATTGCTGAAAACCTGTACAGAGAAAAAAGTAAAATTTACGGATGAGCTTTTCCTTGATCTTGCTCAGAAATACCTGGACAAAGACATTTCTTATTTTTTCCAGAAACATATTCTCGGCGGAACAGATATAGACCTGGTCAATGAAAAATGGATCAACGGCCTGCAGTTTAAAGTAACAGACCAAATCCCGCAGATCCAGGCGGATAAGAATGCAGAAGCTAAATATATTTTACGTTAACTGCAATCATCCGGGAAGCAGCTCTTTTGCTTTCCGGCCTGCTTTTTCCAGCAAAACAAGACTTTCATGGGTCATGCGGTCTGCAAAAACGATCCGGAAATAATTCTGTATTCATTGGACAGGGAAAATGTGCTGCCGGGAACAAACAGGATTCCGTTTTCTTCACAGTATTCAAAAAAGATCCCGGGATCTGTTTTTTCCGGTAATCTTCCCCAAATGCTGTAACCTCCCTGTGGAGCATAGAAATAAGAACCTTCAGGGAAACACCGGTACAATACGGATAATAATTCAGTTGCCTGTTGCTGAAGTTTCTTTCTGAATCACCTCAGATGTCTTTCGTAGCTTCCGTTCTGAAGCAGTTTTGTCACCAGTTCCTGGTAAACCGGGGAAACGGATCTTCCCAGAACAAACTTTGAACGTTCTGCCTGGGAATAAAAATTTCCGGCACACAGCCACCCCAGACGGATTCCCGGAGCCAGCGTCTTGGAAAATGAGGAAACGGTCATCACTAATCCTGAACGATCAAAGCTTTTGATGCACCCGGGTCTTTCTTCTCCAAAATAAAGATCGCCGTAAATATCATTCTCAATAACGGGAATCTGGTATTCTGATGAGATCTCCAACAGTTTTTTCCTGGCATCATCGCTCATCAGGGTTCCTGTGGGATTGTGAAAATTAGGGGTAGCCACCACCGCACCAATCTTATTTTCTTTACAGATCCTTTCCAGATAGTCTGTATCCAAACCGCTGTCATGATGAACCGGAACTTCAATAATTTTAAGACTGAGACTGACCAGAACTTCCAAAACTGAAAAAACACACGGACTTTCAACAGCAACAATATCCCCGGGAACCGTTACCGTGCTTAAAGCAACCGTAAGCGCCTGCAATGCTCCGTCTGTAATAATTATTTCGTCAGGATTCAGCCCTGAGCGGACAGAAATCTGTTTCTTCAGCTCAGGAAGCCCGGCTGAAGGATAATACCGAAGCAGTGACGCTCCTTTTTCACGGATGACTTGCTGCATTGTTTTCAAAATCAGCTTCTGTGGAATCAAAAGATCTCCGGGAGCTGCGGTATTAAAAGAACCGGATTCGGGGCTACGGTTCCGGGATGAGGTCAGCATGATATTTTTAGCAAATCCGGGATCTCTTACAACCGGAGCCAGATTGGTTTTAGCATGAAAAGCAGTGCCGGCAACGAAATATCCGGAACGCGGCCTGCTCTCTGCCAGTCCTTTGATTATAAGGTATTCAAAACCGCTCTGAACGGAACTGGTGCTCAGATGATACCTGTTTTTAATTTCCCGGACTGAAGGAAGCTTATCTCCTTTACCAAGAATTTTATTTCTGATCTGCTCTTCGATCACGGCGGTGAAAACTTCATATTTATAGGACTTCATCTTTCTTTTCTGCTAAACTTTGCTGTACAAATGTATAAAATAACCGGTGAAGCTGATCTTCCGCAACCTTTTAGCAGCCTGCAAACAAGCAGTAAAATCCTGACTATATTTTGTTTGGAACATTAAGATTTAAGATGAGTTCAGAAAAAAATCTGCTCAATCTGCCAGATCTGCGAGAATTAAAAATCATAAAATGCACAGAAAATAAAGATTTACGTATACACAGCAGAGAATTTTTAACCCCCAAAGGAGAAAAAGAATTTAACTCCTTAATCAACTTTAAGCTGAAAGCTTTTCTGTATAGAAGTTCACAAAAAGTTTAGAAACCGATTTCTATTTATCATGGAAGAAACCCGTGTGATCAGCGAGAACATAATATCCGCTGCAGTATCATGTTCCGTGATGTCTTTAGATACCGTTGTAAGCTATGAAAACATTTTATCCCCGGCTTTTTTCAACTGTACCGGTTAAATTTAACTCAACTGTACCTTTTTTGAATGAAATAATCTTATAATTTTGAATAAAAAAGATTTATGGAGATCATTTCAAAATTTACAGTAGGTTCTGAAGAGGGAATTTCTGATCTTATATCCATCATTGATTCTTCGGTTTACAGTCTGCACAAAGACTTGGTTTCTGAAGAAGAGATTCAGAAATATATTAACAATGAAATAGACCCGAGAAAGATGATCAACGATCTGAATGATCTTTCCAACCAGCTGATCATGACCTATGCGGACAAAAAACCCGTTGGATACAGCATTATAAAAAGCGGTTCCGTATATCCGGGAATTCCGGAGGGTAAAAAATCGACAGAGATCAGTTTTGTTATTCTGCCTGAATACCACTCTCCGGAGGTACAGCAATCGCTCTGGAAAAAATGCAGATCTGCGGTAAGCTTTACAGAGATCATATGGATCAATATGCTGGCTCATGATCCGCTTCTGGAGTTTTTAAAGGAATCAGGATTTACAGTGGCTTCCGATTCTCAGGCAGGACCTTTTCAGCTCCCATCACATCTGTTGACAATGGAGATTTAAAGAGAATAAGAACGGGAGACTGATTATCCGGAACAGACGGTCGCGGATTTCAAAAACTCAATACATTCCTGTTTCCATTTTCATATTTCGGACTTCGTCAGATTTGCGTATCTTTGATTTTTATAATTTTAAATCAATGAGCGATCAGCTGGAAACCATACAAGATTATTACAGACGCATCCGGAAAGACCGGATCAAAATGTTTGATTCTGAGGATTTTGAAATGGGAAAATCCCACTTCAATATTTCGATGCGGAAATACTGCAGCTTCAAGAGCCCCTACAACCGCAGGGATTATTACAAGATCAGCTTTATCATAGGAAAAGGCACGATTCATTACGGTACACATCAGCTGTATATCGACCGGCCTGCCCTGTTCTTTCCTTCGCCCAGTATTCCCTATTCTTGGGAGTGTGACGGCGATTTCCAGGAAGGTTATTTCTGTCTCTTTAATCAGGAATTCTTTAACGGAAATTCTGAATTCAGCCTGTTTAAAAAGACTTCGCTGTTCAAAGAATGGAGCAAGCCTGTTGTTTTTTTAACGGAGGAACAGACTCAACTCGCTACGCTTTATTTTGACCAGATTTACAGGATGAATAATTCGGCCTATCCGTTCCGGTGCAACAGCATTAAAAGCCATCTGGCTTCTGTTCTTCATCTGGCTCTGGAAAACCGTGTGGATGATATCAACCCGAATGAACTTCCCGCCAACATCCGTCTTTACCGTTTATTTGATGAGCTGCTCAATAAGCAGTTCCCATTGGATTCCCCGGCTTATCCGCTGGCTCTGAAGACCGCTTCAGATTTTGCAGAACACCTTAATGTGCACGTCAACCATCTGAATTCATCGGTAAAATCTGTTACCCGGCTTACCACTACCCAGATCATTAAAGAAAGAATGTTTGAAGAGTCCAAAAACCTGCTGAAATACACCAACTGGGATATTGCTGAAATCGGCTACACCCTGGGATTCGATCAGCCGGCCCATTTCAATAATTTTTTCAAGAAACATGCTGATGTCTCTCCGCTCAAATTTAAAAACGCATTATAAATCTTTGATTTTTGTAATTTTTACTTTGTCTTTTAAAATTCAATCCGGCTATTCCTGATGTACTTTTGTACGGTAAAAAAATGAATGATTATGTTGATGAAAGAAGCATCTGAAAAACGCATCAGATTAATAACGGTCATGGCCTTTATATCAATCCCGCTTTCGGGGTTTGTCACTGATATATATCTGCCTTCCTTCCCTTCTATGGCTAAAGAAATGCAGGTTTCCGAAAAGGATATTCAGATCACTTTAACGTCTTACCTTCTGAGCTACGGGATTTCCCAGCTGTTCGTTGGCGGTATTCTGGACAGCATAGGGCGTTACCGTCCAAAATTGCTGGCTTTATTCCTGCTGATCATCAGCAGTATTATGATTACGCTTACCGACAGTATTTTCCTGATATGTCTTCTCCGGATCCTTCAGGGTGCTGCTGTTTCTGTTCTGGTTGTAGCTACCCGTGCTATATTTGTTGATATTTATGATTCTGAAAAAGTAAAGCATTACCTGAGCTATTTTACCATTGTATGGTCATGCGGACCTATTTTAGCTCCTTTTTTAGGCGGATACCTCGAAAAGCTGTTCAACTGGCATGCGAATTTTCATTTTCTGGCATTCTATGCAGGAATTCTTTTCCTTTTCGAATGGTTCTTCAGTGGAGAAAGCCTTCCTGAAAAGAAAAAGCTGGATCTTTCGGAAAATATCAGTCTGTATAAAATGATGCTGAAGAACCGTATTTTCATGCTGGGGATCATTATTCTCGGGCTGAGCTATTCTATTGTGATGCTCTTCAATATCACCGGACCATTTATTATCGAAAATACCTTTCATTTCACTCCGGTGGTGATCGGTTACTGTACGCTGATTTTAGGATTTTCATGGATGATTGGCGGCTTTATCGGAAAACGCAGGCTTAAACTTGATTTTAAGGAACGGATCTTACAGCCTATTATTCTGCAGCTGATCCTGATTACCGGACTGATCATTACAGGAAGTTTTGCAGAAAGTCTTTTTATCATGGTTCCTTTCGCCTTCTTTATTCATATCTGTTCAGGAATCCTGTTTACCTCATTCTTTACAACGAGTATGCTGTACTTTCCGAAAAATGCAGGAACAGCCGGAGGACTGATGGGAGGACTGGTGTATGTGATCACTTCGGTTACCAGCTTTATTATTTCTGTAAGCGGAACCGTTACGGATCAGAATGGTCTGGCCTGCCGTTATCTCATCATTGCTCTTATTCTTCTTGGAGTGATCCTCATCATGAATCAGGCAGTAAAAAGAGAAAAGGCAGAGAACTGATCCCTGTTTCACGGTTGTAAGTTTTCGAGATACTGTTTCAGGATAATGGTATGGCAATGGTTTTCATGTTTTGCAGCATACAGCGGCGTGATCTTTTCCTGGTCCTTATGACCGCAGCAGGAACCCCTTTCCGGAATTGTTTATGTTGAGCTCATACATGTATTTTTCAGCGAAATCTTTCTATAAATCCGGGTCGTGATGAAACCATTTCCGGAGTTCTGATGAGGGTGTCAGATCTTTACCCGGGCATCAGTGCCAGCATGTTCCTTAGAAAGCCCTCCGGGCCGGAGACGGTCTGCCAGCACACGAAACGCGTCTTCCGGAGTTGGAGTTTCACAGCCCCGTTTCAACGTTATTATACTTATTTGATACGGTACTAAAGGGACTGATATTTAAAATTTTCAGGATTCAGATCACGAAAATTTCTTTATATGAGCCCGGATGATTCATTCATTTTCTCTTTGTAAGATCATGCCTATTTTTTTCAGAAACCATACAGAGCTTTTCCTTTTTTTGTTTAATTTAGCAAAGTGCTGAGCAGCATTCAGACCGGAATTCCCCCATACGGCCTGAAATATTTCTTCGCCATCATTAACGATAAAACAATCTTTCACAAAAATGAAAAAAATTGTGTTCCTGGCCTCTGTATGCATGATTTCTGTACAGCTGAGTGCACAGTCTGCTGAAAATTTACGAAAAGAAATCATCCGGATCATGGCATCAAAAAATGCTACTGCCGGAATATCCGTCAAAAATATAGAGGATAAAGACACTTTAAACATCAACGGCAATATGAGTATGCCGATGATGAGTGTTTTCAAATTTCATATCGCTCTTGCTATCCTGGACCGGGTGGATAAAGGGAAGCTGCAGCTGCACCAGAAATTCTTTATAAAAAAGGAAGAACTTCTTCCTGATACCTGGAGCCCTATCCGTGATGAATTTCCTGACGGAAATATAAGTCTTACCCTTGACCAGCTGTTACGGTACACCGTTTCTCACAGTGATAACAATGGCTGTGATATTCTTCTGAGAATGACAGGAGGACCTGAGGCGGTTCAGAAATTCATTAAGAAACAGGGTATCAGGGATATTACCATTAAGCTGGATGAAGAGCAGATGGGTAAAGCCTGGGAAAACCTGTATGTAAATACCACAACTCCTGAAGCGACGACCTTTCTTCTGGAAAAATTTTACAGAGGAAAAATTCTGAAGAAAAATACATCAGCCTATCTTTACCGGATCATGGTGCAGACTTCACGCGGACTGACATGGATGAAAGCAGGGCTGCCTCCCGGAACGGAACGGGCTCACAGAACAGGTATTTCCGGAAACAACAAAGACAATCTGAGGGCAGCTATGAATGATGTGGGAATTTTTAAACTTCCCAACGGAAAACACGTCATTCTTTCCGTATATCTGAAAAACATTACGGAAGAACGTGCTGACACTGAAAAAATAATTGCAGCCATTGCTGAAGCGACTTATAACCACTATAACACTCAATAAAATGATGTTCATCAGAAAATTCATATGGGCCGCAGTGATTTTAACGGCTTCTTTCAGCTGCAAACCTCATCAGAAAACAGAAATCGTCCGGGAAGAAAATAATTATGTGTTTTTTCTGCATAATAAATTTGTTGAGAACAACCCTTCAGGAACGATTGCCCCTGAATATAATACAAAAGCGGAATATAATGAAATACTGGCTTCTTTCCGGAAAGACGGTTTTGTGGTCATCAGCGAGAAAAGAAAACCTAAAACAGATGCCGTAATGTATGCTAAAAAGGTCGTCTCACAGATCGACAGTTTAACGGCAATGGGGGTCAAGCCCGATCATATTACCGTGGTCGGCACATCCAAAGGCGGCTATATTGCTCAGTTTGTTTCTACGTATGCTAAAAATCCGGATCTTAATTTTGTTCTGATCGGCTGTTATCAGGATTCTGATATCAAAGAAGTTCCTGATATCAATTTCTGCGGAAATATTCTGACTATCTATGAAAAAACCGATGTTTTCGGGGTATCCGCCATTAAAAGAAAAGAACTGTCTAACCTCTCCGTTCCCCGTTTTAAAGAAATCGAACTTAATACCGGATTAAAGCACGGATTTTTATACCTTGCTTCCGATGAATGGATTCTGCCGGCTAAAAAATGGGCAGCAAGAAATTATGACCTTAAATAACCCGGTGGTATGATGCGATATTCAGTGTTTATTATTCTAAGTTTTCTTTTTATCCAATGTTCTGTGAGAACCCGCGGTATTGCAGTTGCCAGTGCAGATTTTGAACCGGACACGCTGACTTATTTCGACCAGTCCAGAAGCCGGAAGATCCCGGTAGCCATTTATCAACCTAAAAATAAAAAAACAGCCCATCTTACCCCCATTATTTTCAGTCACGGCTGGGGCGAAAATAAAGGCGGGGATTATTTTGTGTATTCCTATCTCACCAAACTTCTTGTGTCAAAAGGATATTTTGTCGTAAGTATCCAGCATGAACTGCCTGGTGATGAAACGCTGGCGATGGACGGAAATCTCAGGGTTACAAGGATGCCCAACTGGGAACGCGGTGCCCGGAATATTCTCTTTGTCCTGAACAGGCTGAAAACCGATTTTCCAGATCTTTCCTACAATAAACTGGCTGTAATAGGACATTCCAACGGTGGCGACATGACTGCTCTCTTTGCCCATCAGCATCCTGAACTTATTCATAAGGTGATTACGATGGATAACCGGAGAATGCCGCTACCCAGAACGGCTCATCCTAAAATCTACACGCTACGCTCCAATGATTATCCCGCAGATGAGGGGGTTCTGCCTGCGGAAGAAGAAAAAAAGAAATACGGAATAACCGTTGACTTTACCCGGATCAACCACAGCAGTATGGACAACGACGCAACTCCTGATGAAGGTGAATATATGACACAGAAGATCCTGGAGTATTTAAAGAATTAATCATTTTAACAAAAAAATAATATGCAATCTGCAAGATTTTACTGTGCTGCCCTCAGCATTATGCTGGGATCATTCAGCCTGAATGCTCAAAAGACCACGAGTCTTGCTCAGAAAATTGAAAGCATTATCTCCGGTAAAAAAGCGGATGTAGGCGTTTCTGTTATCGGAGTTCAAAAAAATGACCAAGTACTGATTCACGGTGACCAATTTTACCCGATGCTGAGCACGTTCAAATTTCCTATTGCTTTAACTACGCTTCATCAGGTTGAAAAAGGCAGACTGAGCCTTGACCAGAAACTTTTCATTAAAAAGGAGGAACTGCTGGAAAATACCTGGAGTCCCTTCAAGGAAAAACACCCTGAAGGAAATATTACGATCAGCCTGGAAGAGGCTCTGCAATGGATGATGTGTTACAGTGATAACAATTTAACAGACATTATTCTGAGACTGATTGGAGGAACTGAACCTGTACAAAAATTCATCGGAAGTGGTTTTATCATCAAAAACAATGAGGAAGAAATGCATAAAGACTGGGATGCTCAGTTTATCAATAAGATTACTCCCAGGAAGGCCACTGATCTTTTGGAAAAGTTCTATCAGGGAAAAATATTGAATAAAGCGCACACTCAATGGCTTTACAATGCCATGCTCAACAACCGGACCGGCCTGAAACGCCTGAAAGGAAAGCTGCCGGAAAATGTAAAAGCAGCCCACAGAAGCGGAACATCTTTCACCAATGAAGCAGGAATGACCGGTGCTGTGAACAGTTACGGGATTATTGAACTTTCCGGCAACAGAAAAATCGTTGTTGCCGTTTTTGTACATGATACCTATGAAAGTTTTGATAACGCCGAGACTATCATCGCTGATATTTCCAAAGCCGCTTATGACCACTATAACACTAAATAACCTATGTTGAAAACCTCACTTTTTCCCACATTACTGATGGCTGTGGCATTCTGTACCCCGGTGAATGCACAGAAAGCGGCAGCCTATTCTGGAAAGCTAGACAGTATTATAACTGCTTCGGAGCCATTACAGTTCAACGGGGTTGTTCTTGTCTCCCAGGGCGGAAAAACCCGATATCTGAAAGCACATGGTTACAAAGATTTTGATAAAAAGATTCCCCTGAAAACAGACGATCAGTTCGAAATCATGTCCAATTCCAAACAGATTACAGCGGTTCTGGTTTTACAGGCAGCTGAAAAAGGAAACCTTGACCTTGAGACCCCGATCCGGAAGTATCTGCCGGAACTCACCCAATCCTGGGCGGATACGGTCACGATACACCATCTTCTGAATCATACCCATGGTATTGTTGACACCGAAAAGCCCCTGGTTATCAAGCCCGGTTCACAATTCAAATATGGAAATCTGTCTTATGCCCTTTTGGGTGAAATTCTTGAAAATACAACGAAAAAGAAATACACAGCACTGGCTCATGCCCTGTTCAAAAAACTGAAAATGAATAAGACTTTCTGCTACGACGCGCAGAATAAACAATCTTTGGTTCCGGGGTACAGGAGTGATAATAACCGGTATCAGAAAACAGGGGAAACATTTATCAATACGGAACTGCTGCCCGCTGCCGGAATTGTTTCCACGGTTCAGGATCTGGCAAAATGGGATCAGGCCCTCTACAAAGGAAAACTGCTTTCCCCCAAGTATCAGAAGGCGATGATGACCGCTTCTACTCTGTCCCAGCACAGTGTTTTCGGAAAAGAGAATATGGGATTCGGGTACAGCGTGAGAGTGGTCAGAGAACAGGGACTGGATTATTTCGGGATTACAGGATTGGGAGATGGTTTTACCTGCCTTAATGTATATTTCCCATCCACTGATACCAGTGTAATTGTCCTTGAAAACCAGATGCCAAGAAATAGTGAGTATTGGAGTTATAAGGAAGCAGCCATTAAGAATGCGGTACTGAAAAGTATTGTCAACAGACATTAATTCAGGGGCCGTTTTATCTCTAATGCATAAATTTACGCTAAAACCGGAATTGAAAGATTTTATTTTATTCAATAGCAACGGCTTCAACCTGTTGCTATTGAATAATCAATTTGGGTCAACTATGGCAGGACTGAGTTTCATAAGCGTTCTAAACCCCGATTAAGAAAATAAAAAACCGAATACCTTAAAAAGACAACGCTTTTCTGTTATTTTTTATTGATCCCGCCAGCTATACCTGCAATATCTGCACTGTTTGGCAAAAGGGGTCCGGGCCGGTTTACCGCATTCCGGGCAGTTGTTGAAAAACACTTTTTCAGGATTTTCCTCCAGGATCCGTTTGATGATTTTCTGTTCAAATTCCCCATAGCCATTTTTCAGGAGGGCTGATACTTCAGGATCTGAACTTATCCAGCCTTTTTCAGCCATTATCTTTCTCATCTGAGAATTTTCAGATGTCTTGCTTGTGTATACATGATACTTTAATGCCAACTGTTCATCATCAGTCATTAAATGACGAAAATAATTTCTGACATAGTTTATGATTTCTTTATCCATTCTGTATCTGCAAAAATTAATATTTTCTGATCTGTACGGAAGTGACATTTTTTATTTTTACTCTGCGCCCTGATTTTTTCAGTAATCCGGTTTCTGTATTTCTCTTAAATACAAAGACATCACTGCTGACTACATTGGTTACGATCAGGAACTTTCCGGATTCATCTATGGCAAATGTCCTGGGATGTTTTCCTCCGGTTGGCTGGTAGCCTACGTTTTTCAGTTTTCCGTCATTCTGAATGGAAAATATGGCAATATTATTTTCATGACCGCGGTTTGAGGCATACAAAAATTTACCGTCAGGAGAAATATGAACATCTGAGCCTTCAAAATCTTCTCTGAATTTTTCAGAATGGGTAAAGATCCTCTGTACAGGTGTTAATTTTCCGTTTTCATATGAATATACACTTACAGCACCTCCCATTTCTTCGATGCAATAGGCCAATTTTCCGTTCGGATGAAAAGTAAAGTGTCTCGGACCACTTCCAGGGACAGTCTGAGTAAAAGGTTGTCCGGTTGCGGTTAAAGGCCGGTCTTTTTCAGTGTCAAACCCGTAAGCCCTGATCTTATCTGCGCCCAGATCCTGCAGAAAGATATAGTTAAAATCAGGAGAAAAAACAGTGGAATGAATATGGGAACGGTCCTGCCTATCCGGATTAACACTTCCCTCTGAAAACTGAAAGTTCTGAACCGCAGGCTGAATCACGCCGTTTTCTGAAACCGGATATACGGAAACACTTCCTTCAGTGTAATTTCCGTTAACCAGCCATTTATCATTTTGATGGGCTGTAAGATATACCGGATTTTCACCGCCGCTTTTCTGGCTGCTGATAAAGGTAAGTGTTCTGTTTTCAGGACTGAACTCAAAGCTGCTTACACTTCCTGCATTTTCTGTTTTGCTGTCTGTACAGGCAAAAAGATACTTACCATTTTGTGATAAACTGAGGAATGACGGATTCCGGATATTTTTCACTGCGGTTACTTTGGATAGTTTTCCGCGGACCGTATCCAGTTCATAAACATAAATGCCTTCTGTTGTTTTGTCCCAGTTAAATGAGCCAAAAAATACGTATGTATTCTGTGAGTATAATTTTGCGCTGGCTAAAATTATAGTCATCAGACTCAATGCTTTCTTCAATTTTCGTTATTTGTTTTTAATGGATTTTTTGGAGTGGTATTCCCAGTGATGAGCAAATTTATGGATTTACTTCGGAATATGGCAGTATGAAAGGATATTATCGGAATATTGAATTTAAGATCTTTTAAATACTATTACATTTCTTTAAGTCTGTAAAAAGGTTTACCACGCAAAGGCGATGAGTAATTCCGTTTTATTTTGAGTGGGCAAAGTGATGCGACTCCGTCGCTGATGAAGTTTTATGGCTATGTGTAGGTTTCAACGGATCAACATAGATTTTACGCTTGCTTTTTAAAATGCTTGAATATTTATTTCATAATTATACTCATATTTAAAGTTAATTTTCTTTACAAAAAATTCTTCATCATACAAATATCCCTTGAGTAAAGTTTAATGTGTTTTTAGTAATTTTTTATTACATCCTTACCTATCAAAACCTTTAATTGCCAAAATATTTCTTCATCATTTATATTTTGCCAATGATTTTCAAAAACTGGATTAAAACGATCAAAATAGTTTTTTTTCTCTCTAAAAATGATCAATCTTTCTTTATCGCAAATGCCAAATACAGTTGATTTCATCAGGCGGGCGTATGATAAAGCCTGGTTATATGACTTTGTTTTTTCAATGTTGGAACTCATATCAAACTTTGCTTCAATCACCATTGGAGCATTTTGGAAATAAATTTCACCTTTTGGTAAAAATACAAAATCAGGGACGGCTTTTTCTTTTCTTCCTGCTTTTTGTGATAATTGTCTTGTCCAGTCAATTTCAGAATATCCTAACTTTTTTAATAAAGGAATTAACAACTTTTCCTCAACATCCTTTTCACTTTTCAATTGCTCGTCAAATTCTAAATTGAGTTTATGAAGCTGAGGTAAAGCAGAAACGTCAAATGCTTTTTCCTGTAATAAACGCTGTAATTCTTTATAATCAGTAGATGAAAACCGGATACCATTCACACCTTGAAAATTCTTGCGGGTAATAGGAAGTTTTGAAAAATAAGGATCAGCTTTTAGTTCTTTTAATGTTATATGAGGAACAACAATACCATTACTAGCCCTAGTTCTGCTATTATAATAGTTAAAAGGTGTATAAACACCATCAATATCTGCCCTCCAGATAGATTGAATACAACTGTAAGGTGCAAGAACATACATTATAATTATATCTCCTCGTTTTGTATTTTCATTACACGTCCAAACAGATTTTGAGCCTGTAATAGGATTTTGTAAAAAGGTCAAATAATCTTCTTTACTTCCACCAGTCAGCCATACATTTGTTGGTTCTGGCATTTCTATTTTTATTTCATCTTCTTCTAGCAGCATCAATGCAAAATCGTAAATACAGGCACAAATTTCCTCCCGTTTAAACTGATTTTCATGCGCAAACTTTAAAATATTATCATTAAGTTCATTATAAAATAACAGCCGTCCTCTTTTATCGGATTTTACAGGTAATTTGGGTATGGAAATTTGTAAAACATCTAGTACCTTCATAAAGACATCAAATTGTTCACGAAAAAGAACGGGAAAGAAAAATCCATTACTATAAAAATAAAGCACGAGTGAAATCTCCGATAATATTGCACAGAAAGATTTATAATCTTTTTGGGAAATCAATGGTGGTGAATTTTCCTGTATAATCAACTCTCTCTGTGAATTTTCTTCAACAAAAAAAATTTCAAGATGATCAATTAATTTTATAAAGTATTCGGTATTACTTTCTCCATCTTCTATAAATAGTTTACTTGCAATAATGTTATCAATAACTAGACAACAATTATCTAAAAAATAATCTTCAACATCAGGTCCTCCAAAATATTCATTATATTTTTGAAAAATTTGTTTAGCTTTTAATTCAAGATCATCATTTTCACTATCAAAAGTAAAAAGATCAATCACTTCTTTTCCTTTTTTTGAATCCTTGTATAAATTCCAGAAGTTTTTATTCATTTAATCTAATAGTATTAGTTTTTATTATGATTCAAGAGAATATGTTAGTTCACTAATTTACATATTTATCCAATTTGATGAAGTGTTTAAATCATTGATAAAAATAAATTATTCACCAAAAATCATGAATAATTCATAGAATCGTAAAAATTAATTGCTTTAGATAATAAACTGAAAACCTTCGATTTTCTTCTTATGTGAACTTCAATATTCGCAATTTTCCTAAATATCTTAAGTACCCTAAAAGTGTCTAAAAAATCTATCTTTATCAATTCTCTACCACCTAAAACAATTCTAAATCAAGTGAATTAAAATCACTGCAAACCCTTTTATTTAAAGTAATTGTTACATCATTTAATATAAACATCTTCAAAAATTACGTAGAAATACTGAATCGTATGTAACAGGATCGGGGTAATTTCGGATAAACAAAAACTGATCATTATGGATAGCTCCCAAAGCCACAAACCATGTCTTAAAAAGAGATGGGTGCTCAAATCATGCTCTGAAATATCTGACGGACAGGTCACGATTACAAAAATTAAGATACCACAACCCTCAAACTTTTAACGAAATGATTATTACGAACAAAATTCTCAACGTTGATGATTATTATTTTGACGTCTTCATGTCGATCTCACAGGCCCTTACCGGATTTACTTTAAATGAATTACAGTCTACCGGACTCACGGAAACTTATTATACCTATATTTCAGGAAGCCTTGATGGAGGTACTTTTGTAGAATTTCTGACGGTCTCTAAAAACGTACTTGAAAATTCTTTTACTGAAGATCAGTTAAAAAACGCGATTGTTTCAGACATCGTCATGAATCCCGGCATGAGTGATATTGCAGATAAGCTGATTACCCTCTGGTACCTGGGAACCTGGGAAGGAGCCTATATCAACGATCTTTCTTATCAGGAAGGACTGGTATGGAACGTGATGAATGCCCACCCGCCGGGAGCCAAACAACCCGGTTATAAATCCTGGGCCGTTGAACCTGTAAACAGCAACTCATGAGAAATCCTATCCAAAAAAAAGATGTGATCATCGTAGGAACGGGAATCGCCGGATCTCTGATCGCCAAGCTGCTGACGGATCATGTATATAGTGTGAACGGAAAAAAATTCATTCACCGTACTGCCGCGAATATGAAGTTTAAAGAAATACTGGCAGAAATTGGTTTTGACTCCGTAAAAAAACTGGAACATCTTCCCAGATCAGCTTCCTATAAAAAGGAAACGGGCAGTGCTAAAGACCTCACCCATAAAAAAATTGATGCCCAGGCAGCCAAAAAGAATATAGATCCCCAAACCCTTGAAAACAGGATCGGTTTGGAACTTTTCAAAACATATTTCTTTCTTGAATTCTTTCATGAAATATCGATTCTGATGTATGAAGCAGGACTGGAAGCCGGAGTAGAACTGGATTCTGTGTCGTCCATGACCAATTACAATGAATACATCCGCACTTTTTATACGCAGGAAGCCAAAGTTCCGAATTCGCCGTATCCTAATTTAAAGCAGGCTCCCTCGCCTAATGTTCTGGATATCGCACAGATCAATCCTCCATTTCCCGATAAAAAAGGTTACCTCGTTCAGTTTGGCCCTATGGCATTCGCAAGCGACGCGATCCGGGTTGGAGGCGGAACTACCCTTCACTGGCTGGGAACAACGCCAAGAATGCTCCCGAATGATTTCAGACTTACCGAAAAATACGGCATTGAGATCAATAAACCGGACTCTGAAGAAAAAAGTCCGATCAACTGGCCGATTGATTACGATACTTTAAAGCCTTACTACGAAATGGCTGAGTTTGAGATCGGTGTTTCCGGGGATGTTTCAAAGCAGGAATATCCTATCGATGAAAGTATGGAACAGTATTACGGTCATTATGTATTTCCGATGGAAGAAATTCCCCAAAGCTATATGGATCATCAGATCATCAAAGGCCTTAAAAACACAAGTGTTAAACTGAATTTTGAAGAAATCCCGTTACTGCTGGTTCCCTCCCCACAGGGAAGAAATTCCACTCCGAATCTACAATACGGGAATACAAAAGTCATCCGGGCAGAATATAAAAAGCCGGGCTACCATCTGGTTCTGGACCATTCGGAAAAAGAAGAATACAAAGCGCTGGGATCTGTCTGGAATCCTTATATGGGCGAACGCTGCGAAGGCAATGCTTCCTGTGTGCCGATCTGCCCGGTTCAGGCTAAATACAACGCGTTGAAAACCCTGAAAAAAGCATTGTACAAAATGAATGAAAATGATAACCTGAAACGTAATCCGCATATAGAAATCAAGGCTCAGAGTGTGGTGTACCGTTTAAGTGTTGACCAGGATAGGATTTCAAAAGTTCATTTGAGAAGATACACTTCAAAAGAGAAAACCGATTTTGTCGAAGAATATATTGATACGTCGGATTCCATCGTTATTCTGGCAGCCAATGCCTTTGAAAACCCTAAAATCCTTCTGAATTCAAAATATACTGTTACCGAAAACGGACAGCAGGTAGAAAAAACAGTGGCCAACCGCAGTGATCAGGTAGGCCGTAACCTGATGGATCATATGGTAATGCTGACCTGGGGACTGTTCCCTGAGCCTGTATATTCTTACAGAGGACCCGGTTCTACCACCAATATTTCGTCATTCCGTGACGGGAAGTTCAGAAGTGAGTTTTCGGCATGGATCTCCCCTCTCGATAACTGGGGATGGAGCTGGCCTGCATTTTCTCCGGGATCCGATCTTTCTGAATTTCTCGGAAAAGGGCTTTTCGGAGCAGCGCTGAAAGAAGCTTTAGCCGACAGACTTTCCAGACAGGTTTTATTTCATTTTGAAATTGAGCAGCTGCCGAATCCGAATAACAGAGTGACTATTAATAATCAATATATGGATGCCCTGGGAATTCCGCGTCCTGTGATCCATTATGAGCTTACGGATTATGAAAAGAAATCTATGGAACAGGCAAAACTGGCTTCAGACCAGATGTTCGAAAGACTGGGAATTCAGGATTTCACGACATACAATGCAACAGACCCGAATACTACGGTATACAATAATGTGAGGTATTCTTACAATGGAGCCGGGCATATTGTGGGGACACACAGAATGGGCTCTTCACCGGATGATTCCGTGACAGACAGTTACTGTAAATCCTGGGATCATCCGAATTTATACGTCGTCGGAGCCGGAAATATGACTACCCTGGGAACCTCCAACCCTACTTTAACCTTATCCGCATTCACCATCCGTTCGGTAGAATCTATCCTTACCGATCTGGAATCCCACTTTAAAAATTAAAATCATGAGACAAAGACTTATCAATAAAACAGAACATCAGGAAACGTTCTCCAAAAATACAGCTGTGTCATTACGGTCTTCAAAAGCTTTAAGCACAGATATGATCGTTGCAGACGGCACTTCTCTGCAGTCTTTATTATTTGATACTGCATTAAGTAAACAGGAATGGACCGACGGGCTAAAGTACCACAGCAAAATGATGACGAATCTGCTGCTGAATGACCGGATCAAAGAATTTAATGAGTATTTAAGCGCTCAGTTTGGATCAAAAATTTCAGATTTGCCGCTTAAAAATAAAAAAGCTTCCGGAATAAAAAATGGATTAGCCGATATTGACTACCGTCCTGTTCTTCAGGACCTTTTACAGACCGCGATCCTTATTGAACACTCCACGATTCCGCCTTATCTTACAGCGCTTTACTCCATTAAGGAAGGAACCAATGCACTGGCTTCGCAGATCATCAGAAGTGTGGCAGTAGAGGAAATGCTTCACCTCATCATGGTATGTAATGTCCTGAATGCCATCAATATTCAGCCTTCGGTAAACAAGCCGCAGAATTATCCTGTTTATCCGATGAAATTACCGATGAATGTTGACTTTTATGTCGGGCTTGAAACATTTTCACCCAACAGCATCGCCACCTTTATCGCTATTGAAAGTCCAGGCAGCCCTGTCGTAAAAGCTCCGAAGTACGAACCGGAGTTTGAATTCAATGCAAAGCTTTCCAAAGGAATGGCAGTACAGGAAAACAATTTCTGGACACTTGAGAATATGAAAGGTTTCATCATGGAAAATGTACATACGATAGGTGAATATTATGATGTTCTGTTCTTTTATATTACCGTTTTCCAGATTATTGCTTACTATCGGGAACATGGAGCTCTTCCAACCGGTTTTGGAGAATTAAACACGGGAGGAATTTTCACAGGAGATCCTGCTAAACAGATCCGCCCTGAACAGTATTACGGAAGTGGCGGGAAATTACATGCGGTAGAATCGCTGGAAGGAGTCATCGCAGTTTTTCAGGAAATAAAAGGCCAGGGTGAAGGTGCGGATGATTCTATTTTTGATGTTGATCCTTCCCAGTTTGAAGAAGGCGTTGAACTGGCCCATTATTTCAGATTTAAAGAAGTTTTCCACGAGCATTTTTATCTCGGGGGTAATTATGAACCCTTCATGGATAATGATGGGATGATGCCTGTTGCTACTCCTCCAACCGGGAAACCTCTTCCCGTAGACTGGAGTGCTGCCTATCCTATGAAAGACAACCCTAAACTGAGTGATTATACTGACAATAAAGAGCTATATGCTCAGGGAGTGGAATTCAACAAAACCTACCGACGATTATTGGATGCCATTCAGAGTGCGGTAGAAGGAAACCAGAGCGAGCTGGAAAAATCAATCATGTATATGTATGCCCTGAAAGAGCAGGCTACCGGGCTTATGAAGCAGCCGCTGGATTCTCAGTATAATGCAGGTCCTACTTTCGAATACATCAGTTTATAACCATAACCATAAAAACAATATATCATGCTTAAACGAAAAAAGGAAGGTCTTGAAACCGGAAGCCAGTTACTGAGAACGGCAAAAACCGCTCAGAGAGGCTTTTTAGAGGAACTGATGGACGGATACTCGAAACTTCTGATCGACGATCCGGTAAGACCTTTCAGGGAAGAGAATCTGCAGCAGATCGAAAACAGTGTAGATTACGGTATTCTGGCAGCCCTGGACGGAACCTGGGTAAGCTACAATGCCAATTACAATGAAAATATTACCCGCCCTTCCCTGGCCAGCGGTATTCATACCACGATTATGCCGTCTCCCGGGACGAATCCGGGAACTATTCCGGGAAAATTCAGCTTCGACTGTGAGGAGTATATTGAAAAGCTTACGTTTTCCATTGTTCCCGGCGGTGTCCGTAACCGCGGCGGAGCGAGTGAGCTGTTTTGCGGAGCTGTAAAATATGAGCAGAGCATTAAAAGCGTTAATACTGCGGAGGGGCAGGATTCTTTAAAATATACCCCTATCCACGAAGAAAACGGAATGTATCTCTGGCTGAGTGATGTTTACAATCATGCCGCCACCAAAGAATCCATAGAAAGAGACCGGGGAATCCATGCTTTTTCAGAGGAAGATTATAAAAATTACGGCTATGACGGGGAATACAGGGATGAACCTCTTCTCCGCATTTCACCGGACGGACAGAAAAAGGAATATGTTCTTCAGAGTAAATTACAGCCGGGACAGCCTTACTACGAAATTATTCCGGCTCAGGAAATAAAGCCGGGTACAGGTCTTGACGGCCCTTATTTTATTCCTGATTACTCGATCTCGCGAAGCGGTGTTATTCCTCATGGCAGCACTATTACTTTGCTGGGTGATATTGCTCCTCAGGGACAGAGTTATTTAATCAGCGGCTTCCCTGAATTCCCATATGGTAAGAAAGCATGGCAGACAGACCACCTCTCTATTTCACGTACGATGGGTAACGCAGGGGTAACTCCCGACGATATTATCGACCTGGACGAGCCTGCACCGGCCTGGGTACATGAAACCCTGACAGACAAAAATGACGAGGGCTCCAACAAGATTTATACTCAGCGGATTCTGGCGGATGATCTTTACCCTTATTCTGTACGGCCGGATCTGCGGCTCAGAGACACATTAAGAGGACAGCAGGTGAAAAATTATGTGCATGTTAAAATGTCTTCCAAAATGAAAACGGGTGCCCAGGGAGGAATTTTAAACGTACCGTTTGTGAACCGTTTTGTTCCTACTGTTGAAGTGGATATGCATATGTGGATAGAAACAGTGATTGAAAACGGAAAAGAAATCCTTCAGCTGCAATATGAGCAGATTGTATTCTTTGAATTTGATTTCGGGAATGACGGAGGTACTACAAGCTGGCCTCATATTCAGACCAATACACTCCGTAAACTGGAAGATATCCCTGAGGATCAGAGAAAGGTTATTGAAGAACAGTTTTTTGATAAAAAGCCGGATATGGCAATTCCCGGCGATACTGCCGGTCCGGCAGGAGGATGCCCTTATAACAAGGGATAGATTGATGATTAATATGTTTCCGCGGTGCCTACGGCACCGCGGAAATTTTATTACCCTTTATATTAGAAAGTCTTGCCGGCTTTGCTGCAATTTCAACTTTATGGAAAGCCGTAATTACAGTAATATTTCTGATCGTATATTTGGGAAATAAATAATACCGGGCAAATAATTGATTCACATACTGCCTTAGTACCCTTTATTTTTAACTAATATTGTAAAAACGAATAATCAAAAAACCCAAACTAATTAAAATCATGAAGAAAATTTTAGTCCTATGTGGTTTAATCTTCTTAACCTCATGCTCAAATCCTGCTGATAAAAAATACAATGAAGCCACAATGGCTGAGGATTTAAAAGAAATAGGTGCAAGCAAAAAATGGAGTGAGCAGGATGCCGGCTTATTTGCAGGATGGCTGATAAGGGCCAAACTAAAAGGTGAATCTCTGGAGAATAAGACGTATCAGGGTATTCTGGATGAAGCCAAAAAATTCAAAGCAGAAGAAGATGCCTTAGCTGAAAAAGCAAAAAGGGAAATTGAAGCGAGAAAGCAGAAAATGAAAAATGCCATTACGGTAACTATTTTTGCTAAAGAATTTGTTCCGAGTAATTTTGATACGGGTCAGCTGGAAGACTACAATTTATTTAAATATGCGATCGAGAACAAATCAGCAAAAGAAATCAAAGCAGCTAAAATCAGTTTTAAAATTTTCAATTCTTTAGGTGAACAGGTCGGAGAATCTTACGGCATGGATTTTACCGATGACAGAATTCCGGGCAACGGAACGTTTAAAGGAGATGCAGCTTTCAGCTACAATCAGTTCTCTAATGATGACAAAAAAATAGCCTCTGCAAAATTTGAAGATCTGATTTTTGATTTCGATGTACAGAAAATTGTATATTCTGACGGTTCCGTATTAGAATAAGATATAATAAAAACCATTGATACTTATAAAATCCTGATATGATCAGGATTTTTTTATTCATCCAACCTCCTGACATACTCTTGTCACACCTCTCCACTATTTTTGTGAAGTAATTTAAAAAACTAAAAAAATGAATGCAGTATCCATACGTATTATCACAAGTGACATTGAAAAACTGATTCCATTTTATGAGCATGTAACAGGTATTAAAGCGATACAGTATACTCCTGATTTTGCTGAACTGAAGACCTCCACAGCCACTATTGCCATTGGAAGTACAAGAACTTTACAGTTTTTTGGCGGGGGCGATATTGCCCGGCCGGCTGAAAACCACTCTGTCATTATAGAATTCCTGGTAAACAATCTGGAGAAGGAATTTGAACGGTTAAAAACTTTCCTGTCTCCTTATATCGTACAGGAACCGACATTAATGCCCTGGGGCAATCTGTCTTTGCTGTTCAGGGACCCGGATGGTCATCTGATTAATTTTTTCACTCCTGTTACAAAGGAAGCCGCAGAAAAGTTTTCTTCTGAAAAGAGATAAAAAACTTTAGTGAACTTCCAATGTGTATTGTTGGTTTAACGCAAAAGACGCCAAGATTTTTTTAATGCTTTATGTTTTTAGGGCACAAAGGCGTTAACACTCAGCAAGGGGGGATTGTTTCATTACATGAAATGAAAGTCATTCATTGGTAAGAAAAGCTTAAAATCTTGGATTTTCCAGCGTATTAAAACCATTATAATCCCTGCAATTTATGTTAAATCAATAAAAAATCTACTCGATCTGAAAAATTCACAGATCTGCAAATATTTGGGTTGCAGATAAACGTTATAGGTTTTGGAAACCTATAACGTTTTTATGTAAAGTCCTTTTTTCAAATCAGATAATATGCCAATCCGCTCCATCTGCGAGATTAAAAAATCTGAAATCAGCGGAATCCTGGGAAACCTGTATCTGATGTTTTTTCAAACACAAAGCCTTAGCTTCTTTGTGCATATTTCAGGGAGCCAAGTACAGAATCAACTCCGTTGATCCGATGAAGCGACGGATTAGCCTGCGACAATTTAATGGGGTCACCAATCTAAAAACTTGCTGAAAATCCTGGATTTTCTTGCGCCTTAAAAACAGCATAATGCTCTAAAAATCTTGCGTCCTTGCGATTCTCCAACCAAAAAGCATCCAAAAAATCTGCTCAATCAGTCTGATCTGCGGGCGAAAAAACATTTATGAAATTTGAGTTTTATGTCTTAGTGAAATAACGGCAAATGGTAATCCAGCATTTTCAACATACAGAAGCCGTCCCAATGCATGAGACGGCTTCTGTTATCCTTTAGTTTTAATGATATTTGATGAATTAATTGCAGGAGTTTGTGAGACTGATCTTTTCGATATTGCCGGTTTTAATGAGTTCAAGATCGAAATCGTTGTAACATATGGTATTGATATAGCGGTTTCCTTCTATATCAAGGCGGGTAAGTGGTTTTCCGTTGGTCTTAATGTTCAGTTTTTTAATTCTGTTGTAGGCACAGTTGATATCAGTCAGATTTTTTAAGTTTTCAAAACTGAGTGCGGAGATTTCATTGTAGGAACAGTTAATGTATTCCAGTTCTTTGAGATTACTCAAGTCAAGATTCCGTAAAAGATTATTTTCACAGCGCAAGGACTTCAGGTTTTTAAGGTGGTTTACTGAAAGTTCTGTAAGACTGTTGCCTTCACAGATAAGTTCTGTAAGGGATGTAAGCTGTGACAGGTCCAGTTTTCCCAGCTTATTTGTTCCGCATCTGAGTCTTTTCAGACTGGGCAGCCCTGCAAGTTCCAGTTTGGTAATGGCAGACCATGTACAGTCGATGGTTTCGAGCTTTGGAAGATTTTTAAAGGATAGCTGTCCCAGTGATTTATTGAAAGAACAGTCGATATGCTCCAGCTTTTTCAGTGTTTCTACCCCATTCAGATCTTTTAAAGTTTCTGCTTTTATCAGCAGGATTTTAAGGTTTTTGAACAGTTCGATTCCTTTCAAGGTTACCAGAGGTGTATGTTCAATGTTCAGCTGCATTACTTTTTCGGCTTCTGAAGGTGAAATGATTCCGTCTCTGTTGGCATCCAGCTTTAAAGACTGATAGGTAGAATCTACGGCAATACTGTTCTGTTCAGTGGCAGAAAGCAGGTATTTCAGAAAATCTTTATCTGCTATTATATTTCCTTTTTTAGCGGTTTGTGAATACAGGCTGGCTCCTGAAAAAAGCATTAAAATAATAAGTAAATATCTCATGATCCGGTCATTGTTTAATAAGAATTCTCCATCCGTCTCCTTTTCCCAGAAGCATCAGGCCGTCATTTTTTAACGGTAAAATTTTCACCAGCCTGTTTTCGCTGTACGTGGTACCATATTTCAGAAATCTTTCGTCAAGAAGTTTTCCCTGAAGATCAAAGACGAGATAAACGGATTCATTGGAAAAACTGCCGAAGGAATTATACATTTCTCCTGTTATATATAATTTGTCCGCTACAATCACAGCGTCATGCATATGTTCCGTAAATTTCCCCTGATTGCTGCCTGGAGTATAATTAAACTCACGCACCTTTTCAAAGTTCATATTATACACTCTGACTGAAGTATTTCTTCGGGTCTGTTTATTCGGCAGCACTTCCTTCGTATCATTCATTCCGATTACATAAATCTGATCTTTATGAATCAGTATTTTTTTACCCTGAAATTCTTCACCGGTAATTTTTTTATGGCGGGTCACTTTTTTGGAGACCAGATCGTATTCAAGAAGATAGCTTTTGTAAGCATAAGAACCTCTTTCATCCACTGCACCCATCAGAACATACAGCTTATTCCGGTCCAGAGCAGCAGAATAATAACCTGTATTATAGAAATCAAACGGGGGTTCTATAAAACTGATCACACTGTTTTCCGTTTTCTGCAGATCGTTGGAAATAAAGGTAACATTCAGCTCCAGATCACGAAAAAATGCAGAACGGGTAACACAGTAAAATCCGTCTTTTACAGGAAAAAACAAAGGATCGAATGTGACATCCGCGGGCACAGTCTCAATCACCTTATCCTGTAATACATTGAGATCTTCATCTATTTCCCTCAACCACAGACGGGATCTTTTATCCACTTTTTCAGAGCCTATCTGAACCAGTTTATTGCTGCCGGTTCTGAAAACAGTTTTGTTAAAAGATTCATCATCAAAGTTTTTACTATTGGCCAGGAATGTTTTTTTGAGAAGTTTCCCATCCTTAGAAATTTTAATGACAGCAGAATTGAACTCGGTATTCCCTTCATTCACAAAATTCTGTCCTGCAATGATGTATCCGTCTTTTATCTCCACCCCGCTTTTGGCAAAATTATTATCAACCGGAAAAAAACTCAGGTTCAGGGTAAAATCTTTATCATTATTCTGATGGGCTGTCTGGCTGAATCCCCATGCTGCTGCTGAAAGAGAAGCTATCAGCTGGGTTTTAAAAAGAATAGTTTTTATTTTCATGAATATAAGAATCTTTTTTTAAGCTCCTTTTTAAAGGACGCGCAAAATTCTAAAAAATATTTAATCCTGCCAAATGAGTCCGCTACTGTTTTAATTTTAAAAAAAATCAGCCCCCACCATACAATTAAAAATCAACATCATACAGGATATTTCACTTTACAGCACAAGGAATTATAATTTTCATCTGTTATATAAATTAAAAAATACAGCGAATTTTCCCGATAGTGTGAACACAAATATTATTAAATTAAACTTTTAAGTGTTATATTTGTTAACTGTTTTTATCCTTCTCACTGAAATGGTATTATGTTGAGGATTTAACCGGTAGCTGAAGATGAACGGTTAACTTTTCATTTTCGATTTCCAATAACTGAATGAGCTATCATCCCTATTACTGGAACACAACGATAAAGCATAAAGAAATGCTGTTTAGTATAAGTAAATCTATTTTAATAAAAATTTAAATTCATGAACTATAAACTTGAGCTCAATACTCAGGAGCCCAACTCTAAAATTGTTTTTCACAACATCCTATTTGATTCGTTCAAGGTAAATATAGTTGAGAGATATATCGGATCAATGAAATCCCGCCTGACCTTATGTGAGGCACTGTTTAAAGTAAGAACCCTGGACGACCAGCTTGTGGCAAGAAGAGACGGCAATACAAGGGTAAAAATCAAAGGCGATGAATTTGAAACTTACGAAAGGCTGTCTAAAAAACTGTCTTCCTATGAATACAAAAATAAGCTGATCAATAGAAAAGAGGCCGACCAGGACTACGTTCACTTCATTCTGGGCCTGCTGATTGCCAATTATGAACTTAATTAAGTCCACGCTTAATTATTTAAACTGAAGAATTCTATCACATATACAGCTCCCCACCGGATAGTGGGGAGCTTATTTTCTAAAGAACATACAGCTTTTGAAGCCGGGATTTCTTTTTTATTTTATAATGTACAATGGGATTATTCTAAAAAATCCTTTTCCGTATCATTTCAGAAAAGATTAAGATGTTAAACTTTTAACTCCATAATATCATACGATAAATAAGCCTGCAATAGTCTGTGCATCGCTGCCGCTCAAAATCTCATCGTAAGCGGCAGAACCTGCCGCTGCTCCAAATAAGGCTGCTGTGTTGTAGCCAGCCTGATTAATAAGGTCTTCTCCGGCATAAACAGGATTAGTTACTGAAGGCATATTTCCGCCATCAGAAAGCTCTATCCAGCCTTTATTAGCCCTCATTCTTCTTACCTGTGAGGCATGCCTTGCTTCTACCGAATGAATCTGTAACGCTGCCTGAAGTACAACTTTGTTTGACATAACATTTCCGGCCTGGCCTTTATAAGCCCTCACTCCTGTATCTTCAAAAGCCTGGGCCAAAGTGAGAAATTGATTATAATCCGTAAATGGAGAAAAGCTACCATTCGCCGTAAAATCAAAGGTTGGTTTATTACCCGGAGGGGTTCCCAGAGAAGTGAGTGTAGTTTTCAAAAAACCAACATGTGCTGACTCATGCTTTGAAATCTGCATAAAAACAGTCCGGTCTGAATTGGGTATTAATCCAGGCGTTGATAATCCTATCGCATAGTATTCATTTTCAAGATATTCCAAAACCAGTGCTAACTGTAAAGCATCTGTCAAGGTATTTTTCAGAGCAGTACCTGTGATTTCTTTGTTTGCCGGTGCAGCCATTAAAGCTACCGATCCAGAAGGAACTGCCGCTACGGCTGCTTTTTTCCCGAATAGTGACGTATTCGTCATTGTTTCTAATTTCGAGGCCTCCGTGGTGAAAAACTGATCATAGGAAAGCTTATCTAATAGTCTGAGAATGTTCATAATGTAAGTTTTTGAAGATAAATGATTAATTAATACCTCTTTCTTTCCACGTAAACCGGGTTTTTATAAAACCTCCTGCTGTCATTACAATATCTTTTGGTTCTTTGGCAAGATCAAGACCGTTGGCGTCTACTACATCATCACCTGAAAAATCTGCAGATCCGGGACTGATCAGGTTTCTGATGGCAGATGCGTGCCTGGCTTCAACTGAAACTATTTTTCCGGCAATAACAAGATAAGCTGGATTGGTTATGTATTTTCCGGCACCGTTGTACGCTGCTACTCCGGTGTCTTCCAATGCTTTTGCAGTGGCCAGTACAGAGTTTCTGTCATTAAAATTTACATTGGGATATTGGAATTCAAGCTTTGGAAGAACGTTTGGGGCTGCACTGCTAATAGCTGCTTTGAAAAAGTCCCGGTGAATCACTTCATGATGATAAAGATCTGTAAAAACCTCTTTCTCTACACTGGAAATTCCGGAATAAAAATTATTGACTACTTTCGTATAAAAATCGGCTTCCAGCTGTTCAAGAGCGTAGGCGTAATTTAAAACTCCGACATCTCCTGATCCAAGATCAAAAATCTGGTTATTATCCATTGGATAAAAATCATTATCATCATCACATCCTATTATAGCAAGCCCTGCAATAGCCAGCCCTATTCCACTTAATTTTAAAAAGTTTCTTCGGCTTGTATCAAGGGTAGCTCCCTGATTAGAAACATGAATCATTTTTTTCATACTATTAATTTTTTAAGTGTTCGATTAAGTAAAAGAAAAACAGCACATTGAAAACATGCTGCTTATTCTTAAATTTCTACGGCATCAGAACCGTATCTATCACATGAATAACCCCATTAGACTGGTTTACATCAGCAATGGTAACTTTGGCACTGCTTCCTTTAGCATCTTTTATATAAAGATCCTTTCCTTTCGTCCAAAATGTAAGATCTTCCCCCTGTACTGTTTTCATCATGCTTTTCCCGTTTCCTGCCTTTACGGCGCTCCATATTTCTTTGGCACTGTATTTTCCGGGGATAACGTGGTACGTTAGTATGCTTGTAAGCATCGCTTTATTTTCAGGCTTTACAAGATTCTCTACTGTTCCTTTCGGAAGTTTTGCAAAAGCAGCATCAGTAGGAGCCAATACAGTAAAAGGGCCTTTTCCTTCCAATGTATTTACCAATCCCGCAGCTTTTACGGCAGCTACTAAAGTCTTATGATCTTTAGAATTTACGGCGTTTTCAATAATATTCTTAGAAGGGTACATAGGAGCCCCTCCTACCATTACTGTTTTTTCTTTCATCGTTTGTGCAGTTACCTTCCCGCTGAAAGCAAATGATAAAGCTACCATTGCTAAAACTGTGATTTTTGATTGCGTGTTCATTGTGCTAAATTTTTTAATTAATTATGGGTAATTTGTGTTCTTAATCTCACTTACGAGCTGGGTTTTGTTTTAGATTGAAAAAAAACAAAATTAATCTCAAATGACTGAAAAACAGATCATTAATTTTCATTTAAAATAAAATATAAAGACAAGCAAAATCTTTTTCTGTTTACTTTCCGGGCATTATTGAAAATATCCCCAAGAAATCATTTACGAAATAAAAGATCTTATGGATTTCATTTAGAATATATTTTATTTCACTACATTTGGATAGAAAAATAAAAGCTATTAAAACAACCTGCTCAGAAGAGGAACTTATCGTTTTACTAAAAGGAAAAAACGAAAATGGTTTTCATTATCTGTACGACCACTATTCCGGTGCGCTGTATGGAGTTATACTGCGTATTGTTCAGTCTAAGGAATATACGGAAGAAATCATTCAGGATGTTTTTGTTAAAATCTGGAACTCTATCCATCAATATGATGCTTCAAAAGGAAGGTTTTACACCTGGATGATCAATATTGCCCGAAATACAGCAATAGATTATTTAAAGTCCAAAGGTTTCCAAAATGAGCTTAAAAACCAACCGCTTCCCGATTTCGTATATAATTCTGCAGAACTTTCAACGACCAACAATACCTCTGATTATATTGGATTTAATAATGTATTGGAAGGGCTTGAAGCTGACAAGCAGGAACTTATAGACCTGGCCTATTATCAGGGATATACCCAGAACGAAATATCCGAGAAACTGAAAATACCCCTTGGAACCGTAAAAACGAAAATGCGGAATGCACTTATGAAATTAAAGGACTTGCTAAAAGATTATCAATAAATTGAACACTAAAGAATACATATCATCCGGAATTATAGAATCTTATATTCTAGGACATGCTTCTCCCGAGGAGGCAGGGATTCTGGAATGTGTGATGAAGAATAATGCTGAAGTGAAAGCTGCTTTTGAAGAGGCCCAAAAAACATTGGAAAATCTTGCTACTGCCCAGGCTGTGTTACCTCCGGGTGATCTGAAATCTAAAATCTGGGATAAAATCCAGAAGGAACAAATTCTTCAGGAGGAATCTGAAATTCCTGTTCCAATAGCCGCTCCTGTTACTGAACTGTCGGAAGAAGAACAAAACAGTAAAAGAAATAATAACTGGAAAGCTATAAGTATTGCTGCTTCTGTTTTATTTTTAGCAAGTACTGCCGGAAATCTTTTTTGGGTAAGCAAGCAATCTGAAACACAGAAAGAAATTGCAAAAATGAAAACCGAGAAACAGTCTCTGGATTTCGCTATGCAGAAAATGGATCAGAAAATAACGATGTTTTCCAATCCTGATATGCAGACCGTCATGCTGAAAGGTGTAGAGAAACATCAGGATGCGAAAGCTATGGTCTTCTGGGATAAAAAAACAAAAGAAGTTTACCTGAATGCTGAAAATCTTCCAAAAGCTCCTGAAGGAATGCAGTACCAGCTTTGGGCTATTGAAGACGGAAAGCCTGTAAGTGCAGGAATGTATTCTGAAGAGAAAGACAGCAAGATTGTATTAGCTACTGTTTCAAAAGCACAGGCCTTTGCCATCACTCTTGAAAAAGAAGGAGGAAGTCCCGTTCCTACTATGGAAAATATGTATGTTATGGGAGGAATATAAAAAATGAGAACCTCAGCAATAATTGACAAAATTATGCCGGAAAACATTTTATATCTTCTGTTGAATCAAAATTGATAAGGGTACCCAATTTCATTCAGATCGGTTTTAAGCTGCTCCCAATCTTCAACCTGATCAGTGATGCTCAATACCATTTGTTTTGTTAAAGTCTCTCCTTTATAGATTTTAGCCACCGTTTCCAGCGGAATTCCGCTTTCTTTATAACTTTCTTCAAAATATTCCGTTGCCCAATCGATATAGGTTTGTGGGTTTCCATCGAAAATTTTCAGCATTTCCCCGGAATGGTCTTCATCATTTTCAATCCTTCCGGTTATCCAGTTTTTCTGTTCTGTGGTCCATAAACAAAAGGTTGTTCCGATTGTTTTTACGGGTTCACCAAAGATAAATTTATTAAAAACCGGTGGCAAGCCATTTGTAATACGCTGTTTATCAGGCTGTTTATATTCATGAGCAAAACCGTTAATTACGCAACCGTCTTTTCTGAATAAAATAAGCATGTGGTCCCCGGAACCATCCCGCATTTCGCAGAACTCTTCATCTGCTGACCATTGTTTGTTATAAGAATAATAACGGTATTCCCATTCCGGGGAAAGAATGGCATCCAAAACTGAAATAGCTTTACAGATTGCCTGTAACTTTGTTCTATCCGGTAATAAGCTTAAATTCTTCGTTGAAATCATAGAACGGGTTGTTTTATTTTTTTGGAAGCCGTGTTTATTTTCTTTGGGATTATCTTTGTTCTGGCCAGATACACTGAGCATACTTAAGGAAAATAAAATTGTGGTTAATCGTTTTTTCATGTTTAAAGGTAGATTTTAAAGCAATATCTTAAAGAAAAACAACATAGCCGGAATTAATTTCTTTTGATTTTCCTCCATTTTCTTAAAATGAAAAAAATAATACCTAATGATATCATGAGAATAGTTATGTTCAGAATATTCACTCCCATCTCTGTTGAGGAAGTAAAAAAAATATAATCTGTCGTCTGCTCCGGGATGAATTTTCCCTGATTCTTATTCACCAACGTTTCTCCGGCAGATTTACCGTAAACCGAAGCAGATTCTTTTTCAAAAAAATAATAAACACCCGCTGCAAACAGCAAAAATAACATGATGTACAATCCTGCCTTTTTTGTGGTAGATTTAATTTTATACATTTTCACATCTCTATTTGAATAATTTAGATTAAAAACAATCATTATATTAAAAATATTCATTAATTTAATAACTACAACAAAAATTTTAACCATCATGAAAAATCTGAAAAAAATTTCCAGAAATGGATTAAAATCCATCAATGGAGGAATTGAAACATGCGTTCAAAACTGTTTAGTAGGGTATAGAAAATGCTGCACGCGCGGCCAGGCTTATTACTGTCATCCGGTTGAGCAGGCTTGTCTGTAATCCCTTAAAGTTTTCTTTCTGGAAACTTTCATACTGGAGATCGTCATTCGGATGATCTCTTTTTTTGTTGACTGCTTTTTCATTAAACCATAAAAGTAACAAAAGTTTATTTTAAAACAATTTGATTTTTAAGTTTAAATACTTTGTGCATAGAAGTTCACCTAAGAGATAAGAAATCTTTTGTGTCACAGGAAAATACAAGCAAGTCTATCAATATGTGGTACATTTCCCACAGATTTATTCTATATGCTCGCAGATCTGGCGGATTGAGCAGATTTTTTTGGTTGGAGAATCGCAGGGACGCAAGATTTTTTACCATTATGCTGTTTTTAAGGCGCAAGAAAATCAAAGATTTTCAACAAGGCTCCAGGTGTTTTTTTTAAATATTAGAATAGCCGAAGGCTAATCCAACGCTTCATCGGATCAACGGAGTTGATTCTGTACTTTGCTTCCTGAAATATGGATAAAGAAGCTGAAACTTTGCGTTTTCAAAAAAGCATCCACAAATTATACAGATTTATGGTTTTTAAATCTCGCAGATCTGGCGGATTGAGCAGATTTTTTTTGGTTGGAGAATCGCAGGGACGCAAGATTTTTTACCATTATGCTGTTTTTAAGGCGCAAGAAAATCCAAGATTTTCAGCAAGTTTTCAGGTGTTTTTTTTAAATATTA
>DJTE01000006.1 GCA_002439165.1 Chryseobacterium indologenes
ATAAAAGTTTAAACAGGTTTATTAAAAAAACCTTGTACCCTTGCGTTTTTCCAACAAAATCTATAAAAAATCTGCCGGATTTGCGGGAGAAAAAATATGTGCAGACATCAGTGAAAACCCTTTGTCCATTATTTTTTTATCTTTTTGATTCCCTCATTTTAAATCTATCTTTAAATTTACGTCAAATTAAAAAATAATGACACCAGAGAAAAAGAAACTTATCACAGACAGCTTCGGGCGTTCAGAAACTTTAAAATTCTATAAGGCCGAACTGCTGGAAGTGGAAACGGATTTCGTCTCCATTAAAATTCCTAAAATGGACATGATGACCCGGAAAGCAGGAATGTTCAACGGGGCTATGATCGCTTCTTTGGTAGATGTTTCCTCGGGGTATGCCTCGGTAAGCCATTATCCGGAAGACTGTTATGTGGTGACGGTAGAACTGAAGGTGAATTACCTGCGTCCGGCAATAGGAGATGCGCTTGTTTCAAAATCTTATGTTATCAAAGGAGGAGGGAAGATCATTGTTGTAAGGACGGAAATCTATGTTCAGAGTGAAGATGCTGATTCTGAAAGTCATGTAGCTACTTCACTGGTTACAATGATGAAAATAAAATAATAGTTTTTCATAAAATATTCCCTGAATAAAAGGGTTTACAGCGTTTTTCTGACCGGAATGGAATGGCTTTTGCTCCACCTATCCCATAAATATTAAAAAATAACGATATGAACTTAATTATCCGATTGTTCGTAACGGCCATAGTGGCCTATCTTTTAACCAAAATTTTACCGGGAGTACATTTTGAAGGATTTTCTTCAGCAATTATTTTTGCTATTGTACTGGGAGTCCTGAACATATTTGTTAAGCCGATTCTGAGCCTTTTTGGGCTTCCGCTCACCATCATCACACTCGGTTTCTTCGCGTTGGTTATTAATGCAGCCATTATTCTGATTGCAGATTATTTCATAGACAGTATGGTGGTAGATGGCTTCTGGTGGGCATTTATCTTTAGTATACTTTTGTCAGTCGTCACCTCTCTGGCCAGTTCAATGTTCTCAGATGGAGATTAAATAGACTCAGGATAAAAAATAGGAAAGTCCGCTGGTGTAATGCCGGCGGGCTTTTTTGTTGGAAACGGTAAGATAAATTCAGATGTTTTCAGACAGGTTTGAAGCAGGGAGCTGGAAGAGGGAAGTTATGAACGCCATCAATAAAATAAGTGTTGAGCTGTTTTAAGATCATTTGATTTTACAGTAACTTTTAATATTTATAACCAAAAGTTACTTCTATCCTCCGTCTTCTATCTTCCATCCTGATTTCAAGTTAATCCTAATTTTAATGTTAATTATTTCGTTAATTTTTATTTTAAGTACTAACTTTGGCAATCTTTGAATTTAATAATAGGAAATGTATGAAATTAAAATAAATACACGTCCGTTAAAAATGAATATCAACATATGAAACTTAAGTACAGTCTGCTGGCTCTGGCAGCTCCGCTTTTAATGAATGCACAACAAGTAATGACGCCTGAAATTCTTTGGACTTTGAAAAAAGTGGGAGTACAGGCAGTTTCACCGGATCAGGCTTCCCTTATTTATAAAGTGGGACAGGTAGATCTGAAAACAGAAAAAACCAAAAGTGAGAACTACTTTCTGAATGTTCTTAATAATCAGTCTTCCAAAATCGATTTCGGTAAAAAAGCCCTGATTCAATGGGATAAAAACGGGATTTATGCCCAGGAAGGCGATAAAATCTATCTTTCAAAAGATGCAGGAAAGACCTGGAGCGAATTTTACACCATCGGAGAGGCTGATAATATTGTCATTTCTCCGGACGGCAAGAGAATTGCGTTCAGCAGGCAGGTATTGGTAGAAAAGGTAATGGGGAAAGATAAATTCAGCGATACTCCCAAAACTACGGCTCAGGTATATACTGACCTGAACCACAGACACTGGGATTACTTCAATGAAGGGAAATACAATCACGTATTTGTTGTCAGCACTTCCGATAAAGTAGAATCAGCAAAAGACCTGCTGGAAGGCAAAACCTGGGATTCTCCGCAGAGACCTTTCGGGGGAGCTGAAGATTTTATCTGGAGCCCGGATTCGGCACAGCTTTTATATGTTACCAAGCCTAAAAGCGGTAAAGAATATGCAACCAGCACCAATACGGATATTTTTGCCTATGATCTGGCTTCCGGAACGACAAAAAACCTTACAGAATCCAACAAAGGATATGATGTAAATCCTAAGTTCAGTCCGGACGGAAAATCACTGATCTGGCAGAGCATGGCAAGAGACGGTTATGAAGCTGATAAAAATGATGTAAAGATCATGGACTGGAAGTCAGGAAAAACAACCAATCTTACGGCAGGCTGGGATGAAAGTGTTTCCGGGGATGTGCTTTGGGGAGCAGATTCCAAAACCGTTTACTTCACAGCGGCTTACAGGGGAACAAAACAGCTTTTCTCGCTGGATTCCAAACTGGCAAAAGTACAGCAGATCACTAAAGGCGACTTCGATGTCAACGAGATCTTTACCGATAATAAAACCTCACTTCTGGTAGGAAGAACAGACGTAAACCATGCCACGGAAATCTTCTCTGTAAACCTTAAGAACGGAGAAATGAAGCAGGTTACCGAAGCCAATAAGGAAACGTATGCAAAAATGGCTCAGGGTAAATCTGAACTTAAAATGGTAAAAACATCAGACGGTAAGGAAATGGGCGTATGGTTCCATTATCCCCCGAATTTTGATCCGAATAAAAAATATCCAACCCTTGTGTACTGCCAGGGAGGTCCGCAGTCCGCGCTTACTCAGTTTTTCAGCGTAAGATGGAACTTCTCCTTAATGGCAGCAAACGGTTATATCGTTGTGGCACCGAACAGAAGAGGAATGCCGGGATGGGGAACCAAATGGAATGAAGAGATTTCCAGAGACTGGGGCGGACAGCCGATGAGAGATTATCTGGCCGCTACCGACTATGCGAAAACATTACCTTATGTAGACGGAAGCAGAGTAGCCGCAGTAGGCGCCAGCTATGGAGGATACAGCGTATTTATGCTGGCCGGAATTCATGAAAACAGATTCAAAACGTTCATTGCCCACGATGGATTATTCGATATGAAATCATGGTACCTGACGACTGAAGAACTTTGGTTCGCCAACTGGGATATTGGTTCTCCCTGGGAAAAACCACAGCCAAAAGCATATACGGAATTCAATCCGAGCAACTTCGTAGATAAATGGAACAAACCGATCATGATCGTTCAGGGAGGAATTGATTTCCGTGTACCTTACGAGCAGGGACAGGAAGCTTTCCAGGCTGCGAAATTAAAAGGACTGAAATCTAAACTGGTGTACTTCCCGAACGAAAACCACTGGGTACTTCATCCGCAAAACGGACTGGTATGGCAGAGAGAGTTTTTCGACTGGCTGAAAGAAACATTGTAGGTATTGAAAAATGACTTTAAACATCAATATGAGCGGGCTTTAGCCCGCTTTTTTTATGGAAAAGATCCGATGGCTTTAGCCAAAATTTATATATTTGAATATGCAAAACCGTATTTCTTCATTTCCGCCTCTCATCGACAGCCAATCTGAAATTATCATCCTCGGCTCCATTCCCGGTGTGAAATCCCTGGAGAAACAGCAATATTATGCCCACCCTCAAAATAAATTCTGGAAGATCATCTTTGAATTGCTGAATGAAGACTTTACCACAGACTATTCTGAAAGACTTGAAGTTTTAAAGAAACACCACATCGCCCTTTGGGATGTTATCGATTCCTGCGAAAGAAAAGGAAGCCTGGATTCTGAGATCAGAAATGAGGAAGCCAATCAGATCGCTGAACTGCTGGAAGGGCATCCCAATGTAAAGGCTATTTTCTGTAATGGAGGGAAATCTTTTAAAAACCTGCAGAAACTGTTAGGGAAAAATTACAGGCTGCCCGTTTTTCTATTGCCATCCACAAGCCCGCTCCATACGGTATCTTTTGAGAAAAAACGGGAAGAATGGAAAGTGATCCTGAATTTCCTGAAATAGATTTTTTATCATTCCACAGATGACGTAGATTTTACCTGCACATTTTATTAAAGAAATCACTATTTAAAGTACAGCAAATAAAACGTTATAGGTTTCCAAAATCTATAACGTTTAGAAAATATAACGCAGACATCTGCTTATCTGCGAGATTTTTTATGCCCGCAGATGATGCAGATTCTTTATTGAGTAGGTAATAAAAATCGTAGATTTTTAAAATCTGAAGTGTCCTTTATATGCAAAGATCTTGTAAATTAAGTATTTAGAGGATTAAACGCCTTTGCTCATCATTCAAAGACAGACAGAAATCACTTGTCTAAATATTTCCTCAGTCCTTTCAGCAGTTCCAGCTGGTTTCTCGTCCTGTCCAGATTGTGTTCAGGATATTGTATGGAATAATAGGTGCTGCCATTCAGATAATCGGTCAGGAAGCGTACAGCCTGGATGTAAATGACCACCTGCGCTGCGTAATCTAAATTGTCAGCTTCTTTGGGAACCAGCTTTTCCTTTAAATCAGATAAAAAGCCTTCTTTTACCGCTTCGTATATTTCCGCATTGAAATTGTCCGTGGCCGTTCCGTCATCTTCAACGGTGGTATTGGTATAGGATCGGGCGATATCTCCGAAATCATAAAGCAAAGTAGAGATCATTACCGTGTCCAGGTCGATAATCGCCAAAGGCTGGGAATCTTTGAAGAGGATATTTCTGACATTCGGATCTCCGTGAATAATCCTTCTGGGAAGAGAACAGCTGCTTTCCATATCTATCCACAGCTGTGGAAGCGAAAAAAGCTGATGAGTAGCTTCAATTTCAGCAGAAGCAGTCCTTATCAAAGTATTTTCTGCTTTATGTAATGCAGCCTGATAATCTGAAATCCTTTTTTCAAAATTAACAAAATCAGGAAGGGGAGTCTGTATATCCGGAAGAGTTCCGGTATTGATGGTATTCAGAAAGCAGCCTATCGCTTTTGCCGATGCATAAGCCGTTTCCACATCCGGAATTCTGAAAAAAGTTGTGGTATCTTCTATAAAAACCGTCATTCTCCATGAACTGCCCTCATGATCTTTTACAATAAAATCTCCGTTTAAAGAAGGAACCGGAATGATAAATGGCAATGGATAATTTCCGCTTTCAAGAAGCCTGTTAACCGCGAGATGATTACTGATGATGACCTCCGGCTGTCTGAAAACATGATGATTGATCTTTTGCAGAATAAATTTTTTCTGCCGGTCCAGGTCTTCCAGAAGATAGGTGGTATTGATCAGCCCGTCATTGACAGGAGAAAGGGTATAAGCGTTAGTCCCTATAAATTGAATGACAATATAATTTATTTCCATAAATCTTCCGGGTATCTGTTGTTTTGAATTTCTGATTTCAGAAAATTCCTGATATTCTCCTTATCATCGGCATAGGTAACGCCCATCCATTGTGAAGGAGACGTTTTTACAAGAACCTTTACTTCCTTTTCATCCATCATCCTCTGCACCGCAGACGGAATATAGAATTCCTGGCCGGGACCCGGTTCGGATTCTATAAAATCATAGAAATAAGCTTCCAGAAAGCAGAAAATATGCGGATGGAAAATAAAAAAATTCATGGATACCAGTGTATCAGGAGATATTTCTATATTTTTTCCATTCTCCATGTAAATGATGGAGTCATTAAGCTTTTGAATGGAAGTCTGTTCTTCTATCCGGATCAGGTAATGTTCAGAGTCAAGGGTACATATTCCTCTCGCTACCGCGCCATGACCGCTCAGTGTGGTGCTGACGGGGTAGGCAATCATTCCAGACTGCAGATCAGAGATATGATGACGGTCAATTTCGTCTGCTGCCAGCTGATAAGCTTCTTTTCCATAAAAATCATCTGCATTGATCATCACAAAAGGTTCCTGTATCACATATTTGGCACAGAGAACGGCATGAGCGGTTCCCCACGGCTTTTCACGTTCAGGATAATCAAAACCCTGTAATGCAATACTGTTGATTTCCTGATACACCCAATGCAGCTCAAATCCTTTGGTTTCAGATATAGAATTAAGCCGGTCGATATAACTTTGAGGGATCAGCCTGTTTACAATGATAACAATTTTATGAAATCCGGCTTCCAGAGCATCATAAACAGAGTATTCCAGAATGGGGGATCCGTTATCAAGGATCCCGTCAACCTGCTTAAGCCCTTTGTAACGGCTGCCTAACCCGCCTGCCAGGATAAGTAATGCTTTTTTAGAACTCATCAGTCATTCCGAATACAGGTTTACGGGTTTTCCACTTTCCGTTGGTGAAATCGGGAATATCTACTACCTGTCCTCCTTTGGCAATGGATTCTTCACTCAGCGGAGTAATGGAATACCATAAGGCAAGATCATAAACATCCATCGGGAATTCTATATTCCGTTTGATACATTCAATAAAAGTATTCATCACAAAGAAATCCATTCCTCCGTGACCAGCTCCTGCAGCCGTATTTTCGAACTTTTTCCACATCGGGTGGTCGTATTCCTTCATCCATTTTTCCGTATTGTCCCAGCGGTGACTGTGGTTCATTGTTTTTTCAAAATAAATATGTCCCTGGTTGAAGTCTCCCCAGCCGAAATCCTGCCATAATCCTTCGGTTCCCTGCACACGGAATCCAAGATCGTACGGTCTCTGTAAGCTGGTATCGTGTGTTAACAGGATTGTTTCTCCATTCGCACAGGCTATCTGGGTCGTCACAATATCGCCCTGATTGAATTTTACTTTTGCATTCGGATGGTTTTCTCCTCCTTTAGCATGCTCTGTGATATATTTATGTAATCCTACGGATTTTGATGAGAATGAAGACAGTCTTGTTAAACGGTTTCCACGGTTGATATCCATCATCATGGCAACAGGACCTAATCCGTGGGTAGGATACAGTTCTCCGTTACGCTTTACATAATGTTCCGTTCTCCACTTCGCTTCACTGAAGCCTTTTTCTCCGAATTCTGCTCCGGAATTGTAAGGCGTAACCCCGTCATTGAAAAGAACACCTCTCAGATCATGCTGATAACCGCCTCTTCCGTGAACCAGCTCTCCGAACATTCCTTTACGGACCATATTCAGGATGGCCATGATATCTCTGCGGTAACATACATTTTCCATCATGAAAATAGGAACCTTCGTTTCTTCATAAACTTTTACGAATTCCCAGCAGTCCTGGAGCTTTATGGCTCCGGAAACTTCCATGCCCACAATTTTTTTAGCACGCATGGCTTCCACTCCCTGGGGAAGATGCCATTCCCACGGAGTGGCGATTACAACAGCATCTATGGTTTTCAGTTTTAAAAGGTTCCGGTAATCATACTCACCGTTGGAAAACTCCTGGGCTGCTGCTTTATTGTTATCTTTTAATATCTTCTGAGAAGCGGAAAGCATTCTTTTATCCGGATCTGCAAATGCTACGATTTCTACATCATTCCGTTTAGCCAGTAATTTTACATGCTCCTGTCCACGAAGACCTACTCCGATAAAACCGACACGGACTTTTTTGTCTGTCCTGAAATCACTGGAGTAAGCAAATAAAGAATTGGGTAAAACCAAAGCGCCAAAGCTTGCCAAAGCAGCTGTTTTTATAAAGTTCCTGCGGGAAGTGCCGTTGTCCATCTATTTTTTTTATAAATATATTAAAACTTTTGCAAACAGCGATGGAGTGGGGGATACTGGTTCAAGGACTGGAGAATAATAGCAGGAAAACGGTACCTGCCGGCAGCTGCCGGATACTGGTTGATGAACGAAGCGTATTGCTACTGACCATAATAGGCTGCAATTACTTTTTCTCTCATCTTATTCAGATATTTGATGTCTTTGGTGTTAGACAGGATAATCAGGGTTGCACCTTTATCAATCAGATGTACCCAATTGGCACTGTGCCCGTACCCTTCACCCTGGCGTTCCGCGAATAAAGTATTGACGGTGCCGAATTTTTTAGGATATACCCAAAAGCCGAGGGCGGTATCTTCAAGCTTTTTATCGGCAGTGAGCATTATTTCCAGTGTTTTTTTGCTCAACAGGGTATGGTTAAAGACAGCCTGGTCAAAAATCAATAAATCTTTAGGAGTAGAATACATGGCTCCGGCGGAATAAAAATTATCGATATAAGTATTTGTCGGCATGTGTAAAGAAAACGGGTCCGATTCATCTGCCGAATAGCCTTCATCTATATTTCTGATAATATCATTGTGATGAAGAAAACCCGTACTCTTCATATTCAGGGGAGTGAGGATCTGTTCCTGTAAAACCTTTTCAAAAGGCTTACTGTAAATTTTTTCAATGATCTTTCCGAGCAGAATAAAATCTCCGTTGTTATAGCTGAACCTGGTTCCCGGTTTGTCAACCAGTTTTTCAGAAAGGAAGGTATTGATAAAATCATCAAGTTCCCATATCGTATTGTCATAAGCCTGATGGATAAGTTCCGGGGAGCTGATGTCTTTGTTGGCTCTTCCGCTGCTGTATGTCAGAAGATTTCTTATCGTGGCTTTATGGGCTGCCTCACCTTTATATTCCGGATAATAGGTGGAAATTGGCGCATCAAGATCAATTTTCCCTTTCTCATAAAGCTGCATGATAAGAACTGCTGTAAACGTTTTGGTGAGTGAGAAAATATGGAACCGGGTTTCACCGGAAAAAGGAATCTGGTAATGCCTGTTGGATAGCCCTTTGTAGGTAAGTAACTCAATTTTTCCATTTTGAGCCAGTAAAACTGAACCGTTGAAATTATCCTTTTTTACACAGGAATCGATCACTTTTTCAACCTTTGATATTTGTGAATAAACGATCAGGATCGGCATCAGCAGGAAGCAGGACACTATTTTTTTCATAATAACAGATTCTTTAATCACTAAGGGAATTGTTTATGGTGAAGATAATCAATTGTTTACTCCCTTTTTATAATGATTGGCTGGAAAATAGTCAACAGGTCATCATCGTTTTAGAGTAAATCCTACTGGCCGATCCAGGACTTTCTTAAAGCCAGCTGTTTTGCATCAGGGGCAGGGGAAAGCTTTACTTTTCCTGTACTTTCATCATAATTAAAACCGACTTTTGCCAGACATTCTTTTAAGGGAACAGGCCGGGTACCTTCTATATAGTCACTGAAAAATGTACGGATTTCAGGATAAGTCATTTGGGTAATTTCATCAAACAGATCATCATCATTGAAATATTTGCCTGCTCCATATTTTTTCATAAGCTCCTGCATCAGATTCTGAGTTCCTGTTTTACCGTCTGAAAGTTCTCTTAATCTTATATCCAGACAAAGCCCGAGTAATGCTCCCTTCTGATAAAAATTCAGATACTGATCCTGTCTTTCCATTGAGTTTTTACTCAATTCAGTAAAAGATAAACTATTATCAAATTCTTTCATTCCCTCTATCTTGTCTTCTATGCTTTTTTCAAAATCATTCAAACTGATCATTTTTTGTTTTACAGGCATATGGATCGTAGCGTATTCTGTCATCCCTTCATACAGCCAGAGGTGTTTAGACATAATGGGATTCAGGAAATCATAGTGCTGGATTTCTCCTGAGTGAATGTTGAGTGGAGTGACAATATGAAAGAATTCATGTGATGCCACGATATTTAAGGCATTGGTAAGAAATTTCATGTTCCCGGAACGATACAGGCATATGGTAGATTGAGAATGTTCCAGACCGTCTCCCATAAATCCGCTCTCGTTGGAAGGCTCATAGTAAATAAGAAAAGCATATTTGCTGACCGGCAGTGTTCCACCCAGATAATCTTGTTGATTTTTCAGAATATGCTCTATATCGCGGGCGATATTTTTTGAATAATGCCGTTCGTTCTTGTTGTAGAAGGATACAAGTACTTCAGTATGCCCTATTTTGAGCCATGTTGTATCGGGAATACAGTACATCACCGGAGAGTCTACCAATTGACGGTAATCTTTTGCCCGGACTATATCTGTATTTTTATTTTTCTGCTTGTAATCCAGGGCAGAAGAAGCATAAAAACCTTTTTTCTTTGTAATATTAATCTGATAGGGCGCCTCTTTTATTTCTTCAAAATATCCTACGAGCGAATTGTAGTTGATCACAAAGATACTGTCTTTTTTAAACATACTTCCCGGAGATTTGGCTCCCTGGGTATCCTCTTCTAAGGAATTCCACCCTCCGGCTACCTGATATGATATTTTGTTCACCCGTTGAAGATCATGGATCATCCAGCTGTTTTTATCCAGACGTTCCACTGTTATTTTTTTACCGTTTTTATCTGTGGCCGTGAGGTTGGAAACATACTGTCCGAAATCCATAGCCTGATAAAATCCCGGAACCAGCTTGGGAATAATAAACTTACCTTGTTTCAGCCTGTTTTGGGGGGGAGTAAAAGAAACCTTTACTTCATTGCCGGACATATGAAGAAGGTCTATATTGTATTCGTAATTCTTTGATTTTTGGGCAATAATTGCAATTGGAAACACAATGAGAATGAAAAGTAACCTGGTCAGTTTATTCATTTGTCTTTTGTTTTTACGAATGTACAAAAATTGCCCAAAGTTTAATGGTGTTATTTCTCAGCGAAATATACTTCTTCATAAGGTTGGATCAGTACCCATCCGTGGCCTGAGAACTTCATCTGGAATTCTTCACCGCTTCCTCTTCCGATCAGGCTCTTAAAAGAAACATTGGTCTTCATTTCAGGGGTTAGGTTTCCGGACCATGCTACCGTGGCATTAGGATCTGTAAACACGGGGGTGTCGGGAGTTACCACTAAAGTTAAAGGATCACCGTGAGTAGTAATCGCGATATGCCCCGTTCCTGAAAGTTTCACCTGGAAAAGACCTCCTGCCATCATTCCGGCAACGCTTTTCAGCATGGTGATATCACTTTTTACGCTTTGCTCGTGCGCCAGAACGTCATTTCCGTTGACGCATACCGATTCATTGTTCAGATAAAGGATACGTACTTTTTTTCCGGAATCAGCTACATATAGTTTTCCTGTTCCTTCGGCTTTCATCAGCTTGGCTCCTTCTCCGCTGATCGCTTTCTTTAAAAGATTCCCGATTCCTCCGGACAGCATTCCCTGTCTTTCAAAGTTAATGTTGCCCACGTAGCTTACCATACTTCCTCTCTTCGTCCATACCGCCTGGTTATTCAGGTTGATTTCCAGAAGATGCTTGGTTTCCAGTTCAAAATAATCCCTCTGCTGCGGGTTCTCTTTGGTTTCATTGATGAATGCTTCAATTGAATACTTGCTCATAATGTTTTGAAGTTTAAATGATATATTATTTTATTGTGTCATGGAGTAAAGATGGGCTCTACCCGTATGTTTTTTCATGACTGTTTTTTTATTCCGGGCTAAAATAAAGTTTTTTTCAATACAAAACTCCCGTAAAATCACGGTTTTATATTTGATTGTAAATAATACTTGACAAAGGGGTATTGAATGTCGTATATTTGCACTCCGAAAATTACACCTTGTAATTTCAATAATTTTTAAACCGTAATTTAAAAAATGAAAACATCAGATTTTAATTTTGATCTTCCTGCGGAATTATTGGCAGAACATCCATCAGAACACAGAGACGAAGCCAGATTAATGGTTCTTAACAGAAAAACGGAAACCATTGAGCATAAGCTTTTCAAAGATGTGGTTGATTATTTTGATGAGGAAGATTTGTTTATCTTCAACAATACTAAGGTTTTCCCGGCACGTCTTTACGGAAATAAAGAAAAAACAGGCGCTAAAATTGAAGTTTTCCTTTTAAGAGAGCTTGATAAAGAAACCAGAGTATGGGACGTTCTGGTAGACCCGGCAAGAAAGATCAGAATCGGAAACAAACTGTTCTTTACGGAAGACGAATCTCTGGTAGCTGAGGTAATCGACAATACAACTTCAAGAGGAAGAACGCTTAGATTCTTATTCGACGGTTCTTATGACGAATTCAGAACCAAGCTGAAAGAACTGGGAGAAACTCCGCTTCCTAAATATATCAAAAGAGCAGTGGAGCCGGAAGATGCAGAAAGATACCAGACCATCTATGCTAAAGTGGAAGGAGCGGTTGCTGCCCCTACGGCAGGTCTTCACTTCTCTAAGCACCTGATGAAAAGACTGGAGATCAAAGGAATCAATTTTGCTGAAGTTACCCTTCACGTAGGATTGGGAACTTTCAACCCGATTGAGGTGGAAGATCTTTCCAAGCACAAAATGGAGTCGGAAGAGATCATCATCGATGAGAAAAACGCGGCTATCATCAACAAAGCGGTAGATGCTCACAGAAGAGTTTGTGCGGTAGGTACCACGACCATGAGAGCTTTGGAAACTTCAGTTTCTTCAAACAAAAAGATCTCTGCTTTCAACGGATGGACCAACAAATTCATTTATCCGCCTCACGATTTCGGAGTAGCCAACTCAATGATCACGAACTTCCATACACCGAAGTCTACCCTGATCATGATGATCGCTGCATTTGCCGGAAGAGATTTTGTAATGCATGCTTACGAAGAAGCCGTAAAAGAAAAGTATAAATTCTATTCTTACGGTGACGCAATGCTTATTTTGTAATTAATTTTAAATTATAGATTATAAATTTTAGATTATGTTCTAACCTCCGGAAGGGATTTTAATCTAAAATTTATAATTTAAAATCTATAATCAACCCTATTTTGAAAGATATCCGTACATTATCTCTGGACCAGCTTAAAGACTACTTTGTATCTTTAGGAGAAAAGCCGTTTCGCGCGAAACAGGTCTACGACTGGCTATGGAGTAAAAACCTCCATTCGATTGATGAAATGACGAATCTTTCAAAAAATCTGCGTGAAAGGATTGCGGAAGAATATACCATTAATCCGGTTTCTGTGGATCTGCTTCAGAGAAGTTCTGACGGTACCATCAAAAACGGGGTAAAGCTCCATGACGGACTGATGGTGGAATCTGTTCTTATTCCTACCGAAACCAGAACGACAGCCTGTGTCTCTTCACAGGTAGGCTGCTCGCTGAACTGCGAATTCTGCGCTACGGCAAGACTGAAAAGAATGAGAAATCTTGAAGTTGCTGAGATTGTAGACCAGGTAGCCCTGATCGACAGCCAGAGTAAAATGTATTTCGACCGGCCGCTGTCCAATATTGTGTTCATGGGAATGGGAGAGCCGATGATGAACTACAAAAACGTGGTAGAGGCGATCCGGAAAATTACCCAGCCGGAAGGTCTGGGGATGTCTCCAAGAAGAATTACCGTTTCCACATCCGGAATTCCTAAAATGATTAAAATGCTTGCAGATGACGAACTGCGCGTGAAGCTGGCCTTATCCCTTCACTCGGCAATCGAGTCGAAGCGTAATGAGATCATGCCTTTCTCAGATAAATTCCCGCTCACAGATATTATGGAAGCCCTTCAGTACTGGTATCAGAAAACAGGCTCTGTGATTACTTTTGAATACTGTGTATGGAAAGGCATCAATGACGGAGATGAAGACATTAAAGCGCTTATAAAATACTGCCGACAGGTTCCTTCCAAAGTAAACCTTATCCAGTACAACCCGATCGGAGACGGAAAATACGACCAGTGCAACAAGCAGGCAGAAGAAAACTATGTACGCCAGCTTGAAAATGCCGGAATTACCGTTATGATCAGAAAAAGCCGTGGCGGCGATATTGATGCAGCCTGCGGACAGCTGGCCAATAAAACAGCCGATTAAAATTTCCTTAAAAAACCGGAAAAATTCCTTAAAAATTTCTTAAAGTCCTACCTTTGTGTAAAGTTAATACGTGATGATGGACTTCTTAATGAGCGAAGACGGGCTTGAAAGTGTGTATGCATGGGCAATTCCGCTGCATGCTGCTGTTATTTTGGCTGAAATGATTTACAGTCATGTGTCTGAAGCTAAATTATACAGTGGAAAAGATGTAGCCACCAATGTCTATCTCGCCCTGATGAATTTTGGCCTGGATCTGATCATGAAGGCCTTTGCTATGGGAGTGATGTTTTTCTTTTACAGTCACAGACTTTTCTCATGGGATTTTACCGTATGGTACTGGCTGATCTGCTTCGTGGTAACAGATTTTGCCTATTATGTGCTGCATTATGTGGATCACCGGTCCAGGGCGTTCTGGGCGGTTCATATTACCCATCACAACTCGGAATTCTTTAACCTTACAACCGGATTCAGAAGTCCTGTTCTCCAGCCGCTTTACAGGTATCTGTATTTTTCTCCGCTGGCCTTTTTAGGCTTTAATCCCTGGCATATTATGGTAGCTTATGCTATCGGACAGGTGTACGGAACATGGGTACATACCCAGACGGTAAAAAGTATGGGATTCCTTGAACATATTCTCGTAACACCTTCCCATCACCGTGTTCACCATGCCTGCAATATCAAGTATCTGGATAAAAATATGGGCATGTGCCTGATCATCTGGGATAAAATCTTCGGAACTTTTGAAAAGGAAGATCCCAATGTGCCCGTAAAATTCGGGATTTATCCGAAAATGCCGGACAATAAGCCGGATACCGTTCTTTTCTATGAATGGAGAAAGATCTGGAAAGACCTGAAACAGCCAGGGTTGAAACTCACAGACAGAATCAACTATATCTTTAATTCCCCGGGTTGGAGACATGACGGAACCGGAAAAACAGTGAGACAGTATCAGAAAGAATATTTAGCAAGACAGGCTAAAAAACAGGAACAGAAAAAACAGTCTGCCTGATGTCTGTACATTAATCTTACATCAATAAAAATCTACAATAAAAATCGATGGGGCGGGCTTAGGCCCGTTTTTTATTAAATGAAAGATCAGAAATCATAATGTCTCTTCTTTCAATTATTCATAAACCTTTATTTTTGCCTTATGAAAAGAATCCTTCTGTTTATTACCCTGATAAGTTTTCAGTCCGCATGGGCCCAGCAGACCGAGTTTTTGAAAATAAGAAAGCACCGTGTGGGATATCTGGATGATAAAATTAAAGAAACTTCAGGACTGAGTATTTTTAACGGAAAACTATATACCTTCAATGACAGCGGCAACGATCCTGAGCTTTTTGAGCTGGATGAAACAACCGGAAACATCAAAAATATCCTTAAAATTAATGCAAAGAATAAAGACTGGGAGGCTTTAACGAATGACGGAAAAAACTTCTATATCGGAGATTTTGGAAATAATGCAGGAACGAGGAGGGATCTGGAGATTTACAGGCTGCCTTTCGGAAATGGTGAGCCGGAGAATAATTCCATTGCTAAAATCTCTTTTTATTATCCGGATCAGACCGAGTTCATTCCCAAATATACCGACAACGATTATGATGCGGAAGCTATGATCTACCTGAACGGACAGCTGCATATTTTTACTAAAGAATGGGCCTCAAAATCAACTTCACACTATATTGTTGATCCCGAAGTCTCTGAAAAACAGAAAGCACGTAAAACAGAATCTTACAGAACCAACTTCGTGGTAACCGATGCCGCTTATTTTGATAAAAAGCTGTACCTGGTTGGATATACCAAAAAAACAGAAGTTTATATGAATATTTTTACCGAAACGGAACCGGGGGTATTTTTCAAAGAAAAACCAAGACATTTTTACCTGGGAAGTGCTTTAGCGGTAGGACAGATAGAGGGTATAGCAGTAGATGAGAAAGGAATATACATTTCAGGTGAGAAATTTAAATCCAGGTTTGGAAAGGCTGAACCCGCCCTTTATTTTATTCCGAAAGAAAAACTCAGAGATTAATTTTATCTTAAAATTGCCTGAAAAAAATTATCTTTGTGAGAATTAATTAGTATTTACCCATTATTCGCAGATTGTGGCCAACATTGTAGAAGAAATCAAGCAACCGATCAATGAGGAAATGAAACTTTTCGAGCAGAAGTTTTATGAATCCATGCAGAGCAAAGTGCCTTTATTAGATAAAGTAACCCGTTTTATCGTTACTACAAAAGGTAAGCAGATGCGCCCGATGTTTGTATTTTTATGTGCGCGGCTGACCGGTGAGGTGAATGAAAAAACCTATCGCGGAGCCTCCATGATCGAGCTGATTCACACAGCCACACTGGTACATGACGATGTGGTGGATGAAAGTTTTAAGCGCCGTAATTTCTTTTCAATCAATGCCCTGTGGAAGAATAAAATTGCTGTTTTGGTAGGGGATTATCTTTTGTCCAAGTCCGTACTGCTTTCTACCGACCATAAAGATTATGATCTGCTCAGTGTAATTTCCAGAACGATCCGTGAAATGTCCGAAGGTGAGCTTCTTCAGCTTGAAAAGGCCAGAAAACTGGATATTACGGAGGAGGTTTATTATGAAATTATCCGTCAGAAAACAGCTACTCTTATTGCGGCCTGCTGTGAAATAGGGGTTTTATCCAATAGCACTGATGAAATACTTGCCAAAAAGATGCAGGATTTCGGAACCTATACCGGAATGGCATTTCAGATCAAAGATGACCTTTTTGATTATCTGAGTTCCAATGTTATCGGGAAACCGGTAGGTATAGATATTAAAGAACAGAAAATGACGCTTCCCCTGATCCATACTCTGAAAACAGCTTCGGAAAAGGACAGGAAATACTATTTCAATACCATAAAACGTTATAATAATAACCCTAAACGGGTAAAGGAACTGATTGAATTTGTTAAAAGTTCAGGCGGCCTTGACTACGCCGTAAAGGTGATGAAGGATTTCCAGCAGAAGGCCAAAGATATTCTGAATGAATTCCCAGATTCCGAAGCCAGAAGATCTTTGCATATCATGCTGGATTATGTAATTGAACGGAAATTTTAAGAGCCGTAAGATCTTTAGATATTAAACCTGGCTTCACTTTAAAATCCTGTGTTTAATTTCCTTAATTCATCTTAACATGAAAAGGATCTTTATTTTAAATAAAACGGTTACAAACCCTAAATAATCTTTACCGTCAGAATAATAACGGCTAGAACTATACAAAATAAGGCTATTAAAAATAAATAATCCGCAATAGTCTCAAATCTGATTTCCCGCTTTTCGTGCCGGGTCCTGATGGCCAGAAATGAAAAGAAACAGCTGCATGCAAAAAGAAGACAGGCAAGACCGGCAAATTCGTCTAAATGTGTGTCTTTGCTGATCTTTGTGATTTTAAGAGACGTAATAATAATCAGCGAAAACCCTAAAAGATTACTCGATGCATTCAGGATATGAGGAGACTTTTTTTCCATCTGTTACAATTTTTTTCAAAATAAAACACAATTTTTTTTATTATCAAATTTTTAAAAAAGATTATTAAAAATTAAAATTAATTTAAAAAGTGTATATTAGCGGAATACTTGAAGAATAAAAACTTTTATATCTAGCTATGCAGACAACTTATATTGAAACACAGCAAATTTCCTTCCAGGATTTTAAAAATCAGATACTTGAAGATTACAGGTTAGGAAGGATCTCCCGCGAAATGTCTTACCTCGGAAGAAGAGAAGTGCTTACGGGAAAAGCCAAATTCGGAATTTTTGGAGATGGTAAGGAGCTTCCGCAGCTGGCAATGGCAAAAGTTTTCAGAAACGGGGACTTCCGTTCAGGGTATTACAGAGACCAGACCTTTGCTTTGGCAGCAGATGCTTTAACGGTGGAAAGTTTCTTCGCTCAGCTGTATGCCGATACAAGCGTAGAAAGAGAGCCGGCATCTGCAGGAAGACAGATGAACGGGCACTTTGCAACAAGAAGTTTAAATGAAGACGGAAGCTGGAAAGATCTTACCGCACAGAAAAATATCTCTTCCGATATTTCTCCTACCGCGGGACAGATGCCAAGATTATTAGGACTGGCCCAGGCTTCTAAAGTGTATAAGAGTGTAAAATTTGAAGGATCTGAAAAATTCTCGAAAGACGGGAATGAGATTGCTTTCGGTACCATTGGAGATGCTTCCACCGCAGAAGGTCATTTCTGGGAAACACTGAATGCCGCATGTGCTCTTCAGGTTCCTATGATCGTTTCTATCTGGGACGACGGTTACGGAATTTCCGTACCGACTAAAAATCAGAGAGCAAAAGCTGATATTTCTGAAATGCTGAGCGGTTTCCAGAGAAAAGACGGAGAAAATCAGGGATGCGAGATCATTCAGGTGAAAGCATGGGATTATCCTGCATTACTGGATGCTTATGCGAAAGCAGAACATTTTGCAAGAACAGAAAGTGTTCCGGTAGTAGTACACGTAATAGAAGTTACCCAGCCTCAGGGGCATTCTACTTCCGGTTCTCACGAAAGATATAAAAACGAGGAACGTCTTGCCTGGGAAGCCGATTTTGACGGACTGGTAAAATTCAGAGAGTGGATCCTTAACTATTCTATTGAGATCGACGGAAAAGAAGAGATCATCGCTACCGCAGAAGAGCTGGACGCTATTGATGAAGAATCTAAAAAAGCGGTAAAAGCAGGTCAGAAAAATGCATGGGAAAATTACCAGAAAGCGATCACAGACCTTATTCAGGCTGTTCTTCCGTTGGTAGAGAATCTTAAAGGACAGAATGCTGAGGTGGAAGGGTATCTTGCCCAGTTCAGTAAACTGGTTTCCAAAGCGAAGAAAGATGTATTCCACCTGGCAAGAAAGACTTTAATGGCAACCAGAGGAAATCATTCGGCAGAAAGAAATCAGCTGATGCAGAAATACCTGGAAGTATTTGAAGTGGAAAAAGACAACTATTCTTCCCATTTATACTCCCAGTCGCAATGGAAGGCTGAAAATATAAAAGAAATCAAACCGGTGTACTCAGACGCATCTGAAGAAGTAGACGGAAGAGTAGTGGTAAGAAATAATTTCGATAAAATTTTTGAAAAATATCCTGAAACCTTAGTGTTTGGTGAAGATGCCGGAAATATCGGCGACGTGAACCAGGGGCTTGAAGGAATGCAGGAAAAATACGGTGACGTACGTGTAGCCGATACCGGAATCCGTGAAGCCACCATTCTTGGACAGGGAATCGGTATGGCGATGAGAGGTTTGAGACCGATCGCTGAAATTCAGTACCTGGATTATATTTTATACTGTCTTCAGGGAATGAGTGATGACCTGGCAACGGTTCAGTACCGGACAAAAGGAGGGCAGAAATCTCCGGTAATCATCAGAACAAGAGGACACAGACTGGAAGGAGTATGGCATTCAGGTTCGCCGATGGCCGGAATCCTGAACCTTTCCAAAGGTATTTTAGTATTGGTTCCGAGAAACCTTACCAAAGCAGCAGGATTCTACAACACCATGCTTCAGAGCGATGATCCGGCAGTTATTGTTGAATGCCTGAACGGATACAGATTAAAAGAAAAACAACCGGACAACTTAGGTGAATTCACCGTTCCTGTTGGTAAAATAGAAGTAACCAGAGAAGGAAAAGATGTAACACTGGTAACTTACGGTTCAACATGGAGAATTGTAATGGAAGCCGCAGAAGAATTGGAAAAATTAGGAATCTCTGCTGAGGTTATCGATGTTCAGTCTCTGATTCCTTTCGATCTTTCCCATGAAATTGCAGACAGCGTGAAGAAAACCAACAGACTGGTGGTGATTGACGAAGATGTAGAAGGAGGTACTTCCGCATTCATTTTACAGCAGATCCTTGAAAAACAGAAAGCATTCAGATACCTGGATTCTGATCCGTTAACGATCGCTGCCAACGATCACAGACCTGCTTATGCAAGCGACGGGGATTATTTCAGCAAACCGTCTTCAGACGATATGGTTGAAAAGATTTACGCGATGTTCCACGAAACCAATCCTCAGAAATATCCTTCATTTTAATCAGGATTAAAAATATATTTAAACCGCTTTCCATTGGAGAGCGGTTTTTTTATGGTAAAAACAGAAGTGAAAATTTTTATAACCGGGAAAGAAGAAAAAATATAAGAAGAAAAACGATAATTTTCAGCTGTATACGCATCGTGATTTTTGCCTGGCCCTTAATTCCGTTTAAATCCTTACATTTGAATCAATACAAAACTGTTTCCATGAAAATCACCAGGCTGGTTATCCTGTTCAATTACAGAAAAATCATTTTAGGAGCTATTATTTCCCTTATTCTTTTTATACTGTCTTTCCGGGTTGATTCTCTGGAATGGGTTCTGTTTTTAAGAATAATCAGCGTTCTCATTATTCTGAATATAATAGCATCTATTACGGCATCCTATATTCTTTATGACAAATCCGATCTTTATGAACTGAATAATCTGAAAGGTATTGTAGACTGGAACGCAACGGATCACGCGGTTTTAGTTCATGCCAGTTTTGATCCTCTATCGGGATATTTAGAGGAAAAATATCCGGATCTGCATCTAACAGTCTGTGATATTTACGGTAACAGGCATGAGCATGAAAGCGGAATAAATGTTTCTAAAAAACTGTTTCCGCCCAATGAGAAAGAAATCAGAATATCACCGGATAAGCTGCCTTTTGAAGACGGTTCCCAGGATATCATCCTTGCCGTTACTGCCGTTCATGAAATACTGGATCATGATCAGAGGGTTCTGTTCTTTAAAGAAGCTAAAAGAGTGGTTAAAAAGGGAGGATTGATTATTATTTCGGAACAGTTCAGAGATGTAACCAATTTCATCTTTTTTAATATCGGAGCCTTTCATTTTCTAAGCCGTAAACAATGGGAAAAAGCCATCTCTTCCGCCGGTCTGGAAATATCAGAAAATAAAAAGATCACTCCTTTTGCGGATATGCTGGTGATAAGAAATGATTGAAGTTATTTCCATTGAAAATAAATGAGAGCATTATGAAGTTTGAATTGTAAAAAATTGCCGAAAACCTTTACACCTTCCAGCTTCCCAATCTCTGAAATTTCTCTCACAGATCTTATGCAGGCTAAGATTGTAATAGCCGAACGCCAACCAAAGCTTTATCGAATCAACAAAGTTGATTCTGCTCTTAGCTTATTTAAAAGTTAACGTAGCCTGTAAATCATCTTTGCGTTGATTTTTTCTCATATTTTTACATGAACAGTAAATTAATTCGTGCATTGGCGGCAAAAATATTTTCCCACTGATCCCACAGATTTTCCCGGATGGTAAAAATTATTTTGGCAGCTCAATAGCAAGGAATAAATAATTAAATCTCACAGAAGTGTTTAAAATAAAACTTTTGTGACTTTTGCGGTTTAATAAAAAAGTTTAAACAGCTTTTCAAAAAATCTGCTCAATCTGCGGCATCAGCGAGACTAATCTTTTCTGATTCTTTATTCAATACACTGCAGTGCTCAGACTGCATTTCCTTATTCTGATATTGAGCTTCCCATTCCTCCAGTTTATATAAAATAGGCAGCAAAGCCAGTCCTTTTTCTGTAAGAGAATATTCCACTCTTGGAGGCAGCTCTTTGAATTCTTCACGGATGATCAATCCATCGGCTTCCATTTCTCTAAGTTGATCGGTGAGTACCTTTCTTGAAATCACATTGATCCGCACCGCAAGTTCCCCGAAACGCAGCTTCCGGTCCTTGATCACAAGAACAATGATGGGTTTCCATTTGCTTCCCAGGGCAGACATTGCCTTGCCAAGAGGGCAGCTGTACTGCATCAGTTCATTCTTTTTCATAGAGATATTTTATTGTTCAGCCATATGAAACCGGGATTTCATATGTTACCTGAATGTTACTATTGTAAGTTACCGCGAAGTTACCACTATTTTTTCAATAAAAGATACAAAAACAAACTATTATTAGTTACTTTGTGTAACAATTTGAAAATGCACTAGCAAAAAATATTACAAAATGAGTACAGAATCACTGTTTAAACCGTTTAGCTATAAAAATTTACAGCTTAAAAACAGAATCGTTATGGCTCCGATGACCAGAGCACAGTCTGATAACGGGGTGCCTACACTTAAAATTGCAGAATACTATGCCAGAAGAGCAGCATCGGAAGTAGGACTGATCCTTTCCGAAGGTACGGTGATCAACAGGCCGGCTTCTAAAAACCTGCAGAATATTCCGGATTTTTACGGAAATGAAGCATTGGCGGGCTGGAAAAACGTTATCAATGCCGTTCATCAGCATGGCGGCAAAATGGGGCCTCAGATCTGGCATGTAGGAGATACCAGGATGGCTGAAGATTATCCCCTGATGCCAATGGAGAAAGCATCAACAATGACTCTGGAAGATATTCAGGATACCATTGCCCAGTTTGCAGCGTCTGCCCGGTCTGCTAAAGATCTTGGATTCGACTGTCTGGAGATCCACGGCGCTCACGGGTATCTTATCGATCAGTTCTTTTGGGAAGTCACCAATACCAGAACCGACGAATATGGAGGAAAAACCATTAAAGAAAGAAGCCGGTTTGCCGTAGAAGTTGTGAAAGCCATCAGAGCAGCAGTAGGAGAGGACTTTACCATTATTTTGCGTCTCTCCCAATGGAAACAGCAGGATTATAAAAGCAGAATTGCGGAGACTCCAAATGAAATGGAAGATTGGCTTTTACCGCTAAAAGAAGCCGGTGTAGATATTTTTCACTGTTCACAGCGCCGTTTCTGGGAGCCGGAATTTGAAGGCTCAGATCTGAATTTTGCAGGTTGGGCTAAAAAAATCACCGGACAGCCGACGATCACAGTAGGTTCAGTGGGATTAAAAGGTGATTTCCTTAACGCATTTGCAGGACAGGGAACTGAAAAAACAGATCTTACGGAACTGACCCGCCGGCTTGAAAAAGAAGAATTTGACCTGGTGGCTGTGGGACGTGCCATTCTTCAGGACTATCAGTGGGTTCAGAAAATAAAAAACGGAAATATGGAAGAACTGCTGGACTTTTCGGCAGAAAGCATGGGGAAACTGTTTTAAGGTGAATGGTGAATGGTGGATTTGCCTCGCTGTCATTTATTCACATCGTTAATTTGCGCAGCAAAAACCGACGGTTGACTAAAAATTTCAATACACTTTATTTTTATATTTAATTTTTCACCTATTTATTTAAAACTGCGGCTTTCAGGAATTCCTGAAAGCCGCGGTTTGATTATTCCTGGTGTCCGTTTCCTATCGTAGCAGGTTCATCAGTCTGTTTATTTTTTTATAATCTTCTTTATAATCCGGGATTTTTTTGTTTTGATTTTTAAAATATAATCTCCCGATACGATGCTGGAAATATCAACCGATGAAGAGCCTGGCTTGCCAAAATCACGGATCAGACTTCCTTTAACGTCGTATAAAGTAATACTTTCTATATCTTCTACCGTTTTAATATTCACTTTATCAGACGCAGGGTTAGGATAAATCTGTACAGCAGCCTGACCTGTTGATTCCTTAGTAGACATTGTTGCAGAAATATTGGTCATTTTTATATTATCCACATAATGATCTGCTATACCGTCATAAAAATCAAAATTAAGAACCCCTATATTATTATATGCTCCCAAAGTGCCTGAATAGATCAAATTATTATCCAGATAATACTCAATGACATTACTCGATTTTTTTTCTGTTATTTTGAAGTTTACCCACGTATTGTTCGAAAACGTAGCAACATTATTGATGATATCACCATCGGCAACAACAGATACGGAACCCAGCTCATTAATGATAATTCCTGCGGAATAAGTATCTGTATTTGACGGATCATCATTAATAGCAAACTGAACAATGGCCTGATCTGTAATATAAAGGTCCATAGAAATTTCATGATCATTTGCTGGATTATAATAAGCCGAAACATCTTTGGATATAATAACATCCTCATATATTTCGCCTGAACTTGGCATTTTAAGTGAAAAAGTCCCATCTGAGGCCTGGCTGTTGGTAATAATTACAGAATTTACAGGAAATTGAGATGATAAAGCACTAACGGACCATCCGTTTTGTCCGTCAATAGGTCCATTAATATAGCTTTCTGAAGATTCGAAAGAAATGCTTTGTGTTTGTGCCTTCAGTATTACAGGCCAGAAAAAGCAGAAAATCAGAATTAAAGAATAATTTTTTTTCATGTTAAATATTGTTTTTGATAGTAGATAGTTAAAAGAAGCTATAACGCAAACAGAATAATAGAGATACCCTGCACAGAACCATCATTTGTATAGGGTACAAAAATTCAAAAATGAATGAAGGAATGCAAACTTTACCGATTACAATTCATATACATTATTTTTTTGGGCGGTATCAATTCGTATACAGATATTGTAAGAGCCTTAATAATATTAATGTTCTGCGGCGGTCAGGAATGATAAAAAACGGTTATCAGGGTTCTTGCAGAATTAATTACAGATAACGATGTCATAAAAAAATCCGCCCCATTCCGGAGCGGATTACTAACAGATTTAAATATCTAAAACTGCCGTTGCCGGCAATAGTGATTATGTTTATAGACCAATATTCTTGGTAGGCTTCAACTGCTTCAGAATATTTTTCGGAACTGCATTCTTGTGAACCAGAATAGCGGTAGACTTATATTCAACATAAGGTCTTGTAACGTAAAGGTATCCTTCAAAATCATTGGTTACACCCCATGAGTTTTTCACCATATAATATTCCTTTCCGGTCTGGTCTTTAGCCAATCCTACAATATGCATGCCGTGATCGTCAGTTGTGGAAAGATTATTTAAAGCTTTCTGACGCATATCTTCAGTAATGGTTTTATCTTTTTTAGGCTCGGTAAACAGAGACTGTTTGTTTTCTGCATTGATCTGATCCAGATCCATGTCCGGAACATAAGCTACTCCGTTTTTATAGGAGAAATAAGGCTCGGAAACATCAGTAGCCCAACCCACAGAATATCCTTTATTTACAGCATTGTCAATAATAGCTGTAAGATCTTTCATCGGAACATTCCAGTCGGAGTCATGGCTCCAGTTATCCGGGATCGGAACTACAAATTTCTGGTAGTACGGATAATCTTTGTAAGAAGAGATTTCTACATAATCTTCAGGATTAATTCCCACCACTTCTTTAGCGAAAGTTTTTGGCGTGTAATTTTTTCCTTCATAGGTAAAATTAGCAGGAACTTTTCCCAGGTATTCATCCAGGATAGCATCCACGGAATCCATCCAGTTATCGGTAAGTTTTCCTTTTGAACCTGCCTGTACAAGGCTGTCAAGAACAGGCTTAAGCTTTTCCTGCATTTCCTTAAAGTTATTAAGGGTCTGCCCCGGCTTCAGTCCTGTATATACATCCTGAGGTACAGCGCCGTATTTTTTGTACATATTGATTACGTCGTGAAGTTCCCCTCCGTCACCCCAGCTGATCGCTCCGCTGTTCAGTACATATAACTTGGCTTTATCGTGGTATGAATTTCTTGCGGTGAAAATTTCAGCGAGATCTACAGGTTTTTTACCCATTCTCTGCATTTCAGATTCAAGGAAGGAATTCCCCGAATAACTCCAGCATGTTCCCGAAGAACCCTGATTTTTTACCGAAGTAGCTCCTACGTCTTTTAACGTGGTGAACTGAAAATTAGCATTTTGAGAGTGATTGTTTTTTAGTTTGTTGATCAAATCATCCTGGGCAAACATCATACTTCCTGCAGACAAAACAAAAAGTAATGACACAAATTTGTTATTTTTCATTACTATAAAAAGATTATTTATATGAATAGTCGTTCATATTAAAGATTTGTTACAGAGGGAAAAGTTAAATTTGAAATGAAAAAAAGTTGATATGTTTCCAACCAATCTCAATTTGTATGCATCTATAACAGTATAAAGCCAGACTATGGAAAGAGAATTACTAATAGAATGCCAGCGTAACAGCCGAAGTGCACAGCGGAAAGTTTACGAGACAATGGCGGGCAGGCTGTATTCAGTCTGCAGGCGCTACCTGAAAAATGATGAAGATATTGAAGAAGTATTGGCAGATACCTTCTACAAAATATTCACCAGGCTCAGCCAGCTTCAGAACCTGGAAACTTTTGAGGCATGGGCCAGAAAAATTGCCGTGAATGAATGTCTGCAGAAACTGAGAGCAGGGAAAACGCAATTCATTTCTCTTGATGACGGCTTTACAGAAGTATCGGGTTCTGCGACAGAAAATATCTCTTTTGAAAAAGATATTCTGAGTCTGCTTAATTTTCTTCCTGAAGGCTGCCGGGCGATATTCAACCTTTTTGCCATTGAAGGTTACCCGCATAAAGAAATTGCTTCCATGCTTTCCATAAGCGAAGGAACTTCAAAATCCCAGCTCAATTTTGCGAGAAAAAAATTACAGGAACTTTTGGTGAATCAAAACATTTAAACTTTAAAAACAATGGAAAATAATCACGATATAGATAAAAGATTCAATGATGCTTCAAAGCTTTCAGAAGAACCTGCGGGATTTCCTGGTTTTGAAAAAGTCTGGGCAGAAGTGGAAGAAAAACTGGATAAAAAAGACAGCCGAAAGAAAATTATCCCGGCATGGTTTCCCTATGGAATTGCAGCCAGCCTGATCCTCGGTCTGGGAGCCTTTTATTTTCTGAATAAAAAAGATACCGCTATGGTTCTCCCTTCACAGCCTGTGATTGCAGAAAATATAAAAGAAAAACCTTCCGGAACTGATATTCAGAAGACAGACAGTACGGTAAAGGCTAATATTCAGAAAGAAATAAAAGGAATTGAACCTCCTGTTTTAGCATATAAGCCGATAGCAGTACCGGAACCGTTTATTCCTCCCGTTTCCTGTAATCTGCCGGTACCTCCGAAAATAGATGAAGAACATAGGGTTTCCCGGATTGGAAGTGATACTCTGAAAGAAAAAAGTATAGATGAGGTAGTCATGATAGGATATGGAATGAAAAAGGCTGCCGCAGTCACCACTTCATCAAGTGCTTTAATCGCCTCATCAGATGTGAGTGTTTCCTCTGCCCTAAGCGGAAGAGTAGCCGGGGTATCTGTTTTGCCTGGAGATTATAACGATGGCGCAATCAGGATCAGAGGAGCCGGCAGTCTTGGAACTGTGAAATCTCCACTCTATGTAATAGATGGCACGGTAACAGATGCGGGTTCCGGAATACTGAATGTTCTGGATACCAAAAATATCAAAGAATTCAGAGTTCTAAAAGGATTTGAAGCCACTTCTTTATACGGAAGCAAAGCCAGTGGAGGAGTAGTGGTCATTACAACTTTAAAAGGCCTTTCCGAATCCGATCTAAAGAAAATTAAAGAACTTCCCCCTGAAAAAGAGAAGGAACCTGAGCCGGAAAAAAAACTTCCGAAAGCAGGTCAGCTGACCGCAGGAGAAATCAATGATTTTTCCAAATGGGAATACTGGAAGGATATTGCTGTTCCTGCACTTGATGAATATAAAAACAGCTGGAAGTTCTTCCCGGACAGAAGAGTCTCTGTTCAGCTGGTCAATAAAAACAGAAAACCAGTGATAGGAGAAAGAATAAAGCTTCTGAATAATAAAAAAGAAGTGATCTGGGAAGCCGTTTCCGATAATCTGGGAAATGCAGAACTCTGGATCAGCCCTATGACAGGAGACGGGGATTTTTCAGGAAAATATTCACTGACAGACGGTTCGGGACAAACGGTCAGCACCAACATCAGGGAGTTTAAGAACGGGCAGAACCTCATTATGCTGGATAAGCCCTGCCTGATCAGAAGAAATCTGGATATTGCCTTCGTAGTAGATGCTACCGGTTCTATGGGAGATGAAATTTCCTATCTGCAGTCTGAACTGCTGGATGTACTGAAAAAAGTGGAAGGAAACCTGAAAAATACCAGCGTAAGATACGGCTCTGTTTTTTACAGAGATAAAGGAGACGAATATGTAACCCGCAAATTTGATTTTTCCGAAAATGCAGAAGACCTGATCAGCTTTATAAAAAAACAGAAAGCAGCCGGAGGAGGAGATACCCCGGAAGCAGTAGTGGAAGCATTACAGGTTTCTGTGGACGAACTGAAATGGAGCAGCGGAAATTCGGCAAAAATAATGTTTCTGATCCTGGATGCCCCACCGCACCGTTCTGATGAGAATATCACCATTCTTTATGAAAAAATAAAGGCCGCTGCTCAAAAAGGAATTACCATTATCCCTCTCGCAGCAAGTGATACCGACAAGCAGACCGAGTACCTGATGAGAACATTTGCCCTGATGACCAACGGAACCTATACTTTCCTCACCAACGACAGCGGAATAGGAAACCATCACATAAAACCGACGATTGACTCCTACGAAGTAGAAAAGCTGAACGCCCTGCTCCTGAGACTGATCCTTCAGCGGGCAACCCTCCCGGAATGTAATGACGGAATTACAAACCAGAACCTGAATAAAAAACTGGAAACAGAAGCTAATAATCAGGAAGAAACCAAAGTAACCCTATTCCCGAATCCTACCAAAGGGCTCATTAATATAAAGTCTCCAAAGACAATAGATGAACTGTTTGTGTATGATCTGGCGGGTAAGATCATCATGAGGAAAGAAAAACTGGTAGAAGGTAAAAACACGATTGACATCACGGCATATCCCCAAAGCATTTATCTGATAAGAATGAGATTCAGTGACCGCTGGGAAACTTTTAAAGTGATTAAAAATTAATGCCAAAAAAAAGAAATTTCTTCGGAGATTTCTTTTTTTTCTTTACTTTTAAACAGATAACCATGTATGAAGAAAATTTATCTGACATTGCTGCCATTGGCGGCTAACTTTTTGTTTTCACAAAATACCTATTATTCAGGCAGATTTTTGGACCTGAAAGATAATCCGAAGAATTTTTTAAAGGTTCACAATAAAAATAACGGAGTTTATGAACTTACAGATGATAGAGGATTTGCCATTATTGAAGCTAAAGAAAATGATACTCTCACCTGGAACAACGGTAAAAGCTGGCTGGTCGTACGCAGTGCCCGGGAACTTAAAAAGATTTTAGAAAATCAGACTGACAGCGAAAACGTCAGAAATATCACAAGCGGGGCTTATGACAGCCTGGTTACCAAAGAACATAAAGATGAGTTCAGTCTGGAGAATTCGGAAGAATTCGCCTATGGAGATTACAATTCAGGAAATTCTTCGTCTAAGGTAAGAAGGATTAAAAAGACAGACGAAAATTCATACGAAATAAAGAGCCTGCCGGAAAAATATCTTGTCTTTAATGGGAGCTTTACCACATCCTTTGATATTAAAAGCAGAAATTCAGTTCCGGACACTCAAAAACGTTATGCACAGGGGCGTTCAGAAAGCGGACAGCTGATATGGAGAGGTCCTGAAACAGGGGAAATGTTCAGCTTTGGTCCTGATATTTCTTCGTTGGGATATGATCATCAGCCCTATCCGTATGATGTGAACGGAAGACTGATTCCTTTGGCCGACGGAACTTCCCCTGCAAAAGCCTATCGTAATGATATTTTCAAAACAGTGGCCGGGTATAATAACCAGCTGAGGCTGGGTACCACCCTGAAAAGAGGATATTACGAAAAATTACGTTTGTCCGTCGATCTGGGTCAGCAGAAAGACATGATGTATTTTGCAGATCAGTATCATGTTTCTAACTCATTCAAAACCAAACTGAATACAGACATTCTTAAATTTTATCTGAATTTTGGTTTCAGTTATGACGATAATAAAGCCGTGAATTCAAACCGGATAGGCCTTTACAACAGGGTTTATCAGAATTCACTCCTGACTCCGGTTTCTTTCTCGAACACTCAGAGCAGTTTGTTTCCGGACGGATCCCAAAGAAGCTACGGGCAGTCGGCAGACAATCCTTATTTTTTGTTGGATCAGAACGATAAGTACAATTACAGGGATCAGAGAAGACAGTTCAGTTTTGATTTGTCAAGAAACTGGAATAAATGGAAACTGAATATCAGTCAGACTTATGAAAATGATGCTTTCAAAAATACTGATCTTTACAAACCTTCCACATATGGCTTTGTAAATGGGATCTATAACAGCAGGGAACAGAAAAACAGACTGTATTACTCCAGTGTTCAGGGGTCATATTCTCTGGGAGACTACCGTCATAAAAGCGTATTAAATTTTAATTTTATTCTGAATAACAGAGAGTCCGGTGTATACAATAGCCTTACCCGGACAGCCTATGCGTATCAGAGAACTTCACAGGATTATATTCTGAATTATAAATTCGATTACGATAGCGGATACCGGGACTTCAAGGCAGGATTTAATGTGGGAAATGCTTTCTACATATCAAACACTTCAGTCCGGAATAACTATTGGCTTCCAAAGCTGGGAGGTTATCTGTCATTTGATAATGTCTTTGACTGGCACAACGCCAACTTTAAAATTATCGGAAGTTACACCCAGCTGAGTTCAGAGCCGGAAATCACAGGATCTTATGCTTCCTATGCTACCACAACCCTGAATGCACAGAATGCCTATTTGTATTTCCCGGTGCTTGAAGCAGATACATTCCGTAATCTTTCCAATATCAACAGCAGGGAAGGAAAAATAGGAGCTTTTTATGAAGTGAATCGCTGGCTGAATATTGAAGCAGAGTATTTTAACCGGAAAATAACGGATGACGTATTCCCGGTTTTTGAAAACAACAGACTGCTGCTTAAAAATATGGCAGACCACACTTATAGCGGCTTTGAAATCAATGCTGAATACAACAACCTTTACCTGGGAACAGATTTTAAGATGACGAATAAAGCTTCCTTTTTTAAGTATAAAGATGTTGTAGACAGAGTAAATCCCGGCTATAACGGATTAGCTGTTTCCGGATTCAGGGATATTTACAAGACATTGTCGGAAGGAGAGGTCCTGGGTGCGGTAAAGGGAAGCTATTTTGAAAGAAACGCTGCGGGAGAGCTGGTTATTGATGAATTCGGGTATCCCAAAAAAGCAGATGGACTGAAAATTATTGCCGATCCTACGCCCGATTTTGTGATGAAATTCAACCATACCCTCAATTATAAAATGCTGACACTGGATATCAACTGGGAATGGAAAAAAGGAGGTCAGATATGGAACGGAACCCAGGCCGTACTGGATTATTACGGACGTTCCCAAAGCTCAGGAGAAGACAGGAACATCAAAAATTATGTCTTTCAGGGAGTGAATGAAGGAGGAACAGCCAATCAGATCCCGGTGGATTTCTATGATCCAGGGCAGAATGTTTCAGAGAACCGGTGGACGAGGTACGGTTATCTGGGGGTAGCGGAAGACTATGTTCAGGAAGCAGATTACATCAGGATCAATAACATCTCGCTGACCGGAAAGTTCGATATCGGACGGTTTAGAAGAGGACTTGGCGTAACGCTTTATGTAAATAATATTCTGCTTTGGCAGGCCAGTAAGGGAGCAGATCCTAATCAGAACTTTTATGATCTGAATAACGGAAAAGGCCTTGATTTCTTTAATCTCCCTTCCTACAAGACTTTCGGATGTATGGTTTCATTTCAATTTTAAAGTATGAATTTCAGATTTACCGCCTATATTGTACTGCTCATCGCTCTGTTTTCAATAGATTTGAAAGCACAGAAGCAGTTTAAAGATTTCGAAAAAGAAAAAACGTATATACAGACCAGCCATGTTTTTTATAAACCCGGTGAGACGATGTATTTTAAAATCTACACGGTGCAGGCAGAAAACAATCTTCCCGCAGACCAGAGCCGGGTGGTGAATTTTGAACTGATTGATCCGTCCGGAAGCGTCATTTCAAAAAATAAGTACGAAATTACCAACGGCTGGTCAGAAGGATATTTCCATTTCAGTGAAGATATGAAGGGTGGAATTTACACAATCAGGGCTTTTACAGGCTGGATGCAGAATGAAGAGGGAAAAAATGTCTTTGAAAAAGAAATTACCCTTCAGAAAGTGGTTTCACCGAGAATTCTGATGAAGCTCGATTTCCCTAAAAAAGGATACGGAGCAGGAGATGAGGTAAATGCCGATTTTTCAATGCGGAGTCTTGCCAACCTGCCAATTCCTTTCTATGAAGCGTATTACACCGTGATGCACAACGGAGAAAAAGTGACGGAAGGCAGCCTGATAACAGATAAGGAAGGAAAAAAACAGCTGAATTTTAATCTGCCCAAAGTTTTAACATCATCAGATGCACTCCTGAGTATCAAAGTGGTTTTTGACGGGTTTACAGAATCCATATCAAGAAATATTCCGGTTGTTCTCAATAAGCTAGATGTGAAATTCATGCCGGAAGGAGGAACTTTCATCAATGGAACAGAACAGAATATAGCGTTCAAAATTATAGATGAATTTGAAAAACCTGTCGATGCCGTACTGGAAATCTATAACCGGAGTCACCAGAAAGTCGCTGAAGCTTCTGCCTACAACTTCGGGATGGGAAGTTTCGTTTTAACCCCTGAAAAAAGCCAGGTCTACTATGCAAAAGTAATCAGACCTGAGAATATTTCACAGACGTATCCGCTTCCGGAAGCTCAGGATGAAGGTGTTGTTTTCAACATCAGAAAAGATCATCAGAAGATCTATTTCACCATGACCTCCACAGATCACAGAAGTGTTGTGTTGAAAGGCAGTTTCCGCGAAAAAGAGATTTACAGTCAGTCGTTTTCCCTGCAGAAAGGACCCAACCGTTTTGAAATCCCGGAAAATGAACTTCCGGCCGGCATCATCAGATTTACAGTTTCCGAAGGAGAAAAACCTCTAGCAGAACGTATCGTTTTTACCAATGAAGACCGGCAGATGAACGTTAAAATAAAGCCGGTAAAGAAACATTACCTTCCGAGGGAAAAAGTAGTTCTGGATATTGAAACTACTGACAGCAACGGAAAACCGGTTCCTGCCAATCTTGCGATGAGCGTGGTGGATGATAAGCTATGGACGTATGCAGATGACAAGCAGAATCATATCCTTTCGTGGCTTCTGATGGATTCCGAGCTGAAAGGAAAAATAGAAAAGCCTCAGTTCTATTTCGATAAAAAAGAAGAAAAAGCAAAGAAAAGCCTTGATCTGGTGATGCTTACCAACGGCTACCGGTATTTTGAGCTGGTTCCGGAAGTAATTAAAAATCAGAAATACAAATACCTTCCCGAAAAAAAGAATCCTGTTTATGGAATTGTAGAAGATGAAAAAGGAAATCCTGTGAAAGCAGACATCTATCTGCTGGAAGGAAACAGGGTGCTGAAACAGGAAACTTCAGACGAAGGGACTTTTTATTTTTCAGATCTTAAACAATCGTATGACTATAAGCTTATTGCCAAATCTTTTCAGCCGAAACAGAAGGTGAAGATCAGGATTCTGTCTTACAGGCTCGCTGTGAATCCTCTGGCAAAAAAATCCCTGAATAACATCAATGTAGATGAGATTGTAAAAGAAGCCCTGAAAGAAGCCGGAACCATAAAGCTGAAGGCAGAACCCCAGCCAGAACAGACGAACACTGAAACTTCAAAACAGACTTCCGGAGATCAGAGGGAAAGACCTTCCAGAGCGGGAAGCAGAAGGACCGTGAAAGATTCGGCCAATGCCAGAATTGAGGAAGTCGTTATAGTTGGGTATAGTATGATGAAAAAAAAGGATCTTACAGCAGCTGCAACTACTGCAAAAGCAGAAGAATTACAGAATCCGGATCTTGCTTCTGTTTTGAACGGTAAAGTAGCAGGACTGGCTATAAGCCCTTCAAACGGACAGCCTGGCATTGCAGGTAACATTCTGATCAGAGGAACGGCCTCAATCTCAAATAAAACCCCTCTGTTTATTGTAGACGGAGTGCCGGTGGAGAATTTTAAAGCGGTTATTAATCCTGATGACATCAGCAATATAACCATCCTGAAGGATGCTGTGGCAACCTCTGTTTATGGAAGCCGGGCTGTAAATGGGGTGGTAATTATCAATTCTTTAAGCAATAGAAGATCAGGACTTAATGTTGATGTTACCCCGAAAACCTATTATGCAGTAATGGCTGTTCCGGGAGACAGCCTTTTGTCTTATTCGTACAGCAGAAATTTTTCCTATCCTGTTTACAGAAATACCAATACCTCTTACCGTTTTGATTACCGGGAAACTCTGTACTGGAATCCGGTAGTGGAAACCGATAAGAACGGAAAAGCCAAAGTTGAATTTTATAATTCTGATGCCAATTCAGCATTCAGGATCATGACAGAAGGGATTTCCGGAACAGGGCAGATCGGGAGAAATGAAACCACCTACGCTGTGCAGAGCCTGATTGCCATTGATGCGAAAATTCCGCAATACCTTACAAGAACTGATCAGATGACCATTCCTGTTGTGATAAAAAACAATTCGTCCGAAACCCGGAAAATGAAGCTGGATGTTATTGTTCCGAATAGGGTTCGATTAATAGAATTTGACAGTATTATTACTTTAAAACCGCTGGAGTCCGGAAGAATGCTGGTCAGAATGCAGACGGATGAGGTCATCAGTTCCAATATTCAGTTTGCCGTACAGTCCGGAGATTTCAGGGAAACAGCAATTTTTCCTTTGAATGTGGAAGAAAAAGGATTTCCGCATCATTATGCCCTGATCAGCAATAAAGTGGAAAATATAAAGCCCGACATTCCCGATTACATCAACGGAAGTCTTTCTTCTTCCTATACGGTCTTTGAAAATACAGCTCTCCAGTTGTTTGAAGATCTTGAAAGGCTGAAGCGTGAACCTTACGGATGTTTTGAGCAGCTCTCATCAACCGTATATCCCAATATCTTTATTCTTGATTATCTGAGAACCATCAAAAGAATTACCCCGGAAACTGAAGCTTTAGTAGTAAGAAATATGAGGAAAGGCTTTCAGAAAATGCTTGCCTATAAAGGAAAAGACGGCGGTTTCGGATATTTCAATTCTTCGGAATCTGATGCTGCAGTATCTGCGTTTGCCCTGCTGGAATTCAACGATCTGAAAAAATACGTTCCTGTTGATCAGAGAATCATACAGAACCTGACTTCTTTTATTTTATCCAGGAAAAACCAGAACGGAACTTTCGAAGTGAGGAAAAGCTATGAAATGCAGCGTCCTTTTAATGAACATGCATGGTCCAGGAATCTGTATGTGATCTATGCACTTTCTAAATCAGGAATAAAAGAAGGGCTGGATCAGGCTTATAAAACAGCACTGGATAAAGCAAAATCGACTCAGGATTCGTACCAGCTGGCTTTAATGGCCAATACGGCAGCCCAGCTTAATAAAGAAAGTGATTATCAGGAACTGATAACCCTTCTCAACAGGCAGTATGAAAATGATAAGATGAAAACCGAAATCACTTTCACCGGTTCAGGAGGTTTTTCCGCCAAAGCAGAAACTTTATCGCTGTACATCATGGCTTTGCAGAAAGACGAAAAACAGAATGAACTGAAAATTGCTGAAGCTGTTGATAAGCTTGTAAATTACAACGGATATTACGGCTTCGGATCTACACAGGCTACGACACTTGCTATGGAAACTTTATCAGGTTTCTTTGCAAAAAATGAAAAACTATACGGTAAACAGAAACCGGTTATTACCATCAACGGTGCGAAAGTAAAACCGGATCTGAGCCTGGCCTCAGCCTATAAAACCGGACAGAATGAAATTAAAATAGAATATGAAGGTTCAATTCAGAAAGGACTGCCTTACAAGCTGGAATATGAATATCACACCCTTCAGGCTCCTGAAAGTAAAGACATTCCGGTAACCCTGGAAACAAGATTGAAACCGGGTATTTTAAAAGTAGGAGAGACCGGCAGAATGACCGTGAGCGTTAAAAATAAGATCAACGGACCTCTGCCGATGGTTACTGCAAAAATCGGTATCCCTGCCGGACTGACCTTACAGAATGCCCTGCTGAAAGATCTTATCGATAAAAAGCAGATCTCTTATTATGAGATTTTCGATAATTATCTGGTGCTGTACTGGGAACATTTTGATGCAGGGGAAACTAAAGTCGTCAACCTGGACCTGAAAGTGGAATTCGCAGGGGAGTATACCGGAAAATCCAGCAATGTCTATATGTATTATATGCCGGAATCCAAATTCTGGAATCAGGGGATAACGGCAAAAATTGAATATTAAAACTAAGTGAAAAAATATGATAATCCCGGTTCGTAAAATCCGGGATTTTTAAATGTTGTTGGATCAACGCAACAGGCACTAAGAATCTTTTAAAATAGAGATGCTTTCAAGGCGCAAGGGCGTTAGCGCTTAGCAGAGGTTCTATTTTTATTCTCTCGCAAATTTTGCAGATTATGCAGATCTTTATTTCATCATAAAAGAATTTGAGGGCATAATAAAATCGTTGCTAAAAATCTTTGATTTTTTTGCTTCTTAAAAACAGAATAATGGCTTAAATCCCTTGTATCGTTGCGTTTCTCCAACCCCGAATATTAATATCCAAAAGTTTTATTTCCCACAGATGGCAGAAGGCACAGATTTTTGATAGATGTTGTTGGACCAACGCAACAGGCGCTAAGAAT
>DJTE01000015.1:0-57563 GCA_002439165.1 Chryseobacterium indologenes
TAAAAAAGTTTAAACAGGTTCATTATTTGATAGTATCAAAGATAGTATATGTATGCTATACGTTTTTTGTTTGCCATTTATTTCTAGCCCGCATATAAATAAATTCGTCCGGTTACTGTCCTTATTCTTTATTTTTGCAAGAAATAAACTGTCCACTACTTGATTTAAAATTATGACCCATACATTTTCCGATAGCCACCAGATAGGTATTGTTTCCACTTTCTCCGATCTTGTAAACACCCGTTTTCAGGGAGACATGAATGCCGTCTGCTGGCACAGGAATTTAAGCGGAGACTTTAAGGAAATTGTAACTCAACTTCAGCTGAAAGAGGATATTACGGAGATTTCTGCTGAGGATCTTTTGGGGCTGCAGCTTTCAGAAGAAGGACAGATGGCCAGGGAAGTTATTTTAAATGATTTACAGCTGTTAACAGATTTCGGGGCCTCTCCTTCTCTTAATCTGCTTCGATGTTATGAACGGGATGACGAGTTCGATTTTATTTCAACAGATGTTTATTCTTATCATGTGGACCGCTCTCCTGTAAGTACAGATACTTTTTTATGCACTTATTATGGTGCGGCGAGTGATATTCTGGCTAATGACCAGGCGGAACAGAAAATTCTGATTCCTGAGATCCGGGCAAGACTTAAAGAACTTCATGATGGTCCGGAATCTGAATTTACTGCTTTTCTTAAGGACTGTTTTTTTGATTTACATTATCAGCCTAAACCTGGTGCAGAGCCTGTTAATCTGGAGCGGGGACATTTATGGCGTCTAGCAGTAGATCATCCGGAGCAGGAAGTCCTTCCATGCATACACAGAGCACCTTTAGAAAATGACGGAGAGTACAGACTGCTGTTGATTTGTTAGAGGTTTGCATTTTCCTCCCGAAAAAATTATCCTGTGCTATTAATAACGGAAATTTAATATTTAAAATTAAAGATATTCTCTACACGCTTTCAGGATTCTTTCGGGATACTATCTGAAATATGCTTTTCCGCTTTCTGTTATTTTTTCAAACTAAAAATGAAATTTTTAAAATTATCTTAATAATTCATGTGTTTTTTTAAATAAAAATTCAAATATACCCATATTAATTGCTATAAAATATACATATCTTTGTAAAATACCCCCCTGATAAATAACCATTTTTTAACTCAAACTGAAAGTAAATGAGACCTTACCCATCTATCTTATTTATCATTATTTTGCACCTGTTTACTTCAGGAAAAAGCCAGAAAATATCTGAAGAGCAGCTGATGAACGAGCTGCGCCGGATACAAGGTGGAATCAACAGAACAGGTATTGTAAATAATACCATACCGCAACTGGAAAAAAACTACGGGATTGCAAAAGAAAACAAATATGCGGTTTCTTTTCTGATCGGAGCGGAACTGATGCGAAATTATTCAACTATGGATAATGCAGAGAAAGTGATTGAGATTTCAAAAGATGTGGAAAAATACATCAGTGAAAACACCTCTCCGCAGGAAGTATCCAACATGTATAAGATGAAGGCCCGTTCACTAGGAGATCTGGGTTTTCTGGAGGATTCTCATAAAGCCTATCAGTCCTCAAGAACATATCTGGAAAAGATCAGGGATCGTGATGTACGTTATTATTACAGCAGCTTATTTTATTCCAATTATTCCAGTTATTTTGATCAGAGTAAAAAACAATCGGACTCTGTGCGTCTGTGTCTTATAAAAGGGCTGAGTGAAGCTGAAAAAATCGCTGATAAAAGTTCTGAAATATTGCCTGTACAGAAATATGATTTAATTGTTTCCATACAGGCCAATCTGGCTCTGTATTATTTATGGATCATGAAGCCGGGCGATCCTGCAACAGCTCAGAACTATCTTTTAAAGTCATTGAAAATTGCCGAAAGCAAAAAAATAAGTCCGCTTAATGAAATGAATTTATACAGAACTGCAGGTGATTTTTACCTGGACCGGAAAGATCATGATAAAGCGATCCATTACGCGCAGGTAGGTTTAAGATTAGAGCGAAAAATAGTATCTCCTCTCAGCCGTGAAGTTTTTTATGAAATCCTGACGGAAGCTTATCTGGCGAAAAACGATCCGGCAGAAGGAAAAAAATACAGCCAGCTTCTTACCCGGTTAAAAGACAGCATAAAAACGGCGGAAAAACATTCGGTAAACCATGTTACCACAGCGATAAAAAAAGAAAAAGAATTAGAAAAGAACAATACCGTTAAAACCTATCTATATATTTTTTCAGCCGTAATAATTATAGTATGCAGCGGAATCTGGTATTATTGGAGAAAGAGAAACAAGGTTCTGCAGCAAAGATTTCAGGACCTCATCACCAAAATAAAACAGGAAACTGAAAATCAAAATGATGAAAGAGAAAGAAGTAAGGAAAGAACGGTAAAGTCTCAGACGGCTATTGCTGAGGAAACGGTCAGCCAGATGCTGAATAAAATCTCCAAATTTGAGAAAGCACAAAAATACCTGAAAAGCGATATTACGATTGCAGGTCTCGCCAGCAGTTTTAATACCAATACAAAATACCTTTCAGAAATCATAAAACAACACAAAAACAAAAATTTCAACCAATATATCAACAGTCTCAGAATTGAATATATTGCCAAAAAGCTTTATGAAGACTCACTATACAGAAAATATAAGATCAGTTCTTTAGCGGAAATATGTGGATATACTACACCCCGGGCGTTTCAGAATGCGTTTAAAAAGGAAACAGGTTTAACTCCATCAGACTTTATCGAAAACCTCAAAAAGGAACTGGAGCCGAGGGCATTGGAATATGAAAAAGCCTAGAAATAACAGCTAAAAACTGATCTGACAGTTAGGGGTTAAAATAATTTTCAGCTATTCAATATTGTCCTTACTTCCAAAAAAGTAAGGATTTTTTCCGGCGAAAAATTGCCCTTCCCCGGCAGATCATTTTATGATGTTGTGTTCTTTTTCTGATTTTAGTTCAGTATTTAACAGACAGACAGCTCCCATAAACGGAAGCTGTCTGCAATCAATATAATCTATGCTATTTCTATATTAATTTTACACTTTGAGCCCTGCTGTTTACCCGTATAAGATCAACATCGGCGGCCGATCAGATATACTGATTGCTGATCTGTTAGATGTTCATTAAGCTTCAGTTTCATTTTGTAAGGATATGAAATAAGTCCGGAAACAGGATTAAGGTTTCCAGAAAGACCAGACTGATCCGTTATATACTGCTATTTGCCGTGAAACTGTATCATAGGCAATGGTTCCTGCTGCAGGATTAATTATATTTAAATGCGGGCTTGCAACTTTAGGAAGGATCATTGCCTTTGTGCTGTCTTCCAGAACAAGGATACCATCCGTAGAAGCCGGTGTTCCAATACCGGCTTTGGCTTCTGCTTTTTCCGTTTTACCTGACTGTATAGATAAATCTGCATGCCCGGTTGTATCCTTACTCAGATCAAACCAGCTGCCATTTTTTAAATATTTAACCTTATTATCCGTTGCATCAAAGATCAGAGTTCCATTCTGAGAAATTCCACTATTATTTTCAATATAGGGAAGCACAAGACCTCTGTTTTCTGTATCTGCAAATTCTAATGATACCGACGAATTACTGACACTGCTCTTTCCAATTGCGACCTGTGCCTGTGCTGCAGCCGTAAACAATACACTTACTATGACTAATTTTATTTTTTTCATTTTACTCATATTTTAGTTAATAACACAATAAGGAACGCTTCAGAATGATAAATTATCTTTAATATTACTCTGAAAGCTCAAACAGCTCAGGATCTGAGAACCGGATGTTTAGTTTATTTGTTCCTGATTTTCCTGCATTTTCAGCTTCCGGAACGTCAAAACTCAGGATATCTCCTTTCTTTAGCTGAATCTGGAAATAGTAACCGGTATCATCCAATGAATTCCCTGATCCTCTGAAAGCTTCTCTCCCATTTAGATTTACATAATAGAGAACCTGATTTTCAGGCTTTGTATTCCGGCCGGTTTCTGAAATAAGGTTGATTCTGTAAACTCCCGTTTTATGAACAGTTATTTCATTATTATTTAAGGAAACCTCACTTTTATCATTAGCTGAGGTCAGTTTTGAAAAATTGATCCTGTTTTTTGTCCCCTGCTCATGGTAACCCGTACCTTCAATGGAATATACGGGATTAGTGTCTGTCATCTTTTTTTCAATATGCTGCTGGGCGTAAACAGACCCTGAAAAGATGGGTAGAATACATAAAGTCAAAATCTTTAAATACATAATTCTTTTGTTTTTTTGTTGAATGAATCTTAAATAAAAACTTCAGGTAAAAGCAACAGAATAAATCTGTTGCTTTCCTGAACTTTAAATTAATCCGGGCAGGTCTGAGTATTTAAACACTGCCAGCTGAAGGTAGTTCCGCCGTCGGCTGAAGTATAAATTTTCATACAATTGTTGGTTGTATCGTATACCATCATTCCTTCCACGAAATTAGCAGCCGGGATTCCTGCCGGATTTCCGGAAGCATCAAATGCTACCCTGTTTACAACAAAGCCTTTGGTCTTGGATTCAAGTACCATCCAGCCTCCTTTACGAACCATAGGCCAGTTATCCGGATCATCAGAACCTGCTCTGTTTAATGAGGTAATTCCCACTTTGCTATCCAGTGCAGTCCCCGTTAATATTCCTGGTTTATAGCAATACGATATTCCACACACCCAGTCTACATAATAATCTTCTACCTCTCCGTCATTTGCTTTCAAATAACTCCGTTCGTCAACCGGCGTGGTTGCAATATCATTCAACTGAGTGGTCGTAAGACGTAAACGTACAAAGCTACGTAATGGGTTTCCACTGCATCCCTGAACTGCTCCCGGATCTGCCCATGTAAGAGCAACAGTCTGCGGAGAAGCTGATGCCGGTACCGTTTGAACAACGGCTTCATTCGCTTCAAAACTGCCATTGTCATTCCAGTCTATGAAACCGTATAAATAAGCAGCAGTACCGGTATTGTTGGTTAATGGTACATTCAATGTATAGGGTACTCCTGCTGTTTTTACAGGTAACGAACCACTTACGAAAGCATCTTCATCTATTAAACTTCCTTTACCATCATTATCATCTCCTGTTGCATTATTTCCGCTTCCGGTAATGGTAAACTGAGGAGCATCATCACTATCAGCAGCATTAGCACCCAGCTTAAGCGGGTTATCAACCTGACCATATTTAATCTGATGACTGGCCTGATCTCCAGGATTATAACGGTCATCCAGATCTCCAAAATCAAAGGCTGTATTTCCGCATACCGGGCCTGTGGATGGCGGACCTGTAAAATTAAATTCAGACGGGCTGGCTGTACATCCTCCACAACCATCACTTCCGTCGATGGTATGTCCCACATAACCATATCTGTCATTTCTGTCTTTAATCAGAATGGAGATATGCCCTCCCGCTTCTACATATATCATTTTACCCGGAAGCATCTGTGCGCCTCCGCCAATAGTAACAGCAGTAGGAATATACCTTGTGGAAGGTGATGGAAGTCCTGTTTTACTTCCGTCGTTATTCCCGGCCGAATAAGCTCTGTTATCTTCAGTTATTACAAATGATAACGGGGCATAAGTATCATGATTGTTTGCAGAAATCCAAATCGCTTTTCCTATTGGTTTGGTAATATCTGTTTGTATACCTGCTGCATCCGGCTGCTCATTAATGTAGGAAATCGGAAGCCAGGACCGGGCTGTTGTTGTATTTCCGAGGCCTAACTGTCCTGAGCTGTTGTCTCCCATCACAAATACTTTTCCGGCACTGTCTCTTACATAATAAGATGTTGAAGTCGTATTATTAATATCCTGCTGTTTTACAGGAAGCGTGATTCCTGACGGAACAGTCATTCGGGAAGCAAAGCCTCTGTCCGCAGCAGCCTGCCCGTCTCCTAATAAAGTACTGCTTCCCCAGGTATAGAAATTATTACCGTCGGTAGCAATTACAGCGCCGCCGGCAGAACGTACATCTTTCATTCCGGACAGAGGTGTGGAAGAATTGGTCATCACCTGGTGCCATCCTGGTGTCATCTGGTTTCCGTCTCCCTGTACATCACTTCCCATAGTATTTGAGTACATCCATACTTCTCCGGATTTAGTTAATAACACCAAAGAGCCTATTGTTGTATTACGTCCGGCATCAATCATTTGTACCTGGGCAGGGCCTACACCTGAAGGCAATGCTACCTGGGTCATAGCCGTAGTTGCATTGGTAAATACTCCATTGGCTCTCCCCCATACATATAAACCAGAAGTGGTCAGCATGAAATACTGATGGTAAGTGGTACTATATGATGCACCGGTAATCATTAGCGGAGTACCCGCAAAATTAAATCCGTTAAAACCAGACTCTACTTTGGCCGGAGTATTCTGATTAGTAATCCCATCGCCGTTGGCTGAATTACCAAATACAAGGTATCCTCCACTGGCAACCCTGACAATACTTGCATGGAATAAAGCCTGTACAGGATCCATAAGACCTAAACGGTCATCCACACCACTGTCACAAGACTGAGCCGTAGCAGCTGTGGTATCTACCGGCAGATAATAATCTTCCACTTCTCCGCTGATGGGATAAGCGGCATTAATACCGGTGCTTAAACCGTCTCCAATGGAACGTTCATCCACATTAGCCGTTGCAGGGTTATCGGCAAGTGCCGCACTTGCAATACGGACTCTCATATATGTACCGGAAGCTGCTCCGGTATAAGTTGTTGCATACCAATAAAGCTTTGCAGTCTGAGATCCGGAATTGGCAGTCAATGATACTGAAGTATACTCATTGGAAGTAAAACGCCCGTTTCCGTCCATATCAATCCAGGCATGCAGTGTAGCTGCCGTTGCAAGATTATTGGTTACATTAATAAGGGTGCTGTATTCTGATCCCAGTACAAGCGTAGGTAAAGGATCGGTCATTCCGTCTTCATCCAGCCCGTCTCCATTGGTTCCGTTATTGTTGGTTCCTGCGGCAACACTTTGAGGAGCAGGTTCCGTATCAACTGTGGTTCCTATCATAAGAGCGGAGTTAGGATTATGGCGTGCGGGCAGCATTACTCCCGACGTATTCTGTTCGTAAGAAGACGGGACATCACCATAATCAAGATTTGTGGTTACCGGTATTGTATAATCTTCAATTTCTCCGTTAAATATTACAGGGCTTGCTGCATATTCTCCTGTATTGAGTCCGTCTGCAAGAGCTCTTTCATCCACTAAAAGACCTGGAGCACCTGTTGCAAAATCAGCTAATGTTCCTTCTGATAAACGCAGACGCATATACAGCTGATTGGGTGTTCCTGTAATAGCAGATGCCGCGGCTGTCCAGTTCAGGACAACATTAGTATTATTGACAGCATTGGATACCGTTGCGGTACTAACTTCAGACAGCTCAAAACGTCCGTTGTTATTAAAATCTATCCAGCCATACAAGGTTCTTGCGGCACCTGTATTATTGGTTACTTTTACGTTGAGCGTGTAACCGTTTCCACCACCGGAGTAAATAGGTGAAACTAAAACTCCATCTTCATCATCGGTTCCGTTATTGTCATCTCCCAGTGCATTCCCTGCAATGATCTGTTTTGAATTTTCATAATCTGCAGGATTATCCCCGATATAAAGTCCCTGGCTTGCCGCCTGTCTGGCAGGTGCCACCACGCTGTTACGGCTTGTATCATAACTGTCCGGAGCATCTCCATAATCATAAGCAGTGACAACCGGTAAAACATAATCTTCTATTTCACCTCCGTTAGCTGTTCCGTAGGCACCGGAAGAAAGTCCGTCCCCAATAGATCTCTCATCCACAACCGAGCCTGGTGCTCCCGCTGTAAAATCTGTTAATGTACCATCAGAAATGCGCAGACGCATATATACCTGAGTTACTCCAACAGGGATCGTATTTGTTGCTGCAACAGCCCATGAAGGCAGATTTACTGTTTGCATCGCACCTGAAGAAGGAACTGATACTGAAACCATTTCTCCCGCTTCAAAATAACCGTTATTATTAAGATCAATCCAGGCATATAATGTTTTAGCAGACCCCGAGTTATTAAATACATTTACTTTTGAATAATAGGCTGTTCCTTTGTAAACCGGCATAACAGAAGGAATGCCATCCTCATCCAGGCCATCACCGTTACTTCCATTATTATTGGCACCAGAAGCTACCGACTGTTCACTACCCTCAGTATCTACTGTATTTCCCAGCCTTAATACCGGTGACGGAGCCTGCCTTGCCGGCACAGAAGTCACTCCGTCCCTCGCTCTTGAATACAGGGCAGGTGCATCACCATAATCATATAAATTACTTACTGCAAACTGATAATCTTCAATCTCACCCGCGGCAGCACTGAATCCTGTGCTACGGGTATCTATTAAGACCTGATTTCCATTATTTGTGTTAGTCATTGCAGCTCCGGAAAGCCTGAATCTCACATATGTTTTCCCGGCTGCCAATACCAATGGGGAGAAAGTAGCAGTTGCTGCCGGCCATGTTAAAATAAACTCTGATGTAGTTCCGGCTGTAACAGAAGCGCTTGCCACAGCAGCTTCATTGCCATTAAATATACCGTCACCATTAAAGTCTATCCATGCATATAAATTCTTTGTTCCGGTAACGGTTGTATTTACCGGTATTTTAATGGTAAAAGGAGATCCGCTGGTGATTACCTGTGGTGTAATTCCATCCTCATCCAATCCGTCCCCGTTGGTTCCATTGTTGTCTGCACCAGATGCCACTGCGGCATTGGTTAATTCATAATCTACGGTAGCCCCCATAAAGAGTTCAGGAACCATACTGTTCGTATGGGATGCAGGAGAACCGTTTTCATAGCTGGCCGGAACATCTCCATAGTCTTTAATAATGGTCAGCTGATAATCTTCAACCTCTCCCTGGGATACGGAACCGTAAAGCCCGGTACTTAAACCATCTGCAATTGCTCTTTCGTCTACCACCGCATTATTGGCACCTGTTGTTAAATCCCCTAATGTAATTCCTGTATCCGGCTGTACCAGTCTCAATCTCATGTACAGTTTATCCACTGCCGCAGAGATCGTATTTACCTGTGCTGCCGTAAAACTGACAGTGGCAGAGGTGGCCCCTGAAGCAACAGACGCTGTTGCAAATTCTCCGGATTCAAATCTTCCGTTATTATTAAAATCTATCCAGGCATATAAAGTGGCTGCATTTCCCGTTATATTGTTTACGGCAACGGTATAGGTATTAATTGCTCCTGATCTTATATACAATTGATTAGCCTGAAGACCGTCATCAGAAACACCATCCCCGTTAGCTCCATTATTATCATTCCCTGAAGCCACTGAAAAAGGTGCAGGTTCAAACGTATAGCTGCCTCCAAGATATAATCCCTCTGCCGGCTGATTTCTGGCAGGTTTAAAGTTGGCCGGATTTACATTTCCGTCTTTATCCATTTCATAACTTACAGGAACATCTCCAAAATCATAATTGCTGTTTCCAACTGCAAACCGGTAGTCCTCAATTTCTCCGAAACCGGGAAGGGTGTATATTCCGGTAGATGCCCCATCTGCAACAGCACGCTCGTCTATGGCTGTTGTTGTGGTATTATCAGAGCCCGCAGTTTGTGTAAGCCGGATCCTTGCATATAGACTATTACTTCCCGCAGGAATTGTATTCGTCTGGCTGCCTCTGAACCAGAAAGTTACTGCCGATGATCCCGCCACTAAAGACTGATACCCCGTGGTACTGCCTGTTGAGGCAGTATATGCCGCTTCAGAGGCTTCAAATCTGCCGTTATTATTAAAATCTATCCAGGCAATAATATTGGATGCCGCATCTGCTCTTACCGGTACAGAAAAGCTGAACGGAGCTCCTTTTGTGATGACAGGCAATGTACCTGTAAGACCGTCTTCGTCTAAACCGTCTCCATTGGTTCCATTATTATCATTACCGGAAGCTACACTCTGAGCAGCCGTTTCACTATCAACTATGCTTCCGATGAAATATAAAGGATTGCCTATCTGCCTTCCCGGAACTGAAGCCATTGCGTTATTGTTTTCATAAGAAGCCGGGGCATCACCAAAATCGTACAAGTCTACCGGCAGCTGATAGTCTTCAACCTCTCCGTAGGCTATTGTTGGGTTGTTCACAGAACTTGAAGCTGAGGTTGCTCCGTTCCCGATACTTCTTTCATCAATTAATGCCCCTCCGGAAGCCGCGGTTGTAAAGTCTGCCAAACTTAAATTTGAGAGTCTGAGACGGAGATAAACTTTTGTGGTTCCGTTCACAATAGCCGCTGTTTGGGCAGCTGTCCATGTAAGGGTCTGATAGCTTCCCCCCGTTAAAGTGGTACTTGTTGTGGCGGCTTCACCTACCTGAAAACGGCCATCCCCGTTCAGGTCCAGCCATCCATACAGATATTTGGTACCGGCCAACGTTGAAGGAATGTTTACAGGAACTGTTATACTGTAAGCAACACCACGGCTTATACTTGACACTGAAGAAATTCCGTCTTCATCGGCCTGGCCTGCTGCATTATCTCCAGCTGTATTATTTTCATCAGGAGCAGTAACGGAAGCCGGGCTGTCTTCTATATCAAGAAGAGCTCCGAGGCTAAAGCCTGAAAGCGGTGCATGTAAAGCCGGCAGAGGGTTACCGTCTTTATCGTTTTCGTAGCTTGAAGGAACATCTCCGTAATCAAAAGTATTCAATACCCTGATCTGGTAATCTTCTACTTCCCCGTTTGAAGAGGTTGCAAAATCAGCAGCGCTGGCTGTACCTGAAGCACCGTTTCCAATACTCCTTTCGTCAAGTAAAGCTCCTCCTGAAGCTGCGGTGGTAAAATCTATAAGAGATCGGTCTGAAAGCCTTAACCTAAGATACAGTTTTGCCGCATTGGGTACTATTGTTCCTGTTTTGGCAGCAGACCAGGTTAAAGTCTGTACTGTACTTCCTGTTGCTGTAATAGTGATTACTGCATTGGCCAGCTCTTCCACCTGAAATTTTCCGTCATCGTTAAAATCTATCCAGCCATACAGGTATTTTGCGGTAGCGGATGGGTTATTCACCGGAACGGCCAGGTTATACGGGGCGCCTGCTCTTATCGTATTGGCTGATGCCACAACAGCATCTTCATCTGCTCCGTCACCATTGCTGCCGTTATTATCAGAGCCGGAAGCTACGCTGAATGGTGAAATCTCAAGATCAGGAACTGAAGTTCCTAAGGATAATCCTGCAAGAAGCCGATGGTTTGCAGGCGCAAAAACGCCGTCTTTAGTATAATCATAAGCGGAAGGTGCATCACCAAAGTCGTATACTGCAGAAACCACACTATCCCATGTGCTTCCAACAGCAATACCGTCTACTTCTAATGTGGGAGCATTGGCTGCTGTTCCCTGTAAAAGGGCTATTGCCGAAAAAGCACTTGCATCTGCTCCGGCTAAAGCTGTGTACTGTACACCTGCTGCTGCCGGTTCTGAAGACAGTGGAGGATTAACGTATAACTTTACAGCATCGTTTGTTGTACCTGTAACCACTTCATACTTTAACACAACCATAATGTTGGTGTTAAAAGGTCTTATTTCGGTCTCATATACCGGTGTTCCTCCGGTACCTCTCAATACTCCGAAACTGAAACCGGAACCATTCGATCTGATGAAGAGTTTGGCCCCTACGGTTGTGGCAGGAGCAGTAGTGGTACCGATTGAATAAAAGAAATCTCCCACGGCGTTAGCGGCAGATACATTAACGATAAGAGATGAATACAGGGAGCCACTGTTACTGGTGAACCCTCTGTAAACATCCTGCCCGTTATTGGATAAAGGAATTTTATTCCCCATATCATTACCAATGGAGCCTCCGTATGAAAGATTTCCGGAAGAAACCGCTATATTATTTGTTCCGGTCCCCGAAAGTGCAGTCCAGTTATTCGCTGTGAGCAATGTCCCTGCTGAATAATTAAAGCTTTCTGTAAGAAGGTTTTGGGCTTTTAAAACAGATTGAATACTGAAAAAGATAATCAGTATGGCACCTGCTGTCTTTAAATAAAGCCTGTTTATATTGTATATTTCAAATTTCATATAAATCAGTAAATTTTTAAAAGCATAAATATTTTGATTTTTTTCTTTAGAATACGCTGAGCATCAGCCCAGAATATTTGGCCGTATCATTAAATACATGCGCTTAAAACAGATTGGGGAGGAGGCCTGATAAAAAAGGAAAACTTTAAAGCTTTTTGCGTATAGTTCAGATCATAGCAGTCTATGATTTTTTTATTCTGAATATCAGGATAGAAAGAAAACTGATAGTATTGAGACTTTCCAATTAGTTTTGGTTTACTGTTGGTCTGTATGGTTCCGCTGATATATTTATTCTTGCCGCTAAAAATAAGAGCAGATTCTGATGGATTAACATTAAAATGACAATCAGCAGCTGGATTGGAAAATTGGGAAGCCTGTGCTGATTTTCCGGGTTTTGCTTTATTGTTACGGGCAATTTTTCCGGGTTTCTTTTTAGAGCTATTTTTGGCTACATGACGGGGATTAGCGGGAACATCAGAAAAGTAACCTTTTTCAGAATATATAAAGGCTCCGGTATCTATAAAGACTTTTGCATCTCCTGTTACAGTAATCTGTGCAGAAATCAGACAATAAGGAAGAATAAGTAAAAAACAAAACAGGAATCTGGGAAATTTGCTTTTATTTTCATTCATTTACATCTTGTTTTTATGGTTATTCTTACATCTTACCTGCTATTTTATCGGACAATAGAATTGAATTCCTGTTTAGCTTAAATGAAAGTTGAAATTCGTTCAATTTTCATTTTTTTGTTAATGGCTGGACTTTATTTATCAACTGCTCCCAACTGAGGAAACTGCCGGTCACAAGATATAATCAGTACTTATTTCTTTATTAATATTAAGCTCAGGGTTTCGTTATCCACCTGTACAAGATAAACATCGGCTGAAAGGTCAGAGGTACCGGTTGCGAATCCGTTATCAAAAATCTGAGACAGATTTACTGATGAAACGTTTGCATGGTATATATTAATCTTATTCAGTTTTTTTTATCTATTCTATCTTTGCAGGATAGGATACGGGCTGAATTTGCTTTCATTTAACAGATAGTATTTTTTGGCATATTCTTTTAATTCACCTGACTAAAATATTTTAATTTAAGGGACAGATCCAAGATTTATATACTCATAATTCGGAAATATTCCTATATAATCCGGCAATCAAACACAGTACAACAAACTAAAAATCAAATACTTAAATCAAAACCCTCATATTTTCCATTGAAATTCTATTGGCAGTACGGATGATCTGTTCCAGCTATCCTAAGAGCGGTAATACCTGCTTTGGTGTCGGGTTCTGTTCCGGTGGCAGCATCCGGTTTGTAATAATAACATGATGGTAATGTGCTACCCAATGCACAACCGGGAGTATCTGCATATCGTACGTAGAAATTAGCAGCGACAATGTCATTTTCGTGAAAGAGGGCGATCTCTGCTGGTTTAACGGAGACTTTTTAATTTCTGTTCACAAAAGTTTCCGCAAAATATTAATATTTGAATACCGGGTGTTATATTCTCTTTATGAACCGGAATCAGATATGATTTTTGAATAAAAACAGGGCTGCAATAAGTATTTTTTTACAAATAAGCATAATTGATTTTCAAACGATTACGACATTCAAAGCCGAAGGACTTTCGCCTGAGTTCAGATTTTCCAGGAATGATCAGCTATAATTCATAGCTGCCCTACCCGCGTCTGAACTTTCAGCTGCTTCCATCTTTTGTTTAAATTTCTTTTAAACTCCGGCTATGCCAACATAACTATGAACTTTCCAGGAATAATATCTATATATTTGTGGTACCTCTGTTTTCCACAAAAACTAATATAATTCCAATTAAAAGTAAATGAAACTTCGTAACTATTTTTTATTATTTATCGCTCTGCACATGTTTGCTTTGGGAAAATGCCAAAAAATAACTGAACAACAGCTGAAAAACGAACTCAAACAGATACAGAATGATATTGACAGGACAGGAATCGTAAACACCACAGTTCAGGAACTCGAAAAAAGTTACCGTATAGCAAAAGAAAACAGATACGATGTCAGTTTTCTGATAGGTGCTGAACTGATGCGTACTTACTCCGTGCTGGACAATGCCGAGAAAGTTATTGAAGTTTCCACAGATGTTGTAAAATATATTAATGAACGCTGTCCTTCAGAGATAGTGTCCAATATATACAGGACTAAGGCCGGATCTTTGGGTGAACTGGGTTTTCTGGAAGATTCCCATAAAGCCTATCAGCTTTCAAAAAAATATCTGAAAACAATCCGTGACAGCAATGTCCGCTATTATTATAGCAGCATATTTTATTCCAATTATTCATCTTATTTTGATCAGAGTAAAAAACAGTCCGATTCTGTCCGTTTATGTCTTTTAAAAGGATTGAGTGAGGCAGAAAAAATCTCTGATAAAAGTACAGAAATACCATTACAGAAGAAATATGACCTGATTCTCTCCATACAGGCTAATCTTACGCTTTATTATTTATGGATCATGAAGCCCTCTGATCCAAAAACCGCAGAGAAATATCTTTTAAAATCTCTGGAGACAGCCAGCAGCGGAAAAGTAAACCCTCTTAATAAAATGAACCTGTACAGAACGGCAGGTGACTTTTATATTGATCAGAAAGATTATGACAAAGCTGTGTATTATGCTATGGAAGGTTTAAAACTGGAGAAAAGCCTTTCCTCTCCTTTCAGCAGAGAGGTTCTATATGAGATTTTAACGAATGGCTATTTAGCACAGGGTAATACTGCGGAAGGAAAAAAATACAGCCTTCTTCTTACCGAGTTAAAAGACAGCATAAAAACAGCGGAAAAGCATTCGGTAAACAAGGTGACCCACGCAATAAAAAAAGAGAAAGAACTTGAAAAAAACAACACGCTCAAAAGCTATCTGTATGTTTTTCTTGTCATTATCATTGTAACAGGAGTTGGTATCTGGTATTACTGGAAAAACAGGAATAAGGTTCTCCGGCAGAAATTTCAGGAACTTATCACAAGCATTAAACTTGAAGCGGAAATGCCGGAGCCCGAAAAAGAAAAAGAGGAAGAAGAAACAATAAAAGCCCCGCAAACGATGGCCGAGGAAACCCTCAATCAGTTATTAAGCAAATTATCAAGGTTTGAAAAAAGCGAGAAGTACCTGAAAAGCGATCTTACCATCGCCGGGCTTGCCAGTAATCTGAATACCAATACAAAATACCTTTCCGAGATCATAAAAAATTACAGAAACAAAAACTTTAACAGCTACATCAATGGTCTCAGAATTAAATATATTACCAAAAAGCTTTATGAGGAGGAGATTTACAGGAAATATAAAATCTCTGTTCTTTCAGAACTTTGCGGATATGCTACTCCCCGGGTCTTTCAGAATGCATTTAAAAATGAAACCGGTTTAACTCCTTCGGATTTTATTGAAAACCTGAAAAAAGAAACAGAAGCGGGAAAAATATAGACGTAACGGGCTGTCTCAGATGTGAGACAGCCCGTTATGAATGAGTCAATACTTAACCTGACAGCTATAATCAAAAAGAATAAGTTTAAACCAGATTAAGTATGGACTGATCCGGTTCAGCAATGATCTTTTAAGCTATTACAGCTATAATATTTCCGTTAATAACCGGGTGCGGTCATAGGGCGATTCCCAAAATCTTCTGATTTTTGTTTCTAAATTATTTTCTTTCATTAAGGACTCATTATAAGAATCCTCAGGAAATAAATTTACATTATTTGATTGAACTGAAATTGAAAAACGATTCATTTGATCTCTAAAATACCCTTCTTCTTTTAAATCACGCAAGACATCAGAAAACAGTAAATCCAGCGCTTTAAAATCAATTTCAGTTTTAATATCTTTCAAAATTTCATCAATAGAAATAGTTTGATGATAATGCATTGTTTCAGGGTTCCACAATTTATTATAATCTATCTTTTGCCTGGTAATTTCTGTTCTGAAAGCATTAAGACTTCCTCCCCATAAACTGTACAAATTACGCTCTCTGTTTTTTACAATAACCGCTCCATATAAAGTATCCTGATTGTTAGCAACTGTTGCATTCAATTGACTGAAACTCTTTATAAAAGAATTTTTCAAGGCGGTTTTATGATCCTGAAAACTTTCGTAAACGGAACTGACCTGTTGTATGATTTCAAATTTTTCAGAATCTAAAGCTTCTACAACCTGAATTAACATTTGAGGAAAAGTAATTTCCAGATCAATCAAATGATCATCCTCTATTAAAAACAGCTTCTGATTTTCAATTTGTGCAACAATGAGATTTTCATTGTATGCATCACCTATGGCAACATAATCTGCATATCCCAGTTCCTGAATCATTTCATTTTGCTCCACAAAATCAGCTTCCTCGTTAAAAACTCCTCCAAATAAATTATCATTAAAGCCAAAAATACTGAGATATGATATAAAAAAGTCAGGAATATGGTTTCCCAAATTCTCATTCAACGCTCGAATGTCCTCTAAACTAAGTCCCTTTTCTTCTTCAAATCTGTTCATTCGGATTAATTTATCTTTTATCTTCTCCATAACGTATTTTATTGATGTTTTATCGTCAAATTAAGGCTTTTAAAACTTACAAACCACTCCCTGTAATCAGTGATTTTATACTTATAAATAAAAGACAAAATTTTTTGTACAGGTGATTTATTTGCAAATCTTTTGCTTTATCAGTGCTATGGGTTCGAAAATCACTATTTATCCGTTGGGACTTTTCTATCGTAAATGTTTTGGTTTAAGATTCAGTGCTGCACTTTCCACGACTTCCACTATGCGCTTTTGTCTGGTTTCCTGTTTTCTGACGAGGATAATCCAGCTCAATATTATTTTCTTTGTTGATTTGCTCAAACTCAGAAAATAATCTTTCGAGCCATTATGTTTTTTGAACGCCGTTTCTAAGTCGTCCGGAATGATCACTTCTTCTATTTCATCCAGGATTGTCCAATATCCATTCTGTTTTGCGATTTCAACACTTTCGTAGCCCTGTTTTGTCATTCTTTTGCTGTCAGTGAGCTGTTGCACTTTTTCCTTGTTGATTTTTGACCAGTTGCTTTTCGGTTTACGTTTGCTAAAAAACTGCATAAACGAGATGTCATTAATCTTTTTCCTTGTGCTGTCAATCCATCCGAAACAAAGTGCTTCATCAACGGCTTCACTCCAGCTTAATGAAGGAATATTCGACTTTTTTGTGTAAAAGACAAGCCAGACCGATTGTCTGGACTGATGGTTTTCTTCCAACCATTGTCTCCAATCTGTTTGACTTTTCGGGCAATATGTTTCAGTTTCCTTATTATGCATTCTGTTGGGCTAACCATTTTAAAATTGAAAGGATGGTTTTCTCCGGTTTTTCCTGCTGAATCCGGTGACCATAATCTAAACTGACAATATCCGGATTGGGAACCATGTTTTTCAGATTTTCTGACCTGGAAGACGTATTCTGTTCTCCATAGCGTTGGCTGATACCGGATAGGTCTCTCATATTTTATACTTTAATCAATAGCTGTTAGACAAATTTAAGCCCGGTTTATGACAGCATCATGTCAGTAGTCAAAAGTATTTTAGTGATAATGATGAAAAATATTTTTTTAATCTTCTGTTTTTACATTCCTGGTTCTATTTTATTCGACGGTTGTTTTCTTTAATGTATAATTAAACGGCGTGTTATCATGGGTAAAATAATAAAAGAGATGGGTCATAACAGGCTGCCCGATAATTGAAGTTGCGCTTACCAGACTTGTTAATGCTCCCTGAAACAACCCCTGTTGATCGGAAGAAATACTTTTACTGATCTTCGGCTGAATTGAAGGCCCACAGCTGCCACCCAACGAATCAGAAACATTAGCATCATCCAGCCTTCACCTGCAAAAGAAAATCGTAATAAACCCTGTGCATAAAAATCAAGCCGGAATCTCAGGAAGAATGAAATACCCATAGAGAGCCGGGTTCCGTTCAATATTAAAAAAATTAATAAAACAGCAATTCCGGCTGTATTTTTCTTTATTTTTTTGGTCATTGGCTTATTAATTGATACTGTTAATTTCACTGAATTTCTGATGGCTAATGACTAGATCGATTATAACTTTAATTTTCTTTTTATGTGGTTTTTTCTTTTTGAATGCACAGGAGAAAAAAGATTCGCTTTATTATAAAATAGAGGAATTTTCGGATAAAAGAAAAGTTACCAAATTCATCCACCGTTTAATATTCCGCAGGGAGGCCGATTCAGCGTCTGTAAAATCCAGAACCGAAAAACTTCTGCAGGAGACTTATAACAAAAGATACATCAGAAACGTCCGTATTGAAACCATAGATCCCTTTGGATATGGCACTCAAAATCATAAAGAAAAATTAAAATGGTATGATTGGGTGGCAGATAAGCTTCATTCCACGACAAAAGCCTCTACGGTTAATAATTATCTGCTTTTTAAGAAAGGAGAGGAATATAACGCTCAGAAACTCTACGAATCCGAACGTTTGCTGAGAACAATGCCCTTTATCAACAGGGTTAATATCAGTGTTTCCGACAGTACTTCCAGCAAAGATTCTATTGATGTTGTGGTAAAAATCCTCGATTCCTGGAGTCTGAAGCCGAGTCTGAATTATTCCGGAAGTAAAATCGGTCTGGGAATTACAGAAGAAAATGTACTGGGCTTAGGCCATACGCTTGATTTTCTTTACAGAAACGACTCTAAAGAAAAACAAAATTATCTTCTGGGAAGTTACACTGCCTATAATCTTTTCGGAACTTACGTGAATGCCCAAATCCTGGGAGAACGGGATTTTCTCAGAAATGAAAGAATCAGCTTCAACATGAGGAGAGATTTTTTTTCTCCCCTCACAAAATGGGCAGGAGGTTTTACTTTTGAATATTTTATGAGGAGTGTCTCACTGCCGACAGAAACCGATACCACTTTTCCGGAAGTTCAGATCAAGGTATACAGTCAGGATTTATGGGGTGGTTATCAGATTCCGGTTTCCTCTGATCCCGGTGAAAAAGTAGGCAGTAATATTGCCATTATAGGCAGGTTCCAGAATTATCAGTATAAAGACAGCCCGGAAACAGATCAGTACAGATATTTCAGTTCCTATAACAGCTTTCTGATGTCTGTTGGGCTTATCAACAGAAAATTTTCCGTGCAGAAGAATATTTTCCAATATGATCTTCCTGAGGATATTGCTTATGGAAATTCGGTGAGTTTTATTACAGGCGGTTTATCAAGAAACAGAACGGTAATTCCTTATGTGGGAGCTTCTGTGTCTTACGGCAATTTTACAAAGCTGGGATATTTCACCCTGAAAGCCCAGTTTGGAAGATTCCTGAATGAGGACAGCCGGAACCGTGAATCTTTCCGTTTAGACGGGACTTATTTCACTCATCTTCAGGACTGGAAATTTGCCAGGGTAAGACATTTTTTCTCTCCTACTTTAGCATTAGGAAATCCTCAACATAATTATTCCTATAAAGACAGAATCAATCTTTCTTCTTCAGATGAATTCCCTGTTTACAATCCTGATTATATAGGCACTAAAAAAATGGTTTTAAGATATCAGCTGCAGATGTTTATTAATAAGACATGGAAGAATTTCCATTTCAGCCCCTATTTAACGTTCGCGGCCGGCTGGCTGGGAATGCCTGATGAAAAGCTTCTGAAAACGCGTGCCAACACAAAAATAGGCGTTGGTGTTTTAATTAACAATCCGTTTTTGGTCTTCAACAGGATACAGATCTCTTTCACCTATTATCCCCATGTTCCGTTCGACGATCATTCGGTTTTTGATTTTAACAGCAACCGGAATAATCTTCTGCCTATGAACAGCTTTTCTACGGAAGTACCTCATTTTGTCAATTTCGGAAACTGACGGTTAGGATTAAAATCACAAACAGCCCCCACCATTGGAAGCTGTTGTGGATCCGTATAATAACAATTAAAAATTCAATTGATGATATACCGATGATTGTAAATTCTACTTTCCGATACACCTACCGGTTATCCTGATGAATATGTTTTGCTGTTTTCAATTTTTCCGGTTCTTCAACTTGCGTTTTTCCGATCCAGGTCTGAGCACATATTTTCACGCTCTTTAACCTGAGATTTCCTAATAATAAAATTATTTGCAGTTTTAATATGTATTATTTATAAGAGAATGGTATGGTATTAAACGAGCCGTCTTCCTCAAAGCTTTTTATGAGTTCCAGGCGTGCTTCCGTTTTCACTTTTTCAGTACGGTGTAAAAATTTATCTTTTGTAAACCACTCTTTGCCAAATGGCTTAACACTTATCAGTACTATTTTTTCAAGGTTAAGTTCAAATGTGGGAGGAACATGCTTTGTACCCATAGTGAGCAGTGTACCAAAAGGCTTCCCCGCGCTGTATTGGTTATTACTGAAAAATGTATCGGGACCGTTACTTGCAAAATCGCCACTCATTACCCATGTTTCAATATCGCTGTCTTTAAACTCCAGTGTTGCGGTCCCGAATTTTTCCATAAGCGCTTTAAAATTGCCGTGGCGCAGCGCCGTTTGGGTAACACCGTTAAGCAATGCCGGCATATAATGTTCTTCTATACTGAAGAACGACACTTTTTTATCAAACTCGAAGTAAAACTCTACTCCAATACCGTTGTGGGTAAGCATAGAGTCCTGCTGCTTATCGTTATAAATATCGCTGAGGCCGTCGGTTATTACAATGGTCGTATTTTCTGTATTGATAATACGCAGTTTTGCCGCCACAGTGCCGGTAGAATGCCCCGGCCAGTTTAAGCTTCTGAAGCCGCCCACGTTCAGGTACATCGGTCTCTCATCCAGTGTGCCTATTGATGTGTAAAGTTCATGGCGCAGGCGGATAGCTTCTTCTGCTGCTGCTTCCCTTTTTGCATATTCAGAATTTACCGATACTGCTTTGTTTTCAATAGCTGAGAAGCCGTGTTCAGGAAATGCCGGGTCGGTTTGTATGGTTATAACATCGTTTTCATAGCTGAACCAAATGCTTTTTAACTGATTGTCCAGCGCATGGTTTATCAGATCAATGCCCAGACCGTAAAACGAGTCAGAAGTGAACGTTTTTTCTTCAAATATGATGGTTTTAGTAGCTTTTATTTTGATATCACCTCCCTGATTGGTAAAATGCCCAATACCTTCGGCTTTTTTAAAAGCACCAATTCCTGTTGCACCTATAAAGCTTTCGTCCAACTCCTCCTTAATTGCGGCTGCCAGATCTGAAACGCCATATTGCTTCATAGTGGCAGGCCGGTCTTTTATAAAGGTAAAGCGGGTACGGGTATGTTCGGGCAGGTGCGGATAAAAATCACTCAGGTTTACCGTTTTTATCTCATTGATACTGTCGTTCAGCTTGCGAAGTTCCTTTACTATTTCGTTTTTATTTTTATGCATATGGGCAGACGTAAAATCGTATTTAACACCGTCTTCTATATAAAAAATGCCTCCGCTTTGAGAAGAGCCATATTTACCTCTTACAACATCTCTATGATAGGTTTTGCCTTCCTGAAGATAAGGACTGTAAGCTTCTCCCACAGTTTGCATCAGATCCTGATTAATTGAGTCCATTATTTGAAAATTTGATGGGTATGGTTAACTGTTTTTATTAATTTCCGGTAAATATAGAATTTAATTTAAGAATAGAATTATCAAATGAAAATTTGCTGATTTAAAAAAAACATTCGTTCGGGTATATGCCTTAAAACCGTTGTAAACCAAATTTCCCCTCGTGGGTCTCGTTGGCGCAAGCGTCATGCCCGCTGCTCATCATTTCTTAAAAATATAAACAAAAAAAAACGAGTTAACAACTCGCTCTAATTTTTATAAAAACCTCAATTATATCATCTAAAAAATATCTATTTCCCGATACAAAACTTAGAAAAAATATTCCCAAGTACCTCATCATTCGTAACCTCACCTGAGATCTCGCCGAGGTGTTCCAAAGCATTTCTCAGCTCATACGCTAACAATTCCGTAGAAATTCTGAAAGAAATAGCTTCTTTTACTTTATGTACGGCATCCATCGATTTCTGTAAAGCTTCAAAATGACGCTGATTGGTGATAACTACATTATTTTCCTGGGTTTTTAAATGCTCTACATAAGATGACAGTTCATTTTTAAGATCCTGGATATTCTGATTTTCCACAGCTGAAATTCTGATAAAATCAAACTCATGAGAAATGGCATTTCTGAAGATATCTTCCACCGATTCGTATTTCGGAGGCAGTACTTCGTCAATCTTGGTAGCACAGATAATCAGTTTAAGGTCTTCTCTCAATAATGACCGGATCATTTCAATATCTTCAGCATAATCTTGCGTGGCAGCATCGGCAAGATATACCAGAACATTGGCATTTTCTACTTTTTCTTTGGCTTTTTTTACTCCGATAGCTTCAATTTCGTCCATCGTTTCACGAAGTCCGGCCGTATCGATCAGTCTGAAAGCGTGGCCTTTAATGTGAAGAACTTCTTCAATGGTATCTCTTGTCGTTCCGGCAATATTGCTTACAATCGCTCTTTCCTCTTTCAGCAGAGCGTTCAGCAAAGTTGATTTTCCGGCATTCGGTTTTCCGATGATGGCTACGGCTGTTCCGTTTTTGATGGCATTACCGTACTGGAAGCTTTCAATGAGGGAGCTTAACTTCACCTCAATTTTATCCAGTAATCCGCTCAGGGCTGTTCTGTCTGCAAATTCCACGTCTTCTTCAGCAAAATCCAGCTCCAGCTCAATCAGGGAAACAAAATTCAGAAGATCTGTTCTCAATACCGATATTTCATTGGTAATTCCACCTTTCAGCTGATTGATGGCAACTTTGCGGGACGCTTCATTTTCGGAGGCAATTACATCGGCAATCGCTTCAGCCTGGGAAAGATCTATCCTTCCGTTGATAAACGCCCGAAGGGTAAACTCTCCTGCCTTAGCCATTCTTGCCCCGTTTTTGATAAGCGTTTCCAGAATACGTTTTCCGATATGCGGAGAGCCGTGAAAAGCGATTTCCACAGAATTTTCTGTTGTAAAACTTTTCGGAGCCAGGAAAATAGACAGCATAACCTCATCAATTGCTTCCCCGCCATCCATAAAATATCCGTAATGGATGGTATGGGACTTCTGTTTTTCCAGTTTCTTGCCCGGAAAACTTTTTTGAACAACCGGTAAAGCATCGTTCCCGGAAACTCTGATAATCCCTAAAGCCCCCACTCCATTGGCCGTGGCCAGCGCACAAATCGTATCGTTATTCATACTGCAAATTTACGCTTTTTCAGGTTAATTTCTGCTGACGGAACTTATCTGTATTGTCTATGGTTTTCATTGACTTTTTAACCCTTAAATTTTATGTCTTCCAGTATTTAAAAATCATTCATACCATAAGATTATTTAAACACTCAGTGCCGTCTGCAACAACTTCCAAAATAATATATATAATTATTTCAGGTCTCTGCCAAGCTTTTCCACTTTTTCAAGCCATTTATTCCGTCGGGCTTCTGTGGAGTTCCTTATGATTCCGATGTACGTTACTTTTACAGGTCTGATGCCGCAGAATTCCAGTGTTGATTTTTTCAGCTGGTTAATACTGGGCCGTCCATAAAAAAGACGGTAATACCAGCCCGGCTGATCCAGTGTTGTAATGATATGGGCGGTTTTCCCTTTCAGCAGTTTATCCCACCAGACTGAGTTTTCCCTGTATTTATAGGCAAGACCCGGTAAAAAAAGCCGGTCGATAAATCCTTTCATCAATGCAGGCATACCTCCCCACCAAACCGGATGGATCCAAACCAGGTGGTCTGCCCACTGAATAATTTCCCAGGCTTTAAGGAGATCGGGTTCCAGCTCCATCCTTTTCTGATATCCAAAATGCAGAACAGGATCAAAACTCAGATCTGATATCATAATTTCTTTCACCTCAGCTCCTGACTGTTTTGCACCATCTCTGTAAACTCCGGAAATTCCGTAATTGAAAGAACCTTTATTGGGATGTCCGTTGATAATGGCTATTTTTTTCATAATGGTTATTGTATATGGATGGTTTCACAGGCATTGAGCTTTTCAAGGAGAGATGAAGGCTGATGTAGCTGGTGACTGAAATAGATGCGGTTTTCATGGGATCCTTTCAGCAGTTCTTCCGTATGCAGCACTGTTGAAAAGGCTGTTAATTCCGCCTGCCCTTTTACACTCTGAAGACTTAATTTTCTATATCCGCCTTTCGTCTTTACCTTAATTTCAAAGATACTATAATCACCGTTTCCACTGGACCCGAAAATCATCTTTCTTTCCTTTAATGAAAGGATATTAAAAAATCTTATCTTTTGAAACGCCCCTAAAAGCCATGTGACCGGCTTTGAATTGTACGTCATTTTAACACTCACCGTCGGTATTTTCTCAATCCGGTTCAATATATATAAATCCGGAACATCGAAATTGTAAACGGTTCTTTTACCAATTCCAAAAGAAAAATCAAAATACTCCGAATTCAGAAAATGTTTTATGGAAACCGGACTGTTATTTTCGTACCGGACAAAAGGTTTAGCTACATTTTCAGCCATAAAATGCGCAGAGCTTTCCCCCGCAAGATCTTTTACGGAATAGTATACAAAAAGCTGAACTTCCTGAATGTCTTTTACCTGATCCGAAAGTGTTTTCACCAATCCGTTTACAATGCCTCCCATCCAGCCGGAACTGAATACAATTCTGCTTCGGACTGTACTGTTTCCGGCAATATCATGCGCTTTTACAAGAGCAGGAGTCGGTTTGGTAATGTCTAAATAATCAATCCCGTTCGCTATCGCAAACTGAAGAATATGATCAGACGGGTCATTCACCGAAAGAATAATCAGATCAATATGATGCTCCTGAATGTTTTTGAAAGTTCCGGGATCGGTAACATCTATTTTCAGATCCCTGTCTGTTTTTCCACCTTTTCTTCCGCCGGTGAAAATATTGATATGTGGATTTCTTTCTTTAAGAATGCGGATGATTGTTTTGCCTACAAGGCCGTTTCCTCCAACGACCAGAATATTGTGTTCCATATTATTTTTTCACAAAATTACACAGCCGCTATTCCGGAATACAGGACAAATGTCTAAAAATGAAATCCTATAATTATGGTACCAGATCCTTTTTAAGTAAATAGTCTCTATCAGATTCCGGATTCTTAATTCATCAGTATATTTCTTTTCGGATACGGCTGAGGTGTCTTTGGGTAATTCCAAGATAGGAAGACAGATACTGCAGCGGGATCTTCTGCACATACTCCGGATGATTTCCGAGAAGAGCCTTATACCGCTGTGCAGCACTGTCTCTCTGAAGCTGGAAAAACCTGTTTTCAAGTTCCAGGTATTCTTCTTCGGCAATCATTTTCAGAAACCGGGTCCAGTTAAGGTCATCCTTTACAAGATGGTCTACCGCCTCTTTCTTTAAAACCATCAGATCAGCATCGGTAATGGCCTGCATATTTTCCCGGCTGGGACATCCTGATATAAAAGACGAATAGCCTGCCATCATCTGGTTGGGAAACCTGAAGCAGTAGGTCATATCTTTGCCCTGATCCGAAATATAAAAAGACCTGAATATTCCGGACAATATAAATGCAATCTCCCGGCATTGATCACCTTCTTTTACAAAAAAATCATTTTTACAGACTTTCCGTATTTCAAAAAGCTGTAAAAAATTTCTTATCTCTGCTGCTGAAAAAATATTAAAACTCCGGAAGTACTCTTCTATCATATTTTTTTAATTACGGTCCGGAATGTAAAATTCCTCTCAAATTTCCGCTAAATTAAAAAAAATGTAATTTTAAAACTTCAAAAAACGGATATAAAAAAAGCCATTTCAGGACGAAACGGCTTACTGCTTTGAATTTACTAGAGTTATATATGAAGATATGAAATGATTGATGTTTCTTTTACTGAAGCAAAGATAAATACCTTCAGACGAATCTGCCTCAGGAAAATCCCTGAAATTATATCCGTAAAAATACGGTTGCACAATAAAAAAGCCCCGCAGAAAAGCTGCAGGACTTTCGTTGTTTATCTAACAATTATAATGTTCCGGGTTTGAGTTATGGGTTTAAAGCTTCAGGTTCAATATACAATTCACCAATAACTATTCACATTTTCCTTCTCTCATTTTTAAAGCGGACTCACCAAAGTCAGGAACCATTCTTTCACATCGCCTTCAAGGTGAGGTCCGATTTTTTCTTCACAGGTTCTGTGATACCCGTTCAGCCATGCGATTTCTTTTTCTGAAAGGATTTCTTTTACAACCGTATCTTTAAAGAACGGGCAGAAAGTCAGGGTTTCAAACTCATAAAAAGTTCCGTGAATTGTTTTCTCAGCTTCTTTTACGGCAATAAGATTTTCATGACGGATTCCGTAATCTCCCTCCAGGTAATATCCCGGTTCGTTTGAGCATACCATTCCCGGAAGAAGATCCTGCGGGTTCATATCTTTTCTGATGTTCTGAGGTCCTTCATGAACGTTCATGAAACTTCCCACTCCATGACCTGTACCGTGATTGAAGTCTTTTCCTTCCATCCACAGCGGAAGTCTTGCAACAGCATCAAGATGAACTCCTTTTGTTCCTTTCGGGAATTTTACCATCGACAGGCGGATCATCCCCTGAAGTACCAGCGTAGAGTTTCTTTTAAATTCTTCAGAAACGGCACCCAAAGCCAATGTTCTTGTAATATCCGTAGTTCCTTCCAGATACTGACCTCCTGAATCTACCAGGATGCTTGCATCATTCGTTACCTCTTTACTTCCTTCTTTTTTTGCGGAATAATGCATAATGGCACCATTATCTTTATATCCCACGATACTTCCAAAGCTCTCGCCCACAAAATTTTCACCTTCTGCACGGAAGCCTCTCAGTTTTTCACCGATTGAATATTCGTTCATAGCTTCTTTTCCGGCGTTATGGGTCAGCCAGTAAAGGAATTTTACCATTGCCACACCATCTCTTACCATCACTTTCCTGAAACCTTCCAGTTCGGCTTCATTCTTTTGAGCTTTCATCAGATTACCAGGAACCGGAGCTTTAATAAATTTATTATCTGTCTTTAAAGTTTCAAAAATCTGCTGGTTGCTGTTAGGTGAAACCAGTACTTTTTCATTTTTAAAAGCTTTCAGATAGTTGTAGAACTCTTCGTAAGGCATCATCTTTACGAAAGAATCATCCATCTGTTTTCTGGCTTCTACCTGTAATTTTTCAAGGTCTGTGAAGAGAACAGCATCATTCTTGGTAATCACGATATATCCTAAAAATACAGGATTACTTTCTACATCACTTCCTCTTAAATTCAGTGTCCAGGCCACATCATCAAGACTTGAAATCACATGAACGGTAGCTTCCTGTTCTTCCATTTTCTGACGGATGGCTCCAAGTTTATCGGCAACAGATTTCCCTGCTCTTTCCAGCGGATGAACGAAAACAGGATTCTTCGAAGGAGTTCCTCTGTCTTTCCAGATCTCCTTTAAAAGCGGAAGATCTTCGAGGATAAGATTTTTAGACTGTAATTTCTGTGAAAGCAGTTCCCAGTTGGCATGGGATGCAGCCTGTGCATTTACCGCTACTTTACCGCCAGCCGGAATTTCAGAAATAATCCAGTCGATGTAATTGGGAGTTCCCTCCATTCCGTCTTTGAAAAGATCGATTCCGGAACCGTCCAGTTCAATGGCAGCCTGGGTAAAATATCTTCCGTCTGTCCAGAGACCGGCTTTATCTTTTGTTACCACCACAAAACCGGCTGAACCTAAAAATCCGGAAAGCCATGCTCGTTCCTGCCATTCTTCAGGCAGATATTCGCTCATATGCGGATCTGCAGAATATACTATAAATGCATCAACATTATTTTTCTGCATTTCCTGACGAAGTGCAGCAACTTTTTCCTTTGAAGTCATTCTTTTCTTTTTTAAACACCGAAAGTTACGAAAAATTTAAGCTTAAAAAACGAAATGGATACGGTATTTTCCTGAATTTACCGTTATTCCGGAAACTGGTTTACTGAAGGTTGTTTCTAAATATGTTTAATATGGGTTTCCATAAAAAAGATGATGTTTTTTATTATTCAGGCGGACTAATGTCCACCTCTATTGAATAAATTCTACTGCATAGAAAATGTTTGTCTATTTTTCTCCCGCAAATTTTGCAGATCTGGCAGATTTTTTACTTTGTGATCAATAAAAATCTTTGGTTTTTATGTTTATATGTACTTTTATGCACAAAGTATTTAAATTTAAAGCTATCTAAGATGTCAAATCTTTTGTGCCTCGTATGTTTGTATTATAAATTTAAGTTACTTTAAAGTATAAATCTGACAGACAGATCTTTGTGTATATATTTTCGCGGCAATATAAACCTTATAGGTTTCGGAAACCTATAAGGTTTGAATAAGATATTGAGTAAACATATTTTGGAATACTACACATTTTAAGATACCACAAAAACACATTTATTATTGATAATGTAAAATTTTGGAAAGATTATTGCTGTATCTACAATATGAAAATACAGAATTACAACAATCACAGGAAATTTTATCCGCCACACCATTTTATATATCTTCCCCTGCTTATCCTTCTTGAAATATTCGGGATCTATAAGATCTGGGATGATCCTGAAAACAAACTTATCTGGATACTGTTTGCTGTTGTGATATTTCTGCTTTTCTATCTGGCTTTCATGACCAGGCAGCATTATGCGCTAGGCCTTCAAAACCGCATGGTAAGGCTTGAATTTAAACAGCGGTATTTTGAAATCTTCGGACAGAGATCCGACGAAGTGGCTGAAAAGCTGAGATTTGATCAGATAGCTGCATTGAGATTTGCCTATGATGACGAGTTTAAAGAACTTCTGAACCGGGCTCTTCACGAAAACATTTCAGGTGATGAGATTAAACAGTCGATCAGAAACTGGAAGCCTGACCTGCACAGAATTTAACACCTCCAAAATATATACATCATGAAAAAACTGAGTTTATACAGTATGACGATACTCAGCTTGCTGACACTGACGAGCTGTGAAGCAGTAGAAACAATTTTTAAGGCCGGAATGTGGTGGGGAATCATCCTCGTCTGTGCCGTTGTAGTTATTCTTTTACTGATCTTTTCGAGGGGTAAGAACTCTTAACCATTTTTTTATGGAGAAGAATACAGAACTGGAGATCATTTCCCACCTGAAGCCTTCAAAAATTGTAAAGATCATGAATGATCCGGAAGCATCTGCAAAGGCGGTACATCTTGTATATACCACCGATGCAGAGACCGCCGGAATTACCCGCAGAAAAAACGGAAAGAAATATTCCTATTTCAAAGAAGGTGAGAAGATCAGGGATAAAGAGGAAATCAGCAGGATCAATAAACTGGTAATCCCTCCCGCCTGGGAAAATGTATGGATATGTGCCCTGGAAAACGGTCATCTTCAGGCAACGGGTTTTGATGTTAAAAAGCGAAAACAGTACCGCTATCATCCGCTGTGGAGTGCATTGAGAAATCACACCAAGTTTTACAGGATGCTCCGGTTCGGATATGCTCTCCCAGACATCCGTCTTCAGGTAGAACAGGACCTCGCTTTAAGGAATTTTGAAAAAAGAAAAATCCTGGCGCTGATCGTCAGCCTGATGCAGCGGACCAATATCAGGATCGGCAATAATGCCTATGAAAAACTGTACGGCTCTTTTGGCTTAACGACTTTAAAAGGCAGGCATGTAAAAATCAACGGTCAGAAAATTACGTTTGAGTTTAAAGGGAAAAAAGGGATCATGCATCATGTGGACCTCAAAAGCAGAAGGCTGGCAAAACTGGTTCAGAAATGTAAGGATATTCCCGGCAAAGAACTTTTTCAGTATGTGGATGAGGAGGGAACCCGGCATTCGATAGACTCAGGGATGGTGAATGATTATATCAAAGAAATCAGCGGTGAGGATTTTACAGCTAAAGACTTCAGAACATGGGCGGGAACAGTGAGTGCCCTTATTGCATTTAAAGAAATAGGATATGCGGAAAACAATACGCAATATAAAAAGAAGGTAAAAGAAGCCCTGGAAATTGTTGCCGGACATTTGGGAAATACCAGTACCGTATGCAGAAAATACTACGTTCATCCCCTGGTCATCAATCTTTATGAAAACAATACCATTAAAAAATATCTTGATGAGCTGGAGGAAATTGAAGTGAATGACGGGAAAGCCGGTCTGACACATGAAGAGAAGCTTGTGCTGAAAATTCTGGAAAACGAGAAGATGTGACCGGGATGAGTGAATGGTCAATCGGCTTCGCAGTGAATTTCTTTAGTGCCACTTTTATCGTTCACTCTTAACTTACACTTCGAATTACCTTAATGTGAACCGTCAATCTGTTCCGCAATGAGTTTCTTTAGCCACATTTTCATAATTCACCATTGACTTGCACAGCAAAATTCATTATTGACATTTATATCAAACGGAAATCCTTTCCTTTAAAAACTGTGTTCTATATTCTTTAGGCGTAATTCCCGCAATTTTCTTGAAAAGCTGGGTAAAATGTGACGCGGTATGAAAATTCAGTTCATAGGCTATTTCAGCAATATCTTTACTGGAATGAAGGAGAGCTTTGCTGTAATTGATATCAATCTCGTTGAGCCATTGTTTCGGGGATTTCTGGGTAACATTTTTCACACATTTATTAAGGTAGCTTTCAGTAACGGAGAGTTTGTCGGCATAAAAGGCCACTCGTTTTTCATTCACATGGTATTTAAAGAGAAGATCGCGGAACTGAAGAGACAGTTCCATCGGGCGGGTAGCTGATTTATGATGGGAATCGGAATCTGTACTGAGCATTTTCACCAGGATAAGATGCAGCATGGTAACCACTACTTCATTGATGTTGAGATTATTCAGCCATAATTCCTGTTCCATGATCGGAAGAAGCTGGGTAATGGTTCCGTAGGTAAGACTGTCCAGGTTCAGGAAAGGGGTCATAAAAAAGATGCTGCTCTTATGTTTTGGGAGTTCCTGTTCAGATAAAATATTATTTTCATAAGCGAGGAAAAACCCTTCAATATCATCGGAAAGTTCCACGGTAGCGGTTATGGTTCCCTGTTTGATAAAAATAACGCCGCCTTTTCCGGCATGGTATTCCTTATTTTCAAGGTACTGTCTGATATGGCCTTTGGTCACAAAAATGATGAAATTAAAGGTCGTCCGGTACGGAATCACCGGCATCAGGATACCCTTGAGATAATTTTCTATCCGGTAAAGCTGTATATCCGCATTATTAGCGAGTATTTTCTCTGTGATATTCGGGAGAAAAAGTTTTTTGTACTGAAAATTGGATAATACTTCCATATCCGTGTAATGATTATTTAAAGTTAATAAAATTTATTCAGGAGGAATAAAGGAATTTGAAAATCTGAAGTATTGGCGGGGATTTCTTTCTCATTTTCAAATTCCGTCTTCCGTTCCTTTAGAACTTATAATACACTCCTACTCTTACTCCAAACGGGCTTCCCGGAGTATAGGTAAGGTCTGTAACGGGTTCTGCTTCCCCTTTCAGCTGGGTTTCGGTAGCAAACTGGGCTTCATTCCATTTTACATTGAACAGGTTATTTACCTGAAGACTGGCCCCCCATTTCTGACGGTTGTAGGAAAGCATCAGGTCGTTCACAAAATAAGACTGTGTTTTAATGCTGTTATCCTCCACGGCAGGCCTTGCACCGAGGTATCTGTACTGTAATCCTAAAGAAAAGCCGTTAAGGAAATCCCAGTTTACAGAGCCTGTACTGGTTACAACAGGAGCCAGCGGAACATAATCATTTCCTTTTTCTTCTTCAGTAAATCTTGCGTGGGAATAATTAATATCGGCATTCAGGTAAAAATTTTCCAGCGGCTGGAACCGTACTCCAAGATCAGCCCCTAAACGTCTTGACTTGCCGGAAGGTTCTACCACCGCATCGTCTCCTACATACACGAATTCCTGCTGCAGATCCATATACCATAATGTTGGCGTAATGATAAGGGATTTGAAAGGATGTAACCTTACCCCGAAATCTGCGCCGACAGAATATGGAAGGGTCTTCTGATCTGCGTTCGGAACAACCACTCTTAAATCGTTGGAGTGAAAGCCCATCCCGGTTTTCAGGAACCACATCACATTATCGTTTTGAGTATAAGAGAAGTTTAACTTAGGACTCAGCCTGGTAGCTTCTTTTGACTGTCCGGACGGCAGCTGTCCGGGATCGAGGAGATTATGCATATTGAATATAAAATGATCTACTCTTAACGCCGGGTTGATTGTCCATTTTCCTGTTTTCCAGATCAGTCCCGAGTAGGCATGAAGATTGGTTTCCGTTCCCGTTACATCCGCCATTCTGTCCAGCAGCAGATCTCTTTGGTATACATGATTCAGCTGAAGCGTATTAATGTCATCATTTCTGAATCCCACTCCTGAGATCCAGTTCAGCGAACTGTTGGGCAGTGTAAAACTTTTGGTATATTTTATTTCGGTTCCGTAAATGTTTCTTCCATCAGTCTGGCGGATCTCGTCGCCGTGGTCTTTATCTTTTAAATAAAAAGTAAAATCAGAATAGAGGTTGAAATTATATTTTGAATAAAAAGCCATTGCATCGATCTGTTCCGAAGATGAAATGATATGCTTAAAATTCATCTGAAGGTTGGTTCTGGAGGTTTTTCCGCCTTCCGTAGGATCAATGCTTCCCCACCGGCTGATGATTCCTTCATCTACGGCACGTTCGGGGATCTGTCCGGAAGCATTCCAGGAAGAATTAAAAGTGGAGAACTGAATGTTGAAATAATCATTATCCGTGATCCACTGATTATATTTTCCGAAGATATTGATCCTGTTGAAATTCTGCTTTACATCGAAAGGACCGTCCGTATAATTGTATTCGGCAGCTACATAAGCGTTTTTCCGGCCGGCATCATCGTGCAGGATATTGAACATTCCCAGGATTCTTTTTGAGTTGAACGAACCTCCCTCCAGTTTGACCATACTGTTTTTCAACCAGTTATAAGTCTGAAAATCTACATATCCCGCAGTATTGAAGTCACCACGGTCCATATAATAGGCTCCTTTCCCGAAATCAATATTATTTACCGTCTCCGGAATCACGAAATGAAGATCGGAATATCCCTGGCCGTGGGCATGAGATACGATATTCACGGGCATTCCGTCTACATTTACGCTTACATCGGTTCCGTGATCGGCATCAAATCCTCTCAGGAAAAGCTGTTCGGCCTTTCCGCCACCCGCATGCTGGGCAATAAACAGCCCGGGAACTTTTCTCAACAGATCCTGTGCGGAATTTACCGGAAACTTATTCAGATCCACTTTGGTAATTGCGGATAAAAATGAGCTGTGACTGATGGCCACTTCAGAGATCTGAAAAGGCTTGTGCTGTAAAAAGATCACTTTATTTTTATCTTCATCATGAGCTACGGCCCATTTTACCTCATCATATCCCTGGCGGCTGATCACCAGTGTATCGGGAAGAGAAGCTGTGGGTATGCTGAACGTACCGTCCGCCCCGGAATGGGTATGGCTGTTTCCGTGGTTATACTTAACGAGAACGTCAGCAACAGGAAATTTATCATCTGCATCTTTAATCAGCAGCTGTCTCTCTGTTTCCTGTGCCATTGTTTTTCCACCGAAAACCATTACCAGAAATACAGCTGCTATTTTAGTTATCTTCATTTTGATTGTTTTGTTGTTCTTTTGTTTTATTTTTTTTAAAGGATGAGACTTCATCCTCTATTGTTTTACTTATTGGTTTTAAACATTTTCTGAATGAGTAATGTGATCCATGTTCCGGCCACGAAAGGGAATGTGAGTACCCCTCCCACTTCGCTCAGTGTATTGTGGTCTACCAGCAGGTCATCAATTCCTACTGTAACGGCTACTGCAATCAATGCCCATAATCCGTTGATCTTTTTAAATCCTGAAAAGACAATAGCAGAAAGTACCGCATTAAATCCGAAAAGCCCCATATGGATTTTCTCGATCGGTTCCCCGTTCATATGGGAAATATAAGATCCCAGGATTGCTCCTGCAAAGCCGTACAGCGCAGCTGCCGGAGAACTGATGAACACTGCCACAAAGAAAATGACCCCCGACAGAATTCCTCCCTGGAAAATCACTTCTCCAAACGCATTGGTGCAGGTAAGAAAATCGTCATAATCTGCAGGTCCGGCCGGTGCAGACATCATTTCTGAGGGAGGAATCTGTGTAAAATGATGCAGCACAAATACGCACACCCAGGTAATCAGAATAAACGGAAGGGTAAATACCGGAATTCTTTTCACGATAAAGAAATGCTGGATCACCGCTGCCAAAGCACCTCCTGTTATGATGAGTATCCAGATGAGAAGCGTAGCCTGAAAGACAAAAGATAATGCCACTCCTACCAATGCGGCACTGAATCCGTACAATCCGGCATTGATTTCAGCCGGGTTGTACTTCAGCTTCATTGCGGTAAAGGTTCCGGCAGCTGTTGACAGAAGTACGGCAACACCACCCTGCCAGCTCCCGATAAAGATACCGATAAGAAACAGAAGCCCCGTCCACCGGTTTTCCTGAAGCATAATCTGCCCGATGCCTTTTAAGATGTTGTCTATAAAAGGGATTTTTTTGAAAAATTCGTCCATAGTTTTTTGTATTAATGTAAAAAGGAGGATTTGAGGTTTGGGATTTAAGGTTTGAGATTTGAGATTTGAAATTTGAAATTTGAAGTTTGAGGTTTGAAAGAGTATTCATTTATAAAGGCAATGCAATTTTGATGTAATCAGTTCGCTTCGGCCATTAATATCTTTAACATGGTAAGCCCTCAAATGCTGTCATACCTGTTCTTCCAGCTGTTACCATCCCAGAAAGACCATTCCGACTCCACATACGGTAACTACTGCTCCGCTGACTACCCCCATATATCTTTCCAGTTTTTCTGTATTGAATAAAGTTGAATATCCATACCTTCCCAGAAGGACCATTCCCAGCATGGTAAGAACCGTCGTTGCAGTAAATGATATCACAAGAACCGCAATTTCGGACATGGAATGTTTCACTCCGGAATAGAATAATAAAGGAATCAACGGTTCACTCGGCCCCATCACGAAAATCATGAAAAGGACAAGCGGAGTTACCTTAATTCTCTTCTGAGGCATTACCATTTCGGTGTGGTTATGCTCGTAAACATATACATCATCACCCATGACATCAAAATGCTTGTGAGGTTTGTTTCTTACCGCCTGAACCAATCCGTATACCAGATAAGCTCCCCCGAAGATCAGCAGCGCCCATCCTGAAAAATTTCCCCTGATATCCTGAAACCATGAAATCTTATTAAGCTGCCACCCAAGAAATACTCCGATAAAGCCCAAGATCAGGGAACTTAATACGTGCCCCAGTCCGCAGACTACCGTAAGTATGGAGGTTTTCATTCCGCTCCACTTTTTAGATTTTGAAATAACGATAAACGGGAGGTAATGATCCGGCCCCGAAGCGGTATGTATAAAACTTATTGAAACGGCACTCAACAGAAGTGCCCAAACTGTACTATCCATTTTTTCTAATTCTACTTATTCTTTCTTAAATTTTGTTTAAGCGGGTATAGCCCATTCCATTGGAAAACCCTCTTTATTTAAGCGGGCTGAAGCCCACTTCTATTGAATAATTTTTTCCCCTGATTCCACGGATGACTGTGTTTAAGCTTTCTTATTAGTTTTTGATTCATTTCTTTTATTGGATTTTAATAAAAAGCTATATAATCAGCGTCATCACTAAGTTTAATTCCTAACTTCTTTTGATCTCTTTACAAACCTTACAGGTTTTGAAAACCTATAAGGTTTCGCTGTATCCATTCATATTTATTCAAGAGACCATAATATTTCCTGGATGTGAAGAAAGAAGTTATACATCAGTTCTCCTCCATGTCCTAAAGCTCTTACCACAAAACCATTGTCTTCCATTGCGGAAACTCCCACCTCCATGTCTTCTTTATGCTGTTCTGCGGCTTCAATAATGGCTTCGATCAGTCCGTTTTTATCTACATTATCCTTTGTACTGTAAAAAATAAGTGTTCCCTGATGGGTATACTGCTCCAGATTTCCGATACAGCTGATAGGGATCAGGTCCGGCCGGATCACCACATTATCTTTGATCACGAGTTTATCGTTATGATAGATTTCCATAAGATTCTGGAAGCGTTTCAGTTTGAAAACTTCTCCGTAATGTTTTCTTCCGCAGGTGATGATTTCACTGATAATAATCTGGCTGTTTTTGCCGACACGGATATTGGCTTTACTCTGAAAATTGGAATCTTCATGCGGAACCACGGGATGCGGAACGTAAGCAAAAGAAGTATTGTCTTCCATTTTTACATGAAGTTCCTGCACTGCTTTATCTTTCATATTGAACAGTCTCTGGTACGACTGTGACTGCAGCTGAAGGGACGCTCCTTTTTCCAGGCTTACATCCAGATGATAATGGTCTCCGTCCAGGATTCCGGGGGAAGAGCTCATCACCATCTGGTAGAGCTTTTTGTCGCTTTTCCGCTGTCCTACGGAAACTACCCTGAAAGGAAGTGAAACATAAAGGTCTTTCACATACGATTCTCCTCCCTTGAATCCTGCAATAATATTTAAACGACTGTCCATTGATTTATCTTACCAGGTTCGGTTCTTCAATTTCTTCAAGAAGCGCATATTTTTTTATCCATCCGATTACTTTATCCAGTCCTTCATCTGTTTTAAGGTTGGTGAAAACGAAAGGATTTCCTTTTCTCATTCTTCTGGCATCATTTTCCATCACTTCAAGGCTGGCTCCTACATAAGGGGCAAGGTCGATTTTATTGATGATCAAAAGATCTGATCTGGTAATACCGGGGCCTCCTTTTCTCGGGATTTTTTCACCTTCTGCCACATCAATAATAAAGATGGTAACATCAGCAAGATCCGGGCTGAATGTTGCGGAAAGGTTATCACCTCCACTTTCGATGAGCACCAGCTCAATGTCCGGAAAACGTGCGGCCAGCTCATCCACCGCTTCAAGATTCATACTTGCATCTTCACGGATAGCCGTGTGAGGGCAGCCTCCTGTTTCCACGCCGATAATTCTGTCATGGGGAAGAAGGCTGTTTTTCGCCATGAATTCAGCGTCTTCTTTGGTGTAAATATCATTGGTAATTACGCCAAGATCATAAGTCCCGAATAATTTTCTGCTTAAACGTTCCAATAATGCGGTTTTTCCGGAACCTACCGGTCCTGCCACTCCTACTTTTATATATTTTCTGTTTTCCATTTTTTAAATTTTTGTTTTTTTAACGCTATGAGCGTTATTTTTTAATTGATTGAGAATATTTACGGACACAAGGACGTTTCATTCAGTAAGGAATCTTTCTGTTCAATCATTTTATCCTTTTGTCTTTTTCAGATTATTATGACATATACAGCCTGGAATAGAGTCTTTCGTGCTGCATGCATCTGATATCGAAAGCGGTATTGCACAATCCTACCATATCCCTGTCCAGTTCTATGGTTTCACGGGCTGTTTTTTCCATAACCGGATAGAGCGAGAACAGGATGTCCTGACCATCAAGCTGTCCCAGCGGAACCAGCTTTACCGCATTCGTAATCATTCCCGCCACGGAAGTGTAGTAAAAACCGAGAAGTGCTTCATAAAGAGGAATTTTCATCAGATAAGCATATACTCCGAATACGATACAGTAATGTGAATTGGCTTCACGGTTCTGAACAGCCTTTTCAAAAGCTTCCATAAAAGGAAAATTTTCTCTTCTTTTGAAGATCTTAATCAGCCTCAGCCCCAGTTTCTGGCTGGCCTGGCGGATTTCTCTGGGACATTTTATGGCATTGCATTCGTTATCCAGGCTTAAAAGCATTTCCAGATCGTTATTTTCAGCAGCTTCATAAGCTAGTTTTACAAAAGCTCCGTCATTGTATTTAAGGTTGTACTGAAGCATATTCTGTACAAATTCCTTTGCGGTCTGTACATTGTTTACAATACTCTCCTGCACATAGGTTTCCAGCCCGTTGGAATGGGTATACCCTCCGATTGGCAGTGTAGGATCCGCAAGATGCAGCAATCCTGATAAAAAATTAAGATTCATATTATTCATCTTTCGGGGCAGCCATTTTTAAGATTTTTGTAAAGATGGTAGATCCTAAGCTTCCGTGTCCGTGAGGTTCTACATTGGATTTGAGAAGGTTCAGCAGTTTTACGGACTGTTTTTCCGGTTTGAAGCCGCTGGCCTCCAGCCATCTGAACATAGGCATTTCGAAAGGAAGCAGCACTTTATCATCCTGGATAAAAAGCGGGATATGTTTATTACCGATTTCATAGCAAACGGTACCCATTTCCAGCAGAGAGCCCGGGGCCATAACGATGGCATCTGTTTCTACAACATTTACGGCAATCACTTTTTCCGCATCCTCGAAAAGAATATCACCTTCGCGCAGACGCTGTCCTTCCCGAAGGAATTTGATGGCTACATCGGTACCCCGTCTGGTTTTTTTACGCTGGATTCTTTTGGTGGTTTCAAACCATTCCAGGTCCAGATAATCTATATTTTTGTCAGTAGGTTTTTCGGTGAGATTGCCTATGGTTTGATTAATGATCATTTTCCGATTTTTTTCTGAAGTCAAAGTTTTTAGAAATGCCTACTCCGAATGTTGAACCACTGATTCCTGCCACATAGCTCTTCGTCCAGCCTTCCTGTTTTGTTTTGGTCTGAAGCATTGAAAGTTCTGCAAATTTGAATTTCAATGCCCAGCCTCCGCCTAATAATATTCCGATGAGAGGATACGCACGGAGACGGAATCCGTTAAAGTTCTGCATCTCATCAGCTGTTGTGGCTTGCTGTCCCCAGACGTAATGGGCATCAATCTGGCCGATCAGTACAAAGTATTTTCCGAGCATTAATGATGGACTGTACCAGATTCCGGCTTCATTCTGCTTATAGGCCACATGATGATCAACCGTATTCTGGGAATAGGCGTAGTTCACCCCGATAAGGTCATTGTTATTGATAAAATACCCTACTCCAAGCGGTGCGCTTGAAACGGTACTGCTGCTCGTTGAGGGTGTTGTTACTTTGGAGTAATCCAGTGAACCATACACCATAAACTGTCCTTTCGGCCCGTCTTCATCGCTTTTCAGCCTGTGTCCTCCCAGAAACTGTGCGCTCAGATTTCCTGAAAGGGCAGACATTCCGGCTATGGCAAGAGCGAAAACTGTTTTATTTAAATATTTCATTCTAAACTTAGTGCTATAATTATTTTAAAATATTGACTGGTATATCTTTTTACCGTTAAATAAACCTGACAGATTTTTGAAACCTGTCAGGTCTGGGGTCAACAAGATTTATCCTAGAACAGGTAATACAGCTGTGTTAAAGGAAGTTTTTCTGCCGGTTCGCAGGTGATGTATTCACCGTCTACCGTTACTTTATAATTTTCAGGATTCACTTCGATTAAAGGGGTCTTATCGTTATGGATGAGGTCTTTTTTAGAAATATTCCTGCAGTTTTTCACCGGAAGGATCATCTTTTCCAGTTTGTAGGAAGCGATGGTTCCGTTATCGATAGAAATCTGGGAAACGAAATTGGCACAGGTCCCGAACTTGGCTTTTCCGTGAGCTCCGAACATATTTCTGTAAATGATAGGCTGCGGCGTCGGGATAGATGCATTAGGATCCCCCATTTTAGCAGCAATTACAAATCCTCCTTTTACGATCATTTCCGGCTTTACTCCAAATAATGCAGGTTTCCAGATCACCAGGTCAGCTAATTTTCCTTTTTCAAGCGATCCTACATATTCTGAAATACCGTGTGCAATGGCAGGGTTGATTGTATATTTAGCCACATATCTTTTAGCACGGTAGTTGTCGTTTCCTGTGTCTTTATCTTCATCAAGGTCACCTCTCTGCTCTTTCATTTTGCTTGCCGTCTGCCAGGTTCTTGTAATCACTTCACCCGGTCTTCCCATTGCCTGGGAATCGGAACTCATGATGCTGAATACCCCCATATCGTGAAGAATATCTTCTGCGGCAATGGTTTCAGGGCGGATACGTGAATCTGCGAATGCCACATCTTCAGGAATGTTTTTGCTCAGGTGATGGCAAACCATCAGCATATCCAGGTGTTCATCAATCGTATTGACGGTATAAGGACGTGTAGGGTTGGTAGAAGCCGGCAGTACATTCGGATACATGGCTGCTTTAATGATGTCCGGAGCGTGACCTCCACCTGCTCCTTCTGTGTGGAAGGTGTGAATGACTCTTCCGTTGATTGCTCTCATGGTATCTTCCAGAAAGCCTCCTTCATTTAGGGTATCGGTGTGAATAGCAACCTGTACGTCATATTTATCGGCTACTTTTAATGCAGCATCAATCGTGGCGGGAGTTGCTCCCCAGTCTTCATGGATCTTTACTCCCAGAGCACCTGCTTCCACCTGTTCTTCAATAGGTTCTTCTGCTGAACAGTTCCCTTTTCCGAAGAATCCTAAATTCATCGGATATTCTTCTGCGGCTTCCAGCATTTTCTGCATATTGAATCTTCCCGGGGTAACCGTTGTAGCATTGGTTCCGTCATTCGGGCCTGTTCCACCTCCTATCATGGTGGTGATTCCGCTGTACAGGGAGGTTTCGATCTGCTGCGGACAGATGTAGTGGATGTGGGTATCAATTCCTCCGGCCGTTACGATATATCCTTTTCCTCCATGAACTTCCGTAGAGGCTCCGATAATCATATCCGGCGACACCCCATCCATCGTATCCGGGTTTCCTGCTTTCCCGATTCCTACGATCTTACCGTCTTTGATTCCGATATCTCCTTTTACAATTCCCCAGTGGTCAATGATTACGGCTCCTGTAATGCAAAGGTCAAGCACGCCTTCGTCTCTTTTTGCCGTTACATTCTGCCCCATCCCGTCACGTACGGTTTTTCCGCCTCCGAAAACGGCTTCGTCTCCGTAGTGGGTAAAATCTTTTTCTATTTCGATAATGATTTCCGTATCTCCCAGTCTGATTTTGTCTCCAGCCGTAGGACCTAATATATTGGCGTATTGTTTTCTGTCTACGTTTAAGCTCATCTTAATGATTTTTAAAGTTTAACTCTTCAATTTTGGCCAGGCTTGCTTTTTTCTGTTCTTCGGAATCTACCTGTCCGTCTACAAGATTATTGAAGCCCATTGCTTTTTTGGTTCCTCCTATTTCTACCAGCTCTACTACTTTTTCTTCTCCCGGCTCAAAACGCACGGCAGTACTGGCTACAATATTCAGTCTCTTTCCGAATGCTTTTTCACGCTCAAAGCTCATTGCCTTATTGACTTCGAAAAAGTGAAAGTGTGAACCTACCTGAATGGGACGGTCTCCTGTATTGGTTACTTTTATTTTTACCGTTTCTCTGCCTTCGTTGCAGATAATGGTACCTTCTTTTACAAAAATTTCTCCTGGTATCATAATAGAAATAGGTATTAGCGGATTGGGTTATGCACGGTTACCAGTTTGGTTCCGTCGGGAAAGGTTGCTTCGATCTGTACGTCATGAATCATTTCTGCCACTCCCGGCATTACATCATCTTTGGTAAGCAGATTGGCACCTTCCTGCATCAGCTCGGCTACTTTTTTTCCGTCTCTGGCGCCTTCCAGCAAAAAGTGACTGATTAAAGCGATGGATTCCGGATAGTTTAATTTAAGGCCTCTTGCCTTTCTTTTTAGGGCAAGTTCTCCTGCCAGGAACAGCATAAGCTTTTCCGTTTCTCTCGGTGTTAAATGCATAATATTGAATTTAAAAATTGGGTATACGATTCCCTGTCTGCCTTTCTGTAAAGGCAAATGAAGGGTTCAAAGTATCGGATAAGAGGTAATGAGTACTATGGATATGTATTTTTATACCTATCAGTTATAGCGATTCATTAAAAAATGGATGTGATGATTAGCAGCCTGCAATCTGCAAAGACTGATACAGGATGTATCTTGGTGCTGTAATATAAACGCGGTTCTGTACGGCCGCTACTTTGGTATTGTACGTATAACCGTTGAAGAAAAAGTTAAGCCATTGCTGGGTGATGATTGAGTAATCAAATTTTACTTTTTCAGGGTCTTCGGAATCCTGGGTATCCTGATCGTCGGAAAGATTATAGATATCAGCCTGGGTCTGGTTATCGGACTGTTTCAGAATATGTGCTTTTGATGAAGCATCAGCATATGACTGAGTTTTGCCCTGATCTGCAAATAGACCTGCACACAAGGCGGCAAAAAACATTATAAAAGAGAATAATAGAATCCTTTTTTTCATATCAGTCATTGATGGTGTAAAATTAGGGTAATACCACATCTTTCAGCTATCAAAAAAAATCTTTAAAATGTTCAAAATCGGGACAAATCTAAAAAACAGAAAATTCAGTATTTCAGGATAACCCTCTTTAATACAGCACATAAGATTCATTTACCAACTATGACAAGTTCTGAAGTGTTTATAATTATACAAATATTCAAATTCCGTACATTAGAACTTTTGATTTAAAAAATCAATTAAAAAACATATAAATATCCATTTTTTTCATACTTAAAAATCATATTTTTCAAAGATCAGGCACTCCTGTTTATAATTTTACAAAAGTGAAGTGTATTTTTTCTTTCCTTATAATTATTGTAAATTTGTATACCAACATATTTTTAATTTAAAATAATACAACATAATATGTCAAAAGCAATTTCGCAAGTACCATTAGCGGTAAACGAGCCGGTAAATTCTTATGTACCGGGATCTCCTGAAGTTAAAAGCCTTATCGCCACTTACAAAAAGATGTGGGCTGAAAAGACAGAAATTCCAATGATCATCAACGGAAAAGAAGTGAAAACCGGTGAGAAAGTACAGCTTCAGTCTCCGCAGGATCATGCCCATGATTTCGGATTTTACCATAAGGGTACCATGCAGCATGTAGATGACGCGATCAATGCGGCTCTGGCAGCTAAAAAGGAATGGAACGAACTGGGCTGGGAACAGCGTGCAGCAATTTTCTTAAAGGCTGCTGATCTTCTTGCAGGACCTTACAGAGATGTGATCAATGCGGCAACGATGATCGGACAGTCTAAAAATGTACACCAGGCTGAGATTGATTCGGCATGTGAGTTCATCGATTTCTTAAGATTCAACGTGGAGTTCATGACTGAAATGTATGCTGAACAGCCTGTTTCTGATAACGGAATCTGGAACCGTGTGGAATACAGACCGCTTGAAGGATTCTGCTTTGCAGTAACTCCGTTCAACTTTACGGCGATTTCAGGAAACCTTCCTACGTGTATGGCTATGCTTGGAAACGTTGTAGTTTGGAAACCTTCTGACAAGCAGGTTTATTCTGCAAAAGTAATTATGGATGTATTAACTGAGGCGGGTCTTCCTGCCGGGGTAATCAACATGATCTTTACAGACGGAAAAGAAACGGCTGAAAAAGTACTGGCACACCCTGATTTTGCCGGTCTTCACTTCACCGGATCTACGAAAGTATTCCAGGGAATGTGGAAAATGATCGGAGACAATATCCACAATTACAGAACGTATCCGAGAATTGTTGGCGAAACAGGTGGTAAAGACTTTGTAATTGCTCATCCTTCTGCCAACGTAGAGGCGGTAGCCACTGCTTTAGTAAGAGGAGCTTTCGAATACCAGGGACAGAAATGTTCCGCGGCTTCAAGAGCTTATGTACCTAAATCTCTTTGGGCTGATGTGAAAAAAGTAATGGAAGCTCAGATGAGTACGATCAAAATAGGTTCTCCTGAGGATCCGTCCAACTTCGTGAACGCTGTCATCGACAAAAATTCTTTCGAAAAATGTAAAGGATATATCGACAGGGCGAATGCTTCCGGTGAAGCTGCCGTAGCAATCGGCGGAACATGTGATGATGCTAAAGGATGGTTTGTACACCCAACTGTAATTGAAACCACTAATCCTCAGTATGAAAGTATGGTTGAGGAAATCTTCGGGCCTATCTTATCTGTATTCGTGTATGAGGATCAGGACTGGAAAGAGACGCTAAAATTAGTTGACTCTTCTTCTCCTTATTCGTTAACAGGATCTGTTTTTGCACAGGACCGTTATGCGATCAATGAAGCATTCAAAGCTTTGGAAAATGCATCAGGAAACTTCTACATCAACGACAAACCGACCGGTGCGGTTGTAGGGCAGCAGCCTTTCGGAGGAGGAAGAGCTTCCGGTACCAACGATAAGGCAGGTTCTAAAATGAACTTACTGAGATGGACATCTGTAAGAAGTATCAAAGAAACTTTCGTTTCTCCAAAAGATTACAAATATCCATATTTAGGGTAATCATGAGTAATGGGTAATGAGTAATTGTTGCCTGTTCTTTACATATACGGCCCCGGAACTTCGGTTTTGGGGCTTTTTATTATTCTAATCTGAATTCGGATTAAGGATCTGAAAGATAAAAGACTGAAAAATGGAAGTCAAAAATTCGTATCCTAAGCTGAAGTTATTCTAAATTATCACCGTCTCACAGTAGCACATGATAAAATGCTGTTATTAAATTGAGCCTAACATTTTTTAACAAACTTTACCTATACTTTACGAGTTCCCGGTGCCTGTTAGGAATAATTGTTGGACTTTATATACAACACCCCAAAATAAAATCATATGAAAAAGTTACTGTTAGCAGCCATAGGTTCAGGAATATTAGCCGTGAGCTGCGGAACCAAAGAATCCACGATGTCACCGAAAAGTTCTGATTCAGCAGCAGTGGGCACTATGAAAAATCCACCGCCTTCTGCAACCGACACCATGACCACAAAGATGACCAGTCCTGATACCATCAGGATGAAAACGGATTCAGCGACAACGGTTCCCCCGGCTAAATAAATATAACACGTTCAATTTAAAAATGGAAAGTCCGCAGATGAAAGTTCTGCGGATTTTTTATGATTTCATAGGAACGGGTTCTACGGAATATCCTAAACTTTTAAACTGCTCTATCAGTCCGCAGCTGTACGAGAAATGCCCCAGTCCTACGGCCAGAAAAACGTTTTTTTCTTCGATCAGTTCAGGAAGAATCTTCATCCATCTGCTGTTTCTTTGAGTAACAAGGATCTGGTCGCTCTTACTGAGGCTTTCGCAGGATTTATTAAAGATATAGCGGTCTTTCAGTTCAAGATATTCATTCTGCATCCCCCTGCATTTTTTTTCATTGGCTGCCATGGCTTTTTCATATCTCTTTAAAGTTCCTTTAATCACCGCTGTCCCGGATTTGTATCTTGATATTCCTGATTCCTCTATATAGTTCTGCTGCATGGCTGAGGTTTCCAGATATGCCATTTCTTTACCGTTGTCCTCGCCCTTCTTCTGGATATAGTTATCCAGCATATATTTATCTGAGCCTGCACAGCCTGATTTCCAGATTCTAAGCTGCATCATTTTTACAATTTCATCCCGTTTCAGTTTTTTGATATCTATTCCTGTATTTTTAAAAACATTTTTCAGTCTTGCATATTCTTCCGCAGACAGTTTGGAATCGAGGTCGTTAGAGTCCTCACGGCTGTTGAATTCATCAATCACCTTGTTCTTTTTTGTCTCAGTTTCTGTAATCACCATGTCGCAAGACATAAGCGAGTTATTAATCACCGGATACTGATGATAGAACGATTCACCTGCCATATGCATGGTTCCGAAGAAATATGAGGTATGTTTTCCGTTTTTTGAAGTGACTTTCCACAGATAGGTTTCCTGGGCAAAAGTAAGTGCTGTTACTGTTATCAACAGAAGGATCAGGCTTTTATTAATATGGTTTTTCATAATTGAGCATTTTTACCAACTCAAAAATAATGGCTTTCAGAATCAGAAAATTGTAAAAATGTAAACCATACCCGTTTAATGCTTATCCGGCTGTTTCTAAACTTCTTCATATGCCGCAAAAGCTTTGTTTAATTATATGAAAATTAATTTTCCACAAAGTATACCATAAATTAACATAAAAATCTTATTAATTTACTATATTTGATTACATTAAACATCAAAATAAAGAAATATGAAAAAACTATGGATAACCGCAGTTCTGGGAATAATCTTTCTTGGGAGCTGTGCCCAGAATAAAGAAAAAAGAGAGGAATTCAAGGATGCACACGATAAAGACTTTATGAGAAACAGTATGGGATCTACTGCTGTTTCCCATTCTGAACCGGCCGTAATTTCCAAAGATTCTGCAAAAATAAAAACTGACAGTTCAAAGGCTAAATAATACAAAAACAAATCCGCGGCAATGCCGCGGATTTGCACTTAAAAAAACTTGACTGAAAAAAACCGGGCAATCAACCCCGATTGTATGATATATAAGTTATAATTGTGTTTTACAGATCTGTAAAGATATATTCCGGGTCAGGCATATTTAATTTATTTTTCTTTACCCATAACCGGACGAAGTACATAGCTCTGACTGGTTTCAGGAACAAAAAACCACCTGTATAAAGCTGGCGCAAAGATATAGCAGTGAAGCGTTTACCTAAAACAATTGGTTATCTGTTTTCATGAAAATGAAAAGGAAGAATGCGAAAAACAGGCAATATCTTAATTATTTTCGTGAAAATGGGTATGATGATCCTGTTGATTTTCGGCATCAAGATATTTAATATAAGCTGAGGGTGAAAAATCAGTAACCGCCTTAAATACTGAAGCGAACTTACTGTGCGAGGAGAATCCGCATTCATCTGCAAGAATACTGATCTTATATTGCCGGTACTTGTCATCATTAATGAGTTTATCTACAATATAGCTAATTCTCAAACGATTGACATAGGTTTTAAAGTCTGCATTTTTATGCTGATTAATAACGTAGGAAAGGTACTTTGTATTGGTATTGAGTTCTGCCGCCAGAAATGAAAGGGACATATTTTTACTGTTGTAAAGCGCTCCTTTTTCAAAATCTTCCAGAAGTTCAAGAAGTTTGGTTTCTGTTTCCTGGGTCATCAGAGGTTCATTTTTCTTTTTATCCGGACTGCTGTCTTTATCGTCAACTTCTTCTACGGAGATATTGGAAAAATCCTGATTTCCGGATCTTTTATGTATGGTTTTATCCTGACCGGCGATCTGATGAATCTGCGTCCTGATGATGTTTCTCAGTTTTGAGCGTTGTTTTTTCTGTTTAATCCTGAAGAAAATAACAATTCCCACCAAAGAGGTAAGCAGCACAATGATTGCCGCGTTTTTAATGATGCTGATCTGTACATTTTTTTTATGAAGTTTGGGTGTATTTTCAATATTTACGCCCGTAATCTCGCGGCTTCTGGCATTCATATCTTCATAAGCCCTGACGTATTTTGTCGCATACAGTGAAGCTTTGAAATTATCTCCGGTTCCTTCATAATAATCATTGATATTGGCATAAACCGCTTTTTTCAGCTTAAGACTCCGGGAATTGTCGGCAATTTTTTCTGCTTTTTTAAGGTATACCTCAGCTTCTTTCCAGTTTTTCTGTTTCAGACGGATTCCGCCCAGTCCGTTGTAAACAAGCCCCAGAATACAGCATTCTTCTTTCAGCAGTGATTCCGCCTTATGGTAATATGTTTCCGAAAGGTTATAATCTTCAAGTCTGAAATAAACATACCCGAGCATCTGATAGGAAGCCGCAGCGGGTCTGCCGTTATCATCTTTATCAATTTTTTCAAATTCTTTCAGCGAATGTTCAATATAGGGAATGGCATTGGGAAAATTTCCCATTTCCATTTCGTAATATGCCAGTTCCTGATTGAGCAATCCTGCCGCTTCTTTTCTTTTTACGGGATCAGTGATACGGTCTGCTGATTTCAGACCCAGCAGCGTATATTTCTTTGATCTTTCATGCAGCCCCAGCAGCCGGTACTCTTTGGCAAGAAACTCATTGACCCTGGTGATCCATTCGGCATCTTCAACCTGCCCCAGCAGAGAATGAGCATTTTCACCATAGCATATGGCTTTCTTGAATTCTCCGGCAAAATGATGGAGTTCTGCTACAAGCATAAGACTTTTTACCTTTTCCAATGGTTCATTTGCAGACATGTACAGGGAATCTGCCTTTCTCAGGGCCTGGGGAATATCTTTGGGAGCAATATGAACAGAAGTTCTTTCACAGATCTGATCGAAGCTGTATTTCTTCTGAGCCAGAACAGGCATGGCAGTAATCAATAAAAACAAAAATTTAAGCAGACTTCTGGGCATAAAAAAACAAATTATTATGTAGACTTTATAATAATTCATCATTTTCATGGGGTGTCTTTTTGTTTTTTACAAAGCTACTAATATTTTATTTTTTAATGAAACATTATCTTATTATTTAATTTTTTAACTAAAAACATAAATTAAATTTATTTTAATAACTATATAGGCGAAATATATGTTAAATTTTCTAAACAAACTTCAACGATATTGAAAATAAATTTTCGTAACTATTTTCAAAATGTACCGACTGATATGTTGTCATAATTATTACATTTGTAATCAATAAAAAGTTTTATGAAAAAAATAGCAATACTTACCTCTTTATTTATAGGAGTTTTATCCTGGGCACAGGGAATTAAATTTGAAGACAGCAATTTCGCTGCAATTCTTGCAAAAGCAAAGAAAGAGAACAAACTTGTATTTATTGATGCTTATGCATCATGGTGCGGACCCTGCAAACTGATGGTGAAAAATATATTCCCGCTGCAGACCGTAGGTGACTATTATAACTCCCACTTTATCAATGCAAAAATTGATATGGAAAAAGGAGAAGGAATAGGCCTTGCAAAAAAATACAATGTAAAAGCATTTCCTACTTATCTTTTCATCAATGGTAACGGGGAAGAAGTACACAGAACGTTAGGGTATGTGGAAGAAAAAGATTTCATCCAGTTTGCTAAAGATGCTGAAGATCCGAACAAAAGGCTGACATCGCTGAAGCAGAATTTTGAAAAGGGAGAAAAAGATCCTGAATTCCTTAAAAATCTTGCCGGGCTTACCATCTATAATGATGCAGAGTTTGCAGGCAGAGTACTGGAACGTTATTTTCAGCAGAAAACAACTTTAGATCAGGAAGATGTACAGATGCTTCTTTCAGGTGTTCAGAGCACAGACAGTCCTGTATATAAAATTTTCCAGTCTAAAAAGGCTGATATTATCAAGATTTTCCCGGAAGACAGATACGAGAAATTCGACAAGAGCGTCAAACTGAACACTATTGCTAAAAAAGCATACAATGCAGATACAAAAACGTGGAATGACAGCTATTTCATGACAGAAACACAAAAGTTCATGACTAAAGAAGAGGCTGAAAAAATCCTGAAAAGAGCTAAAGCTTCCAGAGCCTTAAAAGATAAGGATATTCCGACTTATGAAAAGCTGACCATAGAACTTTACCAGGACACCAGTAAGGCCACTTCTGATGAATTAAATTCTATTGCCTGGAATTTCTTTGAGAATGTAAACAATAAACCGTCTTTACAGCTGGCGATAGCATGGGCACAGGAATCTGTGAAGAAAAAAGAAGGTTATGCCAATACAGATACATTAGCCAACCTTTACAACAAGATAGGTGATAAAAGCAATGCAAAGATCTGGGCAGAAAAAGCAATCCAGCTGGCTAAAGCCGCAGGAGAAGATTTCGGAGATACTGAAAAACTGCTGAAAAGTCTTTAATCAATACCGTATAAAAGCCCCGCAGGAAATTTTCTGCGGGGCTTTTTTATTTTTAACAGGTCAGTTACTTTCCTATCTCAGATTCAAACCGGTCCAGATCAGATGTTTTATCTTTTATCCCGGATTGAGGTTAATTTATATTTCTGCTGTCTATCAGTCTTATTAATATTCAAACAAAACACTTCCCCATGTAAATCCGCTTCCGAAAGCGGAAAGAAGTACAAGATCTCCTCTTTTGACTTTTCCTTCTTCAATAGCTTCACTTAAAGCGATTGGAATAGATGCAGCCGTTGTATTTCCGTATTTCTGAATATTGTTGTGGATTTTTTCATCCGGAAGTCCGAATTTCTGCTGTACAAACTGGGCAATTCTAAGGTTAGCCTGATGCGGAATGAACATATCCAGATCTTCAATCTTTTTCCCTGCTTTATCCAGGGCTTCCTGCATGGTTTCCGGGAATCTTGTTACGGCATGTTTGAATACGAAGTTTCCGTTCATGATTGGGTATACTTCTTTATTCGTCACGTTTTCCGGTTCTTTTCTCATTCTGTCGCTCCATCCGAATTTAGATCCCGGGAACTGGGTACACAATTCATCAGCATATTTTCCTTCAGAATGCATATTTACGGCTAAAATATCTCCTGCATTTTCATCTTCCGTAGCGGAAAGTACAATGGCTCCTGCCCCATCTCCGAAAATCACGGAAACCCCTCTTCCTTCATCGGAAAAATCAAGTCCGAAAGAATGAATTTCTGCACCTACAACCAATATATTTTTATAAGTTCCCGATTTAATGAACGCATTGGCTACACTCATCGCATATACAAATCCTGAGCATTGATTTCTTACATCCAAAGCACCAATTGTTCCGCATCCAAGCATTTCCTGAAGCAATACCCCGCATCCCGGGAAATAATAATCCGGTGAAAGGGTTGCAAAAATAATATAATCGATATCCTGAGCCGTCAGTCCCGCTTTTTCAATGGCTTTTTCAGAGGCTTTAAAACCTAAATAAGCACTGGTTTCCTGAGAATCATTCCTGTTTTTCCTGTGTCTTCTTTCCCTGATTCCTGTTCTTTCTGTGATCCATTCATCATTGGTAGTCATTAGTTTGGCTAGATCATCATTGGTAACAACATTATCTGGTACATAAAATCCGATCCCTTTTATTGTACTTTTAATCATATAGTTTTTTAATTTTGGCAAAGATAAAACTTATTTAACACATAGTATTTCAAAATATTAGTATTTTTATTGTATGCCAATTGACACAATATACAGAGATTCCCAGTGCGAATGGGTAGATGTAGAGGCTCCTACCGCGGAAGACCTGAAGTTTCTTCACGAAAGATACGAGATCAATAATCTTCTTCTGGAAGATACCATGGATCCCAATCACCTCCCCAAATATGAAGAAGACGGAAACGTAAAGTTCTTCCTCCTCCGCGAAAGCACGGAACTGGAACGGAAAAATCTCAACACCATCAGCGATATCAGCACCAAGATCGGGATCTTTCTGCTGGAAAATACCATTATTACCATCCACCGGATGAAAACGAAAAGCATTTCGGAGACGAAAAAGCAGCTTTCTGCTATGAAAGCAGAAGTTTCTCCTTGCAAAGTGGCCTTAATGATTGCTCTTCTGATCATGAAAAGTTTTGATGATGAATCGGTAAGCCTTCTGGAAACTATGGATAATATTGAGAATGAAATTTTCCTGAAAAACACCAACCATACGAACCAGATCCGGAGACTTTATAAGCTGAAACGAAAATCAGGGCTTAATTCCCGGGTACTTGTTATTTCTACTGATGCTGTGGATAAATTCAAATTATTAGATCTTCAGGATTCCGAGATCGTCGATTTAAAAGATAAACATAAGGACGTTGTAGCCGATTTCGACCATCTGAATATCCAGATTACCAACCTCATCTCTATGTTTCTGGCCCTTTCCGACCAGAAAGCCAATCAGGTGATGAAAGTTCTGGCAATCTACTCGGTTTATTTTTTACCGATCACGTTTATTGCCGGACTGTATGGAATGAATTTCGACAATATGCCGGAACTTCATCATAAATACGGCTATTTTATAACCGTTGGAGTAATGGCTGTGGTGGTGATCTGTACCTTTATTTATGCAAGAAGGAAACAATGGTAGCCACTCTGTAATAGTTCCCACCAATACACATCACCCACTCTAAAATATCCACCATGAAAACCGAAGAGCTGAATACAATTCTCGAAGACGATATTCTTTCCGCGGACTCTAAAGAGAAACTTATTGCCCTGCATGAGAACATCTCATCCAAAGAGTTTTCTGATCTGCTGGATATTTACGGAAACCAGTATGTAGAATTTGTACAGGAAGGCGGCGGTGTATGGGGAAGCGCACTCGTCGGTTATCTGTATGGGCTGGAAATTTTCGGCATCCGTTTTCTGAAAGTGGCAGGAACAAGTGCAGGAGCCATCAATACAATGCTAATTGCGGCCTGTAAAACAAAAGAGGAAGCTAAAAGCGAAGTCATCAAAGACATTTTATTCAACTGGAATTTTGCTGATTTTATGGATGGAAAAACCTATGTAAAAACCACCATGCATGCGATTCTGAATAATAAGAATTTTTTTAAGATCAATGCATATCTTCTCGCAGCGGTCATGATGATCCTGATTATTATTCCTTTTGCTTCCCGTCCGGAAACGACACTCACCGCCAAACTTCTTTTCCTGATTCCGCTGATCCCTGTGGTAATTGCCTTTTTCTGTATTAAAAAATTTTATAGTGATTTCAGAAAGCAGAACAGCGGCTTCAATCCTGGAAATACTTTTTCAGATACTATGAAAACAGCACTGGACGGATTCGGGGTCAGAACGGTAGCCCAGCTCAATCAAAAGTTTATTCAGAAGGAGCATCACCTCAATCTTAGCTACCGTTACGGAAATAACCAGGAGTATTATCAGCTTACCCTTCAGAATATTGAAGCAATTAAAAATAAAAATGCTGAACATATTGATCTGACCCGCTATAAGATTTTCTATGAGAGTGCAGCCCAAAATGATTATTACAAAAACAATCCGTTTTACCAGCTCCGGTCGGAATATGTAGTTATAGCAACAGATATCAATGCCAGGATTAAGGTGGAGCTTCCTACGATGGCGAACCTGTACTGGTCTGAAGAAGAGCTGAAACACATCAGCCCTGCTGAGTTTGTGCGGGCTTCCATGTCCGTACCTTTCTTTTTTGAGCCATTTCAGAAAAGAATCAACCGGGATGACGATTCCGTAAAATACGCATGGAAGTTCTGGATGAGCACAAAGCCCGAAGACATTTACCCTGTGGGAGTTTTCATTGACGGTGGCAGTATTTCCAATTTTCCGATTGATATTTTCCATGCCACAGATGTTTTCTATCCCAGGTTACCACTGTTCGGGGTGCAGCTTACCAATGATTCTGATCTTCTTTCAGAAAAAGGAAAAACCAGCGAAGAGATTCTCAAAACACCTTTCTCCTATGCCGGAAATATCATCAGTACCTTAAAAGGCTTCAATGATAAGTCTTTCCTGATTAAACACAGCTTTTACCGCCTGTTCAGTATTCAGTCCGTCAACTGCGGAACCAGCAGCTGGCTGAATTTCTTTATGAAAAAGGAAGAAAAAGAAGATCTCTTTAACAGAGGCTTTCAGGCTGCTCTGGATTTTCTTAACCGGTTCGACTGGGAAAAATACAAATACGAAAGAATGTTACTATCAATGAAGGATAAAAAAATACTGAAGGAAGAGGATACACCGACGGTGGGGTAAGGAATTTTCATTATTTTTAAGCCCTTTAATAACCAGATGAAGAAGAAATATTTTTTTATTTTCGGAATAGCTGCAGCTCTTATTTTTATTTCTGTTCCACTGATCCACGTTTTAAAAACAAAATGGAATGAATCAGATCATAGAGAAGATATTCCTAAAGGATATACCAATGATGCCAGCCAGCTCAATTTAACCAGGATAGACACCCTTATAAAAGTTCCGTCATCAAAACCGGAAATTGAGAATCAACTCCGTCAAATTCTGAAATACGCAAAAGAGAAAAAGTTAAAGATATCAATTGCGGGTGCACAACACAGCATGGGTGGTCATACGATCTATCCGGGAGGTATTCTGCTTAATATGCTTCCTTACAAACAAATGGAACTGGATGTAAAGAATAATATCCTGACCATTGGTTCCGGAGCTCTTTGGGAAGATGCGTTGAAATACCTTGATCAATACGAAAAATCGGTTGCTGTAATGCAGGCTTTCAGTTCATTCTCCGTAGGCGGATCAATCAGTGTAAACGGCCACGGATGGCAAAAGAATCTTCCTCCCATTTCTTCAAGCATTATTTCATTTACTTTAATGAAAGAAGACGGGAAAATCATTACCTGCAGCAGAGAAGAAAACACTGAACTTTTTAAACTGGTAATCGGAGGTTATGGACTTTTCGGAATTATCCTTGATGTTAAGTTAAAGGTTGTTGACAATATTGCTTTGCAATACAAATACATCCGGTTAAACGCAGAAAATTATCCCGACTATTATCAAAAATTTATCTCCAACAATCCTGATGTACACCTTGTTTTCGGAAGACTGAGAATTTCCGACAAACATTTTCTGGAAGAAGCTACGATCAATTATTTTGAAAAAGTGAATGAAAAACCATACTCTCTTCCTGTACAAAATGCAAAAAATGAAGAGACCAAACGGCTTGTTTTCAGAAGTTCTGTAAACAGTGAATATGGAAAAAGGCTGCGCTGGGATCTGGAAACAGGAATGAATAAAATGACTAAAAATGCAGTATATTCCCGAAATGAACTGCTGAACGATCATGTTTCTCTTATTGAGAATAAAGATCCTCATTCTACTGATCTGCTTCAGGAATATTTTATCCCTGAAAGAAATTTCAAACAGTTTATCAAAGATATCAAGCCGGTCCTCCAGAAATCAGAATTGGATCTGCTTAATATCACCATCCGTGCTGTAAACAAAGATGAAGACAGCTATATGAATTATGCAAGAGAAAATGTATTCGGATTTGTCTTTCTTTTTAATCAGAAAAAAACGGATAAACAGGAAAATGCGATGAAGCTTCTGACCAATGATCTTGTAGATATTACGATTAAAAATGAAGGAACTTTCTATCTTCCCTACCGCCTGCACATTGGTAAGATAAAAATGAGAAATGTATATCCTCAGGCCGCAACTTTTTTTGAGCTGAAAAGAAAATACGATCCTCAGGAAGTTTTCGACAATAAATTTTATCAGCACTATAAATAAAAACATTTACGGGAAGATGGCCGGCCCTGGCTTACAATGCCTCTGTTATTTATAATGAGCTGACTGAGGAAAAAGTTAAAATTTTAAATAAGAATACATGAACTGGATCATCAGAAGCACTAAAAAGGTAAAATTTCATACTAATCTTCAGGAGGTTCTGAAGCCTGTCTGGGAAGACCTCACGGCCTGTAACTGGATCCTCACCGATCTGGATTTCGTGTCTGACGATATGATCCCTATTGACTTTGACCATGATTTTTTTATTCTGAATCATCAAAAATTTGAACAGATCTATAAAAGCAATACTCAGATGATCTGGGGAATAATAGCTGCCGTTCCTCCCGCTACCCAGACGGATTCACAATATATTTCCGGATTGTCTGCCGAAGACCCAGACGTATGGAAAAGCAATCACTTTTTTATTCGTGAAAGCATTCTGGAAATTACAGCTTTTGACAGTGGTTACACTGTTGTAAAATTTAAAGATGAGGGACTTTCTGACAAGTTCAGAGATTACTTCCGGGAGCAGGCGATAGATTTAGATGACTTTAGCAGAAAATATATCGGTTAAAATATAAAAGCTGCTGAAAAATTCCTATTAATAAAACAATTTTCCCGAGCTGATAATTCATGAATAATTTCCAGCTCAGGAAATTCTTTACCTGGAACCCGAATTAATTTATAAGAGAATCCAAAAATTCCAGATACATCGGAATGCTTCTTTCAATCCACTCTTCCGAAGGATCATTTTCGATTCCGTAGTACACAAAAGGTTCTCTGTAATCTGCCTTTATATAATCAAAGGTCAGTTCATAAGGCCGGAAAAGCTCATTCATTGTATATTTATACTTTCCTGAAGCTGTATAGCCTTCTTCATCAATTCCTGCCGTCACTGCCAGCGACATTTTTTTCCCACCGAGCCGGTAGCCGCTTTTGCTTCCGTAAGCCCAGCCATACAAAACGACTTCATCAAGCCATTTTTTCAGAAGCGGCGGGCTGCTGAACCAGTAAAAGGGAAACTGAAAAACAATTTTATCATAAGCCTCCATCAGCTTCTGCTCCCGGGCAACATCTATTTTTTCATCCGGATATTCTTCATACAATGCATGAACGGTATACTTTTCAGGATATTTTTTTAATTCTTCGATCCATCTTTTATTAATCACAGATTTTTCCATATCCGGATGGATGACAATAACTAATGTTTTCATTTATTAAGCTAATTTCTGCTACAAAATTAATATATGTAACTTACATTTTGTACATTAGCTACCTATTGTATGGTACTATAAAAAATGTAAGTAATGACTAAAATAAAGGAAACTTCTACCAATTTTGCCAATAAAAAAGCTCTGGCTGACGAATGTCCTGAAGTGTATGCCTCAAACCTGATCGGAGGGCAGTGGTCTCTGGCTATCTGCTGTTACCTCATCAACGGAAAGCTCAGATTCGGGGAACTGAAGAAATGTCTTCCCAACATCACCGAACGTATGCTCACCCTTCAGCTCCGCAGGCTTGAGGAAGATCAGATCATCACCCGGACGGTTTACGCTGAAGTTCCTCCCCGGGTAGAATATGAACTTACAGCAATCGGATATCAGCTCAAAACTATTATTCTTGAACTTGAAAAATGGGGCAACGAACACAGACGTTCCATTCAAAAGTGATCTTCTGATTCCGGAATGATTTAAAAAGAATGGAAATAAATGGAATATAACTCAACCCTGGTCCGGGTTAAGAGTTTCTCATTGATACGGATTTGAAGCTGAATGAAGACTTAAAACTTCTGTAAATCAGATTATTTTAAAAATAAATGCTAATTTTTGGTGGGCTTATGATTTTCCTCTTTCTGTTTCCAGGCGTTTATGTGCATTCTGTCACCCCAAACTGAAATTAATCCTACGAAATCGAATTTCATAAGAATATTTTAAACACGTTTTTTGTAAATTTAATCAGCATTATCCACCTAATCTGATATTATGAAAAACCCTGCTTTTTTAACCTGTATGGCAGCAGCTCTGTTTTGCGGAGCTTTTGTCAGTGCCCAAAAGATCTCTGACGGCCAAACGATAGAAGTAAACGGAATGAGTGTTACTTTTTCCATCCTCAACAAAGAAAGTACAGAAGCAGGAGGAAAACCTTATGACCGCTATAAGGTTTCCGCATCTGTAAAGAATACAACAGATAAATTCTACAATATCCGGCTTTCCGCTTTTCCCCAGATCGTAAGTAATACCGGCCTTGTAGAGCTGAACTGCATCAATGCAACAGGAGCCAAACTGACCTCTAAAAAAATTGAACTGAAAATGAAGGCCCAGCTCATCAATGTAACGTATTCTGCTTATGACAGGTCCGGTAAACTGACAAACAGTATGATTCCGGTAACAGGCAGCTATTATTTCGATCCGGGAGATATCATCAGCGACAATGCCATTTTTATTGTTCCTCAGGGTGAAAAACCTGATGTTTCAGTACGAAGCTTACGATAGAAAAACCTCTTTTTATAAACTGCAGTAAGTTTTTGGGTTTGCGGC
>DJTE01000015.1:57756-190761 GCA_002439165.1 Chryseobacterium indologenes
GCCGCAAACCCAAAAACTTACTTTTACCTCATCATTTTACCCCTCCTCCGTTTCTTTCCACAAAGGTTTATGTTCCAAAACTTTAGCATGTACAGGACATGTCTCATGATGTGCTCCTTTCAGATATCCTGTACTCATCAGGAATTCATTCACGATCTCTCCACCGGTAAACTTGAATGTTTTCTTAAACAGTTTCATCCATTCCTGAAGGGTTTTGGGATGATGATGTTCCAGCCACTTTTCAAATGAGCCGAATTCATCCTGAAGCTGCAGTATTGTCTTGGCATTTTCAATGGCGGCATTTACTTTCAGTCTGTTTCTGATAATTCCCGGATCGTTCAGAAGCCTTTCACGGTCTTCTTCAGTATAGGACGCAATCTCGCGGATATTAAAATTACTATAAGCTTTTCTGAAGCTCTCTTCTTTTTTCAGAATGGTTTCCCAGCTCAAACCTGCCTGATTGATTTCCAGGATCAGCCTTCCGAACAGTTCATTGTCATCATGAATCGGAAACCCGTAATAATAATCATGATAATTTTTATGCAGCTCTTTTCTGCTTTCAGGCTGCATTCCTTCTATCGCTAAACAATAACTCATTGAAATATATTTTCGGTTTTGGGTATAAAGATAAGACAGGATATTGACAACTGTCAGTCAGCAGTCTTTTTTTATCTTTATAATTTTACGGTAAATCAGATTCTGTTACTCCTAATTGTAGAGTTTTAAAAAAATTTAAATATTTTTTATTATCTCTGATTGAGCAGGTTTTTTGTTGGAGAATCGCAATGACGCAAGATTCAATTATGCTGCTGCTTTTAAGGCGTAAGAAAATCAAAGATTTTCTGCAAGTTCATCTCCATAAAAAATCTGTGCTATCTGAGATCTGTGGAAAATTGTTTCAGCAACAACAGCCACCAAAGGTTAGACATCAGATATACATTTTTTCAAATAAAATTTTGGCAGGCTCTTGGAATATTCAGTAGTTTTGAAACTAAATTAAGATCATGAAGCTATTCTCCACTATACTTTTCTCTTTGTTTTCGATATTTTCCTTTGCCCAGCCTATTTATTCCAAAGCATATGGAAATAATAAAAATCCGGCAGTTATTTTCATTCATGGTGGTCCGGGCGGAAATGCCACTTTATTTGAAGGTACAACGGCACAGCAGCTTGCCGACAGAGGATTTTATGTGATTGTCTATGACAGACGCGGAGAAGGACGGTCCAAAGACAGTACCGCAACAATGACTTTCAGTGAAAGTTTTAAGGACCTTAATACAGTTTACGAGACCTACCATATCAAAAAAGCAGCAATTCTTGCCCACAGTTTCGGAGGAATCATCGGCACATTATTTACCCGGCAATATCCGGAAAAAGTTAGTTCTCTGATACTTGCAGGTGCCCTGTTCACCCAACAGGAAACCTATGATCATATTCTGAAACAGGGAAAAGAAATATTTAAAAACGATCCTTTGCAACTGAAAAAGATTGCAGAAACAGAAAGTCTCAACAAGAATTCCGCAGCGTACAGAAAAAGATGCTATGAACTGGCCGGTGAAATGAAGTTCTTCACCATGCCCTCTCCTACTTCGGAAAGTAATAACCTCAGAAAAGCCTACGAAAACGGTGAATTTTATGCCGCTAATTTCAGAAATCAGGAATCTCCCGTGAAATTTTACCGGAATGAACCTCTGAACAATCTGGATAATACATCTGTTTTAAAAGAGATCAGAAGGAAAGGAATTCCGGTTTATGCTGTTTACGGTAAAAATGACGGCATATTTTCAGATAAACAGCTTAATCATATGAAAAAGATTGCAGGAAAAGATCACTTTACCCTCATAGACAATTGCTCCCATTACCTGTTTGTGGATCAGCAGAATGAATTTCTGAGATTTATAAGCGTGCATTTAAAATAAAGTGTAGTTTTGTAAAATGCCAGCTGCCGGAATCCATATGAGAACTTATAAAGCATTTCTTATGATGCTTGTTCTGGTGTTTTCATTATCTCCGTGTTCCGTGAAACGGGATCTGCTCAGTATTTTTGATATTCAGTATATCAGCGGGCTGAATAAAGTAAAAATAGCCTCCGGATCCGTACTTTCCTGTGAAGGAGCTACGGAAAATCTCTCATCAGAATCTTCAGTTTCCAAAACGGACCGGAAAAAACATAAAGAAATCCCTTATCTTCGGCGGGATACCCCATCATTTTCTGTCTGTGATGCTACCCGGATCAGTTCATACTCGGGAAAAGTTTCAGGAAACAGCCCTCCAAAATATATTTTATTTAAAAGACTGAAATTAAATCTGGGATAGATCATTCTTCAACCTTATTTAATATCAAGCTTTAAAACCAATAAAATATAATGAAACATACAGCAGACAGCAGGTCTTACGATCTGGCAGGTCTATATACCCTGTCCCTCCGGCTTGTGATCGGATGGACTTACTTCTCGGCATTCTGGAGAAGACTTATCCTTGAAAACAAATTAAATCCCGATGAAAACGGATATATCGGTGAAAAGTTCAACCATTTCCTGCCCAATGCTTTAGGAATCAAACCTCTTATTGAGTATCTGGTTACCCATCCCGACGCTTTACAAAGATCGATGATGATCTTTACCATTGTTGAAGCCATCGTGGGGCTTTTTATCATTCTGGGCCTTTTTACAAGACTGATGAGCATCGGAATTTTCAGTCTGGCCCTGGGAATCCTTCTCGGTTCCGGCTGGATCGGGACAACCTGTCTTGATGAATGGCAGATCGGAGTCCTGGGAATTGCAGGTGGATTTGTTCTGTTTCTTTCCGGTAGCAGCTCATATTCCTTCGATTATTATTTTATAAAGAAAAACAGGGCATTTACCCATCGAAAATGGTTTTTGTGGCTAGGTTCCGGTAATCTTCCGGTATCGAAACCTAAAATCCTTGTCCTGGCCGGTTCCGCAATGATCTTCGGACTGACGCTGTTTACCAACCAGTATTTTCACGGCGGAGTCTGGGGCAAACTTCACAATAAATCGGTAAAGCCTGAAGTTGAAATCTCCAATATAACTTTAAATCATCAGGAGCTGAAATTTGAGGTATACCGGACACAGGGAGCTGATGTTTACGGATCTTTCCTGATCGGGATCCAGATACTGAATAAAAACGGAGAAATATTGAAAGAACTGAATCAGGCTGATCTTTCAAAGTTCCCGGAAGAAAATATCAGGAACCATTATGTAGCCAGAGTAAAACCAGGCAAACACAGCATGATCATTCCGCTTGGGGCTAAGGCAGATCTGATGGTTAAAACCGATAATCTGAAAAAAGAAGAAATTCATAAGATAAAACTGATTGACATCAGCGGGACCGAGTGGACCGTAAAAATAAAATATTGATCTTAATAATACTTATCTGTAATATTAAAACTCTATCTTTAATCTAATTAATAATACATAAAAATATGAGTAGACATATTCCTAATATAATTAGCAATACTTTAAAATTATCACATTACTTTGAATGTGCATGGTGTGGGGTAAAATTAACAGAACGACATCATATTAAAGAATATTCCAAAGGAGGAGAGCATTCTGTCGAAAATTTGATTTTATTATGTCCCACCTGTCACACACAAGTTCATAATAACGAAATTGATGAATCAGATTTGATCACAAGAAAATCAACTCATTTAAAAGGAGATCGAATATCTGGAGGAATACAATTTGACATTAATCATCAGATAGTAAAAATTGGCAATAACTTATTTGAAGATACTCCAATCATACTAAATATAAATGGAAAAAGCATATTACAATTACAAAAAGTAAATAATGATTTTCTATTAAGTTGCATGTTTTATGATAAAGAAGATAATTTGATTTTTTGGATGTCATTAAATAGATATTGGACAAACTCTAATTTAACTGTTACATCAACAAAAAACGAAATTAGTATATCCGATAACAACAACGATAATAAAATAAAACTTTGGATTGAGGATGAAAAGATTAATGTTTCTGGAAAAAATTATATTAATGGTTCATGTATAGAATATTCACCAGTTCTTCTAAAAGTTGACGGCAATACAGTTATATCTTTTAATGGATGTAAATTTAATAGTGCCCCAGTTGCCATAGTTCTTCAAATTTAGTTATAACTCAAAAAAACCTCCGGCAGTTCCGGAGGTTTTGTATATATTTCAATCAGTGCATCGCTTCGCTCAGATCTATTTTCTCTTTGCTTTTTCTTTCTTTAATGAAAAGAATAAACGGGATACAGATCAGGAATATCACCCCCAGATAAAGGAAGACATCCATATAGGAAAGTACGGTAGCCTGCTTGGTTACGGAAAGATCCAGCATTTTATAAGCGGCATTCATCGCGGCATCAGGGGTCATTCCTTTTGCTATGAAATTGGCTTTTAATGCGGCCAGTCTTTGCTGAACTTCAAAGCTATTCTCATCCAAATGGGAAATCAGATTATTCCTGTATTTCTGACCTGCATTGGCAATGAAAGTAGTAATGGCTGCAATCCCGAAAGATCCTCCCAGCTGTCTCATCATTCCTGTAAAAGCTGCTCCCTGACCAATTTCCTGCCCTTTCAGTGTACTGAGTGACAATGAGGTGATCGGGATAAATAAAAGTCCTAAACCTGCTCCCCTTACAATCAGCATCCAGAAGAAAGCGTCTTTACTGGTATCCGGTGTCAGGATTTTATATCCCCAGAAACTGTAAATGAAGAAAATAAACAGTCCCAGCGATACCAGAATCTGCTGTTTGGCTCCTTTCGTCAGAAGACGTCCGATAATCGGCATCATAAAAGCAGTAGTTAAAGCTGCCGGAATCATCAGTGCACCCGACTGGAGAGCCGTCCATCCCAGAATACTCTGGGTATACAACGGTACAATAAAGGTAGAGCCGTATAATCCGAATCCCAGAACAAACGACATCACCGTCCCGATCCTCAGATTCCCGTTTTTCAGTACCCTGAGCTCCACAATCGGATATTTGAAGGTAAGTTCCCGCCAGAGGAAAAGAATGAATCCTAAAACAGCTGCTACGGTAAAGGCAACGATCATTCCGCTTTCAAACCAGTCTTCTTCGTGCCCTCTTTCCAGGATGAACTGTAATGAACCTACTGTTACTGCCAGTAAAGCAATACCGATCCAGTCTACATCCGAGACTTTACGTTTCTCTGCATATTTCGGACTTCTCACAAACTGAAGCGTCATTAAAGTCGCTGCAATCCCGATCGGAATATTGATGTAAAAGATATACGGCCAGCTGTAATTATCTACAATATATCCTCCCAATGGCGGACCTAAAGTGGGACCTATGATTACCCCTAATCCGTAGATGGCCTGTGCCATACTTCTTTTCTCAATGGGATAGGATTCCGTAATAATCGTCTGCGAAGTTACCAGAAGAGCTCCCCCTCCTATTCCCTGCATCAGTCTGAAAAATACGAGTTCCCATATGTTGGTGGCATTTCCGCATAAAAATGAAAATACCGTGAATATAATAATGGAAGCGGCAAAGTAGTTTCTACGTCCGAACTGCTGTGAAAGCCAGCTCGTCATCGGTACGATAATCACGTTCCCGATCGCATAGGCTGTAATTACCCAGCCTACTTCAGAAAGTGTGGCTCCAAGATTCCCTTTCATCTCGTTCAGGGCAACATTGACGATCGTGGAGTCCACAATTTCAAGCAGAGCACAGAGGATTGCCGTAACCGTAATGATCACTCTCCGTGCTCCATATTCTACTAATGATTCTTGCATAAGTTTTTTTACAATGTAAAAAAGTCAATGATGAATTTCACTGCGCAAGTGAATGGTGAATTTTAATACAAGCTGTAAAAAAATCACTATTGACAGTAAAACTTAACGGACCTGTTTACAATTTTAGATATTATTTAAGCGAAACCTCAGCCTTCACATTCATTCCCGTTCTTAAACGTTTTGCGATGGATTTGTCAAGATTTACAAAATCAATCTTTACAGGGAGACGCTGTACTACTTTCACGAAGTTACCACTCGCGTTATCCGGAGGAAGAATAGAGAACGTGGCTCCTGTTGCAGGAGAAAATGAGCTTACCACTCCTTCGAATTCTTTATCAGGGAAAGCATCGATCTCAATTTTCACCTTCTGTCCTTCCACCATTTTATCAACCTGGGTTTCTTTGAAATTGGCCACTACCCATTTCTGGTCATTTTTAACCAGAGCAAAAAGCTGGGATCCTGCCTGAAGGTACTGCCCTGCCTGAGTAGAAACTTTTCCGACATATCCGTCCTCCGGAGCCAGAATCACAGTGTATGACAGATTGAGTCTGGCATTTTCCACATCTACTTCTCTCTGTTTTGCCACAGAGCTTGCCACACTGATCTGCTGCGAGCTTGCTGCTGTCTGGGAAGAAGCAATTGTCGTCTGCTGGGCAATCTGATTTCTCTGGTCCACCAGTACCTGAAGCTGCTTATCGGCAGATTGTTTTGCCGCTAAAGCCTGTTCGTACTGCTGTTCTGTAATAGAGTGATCTTTTACCAGATTGGCATATCTTTTTAAGTCCTGTGATGTTTTCCATACATTTACTTTTGCTGCTTCAATCTGTGCGTTGGCAGTAGCCACGGCTGCCTGTGAGCTGTTGATATTTTTAGAGGTGGCCGTAGTGGTGGCTTCCGCAGTTGATATATTGCTCTTTGCGGTTGATAAAGCTGCCTGAGCCTGTTCTAAAGCCATTTTCTGATCTCTGTTATCCAGGATCACCAGCGTATCTCCTTTTTTTACGAACTGGTTGTCTTTTACTTTTACCTCAGCAACATATCCTGAGATTTTGGAAATTACCGGTGCCATATTGGAAGTGATCTGTGCATCATCCGTTTCTTCATGGTACTGTCCGTAGGTATAAGCTCTGTAACCATAGATACCTCCACCGATTACTACCGCTGCTAAAATGATAGGAAAGACTAAACTTTTTTTCTTTTTAGGTTCAGCTGCCTGTGTATTATTATTTTCCATTTTGGGTTTGATCTGATTATTTAATTGTTAAAGTTCCTGTTGTCTGTAATAGTTTTCTGTAAGCCAGGGCGGCATCTGCTTTAGCATTGATTACGCCTACATTGGCGGCAATCTGGGCGGCATCTGCATCCAGAAGCTCCGTCATGGTTGCAAGACCGTTGTCATATTTATTTTTTGTGATTCTGTAATTTTCGTTGGCCTGTTCAGCAGATTTTTCAAAAACAGCAATCCTCTTTTTAGAATAATCGGTGTTCTGATATTCTCTGTTAACGTCAAGTTTAATGTTGTCATTCAGTAATTCATCAGTGGCTGCCAGCTGCATTTCTCTTGCTTTTGACTGTTTCAGGGATGAATTTTCTTTCCAGATATTGGATAAATTGTATGAAACCCCGATTCCTACGTTCACCGCATTATATACGGTAAGAAATTTCGGGATATCTGCTGCTACATAACCTCCTGTGAAAGCAATGGACGGAAGATTCTCCGCTTTGGCTGCTTTCGTTCCCAGTTCAGCAGCTTTTCTCTGCTGTGCCAGGGCCTGAAGGTCTTTACGGTTTTCCCTTGCTTCATTCACGTAAAAGTTTACAGGTTTAATATCGTCTCCTTCTTCAATATAGTTCTGGTCCACTTCAATTTCAGTGGTTTCGGGGAGTCCTAATAACAGATCCATATTGATATTGGCAATATTGTAGTTATTTTTGGCTTCCAGCAGCTGAAGTTCGATATTGGAGGTCTGCAGATTTGCTTTTAAGCGGTCATTTCTTGCAATGATTCCGTTGTTTTCCATTTTAAGGAAAGTTTCATCTCTTTTTTGGGAAGCAGTGAGATTTTCCTCTAAAACTTTAATAGACTGGTTGGCTTTAAACAGATTGTTATACGCCTGGGCAACATTGTAAGCAATAGCAGTTTTATCGTTCTCAGTAGTTAATTTTGATGCTTCCACCAGATATTTTGCAGACTGGATACCGTATTTGATTCTTCCGCCGCTGTAAATCGGAACACTTAAATTCGCGGATGCATACGCCACCTGATGTACTTCAGGCCCTCCGGCACCTCCTGAACCTGTTGAAATTTTCAGATCAACCGTTGGTTTCGTCGGAAGATACATATAGCTGCCTGAAACTTTCAATTCGGGAAGCTGTCTGTTTTTTGCTTCCAAAAGATCTGCCGTCGCTTCTTCAATTTTAGCGGCATCAATCTTTAAGCTCTTGCTGTTCTGGATTCCCAGCTGTACGGCCTCATCAAGGCTGAGCTGTTTTTTCTCCTGAGCATGAATGGCGGTAAGTCCCATCAACAGGGAGAGTGCCATAACCGAGTTATTTATTCTCTTCATAACCTAAAAGGTCTTTTAGTAAGTATTTAATGTGTTTATTAAGTTCTGTATAGTATTTTTCGTCGAAAATCCCGTCTTCTTCCGTATCATTCAGGAATTCCTTGTACATTTCCTTAGCGTTGGAGGCATAGAACAAAGTTCCGCTTATGGTGGAGTGAAGCAGATAAATAGGAGGTTTTTTGGTGAAAATCCCCTTTTTCAGTCCACTTTCAAGCACCTGGGAATACATGGAAAGGAATCCCATCTTTGTCTGCTTCAGAAATTCTATGATCTGCGGATTTTTGGTATGCAGCTGCTCCCTCTGCATAATCCTGTAAAAACATTTGTGATGTCTTACTCTTCCGGAAAACTGATCTACAATTCTTTCGATTTTCTGCCACTCATCAATATCTGTTCTTTCCAACAGGTCTTTTGAGAAGAACTGGCCTTCATTCATTCTGTATTCAACAAGTTTTTCGTATAATTTTTCTTTTGATCCGAAATAGTAAGAGATCATAGAGATGTTTACGTTGGCTGCTTTTGAAATTTCTCTGGTTGAAGTTCCGTCGAAACCCTTTTCTGCAAAAAGCTTTTCTGCGGCGAATAATATATTTTCTTCTTTTGAAATCATATCACTTCCATTTTTTCAAGGCGCAAATGTACATAAGATTTTCATAAAATCAAACGATTGATTGATTTTTTAATGCAGATTTAATTTATATTTACAAAAAACTAAATGTATGGGCCTATTTGATTTCCTGTTTAAGAGGAAGAAAAAGAAACAGACCAATGAAGCAATCTTTAAAAATGATATCCGGGAAGAAGCAACAGCTGTTCCGCCCACTGAAGATATCAGTGTAAAACCGGAAGAAGCGATTACCGTATCTGCTGAAGACATCAATATAGGGCCTGAAGAAACTGTTGTTCACATCGCTGAAGAGACAGCGTCTGTATACAGTGAAGACGGAAACCGTTTTGACCTTGAAATTACAGAAGCCTTCAAAAGGTATCATTCTGATCCGGGTATTGAAGTCACTATCCAGATTGAAGATGAAAAAGGCAATATTCTCCCTGCTTACCAGGCTTACGGAGATCTGTTCAGAGAGTGGACGGGCATTCAGTCGAAATGGGACCGAATGTCGTTATTCTACCGTTTCTGGGATCAGTCTCAATTTGAAAAACTTGAGCACTGGCAGGTAATCGAAAGGTTTGTAAAAGACCGTTATCCTAAAAAAGCACTCTCCTATTTTGAGGAAAAAATGTCTGATAAAAGAGATTTCGCCAAAGAAGAACTGGTATCGTTATCCAAGCTTCACCGGGTATTGCTGGATAATCCTGCGGCAAAGGAATATATTGAAACAGCCTACCGGAAGCACCCTGAAGATCATTCTGTAAAAGTGGAATATGCCACTGTACTTCACATCTTAGGAAATCATTCTGAAAAAGAGCTTTCTCACCGGCTATTCCACGAAGTACTGGACAAAAAAATACAGCAAAATGATACGGAATCCGTTTTCGGTTGTTTCAGATTCTCTGAAGGCTATACCGATTCTTCCATTTTCGCAATGCTTTACCTGATGAATACAGAGGCTGATGATAATGCATGGGATTATGTTGCAGAAGAATACTATTACTGTCCTGTTTTCAGATATGAGCATGCCGTACATTTATCCCAAACTGAAAATCCTGTAAGAGCCCTGGCAAAGCTTACTTCTTTAAGTCAGGAATTTCCCTGGTTCAGAACCGCTCTCGAAAGTACGATCGGCAATATAAAATCTCTCCGGAAACAGCTGAACAACCCGGATTTTATGGAAAAAGAGCTTCAGGAATTTCAAAACTCATTAAAAAATTTATAAATTATAATTTTATCCTGCAAAAAGGTTAAATACGTTTGATAAAAAAACTCCGGAAAATTTCCGGAGTTTTCATTTTATGTACTTTTATGAATATACCTCGATAGTTTTATCCCAAGATCGGTCCACACAATTTTAGGATTACCGTTTCTGGTAAGGTGAAGATCTGCGGTATTGATTTCCTCAAGAATGCTTTCTATATTGGCCCCACTAATGAATTTTGAAAACCCGGCCCAGTTGAATCCGTCTGCATTGATCTTCTTATACACGAGGCCTTCCGACTGATAATTCTGAAGGAGTGCCAGTCTGAAGATCTCGGAACAGTAGTTTAAAAAGTTCTTTTGTTTTTCCCTGTTCCAGCCGGCAATTTCTCTGGCCCAAAAGATAATGCTTTTAAGAAACTGAGGTTTCTTTTTCACCATAAATGCATCACGCACCCATTGTACAAACAGTTTTTCAAATTCATCAGACTTGTGTCCGGAATTCATCAGCTTTATTGCATCATTGAGGTTTCCCTGAGCTTCATGAACAATTTCCCGGGCTTTGTCACCCGTCACCGAAAAATTCTTTCCGAGGAACAGTTCAAGGTCCTCATCACTGATTCTGGGAACTTCTACAACCTGTGTTCTGGAAAGAATGGTAGGAAGAATATCATTGGTACTTTCTGCCGTAAGGAGAATTACAGTTTTTGCGGGAGGTTCTTCCAGAAATTTTAAAAATTTATTGGAAGCTGCTATATTCATTTTATCGGCTCTCCACACCACCAGAATCTTAGTTCCGCCTTCAAAACTTTTTAGGGCGAATTTCTGATTCTGGTCATCGATCTCATCGGCGGAAATAAAAAGCTGCTTGTTTTCGGACTCCAGAAAAGCAGTCCAGTCGTCATAGCTGGCATAAGGAGAAGCCATGATCATCTCTCTGAATTCTTCAAATTTATTTTTACTCAAAGAATTTTTATTATCCGTAAAAACCGGAAAACTGAAATGCAGGTCAAGGTGGTTCAGATGCTCCACTTTAGATGCGGCATGTTCATTTTCACTGCTTAAAATCTCTTTGGCGTAAGCCAGTACCATAGGCAATGTTCCATACCCTTCTTTTCCTACAAAAAGCTGGGCGTGACTCACTCTGTTTTCGGCAATACTTTCTTTAAGAAGCTGTTTCAGGTTTTGCTGTCCGGCAATATTCTCCCAATTCATGTTCCAAAGATAAAAAATCCGGAGGAGAATATGAATTAAAATATGATTGATAAATTTTACAGCAGAACTGAATATTGAATTTTTGCAACGGCTTTCACCCGGCAGTCCTGAGAATCCGGAGAAAGACCTGCTTTTTAAATTTCTTTGTTTTTCGGATAAAACAGGAATAATTTAAAGCTGACAGCAGTAATAAACTGATGGCAAAGCAAATTGGGAATTTACCATTCATTACGAATTATTCAATATTCATCAACTTTTCGGCTTCTCTAATGCCCTTAACAAACTTTAACCACATATAATTTTTACAATTCATTAATATTTAAGATATTTGCGCATTGTTTTAAAAATAAAGAATGAAAAAAATCTTTGTAGTATCATTCATATCAGCTGGATACTTCCTGAATGCACAGAGCATAAGCAACTCACCTTATGCCACTTACGGGATCGGAGATGTTAAATATGATAATACGATTGAAACTACCTCTATGGGTGGTATCTCTACTGCTTACATCAGTGATTTCACGAGCAGTTTCAACTTTGCAAACCCTGCAAACAACTCCAATTTCGAGCTTACAAGCATCAGACTGGAAGCAACCAACGAAAACAATTACTTTAAAACCAACTATAACGATACGAAGTCTACCAAACATTCTACGTATCTTTCCAATATTGCATTGGCCTTTCCTTTATCGGCAAAGGTAAAAATGGGATTATCCTATCAGCCATACAGCTCCAAGAGTTATGATATCATCAATACCCAGACTCTTTCCGACGGAACCGTTTATGCCAATCATTTTAAAGGAAGCGGAACACTGAATACCGCTCAGGCAGCCGTTTCTTACAAAATCAACCAGCAGTTTGCAGTAGGTTTAAGAGCTAATCTTTATTTTGGAAATCTTTATGATCTGAATGAATTTACCTCTTATAACTCTACCTCCAGTTCTGATCTGATCAACGGGTACGAGACCAAAAATAAAATTAAAAACTTCAACTTTACCCTGGGGGGAAGTTACCAGAGCCTGAATACCCGTACTGACAGAAAACTAACGATCGGGGCAACCGCTACCTTTGGTAATACCGGTAATAACGTCACTGATTATACCAACAGTACTTACCGATATTCCGATCTGGCTCAGACCGTAAAAGCTAATGAAAGCATCATTGACCAGCAGAGTACAAGTTCTAAAAACCTTCTTCCGATGCAGGCATCTTTGGGGGTAGGTTACGGAAGTGAAAACCACTGGTTCTTCTCCGGGCAGCTTGACTATAAAAAAGGAGAAGATATCTCTTACTTCGGAAGAACATTTGATTTCCAGGATACTTACAGAATTTCTGCAGGAGGCTGGTATCTTCCGAACTATAACAACTTCAGAAATTATTTTTCCAGAGTCATCTACCGTTACGGAGCATTCTATGAAAGAGGTAATCTTAAACTGGAAGGAACCAGCATTAATAAGTTCGGGATTTCAGCCGGAGTGGTACTTCCGTTCAAAACAAGTAGTATTACCAGAATGAGCGGACTTGAGCTGGGACTTGAACTGGGTAAAAGAGGAACTCTTAAAAATAACCTGATCAACCAGAATTACATCAATCTGAGAGTCGGCTTCAATTTTGCTGATAAATGGTTCAGAAAGAATCTGTACAATTAAAATGAATTTTTCATACAAAATATCATATAAAAATATAGCATGCCTTTTTAGTTGTGCTATATTTTTTATAATGACCTCCTGTGAAGAAGACCTTACCAAACAAAACGGAAAGGACAGTAAGAATTTCCCGTCACAGATCATTAACAACGCCAATATTATCCAGCGCGATTCGGGTTTTATCACCTTAAAGGCCAAAGCACCGATCATCGAAAAATATGAGCTTATCGACAGCCCGTATACCGTAGCAAGAAAAGGAATCAATATAGAGTTTTACGATAAAAAAAAACCTAAAGTTCCCGGAAAGATCACTGCAAAATTTGCCCGTATCTTTGAATATAAAAAATTCTATGAAGCTAAGGGTGATGTAAAAATCACCACCAACGAAGGACAGAAATTTGCCATGCAGAGTATCTTCTGGGATCAGAGAAAAAAAAGGATCTATACCAAAGACACGGTATACGTAACGATGGAAGACGGCTCTACCCTGGTAGGTGCCAACGGCATGACTGCCAAAGATGATTTTTCTGAATATACTTTCTACAAAAATTCAGGAAACTTCAGTTCCAAAAGGCTGTCCACAGATAAAAAAGTACCACAATAATGAAGGCACAGGCCATCGGATTAATGTCCGGAACCAGTCTGGACGGGCTTGATATCTGCTTTACCTCTTTTGAAAAAAAGGAAGGTAAATGGAATTTTCATATCCTAAACGCTGAAACCCTTCCTTATCCTTCAGAATGGGAAGAAAGGCTCAGAAACTCAGTACATCTTTCTTCCGAGGATCTTCTTGAGCTTCATTCAGAATACGGTTTTTATACCGGCAGGCAGGTTAAAGAGTTTATCAGAAAGAACCATCTTGACCATATCAGCCTGATCGCGTCACACGGACATACGGTTTTTCATCAGCCTCAAAAGGGGTTTACCCTTCAGATCGGGGATGGAAGAGCCATCAGAATAGAAACCGGCATCCCGGTTATTTATGATTTCAGAAGCCAGGATGTGCTCATGAAAGGAAACGGAGCTCCTTTAGTTCCTATCGGGGATCATCTGTTGTTTTCAGAATATGATGCCTGCCTGAATCTGGGAGGTTTTTCCAATATTTCCATAAACCGGAACGGGAGAAGAATTGCGTTTGATATCGCTCCGGTTAACATCGTTTTAAACAGGCTGGCTCAACAATCAGGTAAACCTTTTGATGAAAACGGAGATCTTGCCCGGTCCGGTACGATTGATATTGAATTACTGGACAAGCTTAACTCACTGGATTTTTACGGCTTGCCTCATCCGAAATCTCTGGGTCTGGAATGGTGTATGCAGTATATTTTCCCATTACTGGAAAGCATAGAAACGACTAATGCAATGGCTACCTTCACAGAGCATGCTGCCGTGCAGATTTCTGAAGTGATCGCTCAGAACCGGATCAGGAATATTCTGTTCACAGGCGGAGGTACTTATAACACTTTTCTTGTAGAGAAAATAAAAGAAAAAACAGATGCAGAGATCATTATTCCCAAAAAGGAGATCATTGATTATAAAGAAGCCCTGATCTTTGCTTTTATGGGCATTTTGAAGATGAATAATGAAATTAATGTGCTGTCTTCTGCAACCGGGAGCACTTCTGACCACAGTTCAGGAATAATAGCATAAAAAAACCTCCAGTACTGAAGGTTTTAGTTTTTATTTGTAAGCTTCGATCTTATCGGTCAGGGTATTGATAAAATTCTGAAGCGGCTTTTCTACCATCATTTTGATAAACGGATTGAATTTTCCTTCAAAAAGCATCTGAACTTCAGTCTGGTTTTCATTAAGAGGGTTTAAAGTTGCCGTTAAAGAAAAATCTAAACTTGAGCTTGCAGACTTTAAAACGGCTTTCTGATCCGTTACTTCATCAATTTTTAAAGCAATTTCAGGCATTCCCTGAAGACCGAATTTAAATCCGTTGTCTCTTGTTTCAAACTTCTGAAGACCGTCCGGCATAAAATCCTTATAGTTCTCAGGTGTTTTTAACAATTCCGATAGCTCCTTCGATGATTTATTGACAATAATTTTTCGTCCTTCTAAATTCATTTTTTATTTTTGTATTTAAATTCTTAACTCTTACAAATGTATAAAGTTTTTGTGAACGAAAAAAAATTATTAGTGTCCAGACATCCTGAGAATCTTGAAAAAGAGCTCAAGTATGAAAGTTTCACAACTTTGGAGATTGCTCTGGATCTTTTGGAGAACACTTCTGCCACTGAACTTAATGTATTCGGTGAGAATATAGAAGAAATATGGAAAGAGTTTCAGGGTCTTTTCAGGATCATAGAAGCAGCCGGCGGTCTCGTTAACAATCCGCAGGGAGATATTCTTTTTATCAGAAGGCTGGGCAAATGGGACCTTCCGAAGGGGAAAATGGAAAAAGGAGAATCCCGCGAAGAGTCTGCGGTAAGGGAAATTGAAGAAGAAACCGGCCTTAAGAATGTGGAACTGATCCGCTTCATCAATACCACCTATCACATCTATATCGAAAGGAATGGTGAAAAGATACTGAAATGTACCCACTGGTTTGAAATGTATTTCAATGGAGAAGATACTTCAAAACCCCAGATAGAAGAAGGCATAACAGAAGTAGCCTGGAAAAATACGTCACAGATTGAGAACGAGGTTTTTCCAAGCACATTTAAAAATATTAAGCTTATCGTTAAAGAGTTCCGGGATTCTAAAGACCGGTAATCTGAGTACGAAAGGAATATAAGTTTAAAAACCGGAAAATCTCCGGACATCCAATTAGATCATGTTGAAAAGATAAACGGCTATCCTCTGGCGGATACCGTTTTCACTTCCAACTCCCGGCTTCAAACCGTCCGTATTAAATAAAATCAATTGATTTTTCCAGTGCGATTCCCCTGGATCCTTTTAACAGGATATTTTCAGACTGTATGGCATGCTGTTTCAGATATTCTATCAATTCCGCTGTATTTTCAAACGATGTCGCAGAAGAATGAACGGCCTTAAAGTTCTTTCCGACAGTAATAATTTCATCAAATCCCAATTTACGGGCCAGCTCCAGAATATTCTGATGCTCTTTCATGCTTTCATCACCCAGTTCAAGCATATCTCCTATAACAATCGTTTTACGGCCTTCAAAAGTGATAAAATTATTCAGGGAAGCGGTCATCGAACTCGGATTGGCATTATAAGTATCCAGCACAAGGGTTCTCCCCTCTTTTTTTACAATCTGGGAACGCATATTGGTTGGGGTATAGCTTTCAACGGCATGCCTGATATTTTCAAAACTGATTCCGAAATGCAGTCCCAGGCTTGCTGCCGCACACAGATTGGTAAAGTTATATTCTCCTGTAAGTTTTGATACGGCTTTCATTCCCTGGTATTCCAGTCCTACGAAATGTTCTTCCGAAATCAGGTTAAACTGATAGTCTGAATCTTCGCTTCCAAAAGTGATTTTAAGCGGATAATTTTCTGTTTTTTCTTTTTGAACAGGATCATTTTCATTAACTACAATGGTTTTATCATGATTTTTCAGATAATCATAGAGTTCAGACTTTCCTTTGATCACTCCTTCAAAACCTCCGAATCCTTCCAAATGGGCTTTCCCGAAGTTGGTAATATATCCGAAATCAGGTTGTGAAATACTGCACAGAAGTTCTATTTCTTTCTGATGGTTAGCTCCCATCTCAATGACAGCCATTTCATGTTCCGGTTTCACACACAGGATCGTCAGCGGAACTCCGATGTGGTTATTCAGGTTTCCAAAGGTATACTGAACATTAAATTTTTCTGAAAGTACCGCATGAATGATTTCTTTTGTCGTTGTTTTTCCGTTGCTGCCGGTGAGTCCTATGATCGGAATCTGAAGCCGGTTTCTGTGATAAACAGCAAGTTCCTGAAGAAATTCCAGGGTGGACGGAACATAGAATATATTCCGGGATTTATTTTCGAAGCCGGCCTGTTCCACAATGACAGCCAGTGCTCCGTCATCAATAGCTTTCTCTGCTAAGGTAGCAGCGTTAAAATTGTCACCGGAGAATGCAAAAAAAATATCGTTCTTTCCTATCTTTCTGCTATCAATTGTCACTTTATCTGCATTCAGCAGTAAAGGATAAAACTGTGCTGTATTCATATCCCAAAAATAAAAAACCTTCCGAAAATCCGGAAGGTTTTTTTTAAGTATTTTTTGATCAATATTATCTTCTAGTTCTACCTTTATCATTAGCTCTGGCATCCTGTGCAACACGGAAACCGATCCAACCAAAAGCTCTTCCCTGATTCTTATATCTTCTCTGTCCCGGATCCAGCCAGTACGCAGTATCCATCCAAGAACCTCCTTTTACCACTCTAACTTCGTTAGAAATTGCTGAAGTTCTGTCTTTGGCGTCTTTCTGCATTTTCACTTTTCCATTGGCATCTACAATAAATCTTGTTTTCGGAGAATTGTACATATCAAATGAAGCGGCTGAGTCTGAAGCTCTGTAATATTCAAGAGAAGACTGTCTGTCTCCGTCTCTGAAGTTTCTGTAATCAGCAATGGTTTCTCTTTCAAACTGTCCCGGAAGTCCTTTGTATACTAATCTTCCGTCAGCTAAGGTATCATACTTGATGGTTCCTTCTTCAATCATTTTGTAAGTTCCGTCACCGTTTCTTACAATAGCCTGAGGCATATTTCCTCTGTAATAATTGAAATCGCTGAAGTCTTCGTCAATAATTGGTCTGTAAACATCGGCAGTCCATTCGGAAACGTTACCGTACATTCCATAGATTCCTAAATCGTTGGAAGGATATTGTCTCACATCCGAAGTCTGTGCAGATCCGTCGTTTTTCCATCCTGGAAGACCGGAATAGTCACCTTTACCCATTTTAAAGTTTTCAAGGAACATTCCTCTGTCTCTTCCTTTGGTTCCTCTTAATCTTTCAATCTGAGGTTTTTTGCCCATGTATTGGTTATATTCTCTGTTTTTAGCCATTCCCAATGCTGCATATTCCCATTCAACTTCTGTTGGAAGTCTGAATTTCTGAACCATAGAAGCATTTGGAGCTCTGTTGGCAGCAAGCAGTCTCTGGTTGGTAGTCTTCATACCACTTTTCTGCTGCATTCTTTTCTCATTGATGTACCCCTGCATTTCAGGATCATTCGATTTGAATTTATCCATATTGAAAGCAGTTCCACCCTGGTTATTAGATTCGTTGATGTACAAATCTTTTGCAATAATACCGGCCTGCATCAAAGCTTTTTCATTAGCTCTGTCTGAAAGCCATTCACAATATCTGTTTGCCTGAGTCCAGCTAACGCCTACTACGGGATAGTAATCGAATTCCGGGGAACGCAGATAAGTTTCATTATAATCGTTTCTAGCTAATTTGTTGTCCCACAATAAGGTATCCGGCAAGGCACCGTTATAGATTTCCTTAAAGCTAGGATCGCTCGGTGGGAATACATACTTCAACCATGTAAGGTATTCGCGGTATTCGTAGTTAGTAATCTCAGTTTCTCCGATAAAGAACGAACTTACCTGCATTCTGCGTGGTGTATTGTTCCAATCGTGCATAACATCATCTTTCACTAATCCCATTGTAAAAGTTCCACCTTCTACATATACCATTCCCGGCCAACCTTTCTGCTTTTGTTGCTTTCCTGCAAAAAACCAACCCTGTTTTTCGTTTGGTTTCCAACCTGTCTTGCTGACAAATTTTTTGGTACCGCCTCCTTTGCTGGTTCCTGACCCGCCACAGCTGGTTAATGCAAGTGTAGAACTTAATGCTATTAATGAAAACAACTTTAGTTTTTTCATAGTCGATATAAATATTTTCAAAGTACAAAGAAAAAATAAATTATTCAATAAATCAAGTAAACATTTGATTTTTTTGAAAAACGTTAACAAATTAATTTTATTGTATCACAATTTAATTCTAAAATTTTCATTTATTTTGTAATTCAGAAATTTCAATAATAAACATGAAACAAAAAATCACGCTTTTATTTCTATTCTCTTTTGCATCAATGCTTTGGGCCCAAAGGAAAACCATAGAGTGGGAAGGTTCCAAAATCCAGGACTTTGGTGACACAAAATTAAATCTTCCGAATTTTAAAAATGAAGGTTTTTCATTTGGCCAAAATAACATTTTTATCATAACCAAACAAAAGATAGGAGAAAAGCAGCTTAAAGTTTCAGATCTTGCCTGGGAAAATGTGACCGGGAAAGAGCTATATGAGCTGGATAAAAACAGTCTTCCTGATTATGATATGGCCAATGTGACGTATTATAATCTGGACGGGGAAAGGTATGCCCAAATCAGTGTTGCCTTATTTAAAAATGTAAAAGGACGTGTTCAGAGGCTGTCTTCATACAACCTTACCGAGACTGCTGTTTCCAATGATTTCAGATCAGGAATGGCCAATAAGGTAGGAACCACAGACAATCCTCTTTCCAGCGGAGGTTTTTACAAAATCAAGGTAGACCGTTCCGGGATTTTCAAAATCACTGCACAGTTTTTAAGAGATAACGGGATCAACCCCTCTTCGGTAAATCCCAAGAATTTCAGAATCTATGGAAACGGAGGAATTATGCTTCCGGAATTCAACAGGGATACAAAATACAGTGCTCTTCAGGAAAATGCGATCCAGGTAGTAGGTGAAGATGACAATGTATGGAATGAGGGTGATTATGCTCTTTTCTATGCTCAGGGACCGAACGGATACAACCTATACGACAATTCCAACGGAAACGGCTTCAAAAGGACGGAAACCCGTACAGACCGAAGCAATAACCTTAAAAACATATACGAAGATTTTTCTTATTATTATATCAATTTTGACAAAGGCCCGGGAAAAAGGGTTCAGACCATTGACGCCAATCTGCCCACCACTCCTCTGATTACAAGATATGATAATTACCAGGTCATCAATAATGACCAGAAAAACCTTTTGAAAGTAGGAAGAATATGGGTGGAGGAAACACCGTTCATTACTGAAAAGACCATTACATTCCCGCTTAGTTCCCCGATCCAGGCATCTGATGTCATCAGATTCAGGAGCCGTGTCATTGGATACAGGGCACAGAAAAACAGTATTGAATTCAAGATCAACAACACCAACCCTTTCCCTCAGTCGGTTCCAAGTAATACGCCTGATTTTAATTATGACTTTTATCCGCTGAGATATGATGATACGGTAACCGGTCTGAGCGGTAACCAGATTACTTTCACCTACAATCCCAATATCACGATGAACCCTAACGGGGCATTCTATTTTGATTATGTAGAGGTACAGTATAAAGAAAATCTTGCATTTAACGGAACGCAGATGAATTTCAGAGATTTCTCTCTCGTAAGCGGTTCCAATACCAATTACGGATTCGGCATCAATAATGCAGGAGCTTTAGAACAGGTATGGGATGTTACGGATATTACCAATGCCAACAGAAGGGTAAATAAAGCAGGAACAGGAAGCTTTAATTTCGGTTATGTGGCTTCCAATCTCAATTTCAACAATGAATTTGTAGCTTTCCGTGCAGATGCAGCCTTCTCCCCTCAGTTTGTTGAAAGAATTGCCAATCAGAACCTTTCTGCTCTTCAGAATGTAGATTACCTGATCCTTACTGTTCCTGAAATGATGGGACAGGCTCAGAGACTGGCCAGCTATCATCAGACCAAGAACAATTATAAAGTAGAAATTGTAGACGTAAATAAAGTATATAATGAATTTGGAAGCGGAAGCAGAGATCTTACCGCGATAAGAGATTTTGTAACCAAATTAAACACTCCGGCCGGAAGCCTTAAATATGTATTTATACTCGGAGACACTTCTTTTGATTATAAAAACAGAATCTCCAACAATTCCAATATTGTTTCCAGCTACCAGAGTGAACATTCTTCCGATTTTGTAGGATCCTTTGTAACGGATGATTATATTGTAATGACCCAGCCGCAGACCTCATCTATCATTGACGGTAATCTGCCGGACCTTCCGGTAGGAAGAATTCCCGCTGCGAACGTGAGTGAAGCAGGAGATATGATGAATAAAACCCTGGCCTATTACAACGCGCTTCCGGGACAGTCCAGCCCGTTCGGGGAATGGCGTATGAAACTTGATTTCGTGGTGGATAATGACAAAGACAATGGTGATCCTTTCCATAATGTAATGAATTCTGCCCTGTCTGATGTATTTGAACAGCCGGGACAGCAGGAGCTGAAAGAATATAACGTAAGAAAACTCTATCTGGATGCTTTTCAGGCTCAGAGTACAGCGGGAGGAACAAGATATCCGCAGGTAAACCAGGCCATTTCAAACGATATCGGAAACAGCCTGTACATCTTCTATTTCGGGCATGGCGGTATCAACGGATGGGCACAGGAAAGGGTACTGACCACTACCGAGATTCAGAATTCCAATAACTATTCTTCCGTATACAGCAGATTCCCGTTTGTATCTACGATAACCTGTGAATTTACTTTATGGGATGAGCCGGGAACATTCTCGGCCGGAGAACAGTTTATGAAACTAAAACATGGAGGTCCGGCATCTATGATTACCTCAAGCCGCGCAATCGGGGTAGATTACGGACGCAGCTTTACGGATTATTATACCAAGAATATCTTTAAACTGACCAATGATGATTTTACATCGCTGGGATACGCTCATTTAACGGCGAAAAAAGAAAAAACAGCCGGTATTGACCACCTGAAGGTTAATTTCCTCGGAGATCCGGCCATGAAATTAAGCAGACCTCAGAGGCTTCTTGTAATAGACAATGTTGAAAGCCCGGTTCCGGGACTGATCAGAGGTCTTGATTTTGTAAAAATAAAAGGACACATCAACAATCCGAACGGAACCCTCAACAATACTTTTAATGGAAGGGTTTATATTAATATTTTTGATAAAAGACTTAACAAAAAGACGCTGAACAATACCGGTGTATTAACCCCTGTACTGGAATATACCGAAGAAGGAAGTGCTATCGTTAAAGCTTCCGGAGTAGCCGTAAACGGAGTCTTTACCGTAGAATTCTATGTTCCGAAAGACATTAATTATGCCGTAGGACAGGGAAGAATTTTAGGATACGCCGATAATAAGGTATCTGATGTATTCAACAACCAGGCTGTACAGGTGGGAGATCTCAATCCGAACGGAATCAATGATAATGAACCTCCGAAAGTAAGGCTGTATATGAACAACACCAACTTTGCAGATGGAGGGATTACCAACCAGAACCCGATGCTTCTGGCCTGCGTTACGGATGATACGGGAATCAACTCTACCGGATCAGGAGTCGGGCATGATATTACGGTGTATCTGGACGGGCAGATTATCAATACGGTAATCCTGAATGATTTCTACGCTCCGGGAGAAGGTAACGGATGCGTAAACCCAAGCCTGGCCGACTATCAGAAAGGAAATGTAACCTATCCTTTCAGAAATCTGGCCATCGGACAACACCAATTAACATTTAAAGTTTGGGATATAAACAATAATTCGACAACTGCTACGTTAAACTTTGAGGTTAAGGATGAATCCGATCAGCATCTGGTTATTAACCGACCGCTGAACTGGCCGAATCCTTTTACCAATAAAACGTATATTCAGTTTGAGCATAACTGCGACGATATTCTGGATGTAAACGTTCAGATTTATACCATCACCGGAAAATTAGTGAGAACATTATCTCAGCCGGTCGTTGCAGAACCGTTCCTACAGGGCTTTAGAACGCCACGTCAGGCAATAGAATGGGACGGAAGAGATGATTTTGGGGCAACTGTTGCAAAAGGTACGTATATTTTTAAGATATTTGCAAAAAGTCAAAACCAAGAAAAATGCAAAGGAAGTGCCACAGCTGTAGAAAAAATGGTACTTTTGAAATAATTTAGATAATACATAGATAACAATATTTATAAAAAACTGATAATATATAAAAGACAACATATGAATTTAACTACAAAACTGCTTTTGGGATTTGGTTTAAGTGCTGGTTTTCTGGGCTACTCGCAGGATTTAGGCAAGATCAATCCAGTATTAACCGGAGCTCCTTTCCTAAGGATTTCACCGGATGCAAGAGCTGGTGGTATGGGAGATCAGGGGGTTGCTACTTCACCTGATGCTTTCTCACAATTCTGGAACGCAGCGAAATATCCTTTTAGCAGAACAAGTTCTTCCATAGGTCTTAACTATACACCATACATGGGGAAACTTACCAATGATGTATTTTTACTGTATGGTGCATTCCATAAATTTCTAGGACAGGAAGAAAGATCTACCATCTCGGCCAGTATTTATTATTTTAATATGGGTGAAGTGGACCTTACCCAGTTAGTGGGTTCTGAAGTAGCATCTATGGGTACCTCAAAACCAAACGAATTCTCTATTGATGTGGCTTATGCCCTGAAGCTTTCCGACTCTTTCTCAGGAGCTGTTACCGGTAGATTTATCCGTTCAGACTTAGCCGGAGGTTTCAACACCGATACCACCCTTAAACCGGCCAACTCTTTTGCCGTTGATATTTCCGGATACTATACTTCTCCTAAATTCTCAAGTTTCGGAGGCTATGAAGGTAAAGTGAATGCAGGTTTGGCCATTCAGAATGTAGGTCCTAAACTGGATTACACAGGAAATGAAGAATCCAGATCTTACCTTCCTACTATGGCAAGATTAGGGGTTGGATATGATATGTACCTGGATGATATGAACAGAATCGGTTTAAGTGTAGAAGGTTCAAAAATTCTTGTTCCGGGATCAGAATATGTAGGTATAGATCCTAACACAAGACAGCCGAGATATGAGATTCCCAACGTAGGTCCTATTGCCGGAATCACAAAATCACTCAAAAACAAGAACAGCATCATGTACAGCGGAGCTTTGGAATATTCATATGACAATGCATTTTCTGTAAGAACCGGTTATTTCCACGAAAGTGAAGAGCAGGGAGCAAGACAGTATGCAACTGCCGGTATCGGATTAAAATACCGTTCTTTCGGATTGGATATCTCTTACCTGATCAATATGTCAAAGATCAATACTGCTTTGGATAACACCCTTCGTTTCGGTCTTACCTGGAACATTGGTGAAGAAACATCTAATGTAGATTATTAAGATATTTTTCCACATAAAAAAAGCTGTCTCATTTTTGAAACAGCTTTTTTTATGCAGAAAAGTCGATAGTGAACAGTCACTTTGCTGCGCTGTCGATTTGTAAATCAGTTCATTCACTTCTCACAGTGAAGCAAAATTCAAAATTGATAAAAATATAATGACAGACGGCCTGAAATAAGTTCATAAAAGTCTTATTTTTATAAGGCTTTTTATTTTTCCAATATTTATTTTTGCAGTATGAATTATTCAGCAGAACTTAAAAAATTCGTTACCAGCCAATATGTATATTCTGCGATCAGAATTACACTGGCCACCGTTCTGCCCTGTCTGGTTCTCGCTCATTTCGGCATTTTAAAAGAATATTTCCTGTTCCCTCTGGGAACCAGTTTCGTAGCTCTTACTGACCAGCCAGGTCCTTTTATCAGAAGAAGGAATGCGCTGGCATTCGCCATCTGCTGCTTTGTATTGGTAGCGCTGATTGCCAGCCTGGTAATGAATATTAAAATTCTGGTACTTCTTGAGATCATTGTTTTCGGGATGTTTTTCTCCCTGATTGGTGTTTACGGGCAGCGGCTGGCTGCGGTAGGTTCACTCTCTCTGGTGGTTCTTGCCATCTTTATAGACGGACACCTTACAGGAAGTGATATCCTTAAAAGTTTACTGATCTTTACCAGTGGCTGTATATGGTTCCTGCTCATATTTCTTGTGGTCACCACAATCCGTCCGTACAAACTGGCAGGTCAGATGATCGGTGAAAATTATCTTCAGCTTGCTGAATTTTTAAAGATCAAAGCCAATTATTATCAGAAGAATCCTGATTTTGACAAACTGACCACTCAGGTTATTGCCAAACAGATTGAAATCAAAAATCTTCAGGAAGAAACAAGAGAAACTGTTTTTAAGACCAGAACGATCGTTAATGAATCTACAACAACGAGCCGCCTTCTTATGCTGATGTTTCTGAATTCAATGGACCTTCATGAAAAACTGATGACCTCTGAAAGCGATTATCAGAAACTTCAGCTGAGTTTTGAAGACAGCATGATCTTAGTTAATATTCATGATTACCTCAACCTTCTGGCTGAAGAAATTACCAATATCGGGATATCCCTTCAGAGCGGAACAAGAGCAAAGCCCATGTTTAATCTGGAGCTTGAATTGAAAAATCTTAATTTTAATTATTTTGAACTAAGAAACAAACAATTATCGCCCGACAGCCTTGAAAACTTCATGATCCTGCGGCAGATCCTGATGCGCATCAATGAGATCACCAAAGAAATCAGCGAGATCTACAAAGTTTTTTCCCAGAATGTAAAACTGGCCAAGAGTTTATCTACGGGACTGGATCTGAAAAAGTTCATGCCGAATGAACCGAAACTTAATTCTAAGGTTTTAAGGAATAATATTTCATTATCATCCTCCCATTTCCGTCATGCGATAAGAATTACAACAGCTTTGCTGCTTGGTTACCTTTTCTCTATGTTTGATTTTCTGGGACTGGGACATACCTATTGGATATTAATTACCATAACCGCTATTTTAAAACCGGCCTACTCCATTACCAAACAGCGGAATCTTCTCCGTCTTTACGGAACGGTTGTAGGGGCCACCATTGCGTATGTCATTCTGCATTTCATTCATATTAACGGGGTCCTGTTTGCCATCCTGCTGATCAGTATGATCATGTGTTTCAGCTTTTTAAAAGGGCGTTACTTCTGGGCCGTATTATTTATGACCATTTATGTTTTTCTGAGTTTCAACTTCTTAAATCCCGGAAAAGTAAATATCATCTTCAAAGACAGGGTACTGGATACAGCCATTGCCGGAATCATTGCTTTTGCCGTGTCTTATATTGTTCTGCCTGTATGGGAGCATACCCAGAATCTTGATCTGATGAAGAAATCTGCCGCAGATAACCTCATCTATTTCCAGAGTGTAATATCCAAATTCCTGCAGGGAGATTTTGATATTGAAGATTATAAAATAAAAAGGAAAAACGCGATCATTTCACTGGCCAATCTTTCTGATAATTTTCAGCGGATGATCTCGGATCCTAAAAACCAGCAGAAAAAACTGGAAGTGGTTCATCAGTTTGTGGCTACCTCTCATCTGATTACAGCTTATACCGCCTCTCTTTCCCAATATGCCAAAAGCAAAGAACAATACCCGGAAATAGATTCCGAAAGCTGGAGCAGAAAGATTGAAGCCGAAATGCAGCAGACCTCTGCCCTGCTCAATGGAAACGACATCACCGAAACCCTCAAAATGGAAAGCCGCCTTGAACCGGAAGATTCCTCTATTGAAGATATGCTGATGAAAAGAAAAACCGAGATTGAGGAAAATGATATTATCGACCGGAGAGATCCCGACAAAATATCTCATTTAACGGAACTTAAAAATATTCATGACATTCTGGAGCTGATCTATGATGTTGCTAAAGAACAGCGGAAAGTGATTGAAAAATATAAAGCGGAGAAGGGAGATGAAACTGAATAATTCTTTTTTAAGATTTCTTGTCTTAGGGTAATTTGTTTTTTGACTGATTATGATATTTTTAGTTAAAAATCAATCATGGAAAACTTACCTTTATATATTTCGTTTATTTTCGGGATCATCACATTAATTACTCTACTCTTGTTTCGAAGAGCAATTAAAGAGGCAGATTTAAAAATAGTAAAATCAAATACCCATATTATTTTTCCCGCACTCATCGTTTGGTTGGTTATCCAGGCCTTCTTAGCCCTGAATCATGTTTATAGCACCCATTTAAATTCTCTTCCTCCAAAAATTGTATTATTGGGTATTCTTCCACCAGTTTTTGTTATTATACTGCTTTTTAGTACAAAGAAAGGTAAATTGTTCATTGACAGCCTTCCGCTTTTATCCATTACTTATATCAATATAATAAGGTTTTTTGTAGAAATCGTACTGTATTGGTTGTTCTTACATAAAGTTATTCCGGAACTGATGACTTTTGAAGGGATAAACTTTGATATAATAGCAGGTATTACAGCACCATTTATTGCTTATTACGGAATCAGTAAATCAAAAATAAGTATAAATTTAGTTTTATGGTGGAATATCATCAGTCTGGCATTGCTGATCAACATAGTGATAATAGCTTTCTTATCTGCACCATCTCCGTTACAGAAATTAGGATTTGATCAACCCAACATAGCCATTTTATATTTTCCATTCAACTGGCTTCCTACCTTTGTTGTTCCGGTAATTGCTTTTGGGCATTTAGTTTCAATAAGACAGTTGATCCAAAAGAAAATCAGCTATTCCTCTACAATCGTAAAGCAGTAATCATCAAAAAACTCCACCCTTGCCTTGAATTCATCTGAAAACTGATCGTCGTACACCCGGCAGCTTATTTTATGAAGGTGTTTCAGCTCAAAAGGTTTCACTTCATAATTTTTCTTCAGAGACCAGTATTTGGAATGATGGATCTTGTACATGCTTTCCTTTACACTCCAGATAATGGTATAAAACGTATCTGCTTTATCTGCCGGAATAAATCCCCTTTCATTCTCATAGGTGAATTTATCAATGACCCTTAGTATTTTCGGATTGAATTTTTCAATATCAATACCTATTTTATTTTTGGAAACAGCAATGGCTGCAAAGGGAAAAGAATGTGTGATAGAAATTTCGGCATCTTTGGGAGATAAAAAGGGTTCCCTTTCTTTGTACAGGATTTTGGAATGAGGCTTCAGACCTTTCAGAAGTTTGCGGACCATCAGGACTTCCTGAAGCTTTTTGGGGTGGTAATCCTTTACTTTTTCAGCATTTTCCGGCTCCAGAAGTTCATGAATATTCAGTTCTTCATTCTCATCATATTTCCATACAAGAATGGTGGCATTATCATCTGAAAAATCTCGGTAAAGGGGCATTGCTTTTTTATTCTGCAAAAATACGAAAAAAGGATGGGAGATGGAGGAAAAAGTGCCATTTGTCCGGACCACCAATGCAGGCTTCATCATAAAATCTGTTCAGAGACAGGTTTTTTACCAATCTCAGCAGGTATAAACTCCCTGCTTCTCTCTTCCAGCTCCCTTTCTTATTTATTTAGACTGATGGTTTGCATCGTTTCTGTGCTCCCGGATTTCCAGGTTTTCATCTACAAAATAGGCGCTTCCGAATCCGTTTACATAAGAACCTTTTACCGGCTGCAACCGGATAAGAATAAAATCTCCCATTTCAGAAATAACGTCCACTACTTTACCGTGAGCTTCTTTAAGCCCGGCAACAACTTCATTCCATATTTCAGAATCCCTTTCTGTCTGGAAAACGGCTGCTTCAACCGTTAAACGTTCGCGGGCATAGATCTGTTTCGTTGCCGATTCATCTTCAATAAACATCACTGACGCTGTTCTTCCGTCCGCCAGATTTCTGGTATGTTTTGCCATAAAAGACACCAGGATATAAAAGCTGTTACCCACCTGTACAAAAGGAGCATAGCTGGCATTGGGGTTTCCTTCCGCATCTGCCGTAGCTAAAATAACGCTCTTCGACCTGCCAATCAGCTCTTTTACTTTTGGAGCAACAGGTTTTGCTTTTCTCTGTGCATCGTTCTGTGTATTGTTATGATCCATAATATATTGATTTATCAGGTAAAAATAGTTATTTATATTAAGACTAAATAATTTTAAGCCCTGTATAATCTCATAAAATCTGTCGCCGATCTGTGTTTTTATATCTTAATTATTAATTGTAATTTTGCACTTCGTTATCACTTGAATTTAAAAACTATTCATTACATATGAGTACTACAACACAATACGTTCCTTATAAAGTTAAGGATATCTCCCTTGCAGAATGGGGAAGAAAAGAAATTACCCTTGCAGAAGCAGAAATGCCGGGTCTGATGGCTATCCGTGAAGAATACGGACCGTCTCAGCCGCTTAAAGGCGCAAGAATAGCAGGATGTCTTCACATGACGATCCAGACGGCTGTGCTTATCGAGACACTGGTAGCCTTAGGAGCTGAAGTTACCTGGTCATCATGTAATATTTTCTCTACTCAGGATCACGCCGCCGCCGCTATCGCTGCTGCCGGAATCCCTGTTTATGCATGGAAAGGTCTGAATGCTGAAGAATTTGACTGGTGTATTGAGCAGACTTTATTCTTCGGGGAAGACAGAAAGCCACTGAATATGATCCTTGATGACGGTGGAGATTTAACGAATATGGTTTTTGACAAATACCCTGAATTCACAAAAGATATCAAAGGGCTTTCTGAAGAAACCACCACCGGAGTACACAGGCTGTACGAAAGAATGAAAAACGGAACCCTGGTAATGCCTGCCATCAACGTAAACGATTCGGTAACCAAGTCTAAATTCGACAACAAATACGGATGTAAAGAATCTGCAGTAGATGCGGTAAGAAGAGCTACGGACGTAATGCTTGCCGGAAAAAGAGTGGTAGTTTGCGGATACGGAGATGTAGGTAAAGGTACTGCTGCATCATTCAGAGGAGCCGGTTCTATCGTTACCGTTACGGAAATCGACCCGATCTGTGCACTTCAGGCTGCTATGGACGGTTATGAAGTAAAAAGACTGGATACCGTGGTAGATAACGCAGATATCATCATCACAACAACCGGTAACTTCAATATCGTAAGAGGAGAACACTTCCTTAAAATGAAAGATAAGGCTATCGTTTGTAACATTGGACACTTCGATAACGAAATCGATATGGCCTGGTTAAACAAAAACTACGGTCACACCAAATCTGAAGTGAAACCTCAGGTAGACATCTACAATGTAGAAGGAAAAGAGATCATCATCCTTGCAGAAGGAAGACTGGTAAACTTAGGATGTGCAACAGGGCACCCGAGCTTCGTAATGTCCAACTCTTTCTCTAACCAGACTCTGGCTCAGATCGAATTATGGAACAACTCTGCTGCTTACGGAAACGAAGTATACATGCTTCCTAAGCACCTGGATGAGAAAGTAGCGGCTTTACACCTTAAAAAATTAAGCGTAGAGCTTGAAACCCTTTCTCCTGAACAGGCAGAATACATCGGAGTAGACGTAAAAGGACCTTTCAAACCGGAATATTACAGATATTAAGATCCTGCAAAATATGATATTATCCCACTATTCAGAAATAGTGGGATTTTTTATGGCCGGCAGCCGTGGCATTTGCTATTTTTGCCCCTAAAAAATAATATGAAGAACTTCTTATTCCTGGGATTGATGGGCTCTGCGGCACTTTTCAGCAGCTGCAGCAGTGAAGACACCAATACACCTGAGCAAAAATTACTGTTGCATAAAATAACCACCGTTTATTACGACAATCCTACTCAGCCTGAAACTGTGGTACAGACCCTTGAATATAACAACCAGGGAGAACTCATCAAAACACATTCCGGAGAAAGAGCCACCACTTTCGAATACAACAACGGCAAACCGGTAAAAGCCAATTATTACAATGCCGCTCAGGAACTGGAATACTATACCGTCTTCAGCTATACCGGAGATCTTCTGACCGGTATCAAAGCCGTTTATACAAATCCTAATCTAAACAGAACATCAAAATACACCTATAATTCCAAAGGCCAGCTTACCTCTTCTACCCTTTGCCAGACAGAAGACTGCTCTCACCCGGATACTGTTTCCTATACCTATAATGGCGACAATATTTCGACGGAAACTTCCGTAATCGGAGGAACAATAAGTTACAGCTACAAAAGCGATTTTTCCTATGACGACAGACCCAATCCGTACACCCATATCAACAGGTACCTGAAGATCATGATGGAAAGGGCCTATACTTTAAGTAAAAACAACTATACAACAGACAGGGTAAGCTTTAAAAACAGTGACGGCAGCTGGAACCAAAGCCAGACCACCACTTACAGCATACAGTACAACAATGCGGGATTTCCCGTTCAGGTTACCGGGAAAGAAGCCAACGGAAGTCCCTCCGTTCAGTACAGCTATGAATATATAGTACAATAATATCTGATCAGGCTCTCCGGTTTCCGGGGAGTTTTTTTTCAGAAGCTGTTCCTGCTATCCGCTCATACTCCTCGCGCCACGGCTTCCCGCACCATTCCCGCCGGTGTTCCGGTTCCTGCTGTGGGGTAACCGCTGCTATCAGGGCTAGGGAAACAGCCGGAATTTAAATATTTGCTCTTCTGTCAGAAAGAAATTCCCCGGTTTTAGTCAAAAATTTTCTTTTCGCAGAAATAAAAAGCTTTTTTCCCGTTTCGGCATTTTATCCGTATTTCTCCTATATTTCTCCCTGTTATAGCAAGGTTCATAAAAAAATGAATATATTTAACCCATCAAAAACATATTACTATGAAAAAACAAAGAGTATCGAATGCATTCGTCGCGGCATCGTGGGTGGCATTGGGAGCAGGAATGATCGGCTTTATCGTAGGTCTTGCACGGGCAGAAATGCAGCTGAATGAGAAAGGATATTACTTTACCATCCTGCTATACGGCCTGTTTGCCGTTGTTTCTCTTCAGAAAGCTGTCCGGGACAGACTGGAAAATATTCCGGTAACGGATATCTATTACGGAATCTGCTGGTTTGCTACCCTGTCCTCCATCGTATTACTGGCTATCGGACTCTGGAATGCAACCATACTTCCCAGCGAAAAAGGTTTTTATGCATTTGCATTTCTCCTTGCCCTTTTTGGCGCTATTGCCGTCCAGAAAAATACAAGAGACAATATGCTTCAGGAATAATACAGCAACTCTTCAGACCTCTGGGGAGTTTTTTTATACAGTTATGCCAATTCTCTAAAAACACCGTAATATCTTCATTTGCAATTAAAAAAAAATAACATTTAATTCATTTTCACTATTTTTATCTCACAAAACCATGATATGCACAAAAAACTAATACCATTTATCTTTTTCATCCTGCTGTTTCAGGCAGTCAAAGCTCAAAACGAATTCATTACAGTCTGGAATCCCAGTCTTCCGTCTAACAGCCCCGGAAGTCCCGACAGTTCCGGGAATACCCGGATCTGGTTCCCCGGAACAGGCACAGACTATACCATCTATTGGGAAGAAATAGGCTACCCTTCCCATAATGCAACTTTAACGGATGTAACGTCCGAATATCGTGTTCTGATCGATTTCGGAACTCCCTTAAACCCTGATCCCGCCCAGGCTACCTACCGCGTAAAAATAAGCAACGGAAACGGAAGTTTCAGCAGGATAGGATTTATAGCTCCTGATTCTTCAGGCGTTAACAGCCTTGCCGGGGATAATCAGAAAATCCTGAGAATTGAACAATGGGGAAATATCAGCTGGTCCTCCATGAAAAATGCATTTTCAGAATGCAGGGCTTTAAATGTAACCGCTACGGATATTCCGGACTTTTCCAATGTAACCGACATGTCTTTTATGTTTTTAAACTGCTCCGGCCTGATTGGAAATCCCACGATGAATAGCTGGAATACTTCCCGTGTAACGAGCTTAACAGGGACTTTTTCAGGCTGTTATCTCTTCAACCAGCCTATCGGGGATTGGGATACGTCCAATGTTACCTCAATGGGAATCATGTTTCTCATGGCAATGAATTTCAATCAGCCTATCGGGAACTGGAACACTTCTAAAGTTGTGGAAACCAATGCTATGTTTCAAAATGCCCAGGCCTTCAATCAGCCTATCGGGAACTGGGATATGTCCGGCAATCTCGATGCCGAACTTATGTTTGGGAATGCTGTAAAATTTAACCAGCCGATAGGAAACTGGGATACTTCAAAAATGATTGAAATGAATTTTATGTTTCTTAATGCCAAAGCTTTCAATCAGGATCTGAGCAGCTGGGACACAGGCAATGTAAAAATGATATACGGCATGTTTTATTCCGCAGAAAATTTCAACAGTAATATTTCGGAGTGGGATGTATCCAAAGTAGTGTATATGCAGAATATGTTCAGTAATGCTAAAAAATTCAATCAGAATATTGGCAAATGGGATGTAAAGTTGGTAAAAGATATAAGCGGTATGTTTGACAATGCCACAGACTTTAACCAGAACTTAGGAAAATGGGAACTCAATTCTCTGGTGTTTGCCGGCAATATGCTGAGAAATTCAGGGCTGAACTGCCAGAATTATGATGCCACACTCTCCGGCTGGGCTCAGAACCCTTTAATTGCAGGTAATATTGATATATCATCAGCTGCTCCCCTCGTATACTCCGGCTCAGGGGCAGTAAGTGCAAGAAACTTATTAATTACCAATAAAAACTGGACTATTACCGGGGACACCTACGATGGAGAATGCTCGCCAAGACTCGGAGTTTCCGATGTAACAATCAGTCAGGAAGCAGGGATTTATCCAAATCCTGCCAGAGATATTATATACATTAAAAATTCGGATGCAAAAAGCTATACAATTTCCGATATGTCCGGCAGAACCCTGTTAAAAGGAGCATTATCAGACGGGCAGATCAACATTCAGACCCTGGTTCCGGGAAGTTATATGGTACAGCTCCAGTCCAAAGATAAGGTGCAGAACCTGAAATTCATCAAAAAATAAATCAGAAAACCCCTGCCTTCATAGAGACTGCAGGGGTTTTGCTTTTATAAGGATTTCAAAATAAACCGGTACCCCATGATACTCCGGAAAGTACAGATATACCGTTACAAAAAAACCGCCTTATCAGAAATAAAGCGGTTTTTGTATAATGAAGGGTTACAGATCGTAATGGTTGGGATGTTTCGCCTTAATATCATCTACTGTTCCCAATACTTTATCTTTCAGGGAATCCTGGTATTTCTGAAGATTCTCAGCTACTCCGGTATCGGCGCTTCCTAATATTTTGGCCGCTAAAATTCCGGCATTCAGGGCACCGTTTAACGCAACCGTTGCTACGGGAATTCCACCCGGCATCTGAAGAATAGACAATACGGAATCCCATCCGTCTATGGAATTGCTTGACAGGATAGGAACCCCGATCACAGGAAGTGTTGTACAGCTGGCGACCATTCCCGGAAGATGGGCAGCTCCGCCTGCTCCTGCAATAATTACTTTCAGACCTCTTTCTTTTGCCTTCTGCGCATAATCGAACATTCTTTCCGGTGTTCTGTGGGCAGAAACCACCGTCAGTTCATAGGGAATATCCAGACTTTTTAAAAAATTTGCGGCCTGTTCCATGATTGGCAGATCGCTCTGGCTGCCCATAATAATTCCTACCATTTTCAATTTTTATTAGATGGCCAAAGATAAAGAATTTTAACCTCCTGTTAAAATTTTAGATGGAAGGTGGAAACCTGAAGATGAAAGTAAAGACATCATTTTGCTGCTCTTTATATTTATATATTAATCCCCGCACCTCATCATCTTTCATTCACTTCTCATCTGTATCACCGGAAATTATCCCAACTGTACCCGTTCTGTTTATTTTAAAACCGATAAATTTGCCTGTTATATCCTGTTTATCTTGAAAGATTACAAACTCATTTTTGCTGTTCTTACCGTTGCTATTGTATGGGGAACTACATTTTTGGCGATCCGTGTAGCGGTAGAAACAATTCCTGCCTGGTTTGTAGCGGGAATCCGGCAGTTTCTTGCTGCTGTTATAATGCTCTTTGTTCTTCTTTCAAAAAAAGAGTTCAAATGGATAGGATGGAAAAGCCTGGGCTATCAGGTTGTTTTTTCCCTGTTAATGCTGGTTGTTGCCAACGGGATGACCACCGTAGCGGAAGAAACCGTTTCCAGCAGTCTGGCATCACTTATCAGTGCATGCTCTCCTATCCTGGTTTTCTGGGAAGTGTAGCCGTAGGCCTGCAAAAATTCAGTCTGCGGGCTTTTGCCGGAGTACTGATGTGTTTCAGCGGAATCCTTTTCATCTTCTGGGACGGTATACAGGATCTTGCCAACCCCGGTTACAGAATGGGAATGATCTTTCTTTTCTGTGCTATTTCAGGATGGGCATCAGGTACCATATTTACAAAAAAACTCAATATTCAGAGCGGAAATATCACCCTGAATCTTTTCTATCAGTTTCTGTTTGCCGGAATTGTTCAGATTGGGTTCGCTTTTATTTTTTCAGAAAACTATAACTTCGGGAACTGGACCTTAAAAAGTATTTCTGCGATGCTCTACCTTGCTGTTTTCGGCTCCGTAGCTGCTTTTTTTGCATTTCATTATGCGCTCACCAAGATTTCTCCGGTACAGGTTTCCATCCTGGCTTATATCAACACCATTATTGCTATATTTCTCGGCTGGCTGATTATGGATGAACAGATCTCGTTTAAATTTATCATCGCTGCTGCCCTGATCATCTGCGGGGTTTTTATCATCAATTACAAACCCGGAATGTTCAGAAAAGCAAAAACAGAATCCCTGAAAGCCAACACCTGAAATCTGTCCCCCTGTATTTTAACTGCAATAATTTTTATACTTTAGATTTAAATTCAAAAATCTGCTCAATCAGCGTAATCTGCGGGAAAAACATCAATAAAAATCCTTGAAATTTGCGGGGTCAGTCGGAAATACTTTCAGTAAAACGCGACAAAATCAAAAAAAAATTCCCCCAATACTTATCTGTAATTCTTACCGATATGGCAGCCGGAAATATGATCTCTTCCATTATTCCACTAACGGCGGGCAACTGAATGAAAATCCTGCAGAATTATTTTACCTCCTGTGGAAAGCAATATTTTCCTGTTTTTATATTTTTTCTTATCTTGTATACCCCAATCCACATATATGCTTAAAAACACATTTTTTTTACTCGCCGCTGTTTGCTTTCTTCTGGTAAGCTGTGATTACAAGGAAAAGGAAAAAAACCTTACGGAAAGAGAAAAACAACTGCTTGAAAAAGAAAAATTATTCGCACAGAAAGAATCTGAATACCAGGCGCTCCTGAAAATGAAGGACAGTATTTTTTCCAAAAAAGATTCCACGGAGATAAAAGCGGTTGTATGGCCGGAAGAAATATCAGGACCATGGAACGGAAAAGTAATCTGTACAGAATCCAATTGCAGCGATTATGTAGTGGGTGACCAGCGTACAGACCTCTGGGAATTCGATAACGACCCCACTCAGCCTGTGACCAAGATTATTAATAATAATAACCTTGTGAGACTGTATTCCGGGAAATTTGAAAACAACGAGATCAGACTTTCTTTCAAAACCGATTCTACGGCCAAAAAATATGTGGAAATGAACGTTATTCTCAATGATATTTCCGATAACAAGATCAAAGGAACACGAACCGTTACTTCCGACAACGGCTGTACCGCCAAGTTTTCCGTAGAGCTCGTACGTTCCACCAAATAAAAACACTTATGATTTTACTGAGTATACACAATCTGAGTTTTCCAATAGAAGATCCGGTATTGAAATTCCTGTTGGTACTGGTTATCATTCTTGCAGCTCCGCTGCTGCTGAATAAAATTAAAGTTCCTCACCTTCTGGGGCTTATTATTGCCGGAGCCGTCATCGGGCCTAACGGTTTCAACGTGCTTGCCAGAGACAGCAGCATTGTGGTTACCGGAACCACAGGACTTCTTTACATCATGTTCCTGGCCGGACTGGAAATTGATATGGGCGATTTCAAAAAGAACAAATGGAAAAGCCTGACTTTCGGGATTTACACTTTTACCGTTCCTTTTGTACTCGGATACCTGGGAGGATATTACATCCTCCACTTCTCCATGCTGACCTCCATTCTCTTTGCCAGCCTTTTCTCTTCCCACACGCTTATTGCCTATCCGCTGGTGAGCAAACTGGGAATTGCAAAGAATAAAGCCGTTAATATTACGGTTGGCGGAACAATGATTACAGATATTCTTGCGCTTCTGGTACTCGCCGTAATTGTAGGAATGTCACAGGGAGACGTAGGAACGGAATTCTGGCTCAGACTGTCTGTCTCCTTTATCGTATTTGCATTAATTGTTCTGATCATATTTCCCATTATAGGACGGTGGTTCTTCAAAAAAGTGGACGACAAGATCTCCCAGTATATCTTTGTACTTGTGATGATCTATCTGGCCGCCATGCTGGCTGAACTGGCCGGAGTGGAAGCCATTATCGGGGCATTTTTCGCAGGACTGGCTTTAAACAGGCTTATTCCTCATACCTCATCGCTGATGAACCGGGTGGAATTTGTAGGAAATGCAATTTTTATCCCGTTCTTCCTGATCAGCGTGGGAATGCTGATCGATTTTAAAGTATTTTTTAAAAGCTGGGAAACCCTTGAAGCAGCAGGAATCATGCTTGTTGCCTCTATCGGAGGAAAATACCTTTCGGCAGTAGCTACCCAGAAAACATTCAGGCTTTCCAAAGAAGAAGGAAAACTGATCTTCGGATTGAGTTCCGCCTCTGCTGCGGCAACGCTGGCCTCTGTAATGGTGGGTTATAATATTATCCTTTCCGAAACCGAAGCCGGAGAACCGGTAAGACTGCTGAATGAGCACGTCCTGAACGGCAGCATTCTTCTGATCCTCGTTTCATGTACCATTTCATCCTTTATCTCACTGGCAAGTGCCCAGAAAATAGCAGAAAGCGATAATGAAGATACGGTTTCCGGCAATACCCACGAAGAAGAAAATATACTTCTGGCCGTTAACCATGAAAATACCGTGGATAGAATGGTGAATCTGGGAATCCTGATCAAGGCCCACTCCAATACGGAAGATCTCTTTGCTCTGAATGTCATCAATGAAGACAAAAATGAATCTTCGGTGAAAAATGCCGAAAAACTACTCCACCAGGCCGCTGATGCTGCGGCCGCGGCTGACGTTAAAATGCAGACTTTAAAACGTTATGACAATGACGTTATCAACGGTGTGAATAATGTGATCAAAGAGCAGGATATTACCGACCTGATCATCGGGCTGGAAGATGAAAAAGGATTTTCGCCTTCTTTCGTTTATAATCTGTATAACGGGTATCTTCAGAATGATGATGTGAATGTTCTGGTATACCATGCAGCTCAGCCTCTTTCCACCATCAGGAAATATGCCGTGATGATCCCTGAAAATGCCCACAAAGAAGCCGGATTCTTCCATGCTCTTTTGAGGGTGTGGAATATTGCCAGAAATTCCGGAGCCACTATGATCTTCTATGCCCCTGAAAACATCCTGGATATTCTGCAGAAGATCATTAAAAAAGCCAATATAGAAGCCGAATTTATCATTATGAATACATGGCAGGACGGTGAGAGAACAGCCACCCGGCTGAAAGATGATGAAGCCCTGATTCTGTTCATGGCAAAAAGAGGTATGCAATCTTATATTCCTCAGATGAGACTTATTCCTGAATTATTGAACCGGTATTTGAATGATAACAATTATCTTCTGATCTTTCCGTTCTCGGAATTTGACAAAAACAGCCCGGAAATCCGTTCAGTAGGAAATCATGGTGATTTTGTGGAAATAGGAAATGTGATTCAGAAAATTTTTAAATAGTTATACTTCATTTTAAATTTAATCATTGAAAACAAAGAAAACAATACTTCTGGCAGCCGTTTTAAGCTTTCAGTATTCTTTGGCACAGTTCGCTAAAATAGCAGACCGGGACGGTTATGTGAACATCAGAAAAAGTGCAGATGCCAAGAGCGCTATTGCGGGAAAGGTTAATTCGGGAGAAATTATTTACGTCTATGACCGCGATGAAAGCAGTAAAAACTGGCTGATGGCAGATTATCCCGATAAAAACGGAAATCTGCTTTCCGGATATGTTTACCATTCCAGGGTAAGGTATATAGAATCTTTTACACAGGTACCCCGCGTTTCCGCGAATCAGCATAAAGCTGTTTTTGCATCAGAGAACATTAAAGTAGAGATTACTGCCGAACCTTTCAAGTATAAGGAGAATAAAAAGTATTTTTCTTCGAGCAGCCGGGAAATTCAGACAGAAGACCTGTACAAAGGAAAACCGGTCTGGGGTACCGATGGAACCATTCCTCAGACCCGTTATCGATCTGTTACCGCCAGAATCGGAAACCATACGGTTGAAATTCCGTCAACAGAGACAGAAAACCTTTTCAACATCAATACGGAATTTGCCGAATGCTATTTTGATGCAGAAAATGAAACGCTGTATATCAGCATGGTCAATTCGGACGGAGCCGGAGGATATGCGGTGCTTTTCCGGATAGAAAAAGGGAAATATAAAGGAAAAACAGTGATTATGCCATTCTAAAAAATAAACCATGAAAATCATCAAATTATTAATCCCGCTGTTCGCTTTTATTTTACTTTCGTGTAAAGAGAAAAAAGAACCTGTTAAAAACGGGAGTCCCGTATCTTCTGTAACAGATACTTTAGCGACAGAACAGCCCGCAGAAATGCCAGATACGGCCAATATAAAGAAAATTGAAAGTAAGTCTTTTCAGGAATCGAAAATGGAGGCTGATACGTTAACTGCTGGTTTTCATTTTGAGAAATTCCCTTCAGCTAATTATAAATTCACCAAAAAAGCAAAACTGGATTTCTCTGAAGATGAAGGTTTTTATAATTTCAGAACAAGGATCAGGGAAGCTTATGCAGCGGGAATCCCCGATTTTGCCAGCTATTATATCACGGTTATTTTCGGGTGCGGAACGAGCTGTATTATGGGAATGATGATGGATGTGCGCGACGGAAAAATTTACGGGCTTCCGCTTGGAGAAGAAACCTCATGCCTGTTTGCGGATGACAGGGCTGTTTTTGATGTAGACAGCAGGCTTTTTATTGCCGGTATCTGCCGGGAATCTCCTGAAGCCGAAAGCGTCTATTACCATGCTTTTGTATGGAATGAACAGAAGAAGATTTTTGAAAAGGTGGATGAAAAAGATTTTAAATAGGCTGGGTCCGCAGGCTGGGTAATAAAATAAATTTCATCAACAGAATGTTTCCAGGATTAAAATATTGCTGTTTTTTGGAAACGCAAAACCTTATATTCTTTCTGTTTAATTTTTTGAAACGCAAAGTCTGATGATGAATGCCGTTGATTTTAGAGGGCAGAGAACAGAATCAACTCCGTTGATTTGATGAAGCGCGCGTTTTAGCCAAAAGCTTCATCAGCGACAAAGTCGCCTTTCTTTACTCTCTCTCAAAATCAAAAAATCTCTTACATAAAACTTTGTGTTTAATTTTTTGAAATGTAAAGCCTGATGATGAATGCCGTAGGTTTTAGAGGGCAGAGAACAGGATCAACTCCTTTGATTCGATGAAGCGGTGGATTAGCTTTCGGCTGTTTTAATTTTTAAAATAATTGATCACAGTTCTAAAAAATTGCTGAAAATCTTCGATTTTCTTGCGCCCTAAAAACATCAGAATAATTAAAATCCTTGCAGCCTTTAGCTTTAATCCAACAAGAAAATCTGTGTAATCTGAGATCCTTTGAAAAATTTAATCTGTATCCGCAACACGCAGGGATTTAAGTACCATTGATAAAACAATACATTTAAACGCACCCATCATTGAATCTTCCCTACCATAGAAAATTTATCTTTTATCATCAATTTTTGTATTTTAGTCCACAAAAAATAACCTATGAAACAGATCACCGGAATTCTTCTGATCATCATGTCGGTACTTATTTCTGCTCAGGAAAAAAAATATTCTGATCAGGAAATGAAACAGAAACTGGATTCCATCAAAACAGAAGGAAACCTTTTATTTTCTCTTGAAAATGCATCATGGCATTCCGGGGATCTCATCAGCCAAAACACATCAGTACACGGGTCTGTGGGCGCTTATCTCACGTATAAAGTTCATGACACAGTAAAATCGGTTTTTCTGAACAGAGATCAAAGTCTTGTTATTGCGGAATATTCTTTTAAAAACAATGGAACAAAACCTGTAAAAGAGAATTTCCGGCAGAGAAAGCTTAATGAAACGGAAGCAGGTATCAATAAAGTACGAAACACCGTCATTCCACAGCTATCCGATCCCAAATATGAGGTAGGTGCTCCTGAAGGTTATAATCTGAATGTTATTATTCTTCCGCAGAATGATAAGTATAAGGTATATTTAATTCCCGGAACCTCTCAGAATGGGATTATTCCATTTGGAAATGATTATTTATTCATTACAGACCGGGAAGGTAAAATTCTTTCACACCAGAGGTTTCACTCAAGATTAATTCCTGCAATTACCCAATTGAAAAACGGAGCTACTTCTGTCAAAGCTACCCACAGCCATTTAAGGACCAGTCCGTTTATTTCGGCTACTGATATCTGTACATTTAAGCTGTATGCACCACTGACAAAGATGGAGGAGTTTTCTGTCTATTCACCTGCACTGGGCACCTATATGACCTATAATTATAAAAAAGATTCTCTGGAGAAAACGAAGGAACCTTAAATTTGATCTTTAAAAACGAATTCTATTTATCCAAACTGCTCATTATAAAATTCAATGAAGAAGGCCATACTTATTTTTATCTCCATCATTGTACTGATCGTGATTTCCTTTACCATTTACTGGAATCTGCCGATATCCGTCACCAGACATTCTGATATTGAATACGGAAACAGCCTGATCAAAAATGTAGAAGATTATAGGAAAACACATCACAAACTGCCAGACAACAGCGATTGGAATACGCTGGAAAAACTGGGATTCAAACCTACTGACCTGGGAACTCAGCCGGATTATTATACTGATGGAACAGACTATGAAATTACTTATCCGGATAGTTTTGACGGGCCTTATCTGATCTGGAATTCCAATGAAAAGGAATGGAGCATTGATTTTCCCAAACTTTTTAAAAAGAAAAACCGTTAAAATAGAAAGAGCTGCAATGATTCATTACAGCTCTTTTATTTTTGATGTGAATTGTTATTCAGCAATTACTTTTACCATTCCTTTTACTTTTACCAGTTTTTCCATCAGTTCTTCTCTGGAATCTGCAAGAACATTGATGTGGCCCATTTTCCGGCCCGGTTTGGTTTCTGTTTTGCCGTATAGATGAACGTAGGTTTCAGGCAGTCTGAGAACATCCTCCATTCCCTGATATACTACTTTTCCGGCATGTCCTTCTGCTCCTACCAGGTTCAGCATTCCGCTGTAAGTAATAGCATCAGTATCCGCTAAAGGCAGGTTTTTCACCACTCTGTACATCTGCTCAAACTGGGAATTTGTATTTCCTTCCTGGCTCTGGTGTCCTGAATTATGTAATCTTGGAGCTGTTTCATTTACCCATACTTTTCCTTCTTTATCCAGGAACAGTTCAATGGCAAAAAGCCCCGGTGAATTTACAGCATTCAGGAATTTTTCTGTAATTCCCTCGATCTGGTTCACAACATCTTCGGTCAGGAGCACCGGACAGACGTTGAAGTCCAGCAGGTTTAATTTAGGATCAGCCACCATTTCCGTTACCGGGAAAATATTGGTTTCTCCGCTTTCGTTTCGGGCAACAATTACAGAAAGTTCTTTATCGATATCTACCAGGCTTTCAATCACGGAAGGTTCTTTCCACAGATTCTGAAGATCATTTTCCGTTTTAATGACCTGTACGCCTTTTCCGTCGTAGCCACCGGTATTCATCTTCTGAACAAACGGCAGGGGCATTACGATTTTTTCATCACTGTTCCATACCGTCTGGAATTCAGGGCTTGGAATATCGTGGTTTTTATAAAATTCCTTCTGAAGGATTTTTTGCTGTATGGTTTTGATAATGGCGGCATTCGGAACTACTTTTACGCCCTGTTTTTCAAGTTCTGCAAGGGCTTCGGCGTTTACATGCTCTATTTCGATGGTCACGACCTCTTTATCTTTCCCGAAGTTCAGTACCGTTTCATAATCATTGAAATTTCCCTGGGTAAAATATGAGATATTATGGCACGGGGCATCAGAAGCCGGATCAAGCGTATAAAATTCATCATCATATTTCAATGCGCTCTGGATAAGCATTCTTCCCAGTTGGCCGCCTCCTAAAATTCCTATTTTCATTTTACTTTTATTTTTTCTGTTAGATTTAAATTTCTTCCGGCTTATTGGATCTTATCAATTTTAAGATAGCCTAGCCCCATTGGATTTTCCTGATTTTCAGCTTCAGATTTTGTAAGGACAATAGAATATTTTGCTTTCATTTTCTCAGGCAGGATGTCACTGACATTGAAAATATCATCAATATCAACGCCGTGCTTATCATCAATATGGCTTACCGCACCTTCAAAGCCCATCGTAGCATAGAATTCCGTCGCTTTTGCTCTTTTCACGATCTCTCCCATTGATTTTCCTACCATCAGATGCTGTTCATGAAATTCTTCGAAGAAACCTTTTTTATACCCGCCCAGATTAAGGAAGTACAACTGGTCTTCTGCTGTTCTCTCTCCTTTTTCAACGATTTTCACTTCATATCCGTCTGCAAATTTCACCTCCTGATAACAGTCCAGGTGGATCTTTCCCTCTGCTTCTTTCCAGAATTCTTTCATATCAGGCACAAGATCCTTAAGGTTTTCCGCGATTCCGAAAAAAACATCATGCTGCTCAATATTCCGGCCTTTAGGCGTTGCACCGAGGATGATATAGAATAATTTCATTTCAGTTTTCATGCTTACAAAAATACGTCAAATTTATCTTTTTTAAACGTTTGGCAGAGTACAGCAATAGTTTTATATTTGTAGCATGTCAGAAATCATCATTCTCTTCCTCGGAGCCATTTCTGCGGGGCTTTTAGGTTCGCTTACAGGTTTGGGAGGAGGAGTTATCATCATCCCTTTACTGACGCTGGGTTTCGGCGTTCCTATGCACTATGCCATCGGTGCTTCTTTGATTTCCGTGATCGGAACCTCTTCCGGTGCTGCGGTAGCTTTTGTGAAAGAAGGTTTTACCAATATGCGGATCGGTATGTTTCTGGAGATTGCCACCACAGCAGGGGCCATTATCGGAGCCCTGGTTTCGGGAATGCTTAATCCGAATACCATTGGGATTATCTTTGCCAGCATTCTTCTTTTAACGGTTATTTTAAATTTAAAAGGTAAACCGGATCATCAGGAACCTTTAATCAAAGGAAGCCTGGAGGATAAACTGAAACTGTACGGAACTTTTCCTGATAAAGGGGTATTGAAAAGTTACTCTGCAAGAAATACAGTTCCCGGATTTCTGATGATGATGTTTGCCGGCGCCATGTCCGGTCTTCTGGGAATCGGTTCCGGTGCCCTGAAGGTTCTTGCTATGGACAATATGATGAAACTGCCGTTTAAGGTTTCTACAACAACCAGTAATTTTATGATCGGTGTAACAGCAGTTGCCAGTGCCCTGATCTACTTCCAGAGAGGAGAGATCATCCCGGTGATTGTTGCTCCGGTTCTGATAGGTGTGGTGGTAGGAAGCTTCATCGGTTCAAAAACCCTGATGGTTTCCAAGACCAAGAAATTAAAAGTATTTTTTGCCATCGTGATCACGGTGCTTTCAGTATATATGATGTATAACGGGATCAATAAAAGCTTCAGATAATGAAAAAGAATTTTACAGATGTGGATCTGAACCGTTCGGTAGGAAATCTCCTGAGGCTGGGTGTTATTCTGTCTGTGATTACTTCACTGGCAGGTTTCATCAAATTATTTCTGGAAGGCTTCAAAATGCCGAAAAAATACACCTGCCTGGATATAGGAACCTCATCTGAAAAAGTATGGGGACATTTCTGGAACTCTCTGTGCAAGGGAGAAGGAATGGCCATCATCCAGCTGGGAATCCTTTTGCTGATCTTTACTCCTCTCATGAGGATCGTCTTTGCGCTGATAGGATATTTAAAAGAAAAAGACTACGTGTATGTAGTCATTTCTTCTATTGTACTGGCCATTATGGCGGTGAGTTTCTTTACCGGATACGCTCACTGATCTTTAAATTTCATAGAACTCCAGCGGAAGCAGATCCGGATCCTGGGTAAAGAAAAATTCTTTTCCGGTATATTCATCAACACGGATTTGTTCACAGATAAGGCCTTTTGACATAAGTTCCTGTCTTTTGTTTGCTACATTTTCTACTGAGAAAGCCAGATGTCTCAGCCCACAGGCTTCAGGACGGGAAGGTCTCTGAGGAGGATCCGGAAATGAAAACAATTCGATCACATAATGATCTTCTATTGCCAGATCCAGTTTATAGGACCGTCTCTCTTCACGGTATACTTCCCGGATGATGTTTAATCCTAAGACTTCAGTATAGAATTTTTTAGAATTTTCATAATCCGAACAGATTATGGCAATGTGGTGAATCTTCATATTCATTAGAATGTTTTAAATTTTTCTTTCAGGAGTTTTCCGTAGAGTTTTCTCAGTTTCCGGTCGACTTCCTGCGCCTTCATGGTTTCTCCTATTCTTGCGGATTTTACAAAGATTCTGGTTCCTTTCTCTTCTCCAATTATGTGCATATCAAACTGTATATCCCAGACCGTCTGATCATCCAGCTGAATGCTGTCTATTTTATATTCATTGCTTGAGCGTACCATTCTGAAAATCGACGCTTTTAAAGAATCATCGGAGACCTGATAAACTTTTTTACCGTTATAAAGATTCTTCTGCTCAAAAGTTCCGGTACTCAGAAGTCTGCTTCTGCTTCCTGCAATAATTCTCGCAGTGTCTTTCTGCACTCTTATATTCCGTTTTTTAAGTTCGGAGAGTATTTCATCTCTGGACTGATTAACATCAAAAGAGTAGTCATTAAAATAAAGATTCCCGGTGTACGGAACATAATCAAAGTAACGGTTTCCGGGAGAAGTTGACATGAGAGTTAATATTGTTGGCAATAACACCAAAGACGGGCTCAGTTTTTTCAGACTGAAACGGTCAATAGCAGAACTGTTCTTAATCAGCAGATAAGGAACCGGAAGCAATAACAGTACGATGAGATCCGTATAATCCACGACTCTGTACAATGGAATAAAGGAAAAACTATTGTACAGCCCGATACAGCTTTCTGAAAACGGAGATTTCCAAAAGGCAAATAAAACCCCGGCCGGGTATACGGAATACTGTTTCAGCTTTGGGAATAAGTACGTTAAAAGCATCGGCAGCAGGATGATTCCGACAATATCCGAAAGTTTTCCTGTAAACCAGCTGGTGTAATGGTATTTGAAGAAATGGTCATTGAGGAATAAAATGGCCAGGCATCCTAAAAAGATGTAATTGAAGATCAGGTTTTTATTCCGCATTATTTTATTTCCTTACAGTTATCTTTTCTTCTTGTATCAATAAGGTACTGGATTTTCCAGCTGTTGTCTTTCTGCTTTACGAGCTGGAAACTGTTGGCCCCGCAATGGGAAAATTTTTCTCTGTAATAAAAAGAATACGGGGTAAATACGCTGGCCAGTATGCCATCTGAATGGATAGCCTCAATTTCAATTCGTTCATCGATACTTCCTTTCGGGAGCTTTGCCACAGATGAGATAAAGTCTTTGATTTCTTCATTTTTTACGGTTCCATCTTTGGTGATGGTCTGAAGAACAGCATTTTCCGTAAAAGCGGACTGTATAAGGTCTGCATCTGCATTTTTCATCCCCAGAAACAGGTTCCGGATCGGTTTTTCTATCTCCTGGTTCTGATTCTGTGCAGAACAGAACGTACTTAATACTAATGCTGCGGCGGCCAGTTTATTCATGTCGGTTTAATCTGATCAATAAAAGTAAAAAAAATATTAGAAATTATTAAAATTAACAAAGTTTAAAATATAAATAGATGGTATTTAAGATGAAATAATTTATTTTTATCTGTTATTTATCGATATGTGGGGTATTTATTTATTTTTAACCGTACTGTTGGCGGTGCTTACGGTTCTTCCTAAAATTCAGAATTCACACTGGATGTTCAGGGTTCCGGAATTTGGTAAAATTCAGATTACCTATATTGTAGTTCTTACGTTTATATTAGGTTTCGGGCTGGAGGAGCCACAGTATTTTTTATATTCACAGGGGCTTCTGATCCTGATGTTTGTACATCATGGGGTTACCCTTATCAAATATACTCCGCTTTACCCGGTAAAAAAACACAGACAGCGCAGCCGGTCTTCGGAAAAGCTTCATTTTGTGTCTGCCAATGTTTATCAGTTCAATAAAGAATATGACCGTTTTATCAGCCTTATTGAAAAATACCGCCCGGATGTTTTTCTTACAATGGAAAGTAACGGTGACTGGGAAAAAGCAATGAGAGTTCTTGAAAAAGATTATCCGTATCAGCACAAAGTAACCCTTGAAAATACATACGGAATGCATTTCTATTCTAAAATTGAAATTCAAAGTGCACAGACCCATTATTTTGTTGCGGACGACATTCCTAGCATTGAAGCACATTTAAAAACCGGAGATGGGTTTTCATTTGTATTTTTCGGAGTTCATCCGCCGCCGCCAAGCCCTACGGAAGAAGAAACCTCAAAAGAAAGAGACGGTGACCTTCTCAGTACGGCAAAACGGGTGAAAGACCTTCATCAACCCGTTATTGTTGTTGGAGATTTCAATAATGTAGCCTGGTCTAAATCTTCTATCCTTTTCAGAAAAACCAGCGGTTTAATCGATCCGCGAATCGGGCATTCCTTTGTTTCTACTTTTCATGCCCGGTACCGTATGCTGAGATTTCCGATAGACCTGATGTTCCATAGCGAAGATATTTTTATCAAAGAATTGAAAACTCTGGAAAACTTCGGCTCAGATCATCTTCCGGTGTACTGCGAATTTTTCATCGATCATCATAATAATGAACAGGAGGAACTTGTAGAAGAAGCTACTTCCGAAGAAAAAGCAGAAGCGGAAGAAATGATACAGGAAGGAAAAAAAGAAGACGGAAACCGGGATGAAGTGGTAACAGAAGACTGATTTATCATCCTGACAAAAAATACAGAATATTTCTTCGGATACCATATATCATGAATAATTTTTGTATCATCGTACTGAAATTAATAGCCGACATATGAATCTGATTGAAAATTTAAAATCAAATGCTTTTGTAGAATTTGCCAAAGACCACTCTACCCTCATCATTGCCATTCCTTATATTATCGGAGGTCTGCGCCAGCTGTTCAGGCTTCTTACCATTTCGTTTGATCTGATTATTTTCTTCTCTTTTACCCAGCTTTTAATAGACGGAATCATTACGGTGCTTAAAATGGTCGTTTTATTGTCTTATGTACAGCTTTACAAATCTTTTCTGGATAAGAAAACCAATGCCGGTGAAATGAAAGCCCTGAAACAGTACAGTATAATCTTAGGCTGTTTATTCGCCGGAATCGTCGGAACTGTTATTTATTTCAAAACGGTAACCGGAAACCTTCCCTATGCGCCTGTTTTTCAGTTTTCAGTATTTCTGCTGCTAATTCTTCTGTCTATTAACCTTGTCATTTCATTAAAAGACAGTCCTTATAAAGGTACCGGATATTCTATGATCTTTGTATTTCTGGTATTTATTCCTATGCCTGTATCCTCAGCCAATCATATCGATAATATCGACACTTTATCCAACAATCTGAAAATGGAATATAAAGATGCCAAAATGGTGTATTACAATGATCAGTATCTGTTTTATAAAATCAACCCTAAAGATTCTGCTGATAAGATCCTGGTTGTGAAAATTGATAAATTATTTGATGATGCTGTATATGAAAAGCAGAAAGAAAACTAATTTTTAAAACATTAATCCTTTGCATTCTTTCGTTTTTTCAACAAAATCTATGGGCTAGTAAAAACTTTTGATACTTTATGTTTTAAGCTGAATACTCCATGCATAAAAGTTCACGTAAGTTCGTTTTATCTGGGATGGAGGGGATGGTCTCAAAAGATCTGTTGGGTTTAAAAATAAAAAACCGTTCCACTGTTGTGAAACGGCATTTTATTTATAGGATCATATTCTTTTTAGAATAATTCTTTTCTGATGATATTCTGACTTCTTTCAGGGCCTACTGAAACAAGGTATACGTTGATTCCCAAATACTTTTCTATAAATTCGATATATTTCTGGGCATTATCAGGAAGTTCATCATAGCTTCTTGCTTTTGTAATATCTTCGTTCCAGCCCGGAAGCTCTTCGTAAATTGCTTCGTAATCGTATAGCTTTGTAGTAGAGGACGTGAAATAATCGATGATTTTTCCGTCTTCGGTTTTATAATGTGTAGCGATTTTCAGTGTTTCAATTCCGGTAAGAACATCAAGTTTAGTGATCACAAGATTGTTAATTCCGTTAATCATACAGGCATGCTTTAAAGAAACAAGGTCTAGCCATCCTGTTCTTCTCGGTCTTCCGGTTGTCGCCCCGAATTCACCTCCGATCTGTCTGATTTTTTCACCCAGTTCATTGTCTAATTCAGTAGGGAAAGGTCCGTTTCCTACTCTTGTACAGTATGCTTTAGCTACCCCGATCAGGTTCTGAAGCGATGTAGGAGGAACTCCTGCTCCTGTACATACTCCTCCGGTAGACGGAGAAGATGAAGTTACATACGGATACGTTCCGAAATCAATGTCAAGCATTAATGCCTGAGCTCCTTCAAACAATACGTTCTTTCCTTCGTGGATGGCTTCATTCAGTTCCAGTTCCGTATCAACGATTCTGTCCTGAAGCTGTTTTCCGATTTCCAGAAACTCGTTGTAGATTTCTTCAACATCCAATACAGGTTTTCCGTAATATTTTTCAAAAAGAGAGTTCTTAACTTTTAAGTTTTTCTCAATTTTTTCTCTTAAAATCTCTGGATTCAAAAGGTCAACCATTCTGATTCCTACTCTTGCTATTTTATCTTCGTAGCAAGGGCCGATTCCTTTTTTCGTAGTTCCGATCTGAGTTCCGCCATGCTCTTCTTCACGGTACGTATCCAAAAGAATGTGGTAAGGCATGATCACATGCGCTCTTCTGCTGATAAAAATGTGGTCAGTTCTCAGGCCTTTGCTCTCGATCTGGCTAACTTCCTTAATAAAAGATTTAGGGTTTACCACTACTCCGTTCGCAATGATACATTTCCCTTTGCACTGCAGTACCCCTGAAGGAAGAAGGTGAAGTACGAATTTTTCATCGCCTACATAAACTGTGTGGCCGGCATTGTCACCGCCCTGGAAACGTACAACGTAATCCGATTTAGCCGATAAAACATCCGTGATTTTTCCTTTACCTTCATCTCCGTACTGAAGACCTACAACTACGTAAGTTGACATATTTTACTTTTGTTTTTAGATTCATGCAAAATTACTCTGAAAAAATAGGGTGAGCAAATTATGAGGGAAATTTATTTTTGAGCGGGGTGGAAAATATGATGGTTACAGGTTTCATCAATAAGGATTTAATAATACCTTCTGATAATATCCGGATCATTTTGAAAACATACCAAAAATTGGTATATTTGATTAAAATTAAAATATTATGGCAAAAAATACATCCATATTATTGGGAGATTATTTTGATAATTTTATTAATGAACAAATAAAGTCCGGAAAATATTCGTCTGCAAGTGAAATAATACGCAACGCTCTTAGATTATTTGAATATGAAGAATCTAAAAAAACAGAGCTTATTAACGAATTAAAAAAGGGAGAAGAATCAGGTTTTGTAGATGATTTTGACAGAAATGCTTTTCTGAAAAGCCTCCATGAAAAACACAGCTCTGATTCATGAATTATAAAATCAGCAAAGAAGCATTCTATGATTTAGAAAAAATATGGCTTTATACTTTTGAAAACTGGTCAATGGAACAGGCAGATTATTATTTCAATTTAATAATGAATGAAATTGAATATCTCACTCGTAATCCGACATCAGGAAAAGATTATAACAAAGTAAGAAAAGGATATTTCCGCTCAAGAGTAAAATCACATTTTATATTTTACAGAATCAATCTGAAAGACGAAGAAATTGAAATCATAAGAATTCTTCATCAGCAAATGGATATTTCTGCCAGATTAGATGAATAATTAATTCTAATTTTCCTATTACTACTCATTACAAAAAGATTTATCAGATGAAATCATTACAAAAAACGGGATATTTATCTGGCAGCACTCAAAGCGAACCCCAACTCTTCCACACCCTCTTCACCCCGGAAGCCATTCCTCCCAAAGCCACCCTTCTCATCATCCACGGTATGCAGGAGCACAGCGGAAGATATGCTGAAATAGCAGCCTATTTTGCAGACCGCGGATTTGCAGTTCTCACCTATGACCATCTGGGACACGGCAGATCGGTAAAGGATAAAAAGGATATTGGATTTTTCCAGCTTAACAGGCCGGATAAAAGACTGATTGATGATGCACAAACAATGGCAGACTATCTTCACCGGCAATTTCCGGATGTTGCACATTTTGTTCTGGGACATTCTATGGGTTCATTTATAACAAGACGCCTTCTTCAGAGAATAAGCAGCAGATTTACCGGAGCAGTGATCACCGGAACCGGCGGCCCTTTGGCGGGAATCAGTTTAATAAAGGGCTATCTGTCGCTAGCCAACAAAATAGCCCCGCATCATCCGACTTACCTCAATACCCTTTTCAGTAAGGTTAATAACAGCCATTTTAAGAAAGACCGGGATTTCAGCGATACCAGCTGGCTCAGTCTGAATCCGGCCAACAGAAAAGCATTTACAGAGGATAAGCTATGCGGAATTCCTTTTACCAATAATGCATTCTATGCGTTATTCAGTATTTACCAAAAAGCTACGGCAAGACATTGGGCAGATTCCATTTCCAAATCCTTCCCTATTCTGCTGATCAGCGGACAGAATGATCCGATCGGAGATTTCGGAAAAGGAGTCATGAAAACAGTTGACGATCTGAAGCAGGACGGATTTACCCATATCAGCTACAAACTTTACCCGGAAATGCGTCATGAAATCCTGAATGAAGAGATCAAAGAAGAAGTTTTTCAGGAGATTGATGAATGGTTTCTGAAATATTTGTAGTTTCCAGGCTCTAGAACTGAGCAAATAACGTATTTATTGCAGAAATTCTGGCTAAAGCCAGAGGATCGGATGTTTTATTATTCAGGCGGACCAAAGTCCACCTCTATTGAATAAATTCTGCAATTACACATCATGTCTGCTGATTATGATTTTCTGTCCTGCTGAATTTGTTTGTAAAAGCTAATACAACGTTTTCATTTTTGCGTGGTAAAAAAACATATCATCAATACACATTTTATTTTTAATCGCTCGCTGATCTTGCCGATTACGCAGATTTTTTATTCGATAACTGATAAAAATCACAGATTTTCAATAACTTATGTGAGCTTTTATGTGCGAAGTTTTTAAACTTAAAAATCACTAAGTGTTAGAAGCTTTTGTGTCCTGTATGGTTTACAAAAGTTCTTCTGGAAATTTAAACCTTATAGGTTTTGGAAACCTGTAAGGTTGTGGGTATACACATCTGTAAATCATCCGGACAACGATCACGTTCCATTACTTTCAATCCAGTCAGAAAAAGATTTCCGGTAGGTCTCTCCTACGGTCACAAAATCCAGATTCTGCATCTGAACACGGTTCCCTTCAATTATTTTAATCTTATCCGTAGCAATAATATACGATCTGTGAATCCTCATAAAACGGTTTTCAGGGAGCTTTTCCAGGATATCCTTCATATTTTCAAGCATCATTACTTTATCGTTGGCGGTATGAATCCGGATATAATCTTTCAGACCTTCAATATAAACGATTTCTTCAAAAGCGATTTTATAATATTTACGGTCAGCCCGCACCAGCAGGTATTCCGTCTGAGGACTGGGTACAAAAGTCTGCTGCCATTGAATAAACTTTTCCACGCTCTGATAAAAACGGTTAAAGACGACAGGCTTCAGCAAAAAATCCACAACGTGAAAATCAAAAGCTTCCAGGGCATACTCGGCATAGGCTGTCGTTACAATGAAATTGTGATCCTTATTGAACATTTTCATCATCTCGATTCCGGTAAGTTCCGGCATCTGAATATCGATAAAGATAAGATCAATACTTTCCGATCTCAGGATTTTCATTACTTCATACACGTCACTTCCGGCATAAATTACATTGAGAACTCCTGTTTTTAATGCATAATCATTAAGAAGCCTTACCGCAAAAGGTTCGTCGTCCAGTATAATACAATTGATTTTCTGTTTCATAGTTGAATATGTATAGAAGCTTTAAACCGGTTTTCAAAACGGCCGGCTGTAAGTTTATATCGATTGGGATACAGCATATCCAGCCTGTTTTTAAGATTATCCAGACCGATTCCGCCCAGCTTATCTGTTTTGTGTTTTCCAATAGTGTTGACCACTTCAAAATTCAGGCTTTCAGCATCTGTCTTTATCATGATTTCAACAGGATCTTTAGCTGAATAAGCTCCATGTTTCAAAGCATTTTCCACCAGAGGTGAAAGAATATAGGGAGCAATCCGGATCTTTCCGTCTTTAATATCATTCATCCATTGTACGATATTGTTTTCATAATGCCGCAACTCTTCCAGTTCAATGTAAGCTTTGATATAATCTATTTCTTCTGACAGGGCAATATGATCTTTCTGGGCTTCATAAGTTGTAAAACGCATAATACTGCTCAGTTTTTCAATAGCGGAAAGAGATTCCGGCGACTGAAAATGCACCATGGAATAAATATTATTCAGGGTATTAAAAATAAAATGCGGATTAATCTGGGCTTTAAGAAATTTGATCTCCGTATTTTTCTGTTCCTCCAGAATGATCTTATTATATTCCAGAAGCCTGATCACATGGATCACCAGCCATAAAAAAGAGCTGAGGATAATGGGACGCGGACTGTACAGCAGGTTATCAGCCAGATAGCTCCAGAGAGCAGGTTTTGTATAGTTGACCTTTCCAAACCACCAGTCCGTCAGTACCTGTTCAATGGTAAAACGGGCCAGTGTAAAAAACAGATAGGAGATCATTACTCCCGCAATAAGCTTCGGCCATCTGAAGTCCTTAAAAATCCCAGGCATCACCAGACTGTAATGAAAATAGAAAATAAGGATAAAAACAACGGCATAGGTTTTAAGGAACAGATCAATTTCTGAGATATTCAGATAATAGGCGGTATTCCCCACCACTACAAAATACAGCGTAAGGATCCAAAACAGAATATGCAGGCCGGCTTCTGTTTTCTTATTCAGATAGAGTTTCTCCATTCCGGTTACTAATTTTTTGTAAAAATAGTCTTTTAAAAAAGAGATCTGCACCGGGTTCGTAGATAAAATCCCGGGAAACGTCGATAAAAGTAGCATCACGCGGTACAATAGAGCAGTTTTGCGGTACAATACATATAAAAGCCTATGAAATCTCTATTAATACCCGCCTTTCTTCTTCTCTCTGTATACAGCATCAGTGCCCAGGAAAAAGAAAAAACAGACGAAACGGCACTGGAAGCTGTGATCATTAAAAACCGTAAAAAGGTTATTGAAAAAAAGGTGGACCGCATGATCTATCATGTTGAAAACTCCGCAGCTTCAACGGGAGGTAATGCTCTTGACGCGCTGAAAACCGCTCCATTGGTAAGAGTGCAGAATGAATCTGTTTCCATAGCCGGAAAAGGGGAAGTCCTTATTATGGTTGATGAACGTTTACAGAGAATGCCGGAAAGTGAGCTTGCCGCTTTTTTAAAAACTATTCCTTCCGATAATATCAAAAGTATAGAGATCATTACCGCACCACCTGCAAAATATGAAGCTGAAGGCAATAGCGGGATCATCAATATCCGACTAAAAAAAGCCGGAAACAATTCCTGGAATGCAAGTGCAGGGGCCAATTATACCCAAAGGTATTTTGCAGGAAGCAGCCTTCAGGGAACGTTCGGCTATAACCGAGATAGATTATCATTACAGGCATCCGTTTATACGGAACAGCAAAAACTCCGTTCCTTTTCTGAAAGCCGGACCTTCTACCCGAAAGAATTATGGATAATGAATCAGACAGCCACTGAAAAGAATAAAAATACAGGACTAAGCCTGGGCTTAGATTACAAAATCACTGAAAAATGGACCTCCGGAATAAAATATCTCGGAAGTTTTAACAGTGAAACCTCATCCAGCTCTCCCCTTACTTCAAGAATTAATTATCAGACAATGAATCCTGAATCCTTCATTACCTCAGATGTCGTTGCATCCGATAAACCCGGTACCCATACTTTCAACTGGTTCAGCACCATCAAAGCAGACAGCTCCGGAACCGTTATTTCCACAGATTTCGACTTCTTTCAGTATAAAAAGACTGACAGCAGGGATTTCGACGGCCGGGAACTTAATGCAGGATCACAACCAGTTTCAGGCACCTGTTTTTCCGCATTGAATACCAATATCAACCGGATCCGCAACTATTCCGGGAAAACCGACGTGGAAACCAAACTTTCCTGGGCAGATCTTAATTTCGGAGCCCGCTTTTCATACACCAGAACAGATAATGACCTTACTGTTTATGGAAGAGAGACCGGAATTTCCGTATTGAATACCGATCAGTCCAATACATTTATTTATAAAGAATACAATGAGGCCGTTTATGCATCTTTAAACAGAAAATTCAATGACCAGTGGGAAGCGAAAATCGGACTTCGGGCTGAAGCTACCCAAACCAAAGGTCTTTCCGAAAATACAGGCCGTACAGACAAAAATGACTACATTAAACTGTTTCCTACTGCTTATATAACCTATACAATGAGCAGCAATCATTCCCTTTCCCTGAATTACAGCAGAAGAATAAGAAGACCCGGCTTCGATTACCTGAATCCGTTTGTAGTCCGTACCAGCCCGTTCTATTATTATGAAGGAAATCCGTATCTGAAACCCTCCGTTATTGATAATCTCGAATTCACTTATGTTAAAGGACAGAAATGGATTTCCTCTCTTTATTACTCCAAAGTTTCAGATTTCGGGCAGGCATTATCCATTCCGGACGGAGAAACCAATGTTACCAGAAACACTCCTGTGAATTATGCAGACACCTACCAGATCGGATTTTCCACGTCGTATAATTTCAGCAGACTGAATTGGTGGAACAGTTTTACGGGATTCAATGTCAATTATCAGAATGTAAAATCCCAAGTTTCTTTCGCAGAGTCAATCGATGGGTTCAATGCTTATTTTTATACCAATAACGATTTTACTTTAAATAAGAATAAAACAGTTTCTCTAAGTGTAAATTACGCATTACAGCTCCCGGGCAGATACCAGATCTTCCATATTTCCACAATGAATATTATGGATGTTGCCGTTAAGTTTTTATGTTTAGATAAAAAACTGTCCGTAACTGTTGCGGCCACTGATGTACTGAATGGCCAAAAACCTTTGATCTCTTATCAGTCAAACGGCATCAATACCACTATCCGCAACAACAATTACACCCGTGGCTTCAGAATATCCTTAAGTTACAGATTCGGCAATAATAATATGAAAACCAAAGACAGACATTTCGGGAATGAGGATGAACGGAACAGGATCAATTAATAAGGTTGGAAATAGAAAAAATCTGCGCGCGAAAAAACAACACAAACATATGTGAAATCGGTGGAAAATTATTTAAATCACAAACCGAAGGTTCGACGTAGTCAAAAGTCACAAAAGTTTTTGACACTTTAGTTTCAGTAAGTTTACATGCTCAACGTATAAAAGTACGCCTTAGTCTCTGGAAATCTACGATTTATATTCCCACAGAATAAAAGATCTGCACAATCTGCGTAATCAGCGGGAAAAAAAACCGGCAAACATCTTCTGGTATGTAGAATTTATTCAATGGAGACGGACTTTAATCCGCCTGAATAATAAAGATTCAATACCCCTGGCTTTAGTCAAAACTTTTACAGCAAACAGGCCATCTGCAAAATAAGTAAAAACACATACCCTCACCAGATTGAAAAGTCCATCATAAAAATCACAATATGAAGTTTAATAAATTAAATATCAGAAACTTAACTATAAAAACTCAATAACCACTCATTTTTTCCAAATGCCGGATTTCATTCACCATGACTCCTAAAACACAGAAAGCACCTCCGGGTGCTTTTATACTTTAATCCCGAAGAAACGGGTATTATAAAGGGAATTCAAACGATATTTACATCTTGAAACCATCTGAGACCAACCTCATAAAAATATAAAAAAGAGGTTGCATGGACGTTTGGGTGGACATCTGCACGGACATTTTCATATTATTCCGGGCAGATCTGCCAGCCGATAAAGCCTGAAAATAACTTAAAAACAGCAAAAAACAATGATTCATCACCCTTTAGGGGATCAACGGACAAACACAAATAAACTAAAAATCAATTACTTATATTTCTATTCGTTTTCAAATACTGTATTTCTGCTTCCAGATCATTCAAACGGTCATAAAACTCTGCAGGATCCGGCAGATTGAAATTCAGGTGAAGCTTTACTTCCCATACTTCTTTTATCGTGCTTGGATGGATGTTCTGAGTGGGGTAATTTCGCCGGTTATCCGATTTACAGATCAGGTTATCATATTTCTTGATCCTGTTCAGGCATCTTTTAATAAGACCGTCTTCAATTTCATTGGAAACGATGGCATACAGTTTATTATCGCTGATATCATGAATCCAGTCATCCACAAACTGGGCAACCACATGCGTTCTGTCCGGAAGCGTAGGAAACATCGAATGCCCTTCAATTTCAAACATCCTGAATATACCGTTATTAAGGTTCGGAAGCCGGAATGTAGGCAGCGATTTAATAAAATTAGGATCATTATACCCCTGGAGATACCCGGCCTTCAGCTTGTTGGGAACAAGAGCAATATTATCCCTGTTATGAGAATCCACCGTAATTACCTGGGGAACCCTGTGGTAAAAATCAGACAGCAGGGCGGCCTGTTCTTTTCTATCTTCCCTCAGCATTTCTCCTTCACCCATAATCAACCATTCGGAATTTATTGCGAGCGAAGTGCATATTTTTTCGATCACATTGAATTTAGGCTCCGTTCCGTTGATATAACTTCTTATATTGGACTCATTTACCCCTATCATACCCCCGAAAACAGAATTATTCCCATTAGCAAAGTAATCAACAAGTTGTTTTATCCGAAAATTTATTCCATTCATAATCAGCAATTTGAATATTGATTCGAAAAATTTTTCGAGTTTACATTTGGTTATTCGTAAAGTTTTACGATATTTGTCCCGTACAAAAGACAAACATGATAATGAACAAAACTACTAAAAAAAGAACATATTACAATACAGAGATCCTAAATATTCTGATGAAACGCTATACCTGTTCCGCCGACTTTATTCGTAAATCTTTGCGTGGTGACAGAGTGGGAGAAAAATCCGACCGGCTAAAGAAGGAATACAACCTTTTTTTAAAGAAGACCGAAGAAGCCATTAATACCGAAGCCCAATCACTAAAAAATAAAAATCATGAGAAAAATACTTCAGACCCTGTTCTGTCACAAAAAGATAGATGTGATAGATGCTAAAACAGGAAGAAAGGAAACCGCCACCTATAAAATAATATTAGGCATTTTCTTTAAAATCACTTACCAACCTCAGTAAACAAACAAAAAAATAACGATACCATGCCGATCTACTGGGGCAGTATACTCGCAGTAACAAAAGATGAACTCGTTCCGGCATACTTCAGCACATTAGATGCTCTTCAGAAAAAAATACAGCGGTACAGAGATCTGCCTTTTGGAATTAAACAGGTCAGAAAAGGAGGAAACGGCCGCCAGATGCTTATTGACTTTGATTCGCTCCCCAAAGAAATACAGGACAGCATTGGAGATCCGCGAAAAATGCAGCATCCCCTGATTCCTTTCTTTCAGTTTGATCCGTCAGCAGTCCGCTATTATACCGATTTCAGATTTGAAGACGGCACTCCTTTAAAAGAAAATTTCAAACAGGAATACATCATCAACGCAAGCGTTCTACGCGCCGCCGAAAGACTGAAGCTGGCAAGGCTTGAAGAATGGAAAAAGCTCAGAAAAACATCCGGACGCGGACTTATGCCCTCTATCTGTACCGATATAATCACTTTCAATGAATTCCTGCCGAAACTTTTTAATACGGAACACACCATTCCGGCATCATACAGAGCATTTGACAGGATATGGAAGCCGTTTTTCAATACCTATGAAGATGGAGGATACAATTACAGCTGCCTGATCTCCGGAAAACTGAAGAATCAGAACCGGAAACTGATGACCGGTGAAATGATGACACTGCTGAATGACATGTTCGCCGGACAGGATTACAAACCTTCAAGAACCCAGGTTGCTTCGCAGTATCAGGCTTTTATGAACGGAGAACTGGAGATCATCTCCAACGAAACAGGTGAAATCTATGACCCGGCAGACCGTAGAAAATTCAGGGAAATATCAGACAGCTCAGTCATTGCATGGCTCGGAAAATGGGAAAACAAAATAGGAACTTTTGCCAGACGCTCAGGAGACCGGCAGAAGCTGATGCAGGAGTTTATTCCGTGGCACAAGCTGACCAGAATCAAAGAAGCGGGAACACTGATCTCAATTGACGACAGACAGCCGCCATTCATGTACGACAAAAAGAGAAACCGGGTATGGTTCTATATGGGAATAGATCTCGGTTCCGAAGCCTGGACATGCTGGGTACACGGAAAGACCAAAGAAGGAATCATTACCGAATTCTACCGCCAGATGATAAGGAATTACACAGAATGGGGATTCAATCTTCCTTTAGGATTAGAATGTGAAAGTTCACTGAACAGCAGCTTCAAAGATACATTCCTGAGAAACGGAGCGATGTTCGACAGCGTTAATATTTATGCCAACCGGGCCAGGTCCAAAGCCATTGAAAGAAAATTTGAAGAACTGCGGTACCGGCACGAAAAAAGCAGACTGGGATGGATGGCCAGACCTCATGCCCGGAAAGAAGAAAATCAGAAGAACGCAGATGGCGAAATCATCATTCCGTATGATGACATTGTAGACCACTCTCTGAACGACATTGAAACATGGAACAATTCACCTCATTCCATACATAAAGACAAAACAAGATGGGAAGTATTCTGTGAGATGCAGAACAAAGACACCCGGCCCACCAACTGGCAGGCGCTCCTGCCTTACCTGGGAAAGGAAACGGTCTCAAGCTGTAATGCCGGGATCATCAATTTCAGGAATACCACCTATGTTTTGGGATTAGATAATGAAATTGTTTTGGGAGAAGACCTGATAAGACTGATGAAGTATGTGGAAGGAAAGGAATTCAGGATATTCTGGCTGGATGGAAATGACGGAAGCACACTAAAAGCCATGATCTATCATGAGGATATGATGCTGTGTGACATTGTTCCGCATCCGGAATATTCAAAATCAAAGCATGAAAGAAGCGAACAGGGAGAAATCAACAGAAAGCTGATGTCTGCCTATGAAAATACAGTTAACGCCTTTATGGCCCACCAGAAAAGAGAAATTGAACAGATTACGGTGATAGACAACCGTAAGAAAATAATCAACAGCAAGTTTCAGATTCCCGGCAGAAAAAGATACGTGCAGACAGAATCGGTTCCGGAAGAAGTTCTTTTCGAAGAAACCCGGGAATATCATTATAAAGAAACAGAAAGCACTGTAAGAAGCTGGAAATCAAACTTCAGATAACAGACACACAATAGAAAATATGGAAATCAATAAAGAATTAAAATATCAGATCCGGGAAGCAATGATGAAATACCGGAATCATTTCGGCGGAACAGATGCTGCTTTTGCCAAATCATTAAATATAAGTAACTCAATATACAGCAGAATAAAGAAAGGGGAAACAGAAAAGATCCTCTCTGCCGGAGAATGGCTGCACATCGGAAGAAAATTCAGAGTAGACTTCAGCAAGAACAGCTGGAAGTTTGCCAGAACGGAAGTCTATGAACAGATGTACGAAAGCTTCATGTTCTGCCAGAAATCAAAGACCTCTATGATCCTGGTGGATGACTGCGGTATTGGAAAAACAGAATGCGCAAAAGCTATTATTTCACAGATGAAGAATGCCTTTTATGTGGATGCCTCGCAGACACACACTAAAGTGAGGTTTATCCGGCAGCTGGCCCTTGTCCTGGGATGCAGAACAAAAGGCAGATACCACGAAGTTCTGGAAAATGTAAAATATGCCCTGAACGTACTGGAAAACCCTTTTGTATGCATTGATGAAGCCGGAGACCTGGAATACAGCGCTTATCTGGAATTAAAGGGAATTATGAATGATACGGTAGACAGCTGCGCCTGGTTCATGATCGGGGCAGACGGCCTGAGAGCAAAGATCACCAAAGGGATCAACAACCATAAGGTAGGATTTGCCGAAATATTCAGCCGCTTTTCTGATGATTTCGTCACTCTGGTTCCGAAAGGTCCTGAAGACCGCAAGAAATTCTACGCCAAACTGATCGGGGATGTTGCCTATGTAAATCTGGATGATAAAACAACGGTGAATGAAGTCATCAGGAGCTGTATGGTAAAAACAGACACGCCCTACTCCACCCGCAAAGGTCAGGAAGACGGAAAGATCAAATCATTAAGATACCTGAAAACCTTAGTAAACGTAAGCAGATCATGAGATCCATATCAGTAAAACAGGCCCTGTCCATCGTCTTTAAACAGTTTGAATTTACCGGATTATGGCAGAAAGCTTTCGGACAGCCGGAAACAACCGGATTCTGGTATCTGGGAGGAGCAGAGAAAAACGGAAAAACCACTTTTGCCATGATGCTGGCCAGATATCTGGCTGAATTTGGAAAAGTACTGTATGTATCTGCGGAAGAAGGTTTTTCGAAGGATATTATCTCCGCAATGGTTGCCGCAGGATTATCCGGTACCGACAGAAATTTCAAGCTCCTGGATTATATGCCCTGGGATGAACTGAACCAGAAGTTTGAATCAAGAAAATGCCCGAAGATCATTTTTATAGACAACACAACGGTTTACCGTGACGAAATCACCAGGAAAATGGTACTCGAACTTAAAGAAAAGCACAAAAACAAACTCATCATTTTCGTAAGCCATGAAGAAAAAGGACTTCCGGACAGTGCGTTGGGAACCGTCTGGAGAAAGCTATCCAAGATCATCATCCAGGCAGAAGGTCTGAAAGCCATTATTTCCGGAAGATGCCCTGGCGGAACATTAAATATCAACGAAGAAAAAGCCAACCTCTATTGGGGAACAACAATTGAAAATCAACAGCAATGAATACAAGAGAAAACCTACTGACAATAGCCCTGCAATATGACAGCTACGGGGAAAAATACCTTACCGATTTCGACAGAATGTTTATTCATAAAGAAATCAGCTCCATCTGGAACGAATCAGGATATGTGATTCCTGAAGACGTGGAAGGAAAAATACAGATCAAACTCAGAATTATTAACCAGCTCCAGTGGGAATCGCCCTACTAAAGATCTGATTTTAGAAAGGAAGAGGGATGAGGGAAAAGGAAAGTTACAAAAGCCCCAAAGAATAACTGCCCTTCAACAGTTATCCCGTTCCTTCCGTCCGGAAATGCCCATCATTAACACCAACCACAATTCATTCATCACCAAAAAAACAAAAAAACATGATCACAGAAACATTAAAAATAATAACCATTGAAGAACCTGAAGCGGAACTTAATACAGGAAAACAGAAGCAAAAGCAACCCCGGTATGAAAACCTGAAATCAGGCAAAGATTACATTTCCTGCTCCAAAAATGAATGGAAAGGAATTAATTTAAATTCCTCCTATTAATAAAGCTGAAATGAAACTTCTCCTATCCTTAGACAACAGCAAACTCAATGTCCTCAACAGCAGTATGCAGATCCTGGATATGCTGAACATCAATACCCAGCCCAGGAACCTGAAAAGCAGTATCTCCATCTGTATGGAACTCCGCACCGAGCTGCTGCAGAAAGCCGTAAAAACAAGACAGAAAGACAAATCTTTCATCATTAAGCTTCCTTATTATAAAGCCGATGCTCTCTGGCATTTCCTGAAAGAATATGAGATCTATTTTCCGGATGATTTCGGAAGCTATGAAACCAACGCTGTTCTGATGATGAAAAATGAACTTCACCGGCAGCTGCAGTAAAAAGTTTCAATAACCTGATCTGAGCATGCTGGAAGTTACTTTTAGTTATCATTACAGACAGTCACGATAAAACTGAAATTATTCTTTTATGACTTTCTGTAAATCCCCTCTTCCAGCATCCGTCTTCCAGCCATTTACAACCTTTAAATTCAATAACATGATCAAAATAAACGGTCACTGGTACACCACTACCGAAGTAAAAGAAGCCCTCGAAAGAAAAGGTTACACGATAATCACTCTGGAAATAAGCACGGAACGCAGGGATTACCCTCAGTATGAGACCTATGCACTCATTAACAGACAAGATCCAACCGTTCTGAACACCTTAAAAAGTGTGGCCCTAAAGGAGTTCCAAAAGAAGCCTCCGTTACTCTAAATACCAAAAGCTATGGGCATCCATAGCTTTTTTTGTGGCCGAAAATCGCCTTGACTTGTACAAAAAGACCCTTTAATTTTGCCTTATGTCTTACAACAATAAAAATTACATCAAACGTGCCCGGTACATTATAAGTGTTTATAATGCACACAAGCACGCCGATGTTCCTGATACCAAAATCGTAAGACATACTTTCCCCAAATACAACATCCATCTTTCTTACAGACAGTGGATGAACATCAAAGGAATGGTGATTCCCAAAGAGGAAACCCAGCTTACTTTATTTTAGTTCACGCCTATTACTGAAAAATGATAACGCTCTATTTCAGCCCGCGTTTCTTCAGGACTGGCCGATACATCCTCATACTGCGTCGTAAAGATCAGTTCTCTTACTTTAAATCCGGCATGCTGCTTACTTGTACTTTTCACCATTGTTCTTGATAATGGTGAGAAATAATCTTTGCTCCAGCCCTGAAGCGCTTGATACAGCTTCTGCTCGATTCTTAAAAAATCAAACCCTTTTTTTCTTTCTTCAACCGGAATCCCGTGCCATGTCGGAAATGCATCATCCGATACCAGCTGAAAAGATACCGGAACATTTCCCAACTGCCTGTTTGCAGACATATCGGAATACGATGCTTCCGGGAAATCCACATCATACATGGCTTCAGGAAAATCAATGAATAAAGCCGGATAAGTTACCGCACCCGTTGTTCCCTGGGCACTTTCAAGCTGGCCCAGCTGCTGATCGATATACTGAATCTCCGGAACCTCCCGGGCAATTCTTTCCTGAAGATCTACTAATAACTGTACATAAAAATATTCTTCCATAAGTATTAAATTATAGTTTCTCAAATTAAGTTCTGTTGTGGAACAGCTTTACTAAACAGGCTTTCATTTTTCCCGCCTACACTATTTCACAGTACAAAATTGAGCTTTAAACAGGGCATTTGAAAAAAGGTGTGCAATCCTTGCGCTGTTATTTTCAAACCGTTGCAGGATATTGGAAATTTGTACTCACAAAACAAACACAACACTCAATTATTAATATGGATTCACTATCTGCAACCGCATTAAAAGTCGCCATTACCCAAATAGGACAGGAGGAAAAACCTCAGGGCTCAAATTGGGGAATCCCCGTTAAAACTTATCTGGCATCGGTGGGGATCAATTTTCCGGCAAGCTGGTGTATGGCCTTTGTCTACTGGTGCTTCAATGAAGCTGCCAGGCAGAATAAAACCGGCAACACAGCCATAAGAACAGGCGGAGTTTTATACGCATGGAATAATGCTCCCAAAGAAAGGAAATCTTCAAAACCCTCCGTGGGATCTGTATTCATCATGGACTTCGGAAAAGGTCTCGGCCACACCGGTTTCGTTGAAAAATTCGATTCTCAGTACATCTACACCATAGAAGGAAATACGAACGATAACGGAAGCCGGGAAGGCATCAAGGTGTGCAGAAGAAAAAGAACATTAACATCCATCAAAGGATATATACAATATTAGAATGAAAGAATTCATGTTTTTCATATCGTTATTTTTTGTTTCGCTGGTTCAGGTTTCCTGCCTAAACAGGAAGCCTCAGGAACCGGTGATCATCGAAAATACGAAAGAAGTGGTAACCGTGGTTAAGGACACCATCTTCAGAACCGAGGCAGACAGCACCTATTATCATGCACTGATAGAATGCATCAACGGAAAACCGGTTCTGAAAGACCCTGAATTCAGTAAAAATATCAGCCGTAACGGAAATACCTCCGGAAGCGGCCTGCTGACACCGAAAGTATCGGTTATTGACGGAAAACTATCGGTAGAATGCTATAAACAGGCACAGGAGTCATTTAAAACATGGCGGGAAACCTATATCAAAGAACACGAGAAAACACCAATTTACATTGAAAAACCTATATACAGAGAAAAGGCTCTGTCATGGTTTCAGGAAACACAGCTATGGCTCGGAAGAATCTTTCTTGGTGCACTCGCCCTGTTCGCTCTTGTCCTCATCATCAGATGGAAAAAGATCATTTAACACCATTTAAAAATAAAAAACGAACAGAAAAAGGATTTCTGATTCAAAAATATGTACAACAACTTTTTAAAAAATAAGTAAAAAATGTCACAAGGAAATGGAACACCAAAAGTAAAAGCGAATGTGGCTTCAGGCAACTTACTTCGTCAGATTCAGGTAATCGACGGCGTTGCAGGAATCGTGGGAACAGCCAGCGCACTGACCAATATCGGTAAAGTGCAGACTGTTTACTCACCGGAAGACGCTAAAACCAAAGGGTACACTGAGCAGGACGAACCGTTCTTGTTTCAGGCAATCAATGAATTTTATCAGGAGCTTGGAGGAAGCCAGGAGCTGTGGATCTTAGGAACACCAGCCGCAACAACAATGGAAGAAGCCGTTAAAAGCACCAACGAAGCAGGCGTAAAAAAACTTCTTACCGCTTCCAATGGTAGAGTAAACTTAGTAGGAGTTTGCAGAAACCCGGATGCATCTTACGTTTCCCCTGCAGGTTTTTTAGACAAAGACGTTGAGAAAGCGTTATTAGCTTCCAAAACATTAGCTCAGTACCAGCAGTCCATCAACAGACCGGTAAGGATTTTAATCGAAGGGAGAGTAAAAGATGCCTCTGCAACTCCTGTTTTTGAACCGAAATCTGCGAACAACACATTTGCGGGAGTGGTTCTTGGAGGGTCAAAAAATGACGGATCCGCATCCGTAGCTTTGGTTCTGGCAAGAGCCTGTAAATATCCTGCTCACGTAAAAATCGGAGACGGACAGAACGGTGCATTAAGCATCACAGAAGCGTATATCGGAGCAGATAAAGTAGACCGTATTCCGGTTGAAAAATTAGACCTGTTTACCGATGCAGGTTTCATCACTTTCCACACCAGAGAAGGAGCAGCGGGTTACTATTTCAGTGTAGATAAAATGGCCGGTTCAGACGACTTCAGAACACTGGTTCACGGAAGACTGATCGACAAGGCACAGAGAATCTCTACGGCAACAGACACGCCGTTCCTGGAATCTTCCATCAGAATGGCTGCCGACGGAAAACTGAATGAAGCAGATGCCGTTTACCTGGAAGAGCTTACAAGAGCCCAGCTACTGAACAACATGGCAGGACAGATCAGCGGAGCGGAAGTATTGGTCCCGTTAGACCAGGATTTAATCAACACAAACACCCTTGAAAAACAGATTCAGATCCAGCCTTTAGGCTATATGACATGGATTGTACTGAACATGGGTTTAACAAAAACAATTTAATTTAAAACATGGCGAATATTAATATTACATCATCAGAATGCACATGGGCTCATTTTGAAGTGAAAGTGTTATCAAAAGTAATCAAAGGACTTAGAGGTTTCAGTACAAAAAAAACAGTTGAGTCCGAGCATATCTACGGTTCCGGAAACGAGCCTATCGATATTTCAAAAGGAAATACCAAGTACGAAGGAAACATCAAACTTTTAGGTTTCGAAGCAGACGCTCTGAACAAAGCCGCAAGAGATGCAGGCTACGATGACATCACTGAGGTTCCCCACGAACTTATCGTCATCACGATTTCTTACAAGAAAAAAGCTTCTGACAAAGGAACAACCATCGTTACTTCAGGAGTTCAGTTCACAGAAGACGGTTTTGAAATGGAACAAGGGGCTAAAAACAGAGAGGTTACCCTTCCATATATCGCAATGAGCAGAAGAATTGTATAATCAGTAAAACAAAATAAAATGGCAAACGAAAAATTACAGGAAATTTTCAATAACAGAAAATCTAAAGAAGAAAAAAAGACCCGGGAAACCAAGAAAGATGCAGTAAAAGATCTTGGTCCTTTCGAGGCAAGATATACGGCTAAAAAGCTTGATGAGTGGAAAAAAGAGTACGGCAACAGAGACCTTATTTATTTGAAGGTGGATGACTTCCTTGCTGTTCTCAGACCACCTAAAGCAGATGACCTGGGTGATTATCTTACCGCTATCGGCTCCAACGGAATGAGCAAAGCCGTAGCCATGATCGTAGAACAGCTTTGGATTGACGGAGATTATCAGCTGATTGAAGATGAAGACTGCTTCATCGCCGTGTTCTTACAGATGAACAACATTCTGGAGAGCAAGAAAGCCGACTTTTTTCGCGCTTAGTGAAGCCGGCCGGAGTTCATTCTCTGATAAAAAGACCGAAGGAATAGAGTTCCTGATTGTTTTTGGAAGTATGCAGTTTGGAGCCGATGCATTAAAGAATTGGGGTGATGAAAAGTTTTTCTATCGCACCGGAATAGCCTTAGAAATTTGGAAAAAACAAGGCGAAAGAAAATTTTAAATTATGAACAATAATAGTAGTATAACAGACTTTGTAAGAAATGCACAAGAATGGTCACAGAGCTTTTCTCAGGCGTTCAGTACCGTTTCACAGGATACCTACAAAAAAATGCAGGATCTTTCAGCAACAGTAAAACAGGGTTATGAACTTTTGAAACAAGACTTTGCAGCATTTAAAAACACAAAGTTCGGAACTGCACTTATAGGAGCCGCCAGTGCCGCAGGTACTTTCCTTCTTGATTTCACCAAGAAAAGCCTTACCTCTGCCATTACAGGAGCCATTCAGAAAGAAAAAGACATTGTTAATCTCTCAGGATTTTTAGGAAAAAAAGGAGCTACCGAAGCTTATAAAAATATTGATGCTGATTCAAATGCCACTTCTTATGATAAGGCAACTTTATTAGATGCCAACAAGGGTCTTATTTCTGTGGACGGTGACGCTAAAAGGGCCAGAGAAGAAATCATGAATCTGGCAAATGCGGTCAGCTTTGCCGGAGGAGGAAGTAATGAACTTTCAAAACTCTCTGAACAGCTGAAAGAAATCAAAAGTGAAGGCGTGGCATCCGGTGATCAGCTTAAGCAGTTTGGTGATGCCGGCATCGATATTTACGCAGCCCTGTCATCATCCACAGGCAAAAGCATTGAACAGCTGAAAGGCATGAACATTACCTATGACATGCTAAGTAAATCTCTTGCCGATTCCAGAGGAAAAGGAGGAATCTTTGAAGGAGGTCTGGACGCACAAAGCAATACCGTGGAAGCCAAATGGGATAGAATTAAAAAGACTTTCGACAGTACGCTTACAGACTTAGGAACCGCGTTTCTTCCCATTATATCAAGTGCATTGGATGTCGGTGTTCAATTGGTAAAAGGTTTTGAACCTCTCATGACGCTGGTGAAACCTTATATGGATCAGATTGTAGGAAGTTTAAGTACAGCTTATGATTTTATTCTCAATCTAGGAGGAGAAACCAATGCATGGGGAGGGTTTGTAACCACGATTCAGGAATATTTTTCTATTGTCTGGAATACTTTAGGAAGCATTTTCGGTGCCGTATGGAGTATTGTAAGCGGAATCATTGACTGGATCTCGAAAAGCGTACTGATCAGTGATATTTTCACAGGTGTCTATAAAGTATTGGGAGCTGTTTTAACGATGGTTGGATGGCTTGCAGATGGGATAAAAATCATTTGGGAAAGTGTACTGAGGCCCATTCTGGATGCGATTGAAACAGCTTACCGATGGGTCAGAAAAATTGTTGGCGGAGAAGAAGTGGCCATAGAACCCAAAGTTAAAATTACCGTTCCTAAAGATCTGACTAAAGATCTTAAAGCCCAGGAAGCCGGACTCAATTTCAAACCAAGTACCACAGATCTCACAGCAAGAAGCAGGCCCACAGCGATTAATCAGGGGGAAAATATAAGAAGAAACAATGCCGCTAAATCACAGGAAACCGGAGATACCGTTTCCGGCGGAGGACAGAAAACCATCAATATCACGTTGGGCAAATTCTTCGATACCATTCAGTTCAACACCCTGAATTCCGGAGAAACATCAGATCAGTTAGAAAGTATAGTAATGGAATGCCTGGGACGTGTTCTATATAACGGAGCAAAAGTAATATAAGATGCAGACAGTTTTTGATTTACAAAATTTATATAAATCCTATTTTTCAAGAACCCCATTCAACCTTCCGGGTTCAGCCGGGGATACAGAAAACATCAGAATTTCACAGAATACCGGCAGGAATAAGATTCATAACAGCAGAAAAGACATTCCTTTCAACAAAGAAGGAGCCTATGGCAAGGATATCTGGTTTCCCGCTGAATTCAGAATCAATGGAAACATCAGTGATTCCCTTACAATAGATGCCTGCACCATTGCAGTGAACCTCAGCAAAACCATTGTGAAAACCGCAGTGAGCGAAAGAAAAGGAACCGTAAAGGAAATGTTTAATGTTGATGATTACAAGTTTACCATCAGAGGTTTTCTGATTGATAAAAACAGAAAAGTTCCTGAAGGTGACATTGAGAAACTTAAGAACATCTTCGAAACAGATCTTCCTGTAACCCTTCACGGAGGCTATCCGGAAATGTTTCTGGACAGAAGCTGCCGTGTGGCGGTTACCTCTCTGGAATTCCCGGAAACACAGGGAAAAACGCATTGGATAAGACCATTTAACCTTACCTGCGAGAGTGATTTCATTGCAGATGTAAAAGACTTAGAAGTACCACAGAAAAATGCTAACACTAACCAGTAACATCTCTATTGCAGATGAAAAAAATGTAAAAGCCAGCAAGGTAACCTGGAAAAGCGAAGTAGGATCTTTTATAGATTCATGCACGATTGAACTTCCCAGGATCAGCTACCTCAGGACAGATAAAGTACAGACCCAGGACCTCAATAAAGAGCGTACAAGCAGTGAGAGAATGGGTTATGCTTTCAGGGAAGGTGATAAGGTAAGCGTTTCCTTAGGTTATAATAAAGCCAATAAAAAACGATTTGAGGGCTTTGTGAAAAGAGTCAACATGGGAATCCCCGTGAAGATAGAATGCGAAGGATACGGATACCAGCTGTATGAGATCATGTTCAACAAATCCTACCCTTCCGTTACTGTTAAAAAGCTTTTGGAGGACCTTATTCTGGGAACGGATATCGTTGTTTCCAAAGAGATACCGGATATTCCGCTGAAGAACGTAAGGTTCAAAAACGTCAACGGAATCAAAGTCCTGGAATGGCTGAAAGATGAATGTAAACTCGCCGTCTATTTCAACATGAACGAAATCTTCGCGGGAACCCTTTATGGCAAAGTACAGGACAGGATAAAGGCCAGAATAGGCTGGAATACGGTAAAAGATGATGAGTTCAAGCAAAAGGCCGTAGATAAAACCACCCGGATCGTCATCCGGGAGAAAAATGACAAAGGAGAAGTAAACAAAACGAAATCTGACCAGGAGAAACCTACCAGCGAGAAAAGCCTGAAAGTAAAGGCCGGAATTCCTGCCCAGTTCTTAAAGCAGATCGCCAACCGTTTGCAGACCAGGGAAAATTACAAAGGCTATGAGGGAAATATCACCCTCTTCCTGGAACCATATGCCGTAAAAGGAATGGTGCTGGAGCTTGAAGGAGGAATGTATCCCGACAAAACCGGCGAATACTTTATTGAAAGCGTAAGCGGCGAATTCGGGGCTTCAGGAGGAAGACAGACGGTAACATTAGGATTTTTAATGCAGAAATAATGGCAACACCAGAATATATAAGAGAAGGTCTAAGACAGATCGCCAGCTCACATGCCCCGGCGGTAAGCAATATCGCACAGGTAAAATCTGTAAACGAAGAAAAAGCAGTATGCATTCTGATTGATGAAGACGGCCAGGAGTATCTGGATGTAAGGCTGCGTCCGGTACTTACCGGCAACAAAAGCTTTATCCAGATTCCCAAAGTAGGAAGCTATGTCCTCGCCGTAAGAGTGGAAGATGATGACGACTGGATGATTATTGCCTGTGATGTGGTAGAGAAATTCTACTGGACAACAGGAAAAGCCAGCGTTGAGCTCACCGACAGGATTCATATGGAAGCCAACGGAAAAAACTTCGCCAAACTGGTGGATCAGCTTTTTGATGCCATCCGGGAGATGAAGTTTACCACCAACTACGGCCCTACCATCAACCTGATCAACCTTGCGGATTTCGAGAACCTTAGAAATGAATTTAAATCCCTTTTAAAATGAGTTTAAGCGCAGCAGAACCAATACTTATCAGCGAACTGCTCAGCATTATGGAAGATGAGGCCGCTGAACAGAACGATGCAGGAGCATCAAGAACCAGAATTGCCAAAGCCATGGCCAAAGCAATCAGAAAATTTGTAGAAGCCGGACAGGTAAAAGTAATCGTAAACACAACGGGAACGGCCACTGCCCAAACCGGTACAGGAACAGGAAATATAACATAGTATGCCAGTAGATATTCTTTTAGATGAAAATTTTGAGCTGCAGTTTGCAGAAGGAGACTTCGCTTTTGGTGAAAGCACTTATGAACACCAGAAAGCCCTGCTATTAGCAGACAAAGGAGAAATTAAACTTTTCCCGAAAAACGGAGTCGGAGCAAGAAAATACCTGGAACATGCCGCTCCTGATGAACTGGCCAGAGAGATCCGCCAGGAATTCTTCGCAGACGGAATGAACGTGCAGAAGATAAAAATTGATGAAAACCTTGAAATAGATATAGAAGCAGATTATGGAGATTAAAGTATTAAACAGGCAGTCGATTTTAGATATCTCCATACAGTACACAGGAGATGTTCAGAAATGCTTTGATATTGCCATAGCCAACGGAATGGCTGTTTCCGACCTTCTTGCCTCCGGAACCAGGCTTATTATTCCGGATGAATTGGAAAAAAATATTGATGTTACCAACTATTATACATCAAGAATGATAAAGCCCGCAACAGGCACCACATTGGAACAGGAAAACCAGTTCCCGTCCTTGAAAGGAATTGGTTACATGCAAATAGGAAACACCTTTAAAGTAAGTTAAGATGAATAAAACACTTCAGGAAATAATTAATCAGATTTTACAGCTTAAAAATGAAAACCCCGGTCTGCAGGGCCTCAATACATCTTCCAGAACCTCTTTCTGGACCAAAATATTTGAAACCGTAGGCTTTGTGATCTGGAACTTTCAGGAAGCCTGTAAACTTCACCTCAAAGAAATTGAAACCCTGATCCGGGAGCAGAAAGTTCCCACATTAAGATGGTACAGAAACCAGGCACTGAGATTTCAGTATGGTTTCAGCCTGCTTCCGGACAGCGACCAGTTCTCCCCTACATATGAGAATGCCGGCGGAAACGAAGTGGTGGCCACCCAGGAAGAAATTGACCTTTCAAAAGTCATCAAATATGTAGCAGTGACGAAAGCTCCCAACAGCTCCAAGATCTCTATGAAAATTGCCACCGAAGAGAATGACGAAATCGTTCCGGTAAGCAATCAGATCAAAGAGGCTTTCACAGCTTATATCGAAGAAATTCAGGCCGCAGGAGACAATATTGTCATTGTGAATTACAAACCGGATATTTTAAGGCTGCAGTTTAAAATCTGCTATAATCCGGGAGTACTTCTTCAGAACGGAATGAGTATCCGGACCTCCAGATTTCCGGTTCAGGACGCTATCAAAAGGTTTTTAAAGAATCTTCCATTCAACGGAGAACTGAGTGTTCAGAAACTTGAAGCTGCAATTTTAGCCGTGGAAGGAGTTACAGATCTTTTAAACAAAGAAGTATCAAGCAGATGGATAGAAGCCGGAGCACCGGGATACGGAAATTTCCAGCCGATAGAGATCAGCAGAATTCCAAGCTCAGGAAGCTTTACGTTAAAAGATCCGGAATCTCAGCAGGAAGACTGGAGCGGTATTGAATATATTAATTATCAGGCACAATAGTATGAATGACAACCTATTCAATATCAATTTTAAAAGACTTGCCAACTGGTGGCTTTTTACCTTCTGGAGAACAGGATCGGTCCTGAATTTAATGTCTGTCTTAATCTTTTATATCGAAGAATTGTATATAGAATTCGGAAGAGAAAGAAAAGACAATATCAGAAAAATGAAGTACAACTATCAGAAGTTTTCGCTTCAGAGTATTCTGAATTACAACCATGACAGAGCAGGAAACCGGATTAAAATTATAAAAGCGGTCCAGCATGATGGTGTTTATGTTTATACCGAAGGAGAAACCAATAATCTAAGTGTAAATGACCCAAAGAGGAAATGGCTTTTCGGAGATGAAAGACCTTTATATCTCAGAACCGAATCGGAGCTGCACAGTGATTATGATTTTATTGTACAGATCCCTATGGATGCCAACAATCCCAATGTCTCATTAATTAATATAGATCAGCTGAAAGCAGATATAGATTTTTACAAACTGCCTTCCAAGAGATATCAAATACAACCAAAAGCATATTAATATGAAATATAATTTCAAATTTTTACAAACAGGCGGTATGCCTCTTACCAATGATCTTATGGCTCTGGTAGAAGAAGCGTATGAAATTTTCGAGGTAATCGGGGATATGGCCGGAAATAAAACAATTTTAGCAGGCTGCGAAACCGTAGGATCATACGTAAATCCGGGAATTGTAGCTATCAACGGAAAGCTCTATAATTTTGAAGGAGGTCCCGCTTTTTCATCCGTATACATCCATCAGACAGATACAGAAAAGACATTTCAGGATCAGGTAGACAAGATTCTGATTGAAACAAGAATCGTGAAATTCGGATTGGGAACCGTAAATTATTCGTGGTCTGACTTTGTAAAATTAGAGACCCTGAAAGAACTTCAGATTAAAGTTAACAATAATGCTACTCAGGTAGATGTTGCTGCATTAACGGCGAGGATTGCAAAACTGGAGCAGAAAACAGCTCCTATCGTTAACGGAGGTATTGTATGGATATGGAAAAAACCGGTATCCGAGATTCCTGCAGGCTGGAAAGAGTGTACAGACTTCAGAGGAAAAACCATTTTTGGAAAAGATCCTACTGATTCTACATTTATGTCTCCTGGTAACATTGTCGGAAGCCGTACAAAAAATATTACCAAAGACAACCTCCCTGATTATGCATTAGAACTATGGGCAGCCACCAATTCAGGAAGCACAGGAGTAGGTAATGACCTGTCTATTATAAAGCCTAATGGAAAATGGGGAGACGGATACTATGACCATTACTATCAGATCAACTCCGGTGGTAAGGGCGTTCCGATGGATGTACTTAACCCTGGGCGTATTGTTGATTTCATTGAACCGAACTTCCAGTAAAAGAAGTACTAAAAAACAGGGACCAGATCCAATCCCGGACTGATGTCCTACCCAATTACAACAGCACCAAACGAAATGAAAATACCTTTAAACCAAATATTCAGCTACTTTGAAACCGGAGATTTTCCTACCCAGGAACAATTCCAGTCGGCATGGTCATCATTCTGGCATAAAGATGAATCAATACCTACAGATAAAATCACCAATCTGAATACCATGCTTCAGAATAAAGCGGACAAGTCTGTGTTTGAACTTCACCTTTCAGATCCTCAGGCCCACACTTCTGTTTTAGCAAAGAAAGATGCTTCCAACCTGTCTCAACAGGATAAAAATGACTGGAAAAAGGCTTTAAATGTCGGGGAACTCCCTAAAAATACAGCAACAATAGACAGCGATTCTGAACTGGGCAGTGTATTTACAAAATCACAATCATTAGACCTGTTCATGAAGAATGAAGATTTTCTTAACAGCGAAGGCAAGATCACAGCAGATAAACTGGAAGCCCTTGCTTTGACAAGAATTTTTAAAGTGAATGAATACTCCCTTCAGGATTTTGTAAACAACACCCATGTTTATCAGTATGAAGAGAGTGATATTATTGCGATTCCTTCTGCAGATGGGAAATATACCCTGTATTTTTATATCGGAGGCGAAAAAGCAAACGTTGAAAACTACCTGCCAACCGGCTTATCCAATGTAACGATAGGAATGGTGGAAGGCTTACAGAATGTCCTGAACACCAAAATGGACAAGCCCACCGCTTCAGGAAACTATACTGCGTCCAATCTAAGTGGAACTGTCACCTGGAAAGCAGTCAACCCCGCCTCCAACTACCTTCTGTACTGGAACGGAACCGATTTTAAAGAATCAGGTGTTTTCCATAATGCCGGTAAACTTGGAATAGGATTAACAACCCCTGCTGAACAGTTGCATTTAACGGGAAGGGTGCGAAGTACAGGGTATATTCTGGAGGACAATAATGAAACGGTCAATAATCAGATTACCGCCTTCAACAGAAGCCTTTTATTCACAAACAGTGTGGGAATCAAAAAGACCATTTTAACCACTGAGGATCTGCCGTCTGAATTTTTGAAATTGCCTGCAAAGCTCACCAAAGCTCAGAAAGAACAATTTGGAACCGATTGGAATAACCAATACTCCAACGGAAATCTGAATGTATACGGAGTTACTCCTCCGGTTATTAAAAATGATCACATTGTCAGATACTTTGTATTGCAGGGATTAAACCTCAATGTCAATCCGGCATTTACTTCCATTAAATTTATACCGGCCGGAAATGCTATCGGAACCGGTGAAATTGAATGTTTAGGATTTCAGACTTTTGCCAACGGATTATCGATGATTGTTTCGGTGTATGGTGATGCTCTGCAATCCGGCAATAAGTACAACCTGATCATCAGAACGACTAATCCAACGATCCAGGTACATAGAACGACAGGCACCATCAATGTTGTGGATACGATCAATAATATTGATATCAGCGGGCTTAAATGGGAAACCAAATCGTATACGCCGGAACAGGAAGGAAATATATTTAGCGTTAACGGAGGATTGTTCAGGTATAATTCAAGCCCTAGCAATAAAGCGTATGCTTACGAACCCAATGTTATTGTAGCAAGTGCTAAAAGTGATGTTGTTTTTGAAGCCAACACCAACTTCTATCTGGAAATGAATATGGCTCTTTCAACAGTGGTGCCGGCTACCGTTAATGATACGTATGATTTTTATGGTTACCTGGGTTTAATTCAAAAAAATATCCCTTTAACCTTAGCAGATAATTCATTTTTAAGAGTGATAAGTTCAAGTTTCAGAAGTGGCGGTTATGAATCTGTATTGGTTTGGAATAATATTTCGTCCCTTGCTACCAAAATTGAACCGGGTGCGACAGTTATCAGTGCCAATATTATTATCATGAGACAAGGAAATGTGTATACTCAGTTTCTGACAGTAGGCAGTACTTCCCTCATACAATCCGTTACCTCTACAACAGAAGCGGTTTCCTTATCACTGACTGCTTCAAACAGCTCCAAACAGAAAACCATTAGCGGATCTGTTGTTCAGGCTTTTACATTTTAAGCAAAATATATAAGATCATTATTCAATTATAAAAATTATGTCAATCCCATTAAATACTATATACAGCTACTTTGAAACCGGAGACTTCCCTACTCAGGAACAGTTCCAGGCTTCATGGTCTTCCTTCTGGCACAAAGATGAATCGATACCTACAGATAAAATTACCAATCTGAATACCACGCTTCAGAATAAAGCCGACAAATCTGTGTTTGAACTTCATATTTCAGATCCTCAGGCCCACGCTGCATTTTTAGCGAAAAAGGATGCCTCCAATCTTTCTTCACAAGATAAAGATGACTGGAAGAAGGCTTTAAACATCGGAGAATTCCCTAAAAACATTGCTACTATAGACAGTGACTCGGAACTGGGTAGTGTGTATACAAAATCGCAGTCCAATGATCTTTTCATGATGACTGATGATTATGTAAACAGCGAGGGAAAAATTACTGCAGACAAACTGGAAGCACTGGCCTTAACTAGGATCTTTAAAGCAACAGAAGAGACCATTGATGACTTTATCTATAATTCTGATGCTTATCAGTATGAAGAAAGTGATATCGTTGCTATTCCTTACTACGTCGCAGTAGATCAAGACATTAATGGGGCTCCGGTCCCTGAGCCCCAATACACCCTGTATTTCTATATAGGCGGCGATAAAAAGAATGTTAACAACTATCTCAATACAGGAGTTTCTACGGTATCGATATCAATGGTAAATGGGCTCCAGGAGAGCTTAGATAATAAAGTTGACAAACCGTTAGAAGATGGTATTTACCATATTGAAAGAAGAAGGGGATTCACCTATACAGTACCTGTCGCTGCCGAAACACTGGCATCAGTGATGAACCGTAACCATTATGCCCCCAAAGGCATTGCCTTCACTGAAGAAACAGACGGAACCGGGCTGCCCGGCAAACATGCGGTTTTAAGAGCCAATCCGGCAACCTATTCATTTTCTTTCGGAAATATCAATCCCGATCATACCGGAGTATACAATATTGCCGTAGGATATAATAATATGCCGGCCCTCACTGACGGGTCGTCCAACACCGTAATAGGACATTTTGCCGCACAGGGACTTACCACGGGAGGTGCCAACGTTGCATTGGGACTTGATTCAGCGAAAGGGCTTACCACAGGTGATGACAATACCTTAATAGGAGTATCGGCAGGATATGGTATTGAAGGCGGTTCAGGAAACACCATGCTTGGAAAATGGACAGGGTGTAACATTAAAGGAAATAACAATACCTTCCTGGGCTATCAGGCCGGTCTGAACTGGGGTAAAGGAGGAAGCGGCAAATGGTCGTCCAACATTGTCATCGGAGCCAATACCACCGGACATCCTATGGGGGTCTGGGGCGAAAACAGTATTATTATCGGGTCCAACCTGGAGCTGAACGGACAGCAGTACAATAAATTCATTATCAATAACTTTACAGCAAAAGATAATAATTATTACAAGACCCACTTTATCGAAGGAAACTTTGCAGACAGATGGCTGAGATTCGATACCAGCTTACAGGTACTGAGAATGCCTGCCGCAGATGCATCCTACACCAAAAATATCGTAGCAAGACCGGATGGTACATTCGGAACTGAAGATAAGGTAGATTATATCCCGTTAACCGGTACAAAACCAGAAAAAGTTATTACCGGAGATATTGAATTTTCATCTGAAAACGACTGTAGATTACATAGTGGATCATCAGATGTTTTTATTAATGATGGATATATCGGTTTGATCAGCACGGCCTCAGAACTTAGGGTAACTTCTGATGAAATACATTTAGAGAATACTTCCAAATTTATTAATCTAAACAAAACACAGAACTACATCTCTTTACAATCTAATATTGAAGGGCCCGGGTTGGTAGGCAAATATTATCACGGAGAAAATTATGAGCCGAACTCTTTTGTCCAGAAACAATGGGTAGAGGAAAGACTGGGTAATAATGGATATGAGCAGCCTTACAAAGTATATACCGCTCTTATAAAGTTCACTGATGACGGAAATTATACACCCATATTTAAAGTACTGGAAAACACTATCGGAAACATTCAGTGGGAACGCAGAATAGAGGGCCGGTATTTTGGCTGGTTAGAAGAAGCCTATCCGGGCTATCTCTGGATTAACAGTAAAATCAATTTCTATAATAACGAGATCATTGTAGACTGCAGAGCTTCACGCATTGAAGACAGGCTGATTTCCCTGGATATTTTCAGGCTGTATGAATATGGCCCTATCAGTTTACCCGGAGAGGTAGGAGTTATTGAACTTCGCCTTTATCCACCGGGACAGGAAAAATAATAAAAATAACATTAATTATATGAAAGAAATATTAACTGAACATCTAAGCACCTTTTTAGGACTTCTGGCCACAGGCCTGGCAGGATTTGTTTTCGGAAAAAAGAAAATGAACGCCGAAGTCGCTGGAATGGATGCCGACAATGAAGGAAAAGAAATAGAAAACGCCGACAAACTGGTCAAGCTCTACAAAGATGCACTTGACGATCTTGCCGGACGTTACGAAGTGAAATTTAAAGAATTCTCAAACCTGGCAGAAAGGAAAATCAAACTGCTGGAAGAAGAAATAAACATCCAGAAACGCATCAACGATCACCTGAAAAATGAGAATGCCAAACTGAGATCAAAACTTAAAGAAAATTGAATTATTAAAAATATCCTGTAATTTTTTAGTAATACTGCCATGAAACACCCGAAAGGGTGTTTTTGGGTTATATGAAATAAGACAAACCCAACCTCTTTCTCTAAAAACACAGAGTTCCGAAGGAACGGTTTAACCTAGGACAGGAAAAATTCCTGTCCAATATGATACCGTATCCTTTTTACCTGAAAAAACAGACATCTCGAAAACCCTTTCCGGCACCTGGTATCGCTGTCCGTATAAAACCACAGTCCCAAAGGGACGGCTTAACACAAGACAGGAAAAATTCCTGTCCAATATGATACCGTATCCTTTTTACCTGAAAAAAAGACATCTCGAAAACCCTTTCCGGCACCTGGTATCGCTGTCCGTATAAAACCACAGTCCCGAAGGGACGGCTTAACACAAGACAGGAAAAATTCCTGTCCTTATAAATTTACACCCCATCAGAAAAATTCTATCCATTTCAAATTAAACAGAACATACAACAAAAATCTGTATATTATCCAAAACTTTAAAAATAAAAAAAGGATGAATCCTAAAATTCACCCTTCCATTTTTCATTTATTTTCTATTACTTTTTATCCAGCAAAGGCAGGTACTCCCCATACCCTTTTTTCTCCATCTCCGCCTTCGGAATAAACTTCAGCGAAGCACTGTTGATACAGTAACGGAGACCTCCTTTATCTGCAGGACCATCTGTGAAAACATGTCCCAAATGAGCATCTCCGGTTTTGCTTCTTACCTCTACCCTGCTCATTCCGTGGGAACGGTCTAACTTTTCATCAATCAGTTTTTTGGTGATTGGTTTCGAAAAACTTGGCCATCCGCATCCGGATTCAAACTTATCAGTGGAAATAAACAGAGGTTCTCCGGTAGTAATATCCACATAAATTCCTTCACGGGTTTCGTTCCAGTATTCATTCTGGAAAGGTCTTTCCGTTCCGTTTTCCTGAGTTACGTTATACTGTTCGGCGGTCAGTTTTTCTTTTAAAACTTTTTTATCCTGCTTCTGGTATTGGGCTTTCGGAAGCGGGTTGGCTTTTTTTGCCATTTCAAAAAGTCCCGGTTCAATATGGCAGTAGCCGCCTGGATTCTTATCCAGATAATCCTGGTGGTAATCCTCTGCTCTGTAAAAATTTTTCAGGGCAATTGTTTCCACAACAACAGGTTTACTGTAATTTTTAGCCAGTTTCTGAACCTCATCTTTTACAACAGCTTCATCAGCTTTATCTGTAAAATAAATTCCTGTTCTGTACTGATTTCCTCTGTCATTCCCCTGTTGATCCTTACTTGTAGGATCAATAGTTTTAAAATACAGATCAATCAGCAGTTTAAGGTCTACCTGCTCAGGATCATATTTCACTTTTACGGTTTCGGCAAACCCTGTGGTATGGCTTACGACTTCCTCATAGGTAGGATTTTTGGTGTTTCCGTTGGCATAGCCTACTTCCGTTCCCACCACTCCGCGGATCTGTTGAAAAAAGTGTTCGGTTCCCCAAAAACATCCTCCGGCAAAATAAATCTCTCTCACGTTTTTATTATTCATAATTTCCTCATTTTCTCTTGTTACTACTTTAGGCTTTTTATCTTTCAAAAAGCCGGTTCCTGCAGCAAAAACTGCAACCCCCAGAATAATTCCGAGGACAATCAGTATATTTTTCATTTTTTTCTTTTTATCCATTTTACTTGTTGTTGCTTATGATCATCAGGCCAAATCCTAAAAGAACCAGATCCTTCAGAATAAAAAAATCTGTAACAGGAACCCCATCCACTGTTTTCCATACTCCCGGTGTGGTAAACAGATAACTCAGTGTGATCAGAAAAGTCACGGTCATTCCTATTCCGGCATACTTACGTAGAAATGCAAATTTCACACTAAATATCAATAACAGAGCAATGATAATTTCTATTATTCCGATAGTATTTGACACTGTCTGAATATTCATAATATCATATACGAAAAAGGTGAGAAAGTGGTTTTCAACCAGGGGCCTGATCGCGGCGGCTTCCGTAGGGGTAAATTTAAATATTCCAATCCAGAGCAATATAAGTGCTGCCCCAAAAAGAGAAACATAATACCCCGTCCGGTACGTTCCTGAATGACTGTTGAATTGTGATGTTCCGTTCATGTTTTTAGGATTTTGAATGATACTTTTATTATTTTCAAAAGTATAGTCGGAACAGATTCAGAATCCTGACACTTATTTTTCTAAAGATCTAAATTTTTAAGAATTTTCTCTTTAAAACACTGAATTTCAGAATCATTTATTTCAGACTTTTCCGTCTTAGCCAGTTTTCTTTTTAAAATATCGTCTAAAATTTTAAGTTTCGATTCATAGGCCCTGCACCACTTACAGATCTTCAGATGCACAGAAAGCTGCCAGTTCTCCTTCCGGGAAATGGTCCGCGCATTTCTTTTTTCCATCAGCATGGTAGCGATACTGCATGGAAGGAACAAAATATGAATAAATTTTCTCAGCATGTTTCAGATATGGTTATAAGTTGGCAAACCAGTTCAGATCCAGACACTCTCTCAGCTGCATTCTGCTTCTTTGAAGGATCTTCCACAGATTAGTCGTAGAAATATGTAATTCCTGACTCACTTCAGGTGCTTTTTGTTCCTGAAGGTAATACATTTTCAACGGAATCTTCCATCTGGAGGGTAAACTGTCGATACAGTCCTCCAGTATTTTATTAAAATCTTTATCATCTAGAAGCTCAGATTCCCTGTCCGAGACATTCCAGTCATTCAATACCCCGTCATTTCTCCAAGAACCTGTTTCATCAAAAAAGTGATCCAGTCTGATCTGTGGTTCCGATTTATATTTTTTACGGTAAAAGTCAGCAGCTTTTCTGTTCAGAATAGCCGTAAGCCAGGTCAGTGGCTTGCTTTTCTCTTCAAAAGAATCATATGATGAAAATGCAGCCAGAAAAACATCCTGAACAATATCCTCAGCTTCTTCCTTATCTGAAAGCAGATAAACCGCCCTTTTCAAAAGAAGTCCGGAATACATCTCCACCCAGTTTTTCAGTACTTCGTTTTTCGTCATTATTCTTTCTTTCTGCGGCTTCCGGAGCTTCTTTATCAAATCCGGACCGTTCAGCAGAAAATTTTAAATTTATTTAAACGAATATAATAAGTAAATTATAAAAACACAACATTTTTTCAATCAGCAGTGGCTTTTTATCGTACACCGAAAAAGAGGTACCGGACTGCTCACTTTTCAGCAGAACAGGCTTGATTGATTTTTAAAACCTATGCATTTTATAGCTGTAAAATTCATGTCCTTCCAATCATTTTTCACCAAAACATCTAACTCTTCCGCCACACTCCGCTTTATCCCGGATCCCGGATCAGCAGATTTTACAGACAATGATTTTTCGGCAGGACAAACGTACATCCGGTACTATTCAAAACATCATATAAAATTACATCCGAATCGCTTAAAAATCTTAAATTTGCATCTTATCATAAAATGGATTAAAAAGCAAAGCAATACATATGACATCACAAGAGATACGTCAAAAATTTTTAGATTACTTTAAAAGTAAAGGCCACCTTATCGTTCCTTCAGCTCCAATTGTGCTGAAAGACGACCCTACCCTTATGTTTTCCAACTCAGGAATGACGCAGTTCAAAGATTTTTTCTTAGGCTATAAAACACCTACCGCCCCAAGAATTGCCGATACACAGAAATGTCTGAGAGTTTCAGGAAAACATAACGACTTGGATGATGTAGGTAGAGATACCTATCACCATACCATGTTCGAAATGTTGGGAAACTGGTCTTTTGGAGATTATTTTAAAAAAGATGCTATTGCTTTTGCCTGGGAATTGCTTACTGAAGTTTATGGAATTCCAAAGGAGAATTTATACGTAACCATTTTTGAAGGGGATGCTTCAGAAAATCTTGACAGAGACCAGGATGCCTATGACTTCTGGAAATCCCATATTTCTGAAGACAGAATCATCAACGGAAACAAAAAGGATAACTTCTGGGAAATGGGAGAAAGCGGACCATGCGGACCATGCTCAGAAATTCACGTAGACCTGAGAACTCCGGAAGAAAAAGCTAAAGTTTCAGGACTTGAGCTGGTGAATAACGACCATCCTCAGGTAGTGGAAGTATGGAATCTGGTTTTCATGGAATTCAACAGAAAAGCAGATAAATCGCTTGAAAAACTTCCGGCACAGCACGTAGATACAGGAATGGGCTTTGAGCGTCTGTGTATGGCTCTTCAGGGAAAATCGTCCAACTATGATACTGATGTATTCACTCCGCTTATTACCAAAGTGGAAGAACTGTCAGGAAAGAAATATACCGGAATTTTAGAAGATGAAAAAGACATCGCGATCCGGGTGGTGGTAGACCACATCAGGGCAGTTGCTTTTGCTATTGCAGACGGACAGCTTCCTTCAAGCGGAGGAGCAGGATACGTGATCAGAAGAATCTTAAGAAGAGCCGTTTCTTACTCCTATCGATTCTTAGATATAAAAGAACCTTTCCTGTATAAACTGGTGGCTGTTCTTCAGGAACAGATGGGACCATTCTTCCCGGAAATAGACAAGCAGAGCAAACTGGTTACGGAGGTGATCAAAAGTGAAGAGGAATCTTTCCTGAATACCATTGAAAACGGATTGGTAAGAGTTGAAAAACTGATCCAGCAAACCATTGCCAACAACCAGAAAGTATTGCCTACACCGGAAGTATTCGAACTGTATGATACCTATGGATTCCCTGATGATTTAACAAGAATTATTGCGGAAGAAAAAGGACTGACTATTGATGAAGAAGCATTTAATGCTAAAAGAAAAGAACAGCAGGACCGTTCCAGAGGAGGAGATACTAAAAAAGTCTACGACTGGGTAATACTGGAAGAAAAGCCTGAAGCATTTGTAGGATACGACCAGCTTGAAGCAGAAACCTATATTACAAGATACAGAAAAATAGAAAATAAAGACGGAGAATTTTACCAGGTGGTATTAAGCAACTCCCCGTTCTATCCTGAAGGCGGAGGCCAGGTTGGAGATAAAGGAATTCTGGAAAATGCAGCGGAAAGCTTCGAAGTACTGGAAACCAAAAAAGAAAACGGACTGATTATTTCACTCCTCAACGGTCTTCCGAAAGACGCAGGAGCAGTTTTCTACGCTAAAGTAAATATTGCTGACAGAAAGAATTCTCAGGCTAACCACTCTGCGACCCACCTTTTGCATGAAATACTGAGAGAGGTTTTAGGAACTCACGTGGAGCAGAAAGGATCTTATGTAGGTCCGGATTATCTGCGTTTCGACTTCTCCCACTTCAGTAAAATGACCGAAGAAGAGCTGGCACTGATCGAACAGAAAGTAAATCAGAAGATCAAAGACAGCATTGCTTTACAGGAATTCAGAAATATTCCTATTCAGGAGGCTCTGGATAAAGGGGCAATGGCTTTATTCGGTGAAAAATACGGAGATAATGTAAGAATGATCCAGTTCGGAAGCTCAAAAGAACTTTGTGGAGGAACTCACGTAAAAAATACCAGTGAAATCGGTCACTTTAAAATTACTTCCGAAGGTTCCGCAGCAGCGGGAATCAGAAGAATTGAAGCGATTTCCGGAGATGAGTCTGAGGCATACTTCAAAAGCTTGGAACAACAGATGCTGGAAATTTCCCAGTTGCTGAAATCTAAAGATGTCGTAAGATCCATTGAAAAGCTGATTGAAGAAAACGCTTCCCTTAAAGCCGAAGCAGATGCTCTTAAAAAAGAAAAAGCAAAAGGCGAAATCGGAGAATGGAAAAACGCTTACGAGCAGAAAGGAAACAAGCAGCTTCTTGTAAAGAAAACTTCCCTTGATGCAGCCTCTGTGAAAGACATTGTATTCCAGCTGAAAAGAGAGATCCCGACTTCAGTCACGATCATCCTTTCCGATGCAGACGGTAAACCGATGATCACCGTAGGAGTTTCTGACGACCTTGCAGCAGATTATCAGGCCGGAGCTATCGTTAAAGATCTTGCCAAAGAGATCCAGGGCGGCGGCGGCGGAAACCCGGGATTCGCAACAGCAGGCGGTAAGAACCTTGACGGCCTGGAAAATGCTTACCAAAAAGCGTTAACCATTTAAGATCACAGATCTTACATCATACAACATTAAAAACTTCTGAAAATTTTCAGAAGTTTTTTTATTAAGAGCCTGTTTAAATTTCATTCTTAAACTCTTATACATACGATTATCGGATGTATTTTATTAATAAAACTCAATAGATCATGTTCGAAATTACTTGTTGATTAAAAAGATGTCACGCAAAGTTGATGAATAATTACGCTTTATTTTAAGTGGGTAAAGTGATGCGAATTCGTCTCTGATGAAGTGGTATGCTTATCCATACGCTTCGACGAATCAACAAAGTTGATTCTATTCTTTGCTCCCTAGAATCAACAATGTTAATCATAAACTTTGCATGAGAAAACACCTCAACTGTACATTATCTTTTTAATCAAAAAGTTTAAACAGTCTTATTTATAACTGTTCTAATTATTGACTTTACCTTAACAAAACATCAGGTAAACTTAAACTAATGGTTTTCTCTTCTTAAAATACAATTCACAATAGACCTCTAGTTTTGCTTCAGATCGAAATTCAAAAAAGTAATTATGAAAATGAACAGAACTCTTTGGGCTTTATTGCTTGCAGCTTCCGTATTTCAGGGATGTAACGATGATAATGAAGGTAACCCGGAAGAAGTAAACGGACCTATAAATCCCAACATTAAAATTGAAAACTTCTCCAAAGAACCCGCTTTCGTTTACGGAATGCCCGGCTTTGAAAACCTGAACATCACCACCCTGATTTCAAGTTCCGATGTTCTTCCCGGATCTCCCGGCTTTGTTTTTGCAGGCCAGCCGGACGGAATGGGAATTATGAAAGATCCCAATTCCGAAGGTTATCTGATGATCACCAACCACGAAATTACACAATCTGTATCAAGAGTTTACCTCGATAAAGCATTCAGACCCTTCAAGGGAGAATATATCCTGAACGGAATCGGCGGGATGACGAGATTATGTTCTGCCACGCTGGCAACTCCGGAAACTCATGGTTTCAGTGCCTTCCTTACTGCCGGAGAATCCGGTGAAGAAAGTATGGTTCATGCGCTTAATCCATTGGCTCCTGCTTCCCAGGCTTCCGATCAGAGCAGGGTAAAACCGGCTTTGGGAAAGGCTTCTATGGAAAATGCAGTTCCCCTTCCTAAAGATATTTCAGGAGGTAAAACCTATATCATGATTGGTGAAGATCAGTCTTACTCTTCATCACACCAGTCTGCCGGACAGCTGATCATGTATGTTTCCAATACTCCGGGTGATCTGGATAACGGAAAACTATATGCTTTAAAAAGAACCAACAACAACTATACGGAAACCGATATGGTAAAAGGAAGCTCTTACGATGTGGAATTCGTGGAAATCCCTAATGCCAAAAACCTTACAGGTGCACAGATCAACCAAAAGAATATAGACAATAATGCCATCCGTTTTTCAAGAGTGGAAGATGTAGATTACCGAAAAGGTGCCGGAAAAGGACGAGAAATCTACTTTACCGCTACCGGGGAGTCTTCAGACGGGGTTAATCCAAAACCGGGACTAACGATGTGGGGAAGAGTGTATAAATTAGTTCTGAATGAAAGCAATATGCTGGCAGGAAAACTGGAAGTGGTGGCAGAAGGAGATTCCAACCCGGGGAATAACCTGATCAATCCGGATAACCTTTGTGTAACGGAAAACTATGTTTACATCCAGGAAGACGGTGATTCCTATTATACAGCCGCCGCTCACGATTCTTACATCTGGCAGCTGAATATCGCTACCAAACAATACAAACCGTGGCTGAATATGAAGCACAACAGAACAGACTCAGCGTGGCAGACGGCCTACAACCAGTCCGGGAACCTGCAGAAATTCGGTTCATGGGAATTTGGTGCGATGGTAGATATCTCAGACATTATCGGGCTTCCGAATACCTTCGCAGTCAATATCCACTCCCACACATGGCAGAAAGATCAGTTCAAAAATGCCGACGGAGCAGGAGTGAATACCAACAAAGAAGGCGGGCAGATCGTCATCATCAGAAACGTAGAGAAATAATTTTAACCTATTCAATAAAAATCGAAGTATCAGCGGAACACCTTCCGTTGGTACTTTTTCATACCTATGAAAATCCTTTCCAAATATCCTGTTCTTCTTACCCTATCGGTTACTCTTATCTTTTTTATACTCTGGCAGTGCAAAAATGATAAGCATCAGCCGGTAAATGAAGACCTGTCTTCTGTAAAAAGTGAAATCCTGAAAACCAATGCAGATTTTGAACAACAGATCGGTGAACTGCTGACACTTGTTATCCAAAATGCCGACGAGAAAACACTTCAGGAAAAATTTGAAACACTCAGAAAAACCTATAAAAAAATGGAATGGGCAGTAGAATATTTTCTCCCCCATTCTGCAAGGTTTATTAACGGTCCCGCCCTTCCGGAAATTGAAATGGACGAACATACAGAGCTGGAACCTGAAGGACTTCAGGTACTGGAGGAACTCTTTTATCCTTACACAGCAGAAAATAAAGAAGAAACGGTTCGCCTCCTGAAAAAGCTAACCAACAAAAGCAATACGGTAAAAGCCAACTTCCAGGCAATCTCCATCAGTAAAGACCAGGTTTTCGATGCTGTACGGCAGGAGATATTCAGAATTTCGAGTTTGGGAATCTCCGGATTCGACACCCCGGTTTCAGGAACATTTTTAAAAGAAATGCCTTATGCTCTGGAAGGAATCCGGTTGACATTACAGCAGATTTCCACGGAACATTCCAGAAACAACTCTTTAAAAGAACTCAATACCGTTATAGATTCAGCCATTGCCGTACTGAAGAAAAATCCAGATAAAAATACGTTTGATTATGTGAATTTTATTCCGGATCACCTGAACAGAATTTCATCACTGATGCTTGAATTCAAAAAACAGGAAAATATCCCTAATATAGAAGTCACTTCAGCACTGGGTAAAAATGCAGCTACTTTTTATTCTGAAAACGCATTTGATCCGAACGCCTTTACTCCCGGAAAAGAGTTTGCCTATTCAGAAGCCAAAGCTGCTTTAGGGAAACAGCTTTTTAATGATAAAATCCTTTCCGATAATAATGACAGAAGCTGTTCCACCTGCCATATTCCTGAGAAGGCTTTTACCGACGGACTGCCGAAATCAATGTCCCTGGCCAATTCCGAATTACAGAGAAACGCTCCTTCACTTAATTATGCGGGCTTCCAGCACGGTCAGTTCTGGGATATGCGAAAAGATGATCTGGAAGGCCAGAGTTCTGATGTGATCTCCAACAAAGAAGAAATGCATGGTGACCTGAATGTGATTCTCGGAAAAATCAACAAAGATCCCAAATACCTTCCCGAATTCAAAAAAATATACAGAACTCCCAAAGCAGAAACCTGGCAGCTGCAGAATCTGCTGGCAAGCTATATCCGTTCATTGGCCCGGTTCAACTCGGATTTTGATGAATATATGAGAGGAACTCAATCAGCCATGAACGAAAATCAGAAACAGGGCTTTAATCTTTTTGTTGGAAAAGCCCAGTGCGCAATCTGCCATTTTGTGCCATTATTCAATGGAACGGTTCCTCCGAATTTCAAAAAAACAGAACAGGAAGTATTGGGAACAGCAGTGAATGGTAACAACAAAACGTTTGACCAGGATCCGGGCAGAGGAAAATTCCATCAGACAGTGGTATCTCTTCAGCATTCCTTCAAAACACCTACATTAAGAAACATCAGTAAAACAGCTCCTTATATGCATAACGGAGGTTATAGGACATTAAAAGAAGTGATGAATTTCTATAACAAAGGCGGAGGAAAAGGTTTCGGATTCAAAGTAGAAAATCAGACACTTTCGGATACACCTCTGAATCTTACGGATCAGGAAACGGATCAGATTATTGATTTTATGAACGCTTTAAATGACCGGTAAAAACACAGGAAATCCGTTGCGGATTTAACAGAGATTTCGCTATATGAATGCTTAATATCCAAATGGTTTTAACGATCGGAAACATAGCGTAAATCAATGTCATAACAAATCATAAAAACTTTTTCAAAAGGAGAAATATTACTATTTTTGAAATAGTTTTCGCATGAAAAGGTTTTTAGTATTACTGTTTTTTCTGATGTATTTCTTTGGTTATTCACAATCAAAGATTACTGTCATTGATGAAACTGACCGAAAGCCTGTATCCAATGCAAAAGTATCCTGCGGAGGCAAAATTCTCGGCTATACCAATGTTCAGGGAGTTCTCGAATTTACCGCCGCCTGCAATAATGTTGAGGTTGAAGCTGAACGTTATCAGAAGGAAATGGCTACCGTGGAAAATGACATGGAAATCTCCCTATCGAAGAAAATGCCCAAAACCACATCTATTGAAGAGGTGGTGATTGAAGATAAAAGCGATCCGCGGGCTTTGGAAATCCTTAAAAGGGTGAATAAAATGTTTAAAGACAATTCACCGAAAAGCCTGGGATCCTACTCTTTCAAATCTTATGAAAAGGTTTCCCTGGATATTGATGAAGACAGCATCACCCAATTCAATAAATTTTTTGATGACGCCAGACTTTTCAAAAGGAAAAGAGAAAAAGATTCATTAAGTAATATATCTGCAAGACAGATATTTTCCAAAAGCAAACTCTTTCTGTGGGAAAGAGCCCAGGAGTTCGTCTACTCAAAAAAATACGGTGAAAAGATCAATATCCTGGACAACAGGATTTCCGGCCTTAAACAGCCCATCTATGAAATGATCGCACTTCAGCAGAGCAACAGGGATAAGGTCCCGAACCAGATCAAACAGGAAAACAGAGGACTGTACAGGTTCTTCCTCTCGGATACTATTGAAGTGGACGGAAGAAAAACTTTCGTAATCAAATTCCGCGAAGTAAACTACAAAAAACAGGATAAAAAACGAAAGTACAACGGCGCGATCTACGTAGATACCGAAACTTACGGAATACAGAAGATCGAAAATTTCAGCAAAAATAAAAACGACGGAATTATCACGAGTACCTGGATTTTTTACAACAACAAATGGTTCCTCGCCCAGGAAAAGGTAAAACTCCGGATGAGTAAGATGGCTATGGAAGATGATGATAAAGAAAATCCTGAAAATAACCCGGAAAAAAAAGCCCGCAGAAGTTTCGGGACCTATGCTTATCTTACCTCAAAATATTTCGATTTCAAATCGCCGGTTGAGGAAGCCCCCAAAGACTTCAAAGGCTATACATTCTCAGTGAAAAATGCAGACGGAAAACTGCTCGACCGATACAGAACAGATCCTTTAACGGAAAGAGAACGCAATACCTACACCACAATCGACAGCCTGGGCAGAAAATACAATATTGACAGCAAGGCCAGAATTCTGACCGGGCTCATTAACGGACAGATTAGAGCGGGAATTGTAGATTTTGCAGTGGATGAAATCGTGAATTACAACTTATATGAAGGATTCAGGCTTGGGCTGAAAGCCAAGCTGAATGAGACTTTCAATCCTTATTTTTCCCCGGATTATTATTTTGCCTATGGTTTTAAAGACGATAAATGGAAATACGGAATCGGGCTGGATATGAAAACCACACTGGATAAAAATTCATTCTTCAGAATTGAATATTATAATGATGTAACTGCTTCCGGAGAATTTTACAGAAGATTGTGGAACTTCAAGATGAGAACAATGAACTATGGAAACAACATCAACAACGATAAGTATTATCACTTTAAGGGAGCTTCCCTGTCTTACCTGAATGATGTCACCAATGGTTTAACCCTTGTTTTTGCCGTCAAAAGAAATATCGAGGAAGCTAAATTCGACTATGCATTCAGAGGAAGAGGGGCTGCATTTGATAATTTCAACACCTTATTCACCTTAAAGTATTCTCCTAATTCCACGAATATTATGACCCCTCAGGGAAAATCTATTATTGACCAGAAATATCCTGAACTGTATCTGAATTATGAACAGAGCTATAAAGCATTGGGCGGAGATTTTAACTATACCCGTTTCGATGCCCTGTTTGTTCATAATTTTAAAACCATGCTGGGAACAACAGGTTTCAGGCTGTATGGAGGAATTGTTTTGGGGGAAGCCCCGATCTGGAAACATTTTACAATGAACGGACTGGCATCTCCAAGAAAGGATTTCAATTTCAACCTCACCTCTTATCTCGGTTTTGCCACACTGGAAGGCGGAAAATACTACAATGATAAATTTATCGCGTACTATTTCACTCACAAACTTCCCCTTTATTTCAAAAGTTTCGGGCAGAATATTTCCAGTTTTGATTTTGTACTGCGAGGGACCATCGGAGATATGAAACATCCCGAATATCACCAGTTCAGATTCAGAAAATTGGATCATCTGTATCAGGAAGTCGGGCTGGAATGGAACAACTTTTTATCCAGTTACTTTAATTTAGGATTGTTTTACAGAGTCGGCTACTACACCACTCCGAATTTTAAACAGAACTTCGCTATCCAGTTCAAGCTGAAATTATTAGAATTTTAAATATACATAACGAATATGCAGTCAATAGAAATAAAAGCAGAACAGTTTTTTGAATTATTAAAATTAAAAGACACTTCCATGTGGGCCATTTTCTCTCAGATGATCGACGGAAATGAAAAAGAAATCATCTTTTTAGACCGGGAAGATAAAATCCTATTCAATTATGTTCTGCCTTCAACACAGGAAAAACTGGAAGAAGACAGAAAAGAATTTTCTAAACAGTTTGCAGATAAACTGGCTGAACTGAATTAAAATTAGCCAGCTCTCTGAAGCCCGCTCTCCGCTCTCTGAAGTCTCCTGATTTTGGAGTATATTTTTAAACTTTTTCAAAGCATTGCACTACATCAGAAGACTTTGTGCAACGATAAATTCAAGTAGCGGGATGTTTTTTTCGATATACACCGTTGAATTTTAAAGCTTTGTGCTGATTTTTATAAACCTAACAGGTCTTGGAGACCTGTTAGGTTTTTATTTAAGCATACTCATACACTACGATTGATTTCTCAAAAACTCATCCACCGTTTTTTTAGCTTCAGCCACATCGTGTACCCTTAAAATTTTAGCACCCTGTTCCAAAACTTTCCGGTGAAGTTTCTGGGTTTCTTCATTAATATCCATTGGTAATTTCCCTAGAGGCTTATAGATAAACGATTTTCTGGAAATCCCTATCAGCAGTGGAAATCTTTCAAATCCGAGATATTCCGTTTCCCCGATCATTTTCATCTGGTCATCCACGGTTTTTCCAAATCCGAACCCGGGATCAAGGATAATATCTTTTACTCCTTTCTGAAGCAGTTCATTTGTTTTTTGTGAAAAATAGCGGTTTACTTCCAGGGTGATATCTTCATATTTAATCTTATCATGCATGGTCTCATAGGACGGATTAATGTGCATCAGAATATACGGAAGCCCGGTCTCAGCGGCTGTATCGAACATTTTTTCATCATACTGGCCGCCGGAAATATCATTAATCAAATCAATACCTTCATTAAAACCAAATTTTACGGTTTCCGAATAAAATGTATCCAGCGAAATCAACGCTTCCGGGAACTCTCTTTTGATCATGGAAATAATATTTCCCAGCCTTGCAATTTCTTCGTCACTGGTCAGAAATTCAGCATTCGGGCGGGTAGACTGCGGTCCCAGATCAATAATAGAAGCGCCTTCTTTCAGGAGTTTTTCCGTATGTTTCAGGGCTGACTTTTCATTATTGAATGTTCCGCCATCAGAAAAAGAATCCGGGGTGAGGTTCAGAATTCCCATAATTTTGGGGATATCAAGCTGTACCAAACGGCCATTGCAATTGATGGAATAAGTCTTGGAATGTAAGGACCGGAAGGGATGGATATCTGAGAACATGGAGCCGACGATTGATATTTGATTTTAGTACCGCAAAAATAGTGATTTTAAAGCCTTACGACCATCTGTTGTTATAAAATATGCATATAGATTCCCCGATATGAAATATAAATCTTCATGATCATCAAAGGGAAATCCACCTATAAATCCTTGAGCTTTAAACTTTGAACCTTGAACTCTAAAAACGGTACCCATCCTCCTCCGCTCACCACTCTCCCAACCTCTCCGTTTTCAAACCCAAAACTAATTCGTATATTTGAAAGATTAAGAGAATTTATGTCAGAAACATCAGTACAGTTCGGGAAAGTTATCAGTGAATGCCGTGATTTATTCAGCAAAAAATTACAGGATTACGGAGCAGCATGGAGGGTTTTAAGGCCCAGTTCTATTACGGATCAGATTTACATCAAAGTCAACAGAATCCGTACCCTTCAGATGACTGATAAAAAGATGGTGGATGAAAGTGAAGAAGGAGAATTCATTGCTATCGTCAACTATTCCATCATCGGGCTGATCCAGCTTGAAAAAGGTCTTTCCAATGATTTTAATGAAAACAAGGAAGAGATCATGTCTCTTTATGATCAATATGCTCAGGAGGCCCTGGCTTTAATGGAAAGAAAAAACCATGATTATGGTGAAGCATGGAGAGATATGCGGATCACTTCCATTACCGATCTTATTTATCAGAAAGTACTGAGAACGAAACAGATTGAGGATAATCAGGGACAAACCATTGTTTCCGAAGGACTGGATGCCAACTATTTCGACATGCTGAATTACGCTGTTTTCTGCCTGATCAAATTCTCTGAAAAAGAAATGAATTCTGAACCCCAAAAATAATTTGATATGCTTAAAGGTTTATTACGTTTTATTATTGCTGTGATCTTCATCCTTTCAGGTTTTGTAAAGGCGGTGGATCTGGTAGGATTTTCCTTCAAAATGGAAGAATATTTTTCACCTTCTGTTTTCAATATGCCTTTCCTTGAAAAATTCGCACTGCTGTTTTCAATAGTAGTAGTTGTACTGGAACTTTTCCTGGGATTTATGTTACTGCTTAAGATAAAACTAAAATTTACCCTTTCGGCATTAATCGCCCTTTGTATCTTCTTTGGATTCCTGACTTTCTACTCCGCTTACTTCAATGTAGTAACGGATTGCGGATGTTTCGGGGATGCGGTAAAATTTACACCGTGGCAGAGTTTCATTAAGGATATTGTCCTTCTTGCAGGGCTGATCCTTCTGTTTATCCTGTACAGAAAAGAATTCAGGAAGAAAGATGAGTATGGCAGCAGCAATACCCGGGAGTCTTCCGGCAAATTTAAATATTATATTCTGGGAATCTTCTCTCTGATCATGATTTACATTATGGCTCAGGGCATTATGCATGAACCGATGATTGATTTCCGTGATTATAAGATCGGAACCAGCATCAAAGCTGAAAAAGAGAAGATTAATAAAAATCCGTCTGAATACAAAACCTTCTATTCCCTTAAAAATCAGAAAACTGGAGAGACCGTAAATGTAGACCAGGACGACTATATCAAAGAAACAAAATACTGGGCCGAAGGTTCACCGTGGAAAATAGAAGAAGGAAAAAATAAATCTGTTCTGATTAAAGAAGGTTATAAGTCCGAGATCGCAAAATTCAAGATTGATGATCCTTCCGGAATGGAACTTACCGAGGAAATCATCAATGCTCCCAAAGCCATTCTCATCTTCTCTTATCATCCTAAAGACCTGTCTGCAGATCTTCTTCAGAAAACCGAAGCTAAGGTGAATGCCCAAAAAGGAGCAGTGATCTATGGTGTTTCTACGCTTCCGGACACTTTTAAAACCATTAAAAATACCATGATGGACGGAACAGCAATCAAAACCATTGCCCGAAGCAACCCTTTCGTACTGATACTGGAAAAAGGAAAAATCGTAGACAAACAGCCAGCGAAAGACTATATTAAATAACAGAGCAGCCAATGATGAATAGTGAATTTTAATAACAATTATTCTCATAAATTAACTATTCAGCTGCGAAGCAAAACTGCCCATTTCACTATAAAAATCAATTATCAAATTAAAAACATACATTAAGAATGCAAAAATCAAATAAATCCATTGCCGGTTATCACCTTTTAATGATTCTTTCCTCAGTAGACGGAGAATTTGCTCCTGAAGAAGGAATGCTTGTACAGCAGTATCTGGCAGATGAATTTCCGTTCAGAATGAATCTTGATAACGAGCTTGAAACCCTTGCTTTATTACAGCCGGAAGAATGGAAAGACCATTTTGAATTCCATGCAAGATGCTTTCATGACGATTCCACAGAAGATGAGCGTGTAAAATTTGCTGAATTTGCCAAAACACTCATCAAAGCAGACAATAAAGTGACCGATGAAGAGCATACTTTTTACAGGCTTCTGAAAAACCTGTGGAATATTGCTTAAACTGATCCAAAAAAACAAAATATACCGTGAAAAAATTTTATTTAGGAATATTAGCATTAAGTACGTGTATGCAGGCTCAGAAATTCCCCGCCCTGAAGGCTCCTATTGCCGGAAAGCAGGAACATATCCGGGAAATCCACGGTGATAGGGTCAATGATCCGTATTACTGGATGATCGATTATTTCAAAAAAGGAAAAGATTCTACCAGAGTCGTTGATTATCTGAAAGCAGAAAACACCTATTGGGAAGGTATGATGAAAGATACGGAACCTTTCAGGGAACAGCTTTTCCAGGAAATGAAAGCCAGGATCAAGGAGAAAGATGAATCTGTACCGGTTTTCAGAAACGGATATTATTACTATACGCGCACGGAAGCCGGAAAACAGTACTATAAATACTGCAGGAAAAAAGGCAGTCTTAACGCTCCTGAAGAAATTGTTCTGGATGTAGACCAGCTTGCAGAGGGACATTCCTATTTTGCAGCTGCCGGATTCAGCATCAGCCCGGATAACACCAAACTGCTTTACGGTGTAGATGACGTTTCCAGAAGACAGTATAAATTGTTTCTGAAGGACCTCACCACAGGAAAAACAACAGATCTCGGCATTAAAAATACAGGAGGTTCTGCCGAATGGGGAAATGATAACAAAACCATTTTCTATACAGAAAATAACCCTGTTACCCTTCTGTCTGAAAAAATCAAAAGACATACTTTAGGAACAGATCCCGGCAAAGATGTAACGGTTTATGAAGAAAAAGACAAAACGAATTTCATATCGGTATACAAGTCTAAAAACCAGAAATATATTCTGATTCATTCCGGAGCTACGACCTCTTCCGAAACCAGATACCTGAATGCTGATAAACCGGACGGAACTTTCAAAGTCTTCCAGCCCAGGATGAAAAATGTTCTGTATACGGTAACGCCTCTGGAAGATAAATTTCTGATCAGAACGAATAAAGATGCCCTGAACTTCAAGATCGCCGAAACTCCTCTGGATAAAACAGGGGTTGAAAACTGGAAAGACTTTATTCCGCACAGAAATGATGTTCTGATGCAGGGTGTAAGTGCTTTTAAAAACTATCTTGTTTTCAGTGAAAGGCAGAACGGCCTAACCCAGCTGATCGTTTTCGACAGAAAGACAGGTAAAAAAGAACCGCTGAAATTTGATGAACCCGTTTATACCGCTTCAGCAGCTGAAAATCCGGAATACAATACGGATAACTTCCGTTTCGCCTATACTTCAATGATTACGCCTTCTTCCCAGTTTGAACAGGATTTAAAAACAGGAAAAAGAACCCTTCTGAAACAGCAGGAAGTTCTGGGAGGTTACAATAAAGACAATTACACCACAGAAAGACTTTTTGCCACAGCAAAAGACGGAACCAGGATTCCAATTTCCATTGTGTATAAAAAAGGATTTAAAAAAGACGGGAACAGTCCGTTGCTGCTTTATGCCTATGGTTCTTACGGAAGCTCTATGGATGCCTCTTTCAGCAGTACAAGACTGAGTCTTTTAAACAGAGGTTTTGCTTTTGCGATTGCCCACATCCGCGGCGGCCAGGAAATGGGAAGGCAATGGTATGAAGACGGAAAAATGATGAAAAAGAAAAATACATTTACCGATTTCATTGAGGCCGGAGAATATCTGGTTAAAGAAAAATACACCTCCCCTAAACATCTGTATGCCCAGGGAGGAAGTGCCGGAGGTTTGCTGATGGGAGCTATTGTTAATATAAAACCCAATTTATGGAACGGAGTAATTTCACAGGTTCCGTTTGTAGATGTAGTCAACACGATGCTTGATGAAAGCATTCCGCTTACCACCAACGAATATGACGAATGGGGAAATCCTAATAACAAAGACGCTTACTTCTATATGAAATCTTACTCACCGTATGAAAATATAGAAAAAAAGAACTATCCGAACCTTCTGGTAACCACAGGCCTTCACGATTCCCAGGTACAGTATTTTGAGCCGGCCAAATGGGTAGCCAAACTGAGAGATATGAAAACCGATAAAAACGTACTCCTTTTAAAAACCGATATGGAATACGGTCATGGCGGAGCCTCAGGAAGGTTTGATTATCTGAAGGATCTTGCGCTGGTGTATGCGTTTATGTTTAAACTGGAAGGGATTAATAAATAAGAAAGCTGCCGCAGATTATGAAGATTTACCGGCGCGAAAAATATAATAGTAAATAAATCAATATATAAAACTATGAGAAGAAAAATAGTTGCAGGAAACTGGAAAATGAACAAAAATGTAATTGATGCACAGCAGTTAATGATTCAATTACTGAGCTATAAAAACAGTAGTGCCACGAACTGTGAAATATGGATTGCTCCGCCTTCCTTATACCTGATGATGGCAAAAGATATCTTTGAAAAAGATGAGATCGGTGTGTTTTCCCAGGATATGAGCGCTCACGAAAGCGGTGCCTATACCGGGGAAATTTCTGCGGATATGCTTGAATCTATTGATGCTACCGGTTCACTGATCGGGCATTCCGAGAGAAGACAGTACCACGGTGAAACCGATGCAAGCTGCAACAAAAAGGTAAAACTGGCGCTTGATAAAGGTCTTATCCCCGTTTACTGTAACGGAGAAACCCTGGAGCAGAGAAAAGCAGGCCAGCATTTTGATGTGGTAAAAAGCCAGACTGAAGAAGCTCTTTTCACGCTTTCTGCTGACGAGATCAAAAAAGTGGTGATTGCTTACGAACCGGTTTGGGCAATCGGAACCGGAGAGACGGCTACACCGGAGCAGGCTCAGGAAATTCATGCACACATCAGAAGCATTATTGCAGGAAAATATGGTCAGGAAGTAGCCGATGAGGTTTCTATCCTTTACGGAGGTTCTGTAAAACCGGATAATGCTAAAGAAATCTTCTCCCAGCCGGATATTGACGGAGGACTGATTGGAGGGGCTGCTTTAAAATTAGAGGATTTCTCTAAAATTATCGAGGCTTTCAATTAATATTATAAAAACAGGTTTTGGCTAAAGCCAATGGAGTTTATTTTTATATGTGAACGGACCCAATTGAATTGATTATGATTAAGCAGATCAAACGATGCAAAAAACAGCAGATAACATCTGTGAAATTTGTGTGATCCGTAGGAAAAATAACCATAACATCCATTTCTACTGAGCTTAACCAACATACATCAACAAAAACGGCGGAATCTTCGATACCGCCGTTTTCTTTAAAAAAATCTAATTATTGAATATCGACTATATACATAGTTCCCTTATCTACTTTCCCGGTTTTAGGAAGGATCTTGGCTTTCGGATTTCCGTTTCCGTCATCTAAGATTCCAAAATCGTCATCATTGAAAACAGCCAGTTTATTATTTCCAAGATAAACGATTCCTTCAAACTTATCATGTTCATAGCCCAGTTTGGCCACCAGGTCTGCGGCTAATGTTTTGGACACCGGTTTTATTCCGGCGGTGGTAATTTCGTTCCATGTACACTGTTCCAGGGCTTTATTATTGATCTTCATTCCGTCCACAGCGGCCACATCAGGTCCGGTTACGTCAGAAGCATCTGCCAGACTGATCCTGTATACTTTTTTCACGCCGCCCTGCGAACCGAAGTTTCCGTCTCTTTCAATGACCAGGAATTCCGTGTTGCTGATCGCGGTTATATCGCAGACAGAATCTGAAGTTCCGCCATCCTGTTTATATAAAAACTGTTTTGTTTTTCCTGTGGCAATATCGAATGTAACAATCCTCGTTAAAGTGGTATTGGTAGCCAAAGCCTTTGTAGGAACATACATCATTGACTGGATGGTTCCTACGAGCGTTTTTCCGTCCGGAGTGATGCAGAGCCCTTCCATTCCCCTGTTGGCTCTTCTTTTGGCTAAAACAGCAGGCAGCTTTCTCGGTCCTGTATTAACGCCTATCGGGCTTATTCTTTCCATTTCCACTCCTTCAGCACTGTAATGTACGATATGCGGACCATACTCATCAGATACCCAGAAGGTACCGTCAGCTGCTGCGACAAGACTCTCACTGTCCAGTCCGTAATTATCCGTTCCTAAAACATTTCCGTTTACATCATAAGCGGTTTCGCCTGTACTTCCCATTCCTGCAGGATTTGGAAGCCCTGTGATGGGCTGGCCGGAAGGATTTTTAAGTTTAATATATTTAATGACCTCGATATTTCCTTCAGTATTGATCTTAAAATGCATAATGGTCGGCGTGAAATCCGGAGCCGGAAATTTTTTCCCGTTCAGATAGTCGGTATTGGGACCGCGGTCTGTAATGACATAGAATTCACCTTTTCTGCCCGGGTGGGCGGCTGCTCCGGAGCCAAAACCTCCGTTAATCACATCTACCCCATTTACCGTTGCCAGTTTGGAAAAAGGAAATTCCTGAGGAAGTCTGGAATAATTAATATCCTGGCCGCTTACATGGTCATCATCTTTACATGATTCCATAGCAATAAGCGCCAAAGCAGAGATCAGCAGTTTTTTCATGTTTACTTTTATGGCAGCGAAAATAGATAATGATTGTAAACTGATCTTGAATACAAGAATAAGTATATTTTAACAATCAAGGTTTAAGGTTAATTTATTTTAAACACAAAAAATATCAGGATAAAACATCATATTCCGGAATTCTTTATCGAATTAAAAAAGTCATAAGACCGAAAATGACCTGATCTTTAAACAAAATTTAAAAAATCAGAATAATTCACAAAATGACATCAAAAATTTAGATATTATATTTGCAGCGGTTTAAGGCTGAACCATTGTTCATTAAAAGGGAACCAAGTGAGAAGAATATTCAATTCTTGGGCTGTACCCGCAACTGTAAGCTGTTTAAACAGGAGTATACTGTGCCACTGGATCTAAAATCCGGGAAGGCGTATTCCTGATGCGAGCCAGGAGACCTGCCTTATTCCATATTCATCAGAAACAGAGTATCTGAAGTCATTCATTTCTTTTTTTCTGAAGGAAAGTTTCGGGAATAAAACTTTTAATTTAATGATATCATGAAAAAAATCTACTTTTTTTTCCTGCTGCTTTGTATGCAGCTCCTGTCGGCCCAGTTCACCGAAAACGACATTAAATTCTGGATAGGAACCGGTTCTAAAAAAGCCTACCTCATTGCTGATTTCAATGATGACGACAATCCTTCTTCCTATGCCTGGGGATACCGTTTTGATTCGGATGATCTTACCATGGAAGACCTCATCACCGCTATTGCCGCCGCAGAGCCTAAAATGGAAGTGGAAATTCCCTCCGGATTCCTTTACAGTCTGAACTATAACCACCACGTACCCAGCCTGGATGATTACTGGTCTACATGGTCAGGACCGTCTGCCGAAAATATGACGCTTAATAACGGGGTAAACGGAGATCCGCTCGTGAACGGAAAATGGTACGGAGTTTCTTTTGGATATGGATTTACTGATAATACCCCTCCACTTTCCCATCCGTCATCTCCGGTAGCCGCTTACAGTTCTGCCTGGTATAATGCTTCGCATATTACCCATTGGATCGGTACGGGAAGTAATTCAAGCCTTGTGGTTATCGATTTCGGAACCAACAGTCCAAACGGTTCTGCCCATTCATTTGTTTTCGGAATCCGCTATAACGGAAGCATTACCGCAGAACAGGCCCTCCAGCTAATTCAGGCCCAAGCTTCCTATTTCAATTTCGCTTCCAACGGAGGGCAGATTGCTTCTTTATCTTTAAACAGTCATTCAGGAACATCTTCCGGAAATAATGCATGGAAGCTTTTCAAAGGAAAAGATCTTTCATCATGGAGAAGTCAGGCTTCTTTGTCACAGACTCAGTTAAACAATAATGAATGGCTGGGTTTAAGCTTTGGACAAAGATTACCGTTTACGCCTACCGAAGCATCACTTGAAGTTTTAGGGGTTTCTGATATCCGGAAGAAAGCATTCAGAGTTTATCCTAACCCTGCCAGTGATTTCATTCATATAGAAACAGCTGAAAATATTATCGAAGTAAATATTTATGGAGTTTCAGGACAGAAAGTCCTTACTTCCAAAGCTACAAAAATCGATATTCAGTCTTTACAGTCCGGTATTTATCTGATGGAAATTAAAACTTCAAAAAATACAGCCGTTCATAAGTTGATTAAAAAATAATGCATATTGTGGGATATTTTATCCTCGCAGATCGGGGAGGTTACACTGATTCTTTTAAAATTATAATGATAAAAAGTATATGAGTGCGATTAGATAAAAACCTAACAGGTCTTGAAGACCTGTTAGGTTTAAAAAGCCGTACAAAACATTACAGGAAATAATTAAACGCGTTCTTTGGAGCGCGTTTTTTCTATCTGTGGGATATTTCTATGCTCACAGATCGGGGTGATTACACAGATTCTTTTAAAATTATAATGATAAAAAGTATATGAGTACGATTAGATAAAAACCTAACAGGTCTCGGAGACCTGTTAGGTTTAAAAAGCAGCACAAACATTAAAAAATCAACATAAAAACAAAAAAACGCACCGGGATGGTGCGTTTTTTATCATCCTTATAAGGAAAAATTATTTTTTCTCTGTTGATCTCTGTAAAACCTCGTCTACCATTCCGTAGCCTTTAGCCTCTTCAGAAGTCATCCAGTAATCTCTGTCCGAAGATTTCTCTACCCATTCGTAAGTTTGCCCTGAATGGTGAGCGATGATTTCATAAAGCTCCTGCTTCAGTTTCAGCATCTCTCTAAGGTTGATTTCCATATCCGAAGCAACTCCCTGAGCACCTCCTGAAGGCTGGTGGATCATTACTCTTGAATGCTTAAGTGCAGAACGTTTTCCTTTTTCTCCGGCAACAAGAAGAACAGCTCCCATTGAAGCAGCCATTCCAGTACAGATGGTTGCTACATCAGGCTTGATGATCTGCATGGTATCATAGATTCCTAACCCTGCATACACGCTTCCGCCCGGCGAGTTGATATAAATCTGGATATCTTTTGAAGGATCTGCACTTTCAAGGAATAAAAGCTGTGCCGTTACGATGTTGGCCACCTGATCATCAATCCCTGTTCCCAGGAAAATGATTCTGTCCATCATCAGACGTGAAAATACGTCCATCTGAGCAACGTTTAATCTTCTTTCCTCCATGATGTACGGTGTAAGATTGGTTGGACCATACATTCCCATATACTGATCGGTAACCAGACCGTTATTTCCTAAATGTTTTACAGAGAAATCTCTGAATTCTTTTTTAATGTCCATATTTCTATTATGTATTATTATACTATTTTTTCAAAGTTTAAATTACAACTTTTATTCCTAAAATTTTATAGGACTTTTTGTCACAGAATGTCAATTCTATATTCTAAAATCCGAAGCCCTGCTATTTTCTTCTGTTTCCGTAAATTCCTTTGATCGGGGAATACTCTATAATTTCACTTAACTTCATGGAAGCCTGTTTCAGTAAAGTGATCTTTTTGATGAGCTCAAAATATTTTGTTTCATCCGTACTGTTGAACCGGTCAAGCTCATTGGCCGTTTGTTTTATTAAATAATCAATATACCTGTATTTATGAAGCAGGACATCACCTCTTACCTGGTCAGCAATTTTGTCGCCGTAATTGGGAGGATAAATATTCCTGGAGGCCCAGTTTTCAAGATCATCCAGGGGCATCAGCGCATCTACAACTTTAGAGGTGATCTCTTCATCCATAAAGGATACAAAAAAATTTCCGCTCCTCAGCTCATCTTTCTGAATACCTTCCCTTACCTGATTGATGATCACTTCATTACTTTTTACCAGAAACTCATACTGTTCGTCTTCAAAATGATGGAGAATTTCTTCAATCACCGTGATCTGATATTCATCATTTTTATCATCTCTTCTTTTTAAAACAACATCTCCGAACATCAGCATATGATCTACCAGTTTATTCTCCATAAACAGAACATCAAAGAGAAAGGGATCACTTTTTTCCTCATCAGGAGGCACAATTTCCATTTTGGGAACTGCCTTTTCCTTCTGCTGCTGAACATGCTGATTCTGATTCTGGGAAATCTGCTTCTGTACATCCAGCTCATTGAACAGGCTCTGCTCAGATAATCCGAATTTATTGGAAACCTCCTTCAGATAAACCTCTCTTTTCAGGGCATTCTGTACAAAGGAAACCGATTTTACGATATTCCGTATCGCTTCAGCTTTTTTAATGGGATCATTCCCGGCATCTTTCAGGAGAATCTCTGCTTTGAAGTCGATGAAATCCATCGCTTCATTTTCGATGAACTTTTCTACATATTCCTGAGGATGCTTTCTGGCAAAAGAATCGGGGTCGTCTCCTTCCGGAAACAAAAGGACCCTGATGTTCATTCCTTCGGTCAGAAGCATATCGATACTTCTGAAACTCGCTTTTATCCCGGCATTATCGCCATCAAAGAGGATCGTTACGTTTTCCGTAAGTCTTTTGATCAGCTTGATCTGTTCAGTCGTCAGAGAGGTTCCGGAACTGGCCACTACGTTTTCTATCCCGGACATATGAAGTGAGATCACATCCATATATCCTTCCACCAGAAGACAGACGTTTTTCCTTGAAATAGCCTGCTTACTCTGATTCAGACCGTAAAGGACATTGGATTTGTGATAAATCTCTGTTTCCGGCGAGTTGAGGTATTTGGCGGTTTTAACGTTATTCTTTAAAATTCTGGCCCCAAATCCCAATACCCTTCCGGAAAAACTGTGAATCGGGAAAATAACCCTTTCCCGGAAACGGTCAACTCCTGCAGGTGTATTTTCCGGGAAAATGGAAAGTCCTGATTTTTCAAGAATTTCTTTGGTATATCCTTTTTCCAGCGCATAAGCGGTAAATGCATTTTTCTTTTCCGGGGAATATCCCAGCTGAAATTTCCGGATTGTATCATCTTTTAACTCACGTTCCCTGAAATAAGATAGACCGATACTTTTTCCTTCATCAGAATCCCAGAGTATATCCTGAAAATAGGCATTGGCCACTTCATGGATCTTATACAGCTGATCCCTTTCCGACTGGGCGTTTTTAGCTTCTTCGGAAAATTCACGCTGGTCTTCTTCAATCTCAATTCCGTATTTTTTAGCGGCGTGGCGAAGTGCTTCAGGATAGGTGAAATTTTCGATCTCCATCAGGAAAGAAATGGCCGTTCCTCCTTTTCCGGTAGAGAAATCTTTCCAGATCTGCTTACTGGCAGAAACTACAAAACTGGGAGTCTTTTCATCGTGAAAAGGACTGAGCCCTTTGAAGTTAGACCCCGCTCTCTTCAACTGCACATACTCTCCCACTATCTCTTCTACACGTATCGTTGAGAAAATTTTATCTATGGTCTGCTTGGAAATCATAGTGTAAAATTAAATATTTAGTTTGAAGAAAAAAAACTTCCCCGGAAAGTAATACGGGACCACAAATCCACTAAGTGATTAAAAAATAATTTTACAACTTTTCATAGGAGAACCGGTCTGAAGTATTTTCAGGCCGGTTTTTGTTTTGCTGGTAATTTAGAATTAAATTTGCAGGGTCAGGTTAACCTGTATTTTTAAATTTAAATCCATCATGAATTATACCATACATACCATTGAAGACTGGCAGAAAATTGTTGATACCATTATTCCGGAATTAAAGCACAATATCTTTCTTTTAAAGGGAAATCTGGGAGCAGGAAAAACCACTTTCACTCAGTTTCTGCTTAAAAATCTGGGAAGTAATGATGAGGTTAATTCACCTACCTATTCTATCGTGAATGAATACAACACTCCGAAAGGAAAAATCTACCATTTCGACCTTTACCGCCTGAAAAACATTGAGGAAGTATATGATATCGGCATCGAAGAGTATCTGGATAATGCTTTCCTGTGCATCATTGAGTGGCCGGAAGTGTATGAAGAAGAGCTTTACGGGCTTAATTATCACACAATGAGCATCATCAATACAGGTGACGAAAGAGAAATCACATTCGATTAAATATTGTGTATCTTTGCTTATTAATTCAATGGTAAAATAACGATCTGTAAGACCTAATTTAATTTAAAGAATGAGTACTACAAATATTTTTACTCCTTTCACTGAAGAAGAGCTGATGCCGAAAGAGGAAAAGCTGGAGGTTATAAAGAAAGGGAAACAATTCAGTATTGGAATTCCTAAAGAGACCTGTCTTAATGAAAGAAGGACCTGCATTACTCCTGACGCGGTACAGGTATTGGTAGAACACGGCCACGAAATCATTATAGAAGCCGGTGCCGGGGAAGGTTCTTTTTTTACAGACCTTCAGTATTCTGAATCCGGAGCAAGGGTTACCAATGATCCGAAAGAGGCATTCGGGCAGGATCTTATCCTGAAGATTAACCCTCCTACTGAGGATGAAATTGATTATATGAAGCCTAATACCTATCTGGTTTCAGCACTTCAGATCAACCTGAGAGATAAAGATTATTTCTTAAAACTGGCAGAGAAAAAGATCAATGCCATTGCTTTTGAATTTATTGTAGACGAATATAAACAGCTGGCTTTAGTAAGACTGGTCGGCGAAATTGCAGGAACTGTTTCTATTTTATATGCATCGGAGCTGCTTGCTCTTTCTAACGGCTTAATGCTGGGAGGAATCACAGGAGTAAGACCTGCGGAAGTCGTTATTCTGGGAGCCGGAATCGTAGGTGAATTTGCTACCAAAGCAGCCATCGGACTAGGTGCCAGTGTGAGGGTTTTTGATAATTCCCTTTCAAAACTGAGAAGACTTCATACCCTTGTGGACAGCAGGGTTCCAACTTCCATCATCGATCCTAAAGAACTCAGCAAAAGCCTAAGACGTGCCGATGTTGTAATCGGAGCCCTTCCAAGACTGAATATGACACCTATCGTTACCGAAGATATGGTGATGAACATGAAGAAAGGCAGTGTTATTATTGACATTACCATCGACAACGGCAAAGTGATCGAAACTTCCGAACTGACAACGATGGAAGATCCTTATATCATCAAGCACGGTGTCATCCACTGCGGACTTCCGAACCTTACCTCCAGGATGCCGAGAACCACCACGAAAGCGATCTCCAATTTCTTCCTTTCCTACATCCTTAACTATGACGAAGAAGGCGGTTTTGAAAATATGCTGATCCGTAAAAATGAAATGAAGCAGAGCTTATACATGTACAAGGGAAGGCATACGAAAAAGATCATCTGCGACCGTTTCGGACTGACCTACCACGATATCAATCTTTTAATTTTCTAATGAAAAAACTGAAATTCTACTTAATAGGCCTTGTTCCGGGGCTCATTATCGTATTCTTTATATTAAACAAAAAAGGGGCAAGCTGCAGCGGTTATCTGCCGAACAGCCGTGTAATTGCAGAAACCCTGTCCAAAGACTTTAAATATTCTGAAGGTTTTAAAACTGAAATGAATACGCATAAAATCGATGAAAAATTCCTGAAAGACAGCATCATTACCAAAGGAAAGATTGATTTCGACAGAAGCCACGCACAGAAAAAACCATGCCCGGATTATGTACTCACCTACCCTGAAAAGAATCCGCTCTATGAGATCACTTTTGAAAAATGCGAGGAAAGTGCTACACTGAACAGCCTGAAAAAAATCAGATAATCCTTTTCTGAAACAGGAAAAAGTCATCTTTGACGATCCACTGTTCTTTTTTAATTTTGCATCACGCTAAATAAGTATTTATGGGAGGCAATTACTACATGATCCACGATTATCTGATATTCATTGGAGTATTTGCTATATTCTTTTTTCTGACGGTAAGCATTTACCTGTTCAGTCAAAACGGTAAACTCAGGCAGCGGAATACAAGACTTTCTGAAACCAATAAACTTATTGAACAGAAACTGAATGAAGTTCAGCTGGAACACATCGGTACCAAGCTGAATCCTCATCTGTTTAAAAACATTCTCAATTCCGTACAGTCGCATGCCTACCAGACGTATATGTCACTGGATAAGCTGGCGAATGTCCTGGATTATATTTTATACGAAAGCAACAACAAATTCGTCAGCCCGAAAGAAGAACTGAATTTTGCCCTGAGCCTTATCGAGATCAATAAAATTAAAATAAATCCTCTTTTTGATTTCAGGATCAAATCCAGGATCAACAAATCCGATGCGGTGTATGAGGAGAAGGTTTTTGCCCCGCTGATCTCCGTAGACCTTATTGAGAACGCTTTCAAACATACGGACTTTCTGGCACAGGATTCTTTCATTTCGATCTATATGGAGCTTGAAAACAGTGTTTTCACCATGAAAGTCAGCAACAAAGCTTCTTTAAAAAATGTGCTGGAAAAGGAAAAGAGCGGTTTCGGAAGCCAGTCTCTGGACCAAAGGCTGAAAATGATATACAGCAGCTGTTATCAGCTTGAAAAAAGTTCAAAAAACGGTATCTTCACCGCAGAATTAAAAATCAATTTAGGCGAATTCCATGATAAAATGCGTTATTCTTGATGATGAACTGCTGGCGATCAGCTACCTGAAGCTCCTGTGTGAACAGATTGATCATGTAGAAGTGGTAAAGGCATTCAATGATCCCAAAGTATTTTTAAATGAAATCGACAGCATCGACTGTAATCTCTGCATCCTTGATATTGAAATGCCCGGAATGACGGGACTTCAGGTAGCCGAACTGATCTCAGGTTCTAAAAAGATTATTTTCACCACCGCCTATAAAGAGTATGCAGCGGAAGCTTTTGACCTGAATGTGGTAGATTACGTAAGAAAACCCATAAAAAAAGAAAGACTGATCCAGGCCTTTGAGAAAGCAAAAGAACTCGTTTCCGCATCTTCCAAAAAGGATTTTATAGAATGGAATACCAATATCGGGAAAACCGTCATCTTTACAGAACAGATCGCCTACATCAAAACCTCTGAGATCGACAGCCGGGATAAAGATATCATCCTGAATGACGGAACGGCCATTGTCCTGAAAAACCTCAGCTTTAAAAACCTTCTGGAAATGCTTCCCGCCAAAGATTTTGCTCAGATCAACAAAAAAGAAATCATCGCACTTTCTTCCATCAAAGTATTTTCCACCAACGAAATCATTACGACCATCCCTGCTGACGGAGATCATTTTCTTAAACTTCAGATTGGAGAAGCCTATAAAAACTCATTACCGGAACTGTTCGGAAAGTAGATAACTCAAACATTCCGTGTTTGGGTACAGAATCCGGTGGTTTCATTACACACTCCCGTTTTAAAAGACAGCGCCGGCGTACTTTTGCTGCATATTAAATGATTTTATAATGAAAAACCTTTTGTATGCAGCAGGAATTCTCATATCCGGGCTCTGCTTTTCCCAGGAGACCGGTCAGAAGATCAGGGCTTCATTTTTCGACGGAATTGTGGCAGCCGGATATGTGGATCATGGGGCTTTCATCAATTGTACAGGCCCGAATATCAGCTTTACCAGAAAAGGCGTAAAATTTATAGCCGGTATGCTTCCTTCACTCAGAATTAAAGAAGATCGCTCACCGGGAACTAAAAACAGTATTTTCACCCCGAATCTGGGTGCCGGGATTACCGTTATTTACAGGAAAGCAGCACTGCAGATTCCGGTTTACTATAATCCTAAAACTGCCAGCCAGAACGGAACATGGAAAGCAGGAATCGGACTGGGTTATTCTTTTAAATAATCGAAATCCGGGGTTAAGGAAGTTTAAATTAAAGGATGGAAGAAAGAAGAAAAAAGCCGGAAGTTAATTCAGTTACAGTACCGAAGACCACTCTAAAATCAAATTACCTTAAAAAACAACATTTATCATTAACGACCTTCATAGCTTCCTTTTCCCTGCTTCCAACCTCATCCCGGACTGAAACTAAATAGATTTTATTACATTTTTCGCAAGCTTCATTACATTTTCAGAAGAAGCGTATCTAACATCAATATATTCTTATCAACTTTGCATTAAAATATTGGAATCATGAATTGGGGGAAATACAGAAATTTAATTTTTTATATCACAACGATTGCCTTTTTTTCCTGCCTGATGTACTTCTTCATCATAGAAGGCCAGACCCTGGAAATCAAGGAAAATATCGTTGCAAAAACCAACACAGGCTCTACCTGGGATAACTTCCTGGAGTCTTTTAAAACCAATCTTCATCATCCGCTGGCTCTCCTTCTTGCACAGATTGTGACGATTATTCTGGTAGCAAGACTTTTCGGATGGATCTGTATGAAGATCAAGCAGCCTAGTGTTATCGGTGAAATGATCGCCGGAATTGTCCTCGGACCTTCTCTTGTAGGAATGTACTTCCCGGAATTCTCAGCTTTTCTTTTCCCTAAAGAATCTCTGGGCAATCTCCAGTTTCTCAGCCAGATAGGGCTTATCCTTTTTATGTACATCGTAGGAATGGAACTGGACCTGAGTGTATTGAGAAAAAAAGCACATGATGCGGTAGTCATCAGCCACGCCAGCATTATTATTCCTTTTGCTTTGGGAATAGGGCTTTCTTATTTTATTTACCGGGAATTTTCACCGGACGGCATTCAGTTTACATCATTTGCCTTATTCATAGCCATTTCAATGAGTATCACTGCATTTCCGGTATTGGCGAGGATCGTTCAGGAAAGAAATCTTCAGAAAACCAAGCTGGGAACCATTGTGATTACCTGTGCAGCGGCAGATGATATCACGGCATGGTGCATCCTTGCGGCTGTTATTGCCATCGTAAAGGCAGGATCTTTTACAAGCTCCATTTACGTGATCATTATGGCCATCGCCTATGTATTTCTAATGATTAAGATTGTAAGGCCTTTCCTGAAAAGAATCGGAGATCTTCAGGCCGGAAAAAATACCATCAGCAAACCAATGGTGGCCATTTTCTTCCTGACGCTTATCCTTTCTTCCTACGCCACTGAAGTCATCGGTATTCATGCTTTATTCGGAGCTTTTATGGCCGGAGCCATTATGCCTGAAAATGCCAAATTCCGGACCCTTTTCATTGATAAGGTAGAAGATGTGGCCTTAGTGCTTCTTCTTCCCCTGTTCTTTGTATTTACCGGGCTTCGCACACAGATCGGACTCCTGAATGACAGCCATCTGTGGATGACGGCAGGACTGATTATCCTGACCGCCGTAATCGGAAAATTTGCAGGAAGTGCCCTCACCGCCAGGTTTGTAGGAATTAACTGGAAAGAAAGCTTAACGATCGGTGCCCTGATGAATACCAGAGGACTGATGGAACTTATCGTTCTGAATATCGGGTACGATCTGGGGGTTTTAGGACCTGAGATCTTTGCCATGCTTGTCATTATGGCTTTATTTACCACATTTATGACCGGCCCGGCCCTTGATTTTATCAATTTTATTTTTAAATCTAAAAAAAATACGGACGAAGACACCCCCGACGAAAATGAAGTGAAATACCGCGTACTGCTGTCATTTGATAAACCTGAATCCGGAAGCACACTGCTGAAACTGGCTCACGACTTTACCCATAAAATGAACGGCAATAAAAGTATTACAGCCATGAATATTGCTCCGGTTGACGAAATGCACGCCTATGACATCAATGAGTATGAAGAAGCCCAGTTCAAAAATGTAATTGAAACCTCACATGACCTGAAACTGGAAGTCACCACCCTTTTCAAAGCTTCCACCGATATTGAGAATGATCTTACCAGCATTTCCAATAAAGGAAATTATGATCTTCTGCTGATCATGCTGGGCAAATCGATGTATGAAGGAAGCCTTCTCGGAAGACTTTTAGGCTTTACCACAAAAATCATCAATCCTGAAAAGCTGCTGAACACAGTAAAAGGCAAAGGAAATATTTTCAACAACTCTCCTTTTGACGATTTTACGTTGCAGATCCTGGACAAAACCAATATTCCGGTAGGAATCATGGTGGAAAAAGACTTTACGTCTGCCGATAAAGTTTTTGTTCCGATCTTCAATCTCAGCGATTTTTACCTGCTGGAATATGCTAAAAGACTGATCAACAATAACAATTCCCAGATCATCATCTTAGATGCTGCCGGACAGATCCGCAACAATATCGAGGTAAAGGAACTCATCCGAAGCATTGAACAGGTCGCTCCCAACCACATCACTCTATACAACGAAAAAAAGATAGAGAAAGAATTCCTGAACGGCCAGGACCTGATGCTGATCAGCAGCAAAAGCTGGAAAAATCTTATCGACACAAAAAGCCTGTGGCTGTCCGATATTCCTTCAACATTGATTATTTCCAATCCTTAAAAGAAAACAGTTCATTAGTCCAGATCTTCCGGATCCAGCATTGTCACGAAAAACAGCTATATTTATCGTTCCAAAACAATATATGCTGATCAATACTGAAAACGGAACTGTGGAGCTGGCAGCATTCAATACCTTTCTGCAGAGGGGAATGCTGCTGGCAGATCTGCAGCAGACTGACTTTTATAAATCCTGCTATCATCATATGTGGGACGTAAAAACGGGATACTTCTGGTATTATTTTAATCCCATTACTGTTGAGGGTTCCCAGCTCTGCTTTCATCTCTGCTTTTTAGAAGACCGCCTGAACAGTATTCACATGAATACCCGGGAAGAAACAGATGCCAGAAACTGGGACGAATGGACCGAAGAAAAGAAATGCAGGTATTTTACCGGAATAATAAGTTCCTGTCCGGAATCCTTGCAATGCCGCCTACCCGGAAAAGTAAAACACCTTACCCGCAATGTACGTTTCATTTTTCGTGGGGGAATATCTGGTCAGTTTATGATCCACGAAGCGCAAGCAGTATCATGGGAATCAGCTATAATGAAGAAGTAACCCCGAAAAAATAGATTAATATGTGCCGATATGCCATGATAGCCTACAAACCGCATTATGCCTGTTTCAGCTGTCAGAAAACCTTTAAACGCCGTCTTCTGAAAGATGTGGACAGAAACGCGGAAACCTCCACGGAAGCCCGATGCCCGGAATGCGGAGAACTGATGGCCAACATGGGCAAGGACTTTAAATCTCCTCCGAAAAATGATGATAAAAAATGGCAGCATATCCGCAGCCTGTACACCGTAGGAATTACGTTCCATTCCTGTGGCTGCTCCGGCCCCGGATATATTCCCAATGACAGGGAAGCCATCATTTCTTACCTGGAACAGATCCGCTCCGGCTATGAAGAATCTCTGGTTTTCTGGAGAAACAGAACAGAGCCAGATAGTAGAGAACAACGCATAAAAGATTATCAGCGAAACTGGCACAAACTATCCGCTGTAAAATCCAATGCGCAAAAACAGGGAGTAAGCAATCATGAGGGAATTGATTACTGGATTAAAAGGATCCATGATGTGGAAGAACGGATAAAACTTGCTGAAAAGATATAATTAATGTAACAGTTTAACAATATAGCAGTTTACCAATTATTTGATTTTCTCAAACGAGGAATGATACTTCTCAAAAATCATTATTATACTCTCAGACAGCTACACTAACCTCTCAGGTTCAGAAGTTTCTCATAGAGCTCAGAAATCCGTTTTTGTTCTTCAGAAATAGATTCACCGCTGAACGATGCTCCCCGGCCTTCATTGTTTATAATATAGATGAGGTTTCCTTTTTCAAAATAGTTCCGGCTTTCAGTGATCTCTGATTTCTTAAAATCAAAAGCTTCGGTATCATTATTTTCTTTCATCGCTTTTTTATTATAATACAGCGGGCGGTTGTAATGATAGTTTTTCTCGAAAACAAATGACAGCTTTCCATTCAGGAGATAATATTCGGTGAATACCTGTCCCATTTCTCCATATAATCTCGCGGTAATCTTTTCCAGCTTTCCTTTTTGTTCATAAAATACGGCTTCTCCGCCTTCAGCAGATTCTCCTTCGATATCTCTTTTTTGGACCGTGGTCCATTTTTTAATGGAATTGATTCTTTTGAAATTGGAGCGAATGGATTTAAGACGGTCTTTCAGATATTCATTACTTTCAATATCTTTTTCGTTGAAGTTCTTTTTGATTTTTGCTGTATCTGAATGGATTGACATTTCCCATACTGACCTTTCAGTATATTCTTCCGCATACATCAGGCTGAAGCTTCCGGCTGTTATCAATAATCCGTAGAAAATATTGTTTTTCATATTTTGATTTTGGTTTACTTCGGTACAGAAAATTCTGCATTGGTTTATGCAAAGCTAGTAAAACTTCTGTTTTCCTCATTTTTTATTATATAATTGAGAATGTTGTGGATAAATAATCTCCCACAGATTCCACAGATGTTTATGTTTTCACAGGGATTGAGCAGTAAATTCCTTTCATAGATGCGTAAAAAATATCGCCCTTAAAATAAAAGTTATATCATTGCATTCAGAAAAATGAACTTCAAAATACCAGTCATGAAAAAAATATATTTTGCAGGATTAATTCTGTCGGTAATCATAAGCTGTAAAAATGAGTCTCCGAAAGCAGGGACAGAAACTCCGGTTCCGGAAGAAGATACAGCAGTGATCCGGAAAACAGAGAGTCCGGTTACCGAAAATAAAACTCCTGACAAGGCAGAAATCCCTTTCCTGAAAGAATGTACGGAAAAGCAGGCTGATTATGAAACCATACAGGAATGTACATTTTCCAACACCAAAATGGAAGATGTGTACCGACGGACCCTTAAAGAAAAAGATATTGAAAATACAGAACTTCTGCTTTCCGGACTTCCTGAACAAACCATGACAAAAGACATCAATCAGAACGGCCTGATTTCTATCCACTACACGGTAAAAGCAGGAAAAATTGAAATTGTACTGGCATTTGAAGGAGGAGTAACCACTTTAGAACTGGAACAGAAAGGTGAGAATGTAAAAAGAACGATTGTTCACAGTGCCGATTAATAATTTCTGAATAACAATGAAAAAAAACATTTATCTTCTGTCTTTTATAAGCATCCTCTCCTGTAAAAAAGAACGGGAACGTGATCTCCATACAGGTTCCACAGAAAAGAAACAGGAAAATCAGAGAACAGTTTCCGGTAAAGACTCTCTGAAGCAGAAAGATATGATAACAGATCTGAAAGAAGATTCAGAATCTATCAACAGCCAGTGGGCCGGAGAGTACAGTCTGTCTGTTGATTATGGCAGGCTGGATGAATTTTCAGAAATGTCAATTGATTATAATCTCAGCATTACCAAAGACAGCTGCCTGTTTTCCGGACATGGTTATAAGACCTATTTTGCAGATCTTTGTTTCATAGAAGGCGACCGGAACCAGGTAGCAGTACGCTACATCAAAGAAGTTGAGGGAAACGGAATGGATTCCCATGCCCCGACAGATACACTGGCCATCCTTTTCAGAAAAGGAGGAGAGTATTATCTTAAAAGTAAGATCGCCGCAGACAGGAACTGGAAGTATGATACCCCCATGCTGCTCAGAAAGAAATAAAAAAATACTCCGGATTTGAAAAATATTTTATACCTTCGCCTTGTGAATTTCAACAACGGAACATATTATTATAGAATTTTTACCTCAGATCTGGGATAGGGATTCTTATGAACATAACTTAAAACCTCGTCCTGGACGGGGTTTTTTTATTTTAAAATTGAAAAGATGAAAATAAGTATTATAGGAGCAGGACTGATTGGAGGTTCAATGGCGCTGAAGTTAAGAGAGAAAGGAATCGCCGGCTTTATTTACGGAATTGATCATAACCAACAGCACATCAATGAAGCGTTGGACCTTAAAATAATTGATGAAGGAACTGATCTGGAGCAGGGCGTGAAAAATTCGGACCTGATTATTATCGCTGTCCCCGTGGATGCAGCCCGGAAGTTGCTGCCTGGTGTTCTGGATCTCATCTCAGACCATCAGACTGTAATGGATGCCGGCTCTACAAAAGCAGGTATTGTAAATGCTGTTAAAAATCACCCTAAACGCTCAAGATTTGTAGCCTTCCACCCGATGTGGGGTACAGAAAACAATGGTCCGAAATCTGCCATTGCTGAAAGTTTTTCAGGCAAAGCCGGGGTCATCTGCAATAAGGAAGAATCCGCAGCCGATGCTCTGCAAACTGTTGAAAAAATAGCTGAAGCGCTTGATATGCATTTGATTTACATGGATGCCAAAGACCACGATATTCATACCGCATATATTTCCCATATTTCTCATATTACCTCCTACGCGCTGGCCAATACCGTGCTGGAAAAGGAACGTGAGGAAGAGACTATTTTTCAGCTGGCCAGTTCAGGGTTTTCCAGTACCGTACGTCTTGCAAAATCCCATCCTGAAATGTGGGTTCCGATCTTTAAGCAGAACAAAGAAAATGTTCTGGACGTTCTGAATGAACATATTACACAACTCAGAAAATTCAAATCCGCATTGGAAAAAGAGAATTATGAATACCTGGAAGAGCTGATCAGCAACGCCAACAGGATCAGGGGAATATTGAGATAGATCAGAAAAAATACCAAAGGGCAAACTTGTAAATTCACAAATTTGTCCTTTATTTTTTTTACTTAGTTTTTTTATATTTCAATAGTTAATTTTAATAAAATTAAAAAATATTTTAATTTTATTAAAATTATTATTACTTTCGTAAAAAAATTAATTCATGAAACTTCCTATCATCTGTCCGAGCTGTGAGCATACTTTAAATGTAAGCCGGATGAAATGCCCCAGCTGCCAAACTGAGGTAAGCGGCGAATATGAACTTCCCGTATTACTTAAGCTCAACCGTGAAGAGCAGGAATTTATCCTCAACTTTTTTCTTTCCAGCGGAAGTATCAAGGAAATGGCCAAGCAGGCCGGGTTATCCTATCCTACCATGAGAAATAAAATGGATGATCTGATCACCAAAGTCGGACAGCTAAAAACTAATTCCTAAACTGATGATCATGAACTGGAAAACCATTTTCAATCCTTTTGAAAGATTTGATGATAAACAACTGCTTATAGCCGGACTTTTGACAGTTGCAGCAGCCATTTTTACAGGATACTGGACAGACAGCTTCTTCAGCAGCATCTATAAAATCAACGGTCTGGAAAAAACTTCCCTGCAGGCGGTGGCCATTCCTACGTTGGTAAGCTTCTCTTTTGCAATCGTGATACTCTTCATTCTGGGTAAAATACTGAACAATAAGACCCGGTTTATAGACATTGTCAATACGGTATTAATATCCCAAATGTCACTTGTGATTTTACAGGCTTTTACCGGTATTTCATCTATTGATAAGGCTCAGGAACATATGATCAGTTATCAGACTAATCCTGCCGGTCCGTTTCCGGTATTGGACTTTATAGTTACGCTGTCTATGGCATCTTTTGTTATTACTGTCCTTATTTACAGCATTACCGTGTATTATAACGGCTTTAAAACGGCTACCAACATAAAAAAATGGCAGCATATCGTGCTTTTCGGTGTGGTGTCGCTCATCATGACGATTGTGTGCCAAATCTTAACTGCAAAATACTTATAACCATATGAAAACCAAATTATTATTAGTGCTGATTTTTCTGGCACAGTTTTGTTACGCCCAAATTGAAGGAACCTGGCATGGTGAAATAGATGTACAGATCAAAAAATTGCCAGTCATTTTAAAAATCAAAAAAACCACGGATGGGTATACCGCACTTCTTAACAGCCCTCTGCAAAGCAAAGACGACATCAGTGTAGACCACACGTCTTTTATCAATAATGAGCTGGCTTTTGAAATCAAGAAGATCAATGCCACCTATAAAGGTACTTTTCAAAACAACTTTTTTGAAGGCTTATTTACCCAAAACGGTAAAACCATGCCTTTACATTTTTCCCGTGATCCTCATTCATCAAAAGACAGGACTATCTCTTACCTTGCCGGAAAAGCCATCAATGCTGAAAAGCTTAATGAATTTCTGGATTATATTGCACAGAACAACCAGGGAATCGGAAGTGTGTCCATTTTCAGAAACGGGGTACAGGAATATCATAAAGATTTCGGCCAGCAGCAGGTAAAAAATATTACCTACGATAAAAATACACAATACCAGATCGGTTCTATCAGCAAGCTTTTCACTTCAGTTATGCTTATGCAGCTTGTAGAAAAAGGAAAACTGAACCTTAATGAAAAATTGTCTAAGTTCTATCCTGAGATTGCCAATTCCAAAAATATTTCCATCCGCCAGATGCTGAACCATACCAGCGGGCTTGGGAATTATATAGCCGCGGGAGCAGACGGCTGGCTGGTAGGAAAAGCTGTTGGAGATAAAGCCATTCTTGATGCCATTAAAGATCAGGGACTTCATTTTCAGCCTGGAAAAGGGGTAAAATATTCCAATTCCGCCTACTTTCTATTAAGCAGGATTCTTGAAAAATTATATGATGGAAAGCCGTATCATGAGATCTTAAAAGAAAATATCCTTGAAAAAGCGGGTATGAAGTATACTTTTTCTGCATTGGATAATCCTAAGAATATCTTCAGACCTTATAAATTCAACAACGGAAGCTGGGAAGAAATTCCGGATTTCGATTTCAGAAACTGTATTGGTGTGGGAGATATTGTTTCGACTACGGAAGATATGAATACTTTTATCAATGCTCTGTTCAACGGCAAATTTATTAAAAAGGAAACACTGGATATGATGACCTCCGACAAGAAGGAAGTAATGTTCGGAACCGGAATTATGAAACCTCCTTTTTACAATATTATTTCCTATGGACATGGCGGCGATACTTATGGCACCCATTCTATGCTGAGTTATGAGCCTACCGATAAGCTTGCTTTTGCCGTTACAGTAAACGGAGAACGTTTTATGCACAATAATCTTTATATCGGGATTTTGAATATACTCTACGGGCAGGATTATCAGTTTCCTCAGTTTGATGAGGCTAAAAAAGTTCCGGAAGCAGATCAGTATTCAGGCAGTTATGCTTCAAAAGACATTGCCCTTGAACTGAAGATTTTCAAAAAGGATGGAACGTTATATGGCCAGGGATCAGGACAGCCGGAGTTTCCGCTGACTTATATAGAAAAAAATAAATATCAGTTTGATCAGGCAGGTATCACTATCCTTTTTATCCCTGAAAATAACCAACTGAAATTAACTCAAGGAGGAAATACTTATCTGTTTAATAAAAAGTAAACTGCACAACCTAAAGCAAAATTCATCAGTAAAAAATTATAACAAAAAATCCTTAGATCAATTGTCTAAGGATTTTATATTTTAAAGATATTTTTCTATTAACATTCCGGAACATTTACCGCAATCGCCAGCCCGCCTTCTGAGGTTTCCTTAAAACGGTCACTCATTGACAAGGCGGTTTCCCACATCGTCTGTATCACTTCATCCAGAGTAACTTTTGCTTTCGCAGGATCACTTTCCAGGGCAATATTGGCTGCTGTGATGGCTTTAATCGCTCCCATTGTATTTCTTTCGATACATGGAATCTGTACCAGACCTTTGATCGGGTCACAGGTAAGCCCCAGGTGATGCTCCATTGCAATTTCTGCCGCCATCAGTACCTGCCCTACACTTCCTCCTAAAATTTCGGTAAGTCCTGCGGCCGCCATCGCAGATGAAACCCCGATTTCAGCCTGGCAGCCTCCCATCGCAGCAGAGATCGTCGCATTCTTTTTGAATAACGTTCCGATTTCTCCTGCCACCAGGATAAACCTTACAATATCATCTTCACTGATAAAATCTGTAAATGCCTGGGAGTACATCAGCACAGCTGGAATAACACCGCTGGCACCGTTGGTAGGAGCCGTGATAATCCTTCCGAAACTGGCATTTTCTTCATTCACGGCAAGGGCAAAGCAGGCGATCCATTTATTGATGTTGGTAAAGTTTTCTTCTGCGTCTACCACCATTTTAAACCATTCATCCAGATTTTTGTAGATTTTATCTTCTCCCAGAAGTTTTCTGTTGATTCCCGCAGCTCTTCTCGTAACGTTCAGTCCGCCCGGAAGAATCCCTTCTTTATTCACCCCTTTATAAATACATTCTTTAATCTGCTGCCAGATGTATAAAGCTTCCTGCCTGGTTTCCTCCTGAGGTCTCCAGCTTTCTTCATTAATGAAAATAAGATCTGAAATTCTTTTCAGTCCCAGTTTTTCACAATACCTTACAATATCCGAACCATGATGGCAAGGATAAAGGGTACGTACACAATGCTTCTGAATAGAGTTTTTTTCCTGACTGGCAATGAAACCTCCTCCCACAGAATAAAAGTCCTGAACAAGTTCGGTGCCGTCTTCAAAAACAGCCCTGAAGATCATTCCGTTCGGGTGAAAATCAAGGGATTTCTGCATGTTTAAAACCAGGTGATGCCCGTAGATGAACGGTATTTCTTTTTCACCTCCCAGATTAAGGATTTGGGTAGTTTTTATATGGTCTATTTTCTCATCAATTTTTGAAGTATCGATGGTCTTGAAATCTTCGCCGTTTAATCCAAGCATTCCGGCAATATCTGTTCCGTGCCCGATTCCTGTTTTGGCCAGTGAGCCGAAAAATTCAAGAAAAACTTCTTTTACTTCTGCTACTGATCGTTCTCTTTTTATAATCCTGATGAATGCGGATGCCGCATTCCATGGTCCCATCGTATGCGAACTGGAGGGGCCTATTCCTACTTTAATAATCTCAAAAACCGATATTGATTCCATAAGTGATTCTTCATTTTCCTCGAAAAACAAAGATACATGATAAATCCTAATAAAGTTGATCTTATATTAAGGAACTATGTATAAAATAAGAACTTTGAAAATCAGCGAAGACTTTTAATGAATATTATTCTCTACCGGCTCACCAAATATCTTATTCAGTATTTTAGAAACATCTTTGGGCCTGGTTGCCGGAAATAAATGGGTTCCGCCTTTGATCACGTAATCCGGTTTTGAATAACGGATCGGAAAGACAATATCTTTATCGCCCAGAATCTGGATGACTTCCGGGTTTTCTTCAAACTTCCATTCCGATACCTTTTCTACCGACCATTTCAGATAATAGGGATCTCTCACTCTGAAATACTGAAGGATCTTAGGATTTTTAGGATCAAAAAGTTTTCTTACCACAGAATATACATTCGCCGCCTTATCATTGAATAAGCCTACCGGCAGTATTCTCGGGATCCTGGTAATCTCTCCGGTTCTAATGAATCTGGATTTCTCTTTGTCGGATTTAATGCTTCCCAGGATCACCACTTTCTCCGCAGGTTTAAGTTTATTGATTTCCTGTACCATGATTCCCCCAAAAGAGTATCCCAACAGGCAGAAAGGTTCGGAAGTATCTATTTTTCCGGCCATTCTCTGTACATAAGAACCGAAAGGTTCATTTTTCTCAGGGATGAGCCAGTCTATAAAAATCAATTCACAGTGCTTGGGAAATTCCAGTCGCTCCAGTACTTTAAAATCGGCACCAAGCCCACTAATTATGTAAATTTTCATACGGCTAATTTATAAAAAACATATAAAAATAAAGTAACCCATTTTCAGAATTGATGCTAAGTAAGGTTTTGATAATAAACTGCCAGTCTAAATAGAAGAATAATAGGATTTAAAACATTTTTAGCGCAAAGCCAGACAAAGAATAAATCAACAAAACGTGTAAATTAAGGTAAACAAGGGCGTAAACTTAGCAAAGTAATACAAAGGCATTGCAGGTGGCATTGCTTATTAAAAAATACTTCATTATTATTCATCTTTATGATTAATAAAAATTTACTTCTTCTGACTTTTGTTGTTTCGGTCATGGGCATTATTTCAACAAAAAAAGAGCAGTTCATAGAACCACTCTTTCTGCATTATCAATCGTTATTTCTTTAAGTTTATTTTTTCTTTACAGGAACTCTGTTTTCGTTATCCAGTTTTTCCGTAGAAACTCTGAACTGGAAATCCATTTCGTTCTTGATGAAGTAATCCTTCAGTGAAGACTGGTAGAATACCTTGAAATCTCTTCTGTTCAGTGAGAATTTAGCGGATTCGATTACAACGGTAAACTGGGTTACGTATACGTTGGCAGGGAAAGTGATGGTCTTTCTTACCCCTTTGATTGTAATATCTCCGTACACTGTTGAATTGTACTCACTGTTTGCCAAAGGAATGATTTTCGTAAGGTGAAATTTAGCAATCGGGAATTTCTTCACCTCAAAGAAGTTGGTTCCTTTAAGTTCATTGGTAAGCTTGATCTGATCTTCTTCAGACACATCTCCGGCCATCATGCTTCTCATATCTATAATAAACTCTCCGTCTACCAGAACCGTTTTATCGAAATTGAATTTTCCGCTTTTCAGCTTTACCGTTCCTGAATGGGAGGAAGTCTCAGTTTTTACAACTTTATATCCCCACCATCTGATCTCTGATGAAGTCACTTTTGAAACCTTATCAAATTTCTTCTGGGCAAAAACAAATGACATGCTCGCGCACACCATAGCAAACAATAGTAATCTTTTCATTCTTTTTTATTTACAATTCAACAAAAATAAAAAAAAGTGTAGAACTTCTACACTTTTAACAATCTTTTTTTGATTAAATTATTTAGCAGTTACCTTTACGGTCATATCAATGTCATCTTTCACAAAAACATCCTGCATGCTAGACTTGTAGGCTACATCAAATTTCTGTCTGTCGAAAGAGAATTTGTTGGAAACAAGGCTTACCGTTCCGTTGCTGTATGTAATTTTTGCAGGGAAGCTTACAGAGTTGGTTTTTCCTTTAACGGTAAGGTTTCCGGTTACCAATGAATTGTAAACTTTATCGTTGTTTTTCTTTACAGAAGTAATTTTGAAAGAAGCCGTCGGGAATTTTTCAACTTCAAAGAAGTCACCGTTCTTAAGGTGCCCGTTCAGTTTCTGCTGATATTCTCCTGAAAGGTCTGTTGCATTAATGGAAGTCATATCCAGAACAAAGCTTCCGCCTACCAGCTGATTTCCTTTCATCACCATTTCTCCGGATTTTACTTTGATGGTTCCGTCGTGAGAGCTTGCCTCAGATTTTGCCACTTTGTAACCCCACCAGTGAATATCAGAAGTTACCACTTTCTTTGACTGTCCGAAAGCTAAACCACCAGCTAAAACGGCTAACAAAAATATTTTTTTCATTTGACTAAAGTTATTTACTTATTGAATGCTGCAAATGTAGCCAACTTATCCGATAGATTTCGTTGATGTATATCAATATGAACAATTATTTTTATGAATAATATCATCCCATAAAAAAACTCCGGAAATCATCCGGAGCTGTATATTTTAGTTTTGATAGTAAGCGGTGTACAGAGCGGCTCCTTTTAATGCCGTATGGTTCTGCTTGATCAGATAGATCGGGGTGTTTTTAAGCATAGCCTCCATCTTGTCACTGATCTTGAATTTTTCATAGAACTTGGTTTTGTCTATATATTCTCTTACCGTCTGCGGAATATCTCCGGAAATAAGTAAACCTCCGGTAGCTTTAAGTTTCAGAACAAGGTTATTGGCTTCTCTCGCCAGGAATTCCAGGAAGGTATCCAGGGCGATTTTACAGATCAGTACATTTTCTTCTACTGCGGCTTTGTACAGTTCTTCAACGAAGTTTCCTCCTGCCAGACGCTCGGCAAGCCATTCCGGTTCCGGATGCCTTTTAACATCTCTCAGGAATCTGTAAATATTGAAAAGACCTGTTTTGGAAAGCACATTTTCCCAGCTTACAATTCCGTAAATATTATTCAAAAACTGATAGAACTCTACTTCTACATTGGTTCTTGGTGAAAACTCAGAATGTCCTCCTTCCGTAGCAAAAGGTCTCAGATACTGTCCGTCGAAGAAATAGCCGGCTTCTCCCAATCCGTTTCCGGGTGCCAGGATAGCAACGTTTCCTTTTTCCAGATGCCCGCTGGTGTAGATAGGCTCAAGATCGCTGTCTTCCAGAAGCCCCATTCCGTAAGCGGAAGCTTCAAGGTCATTCAGCATATCTCCTTTTTCAAACCCGAAATCTCTGGTGTACTCTTCAATGTCAAGGTCCCAGCCCAGTCTTGCAGGGCTGCTCTTCCCGTTAATTACAGGTCCGGGTACAGCCATTGCCAGGCGCTGTACATTACTTAGCTGATTGTCCTGGATAAATTGTCTCAGGATATCGGAAAACGACGCATATTCCTTAGTGGTATACGTATTCTGAATTTTTATCTCGAGACCTCCGTTACCGGAAACAAAATAACCCAAGATGGTCATATCTTCACGGAGGCTGGCCCCAATGATAGAAACATTATCATTATTACTGTTCTCTACTCCTGGTAAATAAAGCGGAAATTTTGGATTCAAAATCATAACCTCAAATTTTATCAAATATAATAATAGTTTTCGTAAATTCTGTATGGAACAAAAAAACCTTTCCACAAAAATGAAAAGGTTTGGTTAATAATTGTTTATATATAAATCTAACTACTTTCCTAATGGAATATTGTATCCGAAGCCAACTCCGATGTTCCCCACATTATAATCCTGTCCGGCAAGATCGCCTTTATCTCCTACAAAAACCTTCTGATACTGTACAAAGAAATTCCAGTCTCTGTTGTGGTATCCGATCTCAGGCTTGATGTAGAAACCTCCGTCCGGTCTGTCTACACTGCTGTTGGAAGCCACTTTATTGTCTCCTACCAAAAATCCGTATCCTAAGTCTGTCCCGAAATAGAAACCGGTCTGTTTAGGATAGATTCTTACTAAAGCTCCCACAGGGATTACCCCTACATCATTATTATCGTACCCGTTGTTATTTTTTGAAAAGTAATGGGTATATCCCGTTGCAATACCTAATCCGAATCCGGGAGTAATAAGGTTCTGGTAGGATACATCCACCCCCGCAGCTGCGGAAAGATTATCTGCAGGAACTGCCAGACCGACATTGGCTCCCACTTTAATCATATTATTCATTTTTGAGTCCTGCGCGCTTGCGATACCTGCTGTTAAAATTCCAGCTAACAATATGGCTTGTTTTAACATTTTCATAACTCTAATTTTTTAAATTTTACTAAGCTAGAGGATGTAAAAATCGTGCCAACGAAGTTTTTTTTTGTGATTTTAACATTCAAAATATTTTTAATCGAATGAATTTCAATATGTTAAATTGTTTTAAAAATTAAATGACTGTTTAATAGAATGGAAGGCAGAAAGAAGGTAAACGGAATCTTATTTCACAATTATAAGTTCTTTTAATTCTTAGAATGGGAAATTTTAAGATGGAAACCTATTTCCGGATATGTATTTTTAGCATATAAGGAATCCGGCGGCTTTAAGTAATTTGTAAACCTTTCAGAAACTTCCGTCTTCCCTACGCAAATACTACCATCGCGTTTCTCACGTTATTATTTTTAACCTTTTTCCTTCAAAAACATCAAAACATAAACTTCTCAAATGGCTGATCCTCTATTACATCATAAACATCTTCTCTGGCGCGCAGGCTTCGGAACCGGGCTCAGCCAGATTGAGGATATGAAGAATAAAAGTATTAAAACACTCACAGATGAACTGTTTAAAGAAGAATCTTTTGCAGAGGTAATTTATGATACTCCTGATCCTGATTCAGCGGCTAATATGGATAACCGCCAACCTGAGGAAAAGAGAAAGGAACTGCAAAGGATCAACAGGAAACAGAACAACGAATTAAATCTCAATTTCCTGGATAAAATGGTCAACAGCCGTGAACAGCTGCGGGAAAAGATGGCTTTTTTCTGGCACGGACATTTTGCTACAAGGGTGAATAATCCGAAATTCAACCAAAACCTGCTCAATACCATCCGGAAAAATGCACTGGGAAGTTTTAAAGATCTCCTTTTTGAGGTAAGCAGTTCACCCGCTATGCTGAGTTTTCTCAACAATCAGCAGAATAAAAAAGATCATCCCAATGAAAATTTTGCCCGTGAGGTGATGGAACTTTTCACAATGGGCAGGGGAAATTATACCGAGCAGGACATCCGCGAAGGAGCCAGAGCATTTACAGGCTGGGGATTTGATAAAGAAGGCCATTTTAAGGAAAGAAAACTTCTTCATGATGAAGGAACCAAAACTTTTTTAGGAAAAACGGGAAATTTCAGCGGCGCGGATATTTTAAACATCATTCTTGAACAGAAAGTAACCGCACGTTTCATTACCACTAAAATCTATAAGTTCTTTGTGAATGAAAATCCGGACAGCAGGATCATTGATACATTGAGTAATGATTTCTATAACTCCGGTTATGATATTAAAAAGCTCATGTATGCTATATTTTCCGGCACATGGTTTTATGATAAAAAGAATATCGGAAACAGGATCAAATCTCCTGTGGAACTCATGGCAGGCATTATGCGGATGCTTCCGATGCATATTAAGAATCCTGAAAACCTCATCGTTTACCAGAAACTTCTGGGGCAGGTATTGCTTTATCCTCCGAATGTTTCGGGATGGCCTGCCGGAAAATCGTGGATAGACAGTTCTACACTTATGCTCCGGCTTCAGGTTCCCCAGATATGGTCGGGACTGCGCCCTCTGGAATACAGCCCACGACAGGATGACGATATGGATATGGGCATGAAATCCCGTGAAACCGCTTTAAATAAAACGTTTAAAAATCCCAATATCACCATCGACTGGGGGCGTGTGGAAAAGGTTTTTGCCCATAAAAACTGTGAAGATTATCTGATTCAGAATGCCGGAACGCTTGATCTGGCTTCCGTAAAGAATTTCTCGGATAAAAGCATTAAAATGACGGTAATCAATCTGATGTCTACCCCGGAATATCAGCTCATGTAAGGTATTCATAACCAAAAATCAAGAAGTATGTTAATCAAAAGAAGAGAATTCCTCAAAATAAGCTCACTGGCCGCAGCTTCCCTGATGATGCCTGATTTTTTAAAAGCAATGACCTTTGACGGAGCTTTGGAACCGAACCGGAAAATTCTGGTTGTTCTTCAGTTTACAGGGGGGAATGACGGTCTGAATACCATTATTCCCACAAAAAATGATATTTATTTCCGGGAAAGAAAAAGCATTGCTATCAAAGATTCCCTGATACTGAACGATGAAGCAGGCATTAACCCTGCACTCTCCTATTTTAAAGAACTTTTTGACAGCGGTGAACTTTCCGTAATGAATAATGTGGGTTACCCTGATCCGGATAAATCCCATTTCAGAAGTATGGACATCTGGCATTCCGCAAGCCGGAGTGATGAGTTTCTGGAAACCGGATGGATCGGACGTTTTCTGGATGAAGAATGTTACCGTTGCGAACACCCTACCCAGGCCCTGGAAGTGGACGATATGCTGAGTCTTGCTCTGAAAGGGGAAAACAACAAGGCTTTTGCCTTCAAGGATCCCAAAAGACTCTATCAGACCAGCCAGGAAAAATATTTCAAATCCCTGTACGATCATCATCATGAAGATGAAACCGTCTCTTATTTATATCAGACGTTAGGCTCCACGATCAACAACGCCGATTATATCTTTGAAAAAAGTAAGGCAAAAAAATCCGATCAGATCTATCCGAATTCACAGCTGGGAAAAGATTTCCGGACGGTAGCCTCTCTTATTAAATCCGATATCAATACCCAGGTTTACTACCTTTCCGCAGGAAGCTTTGATACCCATGTCAACCAGAATGAAAGACAGAAAAAACTGTTCAGCGATATCAATGAAGCTGTAAAATCTTTTGTAGCCGATATGAAAAGTAACGGACTTTTTAATGACATCCTTCTGATGACCTTCTCGGAATTCGGGCGCCGCGTAGCCCAGAATGCCAGTAACGGAACCGATCACGGAACCGCCAATCAGATGTTTTTCATCAGCGGAGGACTGAAAAAGAAAGGGCTTCTGAATGCTCTCCCCGATCTTCAGCAGCTCAACCAGGGTGACCTGATTTATACGGAAGATTTCAGAAAAGTATATGCCACCATCCTGAAAAACTGGCTTAAAGCCGATTCTTCCAAAGTGCTGGGCTGGAAAAACGGGGTTTATGATTTTATCTGATGATTTTTAACGTTTACGGATCTGATTTTGTTGGAGTTGCGCAACGGCGCTAATTTTTTTTACCAGCTTCATGGGTATAAGGCACCAGGATTTTATCTCCGATAAAATTTCATAAAGTTGATTTTTGGGGAAGTAAGTAGCTTCCCACAGGATATTAAGATGAAACATATTTTTATGAATATATTCTCGCGGATTTTGCAGATGACGCGGATTTTTTGAACTTGCTTTTGTTGGAGTTGCGCAACGGCGCTATTTTTTTACCAGCTTCATGGGTATAAGGCGCAAGGATTTTATCTCCGATAAAATTTCATAAAGTTGATTTTTGAGGAAGTAAGTAGCTTCCCACAGGATATTAAGATGAAACATATTTTTATGAATATATTCTCGCGGATTTTGCAGATGACGCAGATTCTTTGAACTTGCTTTTGTTGGAGTTGCGCAACGGCGCTAATTTTTTTTACCAGCTTCATGGGTATAAGGCGCCAGGATTTTATCTCCGATAAAATTTCATAAAGTTGATTTTTGAGGAAGTAAGTAGCTTCCCACAGGATATTAAGATGAAATATATTTTTATGAATATATTCTCGCGGATTTTGCAGATGACGCGGATTTTTTGAACTTGTTTTTGTTGGAGTTGCGCAACGGCGCTATTTTTTTACCAGCTTCATGGGTATAAGGCGCAAGGATTTTATCTCCGATAAAATTTCATAAAGTTGATTTTTGAGGAAGTAAGTAGCTTCCCACAGGATATTAAGATGAAATATATTTTTATGAATATATTCTCGCGGATTTTGCAGATGACGCGGATTTTTTGAACTTGCTTTTGTTGGAGTTGCGCAACGGCGCTATTTTTTTACCAGCTTCATGGGTATAAGGCGCAAGGATTTTATCTCCGATAAAATTTCATAGCGTTGATTTTTTGCGGGAGTAAATGGTTTCCCACAGATTGCCCAGATGAAACAGATTTTTATGGAAATGAGTTTGCTGAAAATCTTTGATTTTTCCGCGTCTTAAAAACAGTACAACAGTTTAAAGGCCTTTCGTCGTTGCGAAAATCCAACAAAAATAAACCTCACAAATCCATAAAAAGATCCATAAGGTTTACATGGTAATATAAAATCTCCTGATATGAGATGTATTTTTTAGCATTCAAAGACAGCCAGTTATTTGAAAATTTTAACAAAGCTATCTTTTTCTAAGTTTTCCAGTGAGAAATCAAAATCTGCGTTTTCTTTTTCAGAAGTGATCTCTGCCCCTAATTCAGTGACCAGCATATTGAATGATATTGGCTCATACCACTGCTGGTATAATACCTTGATCGCCATTAAGGCAATTTCAGGATTTCCGGAAATATGGGATTGTCTGGCTCCTACATTAAGCAGTACAAAGCATTGCTTCCCCCCTTTCGGCAGCATCATTCCAAGAACGGTCTGTTTCTGAGCAGCATCACATTTTACCTCTGCAAAAAGACAGTCGGGGTTCATCATATATTCCTTTGAAATATCGTCTCCTTTTCCGATAATGATCTTATAACCGCAGTCCGGACTCCCTGAGTAAACATTATTCATGATCAGCATCGGCTTGAACAGCCCTTTATCTGCATACAGGTATTTAACAGCTCCGTCGGATGCTGAAGTTATATCTCCGGAATACGTCAGACTGGCATCATACCGATTATAAGCCGAATTCCAGCCGGTTTTACCCAGAATATCCAGACTTGAAAGCTCCAGATCATGAACTCCCCAGCGATCTTCCCAATATATACCTACGGCCAGCTTCTCCCCTGAAAACTTTGTTCCCGCAGGAATATTTCCTACAAGCATCTTTTCTGAGGAAGGCAGCCCGAATTCCACATCTCGGGGAAAATAAAATTTCTTTCCGGAAAGATCATATCTTGATTTCATATAATTCAATATAAAATCATAATTTCTTTCGCTCATATTTCCTGCTTTTCCTGTTTTCACCCAGGACTTTCCGTTTCTGATCCTGTACACAAAAGTATCCTGACCATACATTCTTAGATAGCAGGCAGACAACGCTTTAAATAAAACAAACGGTGTTGCACTATCCAGCCAGGGCAGGTCTTTTTTTTCCAATAATGAATGAGTAGCTTTATTCAGAGGATTGGACATTAAAGGTTTATGATAAGTCTTTGACAACCTTGAGATCTTATTGATCGTTTTCGGAGTTCTTTTTTTATAGGCCAGAAACAGAGGTTTGAATCTGTTAAAAATTTCAGCCAGTCTTTCCAGTCCGAAATTTTTGAACAAATGGCCCGGATTATACCTGCTTTTCTTAACAGCATCAATCAGCTCTTCATTTTTAATCAGCAGCAGACTGCCTGTTGTTTTATAGATCACATATCTGAAGAATTCTACGGGATTATCAGGATAAACGTTGTAACGGTCCGCAATTTTTACTACGGCTTCTTTATTTATAATATTTTCTCTTCCTGTAAATTTATATTTCAGATCCTCTCCAAGAACCGCGATCAGGTCATCCACTGTTTCTTCTTTAAGAGCAACTCCGGATCCCAGAAGCGACAGACACTTCTCTGTCATTTCTTCCTCAGAATATGCTTTGAAAACTTTGAAGATCAGATTGGTTTCAGGGACATTCAATATTTCTTCCGGGATATAGATCTCATCCTGAAATCCGCTTCCGTACGTAGAAATATAATGTCTGATCTGTTCCAGCAGCAGATTTGTTCTGGTCGTACTTTTTATTTTCTGCCAGGAAGTATGGAAGGTCCTGTTAAGGTCGTTTCCTTTTAATTTTTCTTTTGAATAGTATTTTATGATGTGATTCTTAGCCCAAAGTGCGCCGGATTCAATCACAAAACCATCAGTAGAAATGAAAGCTTCTTTTTCAGAATCTTTCTTTAATACGGCGTTAAACAGTTGAAGTGTTCTCATATGAAGGAGTACTGGTTTTATAATAAACGGTATAGGAACTCCTTTTACCTATAATTTTGTAAAAAGGCGGGGAGTAACATCCAAATGGTATAGGAACTCCCTTTGCCTTGATTCTTTCACTGATAAAAATCACCGATATTCAAATATAGGATTTTTCACCAGATATATTATGGTTTCAGCTCTGTAAGCCTATCCTTTTCTATATTTCTTTTTTTTCTTCCAGGGTGCATTTTTACCGACATCCCCAGCCATGATACATCCGTACGGCATTACCTCATCCAGAACTTCACACAATCCGTATTCTTCGATCTGCGCTCTTACGTTTTTAGCACTTTTATAAGCACTCGGCAGTTCGGAAATATCAATTTCATTGGAGAAGAAACGGATATCAAGCCCTTTGGTTTCTTCCTCAAAGATTTCTTCTGTTGTCTTATGGGCAAGAGACCTTTTATGCTGGCTTCTGCTGAAATTTCTTCCGGCTCCGTGCGGGGCAAATCCAAGATTTCTCTCATTGGTTTTTCCCTGAACAATCAGTACAGGTTCTGCCATATTCAGCGGAATCAATCTTGGTCCTGTAATATCCGGCATAAATTTATCATCCAGCGGAGTGGCTCCTTTGGCATGATAAAACAGGTCGCCGTCTCTGAAAACGAAATTATGCTCGTTCCAGTATCTGTTTTCTTTCTCTGTTTCCAGTTTGTTCAAAACCGCGTCATGAATGGAGGTATGATTTTCTTTCGTCCATTTTCTGATCAGCTGCAGGGCCTCCCAATATTCCTTACCTTCTTCGGTATCATAAGGAATCCAGGCGTTTTCTCTCAGTGTTTCAGGAGAAATCTGCAGTCTGAAACGGTTGGCTACCTTCATTCCTTTATCATATAGCGCGGCACCCGGAGCTCTTGATCCGTGATGGGTCACCAGCATTGTGTTTCCGGTATTTTTAGAAATTCCCACGAACAGGAAATGGTTTCCGTCGCCCTGTGTTCCCATATGAGAACGGGCAATGCTGATCAGTTTTTCATCATTTAAGAATTCATTTTCCCTGAAAGCATCCATCAGTTCCTGAGACATCGGCATCTGCTCTCCTCTTGCTCTTCCTCCATATCCGAAATGCGTCACGGAATGTGCGGCATCCAGCACTTCTTTAGGATCTGCTTTTCCAAAATCCGTAAGCATCACCGAACAGCAGATATCCGCACTATGGAATCCTGGATGAATTGCATTTTTGGCGACAACCACTCCTCCTACCGGAATCTGACCTTCAGGTCCCGTAGGACAGGCATCCGGCATAATAGCTCCAGCCGTTAATGTAGGAGTTTTCATCAGCACATTCATGGTTTTGATGACTTTATCCACATTATCGTTCTCACTTTCGTGTTCCGCTCTGATATTGATCACAAAATCTTTCGGAGTATCATGAAGCGGGATCAGATCAGGCTGCTTAAATTGTTCCAGATATTCCGTGATCTGGTTTTTATCCAGATTATTCTCATTAATATAAGTGATGGCTTCTTTAAACCAGTTTGCCGGTCTGTACCCTAATTCAATTAAATGATTTCCGTTAAATTCCATTGTATTCGTATTTGATGATGCAAAGTAATGACATAAGTACGCAACAATTCTGCGCAGATAAAAAAAATTTAATTATTTTTGAACAAAAAGATTAATATAGCCCAAAGTGGCTAATAAAGAGTAGTTTACAAGAACCGAAAGTGCTATCGGTAACGATTTAGTAATGGTGCTTACTGCACTCGCTTTCATCTGATTACCTTGTAAATCATTACCGCAAATTTAATAAAAAAAAGGGTTAAGTCGTAGCGTACTTAACCCTTTTTTCTGCTTTTTCCAATATACATCATAAGGCGTTATAAAATAAATCTTCCCCAATATGGGGGCAACCTGTGATATTGGTTCCGATATTATTTCCAAGTTTTGACAAATAAACAAAAATGTAAATCCGAAACGTATGGTGTTAATCTCTAAAAATCTAAGCTATGGAAATCGTGTTGAACAAAATATTATCGGAAATTCAGCGTCAGGAAGATATGCTATCTTCTCAAATGATGCAAACTGCGGATGAGGCTTACCAAATGACCTTATTCTTAAAGGAAATGCTGTTTACTATAAAGATGAAAGTCTTGCAGACCGGATTTAAGGACGAACGGCAGGAAATCAATTTTTTCAAGAAAATCAAACCGCAGATTTTAGGAAAACTTATTTATTACAATAAGGTATTCCGCATTGAAACTACCTGCCCCGTAAGTGCAGGGAGAATACACCAAAGTTATTTTGAAAACCAACTGAAAATTCTGAAATCCGAATACAAGGAAAGCATATCCAATGAGGATTTTTACAGGTACTATCGTGCAGGCAGAACTGACCGTGACCACAGTTATTTCAGGCTCGGAAAAATCAATTACCACGATGGTCTAAAAAGTAGTGTATTTGAAATTGACCTTAGCTTTTCTACTTATTACGATAACAAAGTTGCCCATATTATAGCCAATGAATTACTTTATACTTTCTTGCTTACCAAAATAAACCCTGAAAAAAATCCCGATACCATTTCAATAAACGGTGATGGAAACAAAGACATTTCGTGGACAAATTCTCAAA
>DJTE01000039.1 GCA_002439165.1 Chryseobacterium indologenes
ATGAAGCGTGGGTTTTAACCATTAGCTTCATCAGTTACGAAGTCGCATAGCTTTGTTCACTCAAAATCAGCATTCTCAAAAATAATCTTTGCATTAATTTTTTCTCAAAACAAATCCTGTTAATCCAACAGAGCAAAAAATCTGCTTGATCTGCATGATCAGCGAGAAAAATAAGAATAGATGGGTAAGGTTTTTTCCAATGCAAAGTGTCAACTTATAGGCAATAGTGATTTTAAGGGAGCAAAGAGTAGAATCAACTGCGTTGATTCGCTGAAGCGTGGGTTTTAACCATGAGCTTCATCAGCTACAAAGTCGCATAGCTTTGTTCACTCAAAATCAGCATTCTCAAAAATAATCTTTGCATTAATTTTTTTCAAAACAAAATCCAGCAGAGCAAAAAATCTGCTTGATCTGCATGATCAGCGAAAAAAATAAGAATAGATGGGTAAGGTTTTTTCCAACGTAAGGTGCCAATTTATAGGCAATACTGATTTTAAGGGAGCAAAGAGTAGAATCAACTGCGTTAATTCGCTGAAGCTGTGGATTAGCCTTCGGCTGTTTTCATTTATAAATAATTGATTACAGCTGAAAAAGATAGCTGAAAATCTTTGATTTTCTTACGCCCTAAAAGTATCATCGTTAAATCTTGCGCCATCGCGTTAAGTCAACAAAAATGTAGGTCTTATTTCTTCTGTGAAACAATAAAATCTACCATCTGATCCACCATTTGGTCCAGATAGGCTTTATCAGTTGTAGAAAAACTATGTACGCCATTATCAATAACAATTAATGATGTCTGAACTTTTGCTCTTGTCAGTTTCCTGTGCAGCTTTTTAGATTGGTTTAAAGGAACGACCTTATCTTTATTTCCCTGTATAATCAAGGTGGGAACCCCGCCGGAAACAAAATTAACGGGTGATATGGTTTTAAGATATCCGATTGCCTTCTGCTGATCTTTATTGATGTCGTATCCTGATAATCCTTTTACCAGATTCTGCTGCAGGCTGATAATCTTTTTTGAGATCATTCCGATCATAGCAACCGGGATAGTACCTGCGCTGGTATGAAAAAGCTTGTTAAGATCCGCAGGACCGTAATGATCAATTACATAATTCACTTTTGCAGAATAGGATGAAAGTTCCGGACTGCCGGTATAAGTGGTATCAGGAGTATAAGCGGCAAGCAGAGAAAGGTGCGCTCCTGCTGAAGCTCCGAAAAGTCCGATATTATTGACATCAAAATTATATTTTTCCGCATTTTTCCGTACCCATCTTACCGCATCTTTAGTATCTTCCAATGGCAGGGGGAAATGGGTGTTGTCATTCAGAAGAGTGTAATTAATACTGATAACAGCATATTGCCTGGCCATCAGTTTCTGAATGGTATTTTCAACATAGTTATCAGCATGGATCGTTTTATCACCTTCTATCCATCCGCCTCCGTGAACGTAGATTAAGACTGGAAGCCGGTCCGCAGAAGTATTTTTAGGAATATAAAGATCTAATGCAACGGGACTTCCTTTTCTATTGATTTTGTAAACAATATCTTCAGAAACCGCTGCTACTTGCGGAAGTAAAGAACTCTTTACTCGGGGAGCCTGAGTTGGGGACTGTGAAAAACTCTGTGAAAAAAAATAATTGGAAAAACTTAAAAATAAAATAAAAAACAGGTTTGTAAAAAACCTGTAAACTGATATGTTGTTAATTGTTGAATACATAATAAACTTTTTTTAAGGAATGTGTTATTTTACTAACTCCTCAAAAAGCTTACCAAAAGTAATCTCCAGATCCTTTGATTTTCCGGGATGGGGTCTGGAAGTCTGTACCACGGAACTCCTCACAGCTGTCAGCCAGCGGAAACGTTCAGGAATGTCCAGAAGAGCGATTGGTCCGCCATCTTTGTCGCCTTCAGCAATTTTTTTAAAGCTTTCAAGATTCTGGATAATATCGTCATAATCGAGTTTGCTGTGCATCAGTCTGAATTTATCAGGACACAGATAGAATTCCACGCGGATGAATTTCTCTTTTTTGGAAAACATGACAAGCCCGATATTAAAAAATTCCTCTCTTTCAACCTTAGGCACCAGGCGTATTACAGCGTATTCGTATATTTTATCCTCTTGCATTTTTGGCTTCGTTTAGAAAGATTTGGGAATTTTCCAGTCTTGTCTTCATAAACCGGAAGTAGATTTCACGGATCTGGTCAGGAGTTTCCTCTGCATCATTCCAATGCAGCCAGTCTTCCGGGATCAGATTAACGATGTCTCTGAAAAGTGTGTCATTCAGTACGGTATGGGCAAATGCATCCGCTTCGTCAAGCATTTTGGCCTTTGGAAGCAGCACATGGTCTTTTACATATTTAAAAGGTGTTTTGGCTGCCGCATCAAAATTCTGCCAAGAGTGATGGAAGTAAAAAGAAGCTCCATTGTCAATTACCCAAAGTTCTTTGTGCCACATCAGGAGATTGGTATTCCTGAATGTTCTGTCGATATTCGTAATAAACGCGTCCAGCCATACAATTTTGGAGGCCAGAAGCGGATCGATCTTCACGCCGGGATCATAAGCAATAGAGCCGGAAAGATAATGAAGACCCAGATTCAGGCCTTCTGAAAATTTCAAAAGATCCTGGATTTCCTCATCGGCTTCTGTTCTTCCGAAATCTACGTCAAGGTTTACCAGTACCAGTTCGGGGATCTTCAGTCCCAGAGCTTCGGTAATCTTTCCACCTAAAAGTTCAGAGATCAGCATCTTTACCCCGTGGCCTGCACCACGGAATTTCAGTACATATTTAAAATCATCGTCAGCTTCTGCCAAAGCAGGAAGAGAGCCGCCTTCCCTCAGAGGAAGGATGTAACGCATCACGGTTACCGTTCTTAAATCCAGCATACCGCAAAAATAAGCTTATTTTTTTAGAATCTTTTTAGTGAATTCTGTTTCTCCCGCTTTATATTTTAACAGGTAAACTCCGGAAGAAAGATGATTCAGCGGAATGGTATATCCGGAACCCGTTTTTTCGAGTCTGTACCGGAGTATCCGTCCGGCAGCATCTGTGAATGAGATCACTGTAATTTTTCTATCGGTAACAATGCTGATGAAATCCTGTGCCGGATTCGGGTAAATATCAATGGGAGTTACTTTCTGCTCCTGTGTTCCGAGCGTCTGAACGTTTACAGATTTTATTTTAGTTGAATTTTTACTGCATGCGTTGGTAGTGAGGCTTACCTGGTAATTTCCTGTTGAATTATAAGTGTGCTGGGGATTTTCCAGTGTTGAGGTGGTTCCGTCTCCGAAATTCCAGAGAAAAGAAGTCGCACTTTGCGTTTGGTTGGTGAACTGTACTGAACTTCCGGATATCTCATAGACAAACCGTGTAGGGAGATCATTGGTATTGATAAACCATGTTTGCAATCCGTTGAAAACTATATTTTTTGTAATGCTTTTTATAGCCTGCGATTCGGCGGGGGTAAGATTGCCATTATAAGACACCAGTTCCGGATCCTTCTTGAATATCAGGGTGTAGAAAGTATAAGCTGCGGCCATTGAGCCTAAATAGCTTGGGTGTGATCCGTCTGAAGAGTAGAGTTCCATTTGGGGATGCAGCTGCCGGATTGCTCTCCATACTTTACCGACGGGAGAAACAAGGCTCTCGTTATGTCCGGCCATTTCTGTATACCGGGCAGAGATCAGGTCATCCATTCCCTCATAGGTACATACGGCTGTATTGCCGTTGGCACAGTTGGTTGCATCTCCGTTTTTGTAGCCCCACGTCATGAAAAATATGGGATTTCCGCAGGGGTTGGTATTTTTGGTCAGGTCTGCAAGCTGTTTTGCATAAGGAAACATTTCATTTTGTATGAATGAATCCGGGAAAGAGGGAATCTGGCTCTGTTCCTGTAAGACCACATAATCCCAGTTTCCCTGGCTGATTACTGAGGTAACGGCTGGGTTTTCTGCATGCTGCTTCAGCCGGGATCCACCTGGGGTATAGCTTTCATAAGCTAATTGATCTCCGGCAGATGCTGCAATAAGTTTTACCAGTTCCGGCATATTATTGGTGTAAGTGTAACTGTTTCCCACAAAGAAAACTCTTTTTACATTTTGGCTGAAGATGAAAGAAAATGAAATCAAAAATAAAAGAAGTAGTGATTTTTTCATATATTTAGATTAGAGTGAATATTGCAAATATAACTGTTATTCAAAATACAGTAAACAAAATGTTTTATTTTTATGAAATTGACAAAAGATCTTAATGTGAAGCTGGAAAATCCTGAGACCAAAACATTTCTGGCCGATGCTTTTTATCCTGAAACTGATGAAAAGTTACCGCTGGTCATTTTTGTTCACGGCTATAAAGGTTATAAAGACTGGGGAGCCTGGAATCTGATGGCTGAGAAGTTTGCAGAAGCCGGTTTTTTCTTTGTGAAATTTAATTTTTCACATAACGGTACAACGGTTGATGATCCCCGTCATTTTGCCGACCTGGAAGCCTTTGGAAATAATAATTATTCTAAAGAACTTTCTGATCTGGGTGTTGTCATCGATTATTTTAGTCATCATCCTAAAGTGGATGACCAGAAGATCATTCTGATGGGACACAGCAGGGGAGGGGGAATTTCCATTGTGAAAACGTATGAAGACGAAAGGATCAATGCGCTGATTACTCTTGCCAGTGTAGATACACTCGAACGTTTCCCGACAGATGAAGCTCTTGAAAGCTGGAAGAAAAACGGAGTATATTATGTCCTGAACGGACGTACCAGACAGGAAATGCCCCATTATTACCAGTTTTACGAAGATTTCGAGAAGAATATCCACCGTTTCGATGTGGAAATGGCAACTGAAATGGCCAAAGCCTACATGCTTATCATTCACGGCACAGATGATGAAAGTGTCGGAGTGAAGGATGCTGAACATCTTCATATTCTTAATCCTAATTCCGAACTCTTTCTGGTAGATCATGCAGATCATACTTTCGGATCAAAAGAACCCTGGACTGAAAATATTCTCCCGGAAAACCTGAATACCGTTACAGAAAAATGTATTGATTTTATTAAGAAAACCATAAAATAGCATTCGTCTGGAACAAAGTTTGAAGCTATACACAAAAAAATATTAATCACCCTATTGAACGTAATTATGAATAAACTAATGGTAGTTGCAGCAGCGTTTTCATTGCTGGCGGCTGTTTCATGTAAAAAAGAAATCCCTGAGGCTGCCCCGGTTGAAACCGTTAAAGAAGTTGTGCCGGCACAAAATATCCTGACCAGAAATGTTGGGAAATATCCCACTGATATCAAGCTGTTTGAGGATAAAGACTTAACCGACAGGCTTAAAAAGCTAATGGGAGCCGATTATGATGAGATGGTTAAAAATTTTAACGTGGTAAGTCCTGTCAAGGCCGAAAATGAAGTATACAGAGCCAACGGATGCATGCAGCACAATTGCCCGGGATATTATGCATTCATTTATTTTGATGCTAAAAATGATAATCTGAATGTTCTTATAGACAGAGATGGAAAAGTAAAGGAATATGCAGAAAAAGGAAAAATAGAAATCAGCGAGGAACTGAAAACAAGATAAACAGCTTATTCATTTAGCCGAAAGGAATATTCTATAAAAAAGGAGTGAAAAGTTCATTTTTACTCCTTTTTGTATTTAAAATCAACCTGATTATTTGGTTAAGATTTTCCAGGCTTCTTCAATTTTACTTTCCAGAAGTAATTTCTGAGCATCGGCATGGATATTTTCATCGGCATGGAAATCCCCGGAAGGAAGTACTTCCGTATTGGCGAGCATTCCCAGGTCGTTTCCTGTAAATACTTTACTGTACTTGATGGTGTCAGGCAGAAGATCAAATCCTATTCCTTTGGTCACCAGTGGTTTCGGGACTTCGAAAAGACTGTTTTCATTGCTTCTGGAATACCAGTTGCTTCCTAATCTTGCCACCATATCCAGTTTTGCCTGATCCAGGTTTCCGGCTTCATTCAGGTATTCTTCCCTGATATGGATTTTCTGAACTTCGCAGATCACCAGATTTCCGGCACCGCCCTGATCTCCCAGAGACTTTACTTCTAAAACTTTACATTCAAAATTAACAGGGCATTCTTCAATCAGTTTGGGTTTCACCAGATCTGCGTCTTTCATCGTAAGACCGGATTTCACAAACTCATTTACTCCTGTCTCATATTCCGTAGAAGCTAATGAAATTTGCTGTACAATGGGAAAGTTAACGGTCCCAATAACGACTTCCTGAACTTCCAGAACATTTTCCAGCGTATGTTTCGTGGTATTATCGCGCACTCTTCTTGAAGGTGAAAAGATCAGTACCGGAGGAACCGTACTGAACATATTAAAGAAACTGAATGGAGATAAATTGATATTTCCGTCCTTATCTACCGTAGAGGCCAGTGCAATAGGACGAGGCGATACGGCAGTCTGCATAATGGTCTGCAGCTGAACGGGGGTTATTTCGGAGGGGATTACTGTTTTCATTTTTTATTTTTAACCACTTAAGCTTAACCACAAAAGGCACAAAAGATTTTAAAGTGAAATTATTTTTTTCAATAATAAAAATGCATTTCACTAAACCTTATAGGTTTTTAAAACCTATAAGGTTTCATTTTAAGTGTTTATTTTAAGATTATACCGTTGGAATAATTTTTCCGCTTACTTCACCAAATCCCACTCTCACACCATCTTTTTCAGCCCATGCTTTCATAGTAACGGTATCGTTGTCTTCTATGAATTTTCTTTCTTCACCGTTGCTTAATGATAAAGGGTTCTGACCTCTCCATGTCAGTTCCATCATAGAACCGAAAGATTTAGGGTCACTTCCTGAAATGGTACCGCTGGCATACATATCACCGACTTCCACGTTACATCCGTTTACGGTATGGTGAGCCAGCTGTTGGGTCATACTCCAGTACATGTGTTTGTAGTTGCTTTCGCAGATCAGGTTTTCTTCGCCGTTTTCAGGCTGAAGGTATACTTCAAGGTTGATGTCGTAATTTTTATCCCCATCAATTTTCAGATAATCCAATACTTCAGGATCCTGTACCGGAGAAGCGGTTCTGAACGGTTCCAGTGCTTCAAGGGTAACTACCCACGGAGAAATTGATGAGCCGAAGTTTTTAGCAAGGAAAGGCCCAAGCGGAACATATTCCCAGGCCTGAATATCTCTTGCAGACCAGTCGTTGAAAACCACCATTCCGAAAATGGCATCTTCAGCATCTTTTGTGGAAATACTTTCTCCCATCTCTGTATTTTTGCTGACGATGAATGCCATTTCCAGTTCAAAATCAAGCTGTTTGCACGGTCCGAAAACGGGCTTATCGGCATCTGCGGGCTTCATCTGACCTTTCGGACGGTTGATTTCTGTTCCTGAAACTACGATAGAGGAAGCTCTTCCGTGATAGCCTACCGGAAGGTGTTTCCAGTTGGGAAGAAGAGCATTGGCAGGATCGCGGAACATTTTACCTACATTGGTAGCATGTTCGATGCTGCTGTAAAAATCCGTGTAATTCGGGATGTGCACGGGCATCATCATTTTTACTTTATCAAGATCGTAGAATGCATCTTCAATAGTTTTTTCATCTTTAGATAAAGTGGAGCCTTCGAGAAGAAGTTCCTGGATTCTGGTACGTACCGCATTGGTAACCGGCTTTCCCAGTTCAATAAATTCGTTCAGGGTATAGGCTTCAAAAACATTGTCGTCTAAACCTTCAATGTCTTCAAAATAGCCCAGATCATACAGGGTTGCGAGATCAATGACCTGATCTCCGATTCTGGTGCAGCAACCGATATATTCTTTATTAAAAACAGTTACTCCGAAAGGAATATTATGGATGGAAAAGTCCGAACTCGGGGAATATTCTACAAATGATTTCATATGTTTGGATTTAAATTAAGGGATAAGAAAATAAGCGTAATGTTTTATTTTCTGCCGTGAGGGAAGTTACTTCTTCTTTTTTGAATAGGATTCTTCGTCTATCCAGCGGTCTTTGGTATTGATGTCAATAAGATACAGAATGTCTTTCTGTTTGGTCAGCAGCAGGGTTTTGGTTACCGGAATAGGAACTTTTGTATTTTCAAGCATATCTGCCCGCAGGGAAACAATATTCTTTTTTCTGACGATATCCCCGGTAAAAACATTGGAACTGCTTTCTCCGGTAGCTTTATCATCAAAAACCTCTACATATGTAGCCTGATTTCCTTTAATAATAATGAAATCTCTTTCCGTATGATCTGCCGCATCCTTAATGAAAACAAACTTCTTATTATCAATGTTTACATTTTCAAGGTGCTGGTTGATGCCTTTTCTTTCTTCTAGTCTGTTGAGAATCTCATTGATGGTTCCATATTGAGCTTTAAGGCCTAATGTACCCAGTAACAAAACTCCGATTAAAAATTTCTTCATGTAGTGTGTTTTATAAAAAAGTTTTGCCAGAACTCTGCATCCTGACAAAACTTTATATGTTATATTGTTAAATTAAAGATTACCTCTTCTTTCCTGTTCTCTTTCCAGAGCTTCGAATAATGCTTTGAAGTTTCCGGCACCAAAACTCTGTGCGCCGTGTCTTTCAATGATCTCGAAGAACAGGGTAGGGCGGTCCTCCACAGGCTTTGTAAAGATCTGAAGAAGGTAGCCTTCCTCATCATGGTCAATAAGGATGCCAAGTTCCTGTAATTTTTTAAGATCTTCATCAATATGGCCTACTCTTTCAGGAACCATATCGTAATACGCTTCCGGCGGAGCGGAAAGGAATTCTACACCCCGTTTTTTCAGCTCGCTTACCGTGTGAATAATGTCTTTTGTAGCTACTGCGATGTGCTGTACCCCTTCACCTTCATAGAAATCAAGATATTCTTCTACCTGCGATTTCTTTTTACCTTCTGCAGGTTCGTTGATCGGGAATTTGGCATACCCGTTTCCATTGGACATTACTTTAGACATCAGCGCAGAATATTCTGTGTTGATCTGTTTATCGTCAAAAGAAAGGATATTTACAAACCCCATTACTTTTTCGTACCATTCTACGGTAGGAATCATTCTGTCCCAGTCTACATTTCCTACACAGTGGTCTACATACAGTAATCCTGCTTCTTCAGGCTTGTAGTCGCTTTCCCATTTTTCATATCCGGGCATGAAAGCACCGTTATAATTTTTTCTTTCCACAAACATGTGAACCGTTTCTCCGTAGGTATAAATTCCGGACATTCTTACCTCACCATGTTCGTCAGTTAAAGTTACAGGCTCTAAATAAGGTTTTCCGCCTCTTTTGGTTGTTTCTTCGAAAGCTGCATAAGCATCGTCTACCCAAAGTGCCAAAATCTTTACTCCGTCACCATGTTTTTTTACATGTTCATTGATTGGGGAATCAGATTTAAGACCGGTAGTCAGTACCAATCTTATTTTTCCCTGTTGAAGAACATAAGAAGCACGGTCTCTTACTCCTGTTTCAGGACCCGCATATGCAACAGACTGAAAACCGAAAGCGGTTTTGTAATAGTGGGCAGCCTGTTTTGCATTTCCTACATAAAACTCAATGTAATCCGTACCGTTGATCGGCAGAAAATTCTCAGCTTGAGCAATTTTTTCGGCAAATGTAAGTGTTGACATATTTTCTTTTTACTTTTATTTTTAATGGTATGCAAATTACAAAATTCTTAGTAATAGCGAAAATATTAATAAGTAATCCTTGTATTTACTTAACATAAAGTTAAAGAAAAGTTCATTTAAGTATATTTAAGTTTCTTGTTATGAAGTTGGGATATGTACATTTGTATTCACAAAAAACAAGTGGAAAAAAAATGTTTCGAAACACAAAAGCCGTAGAAATTCTACGGCTTTCGTCATTTATAGTTTTCTGTTGAGCCTTCCTGCATCGGGGTTGTAATTATCCCAGATCTTCCAGACATTGTCTATCTTACGGATAAAATAGATCTGGGTATTCAGCTGATTCACGAAATGTTCTTCACCGGTTCCGCCTACCTTAAACAGGAGATTCCAGAATTCCTGGGATTCCAGAATCTTTTTGTCCGGTTCATCAGTTACCATATGTATATCAAACACTTCATAGTTGGAGCGGTTGTTTTTTGTAACCAGCTGAAAATCTCTGTCGCAGAGTTCTTTGCTGAACTGGGAAGTTCTTTCTAAAAACGGAGACCCGTCAAAGACAAGATCTTTGAAAATCTCAGGCTTATGGGCCGGAAAGTGTTTGTAAAATTCAAAAGTAGTGGCACAGTAATCATACACCAGCTGTGTAAGAAACTCCTGACTGTCTGTTTCTTTCGTTTCCTGATTTCGTTTTTTTACCGATAAAATATAATCATTGAGATCTCTGTATCCCAGGAAAATGCATATTTTATCAAGGGTTTTCAGAAACCTCAGATCATTGTGGGTTTTGTCCTGATAATCGTTTTCAAAAAAACGCTGCAGCGTAACGTGCGAAATCGTGTTTCCTATTTCAAATTTTTTTCCTCCTTTTAATTCCTCAGCTTCAGATAATTCATCTTTGATGATTTCGGAAAGAATGATATAATGGCTTCTTTTCCATTCACTCACATTCCCCAAAACAGAATCCCTGACTTTTGAATGTTTTACAACTTCTTCTCTTATCGAATTATATATCGTTTTCAATTTCCCTGGTTTTTTTGAAAGGACTTAATCAAAAATACTGCCAAATGTTAAAGTTTTTTGATGGGTGTTTAATTCTTATCCGAAAAATTTCTCTGCTTTTGGATGAAAAAATATCATAACAGAGAAAATTTTCACATCTTTTCTGGTTATTTAAATCTCTCAAAAGCAGCTCTTTCCAGCATTTCCCTGTCGTCCGGATGAGCGATGCTGATGAGCTCCTGGGCTCTCTGGCGAAGGTTTTTACCGTACAGGTAAGCGGTACCGTATTCGGTCACTACGTAGTGAATGTGCCCTCTGGTAGTCACTACTCCCGCACCCTGTTTAAGGAAAGGAACAATTCTTGAAATTCCTTTTTTAGTTCTTGAGGTAATGGCAATAATGGGTTTTCCATCTTCACTCAAAGCGGCTCCTCTCATAAAATCCATTTGTCCTCCGATTCCGCTGTACTGCATGGTTCCGATGGAATCTGCACATACCTGCCCTGTAAGATCGATCTCAATGGCAGAGTTGATAGCTACCATTTTTTTATTTCTCATGATATTGATGGGGAAGTTCACATCGCTTACATCTCTGAAGGCAAAAACGGTATTATCATCCACATAATCATAGAGTTTTCTGGTTCCGAAGCAGAAGCTGGTAATGGTTTTATTATCGTTGTAACCTTTATATTTATTGTTAATCACATCGTTCTGAATCAGGTCAATAACACCATCGCTCAGCATTTCTGTGTGAACTCCCAGGTCTTTATGGTTAGTCAGGCATTTAAGAACAGCATCCGGGATGGTTCCTATACCCATCTGCAGAGTAGATCTGTCTTCAATAAGTTCTGCCACGTTTTTTCCTACCAGCATTTCCTCCGGGCCAACTTTGGATCCGTAATCTACCGTAGGAAGTTCTTCTTCATGCCATACCAGTTTGTGTATTCTGCTGATGTGGATCATTCCGTCACCGTGGGTTCTCGGCATAAGAGGGTTAACAATTGCAACGATGATCTTTGCTGTATCTACGGCAGCTCTTGCCACATCTACTGATGTTCCCAATGTACAGAATCCATGTTTATCCGGAGGTGAAACGGTTACCAGAGCCACATCCAGGGGCAATATGTTTTTCCTGAAGAGAATAGGAATTTCACTTAAAAAGACAGGAACGAAGTCTCCTCTGTCCGAATTTACCGCATCACGTACCGGTGTGGAGACAAATAATGAATTGATGAAAAACTTGTCTTTGTACTGCGGTTTTGCAATTTCTACATTTCCCTGCTGGGTAATGGAAACCATTTCTACATTTTCCAGACGGTGTGCCTGTCTTGCCAGTTCGTCAATAAGATAGTTCGGAGTACATACACTTCCGTGAAAAAATACGCGGTTTCCGCTTTTGATGGTATATATAGCTTCTTCTGCACTGATATAATTGTACATAGTGAAATTTTTTTATGAATGATTTTTTTACTCCTGAGAACGGTCTTCCATAGTTTTATCGGTTTCTTCCAGCCAGGAAGTTTTATAGGAAGGATCTTCTACTTTTAAGGCTTCTTCCGTGATCTTTAACGGGCGGAAAGGATCTACCATTACTGCATATTCTTCCGTAAATTTTTTACCGATACTTCTTTCCATTGCACCTGGGTGAGGTCCGTGAACAATTCCTCCCGGATGCAGGGTGAAGTCCATCAGATCAATATGGTTACGGCTCATGAAATCGCCTTCCGTATAGAAAAGAACCTCATCAGAATCGATATTGGAGTGGTTGTAAGGAGCGGGGATAGCCATCGGATGATAATCATACATTCTTGCACAGAATGAGCATACCACGAAATTATGGCCTTCAAAGTTCTGGTGTACCGGTGGTGGCTGGTGAATTCTTCCGGTAATCGGTTCAAAATTTTTGATATTGAATTTGTAAGGATAAAAATAACCGTCCCATCCCACAACGTCAAAAGGATGGGTTGCATAGATGAAGTCCGTGATCTGGTTTTCCTTTTTTACTTTAATTAAAAATTCTCCCTTTTCATCTTTAGGCTCTTTAAAAACCGGCGCAATAATATCTCTTTCGCAGAAAGGAGAGTGTTCCAGAAGCTGTCCGAATTCATTTCTGTATCTCTTCGGAGTATAAATAGGAGAGTGGCTTTCCAGCACAAAAAATACCGTATCATCAGACTGTAATTCTACCTGATAAATAGTCCCTCTCGGAATAATGAGATAATCACCGGTAACAAATTCAAGATCTCCTACAAAAGTTTTCAGGATACCGGTCCCCTGGTGTACATACAGCAGTTCATCACATTCTGCATTCTTGTAGAAATAATCCATGGATTTTCCCGGTTTGGCAAGCCCCATCTTCAGATCGTTATTCATCAGAAGGATTTTCCGGCTGTCCATAAAATCGTCTTCCGGAGTTACATTCATTCCTTTGAACATTCTTGGAGCCACGTTTTTCTCCACAGCAATCTTTGGGGTAACATCTTTCGGTACTCCTATGGATTTGATCTGTGTAGGGCGGTGGATATGATAAAGCAGAGAGGAAATTCCATGAAAACCTTCCGTTCCGAAAAGCTGTTCGTAATAGAATTTATCTTCCGGCGATTTGAATATGGTATGCCTTTTTTGTGGGATACTTCCCGATTGATGATATCTCATTTTACTTTTATATGTCGTTTCTCAAATTTACTAATTTTTCGTGAATTGATTTCAACAACATTTGTCATGGTGTTTTGTGTTTCAAAAATAATTGTTAGATTTGTCTAACAATTTTAATTTCATGAAGCGAATATTATTTTCTATTACTTTTCTATCCTCCTACTGTTTTGCCCAGGAAACAGACAGTTTGTCTATTTCTCAACACATGAAGACGGATTCAGTAAGAGTTTCCCCGGAGAAAACAAAAACCGGTACTATTGAAGATGTGGTTATCACCGGAACCATAAAACCGGTAAGCAGATCAAAAAGCCCGGTAGCGGTAGAAATATACAGTCAGAAATTTTTTCAGAAAAACCCTACGCCAAGCATTTTTGAATCGATTGCAATGGTAAACGGGGTAAAACCTCAGCTGAACTGTTCCGTATGCAATACCGGAGATATTCATATCAACGGTCTGGAAGGACCTTACACCATGATCCTGATCGATGGAATGCCGATTGTAAGCTCACTTTCCACGGTATACGGATTGAGCGGTATTCCCAATAGCCTTGTTGACCGGATTGAAGTGGTAAAAGGTCCTGCTTCTTCTATTTACGGTTCGGAAGCAATGGGCGGGGTCATCAATATCATTACAAAGAATGCCCTTACTGCCCCGAAATTAAGTGCGGACCTGATGACCACGACCTGGAATGAAAATAATCTTGATCTGGCTGCCAAATTCAATGCCGGAAAGAATGCTTCGGCACTTTTAAGTTTAAACTACTTCAGCTTTAAAGAAAAAATAGATCAGAATAAGGATAATTTTACCGATACGGCATTACAGAGCCGGATTTCAGTTTTTAATAAATGGAATTTCAAGAGGAAAGGCAACCGCCAGGCGAGTTTTGCCATGAGGTATCTGTATGAAGACCGTTTCGGGGGAGAAATGCAGTGGAACAGACATTATCGCGGCAGTGATGAAGTATACGGGGAAAGTATTTATACCAACCGGGCAGAAGTTTTCGGGCTGTACCAATGGCCGTTGAAAGAATATGTGGTTACCCAGTTTTCGTATAACTATCATAACCAGAACTCTTTTTACGGGGCGAATCCGTTTGATGCGCTTCAGAAAGTGGCCTTTGCGCAGACGTATTGGAGTAAGAAGCTTAAAAGCCATGACCTGACTGCCGGATTTACTTTCAAAAGAACATTTTATGATGACAATACACCGGGAACCCTGTCGGCGGACGGAATCACGAATGAGCCGATGAAATCTCCGATCTGGGGGGGCTTTGTTCAGGACCAGTGGGAAATAAATGATAAACATACACTGCTTGTGGGATACAGATTTGATTATGATAAAATTCATCATGCTGTTCATTCCCCGAGATTCGCCTGGAAATTTTCCCCGAATCCCTATCATACCTTACGTTTCAATTTCGGAACAGGTTTCAGGGTCGTAAATCTGTTTACGGAAGATCATGCAGCTCTTACAGGATCGAGGGAAGTAGTGATTCAGTCTGACCTTAAGCCGGAAAGATCTGTGAACGGAAATCTGAACTATATCTGGAAGATTCCTGTCGGAAACCGTCTTATTCAGCTGGATGCTTCTGCCTTTTATACGTATTTCAGCAATAAGATCGTAGGGGATTTTGATACGGATCCCGATAAAATTATTTACGATAATCTTCATGGATACGGAATTTCAAGGGGAGCCTCGATGAATGTGGATTTCAGCTTCAGCTTTCCGCTGAGTGTAAATCTTGGAGTAACGTATCTGGATGTTTACCAGAAGTTTGATTCCGGACAGAAATCACAGCAGCTGCACGCTCCGAAATGGAGTGGAACTTATAATCTGAGCTATAAGTTCAGGAATGATCTGACGGTAGATTTTACAGGACAGTTCTACGGACCGATGAGGTTACCTGTGCTTCCTGATGATTACCGCCCGGAATATTCTCCGTTTTATTCCCTGGCCAATATCCAGGTTTCCAAAAGCTTTAAATCAGGATTTGAGGTCTACTGCGGGGTTAAAAACCTGTTCAACTTTACGCCGAAAGATCCTTTGATGCGCCCGTTTGATCCTTTTGACAAATATGCAGATGACCCGGTGAACAACCCCAACCATTATACGTTTGACACGGCATATGGTTATGCTCCGATGCAGAAAATCAGGGGTTTCCTCGGAATAAAATATAATCTGAAATGAACAACTTATTTTTATTTTTAGTGTTGGTGCCCTGTTTTTATCTGTCTCAGATGAAGACAGGCACTTTTTCCGGTCTGGAAACTGAAATGCTCAGATCCCCCAAACCCGTAATCATCCATTTGTATACGGACTGGTGCACTGTCTGTAAGATTGAAAAATACAGTTTGAGCAAAGATCAGGAAACGGTAAAGCTGATTAATGACCACTTTTATCTTATTAATTTTGAAACTGAAAAAATGAAAGAAAAGATAAGATTTCAGGGACAGGAATTCAGCTATCTCTCCAATGGAAGTTCCGGAATTCATGAGCTGGCTCTGGCTTTATCGAAAAATAAGCAGCAGCCGGTGTATCCGTTGTGGATCTTTCTGGATAAGAACCAGAAGCTGGTATACTATCATGAGGGAGCAATGAGTCCTGAGATCATGAGGCAGAAACTGTTAGAAATTTCAGTGTTGTAAGTTTGTTGAAAACGTGAAAATCATTTGCTGAAAATCTCTGATTTTCTTGCGTCTTAAAAGTCGCGTAATAATTTAAAATCTTAGTGCCTTTTGCGTTTTCCAACAAAAAAAATGATTTAATATTCTCTCGCGGATTTTGGAGATTGAGCAGATTTTTTTGCATTATATGTTTTTGTTGGAATTTGCGCAAGGACGCTTTTTTTTATCTGCATCATGTCTTATAAGGCGCAATGATTTTATCTACGATAAAATTTAACACAGTATCATTTGCTGAAAATCTCTGATTTTCTTGCGTTTTAAAAGTCGCGTAATAATTTAAAACCTTAGTGCCTTTTGCGTTTTCCAACAACAAAAATGATTTAATATTGTCTCGCGGATTTTGCAGATTGAGCAGATTTTTTTGCATTATATGTTTTTGTTGGAATTTGCGCAAGGACGCTTTTTTTTATCTGCATTATGCCTTATAAGGCGCAATGATTTTATCTACGATAAAATTTAACACAGTATCATTTGCTGAAAATCTCTGATTTTCTTGCGCCTTAAAAGTCGCGTAATAATTTAAAACCTTAGTGCCTTTTGCGTTTTCCAACAAAAAATGATTTAATATTCTCTCGCGGATTTTGCAGATTGAGCAGATTTTTTTGCATTATATGTTTTTGTTGGAATTTGCGCAAGGACGCTTTTTTTTATCTGCATCATGCCTTATAAGGCGCAATGATTTTATCTACGATAAAATTTAACACAGTATCATTTGCTGAAAATCTCTGATTTTCTTGCGTCTTAAAAGTCGCGTAATAATTTAAAACCTTAGTGCCTTTTGCGTTTTCCAACAAAAAAATGATTTAATATTCTCTCGCGGATTTTGCAGATTGAGCAGATTTTTTATTTTGCGTTTGTGGAATCTTAATTTTATAACAACCTACCCCATCGATTGCTTAATCTTCTCCCGGTGGATGATTCCCCAGTTCACTAAGGTTTCCGTTACCGGAAAAACAGATTTGCCATATTCGGTTACTGCATAGGTAACAGTTACGGGTTTGGTATTCTGAACCGTTCTGGTGATCAGAAGATTGGTTTCCAGTTCCCTTAATTCTTTGCTTAGCATTTTAGCCGAAATACCTTCAATCCCACGTTCCAGCTTTTTAAAATGAATCTGCTGATCCGTCCTGTTCGTTAAATAACGGAGGATCATCAGTTTCCATTTTCCGCCTAAAACATCGAGGCTGTCGCGCATTGCAAATAATTCTTCTGTACAGGTAGCCTCTCTTTCCGTTCCGTTTTCTATGATTTTTGCCATAATAGTTTCATTGAGGTAACTGGTTACCTTTTGTTAACTGATAGCAAATATAAACTATTCAGCCGGTACATTTGTACATCAAATCAATCCAATGAAAGCAGTTATATTAAACAAAAATTTTCAGCTTGAGGACGGCTTTACAGAAAAGCCTGTGCCGAAAAGCCATGAAGTCCTGATCAGGATTAAAGCCAGCGGTTTTAATCCTATCGATTACCAGATGCTTGAAAATGAGCTGGAAAGAAAGCTTATCAGTTCACACATCATTGGCCGCGAACTGTCAGGCATTATTGTAGAGAAAGGGGCCGAAGCCCCGCAATTCAATATCGGGGACGAAGTTTATTGCGGAAGCGGCTCAATGGGAAGTAACGGTTCCTATGCAGAATATATTGCCGTACCCGAAGCCATCGTTTCTTTAAAGCCTGAAAATATCAGTTTTGAGCAGGCTGCTTCAATTCCTTCAGCCGGTCTGACTGCATTACAGATTTTTAAACGTTTGAAACCCAGTTATGACGACAGCATTCTTGTTACCGGAGCGGCAGGAGGTGTAGGATCTTTTTTAATTAAACTTTTAACAGCTCACCGCTATCAGCAGATCATTGTAACTGCCGGCAGTGAAGAAAACAGGCAGATGCTTTTAAAAACAGGACTGGAAGACCATCAGATCATTAGCTATAAAGAGGAAAATCTTAAAGAAAATCTTTTGCAGGCGAATAATAACCGGCCTTTTGATATTGGAATTGATCTCGTAGGAAACTATATGTCTGAAATTACTGCGGACCTTTTAAAGATCAACGGAATCTATACGGATGTTACGGCTCTTGTGACTAAAGATGCCCATGAAACTTTATTCAATAAAGGAACCCTGATCATGAATATTTCCAATTACACTTACAGTATGACCAAAACCTATTCATACTATCAAAACGGACTGAACGAAATCGCAAAAATGATAGAAAACGGAAATATCACTCCACCGAATATTAGAATTGCAGGTCCGCTTTCCCTGAAGACCGTAATGACCGCTCATTCCATTTTAAAAAATAATCAGACCCAGGGACATAAACTCATCATGCAGCATTAAAAAAATGAATACCATACCAAGACGAATCGTAACAGGCTTTAGAAATGGAAAATCAGTGATCATAGAAGATTGCATATCCGAAAATACGGTGGAACATTTACCGGGGCTCATTATTTCAGATCTCTGGAATACTCAGTCCATGCCCGCTTCACTGGCATCTGAACAGATAATTCCCAATACCGGTTTTCCGGAAACCCCTAAAAACGGAACTTATTTCCGGTATGTGGTTATTCCGCCGGATAAGGATCTCGGCACAGAATGGAAACCGGGCGAACCTCATCCATTGATGCATCAGACCCAGACTCTGGATTATATCATCATCCTTTCCGGGGAACTTTATCTTATTATGGAGGAGGGGGAAACCTTGCTTAAACCCGGAGATATTGTCATTCAGAGGGGGACCAACCACGCATGGAGCAATCGGTCCGGTCAGCCGTGTATTCAGTTAGCTGTTCTGATTGATGCGGAAGGCTGATGATTTTTAATCAATTTTTATTGGGAAAAGCAAAGGTGCAAAAGGTTTTCAGCTATTTACTCTGATTTCTGTACACCGGGGTTAGCTTCTAAATTCTTATTTTTGCAAAAATCAAAAAAAATGTCACATACGATCAGGCTTGCCCATGCTGAAGATTATCCCAGGATTATGGAGATCTGGGAATCTGCGGTAAAAGCTACTCATGATTTTCTTGCTGAAGAGGATTTCAACTATTTCAAAGAAGTGATTCCAAGAGATTATCTTCCGAATCTGGAGGTTTACATCATCACCGGAAATGAAAAAGCAGAAGGCTTTGCGTCTGTTGCGGAAGGTAATCTGGAAATGCTTTTTATCCACAATGATACCCGTGGAAAAGGATATGGAAGGATGCTGTATGAATTTATGAAAGAGCAGACGGGCCTTACCAGAGTAGACGTTAATGAACAGAATCCTCAGGCGATTGGTTTTTATGAAAAAATGGGCTTCAGACAGACCAGAAGATCAGAGAAAGACAGCTCCGGAAAAGATTATCCTATCATTCACATGAGCTTGTAAAATGGAAAATTATACTTTCAGAAAAATAAAACCGGATTCAGAAATTCCGTACGATATGCTCCTGCTTGCCGATGAAACCGTAGAAGCCATCAACCGATATATCTTTGATTCCGACATTTATCTATTGGGTAACGGAGAGCTTGATATTGCAGTTATCGTACTTTATGATAAAGACGATATAGAGTTAGAGATCAAGAATATGGCCGTTATTGAGGATTTCAGAAGCCGAGGTATCGGCAGCATTCTGATTGATAAAGCCAAAGAAATTGCTTTGAGAAACGGGTGTGAAATTTTAACTGTGGGAACTTCAGATACGGGATTTCAGCAGATCAGATTTTATGAGAAGAACGGATTTGTTAAAAAAGGAATCCGCAAAGATTTTTTTATAGAAAATTACCCTTCTCCGATCTTCGAAAACGGTTTGCAGATGCGGGATATGGTTATTCTGGAATTTCCGATTTATCATCAACTATTTTCGTAAGTTTTCAATAGTGTAAATAACTCCTGTATTTCCGTCAAAATCAAACTCACGTGTAAAGGTCATTCCCATTTTTTGAAGTATCCTTATGGAAGCGGTATTTTCAGCCATTGCCCGTCCTATGATTTTCTGCAGATTCAGTTGTTCAAATCCATAATTCAGGCAGGCAGCCGCACTTTCCGAAGCATATCCTTTATTCCAGTATTCTTCAAAAAACCGGAATCCAAGATCCGTTTCACCGGTTTCTTCATGGTATTTTAAACCGCACCAGCCAAGAAATGTAAGGTCAGATTTATTTATAACAGCCCATCTTCCGCAGCCGTTCTTTTCATAGTCTTTATAGTTCTCTAAAAAATCACGTGCTTCCTCTACATGAGTAAATGCTGAATCCCCGGTGTACCTGATGACATTGGGATTTTGATTGAGCCTGAAAAAACCGTCTGCATCATCAGAGCATAGTTCTCTCAGCAGAAGCCGTTCTGTTTCTGCTATTTTTTTCATACAAAAGAAGTTATGCCATTACTTTTTTACCCATCATCTGACGGAAGAGTCCTTTGATATGATCGATCTCAGGCTGGTAATTTGTTTTTTTCCGGCATCCGAAATACAATGTGTTTTCCAGCTTTTTCTCGCCTTCCCAGATCAGCTTGATCTCCCCATTGTCAATTTCATTCTTACACAGGAAATCCGGGACAACGGCCAGTCCGGTTCCTCCTTTCAGGCATCGTATGATTGAGTTTAAATTCGGAACGATATAATTCGGACGGAAATTCGGCTTATGTCCGAAATTCATGATCCAGAACTGAAACAGATGTTCCATATCTCCGGTAGTTCCGTACCACTTTTCCTGTTTCAGCCATTCTTCAATATGTTCCGGGCCTTTTGTATGTGCGGTTTCCAGGAAACTTTCCGTATCTACATCTTTTCCGCCCACCAGAATGATCTGTTCTGAAGAAAAAGCTTCATGCTCTATATTGGGGGAAACTCCTTTTTTCGGGGTAATGATAAGATCCAGAATTCCTTTATCAAGCTGCTCCAGCATTTCAGGATATTCCCCGAAACTGATGATCAGGTTGAAAGGCAACGTAGAAACATATTGTTCCAAAGTCGTCTGAAATGTTTCAAAACACATTCCCACGCTGATTGTAGGAGTGAGTTTCTCCGTAGATTTCTGGAAGTTTTTTTCTACATCTTCAAGTTTCGCCAGAGGTTCTGCAACTGCATTAAACAAAACCTTTCCCCTTTCGGTAGGAATCATTTTCCGGCCTGTTCTGTCAAATAATTTATACCCTACATAGGCTTCCAGCGAACTTAAATGAAGGCTCACGCCCGGCTGTGAAATAAACAGGGATTCCGCGGCCCCTGTCAGTGTGCCGGTTTTATAGATAGCTTTAAAGGTGCGGTACCATTCTAAATTGACCATAACTTTAATTATAAATATTATGATACAAAATTACAAAATAATTATTTTACTGATAGATTTCATTTCTCAGGAACGCCGCATAATAATCCGGAATGCCGCTTTCTTCGATTAGACGGGCTGTTTCTTCAACCGGATAGGATAACTGTACGATTTCAGGGATGATTCTATCTTCATCCAACGTTAAAACCAGGTAAGAGGCAAGCCGGTTATCCTCTTTGGAACGTCCTACGGATCCGCAGTTTACAGCCCATTTTCCGTTATCCAGATGTTTTTTAAATGATAAATGTGTGTGTCCCATTACGATCATATCAGAGTGAGACTCTTCCAGCATACGGATAAAAACCTCATCGCTTTCAGTTTCATAAAGATAAGTATCATTACCGGACAGACTGGAATGAACCAGCTGAATGTTCCAGTGCTTTTTCCCTGTTTTATAATTCAGTTTCAGATGAAAAGGCAGCTGTGAAAGGAATTTTTTGTTTTCTGCGGTGATATTCTTTTTAGAATGATCAATTGCCATATAACGTGCTTCTGTTTCCTCCGGTGAATGCTTTTCCAATGGAATTACCGGAAAATCAAATGCGATCCTTTCATCATGGTTTCCCATTAAGCAGGGAATATTCAGGTCTTTAATTTTTTGGGTTACCTCATTTCCCCACGGGGCAAAATCTACCAGATCTCCCAGACAGAATTTCTGGTGTATTCCTCTTTGCTTTATATCATTCAATACAGCATCCAAAGCCGGAAGATTTCCGTGTACATCACTAAAAACCGCAATCTTTAACATATTCATTCAATTGATCTGACAAATTTACATGACATGCCGGATCAAATGATTTTAAAGAATATGATTTTTATACATGTTATTCAGCATAGTAAGGGATCAGGTGGCTTAATGTACCAAACTTTTCTTTCATCATTCAGCTGAAACAGTAAAATTCACTACCGACAACAGACACTATCAACCCAGTACCCATATCTATCATCTATCCGTCTATCATCTATCATCCATCATCTTCATTCAATATATAATTTTTCTAATACTTACCTATAATTCATATTATTTTTATTATACAAAAACCCGTCCTAACTTTGCATCAGAAAATTTAACAATCATAAAAAATGAAAAAAGTATTTATCATCAACGGAGGACAGAATTTCGGGCATTCCGGAGGAAAATATAATCAGACTATTGCAGAAAACACTTTGGAAGTTTTAAAGAAATTCGAAAACACAGAAGTAAAGATCACCAATGTAGCAGAAGGTTATGACAGAGACGAAGAGGTGAAAAAATTTGTATGGGCAGATTATATTATTTATCATACACCGATCTGGTGGTTCCAGCTTCCGAACGGACTGAAAAAATATATTGACGATGTATTTACCGCAGGCCACGCCAAAGGAATTTATATGAATGACGGAAGAAATGCAGAACATCCGGAAATCAATTACGGAACCGGAGGAATGCTGGGTGGAAGAAAATATATGGTAACCACCAGCTGGAATGCTCCGGCAACCGCATTTACACTTCCCGGAGAATTCTTTAATGAAACAGGGGTAGACGACGGACCTTTATTCGGTTTCCACAGGATGAACGCCTTTGTTTCTCTGGAAAAAATGGAGAGTTTCCATTTCCATGATGTAGAAAAAAATGCGAATATAGAACGCGATATGAAACTTTACAGAGAACATCTTGAACATGTTTTTGAACAGGAATTAAAACCACAGCTAGTCTAATGAAAATTTATCTTACCGCAGTAATCAAAGCGAAAGAAGAGTATCAGGAAGAAGTACTGGAAGTTCTTCAGAATATGGTAAAAGAGACCAGAAAAGAAGACGCCAACGAATTATACAGCCTTCATCAGGGCATTGAAGACAGAAACCGGTTTGTATTTTATGAAATCTGGAAAAATGAAGAAGGGCTGGCTCTGCACAACCGGCAGCCCTATATCCAGGCTTTCGGAGCCATTGCGGATGAAAAATTACAGGAAAAACCTCAGATCTATCTCACTCATATTCTTTAATAATATCCGATGAAAAAACTGGTCCTTTTATTTTTAAGCCTGTTTACGATAGGAATTGTTCAGGCACAACACCAAAAATCCAAACCTATGAAAAAGAAAATCCTGTTCGTGGTAACCAGTCACGACAAAAAAGGAAACACCGGTGAAGATACCGGATATTATCTGGGAGAAGTTTCCCATCCGTGGGAAGTTCTTCACCAAGCCGGTTATGAAATAGATTTTGTAAGCCCGAAAGGCGGAACTCCTCCCGTAGACGGCTTTGATCTGAAAGATCCGGTCAACAAAGCGTTCTGGGAAAACAAAGAATACAAAAACAAGATCGATCATTCTTTAAGTCCGCCACAGGTTCATCCGGAAGATTATTCAGCCATCTTTTATGCCGGGGGGCATGGTGCCATGTGGGATCTGGCAGACAATACGGAACTGGCCGCCATCGCGTCAAAGATCTATGAAAATGATGGCATCGTGGCAGGAGTATGCCACGGCCCGGCAGGTCTTGTTAATATTAAACTCAGCAATGGCCGGTATTTAGTAGAAGGCAAAAAGATCAATGCTTTTACCAATGAAGAAGAGGCAGAAGTGAAACTAACGGATGTTGTTCCTTTTCTTCTGGAAAATAAATTAAAAGAAAGAGGTGCAAAATTTGAAAAATCGGGACTCTGGCAGAATCATGTAGTAACGGATAAAAGAGTAATTACAGGGCAGAACCCTCAGTCTGCAAAAAGTGTCGGGGAAGCCATTTTAAAAGAATTAAACAGATAACCTGTCACTTTTAACCATAAAAGCTTTTTGTTTAAACATTTTAGTTCACTTAAGGAAGCTAACAGTCATGCTGTCTAAAGTACAGATGAGGAGAAAATCTTCGGTTTAAAAAGCTCAGTGTGCTTCTTTGTGAAATAAGATTCACTTTATGAGACTGAAGTGTTTAAATCTTTTATGCTTTCTGTGGTTTAATACGTAATAACATATTTTAAAAACAAGAAAAATGGAATACAGAACATTAGGAAATACAGACCTTGAATTATCAGCAATCACTCACGGAGCATTTGCTATCGGAGGAAATATGTGGGGTGGAAATGAGAAACAGGATTCCATCAGTTCAATTCATGCTTCCCTGGATCACGGAGTCACTTCTATTGATACCGCACCTTTCTATGGTTTCGGACTGAGTGAAGAAATGATCGGAGAAGCTATTAAAGGCAAAGACCGTTCAAAGATCCAGCTGCTGACGAAATTCGGACTGGTATGGGACGGCAGCAATAACGGAAAGGGAGAATTTTTCTTCGATGCGGAAGAAAACGGAAAAACAATTCCTGTTTATAAATATGCCTCAAAAGCCAATATCATCAAAGAAGTGGAAGAAAGCTTACAGAGACTGGGAACAGATTATATCGATCTTCTTCAGCTTCACTGGCCGGACAGTACAACTGCAATCAGTGAAACAATGGAAGCAATGGATCTTCTGATCCGGCAGGGAAAAATCCGTGCCGCTGGGGTGAGTAATTATTCCGTTGCCCAGATGCACGAAGCGAACAGAACTCTTCATTTAGCCGGCAACCAGGTTTCTTACAGTATGCTGAACCGTAATATTGAAAACGATCTTGTTCCTTATTCTTTAGAGAACAATTCGGGAATTATCGTGTACAGTCCGATGGAAAGAGGGCTTCTCACAGGAAAATATTTCAGGGAAAATAAATTAAAAGAAAATGACCACAGAAACGGTTACTTCTCCCAGTTTGATCTGAATAAAGTAAAGACTTTCCTTGACAAAATTGAACCTATTGCTCAGGAAAAAGGAGCCACTCTTTCTCAATTGGTATTGCGCTGGACTGCATTACAGCCTGCCATCACGGTTGTTCTGGCCGGAGCAAGAAACGCGAAGCAGGCCATAGAAAATGCCAAAGCAATGGCTATTGAACTTTCTCAGGAAGAGTTGAACTTCATCAACTCTGCCCTGAATGAGATATAAAGAAAAAGCAAGATGGAAGCCGGAGGATGAAGGTACGACTGGACTATAAACATGTATAACCATTCTGATTTCAATTGTTAAAATTTAATTTCTGCAGACAGCATATAATAATTCCTTCACAGATTAACATAACTTCCTCTTCCATCTTCACTTCTATACGAAAAGAGCCCTTCAAAATTGAAAGGCTCTTTTGGTTTGGAATAGCTACTATTTCGGGATTTGCATATGCGTACTCACCGCAATTCTGTTCCACCCGTTGATCGTTACGATCGCCATAATGATCTGGGCAATCTGTGCATCATCAAAATACTGTTTTGCTTTCTGGAAAGTTTCTTCGGTAAGGCCTTTATGACTGATCAGGGTAATCTCTTCAGTCATAGCCAGAAGTACCTGCTCTTCCTCTGTGAAAAAATCCTTTGCTTCCCTCCATCCTTCAAGAATAAAAATCCTTTGAGGGTTTTCTCCGTATTTAATGGCATCTTTGGCATGCATATCAAGGCAGAAAGCACATCCGTTGATCTGTGAAGCTCTGATTTTGATTAATTCTTTTTGAATATGATTCAGCGAAATGGTCTGAAGATATCCTTCTAATCCTAACATCGCTTTGTACGCCGCAGCATCCACAGCTGCGATATTAATTCTTGTACTCATAATTTTATTTTTGGGTTAAATGATCTATGCTAAAAGAGTATCCGGACTGTACAGCCAGTAAAAAAGCTCCGGCACTGCCTACCCAGACTGAAAAGTCGAGCGGGGCTTTAAGTCCCAGTGCTATGCTCATTGACAGCGCAAAAACCAGGAGCAGTAAGCCTGATCCATAAGCCGCAATACGGGTTTTCCATCCCAGAATCAGCATCAGCGGAAAAAGGATCTCCAGAGAAGTGGCGGCATATGCAGAGGCAGTACTTAATGATCCGGGAAGAAAAAAGGTAAGTTTTTGGGTATATTTTTCAAAGTTGCTCCAGTTCCCCCACGCTGAATTTTCGCCCCAGAATCCGAACCTGTCGGCTACTGCGGAAAGCATGGTTACTGAAATGGCGAGTCTTAAAAACAATTGCGGAATTTTATTTTTCTGATCTGTCATTGTATTGGCTTTTAATCACATGACAAATTTCCGTTTTATAATCCGTAAAAATCTTAAACTGGTTTAAGAACGTAATTTTGCCCTGATTTCACTCAGGTATTCCGGGGTAAGATTTAAAAAAGAAGCGATCAGATACTGAGGAATCCTTTGTATAAACCACGGATAAAGTGTACTGAAATGAAGATAAAGTTCTTCTCTGGACATTTCATAAAGATAGCGGATCCTTCTCTCGGAAGCCGCATAAGCCCTCTGATAGATCATTCTGAAATACCGTTCCATCACCGGATGTTTCTGAAGCAGAAGTTCCTGCTGCTGGAGATCAATAACAAGAATGACAGACCGCTCCACAGCCTGAATAGAAAAATCCGACGGAATCTGTCTTTCATATGCAAAAGTATCGGTGATCCACCAGTTTTCTATGGCAAACTCTGTGGTCTGCTCTGCTCCTTTCTCATTGATGAAAAATTTCCGTAAACAGCCCTCCGCTACAAAATACATACATCTGCAAATCTCTCCATGAAGCATCAGATTCTGTTTTTTCTTTACTTCAAGTACCTGGAAAAAAGAAAATACAGAATCATATTCCTGATCTGTAACCGTGATAAATTTGTTTAAATGTGCCCTGAAAGTATCCATCTTTGCAATTGAGTAACCAAACTTAACTTTATTTTTTTAGTTTTACAATGACAAAATATAAAATCATGGAACTCGTCGCCAAAATACTTATTGCTGCAGTTGCTTTAGAGCATGTTTATATCCTGTGGATGGAGATGTTCGCCTGGGAAACCAAAGGAAAAGAAGTTTTTAAGGCCGCCCTGCCACCGGAAATGTTCAAACCCACCAAAGGATTGGCAGCCAATCAGGGGCTGTATAACGGATTTCTGGCTGCCGGACTGATCTGGTCTTTTTTTATAGAAGATCCGAAATGGCAGACGAATATCGCCTTATTCTTTTTAGGTTGTGTAGCCATAGCAGGAATTTACGGAGCTGTTTCCGCCACGAAGAAAATATTCTTTGTACAGGCGCTTCCTGCCATTTTAGCTATTATCGCTGTACTCCTTAAATAATAGATTATTTGCTGGGAATTTTTTGATTTTCCTGTGCTTTAAAGGAAGCATAATAATCTAAAACCTTTATGCCCTTTAGTTTTTTCAACTTACCCAATGCTGAATTTTTTAATAAATAACAGTAAAATTGGTAAGCCATATTTTCGATTTTTTATCGCAAATTTGTCATACCTTATCTTGATATTAAAAATTTAAAGTAAAAGTTATGCAAAAGAAAACCTATACAGGACAGCCTGTAGTAACCTTAAATAATGGTGTGGATATTCCGGCACTGGGATTTGGAGTATGGCAGATGGAGAATCTGGAAGAATGTGAAAAAGCGGTGATCAAAGCAATTGAGACGGGCTACCGGATGATTGATACGGCAGCGATCTATCAGAATGAAACCGCGGTAGGAAAGGCTGTGAAGAATAGCGGTGTGGAGAGGGATGAACTTTTTATCACCTCAAAAGTATGGGTACAGGATCATGGATATGAAAAGACAAAAAGTGCATTTCAAAGAACCCTGGACAGACTGCAGATGGATTATCTTGATATGTACCTGATCCACTGGCCTTACGGAGATTTCGCGGGAACCTGGAAAGCAATGGAAGAACTGTATCATGAAGGAAAGATCAAAGCAATAGGGGTATGCAATTTTACGGTAGAGAAGCTTGAAGAACTAAAAGAGAATTCAAAGGTAGTTCCGGTGATCAATCAGATTGAACTTCACCCGGTATTTCAGCAGAAAGAACTTCAGGTGTACGACAGGGAGAATAATATCATTACCCAGCCGTGGAGCCCGCTTGGAAACGGAAATGCAGATCTCCTGAATAATGCAGAATTAAAAACAGTCGCTGAAAAATATCATAAAACAACAGCTCAGGTGATCCTGAGATGGCATCTGCAGGAAGGATTTGTAGTCATTCCTAAATCGGTAACCCCTTCCAGAATTGAAGAAAACTTTAATGTTTTTGATTTTGAACTCACAGAAGATGAAATGAATACCGTTCGTTCTCTGGATACAGGAAAACGGCTGTTCTTTGATCCGAAAGATCCGGAATGGGAGCAGAAAATGCTGAAATCTGTTGCAGATATTTAATCATTATAAACTTTCCGCAGATCACAGGTCTGCGGAAATTATTTTTTTAAGACAGGTGGATTAATTCAAAAAAAATTGATGAAGATAAAAATACAGTTACCCTGAACCCTGACTATATTTTTCCAATACTCAAAGAATTTGATTTAGATAAAACCTTGAAGGTTATAAAAAATCGAATTTAGAAATTTAAGCAGCCTCTTCATATTTTCTGTTGATTGAAACTCTAAATTATAAAGAAGCCGTGCCAATCCCCGAAAGGATCTTATGAATCATATCATAAAAACATGCAGCATTGGTTTTCTGTATTTTCCGTAAATTTTAGATAAAATAAAACCTATGTTCTGGCCCGACACCATCAGCAGAAGACTGAATGTAAAATATCCCGTAATCCAGGCTCCGATGTTTGGAGCAAGTACTCCTCGAATGGCCGCTGCCGCCGCAAGAACAGGAAGTCTTGGATCTCTGGCAATAGCCGATCTCCCCGCAGAAAATGCTGCTGAACAGATCTGGGAAACAAAAAAACTTACCCGTTATCCTTTTGCCGTCAACCTGTTTGCTCACAATATTCCCGAAATTACTGAAGCTTTAAAAGAAAAATACACGAAAACAAAGTATTTTATTGAACAGCTGGCTAAAGAAAATCACCTTGAAGTACAGCTTCCGGACCTTCCTGACCTTAAAGTAAACGGTTATCAGGAACTGGTAGAAGCTGCCATTGAAGAAGGCTGTAAAATACTCAGCTTTACTTTTGGAAATCTGAATGATACAAGCATTCAGAAACTGAAAGAAAACGGGGTGACCCTCATAGGAACATGTACCTCAGCTGAGGAAGCTATAATCCTGGAAAAATCCGGAATTGATATGATCTGCGTCCAGGGAATAGAAGCAGGGGGCCACCGGGGCAGTTTTAATGCTGACAATATTCCGGAAATAGGAGGAATGTCTTTGTTTTCCGAGGTATATGATCATGTAAAAGTTCCTCTTATCTATGCGGGAGGAATTTATAATGGAAGGACTTTAAGAGCAGCCAGAGCATTAGGTGCACAGGGATTTCAGGTGGGAAGCATGCTGCTGGCTTCTCAGGAAAGTGCCCTTCAGCCATTTGAAAAAGAAAGACTCAAAAATGTAGCTGAAAAAGATATTATGCTCTCCCGGAGCTTTTCAGGACGCTATGCCAGAGGAATCAGAAATAAGTTTATCGAAACGCTTGAACATTCAGAACATATTCTCCCATATCCATACCAGAACAAGCTGACCAATGAATTAAGGCGCGTTTCCAAAGCAATGAGCAGTACGGATTTTGTAGGTATCTGGACCGGACAGTCCATTCATCATTACAGTGAAGCTTCCACGGAAGAGATTTTGATCAATCTGATCAGAGATGCTGAAAAGACAAATTAAAAATTCAATAGAAATGGACTTTAGTCCGTTTAGTTTAAAATAAAAATTTATTCAATTCAATAGAGGAGGGTTTCAATCCACCGTTATAATTAAGAATACCTTTTGACTGCCAGTCAGAAGGTGACAGGTTCGGATCCCGTATTCTCCACACAAGAAACAAAAAACTCCTTCCAGTTTACCTGAAAGGAGTTGAAATATATAATGAATGTTATATTATCCGGTAAGATCCAGCCCTCCGAAGTTCCCTGAACTCATCATCAGGTAAACCCCTTTGGTCTTATCTAAAGTATTCCAGTAAGCATGAAGGTCTTCAGCGCTGGTGAATACTCTTAGGCGGTCATTTTTAAATTTTTCTTTAATGAATTCCGGCGAAATAGGTTCCATCCTTTTGATCTTTAAAGCATCTTCGGAATAGAAAACGATGGCTTCGTCCAGTCCGTCCATAGCATGGTCATACTGCTCAAGAAAAACAGGATTTAAACTTGAATACGTATGAAGTTCAAGGAAACCGTATCTGGTTTCATTTTTAAACTGTTCCCGGAATGCCTTCACTGTTGCTTTTACCTTGCTTGGCGCGTGGGCAAAATCTTTGTATAAGGTTCCTTTGTCTTCTCTTTCTACTTTTTCGAGACGTTTTGAAGCCCCTTTGAAACTCATGATCGCTTCATAGAAATCTTCATCCATAATTCCCAGCTGCTGACAGATATGTCTGGCCCCCTCCATATTCAGAAGATTATGGGCACCGAAAACAGACAGAGGAACATCTCCCATTTCTGTTTTCAGATATACTTTTCCGCCGTTGATCTCATATTCAGGAGTTTTATAAGGAATTTTTCTGAAATAATTTTCAGCAGCTTCCACTACTTTTACCACTTCAGGATCTTCTTCGTTATACACCAGAACACCACCCGGGGTAATGCTTGCTGTAAACCTTCTGAATTGCTCCACATAATCATCAAATGTTTTGAAAACATTGATATGATCCCATGCGATACCGCTCATCAAAGCGATATTCGGCTGGTAAAGGAGGAATTTTGAACGCAGGTCGATAGGAGAGGAGAGGTATTCATCACCTTCCAGTACCATAAAATCATTATCCTGAGTAAGTTTTACCATGCAGTCGAAACCTTCCAGCTGTGCACCTACCATAAAATCTACATCCTTCTGATGGAAGTTCAAGACATGAAGGATCATAGAGGTGATAGTTGTTTTACCATGTGATCCGGCAATAACAACTCTTGTCTTATCTTTAGACTGTTCGTAAAGGAATTCAGGGTATGAATAAATTTTCAGTCCCAGTTCTTTTGCTTTGGCCAGCTCAGGATTGTCCTGGTGGGCATGCATTCCGAGGATAACAGCATCAATATCCGGAGTGATCTTTTCCGGGAACCAGCCCATTTCTTGGGGCAGGATACCTTTCTTTTCCAGTCTGGATCTTGAAGGTTCAAAAATAGCATCATCCGAACCTGTTACCTGGTAGCCTTTGTCTTTTAACGCAATAGCAAGGTTATGCATGGCGCTTCCGCCGATAGCAATGAAGTGGGTTTTCAACTTTATTTACTGTTTTTTTACGTTGTTATTAATAATTTCCTGGAATGCATTCAGAATGTTGTTCCAGTTGGTGGCAAAGTTGGGCATAATCATGCTGGCATCGGTTTTACTGCCTTCATTAGGCCCCTTCTTGATATTAATGGAAGTCGATATATTATCGTAAAGCTTTTTGCGGTCTTCCTGTATTCTTCTGAAATTGTTCTGGGAAAGGGTTTGATCCAGTTTTTTAAGATCTTCGCCGGAAATTTTGAAATCCTGTTTGTACTTTTTTCCCTGGCCTTCAAAAGAATAATGCACATTATTCCCTTTTATAAGCAGATTTTCATAGACCGGTGCATAACCTCCGCTTCTGGAGTAGCTGATATCAAAATCCGAGTATACCTTCTGGCTGTTGCACGAAACCAATACTATGACCGCGAATAAGATTCCTAATATTCTGTTCATAATTTTACTTACTTTAATTATCTGAGTCCTTTTGTTCTAATTTTTTAGCTTTAAGTTCTTCATCATAATTGTGCAGTACATTGAAGTCTTCCGTCTGCTCAATGGCAGTCATGATCTTCAGTAAGATTTCAGGCGCTTTTTCATTATCGTAATCAATATCCAGAGGTGCTTTAAACTCCATGGTAGGTTTTACGCCTGTAACCTTTACCCGGAGGCCTTTTTTGTCAAATGCCCTTCTGAATCCGTTGATCTTGATCGGAATTACAATCGGGCGCTGGTTTTTCACCAGTTTGGCGGTTCCTCTTCGTCCCTGTGCAAATGCAGATGTAGTACCCTGAGGGAAAGTAGCTACCCAGCCGTTGTCCAGAGCTTTCATAATATTATCAACCTCGCTCATATCCACCATTCTGTTGATATTCTTTCCTTCTGCTCTCCAGGTTCTTTTTACCGTTACAGCTCCTGCGATCTTGAAGATCTTCGGAAGAATACCTTTATTCATGGTTTCTTCAGCGGCTACATAATAAAAATCGATCTTGGGATTGAGCAGGTAGATCGGGTTTTTGATGGTATTTAAATATCCGTTATTGACAGCACAGAATGCATGGTACATTGCAGCCACATCTGCAAAATACGTCTGATGGTTGGATACGAAAAGCACGTTGGAATCCGGAAGATCCACAAGGTGCTCAGTACCGGTTATCTTTAATTTATTAAAGCCGTTGAATCTTCTGTAGGATACAACTCCTAAAATAAAAATAATTAACCTTTTTAAAAAATAAGGTGTTCCGAATGCATCGGTGAAAATATTTTTCTTCGCCATCTCTCAATTAAACACGGTAATGCAAAGTTACATTTTTTTCAGCAACTGGCTAAACTCACTCAATATCATGGCTGTGGCGCCCCAGATAATATATCCGTTGAAATTAATTACCGGAACTTCGTGGCCTCCTGCACTTGGAAGAGCCATCAGTTCAGGGCTGTCGGGCAGGTTCAGAAAAGATGTGATGGGAAATTCTATGGTTTCCACAGCTTCACTCTGCTGAAGAACAAAGAGCGGATTCTTTTTGGTGTAAGAAATATAGGGATATACGTAAAAGTTGCTTGGCGGAATATAGATGGGAGACATTTCCCTGATGATCCTTACATAGTGTTTGTCTATACCGATCTCTTCTGAGGTCTCACGTACTGCTGTTTCGGCGAAATCCCTGTCCATTTCTTCACGTTTTCCACCCGGAAGGGAGATCTGCCCGCTATGCCGGTCATGCTCGTTGATCGTTCTCTGAATCAAAGGAAAATACCATTCATTATCTTTTAAATACAATACAATGTTAACGGCTGCAAACTTTGGATTTTTGGCCAGTACTTCATCATAAGTAAATACAGGACGGTAGGGTGGTGAAAACACACCATGCGCATTTTCGCCGGGCAGGCCTACACTTTTTATTTTTCTTAAAAGGTCTTTTCCGAAACTTTCCATACTTCAAATTTAATAATATAAACCGAAGAACGGAAGCCGTTAACATTAATTAACCATCCGGGGAAATTTTGCAGTTACTGTCCACCGGAATTATAGAATAGAAGGAAGGATAGAGAAACTTACCGTATTTTCCCCTAACGGCAATAAGTGACCTTGCGAAAACCGCAAACCGTGACTTTCGATACCATAAACCGTGATTTTGGAAATTTACGCAGATATGGTGGTTTCTTGCTTTGGTTTAGCGTCTACCTTTGTCCCACTATTAACCAATTAATTTTTACTAAGATGAAAAATTTCATTACAGGTGTATTTACACTAATGGCCATGAGTTTCGGCTTCGCACAAGCAAATATTGATGTGACTGCCCAGATCGGAAACTTAAACACAGCTACAGTAGACCAGACAGGTCTTTTGAACATCAACTCCTTAACACAGGATGGGAACCGTAATACCGCGGATATTGACCAGGTAGGTGCTTTCAACGTAAACATTGCCTCAAGCGTAGGAAACAGAAACTCAATTGATGTAGACCAGACCGGAGTTGCCAACTACAACAACGTAAGCCAGCAGGGTAACAGAAACTCTGCAACAACCTGGCAGTTCGGAATGCAGAACTCAACAGAACAGACTCAGATAGGAAGAAGAAATGAGGCATCATCTATGCAGTTAGGCAGCGGAAACGAAGTCGTACAATATCAGGATGGAAGAAGAAATTCTGCTTCAGCTATTCAGGTCGGAGATGACAATACCGCTTATCAGGTACAGGATGGCAGACGAAATGAAGCCACCGGACTTCAGCTGGGTGACAGCAATATTCTGGTACAGTATCAGAGCGGTAACGACAACAGCGCTACCAACGGTCAGGTAGGAGACGGAAATATCGCACTCTCTGCTCAGGTAGGAGATGATAATACCTCTCTGGGTGCCCAGATCGGAAACGGTAACCAGCTGTATCAGCTTCAGGCCGGTGATTCCAATACTGCGATTGATCTTCAGATGGGTAACGGTAACTTTACCTGGGTAGCTCAGAGCGGAGTGGGACATATGCATGTAGGAGCTCAGGTTGGTAACGGAAACACAATGGTGGTAAACCAATCCAACTAGATCCGGATGTACTGTAATCTTATAAAAGGAGAAGCATGCAAGAGTTTCTCCTTTTTTAAGCTTAAAACAATTTCCAAAGGCTTTACATTATATATCTTAATAATATGAATATTACAGGTAAGCTGGGATGGATTGTATTCATGCTTCTGGCGGTATCTTCCATAAAAGCCCAGCAGGTAGACTGGGATAAGATCAACAGCAGTACTGTTCTCGGTTTCATTGCCGGGCAGCAGGCAGAGCAGCCCCTTTACGGCTCACAGGTGATCCAGGCAGGAAACAGCAACAGTGCGGAACTTTCCCTTAATGCCAGAACCCATATTGACGTTCAGCAGCTTGGAGATTACAATACGCTTTTATTCATCAACTCATTTACCGAAAAGGAAACAAAAACAGCGGTTACTGCCCGGGGAAATAACAATATTATTGATATTACCGGAAGCAACAGTATTTCAGACGGAATGCAGATTCATGTAAAAGGCGATAACAGGACTGTTTTCATGAGAAACTATTAAAACACAGTGATGAAACTTTTATACTCCTTAAGTCTGTGCACTTTATTTGTCTTCCTGTCTGTACAGGGTTACGGGCAGGAAGATAAAAAAGTGAACGCCAAAATTGAAAGCAGTACCCTTGAAAACCAGATCCGCCTGAAAGCGGTTGTTACCAACAACACGGCAGTATATAAAGAACTGAATTATCTTTTGGTTTCCATTAAAAAGGGCAGCGGAGGGAATCTCTCCAATAATCAGCAGAGCGGCAAGTTCTCTATCAGTCCCGGTGAAGTAAAAACACTGTCTGAAATCAATGTCAATCTTGAAAAAAAAGATGCTCTGAAAGCTTTTCTGTATGTAAGGGATGAAGAAACCCAGAAACTGATTGCTAAAGACAGTCTAGAACTGAATAATGATCTTTTTAAAAAGAATGCGGCTAAAATAGAGGAAGATGCTGTTTTTGAGCTGAAAGGTCTTACGATTGATGAGACAAAAACCAGGGTAGGAAAAGATTTTTATGATTTTTTCTATCTCCAGTACAGTCAGCTTCCAGATAAAAGCAGCGTAGCGGTGACGATTACTGAAATGCCTCTCCGCGGAACCAGCGGACAGATCAGTATTCAGATTGATGATAAAGTGATTTACAGCTTTATGACCAATCCCAGTGAAGATTATTTAAAAGAACAGCTGGCCATCAGCTTAAAATATATCAAAGAGTTTAACGCAAAGAAAAACCTGATCAGAAATGAATTTATCTATTAAAAACGTCAGTCATGAAAACTTTTATCATTATTTTGACCTTTATTGCGGGTATTTTCTCCGGAAAGGCCCAGCAGCTTGTCTATAAGCCCATCAATCCCGCTTTTGGAGGAGATACTTTTAATTACCAGTGGCTTTTGAGCTCGGCAAATGCGCAGAATCAGTTTGATGAAAAAGAGGATTACCGCAGTTTGCTTGATGACATGGATTCCCTCAACAGCTTCAGCCAGAGCCTGAACAGACAGGTACTGAGCGAGCTGTCAAGGAAACTGTTTGAAGATCAGTTTGGAGAAGGCAGTATAAAACCCGGAAATTATCTTTTCGGTTCCCTGTATTTACAGATTACATCTACTGCCCAGGGACTTCTGATCAATATTTTGGATACCAGTACAGGCGATCAGTCCGAGGTCGTAATTCCAAAATAACCATAACCAAATACCAGACGTATCATGAGAACTTACACTTACACCAGAATTTTTTTCTGTACGGTCCTGCTATGCTGCATACAGGCGTGCAGCTCGATCCTGGGACTTCCTTCCGATCCCGAAAGATCCACTATGGGCGAGGTAACTCCCTCTACTGCGGAACTGAAAAATCTGCCTCTGCCTAAAGAAAAAATTGTTATCGGCGTGTATAAATTCAGAGACCAGACCGGGCAGTATAAGCCGTCTGAGAATGGAAACAACTGGAGTACAGCCGTTCCACAGGGAACTACCACTATTCTGATTAAAGCGCTGGAAGACAGCCGTTGGTTTATTCCCATTGAAAGAGAAAATATTTCCAACCTTTTAAACGAAAGGCAGATCATCCGTTCCACCAGACAGGAATACCTGAAAGAGACCGATAAAAATAATCAGTCACTTCCTCCGCTTCTATACGCCGGAATTCTTCTTGAAGGCGGCGTAATTTCTTACGACAGCAATATTATGACCGGAGGTCTGGGAGCCAGGTACTTCGGCATAGGGGCTTCCACACAGTACCGCCAGGACAGGATTACCATTTACCTGCGGGCTGTTTCTACTCTTAACGGTGAGATTCTTAAAACTGTTTATACCTCCAAAACTATTCTTTCCACCAGTGTGAACGGAAGCTTTTTCAGATATATTGATACGGAAAGGCTCCTGGAAGCTGAGGTAGGGCTTACCCAGAATGAACCTGTGCAGCTTGCTGTAACAGAAGCTATCGAAAAGGCGGTGAGATCCCTGATTATTGAAGGAGTCCGTGATAAAATATGGGGTAAAGCCTCTGAAAACTTAAATGGCTATCAGGCAATGATCAGTGAATATAATAAGGAACAGGAGCAGAATGCCGGAAGAGCAGTCGGGAATAAATTTCCTGAAAATTACAGACAGAAAGTATCTGTTTTTGCCAATATTGAAGCCCAGAAAATCAAGGATGATTACATCAATCCTAAGATGAATGCAGGCGGGAAATCAGGGATTAAATATTTTATAAGCCCCAATTTCAATATCGAAACCAGTGCCGGCTATTTCACTCTCGAAAACGAAGGGATCATTAAGAGAAGTTATTTTGTTCCTGAAGTTAACCTCGAATATATCCTGTTCCCGAAATACAGGCTCAGTCCCTACGTTTACGGAGGATTGGGAGCGATGTTTTCAAAATACAAACCTCAGTATAAGGGGCAGCTTGGAGGAGGACTGGAATATATGGTGGGAAATAATACTTCGCTCCGCCTTTCTTCACAGTATGATATCGGTTTTAAAGACAACTGGGAAGGACTGGTTAACGGAAAAAGAAAAGACCAGGCTCTCCGTTTTGCACTCGGGATCAACTTTTATCTTGGAAACAAATAAAAACGTGAACTATGAAAACTTTAATAAAATTACTCAGCATATTCATCCTTGCTTTTTGTCTGTTTTCATGTAATGAAGACCTTGTAGATCAGGCTCAGACAGGGATACTGAAAGGAAAAGTCGTGAAAAGGGGAACCAATGTACCGATTCCCAATGTGAAAATTTTTACGGCACCTACCACGGAAACCGTTTTCAGCGGAACCGACGGAACATTTTCCATTGCCGCCATGCCGGTAGGAAATTACTCTGTAAAAGCCGAATTGTCCGGTTATCTTACCACTTTTCAGGCCGTAAACATACAAAAACAGGATCAGGTGGTTACCATTGTTTTTGAGATGGATGATGACACCTCTCTGAACTCACCACCATCGGCACCACAGCTGCTAAGTCCGGTAGACAATGCGGTGAACCAGCCTTTAAGCGTCGAACTGACCTGGAGTGCTGTGGATCCTGATTCAACAGATGTACTGAAATATAGTTTGACAGTGAAAAATAATCTGAATACCAATGTAGTTCAGATTAATGATCTGACGGCGAATCATTATACGCTTTCAGATCTGAAGTTTGGTGTAAGTTACTTCTGGCAGGTGTCTGTTTCGGACGGCATTCACCCGCCAGTTTTAAGTACCGTCAGCAAATTCACCACGAATACGGTTCCCGCCAATCGCTACCATTATGTAAAAAAACAGGACGGAAACTTTGTGATCATGTCGAGTGACGCGCTGGGAAACAGTTTTCAGTTTACAAGCTCTTCCTATAACAGCTGGAGGCCCCGTAAAAACAATAATGCAGGACTTATCGCCTTTCTGAGGACAGAAGGAGGAAGTACCCATATTTATACAGCCAATCCGGACGGCTCCAATCCTTTTAAAGTGACTACGGTACCGGCAGCAGGATTTAATAACTATGAAATGGATTTTGCCTGGAGTACCAACGGACAGGAAATCATTTACTCCAACTTCAATAAGCTGTACAGGATCAATAAAGACGGCAGCGGCCTGAATCTGGTATACACAACACCGGACGGAAGTATGATCTCCGAATGTGACTGGAGCTACGACGGAAGCAAAATCGCCCTGAAAACAAATGATTACAGCGGATATAATACGAAAATATTTATTATTGATATGACGGGAAATATTCTGAAGACCGTACTGTCCGGAGCTTTGGGAGCTTCCGGCGGTCTGAACTTTTCCGTAGACGGGCAGATGCTTGTCTTTACCCGCGACCTTTCCGGATATCAGGACGGCAGCGGTAATTACAGACAGTTGAATTCCGATATCTTTATCTATAACTTCGTTAATGATACCGTGTACGATATCTCCTCGGAAAGCGAAAAGCCTCTGGGAACGAATGATCTGGATCCAAGATTTTCGCCTAACAACGCACAGGTGATTTTTATGAACACTTCCAATGATAATATTTCGCAGAAAAATATAATGGTTATTGATCTCAGCTCTTCTATGACCGATCTTTCAAGAACGACACTCTTCAGTAACGGTGAAATGCCGGATTATGAGTAGGAAAGACAGGTACGGTATTCAGGATTGAAGGAAAGACAGAGGCTGGAAGATGGAAATCAGATAAACATATAAGACATATACGATTTTAAGTTTAAATTTTTCCCCTAATCTCATGTCTGCCATCTGTCAGTCTCTTATCTTTTCTTATCTGCCGTTCTGAAATTAACCATTCACTTGCAAAGCAAAATTCATATTTCACATCAATAATTTCCACAGTTCTTTTAAAAGAAAAATTCCAAGCCGCAGGTTTGGAATTTTTCAGTTAATCGAAATAGGTTTTTTCTAATCAATAATGTGGTTTTCTAAAGCGTATTTTACGATTCCCACAGAATTTTTCACATTCAGTTTTAAAAGAATTCTTTTCCGGTGGGTTTCTACGGTATTAATGCTTATAAAGAGTTTTTCAGAAATATCTTTACTGCTCAGTCCGTCGCAGATCAGTTTAAGGATTTCTATTTCGCGGCGGGTAAGGGGGCCTTTGATGAGGCGGCTGGGCCTGCCTTCACTGCTGATAAAGCTGATCATTCTTTCTTTGGCGTAATCACAGATGTAGATTTCGTTGATAAGCAGTGCATTGATGGATTTTATGAATTCATCATACCTGCTGTTTTTGTCAAGATAGCTTTTGATGCCTTTGTTGAAAAGCTTCCGGATGTCTATCACTTCATAATCATTGCCGATGACAATAATTTTGATCCTGTCATTTTTGTGGGTAATTTCTTCTACAAGCTTGAAAATATCTGTAAGGACCAGCATGTTGGAACTTATAACCAGAATTTCCGGGGGTTCTTCTTTTAATTGTTCAAATAAAGGTTCATAAGAATTACAAATGTCAATGTTGTTAAAAATCTGGCTTTGTGCCAGCAGTTTTGATAAACTTTCAGTATACAGTACCGGTTCATCAAAAATGGTTAATCTTGGTTTCATCATGGTCAGTTTTGTTTATATAAAAATATAAAAAAAACTTTATATTTTAAATAAAATTAACAAATAATTGCAAATTTTTATATTAATAATGATTATAAATTGATTTATTTATTGATTTTTCATTAAATAATTCTCTTTTTGTTGATTTTTAAGTGTTGAAATTAGAGTTATTATGTCATAGAGCTATTGTTTAAAGGTGTTTGAGTGGGTTGGTTTTAAATAATGTTTTATTTAATTAACAGAACCGGGAAATGCAGTACCTGAAAACCGACCAGATTGGTAATGAAACAAAACCGACAGGCTTTATGATAAATTTTTTCTTCGGTCTCAATCATTGATTTTTATCTATAATCACCGCCGGGCGGAGGGAGCAGAGGGGGAACTGGTCACTTCTTTCAGCCGTTTCAGTCATTGTACCGGTAGCTTCATCTGTGTAATCAGTTACAATGACACCGGCTCCGGAGCAGAAACGGAGGCCGGAGCATAGGACAGGACAGAAATATATCTTCTGGATTATCTTTTATCCGGTCTGTCTCTGATGGCTGTTTAATAAAAAAAGTATCCGCTGAAATCAAGCAGATACTTTGTATAGGAATAGATAAAAATTATTCAGCAGAAATTACTCCTTTATGAATTTTTTGGTGATGATTTTTTTGTTTTCGAATATGATTTTGGCCAGGTAGGTCCCCTTTACTAATTCTGAAACATCAGTATGACTGTCTTTTAGGGTTTTTACAGTTTTCCCGTCCATAGAATAGATCTCTATTTTATTTACCTTTTCTTTAGACTGATAAACCAGGGTTTGCTTAACAGGATTTTCAAAAGATATATCATCATTCATCTTTTTAGTATCCATTGCTGACAAGGTTGTATTGCTAAGTAAGTACTTTACAATATATCCGCTTCCGTTTACAATAATAGTATTGTCATTGATAACCATTTCTTCTATGGAATTCAGATCCGCAGTGTCTGAATAATAGCTGAAAGCGGAATCTATGGAGCCATTCTGATTAAGTTTTGAAATGAAATATGTAGGAGCAAAATCTCCTTCACCATTTCCACCAATGTAATAGGATCCGTTTTTTTCAACGATACTTTGAATCCATGCACCTCCACTCATACCGGAATATGCATTTAAATTATAATTGAATGTATTATCGGGGCTTCCATCCGGATTTATCCTGAAAATCTCATTGTTTTTGTTTGAATAAACAATCCTGTTATTAATGTCGGTCATTGCCGTACCCACATATCCCAGGGTATACGTTGTTTGTAAAACGCCATTATTTCCAAAGCTGGCCACAGGCTGTCCGTCCGGATTGAACTTTTGAATGACGGAGCCATTGGTGGCATTGGCATTGTTGCTGCTGGTCTTATGGATACAGATTATGTTGTTCTGTTTATCAGTGAGTACGAATGTTCCTACGGGAAAAGCTCCCTGTGTGGAGATGGAGCCATTGCTGCCGAAAGTACCGTCAATGCTCCCGTTTGTATTGAGTCTGTATATTTTATGCTCAGTATATGAAGCCATACCGTAAACCAGTATTTTTCCATTCTGTAAAATAAGTCCAAAGGAACGGGCATCTACATCACTGCCGGTAATGGCGGGAATTATTGAGGACCCGTTTGTACCAAAATCGGAATCTAACTGACCGCCGGGAAGCAGCCTGGTTATGATGCTTCCATTGTTATTATAACCAAGAATCACCAGTTTTCCATCCGGTTGTATTTTCAATTGATTTTGGAGGGTATAGGGGAGCTGAAGTACCCCATTGTTCCCAAAAGTTGAATCTAAAACTCCCTGAGAAGTTAGTCTGAATAAAAAAGATTCGGTGCCGTTGGCAACAGTATAGGAGGAATAGATTTTGCCGGCGGGATCCTGAGCCATTGTCCAGGTATAATAACTGCCATTGCCGACGTTGTATATTCCATTCGATGCAAAGGTGTTGTCTTTGGAAATAATCTGGGCAAAAGCCGCCTGCACTGCAAGAAGCAGTACAAGAAATACATTCTTTCTCATTTTTTTGGTTTTTAATTGTAAATAAAAAGTTTTTGCCGGCTACCGGCAAAAACTTTTTAACCGGATATGATTATTAATTTTTTATTAGTTTTCTGGTTGTACTATTTCCGTTTTCAAAGCTGACTTTAGCGAGGTAAACCCCTTTTGGTAAATCAGAAACAGAGGTATGGGAAGTATTTATCGTTTTTAGGAATGTACCCGTCGGGGAAAATATCTCTATTTTAGCTACTTTATCTTTGGAAGTATAGATCAGGTCCGGGCCGACAGGGTTTTCAAAAGTGATAGCAGGAAGAGATCTGAACGGAGAACTAACTGCCATTGTTGAAGTGTTGAAAAGGTATTTTACGATATGATTGTTTCCGTTGGCGATAATATTATTGTCATTAACGATCATATCCCCAATTGATTCTAATTCCTGGCTGGTTTCTACAAAATAATGAAATGTGGAATCCATTTGCCCGTTAGGCTTCACTCTTGAAATAAAGAAACTTGGATAGGTTGGGCCATAGTACGTACCTCCGATATAATAATATCCGTTCTTTTCAGTAATATTCTGAATCATCATAAAAAAAGGAGAAGGATAGGAAGAGTCAAAATTATTGGAAAAGCTGGTATCAAGGGTTCCGTTGGGAGTCATTTTATAAAGCCTGCTTGTTGTATTGGCATCCAGTTCTGCATAGATAATATTGTTGTAGCTGTCCATTACGGCAGGCTGTGTGGATGCCGGATTAATAGGGTTTGTTCCGTTATTTCCGGCCTCTGTAATGTATTGTCCGTCAGAAGTATATTTTGTTATTGTTCTTGTGTAGGTGTTATTCAGATTGCTGACTCCAAAGCAAATGATATTGGACTGACTGTCTGTTTTAATGAGTGTAATTGCTCCCGCGTAATGGATAGAGCCATTGTTTCCAAAAGTAAGGTCAGGAGTTCCGTTTTCATTCAGTCTGCATATTCTGTTTGAAGTGGAGTCTGATGGAGTGGCCGTTTCTTGCCCGTATACCAGAATCTTACTGCCTTGAAGAACCAGATTGTAGCCTTTAAGGCTTAGATCATGATTCATGTTTGCTATTTTTGCAACGCCGTTTACTCCAAAAGTATTGTCCAGCTGTCCATTGGGCAGCATTCTGATAATGGCAGCAGAATTCGAACTGGAATCAAAAGAATAGAGCAGCAGCTTTCCATCCGGTAATAATTTTAGCTGACTTTCATATGCTCCATACGGGAGCTGAAGTTCACCATTATTCCCAAAAGCAGTGTCAGGATTTCCGTTAGCACTTAGCTTTGATACAAAAGTTGTTAAGGGAGTTGCGTTATCCTTATTAAAGGTGTAGTAAATATCTCCGTTTGAAGCCTGAATCATTTTAGACCATGCATAATTGCTGGTCATGGAATATATTCCGTTAGATGCGAAACTGTTGTCTTTGGAAATAATCTGGGCAAAAGCCGTTTGCACTGCAAGAAGCAGTACAGGAAATAGGTTTTTTTTCATTGTATTTGAGTTTTCTTTAGTTGGGACAAATGTAAAAAAAAAAACCTCAAGTAAAAAAACTGGAGGTTTAAATTTTGTTTTAATTGGAGAATTCTATCAGTTCTTCTTTTTTAGAATTGTAGATTCTGTATTCTAAATATTTAAAAGAATCTCTTGGGATAATGGTTACCCATTTTTTGTATTTAATGAACCATTTCATCTGGATGCTTTTAATGCCTTTGGTAAGGTAGGCTTCCACGAACGGGTGTACATGCAGGTAGATTTTTCCTTTTTCTTTCTGCAGGATACTTCTCAGGGTTTCTCCCATTCTTTCCACGATCACGATCGGAGCTACGATTTCTCCATCTTTGTTCGGGTTTTCTTCTTTGGTTTCGATCTGTTTTTCCGGGCGGTTTCTTTGACGGGTGATCTGGATCAGTCCGAATTTGCTCGGTGGAAGAATTTTATGACGGGCTTTGTCGCGCTTCATTTCTTCTTTCAGGTGTTCATACAGATCTTTTCTGTGATCAGGATTGGGCATATCGATGAAGTCGATCACAATGATGCCTCCCATATCCCGGAGACGAAGCTGTCTGGCAATTTCTGTGGCTGCCATCTTGTTTACTTTCAGAGCATGCTCTTTGTTTACGGCTGTTCCGGTGGTGATGTTGTTTCCGGAGTTCACGTCTACCACATGAAGAGCCTCTGTGTGCTCAATAACGAGGTAAGCACCTTTTGAGCTTGGAATGTTTACGTGTTTTCCGAAACTCTGTTTGAGTTGTTTTTCAACATTGTAGTATTCCAGAAGAGGAATATGAGAATCATAAAACTGAACAATATTCTTTCTTTCCGGAGCGATAATCTCCAGATAATTTTTCATTTCGGCTACCATCTGCTCATCATCACAGATGATATTGACGAAATCCTGATTGAAATTGTCTCTTAAAATAGCTGAAGCCTTGTCTTCTTCGCTTAAAACTTTGGACGGAACCTTATTTCGCTGGATATTTTTAAAAGTGCTTTCCCACTTCTGAATCAGCTGATTCATATCATTGTGGAGGTCTGCTACTTTTTTTCCTTCTGCGACGGTTCTGATAATTACCCCGAAGCCTTCAGGTTTAATACTGTCGATAAGGGTTCTCAGTCTTTCTTTCTCTTCCGAGGTTCTTATTTTTTTAGAAATAGAAACTTTGTTGTCGAAAGGGATCAGAACCAGAAAACGCCCGGTAAGGGAAACCTGGGTAGAGATTCTCGGTCCTTTTGTAGATATAGGTTCTTTAGTGATCTGAAGCAGAACCAGGTCATCTTTGGCAATGACTTTATCTACGGTTCCGTTTTTGTCTATTTCAGGCTGTATCTCAAAGTTTTTTAAGCTTGAAGTGCTTTGTTTTTTAGAAATCGTATCTTTTAAAAACTTTCTGTATGTAAGATACTGTGGTCCCAGATCCTGATAATGCAGGAATGCATCCTTGTCATATCCTATATTAACGAATGCGGCATTCAGATTGGGTGCCAGTTTTTTTACTCTTCCTATAAACAGATCTCCAACTATAAAATCGCTTTTGTCCTCTTGCTCATGAAGTTCACATAGTCTTCCGTCTTCCAGCAGTGCAATCTTTGTAAGATCATCTTCATGCGAAACGATTAGTTCTTTCTTCATTTTTTCTAATAATAAGGTTAAGATGATAGGAAACGGATCTGTTTTGGGCGGGTTATTGTTATAAAATAAATATAAGCATTTAGAATGGAAATCTTTATATTTTTTTCGAAAATACCGCAAACACTCTGTTTTCCTGAGGAATCTTATAGTTGCAAACAAAAATATAGTCGGTGAACTTTAAAAAAATAAAACCACCAACTATATTTATTATATTGTAAATCTCAAGAAAAAGAGATTATTTTTTCTTATGTCTGTTTGCTCTTCTTCTTTTCTTTCTCTTGTGAGTTGCAACCTTGTGTCTTTTTCTTTTCTTTCCGCTTGGCATAATTTTAATTTTTTAGTAACTAGTTAATATTCAGTTAATGTTCTTATTTTACTGCAACTTTTGTTTTTACTTTTTCTACAAAAGATTTTGAAGGCTTGAAAGCCGGGATGTTGTGAGCAGGAATCTCAATTGCAGTGTTCTTAGAAATATTTCTTCCTGTTTTAGCAGCTCTTGTTTTAATGATAAAAGATCCAAACCCTCTCAGATAAACGTTATCTCCATTATACATAGAAGTTCTGATCTCCTGCATAAAAGCTTCTACAACTTTCTGTGTTTCATTCTTTTCTGTTCCCAACTTATTTGAGATGGTGTTTACCAATTCTGCCTTTGTCATTTCCTTTTTTAATTTTAAATTTTAGGTGTGCAAATTTAGTTAAAAAAATTGAATACTAGCAAATTAGTGGCAAAATATTTTTATCAGAATGGTAGAGTTTTAATGTTTACGGTATATTAATATTATATTAAGTTATCCCTACATACTGGAATTGTAGTAGCCATTCTCTACACAGAAGCGGATAAGGTGCAGCTTGGTTTTCAGTCCCAGTTTTTCTGTCAGCCTGTTGATATAGGTGTCTATCGTTCTGGTGCTCAGGTTCAGCTTTTCTCCGATCTCTTTATTACTGAATCCTTCGTAGCAGAATTTCATCAGCTGGATCTCGGTAGGGGTAAGCTCTTCCTGTCCTTTTTTCTGCCTTTCCATATAATCCTGTACCGCCAGTGGCTGCTGTTCCCATTCTTTGGAATAGGCTTCATAATCAAATTCTTCAGAGCTGGTACATCCTTTTATAATATCCTTTATTGTGTTGCTTTTTTTCTGGCAGTAATAAATATTGGGGATTTTGGAAAGGATTTCCGCCATATCTTCCTGATAGGTGTTGGAATAGGTGATGATTGGCGTTTCAGTATTGTTTTTCCGGATGTATTTGATGGCTTCAATTCCGCTTAATACCGGCATAAACAGCTCAATGATGAACACATCCTCCTGTCTTCTGTAAATTCTGTTGACAAGCTCGTGCCCGTTGTTACAGTCATTCAGAAGCATGTAGAAAGGGTTCTCCATCAGCGTCTTGATCATGATCTTCTTAAAATAGAAATCACTGTCAGCTATGGAAAATCGCACAGTATTAGATAAAATTTTACTCATCTTTTAATATCGATTTGGCCTGTGATATTTAAAATTCAGAGGCCTAATTTATGAAAAACTTATTAAAGTGAAAATTAATCTTAATTTAATTCTGAACAGGACGAAATCCATGCTGGGAAAATACATCTTGTGCATAAAATTTTTTTTTTATATTTTCACAGGCCAAACAAATCGCAAATTATGTCTTCTACTCGGGAAAAAAAATTAAACAAATCAGACGTCAGAACGGGCATTTTGAAATTTATACTTTCATTTGTTATTCTTTCTGTGGTGTCTTTTGTGTGTCTATTTCTCTTTTACAAGAGTTATGCTGTTCAAAAAGAAGGAATTGACAGGGACGACCGTGAATATTCTGCTCTTATGGAAAAAAGTGATCAGCTCAAAAATGTTGTTGATGAAATTTATAGTGAAATGAGCCAGCACGATAAGGTCGTGAATGACGGATTTCTCAGAACCAGCATTATGGATAAGATGAAAGACGTTAAAAACGTGATGGGTAAAGATAGTGCAGGAAGCTTTAAACACTATGCCGTTCTGATGAAACAGATCAATCCCATGCTTACACTCAAAAGAGATATCCTAAAGGCTGAAAATAAAAAGCAGGGAACATGGGCCGAGCTTCAGGACTGTATGGGAAAAACAGGAGTCGTTGACAGGGAACTTCAAAAAGATCCCACAAGAAACTTCACAGGAGGTAAAAGAAGAAAATAAATAAAAAATAAAGTTATGCAGGGACAAATCACACTATCCAAAAAAGAAAGGCATTACCAGTTTTTTTATTTAATACTGATGCTTCTGGTTGCCATGATATTTCTCGGAATTATCTTTTTAAAAGGATTTACTTCACCGTTTTCGGATGACAACATAATATCTATTCAGAAGCTTGAGAAAAAGAATGAGTTTGAGAAGGAACAAAAGCTTCTTCAACCCAGAATAGACAGTACCTATTCCATTATCAACAAAATGTCAGGTACAGCAGCTCCTGAGCCTTATATTGAAGAGGAAATTTCTATTGGAATTAATGATATAGGGAACCATTTTGAAGACGGAGTAACTGATCTCCGTAAGGAAGCCTATCCGCAGATCGTTAAATTCTATAAAATGTATTTTGATGATAAAAGAGCACTTTCTATTACTACGGAAACTAATCAGAAACTGGAAAAAGATTTGGCAGACTGCCAGATAGGATTCAAAAATAAACAGGGACGTCTTTATGACAGAAATGAACAGATAAGGAACAGAACCCAATAAGCCAATCAATAAATATTAAAAAAATAAAACACATCAATCACTAACTATGAATTATTTTCAAAAAAACAAAAAGAACATTATAATTGGTGTTATAGCATCCATGCTGGTTGCCGCACTTGTTGCATTGTGGCTTCAGAAGAAAGTGATCCACTCTTCCGATGAGATTCGTGGAGTCGTTTATCCTTCCACTTTGTTCATAGGAGATACCCTTTCATTCGATGATAATACCCAATTTGCCAAAACCAAAAAATGGATGTTCGGCGATGGGACTACTTCAGACAAAAGTAAAGGGATTCATTTCTATAATAAATCAGGATATTACACGGTAAGTTTAATTGTGGATAACAAGTACTCGAAATCTTTCCAGATAATGGTAAGGGAAAGGCCAATGAGAACGGATACCATAAAGATGGAAACAACTATTGAAGCACCTCTCCAAGCCATGCAGAATGTACCGGTACAGTTCCGGGCGGTGTCTGATGCAAACAAGTTTGAATGGAGATTTGGAGAAAGCGGAGGAGTAGACGCCAGAGAAAAATTTGCTATTTACACTTTTAAACAGCCGGGTGAATATAAAGTGGCCCTGTTAACGGAAGAAAGCAAGGATCCTATTTATCATACCATTAAAATCCTTCCTGAGTATAACTCATTGAATGATGTATTGCCTGTAGAGGATGCTTACGCAAAAGTGGATAACAACTTCAAATACCACCTTCAGCAGATTGCCAACGGAAAAGATTTCAATATGCATTACAACTACCTGCTGAAAACTTACCTGTGTAACAATGAGAACTCAGTGGTAAAAGTAAATGACAGTAAAGTGAATAATTTCTACATGTACTGTGCAGGACTTCAGTTTGATAAAAACGTAGTGATCCAGACTGTAAAAGTGAATTTTGACGATACACAGACCTGTGTAACCAAAGTAGATATCAACCAAAGCAAATAATATTCTCCGGGATCGCCGGATGCGCCAATCATAAAAAGATAAAATAGGATGAAAAATAAATTTCCTCTAGCAGCATATTATATAGGATTATCAGTGTTATTAGCGAGCTGTCAGGTGAAGCTGCCGTCTAAAAGAACCCCTGAACCGTCACAGTACGGGCAGGTAGACAATTCGCCGGTGGTAAACGGATACCCTAAAAAATCGGTTCCATGGATCGTTATTTCCGACCGCTCAAGAAATACTGCCTATCTCGATAAGGATGACGAGAAGTCTTATAAAGAAGTTAAATTCCTGGAACCTCTGATGGTCCTGAAGCACAGAGACGGAATGGTAAAAGTAGCGGAATACGTTCCGGATGCCTTAATGAAAAAGGTTTCATCAAAATCCATTAAAACATATGGATGGATTTCCGAATCAGACCTTCTTTTATGGAACAGCTCATTAAAAAGTGAAAAAACCGGTTATCCGGTAAGAGTAGCCGTGGTTCCGAATAACAGCGATGTGATCAGAAGTGCCGAAAGATATTACAAGAATGACTCCATCATGGTGTTCAACTCTCCAAGCCTTATAGAAAATGCTAAAGCCAAAATCCCGAACGGGCAGATGGTATATGTGTACAAACAGGCAGAAAACAACAGAAGATTCCTGGTAGGTAAAAAACCGTCCATCGATATAGACAGTATCAGTACCAACCTGTATGGCTGGGTAGATGCCAATGTGATCTCAACCTGGGGAGAACGTTCCGCCATTAAACTCAAAAATGATGCAGGATATAACGATACTACTTTAGGGGTGCGGGAAGGCTATCCGGGAGGGGTAAATACTGAAAACAGAACAGCCATTCTTCTGACAGATGCCAGCAAAAGAACACCACTTGAGAATATTTATCCCGTAAACCTGGCATTGGATGAGGCTCCAGCCCCTGATTCCAAAACAAAATATTTTACCAATATCCTGGATTACAGCAAGAATTATGTATTTAATGTTTTAGGAGATAAAATTTATTTTGACCGGTATAAAGAAATTACAGAGAGAGATAAAAACATCAATATTGTTTTTGCGTTGGATATAAGTGCTCCCAATGCACCGTACGCTCCCATAGTAAAATCATTGCTTCAGGATCTGCAGCTTAGATTTGAGACCCCTTCCTATTTCAATACAATAAAATATGGCGTTGTTTTATATAAAAATAACCCATGCGGAAACAATGTAGCTGTTTCAAGCCTGAATACAGACTACAACAAGATCACAAAATTTATTGATGAGAAGACGAATGAAATGAACTGTGTGAGCAACAGTGGTTACCAGCCGGTAGGAGAAGCACTTTCCGCAGCAGGAAACCTTCTTTCCAATGTGCCGGATGAAACGAATATTGTGATCACCGTAGGAACGTCATCCAATCAGAACGGAAATATGTATGGTGTTATCAGTTCACTTTCGCAGGCTCAGGCTAGACTTATCATGTTCCAGACCAGCGCAAGATCATCCGATAATTACAATGATTTTGTATTGATGTCGGAAAATGTGGTAACCAATACGGCAAAAAATATAGCCGAACTTAAAAAGCAGAAGATCGTTAAGCAGAATGACGTTCTTACTAAGAATAATTTTAGCCTGATAGAAGGGGATGCAGGATTCTTCTCATTAGATTATCCTAAACAGAGTATGTCCCAGGGATTTGTGATCTTCCCTAAAAAAGGAGAAATTGCAACACCCGGATATCTTAAAAAATCTGTGGACAGCCTTATTGCACAGGTCGTTTTAGATAACCAGACAATTGACAAGTCTCTTAACGAATATTTCCATTCTTCTGTGGGAGCCGGAAATACAGATGTAGACCTGAAATATAAATATCTGTATCCTGGACTTACCAATCCTGTTTCTGCCGGAATTGCCGCACAGCTGATCAACTACGGGAACCCATTCCTGGTGAAAGGACATATACCGAAAGACCTGAAAGAATTTAAACCCGGACATGAGAAAGGAATTCTGATCTCTGAAACGGAATTCGATAACCTGAAGAATTTCTATACGGAAGTATATCAGAAAACAGAGGCAGGCAGACAGGATTTCAATAAAGGAAGAGCAATCAGAGAGTATATAAAACTGTTGAAGAAATATAACCCTACGATCAAATTCCTGGATAAAGGAGATCTTTACGAAAAATCAATGGCCTATGCCGTTGGTCTGAGTACAGGGTTCGATCTTTCCGAAGAAGAGCTTATGGCTAAATTTAATCTGAGAGGCTGGAAAAAATCCAAAGATATTTCCAACGAACTGGTGAAAAACTATTTCCATAATTATAAGAAGCTTGCAGACAGAATGCTTTCCTACAGAAAACATCCTGCTGTGAAGATCGAACAGAACGGGCAGACGTTTTACTGGCTGAACGAATACTTTATGCCGACGATGCAGGAAACAGAAGCACCGGAATATACCAAACATTAATCAGAATTTGTTGATCATTATAAAAGCGGAAGTTTGTACTTCTGCTTTTTTATTTGGTATTCAAAATGAATTTAGCTGGCATCCGGAATGAAAAATTCAGGGCTCTTACCACCGGATATTTTAAGACCATTATCATTCCCGGAAAAATGCATGAAATCCCGTTTTATTTCTCAATTGAGTGTAAAATATCTCTGTTTATCAGGGCTTGTAAGCTTATGGGAAATCTTCTGATGATAGGCTTTAAAGACTGTTTTTAAATCCAGTATCGTAGAATTACTACAAAAAGTCGTAGAACTACTACAATTTTTCAGATTTATAATGAAAAGCTTTTTTTTAAAAAAAGGACGTTTTATATTTGCTCAACAATCAATCACCAAATCACAAAATATTAACGATTAAAATTTACAAATCATGGCAGCAAATTCAAGAGGAATTTTAAAATTCAACGGAGGAGAAGGTCAGAAACTTTTAAAGCTGAATTACAGCGTATCAAGAACTACGGACGTTTCAGGACGTGTAGCATCAGACCCATCCAATGCACTTATCAAAATTACAGTTGAAGCTACTGAAAAATCAGACATCCTTGAAAGCTTATTAAATGGAAAATATAAGCCTACAACAGGAGAGGTTACTTTCAATAAGTCTCACGAAGAAGGTACACTCATCACTCTGAACTGGACGAACGGATACGTGATCCAGCATCAGGTGGAGTTCGATGCAATCGATGAGAACAGTATGCTGATCAGCTTTGTAGTAAGTGCGGAAACTATCGACTACGGAGGTTCTAAGTACGATGGAATATGGCCGGGTGCTTAATTTTACACTATTACACATCAACATTCATAAAAAAAGACTGTCCCAATAAAGACGGTCTTTTTTGCCTGGGATGATCTATTCTATATTGGTTACATAAAAAATAGACAAATAACCTGCCGGAAATTAATGGTCCGGATGATTTTTTTTATTAACTTTAATATATTCAAACACAACGAAATATGAAAGCCCAAACACAAAATATGCCGAAAAACTCTTCATTTCGCCCGTCTCAGAATGCTGACGGAATTTCTGAAAATCAACATTCCGGGATCAACCGCCTGGTGAAGCTGTCTTTAGTGGTAGAAGGAAAGATCATTAAATTCTACAAGCATTTCAAGCTGAAACAGAGTGCCACTCATCATCATGAATTCAGTTTAACCTTAGCACATGATGCTTTGGGAGACCGCCAGACCCATACTTTGGAAGAAGCCAATAAATTCCTGGGTAAACGCCTTACAGCGGTTATTTCCTATAAAGATATTGAGAACAGCCCCGAAAGAAACTTTGTGGGAATCATCACCAAAGTAGGATTCAGCCAGGAAAAAATGAGTCTTGGAAATATCGTTCTTTCCGGATACAGCCCTACCATTCTCCTTGATGGGGCTCCGCACGTACAGAGCTTCGGAGGCAGCCAGCCTGTCAATATGGGAATTATTGCAGAAGAAGTGATCAGACAGGGGATTGATAAAAGCCGGTTTGACATCAGAATCGATACCAACGATTATTCCCAGATCATATACAGCAGCCAGTATGATGAGACCCATTATAATTATCTGGCCAGAATGGCAGAAGCCTATGGAGAGCAGTTCTATTATGATGGTGAAGTCCTGCATTTCGGAAAGCTTCCGCCTCAGAATAAACCGATTCAGCTTACATACGGAAGCAATGTGAATGATATTAAGGTAGAACTGAAAGCCGTTCATACAAAACCGGAATTTTATGGATATAACAGCAGCCGTAACGAAAAGCTTACTTCTGGTTCTACTCCTGTAAACCATGTAAGCGATCTTGCGAAAACAGCTTATGAGCATAATGACAAAATTTATAAAACACCCGCTCTCCAGGTAGCACCTATCAAAGCATCAACCCATCTTGATGTGGAATATTCGCAGAAAAGTGCCTCAGGAAGTGAAGCGGTAAATGTATTTTCGTTATCTGGAAATACTACTGTTCCGTTTTTACATCCGGGTTGTGTAGCCGATGTTCAGATGAGAAAGCCTGACAGCAATGAAACCTCCTATTTTACAAGAATTATGGTGACGGAAACCATCCACGAAATAGATACCATCGGACATTACACAGGAAGTTTCGAAGGAATTGCTTCAGATACGGGATTTTTACCCAAACCGGAATTTACATTACCCAAAGCCGAACCTCAGATCGCAACCGTCATTTCCAATGCCGATCCGGAAGGACAGGGAAGAGTACAGGTAAGATTCGACTGGCAGAACAACGATACCACCCATTTTATCAGAATGATGAGCCCGGATGCGGGAGGAACAGACCGTATCACCCAAAACAGGGGCTACGTGGCTATCCCGGAAGTAGGAGACCAGGTGATGGTGAATTTCGTTCACAGCCATCCGGACCGTCCGTTCGTCATGGGAGGAATGTTCCACGGTGGAGTAGGACTGGGCGGCGGATTGGATAACCGCGTGAAATCCATTCAGACCCGAAGTGGCCACAGGGTAGTATTTACAGAAGATGAAAGTATCATCATTACCGATAAATCCGGGAATGAAATCCATCTGGATACCACAGGAAGCAATATTACCATTACCGCACCTGAAACCATGACCCTGAATTGCCGGAATATGAACATCAATGTCGGTGAAAATATGACAACAAATGTAGGAGTCAATAAAATGGATACCATCATGGTCAATCATTCTGAAAGTGTAGGTTCTATGAAATACCTTTCCACCGGAGCAGATTTCATCACCAATGTGACCGGGAAGATGACTGAATTTATCCAGGGAAATAAAGAATCCCACACAGAAAAAGACCGGTTAAGGGTAGCCAACGGACAAATTACCACTCAAAGCCAGGGAACATTCGAACAGCATTCTGAAACAGAAGTACAAAACAATTCAGGAGAGAAGTCTAAAAACTACTAATTTTCTGTACTAATGAGCAAAGAATCTTTTATAGGTGGTGACTATATAGAAACAACCGGTGGTGATGCCAAAACTTTTGCAGGAAAAAGCCTTATAAATTCTTCTGCAGAGCAATTCACGCAGAAAGGTAACCAAACGGGAGTAAGTTATAATGTAAACACGGCAGCCCCTTCGTTAGGCAGCCTGGATCTTATTAAAATTAAGATCAGTACTACTTATGATGTTTGCCATGATGAAGTTTCCGGTTTCAGTGAATTTAAAAATTTCTGGATATTGGAAGACAAAGGAAAGTACTACCATTGGCTTAGTCTGAGGGGAAATGCTGAAGACAAAAATAAACCGGATCCTTTACCCATTACCCTGGCAAGTACAGACAATTTTGTGCTGACAGCCACTTTTAAAACCAAAGCTCCGGTAACATGTAAAATCCGGGTGCAGGATTCAAACAAAAAATATATTTTTAAAGAGCAGCAGCATCCTAAAAAAAATAAGGATGAAGAACATGAGCTGACATTCACCTGCGATACAAAGCCCTATAAAGATACCGTGCAGTATCTGGAGAATTTTACCCTCAATTTTGAATATTCCGAAGACGGGAAAAATTGGGCGCCCATGAAAAGTGTGAAGTTCTGCCTGTACCTTACAATAGGAAATCCAGGATATGATCAATTGTCTCCTTCTTCAGCAAGAGGAGGAGAGTATACTGCAGAAGACGGAAATCGCAGGATTATAAATAGAGCGAACGGTAAAGAAAGCATACTGGAAACATTCCTGTATATTGGATGCAAATTTGGTAAAGGATCCAGAAATGCCGATGAAATTATGAATAATGTCTTTGCTCATATAAAAACTTTAAATGTTGAAAGGGCCCGTATAAAAGGAGCTATGGGATATTGGAGGAATACCAGCTCACTGCATGCCAGCAGCATGCGGTTCCGGGGAGTGAGATATTTGATAAAATATGGAGAAGCAAGGTGTGGAGAATGGAGTTCCTTTTTACAGGATATATGCAAAATACAGTCAGGAAGTCTGTTCACAGGTAAATTTGATAATTTTGTCATATTACCTACAGGAATTGTGGATGCCGGCGGATATAAGAACTCTCTGTTTCTGGTAAAAGAATGGACAATAAAAGACCCTATTGCCCCCGTAGATATAAAACAAAAAGCACAGGATTTAAAAAATATACCTTTGAATTTATTCTGGGACCATGTGTTTACCAAATACGGCAATACATATTTTGATCCCTCCTATGGGATATCCTCAACGGTAAAGTTTGCTGATGATGATGCATTGTTAAAAGATTATGCATCAAAAGCTCTGAGCGGTATTCTGTATGCTAAAACAGATCCTGCCAATCCGTTTACAGATGCTATAATCTATAAACCGCAGGCTGGGAAATATTTAGATCCATTTAAAGATTATACGCTTACTACCGATAAACAGAATAGATACAAATATAAAACGGTTATTTCGGATATGCAGAAAGAGTTGATTAAACAGATTTATCCTAATTAATAAATTGGCTATGAAAAGAATATTTTTTTTGATATTAGTTTTCTTACTACAATTGGTCTCATGTCAAACCCATACAAAATCTAATATGAATGCAAATGCTGAATTGATCTTTAATAAAGAACTGGATAAAAACCTTTCTGTTGAATGCTTTGTAGACAATAGCGATAATTATTATACCTGGGAATTTAAAATCAAAGGCAAAGAAAACAAGACACTTGATCAGTTTAAGATCAGTAAACAGAAGCTGAATGAATATAGTCCACTTGCCGGCAGGCCGGGTTTCTACAAACAGTTTAAAGTAATCGCAGCCTTTAAGAATCTGGATAATATTGTATTCCTGCTGGATAAATTCGGACAGGTTGATGTGCAGCTATACTCTTTATCAGGAAAGAGTTCCAGAGTTATCATTCCATTCAAAAGTTATCAGTTATCCCCAATGGATACTGACATACTGGGAGAGGATTTCCAGGATGTTAAAATGGTAAATAATACCATTTATACCCTTTCAAAACATCTGAGGGAAAACAGCAGGATTTATCGTATTTCAATGGCCGATCTCATTGATAAAAAGGCACAGGAAAGCCTGATAAATGTATCTGTCAAAGAATCGGTTAAAAACCAGAATGGTGAACATAAAACGATTGTCCAGCTTGAAGACAGTTCCTACAAATCAACGGGGTTTGGTTTTAAATTTTCTCTGTTGGATAATAATCTTCTGGAGGTAAAAAAAGATAACGCAGACGATTTTATGACGAGAATTAATTTTACCCCTTCAAAAATGGATAAAAATAAGGACATTAATACAATTATAGAATAAAACCACATCGGAATTTTACTATAAAAGTCCTGTTTTCTGACAGGGCTTTTTTTGAATTTTACCCTTCTGTATTCAGAAATAAACCTTGATACTTCCCGGCTCAGTGTTAAAATAAAGATAGCCTCAATTAGAGGAATTGCCAGCTAATAAAAGGAATTTTCGGGTGTTTTAAATCAAAAGTCGTAGAATTACGACATCAAATCGTAGAACTACTACAATTTTTCAGATTTATAATGAAAAGCTTTTTTTTAAAAAAAGGACGTTTTATATTTGCTCAACAATCAATCACCAAATCACGAAATATTAACGATTAAAATTTACTAATCATGGCAGCAAATTCAAGAGGAATCTTAAAATTCAACGGAGGAGAAGGTCAGAAACTGTTAAAGCTGAATTACAGCGTATCAAGAACTACGGACGTTTCAGGACGTGTAGCATCAGACCCATCCAATGCACTTATCAAAATTACAGTTGAAGCGACTGAAAAATCAGACATCCTTGAAAGCTTATTAAATGGAAAATATAAGCCTACAACAGGAGAGGTTACTTTCAACAAATCTCACGAAGAAGGTACACTCATCACTCTGAACTGGACGAACGGGTACGTGATCCAGCATCAGGTGGAGTTCGATGCAATCGATGAGAACAGTATGCTGATCAGCTTTGTAGTAAGCGCGGAAACCATCGACTACGGAGGTTCTAAGTACGATGGAATATGGCCGGGTGCTTAAATATCATATCACTACACATCCACATTCATAAAAAAAGACTGTCCCGAAAAGGCGGTCTTTTTTGCCTGAAATAATCTTATTCTGTGAAGGTTACACAAGATAAGTGAATCAGAAAACTTCATTAAATAAAGAAACCGGATGATTTTTTTACTAATTTTAATGGAGATAATTCAGTGAATCACTTACTGCAGAAAAATTCAAAGAAATTTTCTCCCGAAAAATATGAAATAAAAAGATCAGTTTAAAAAATAACACCAATTCTAAAAACCACTGAACAATGAGTAAGGAAAGCTACATAGGCGGGGATTATATTGAAACCACAGGTGGCAGTAATCTCAGTTTTGCCAAAGGAAATATCGTAAACTCTTCAGAAACACAGTTTAGACAGGAAGGAGCAGATGGGGTAAAATATGGAACGAATAAAGATCCTGTTAATATTACAGCCGCAGCAGTACTGGATGCGTATGTTGCCCGGCTTGAAGATAAAAGTTACGTGAAGATCAGTTCCGCTACGGTAGGTGATACGGTATATATTGTTGTAAAAACAGCAGGACTGACAGGTAAAAAAATAGAAGTCAATTTAAAAGACCGTGACGGTGTTGTAAGTGATAAACCTTATGGGGTAGTAGATCTGATGCAGGATGACAAAGATGTACAGGGATTGCTTACCGCAACAGTAGATAAAGAAGGTCTGGCCGTTTATAAAGTAAAGCTTCAGCCTTCCGCAGAGAAAAAAGATATTGAAGCCTGGGGAACTAAAATAAATGCCGCCAAAGATAAAAAAGTAAATACCTGTATCATAGTGGATGCCGGGAAACATAATCCCGGAGTGGAAATTACCTATATGGGGAAAAATGCAAAAGAGAGTGAAAATGATTCGCAGACAGCTTCCCGGCCCAATTACTGGCTTGATGAAAACGGAAAATGGTTTCAAATCAAATACTGTGAATGCAGCCTGTACTCTATTGATAAAGAATTACTGAACGGCCCGAATGTTGTTCATACCAAAGCGGACAGCAAAGTAAAAGGAAATGACGGAATCCAGAAAATTATTGCCATTGTTTTACACAGAACAATAGGTTCAACAATTTCCGGAGCGATCGCCCATTCAAAAGGAACCCATTTTTATGTAGAAGGAGCACGTGGTACGGACGGTGAAATATTCCAGCCGATCAAGCTGGATCAGTATTCCAATCATATTATGAACAAGACGGCCCGGACTGACCATATGGAAATACAGACAGAAAACTCCATCGGTATAGAAGTGGTTGGAATGGCTTATTACAAAGTAGGAAAGGACCTGTATACTGTTTACGATACCAAAGTGAAAAACCCGGAGTCTGTTAAATTAACAGGATCTTTCAAAGGTCAGCGCAAAGTGAACGGAAAATGGACAGATGATGATATTTACTGGGATCAGCTGACTGATGCACAGGTGAAATCAGTAAAGTGCATTGTAGTGGCCCTGATGAAAAAATATAACCTGAAAAAAGAAAATATCTTTACCCATGAAGAAATGCAGTCTAAAACCGCAGGAGAAGGGCAGGTGGTAAAAGACGCTGTTCTTTCATTATTAAACGAATGCTTATGAGAAACTTATTACTGATCATCGTTACATCCATTCTCTTTTCAGGGTGTGGCTCTTTACAGGGGCAGAATAAAGAGGTAGAGCAGTTTGTGAAAAAAGTGGTGCAAACCTATAATGATAAAAATTCTGATAAATTCAATCAGTTAATCAATAAAAATGCAGGGCTGACCCTTATTACCACCATCGGACCCAACAACAGCTGGCTGAAAATGCAGAAAGTCTGTCTGGATAAAAAATGCCTTGATCACCAATCTTCAGAATCGGCCGGCATTCCTTATCAGTCTCTTCTGGAAGAATACAAAACCGGGGACCTGAATTTAAATGCGATTGAGTTTACCGAAAAATCCTATTTTGAGTGTGATAAAATAGAAAAACAGGGAATTTTTGTTTCTTCTGAAAATAAATTTCATGCTTTGTCGGAATCTGTTCATTTCTTTCTTGAAAATTCACCCAAGATCCTGGGTGAAGAACTGGAACCAAAGAAAAAGAACGAACTGATAAAAGACATCGGGAAATTTAAAAAATTGGAAACGAAAAGCCGGAGAGTAACGGTAAACAGTAAAGACGGAACCTTTATTTTTTACATGACCCTTATAGAGGGCAAATGGTATCTTACCGTTATAGATTTTGCCTCTATGGACTGCAGTGTATAAATTTAAAAACCAGAAAATTATCAGGACTTTTACTTTGAAAAAATAATGGTGTTTTGCCGGATCATTATTCAATAGAGAATGGCACGCTGGGGAAAAAGAATCCCGGCTGAAACAATAACCGCGGATCAGTTTAAATATTGATCCGCATAAAAATGAAAACCCAAACACAAAATATGTCGAAAAACACTTCATTTCGTCCGTCTCAGAATGCTGACGGGATTTCGGAAAATCATCATTCGGGAATCAACCGTTTAGTAAAACTTTCCTTAGTGGTAGAAGGAAAGATCATTAAATTCTACAAGCATTTCAAGCTGAAACAGAGTGCCACTCATCATCATGAATTCAGTTTAACCTTAGCACATGATGCTTTGGAAGACCGCCAGACCCATACTTTGGAAGAAGCCAATAAGTTTCTGGGAAAACGTCTTACAGCAGTTATTTCCTATAAAGATATAGAGAACAGCCCTGAAAGAACATTTGTAGGCGTGATTACAGGAGTAGGATTCAGCCAGGAAAAAATGAGCCTGGGAAATATCGTGCTTACAGGATACAGCCCTACTATTCTTCTTGACGGAGCCCCGCATATCCAGAGTTTTGGAGGCGGACAGCCCGTGAATATGGGAATCATTGCCGAAGAGATCATCAGACAGGGAATTGATAGTGGCCGTTTTGATGTCAGAATCGATACCAATGACTACTCCCGGATCATATACAGCAGCCAGTATAATGAAACCCATTACAATTATCTGGCAAGAATGGCAGAAGCCTATGGTGAGCAGTTTTATTATGATGGTGAAGTTCTTCATTTCGGTAAACTTCCACCTCAGAATAAAGCCATCCAGCTGTTTTACGGGAGCAACGCCAACGATATAAAGGTAGAACTGAAAGCCGTTCACACAAAACCGGAATTTTATGGATATAACAGCAGCCGTAACGAAAAGCTTACTTCAGGTTCTACTCCTGTAAACCATGTCGGTGATCTGGCCAAAACAGCATACAGCCATAACGACAGCATTTATAAAACTCCGGCGCTTCAGGTTGCTCCCATAAGGGCTTCCACACATCTTGACGTTGAAAACTCCCAGAGAAGTACTTCCGGAAGCAGTGCCGTGAATGTATTTTCCGTTTCAGGATCCACCACGGTACCTTTTCTTCATCCGGGCTGTGTAGCCGATATTCAGATGAGAAAACCCGACAGTAATGAAACGTCCTATTTTACCAGAATTATGGTAACAGAAACCATCCACGAAATCGATACCATCGGCCACTATACCGGAAGTTTTGAAGCCATCGCCTCAGATACAGGTTATCTTCCGAAGCCTGATTTTACCGTGCCCACAGCACAGCCGCAGCTGGCAACCGTGATCTCCAATACAGACCCTGACGGACAGGGAAGAGTTCAGGTAAGATTCGACTGGCAGACCAATGATACCACTCATTTTATCAGAATGATGAGTCCGGATGCGGGAGGAACAGATCAGGTTACCCAAAACAGAGGCTATGTTGCCATTCCTGAAGTGGGAGACCAGGTCATGGTAAATTTTGTCCACAGTCATCCGGACCGGCCTTTCGTGATGGGAGGAATGTTTCATGGGCAGACAGCACTGGGCGGCGGCGTAAACAATCACATGAGATCTATCCAGACGAAAAGCGGAATTAAAGTCCTGATGAATGACGATGAAAAAAGCGTAACCATCCTCGACCCAAGCGGAAATACCTACTTTATGGACGGAAGCGGAAATATTATGGTGACCGCCCCGAATGACATAACATTTACCGCCGGAAAAAATATGAATATCAATGTAGGAGAAAATATGAATACCACCGTGGGAATGAATAAATCCGACAGTATTTCAATGAATCATACCGAAAGTGTGGGAGCGATGAAAAATATTACCATAGGAGCCAATTTCATGACGAATGTGGTAGGAAGTTTAATGGAATTTGTGAAGGGGAATAGGGAGTCTAAAGCCCAGGAGGTTAAAGAGCAGGCCAAGGCACGAACGATCGTATCTCAGGAAAATAATAATATTCATTCCCAGAAAACTTTTAACAATAACAGTGGAGAAAACTCCAAAATACATTAATTATGTCAATCATACGAATAACAGAAGGTGAGAGTTCTACTTTTATAGAGGGTGGATGGACCGTTTTTACGAATGAATTTGAAGCTTATGCAGGAAAATTCAGCCATTTTACAGCCGAAGATGGAACTTTGTTAGGAACACCTGATGAGGCACCCAAAAGTTCTGATAACGCTTTTATTCCACTTATTACTGCTATTAATGATGAGGGAGACATGTTTAATTCTTATGAAGTAATTGTTAATGATAAAGAAGAGTGGACCTTTTCAGACTTATTAGATGCAGGTTTACAGAAACAGAAATCTCATGAAATCAAGTTTAAAACAGACGCATTAAACGTCAGAGTTAAATTTAAAGCCGAAAAAGGAAATGCAAATGCGAATGATAGTGATGGTGGAAATATTACAGTGCTTTTTTTTAAGGAAGGGGAAAAAAAATCTATTTTTTCAACAGTTATTAATGATATAAAATATGGAGATACTTTTTATATTGATTGGAACAGATCCAGAGATGTCTATCAGGTACAGTTATACGCAGATGATAATGATGTTTTTTTTGATGGCGATGTGAGTAACGTGAATTGTGGTATATCAAAAGTAAAAGGTTCAAAAGTAGGAAGAAGATTAACGCAAAATATTGAAAAATTGCCTATTGCCAGTGCATCTCAGCAACTACCCAATACCCATACATTTAATTTTCCTGAAGAATCCTTTAAAGTTGCTAACCAATACCAAAACCCTCATGGAATGTGTTTTGCAATAACGATGAAAAGAGTAGAAAAAGCTTATTCTGACACATGGAATATCACTGATGCAATAATGGTTGATATTAAGAATGAAGACTATCGGTATTCAGGAACAACTACTCCAACAATTGATGATAAATATTTTGGATATGGAGTTGGAGGAGCATTGGCCAAAAATGGTTATGCAGATTTAGTAACCACTGATGAGATATGGGATGGAAAACTAGAAGAAGGAGCTATGATTCAATATTGGAATAATCGTAATGAAATTAGTTGGACATCTTTAAAAGAAGAGATTAGAAGCGCACTTAAAGGGAATAGTGCTCCCAATTTTAATGGTGGACATTCAGTGATTTTTAAATATTACAAATATGATAGTAACGGAAAAGTAATAGGTATGAAGTATTACGACTATGCCGGTATTCACAGAGAGTTTTCCATTACTGATAAAACAAAGAAAATAATGTTGGGAGCCAACCTAAAAGACAATAAATAGTATGAAAGTATTGTATCTCCTATTGCTTACCTTATTCTGTTTAACAAACTGTGAAACAAAAAAAAGAGATCTGGTATTACAAAAAACATCCGATACGCTTCAAGGCAAAAAAGATAGTATTGTAATCCGTCATAAGACAGAAGAAGATTTGAATAAAGAAATTCCGACGATAAAAATAAGTGAAAAAGATTCTGTAAATGCGAAATTAAAATTATTGCTTTCCGGTGAGAAAAAATATGTATCACTAAATGAAAGTAAACTATTTATGGCCTATTATCCCACTTTAAATAAGCTCTATTTTTTGAATGAAATAAAAAAAGGGATAACACTTCAGTCTGAAACCAATATTGAAATTTCAGAACTTTATTATAAAGACCGATCTGCTGCTCAAAAAGTTTTTGAAAATATAAAGAAACAATTAACGAATAAAGATAATGAATACGAGAAGGGAAATTATTTTTACGACTATTTTATGAGAGGAACGGTTTATATATTAGAAAAAAATAAAATCATGGCCATCATTTATCACCCTTCGGTTTATCCAAAGAACGATAAGATTGTCGAAAGCTTCTTAAAGAATAACAGCAATAGTTTTGATGCTGTCATCAGAACATTTATGATAGGGTCGTTTGATACTTTTAAATAAAAAAATATAATCATTCTATTTTCGTGATCCTAAACACTATATTTCACGAAGATCTCAATACAATAACCATAAAACCCAATTAAACCAAAGATTCACATGAGTACAGTCACCAATCAGCTTAAATACCTTTCAAAATTATCAGCAACATTTCTTTTCAGTGCACTGAAGATTTATGGAATAGGAATCCTTTCCACAGTGATCGTCATGGTAGCGGGAATTTATATATTATCCGCAAGTTTTGGCAGTGGTTTAGGACACAGCGGAGCGTATTTGTTTATAGTGGCTGCCATTACCACAAAGCCGGTTTCCGCAAGTCTTTTCTTTTTGCTGATGATAGCTGCACCGTTCTGTATCGGAATATTGGCTACAAAATATGCCATGTCCAACGTGATCAGCAAACTGGTTCAGGTCTACTCAGAACCTATTCTGATTCCGGCAATTGATAAAGTGATGAACAAGTTCAGATCCGGGCAGCCGGCAGTCATCCGGAACAGTGCCGACTATGCTTTAGTTAAAATCCAGCTGATCAACGAATTTAAAAACAGTTCAGAAAATAAAATAATAAAAAAGGTTTTAAGCTATGCCTTAAAAAAAATGAGCTTCGATGAACTGGATCTGAAAAACGGAAATATCAGTTTCTATGATCTGATTAAAACAAAACTGATCGAAAAACTGCACGAACTGGCAGAACCTTCCGCCATGATTTTTTATATCTATATAGGGCTGCAGTGGATGAGTCTGGCTTTGCTCTATTTTCTGAATATATAAAAATAGGTCAGGTGGTCATATAATGATCTGAGCATTGATGAACAGAGTATTTGTTCACTTCAGGCAGGTATTAGTTCTCTATTCAAAGAATTACTATCTTTATCCCTGTATAAATTTGTATAAAAAAGATATATTTGTAAATACGTATCTTTTGACAGATGATACAGGCTGAAGATAATTTCCTCAGCCCTAAACACCAAATTATCTGGAAGAATAAAAAGAACACAGACATATTAATATAAGAAAAATTATCAATGGGAGTACTCGTAACCAACGAAACAGTAAAACAGCTATTTCATATTGCCCAGTCAATAGCGAAGGAAAACTATAACGGAACATATGGCGGCCCGCACATTCTGCAGGCCCTGATGCATAAAGATATCGGACTTAATGAATTTCTGAAAAGCATCGATAAAGATCCCGGATACTTCTACGAATGGGCAGACGTCCGTATCGAAGAATATCCCAAGACAGCCCATCTTCCGGATGAGGTAGCTCAGGATGATGCAGTAGATACCCTTATTGAAGAAGCAGACGATATCCGGTTAAAATTAGGTCTGGACGAAATCACCCCGATCTGTATCCTTACCGCCATCGTAAAACCTCAGGTTGTCTTTTCTCTTCAGCAGTTGAAATCATTACCGCTGAGAGAGCACGAAATCTTCAATCTGTACAGAAAAGATACCCCGTTTACCGTATCTGAAGATGGAGATTTCTCTTCACTTTTCTCAAACGGATCAGACTTTACAGATTCATCATTTCCTTCCATTAAAAATTATTGTGTAGACAGAACAGCACAGGCCAGAAAAGGAGAGCTTGAAAATATCATAGGAAGAGATAAAGAACTCAGAATGCTCGTTGAAATTCTTTGCCGAAGAAGCAAGCCGAATGTTATCATCATCGGTGAGCCTGGGGTAGGGAAAACAGCTCTGGTAGAAGGTTTTGCCATCGAAATTACCAAAGGAAACGTTCCTGAAATGCTCAAAAATGCTACCCTTTTGGAACTGGATACCGGGGCACTTCTTGCCGGAACCTCTTATAAAGGAGAAATTGAAGACCGTCTGAAAAAAGTCATCAACGAATGCAAGAAAATTGAAAAAGCCGTTCTTTTCATCGATGAAATCCATACTTTACTGGATCCGAAAGGAAGTATCGGGAACGTTGCCAACCTTCTGAAACCGGAGCTTGCAAGAGGCGAAATTACCGTAATTGGGGCTACTACCCAGGAAGAATACAGAAAGATCATCGAGCCGGAACAGGCTTTTAACCGCCGTTTTGAAGTGCTTACCGTAAATGAACCGGATGAGCAGACCTGCGTAAAAATGATTGATGTACTTCTTGAAGGATATAAAAAACACCACGGCATTGAAGTGGAAAAAAATGCACTTCCGGAGTGTGTACGCCTGGCAAAACGATATGCCAAAGGCAAAAAGCTGCCGGATGCCGCCATAGACCTGCTGGACAGAACTATGGCCGCAATCAAAATGCTGGACGAGCTCTCTGAAAAAGAACTGGAAAGCTGGAAAGAAAGCTATGAAGCCATTCTGAAAGAAGAGTATACAGACAGCAAACACCAGGCAGACGAGCTGATCTGGACCTACAATTTGTTAAGAGATAAAATAAGCCCTATTTTATGGGGATCACTGAGTGAGCAGCCTGCACTGGACAATGCTATGCCAATAGAGCAGATTCAGAAAATAATTGATGATACCTATGCTGAACTTTTACAGCATGCAGCCACAAAAAGAGAAAAAGTAGGCCGTCTGGAACTGGCAGCTGTAATGGCGGCAAAAACCAATATTCCTATCGGGAAAATCCAGGCTCAGGAAAAAGAAAAACTCCTGAATATGGAATCCATGCTTATGAACAGGGTGGTAGGACAGGATCATGCACTGAAGATTCTTTCCGACGCTATTGTAGAAAACCGAAGCGGACTGAACAAACCGGGACAGCCTATCGGATCATTCTTCCTGCTGGGACCTACCGGAACCGGGAAAACCGAGCTGGCCAAATCTATGGCAGAACTTCTTTTCAATGACGAAAAAGCAATGGTACGCTTCGATATGTCGGAATTTAAAGAAGAACACTCTGCGGCCCTGTTATACGGTGCGCCTCCGGGATATGTAGGATATGAGGAGGGAGGAATGCTCGTTAATAAAATCAGACAGCAGCCTTATACCGTAGTTCTGTTTGATGAAATTGAAAAAGCTCACCATTCCGTTTTTGATGTGTTTCTGCAGATCATGGATGAAGGAAAAGTTCACGATAAATTAGGAAAAGAAGGAGATTTCAGCAATGCGCTGATATTATTTACTTCCAATATCGGAAGTGAAGAGATCGTAAAACAGTTTGAAGAAGGGAAAATACCCGAATCATCCTCACTCATGCAGATCATGTCCAATTCCGGAAGATTCAGACCGGAATTCCTTGCGAGAATTACCGAGATTATTCCTTTTGCCCCGATCACAGAATCTATCGCCGAAAGAATCTTCAATATTCAGCTGAAATCACTTCACGCCTCTCTGACAAGGCTTGGAATGGCTTTAAAGATCAGTGATGAAGCTGTGAAAAACCTGGCATTAGGAGGATTCAGCAGCAAATACGGGGCAAGACAGATCTCAGGAGTAATCCGTGCCCAGCTGGCAAGACCGATCTCCAAAATGATCGTAAGGGAAGAAGTGAAAACCGGGCAGACCATCCATGTTGACTGGAATAAAGAAGAAGAAAAACTAAACTGGAAAGTAGACTAAAGCACAAAGCGGATCTGCTCATTGGCATTTTCGCTTTTTATCCCTTTACTTTCTGTAAATAACAGTAAAACACTTAAAATGAAAACCTTATTCAAAAATATCTTAACAGGGCTGATGCTGGCAGGTACTTCCGTGCTGGTAAGCGGACAGTTTCTTGCTGCCTCCGATACCTCAGAAGGCAGTGTAAGGAAATACCAGAATATCATTAATTCCAATAAAGATATTGTTAAATATATTGAATATTCACTGGCACAAAGAGGATTGCCGAAACATCTGAGAAATCTGGCAATGATAGAATCCCATTTTAATGAGAATATCACATCAGGAGCCGGTGCAGTAGGCGTATGGCAGTTTATGACCGCGCATGCCAATCAGTACGGACTTACCGAGGAAGCACGCAGGGATGCATATAAAAGCACCAGGACGGCCGTAATTTCTCTGACTAATCTTTATAAAAAGTATAACAATTGGATAACAGTGGTAGCTGCGTACAACTGTGGAGAAGGCAATATTGCCAAAGCCATGCAGGCAGCAGGTTCTACTCAGTATCACGAGTTTTCCAGGTTCCTTCCGGCAGAAACCATCAACCACGTAAAGAAATATTTAAATGCCTGTTATGCGACAGGGGAACTGGAAAGTGTTATCAATAACTATAACTCTTCACGTATCAATAAGATTTTCTTGACCGAAGGCGGCTCCCAAAAATATGCAGGACCTTCTCTTGCCGAAACAGAAATTAATGCAGGATTTAATCTCAATATTATTGCAGATGAATTAAAAGTAGAAGTCGATAAAATTCTTGCCTGGAATCCGGGAATAGAAAATGAACTTCAAAAAACAGGAGAAAGTTTATTTTATCTTCCTACTGACCTTATGCCGGATTTTCTATTAAGAAAAAATAAAATTCTTTCCCGTTCTATAAAAGAAGGAAGTAAAATGCAGCAACAATAGATCAGCCATCTTTTTTTATACAGTAACAACAGCCATACTCTCTAAGTTATGGCTGTTTTATTTAGCTCCGCCTGCATGCTCCCAGAGATAAAGATGTAACTGTGTATGTTAAAAATATCTTAAAAATACCTTAAACAAAACTTAATATTTCTCGTGTGAGTGTGAAAAAATGATGTTTTTTTTATCTTGTAAACTTATTGAAACTGCCTGTTGTAGGGTGTTTGTGTGATATTTTAAATCAAAAGTCGTAGAATTACGACACCAAATCGTAGAACTACTACAATTTTTCAGATTTATGATGAAAAGTTTTTTTTTAATAAAAGGTCCTTCTATATTTGCTTAACAATCAATCACCAAATCACCAAATATTAACGATTAAAATTTACAAATCATGGCAGCAAATTCAAGAGGAATCTTAAAATTCAACGGAGGAGAAGGTCAGAAACTGTTAAAGCTGAATTACAGCGTATCAAGAACTACGGACGTTTCAGGACGTGTAGCATCAGATCCTTCCAACGCACTTATCAAAGTTACAGTAGAAGCTACTGAAAAATCAGACATCCTTGAAAGCTTACTGAACGGAAAGTATAAGCCGACAACCGGAGAAATCACTTTCAACAAATCTCACGAAGAAGGTACACTGATCACCCTGAACTGGGAAAACGGATACGTGATCCAACATGAGGTAGACTTCGATGCAATTGATGAAAACAGTATGCTGATCAGCTTTGTAATCAGTGCAGAAACCATTGACTATGGTAACTCCAAATATTCTGGAATGTGGCCTTCAGACGGTAGCAGATAAATCCGTACATCATCTTAGTAAAAATAAATTGGTACAGGATAGGATATTCGAAAGAATATACTATTCTGTTTTTCCATTTAAAAATACTAAATCATAAATATTGATTTCTATGCATTGGTAATCAGTATTTTAAATAGATGTAACAGTCCATGGAAGAGAAAGATATTCTCTTTGTAATTCATTTAAAATAAAAAAACACACATTATGTTTAAGGATGACCAATCGATAAAAGAATTTACCCCGGATAATAATATGAATAGTCTGCCAGGGGAAAAACAGCTGACAGATGCTGTAAATAGTGACGTTGTAAAAACAGCAGAACAAAAATTGGATGGTGTAGGAAAAGCAGTTCAGAAAAATATTCAGGAAACCCGGCAGGCATATTCAAATACCGCGCAGGGAACCAATATGTTCATGAATCAGACCCTGATACCGAATGATCCTTCCATTGTGGAAAGCAAAGTATGGTCTAAGCAGCCGACCTCCAAAATTCATAATGTTGAGGGAATTATTGAAAACCATATTGCAGGAATCAACCGTGTTGTAAAGCTTGATATTGTGATCGAAGGACAGATCATTAAACATTTCAAGCACTTCAGGCTTGCGCAAAATGCCTCCAGACATCATGAATTCAGCCTTACCCTGGCTCATGATACTTTGGAAAGTGCAGAAAATCACAACCTGCAGGAAGCCCAGAGCTTCTTAGGAAAAAGAATCACCGTAGTATTTAAATATAAAGATGTAGAACAGGGACCTGAACGTAATTTTGTAGGCGTAATCACAGAAGTGGGATTCAGCCAGGAGAAAGGAAGTTTGGGAAATATCGTACTCACAGGATACAGTCCGACCATACTTCTGGATGCGGCACCTCATATCCAGAGTTTTGGCGGTGCACAGCCGGTCAGCTTAAACAGTATTGCCGATCAGGTAATCAGAGAAGGACTGGGACAGAATAAATTCGATTTCAGAGTAGACGCCCAGTATGGAAATGTTCCTTACAGCTCTCAGTACGAAGAAACCCATTATAATTATCTGGCCAGAATAGCCGAAGCTTACGGAGAACAGTTTTATTATGACGGTGAAGTACTGCATTTCGGAAAACTTCCTCCTCAGGAAAAACCCGTGAAACTAACCTATGGCAGCAGTGTAAGCGATATTGCGATCAAAATGAAAGCACAGCACGTAAGCCCAAGTTTTTACGGTTACAACAGCAGTAAAAATGAAAAACTTACCGGTGGCAGCCCGAAGATCAGCCATACCTCAGATATTGCCAAAAGGGCTTATGAAATATCAGAAAGAACCTTTACCACTCCATCTTTGAGAGTTGCTCCTATCAAAGCAGCTTCTTTCATGGATATTGATGCTTCACAGAAAGGAACTGCGGGAAGTTCTGCCTCAGAAGTGTTTATCACATCCGGAACCACAACCGTTCCGTTCCTGTATCCCGGATGTACTGCAGATATTGAAATGCGTAAAGCAGATACCAATGATACCGCTTATTTCACCAAATTAATGATCATCGGAATGGTACACGAAGTAGATGCCAGAGGGTATTATGACGGTCATTTTGAAGCCATAGCAGCGGATACCGGATTCATTCCCCGTCCGGAATTCCATACTCCAAAAGCAGAACCTCAGTTTGCCAGAGTAATATCCAATACAGACCCATTAAACCAGGGAAGAGTGCAGGTACAGTTCGACTGGCAGAACGGACCGGATACCACAGAATTTATCCGCGTAATGTCTCCTGATGCCGGAAGCAGCGACAAAGTCAATAAAAATCGTGGTTTCATGTCTGTTCCGGAAGTGGGAGACCAGGTAATTACCAATTTCGTACACCAGCATCCTGACCGTCCGTTTGTAATGGGAGGAATGTTTCATGGAGGTATTGGTGCCGGTGGCGGTGCCGGGAATAATATCATGAGTTTAAGCAGCAAGAGTGGTAATATTATCCAGTTTCATGACGGATGCGGAATTGAGATTAAAGACAGAAGTGGCAATCATGTTACCTTGAGTGGAACGGGTGATATAGATACAAAAGTAAGTAACAACAGTACGGAGAATATTGGAAATAATCTTACAGTAAATGTAGGGACAAATACTACAATTAATGTGGGTGAAGAGCAGTCTAAAATAACAATGGATAATGCGGGAAAAATAAACATAAAGAGTGCTACTGAAATAAAACTGGAAACTGGGAAAAGTTCTATCACACTGACTTCCGATGGTAAAATTGTTATTCAGGGAGATATTATTGCACTTGGTGCAAATGGTATAGGAATAGTTGGTAATAATGATGTAACCGTAACTGGAGGAACAACTGCAACAGCAGTATTTAAAGGAAGTACAACAATTAAAGGATCACCACAAGTTGATATTAATTAATAATGGAGTTTATTAAATACAAAATTCAGAAAGAAGATACATTAAAGTTAATTGCTGAAAAATTTGACAGATCAGTAGATGAACTTTTAAATTTTCATAACGATCACTCCGTTTTAACCCAGAAGATAAATGGTAAATATATTCCTATACATATTGATATAATCCTGATCAATGCTAAATATGAAAAACCCGAACAAAAAAGGAATGTGAATGTCTATAGGATAATTTCTAAAAATGAATATTTTAATTTTAAAAATCTGGTATATTCTACAAAGAATGAAATTGTTATTGATATTGAACAGTTAGATGATAATACATATTCTGTCAGACAGAGATCAAAAACAATTGAATGTAGTTCTCCACATTATGATAATTATCTCGTATTAATGTCATTGCTGGACCGGCCTTTTGAATATCTAGTTTTGAAGATTGATGATTTTGGACAAATTAAAAAAATTGATAATCAGAAACAGATAGAAGAAGAGTGGAACTCTGTTCAGAAAGAATTGTTTGAAGTTACGGATGATAAAGAAATGCTGCATAAATTGATTAAAGATGGAAGCTCTGTTTATACAGATTCTTTATCACATATTAAAGCCAATCTTCAGTATAATATTCTGTATCCTGGAAAATTTGGGAATAACAAGATTGATAAAATAAATGAAGGTCCTTCCGTAAAGTTGTATTCATCATTATTTTCTGGCTCAAAAATCCTGTTAAAATTTAAAAACAGGGTCACTGGAAATAGTAATGATATTACTACATTTGAAAATAAATCTTTTCTAGAAAAAAATAATTTAGAAACCCTTAGAGAACTTTATAATGTGAGTTTTAGAGAACTTCTTGGGAATAATTTTAATTATAATTTCAGTTTAATATCCAATTATCATATGAAAAATGATAGTATTGATAGCTGCACAGCAGATTTTATTGAAAATATTAATGATACTATTGTGGCAAAATCTAAATACGAAATCAACAAAATCTAAGCGTATGGGTAATTTATATGTTCCTGATGGATCTTGGTTAGTCTGTTCTTCAGGAATGAAAAAACAACAGATAAAGGTTTCAAGCCAAACAACGATAAAGACAAATAATAAGAATTTAGCAACAATTAAAGATAGAACAGGAGGAAATTTTATATGTTCAAAAATGGTAATTGCTGGTGCGTTGATAGGAGCGGCAGTAGGAGCCGCAATATTTTTTACAGGAGGAGCGGCAGGTGTTGCTTTGGGTACATTAATGGCTGCGGGAGCAGCAGGAGGTGCAGCGGCCGGACTGGCATCTGCAATCAGTTATCCGATATGTGCAATGACAACACTGATGTACGATTGGGCTCCTGTTCATCAAAACGTTCATTTTGAAGGAAAGAAAGCCCTGATTGGAAGTTCTAAACTGGATTGTTTGTTCGGAGGTAAAATATTCATAACTTTTTCACCCGAATATGCTGACTCTATAGTTAATAAAAATAGAGTAGATACACTTAGAGATACAGTAGTCATTATTGGACTTTCATATTTTGGAGGTAACTTATTTCAAGGAATATGGCAAGGGGTACCAACTTTGTTTAATGCAGTTAAAGCCAAAAATTGGATTGCATTAATTCAGGCAGGTTCCGTTGTTACCTTGAATTATGGTGCTGGCAAACTATATGATTGGAGCAAAGATGTCACAGGAATGGGAAGCGTAATTAATCCTGAAAATAAATCGTCAACAGGTACGTCAGGTTATGATGAAATAAGTTCTCCTAGAGATGGAGTTTTGGGTGGGGGAGCTGAAATTGATAATGTAAATACGCAGATTAGCCAATCGTCAACTGTTCAGAATACCTCTATTTATCAAAATAGAACTTCAATCATTACACCTAATGGAGAGATTATCTTACCAGGAACAAGTGTACAACAAACAACAATAAATACCCAAACTGTTAATTCTTCAGTTGGAACTAATGCCAGTCCGCGAACGACAAACATCAGTATAGGAACCTCATCTTCCTCCACAACAGTATATCACTCTCCATCTATTACAGAAGTTGATAACATTAGAACCAATTCTAATTTGAATATCCAAACTAATGCTTTTGATCATTTAAAATCAACAGTAGGGAAAGGGCTTTTAGAGAATGTAATTAAGGATATCGGAGATTTTATTACATTTAATTTAATGGCAAATTATGGAGAGGACGAAATTATGCAGAGTTTCATAAATAATGAATTAAAGGCTAGGGAAGGAATTAAAGTAAGAGAGCATGAATTTTAATATCAAACCTTTTATAATTATAATAATTTCAATGGTAGGAATTTTATATGTACCACTCAAATTATTAATCCTAAAAAGTAATCTTACTCCTGTGCAGGGTTTATTAACTAAGGTAGAGAAATCATATACGAGAATTCCTTTCTATAGATTTCATCTTTCTAATGATCCGACCTTATTTTATAATTCAGGAACCGGATTTTTGTCTAATTTAAAAAATGATAAAGAGATTTTATATAAAGGAATGAATAAGGAGATTACTTTTTTTGTAAATAAAAAAGATATCTCCAAAACTAAAAAAGAAACAGACATTCAATATATAGGATTACAGAAAAAAAATGTCTTAATTGATTTATATTATTATTTTTTCTCAGGTTTTTGGGATGTTGTATTCTCTATTTTATGCATCCTCATGATGGGGCTTAATTTATATGCTTTATATACATTTAAAATCAAACTTTTTCAAATATTTACTTTCATATATTTATTTTATGGAATTCTAATTTTATTGCTATGAGAAAATTAATTGCAGTTTTAGGAGTGATGCTGTTATTGGGTTTTATGTCCTACAAATTTTTATTTAGAAAAGACGATGAAAAATATCTGGACCAGGGAGTAGAATATTTTAATGAAAATAGATATAAAGAAGCTTTATTTTATTTTGAAATGGCTGAAAAATTAGAGAATACTGAAGCCTTAAAATATTCCGGAACAATTTATCTTGAATCTGGTGATCCTCAAAAAGCAATTCCTAAGTTGGAAAAATATATAAGTAAGATGGACCGTAATGATAACGACTCTAAATTTGTATTAAATGATTTAGGAGTTGCTTATTTTAAGCTGAACGATATAGAAAATGCAAAAAAGTATTGGAAAAAGGCCGCAGCATTAGGAAATGTAACAAGTTCAAATAATCTGAAAGAGCTTGAAACAAAATTGAAATAATGTTGTTTCAGTTTATATTGTATTTAAAAAAGTAGATCATTATTCAAAATGGGGAAGATCCCAATACTTATTTGAATACATCAATCCTGAAAAAGAATATTAAAACCCTTTCCCGAAAGCTGTTTACCCATCATATTATATCAAAAGTCGTAGAATTACGACATCAAATCGTAGTATTACTACAATTTTTCAGATTTGTACCCAAAAACTTTTTCCATGAAGAGATGGGGCCTATCTTTGTTCTGTAATCAATCACTATTCACAAAACATAAACACTTAAAATTCACCAATCATGGCAGCAAATTCAAGAGGAATCTTAAAATTTAATGGAGGAGAAGGTCAGAAACTTTTAAAGCTGAATTACAGCGTATCAAGATCTACCGATGTTTCAGGACGTGTAGCATCAGACCCATCCAATGCACTTATCAAAATTACAGTTGAAGCGACTGAAAAATCAGACATCTTAGAGAGCCTGTTAAACGGAAAATATAAGCCTACATCAGGTGAGGTTACTTTCAATAAATCTCACGAAGAAGGAACTCTGATTACCCTGAACTGGGAAAACGGATATGTAATTCAGCACGAAGTAGACTTTGATGCTGTTGACAGCAACAGTATGCTGATCAGCTTTGTAGTGAGCGCAGAAACCATCGGCTTTGGAGGTGCCAAGTATGAAGGATTATGGCCGTCTTCAGGAAACTAAGTCCACAGTCTTTTATTAAAAATAACACCGAAGCAGGATAGTGAATGTACTATTCTGCTTTTTTATATCCCGGGTAAATCTTTGTAGCTTTGCCTGTCTATAATCAGAAATAACTTTGAAAACTCATACCTTAATTACTGCTTTCACCTGCTTCTCTTTACTGTCCGTAAACCTTTCCGGCCAGAGAGCCACACCCGATCCGGAGTATATCTTCCGTGGTCCGGTAAAGACCATGTCATTATCTGCACAGGATTATTCCGAAGAAAAAAAAGAGCTGAAATCCTATTTTGAATATGATAAAAAAGGACGGAAAGTCAGGGAAATATCTCCTTACAGTACAGGAAGTGAATATTACTATGCAGATCAGGACACAGAAAATCCTGTTCTCACAAGACTTTACAGTAAAGAAAATAATAAGGAATTAAAAATAAGCCTTGAGGATACAGACGCTCACGGAAGAAAAAATCTCAGTGGTGATATCGAAAACGGAAAATGGTCCTACTATTATATTTATGACTACGGAAACAAAACAAATGAGATCAGATGGTTTGCAGATGGTGAAATATACCATCGCGAGACCCGGGAAACCATAGATCTTGAGAAATTAAGCATTCCTGATGGGTTTGTGCCTTTTGAATGGGACAGGAAACTGTCTAAGGGAACAGATGTGCGAAAGATAACATTTTCAGGTAATGATAATAATCATGATCTCAGCTTTGAATTTGTACAGAAAGGAAATCCGGAAAACAAAGTAAGTTTTTATTATCACGGAAACGATGTTTATGATGCCGGAAGAGGAACATGGTACCGATATGAGAACGGTAAATTAACAGAAGAACGTTATGTATACAGCGGATCCGAACTTTCCGACTTCGGACACCGTTATACCTACAATAACAAAGGTCTACTGATTTCAGATCATTATGGCTATTTCAGCAAAATGCCCAATGTTTTCATGCAGAGGAAAACCTATCAGTATAACGAAAACGGAGACTGTATACAGGAAATACAGGATGCAGAAAATGAGAAGCCGTTTGTGATCCGCAGAGAATATCAGTATGATAACGGGAAGAACTGGATAAGCCGTAAAGAAATATTTGAAGACGGTTCCGGAAGAACCATTACCCGTCATTTTGAATATTATAAATCCGGTGAGGAAAATATCAGAAACAGTCTTACATCTGATGTTTACAAACAAAATCTGGCACTCCTGCGGCAGTATAAACCGGCAGCAGAAAAGCTGTACAGAGATTATCTTTCGGCCCGGAAGCTGAAAAATGAACAGATGCCCGAAACAACAGATTACAGGAAACTGAGATCCGCGAAATGGCAGGACTTTTTACCCTTAAAACAAAAGCTGGATACACTTACCACCGGAGACCTTAATAAGGACGGGCTGGAAGATATAGTATTCGTTTATGAACAGGAAAAGCTTCTTAAACATGAACGCAATGAAAAAAGAACCCTGAGAATCCTTCTGAAACAGCCTGACGGCAAATATATGATGGCTGCCGAAAGCAGTGGTGCCGTGGCCGGGGAAAATATGAATAACGTATTTTTTTCCGGAATTGAAATTAAAAAAGGACTGCTCATCATTGATCACGACTTCCTGAGAGGAGGTGCAGTACACAAATACAGATACCAGAACAACGGCTTTTATCTGATTGGGGCGGAATCCCGTTCAGGAGATGCTTCCCATTATTCAAGCATAGATTATAACCTCAGCACCGGAAAATATATGGCCGTATTTGAAAATTCAGAATCAGATCCACAGCTTCCGGAATCGTATAAAAAAGATGGCGTAAAAAAGATTTCTCCCTTACCGGAAATTGAGACTTTTGAGTTGTTCTCGCTGGAAGTGAATGGGAATATGCTTTAATGCAGGAGAACAGAGATGATGGACGGATAGATGAGAGAGGAATGGTGAATAATCAATTTTGCGGGGCAGGTGAATGAGGGAATCTGAGAGTGTAAGGTTCATAAAGCAAGAACATAGATAACAGACAGATAGATAATAGGCATTCCGGTTAAGAGTAAAATATAAAAAATGAATCAGAAACAGGCTTTACCTGATCTGCTGCCTGTTCCCTAAAACCGTCATCTGGCCTACCAACTTATACCCCTTTTTCTTATATTTGTTCATTATAGACAATATGGACGCAACACAAGATAAAAGACTCTTTCTCATCGATGCCTATGCGATGATCTTCAGAGGATATTACGCACTGATCAGGAATCCTAGACTCACCAGCAAAGGGCTGGACACTTCCGCTGTTTTCGGTTTTACCAACTCTCTGATCGAACTGATCAGAAGAGAAAAACCTACCCACCTTGCCGTTGTTTTCGACGTAGGCCAGGCCAGTGTAAGAACAGAAGACTTTTCAGACTATAAGGCCAACAGAAGTGAAACTCCTGAAGCCATTAAAATTGCCGTTCCATACATCCACAGAATTCTGGAAGCAATGCATATTCCGATTTTGGGAGTAGAAGGTTATGAAGCAGACGACGTAATCGGAACAATTGCCTGCAAAGCAGAAAAAGAAGGCTATACCACATTTATGGTAACACCGGATAAAGATTTTGCACAACTGGTGACCGACAAAATCAAGATCTATAAACCGGGATTAAAAGGAGGCGATATCGAAATCCTGGGCGTTGAGGAGGTCAAAGCAAAATATGAAATTGAAGACCCTAAACAGGTAATCGATTATCTGGCAATGATGGGAGATGCAGTAGACAATATTCCGGGACTGGACGGTGTTGGTGAGAAAACTGCCATGAAATTCCTTAAAGAATACGGAAGCATTGAGAACCTGCTGGCCAATACGGATCAGCTGAAAGGAAAACTGAAAGAGAAAGTGGAAGCTTCGGCAGAACGCGGAATCTTATCCAAAAAGCTGGCAACCATCATCTGTGACGCTCCCGTAGAATTCCACCAGGAACAGTACGATCTTGAAACTCCGGACTTTGAAAAAGTAAAAGAAGTTTTTGATGAGATAGAATTCAGAAGACTGTACGAAAATCTGTACAGGGCATTTGCTCCGGCAGCAGCTGAAACAGTAGTCGTAAGCGAAGTTGAGGTAAAACAGACCGCTTCAGGTACAGAAGTAAAGGGGCAGGTGATGCAGCTTGACCTTTTTGCCAATTTTGAAGAACTGGATCAGGCTACCTCTACCAAATCTACTATTGAACACAACGATCATCTGTATCAGTTTGTCAACAATCCGAAAGCCCAAAAAGTACTGGTTAGTAATTTGTTGAAACAGAGGGCGGTCTGTTTCGATACCGAAACTACTTCCCTGAATGAACTGGAAGCCGAACTTGTAGGAATGAGTTTCTCCTATAAAAAAGGACTCGCTTATTATATCCCTCTATCCGAAGATAAAGGAGAAGTATTACAGACTCTGGAAATTTTCAGACCGTTTTTTGAAAAAGAAGACCTTCTGAAGATCGCCCATAATCTTAAATTCGATTATAAAATTTTAAAACAATACGGGATTACGGTAAAAGGGGCCATGTTTGATACCATGATTGCCCATTACCTGCTGAATCCGGACGGAAGACACGGAATGGATTATCTTTCTGAAGTATACCTGAACTATAAACCTGTTTCCATTGAGACCATCATCGGTAAAAAAGGAAAAAAACAGGGGAACTTCAGAGATGCGGACCTGAGAACCCAAACCGACTATGCAGCAGAAGATGCCGATGTGACATTCCAGTTATACGAGCTTTTTGCCCCGCAGCTGAAAAAAGAAAACCTGGAAGAACTTTTCTTCAAAATAGAAATGCCGCTGATGGAAGTTCTGGCCAAAATGGAACTTGCCGGAATATCTCTCGATGAAAAATGGCTGGCTCAGGAAAGCGTAGATCTTGAAAATGATCTGAAACAGCTGGAAACCAAAATTTTTGAACTGTCAGGGGAAGAATTCAATATGAACTCACCCAAACAGCTGGGAGAGATTCTCTTTGAAAAGCTACAACTCGATCCTAAAGCTAAAAAAACAAAAACAGGACAATATGCAACCTCCGAGGACGTTCTTCAGAAACTTTCCTCGAAACATGAAATTATCAAGCATATCCTGGAATACAGAACTTACCAGAAACTGAAATCTACCTATGTAGATGCACTGCCTTCGCAGATTGATAAAGAAGACCAGAGAGTACATACCAACTTTTCCCAGACCACTGCTGCAACCGGCCGTCTGGCAAGTGTAAACCCGAACCTTCAGAATATTCCGATCAGAACACTCCGTGGGCAGCAGATCAGAGGAGCCTTCGTTTCCGGAGAAGGAAAGAAGATCATCTCTGCCGACTACTCGCAGATCGAACTTCGTCTGATCGCTGAAATTTCAGGAGAAGAAAATATGATCAAAGCTTTCCAGAACGGAGAAGATATCCATGCTTCCACTGCAGCCAAACTTTTTAAAATTCCGTTGGAAGAAGTTTCAAAAACCCAGAGAAGCCAGGCAAAAACAGTGAACTTTGGAATTATTTACGGACAGGGAGCATTTGCTCTGGCAGAACAGACCGGATTATCCAGAACCGAAGCCAAACACATGATCGAAGCCTATTTTGAAACCTATCCGAAACTGAAGGAATATATGGCGGAACAGGTGAATAAAGCACGCCAACTGGGGTATGTGGAAACCATCCTGGGAAGAAAAAGGCATTTAAAAGACATCAATTCCAACAATTTTGTGGTAAGAGGTCATGCCGAAAGAAACGCTGTGAATGCGCCGGTTCAGGGAAGTGCCGCAGATGTTGTAAAACTTGCGATGATTAAAATCGATAAAGAACTGGACGCACAGAATCTGAAAACCAAAATGCTTCTGCAGGTTCACGACGAACTGGTGTTCGAATCTCCTGCTGAGGAAATTGAAGCCGCTTCAGCACTCATCAAAAAAGAAATGGAAAGTGCCCTTGAAACACAGGTACCGTTACTGGTAGAAGTGGGAGTAGGGAACAACTGGCTGGAAGCACATTAATCGATTATTTCTTCAGTATACATAACAACTTCCGCACACCGGCGGAAGTTTTTTTATCACCATAGATTTCCTGATAATAAAAAGAAGACTTAAAGCCTATGATAAATTTCTGAATTTGATTTTTTGTATAACACTTAAATCTTTATCTAAATCATATTCTTTCACTGTTTTTTCTAATTGAGAAGATAATATGCTGATGATGAATTCTCATGCAATGTTTTCTTTTCTGAAGCTGTTGATTTAAGAGAGCAAAGGCTGCAATCAACTTTGTTGATTCGTCGAAGCATAGGATAGATATAAAGCTTCATCAGCGACGAACTCATTTAAAATAAAGCGGATTAATTCATCAACTTTGCGTAAATATTTTTGCAGACCTGAAGAAATATAAAATTTAGCTGATCTATCTACTTTTATTAATTTTAGATATATCGGTAAACAAATGTATATGGATTTTTACTGAAATTTAAACATCCTCCTAGAGCTTTTTCATTTTATAAAGTCTTTGCTATATACCGTTTCTCAATATTTCATCAAATTAAAATCCCTGCTTATTTTTTCAGCAGACTTTCAATAAGCTTGCTTTGTGCTTCTACCAACTTGTTAATATCATGCTGGTTTTTAATAATACTTTCTATTAGCTCGTCTGAAAAGGTATTATTAATAGTTACAGTATTGTTATTATGAATATTTCCCACTGCTCGGTCTGTATTGTTTTGTACAATAGATGTTTCATCTAATAGATCATATACATCCGTTTCGTAGAAATCTGCAATTTTCATCAGGTTTTCCATGGCAGGCTTCGACTTGTCGCTTTCCCATTTGTTGTAAGCGTTCTGGGAAATATGCAGCCGTTCTGCGATCTGTGCCTGGGTAAGGTTTTTCCCTGTTCGTAGTTTGTTGAGTTTGGTTCCCAAAGTCATCCCGTAAATTTTATGCTAAAGTAAAGAAAAAAATAAAAAAACAACTAAGGTTCAGGCATTTTACAACCAAACTTGTAGAAGAATAAATATTTATTTTCTGATTTTTGTTTCGGGAAAAATTATATATTTACTTACACCAAAAACAAAATGTTTATGAAAAAAAATCTATTACTCAGGCTCTGCCTGATGGTGAGTGCGGTACTCGCTCTTTACTCCTGTATTTCCGATGACCTTCCCTTGCAGGAAAATTCTTCCGGAGACAATTCTTTCCAGATCTTTAGCAACCGCAGCAGCCAATACGCCCGGAAAAGAGGTTCCACCCTGTATTACCAGGAAGCATTCCGCGATCTGTACTTTTATTATTACAAAAATCATCCGAAAGAAGCTCCGGATTTCCGAGACTTCAAAAAGTCTTACATCGATTTCCGGTTTGCATCGCAGGTGATGTATGCAGAAGATTCTACACGCTATGTACTCTTTCCGTATATAGAAGATGAGCAGGTGAAATATGTAATGGCTTGCTCGGTAGACAGTAAGCACAGCTATGTGGCTTTTTATTTTCCGGAGAAAAACAAAGTGGTACAGGATGCGATCACCACTTTCGCTATGTCTATACAGGGCAAAGGAACTCCGGGATTTGATCAGAATAATCCTGTACCCATTGAGGAAGTGGTGATCCCAACCCCACCCAGACAGCCATCGTTTCTGATGCCTTTTGAACCTGTTTTCAATTACCCGATGCCGCCACCGGGAGACTGTGGCACGTATGGTAACTGTGGAGGTGGCGGGAGCTCGTCTCCGCCGATAATACCGCCGCCTGCAACATCTTGTGAGAAAATAAAAGAAAAACAAAATAACTTAAAATATGCAGACAAATATAATGCTCTGAATAAAGCTGAGATTTTTAATATGAACAAAGAGAGAGGGTTTTATGAAAAACAACCCCCTTTAGGGGT
>DJTE01000041.1 GCA_002439165.1 Chryseobacterium indologenes
AATACTATTTATTTTATCATTTCCATATTTTCTCAATTTTACAAGAGAAATTTTCTCTCTTTGGCAAAGCTATGGCTTCAAAGCGACAGAACGTGTCGTGTTTTTTGAAAAAATAGATTTTTAGCTTTTAAAGATTATTATCAACCCGTAACCTAATAGATGCTTGCAGGCAGAATTGTAATATGAATGTGACTCTATTCTTCTGATTTTAAATGGTGAAAAGACGGATATTGTCAAAGAAATCGTCAAAAATAAATGCAAATTTTTCCGGTATTCAACTAAATAAACCCTGATTCAATCGGGGTTTTATTTTTATTGTGTCATTTTGTCACATTTTTTTGAATGGTATAGATATTGAGAAATTGAGAGTGTAAATTAAAATATAAAAATTAGAAAAATTAAAAATATTATGAGTAAAATAATTGGAATTGACTTAGGAACGACCAACTCTTGTGTTGCTGTAATGGAGGGTAAAGACCCTGTTGTTATTCCTAACGCTGAAGGTAAGAGAACAACACCTTCTATCGTAGCATTTACAGAAGATGGTGAAAGAAAAGTGGGAGATCCTGCAAAAAGACAGGCTGTAACGAATCCAAAGAAAACTGTATACTCTATCAAAAGATTTATCGGAACTCATTTTAAAGAAGATGCCAAAGAAATCTCAAGAGTGCCTTATGAAGTAGTAGCAGGACCGAATGATACCGTAAAAGTAAAAATCGACGACAGAGAATATACTCCACAGGAAATTTCTGCAATGACTCTTCAGAAAATGAAGAAAACTGCGGAAGATTATCTTGGACAGGAAGTAACAAGAGCGGTAATCACTGTTCCGGCATACTTCAACGATGCGCAGAGACAGGCTACTAAAGAAGCCGGTGAAATTGCCGGTCTTAAAGTGGAAAGAATTATCAACGAACCTACGGCTGCTGCTTTGGCTTATGGTCTTGATAAAAATCATAAAGATCAGAAAATCGCAGTATATGACCTTGGTGGTGGTACTTTCGATATCTCTATCCTTGATTTGGGAGACGGTGTATTTGAAGTATTGTCTACCAACGGTGATACTCACTTAGGGGGTGATGACTTTGATGATGTGATCATTAACTGGATGGCAGATGAATTCAAAGCTGAAGAAGGAGTAGATTTAAAAACTGATGCTATCGCTCTTCAAAGATTGAAAGAAGCTGCTGAAAAAGCAAAAATCGAATTATCTTCTTCTCCTCAGACTGAAATCAACCTTCCTTATATCACGGCTACGGCTACGGGACCTAAGCACCTGGTGAAGACTTTAACTAAAGCTAAATTCGAGCAGTTATCCGCTGATCTGGTAAGAAGATCTATGGAGCCGGTTGCCAAAGCGCTGAAAGATGCAGGTCTGTCTACTTCAGATATCGACGAGGTAATTCTGGTTGGTGGTTCTACAAGAATCCCGATCATTCAGGAAGAAGTGGAAAAATTCTTTGGTAAAAAACCGTCTAAAGGGGTAAACCCGGATGAAGTTGTAGCTATTGGTGCAGCAATCCAGGGGGGGGTATTGACAGGGGATGTAAAAGATGTATTGCTTCTTGACGTTACTCCGCTTTCTTTAGGTATTGAAACAATGGGTTCTGTATTCACAAAATTAATTGAAGCGAATACCACCATTCCGACTAAAAAGTCTGAAGTATTCTCTACTGCTTCTGACAACCAGCCGGCTGTAAGCATCAGAGTAGGACAGGGGGAAAGACCAATGTTCAACGATAACAAAGAAATCGGTAGATTCGATCTTGCAGATATTCCACCGGCACCAAGAGGAGTTCCTCAGATTGAAGTAACTTTCGATATTGATGCTAACGGTATCTTAAGTGTATCTGCTAAAGATAAAGGAACAGGTAAAGAGCAGACGATCAAAATTCAGGCTTCTTCAGGTCTTTCTGATGAAGAAATCGAAAGAATGAAGAAAGAAGCTCAGGAAAACTCTGCTGCTGATGCCAAGAGAAAAGAAGAAGTTGAAATCTTCAACAAAGCTGACGGATTGATCTTCCAGACTGAAAAACAATTGAAAGAATTCGGTGAAAAACTTTCTGCTGATAAAAAAGCAGCTATCGAAACAGCTCACGCAGAATTGAAAACGGCTTTCGAAGCTAAAAATGCTGATGACGTAAAAGCTAAAACTGAAGCGTTAGATGCAGTATGGATGGCGGCTTCTGAAGAATTGTACGCAGCTGGCCAACAGCCGGGAGCTGATGCAGGTGCCGGAGCTCAAAACCCTGGAGGTAACACCGCAGGAGGTGAAGATGTACAGGATGCTGACTTCGAAGAAGTGAAATAAAAAGCAAACAGCATATCGCTAAATATCAGAAAACCGTGGTACAGCCACGGTTTTCTTTATTTTAAAAAATATCAATCATTATTTATTCCGCCATTCTCTGGCCAGTTTTTTATTTTTTTCTGTGCCTAATCCTTCCTGATACATTTTGGCTATATACCCTTTAGCTATATTTTTAGTCTCTGCATCTCCATTTTCATAAGATCCCTTAAACCATTTCATCGACTTTTCATAATCCTGTTTCATATAATATAAATGCCCTATGATATGCATGCTGTAAAAATTGGGGGTGAAATTTTTGTCCAGTGCTTTCTCAAACCAGCTGAGCGATTGATCATAATCCTGCTGTACACCCAATCCGGAATAATACATAACCCCTAATGAACATATGGAATTGCCATCGTCTTTCATGGCCGCTTTCTCAAACCATTTTTTAGCTTCAGAATATTTTTTGGCATCATAATGTAACATTCCAAGATTATTCATGGCAGTCCTGATTTTTCTTTCGGCCGGTATTGTATACCATTTCTGAGCCTGTTCAAGATTTTTTTCCACTCCTTTTCCTTCTGCATAATAATATCCTATATAAGTCATTGTATATAGATTTCCTTTTTCAGCTGCCTTTTTAGAATAATCAAAAGATTGTCCGTAGTCTTTATCATTAAAATATTTTGCAGCCAGCTTGGCATCAGGGTCTTCAAATTTTATATTGGCAGAGTTCACATATTTCTCAATCGTATGTATCTCCCGGAACTTGTCGGTATCTATATTCTTTGCCCTGGAAGCATATTGCATGTATTTTTTTATCTGTGCATTCATAGTCTGTAATTCCTGGCTGTCCGGTGTCTGATAATCCATTACTTTATCCAGGCAGATTATAAACAGATATGAAACTTTTGGTGTCCATTTTCCCAGGAGCTTTTCTGCTTCTGCAAGATGTGTGACCGCTTTCGGATAAGCTTCTTCGGCAAAGGCTTCTTCCGCCATTTCATATTCCAGCCTTGCTTTCAGGTCATTTTGTGAGAAAACCAGTACAGGAATCAGCAAAAGTAAGAACGGTAGTATTTTCATAGTATTAATTTATCATGACAAAAGCCGTATTATATGCGGAGAACGCAGCATCTTTTCCGGTAGAATCCTGTAAACCCCAGATCTGGAAAACAACAGTTTTACCATTTTTCTTCCAGGTGTATTCTATCGATTTTTCTTTTTCATCGGTTTGCGGTTTAAATCCGAATTTTTTGGTATACTCCTCAATAACAGGCTGATATATCTGTTGGATGGAGGAAATACTGACATTGCCCTTATACCGGCTGTAATCATATGTAAACATATATCCTTTTACTACATCTTTGTCATTCAGCAGAACAGCAGTAAGGTCAAAACCGTATTTACCCATCGGGAAAAGATGGTATCCAAAATAATCATGGGGCTTTTTAGGCTTTTTCGGACGGGCTTTAAAAAATTTTGATTCTTTATGTTTTTCCTTCAGTTCATCTATATTTACATCAAGTTCCCAGTCTTTGAAAGAAAAGTTTTGGAATGCCGATTCTTTATTCCGGGTATCTTTCATTTCATTGACAACAGCTTCTTTCTCCGAATCCAGCCTTTTATATATTTTGTAGATTTCTCCTTTCTTCTCTTCTGAGAAAGGCTTATACCCCGGTGATTTTTCAAATTTTTCAATCGTTTTTTTTACTGTGGAAAAATAGGCGGTATCTTTTCTGGCCAGTTCTCTTTCTGCTAAAATCTGCAGATAAAGAATTTTGGCATTTTCTTTTTTCAGGATTTTTTTTGCTTCTTCAAGATGAGAAAGCGTTTTGGTAAAATCTCCCGAAGCAAAAGCAGTTTCTGCATCTTCATATTCTATTTTGGCCTTTGTATCATTCTGCGGGAAAGCCAATACAGAAATAAAAAGGAATAAAAAAGGCAGTATGTTCATGATTAGTTTTTTTTAATTATTCCAGAAATCATCAGTTTTTGTTTTCGTAGTTTCCTTTTTGGGGGCCGTTTTTCCAGTTTCCCAAAAATCACCGGAAGAAGTTTTGTTTGTTTTATCCGCGGCTTTCCCTTTGTATTCAATACCAACGGTTTTCATTTCAGCTTTTGCCGAAAGGTTGATAAGGCTCTGTCTCATCTTATCTGCCAGGTCTTTTTGAGTGTAATATCCCATCAGGGTTATTTGCGGGGTTTTGGTCCTGGCTTTAATTTCGTTGACCAGAGAATTTTTAAACGGCCAGGTTCCATCGCTGTACTGTGCAACGGGATATACATTGGTGATATAAATTTCCGGTTTATCGGCTTCCATATCATTCTGGTTGAAGTAATACGCAAAACAGTAGACTTCAGGCTGTTTTATATTGTGTCTGGAGAGTGGTGTTCCGCCATCGGGAAACTCAGAAAAAAGTTTCTGTCTCAGTTCCAGCAAAGCTGCTTTTCTTTTGGTTTCAAATTCAAGAAGATATTGCCTCCTTTGTTTTTCCAGTTTTTCTCTTGCTTCTCTTTTCTGTTTTTCACCATTATTGAACAGGCTTGCTGCCAGGCCTGCAAATTCGCCAATTGCCTGTCCGGAGGCCGTTCCGTTATTAAAAAGTAAATTGGCTCCCTGTTTTACCGATTCATCTGCGGCTTCTTTCCATTCGTTTACAGACTGGTTTATAGAAGAGTATTTCTGGTTGAAGTCTCTCTCCAGTTCTTCAACAGATGAATAATTTCCTGAAAGACTTGAATTTTCTTCTATATTTTCCCGCAAAGACCGGGCATTTTGCTGTGCATAAAAAGTGGTGTTGAAATTATTTTGCCAGGCATCCATCTTCCTGTTGGATTCTTCTCTTCTTTTTTCACCTTCTTCCATGATGCCGTTGATTTTTCCTATGTATTCTTTATCTTTCCTGGCTTTTTTTTCTGCCGCAGTTTCAGCTTTGGACGTAGTTTTATTGGAAGATTGGGCGGGGGATTTATCATTCCGTAAATCATCATCAGAAGCCGGGGATTTGCTTATGGATTTTTGTTTCTTACCGGAAGATTTTTGATTCTGCACCGTTTTTTCCGGCTCTTCTTTTTTTATGTTTTTCGATTCCTCTTCTTTTTGTTTACGGAGATATCTTTCTATGGCAGCGTGGGCATCGCCTCCATCAAAGGAGATACTCTTCGCGGTAAAATCCACTTTTGTGTCGGAATCAGCCCAGTTTTTGGGAATATTGGATGAAACTTCGGTATTGTTTCCTCCTGCCAGCCCGGAATTATCCAGGTAGCCGCCTATGAAAATTTCTACATTTTTGGTAATCCGGGGAGGGTTCAGTGATGGATTGTATACCTCCAGAATACCGCTTACCGATTTAATCTTCACATTTCTGAGCTCAGGAATCATATTGGACATATATGTTTTTCCTTTGTAGAAGTAGATGACTTCCTGAGAAGTAGACCAAACGGATGCTTTATAACCGGCATATAGATTTCCGTAAGCAGGGATCACTCTGTAATTAATATCAAAAGTTATAGAGGCAGGTCCGTTTTTATCACCGAAAGCATTGGAATAAGTTGATTTTACCTTTCCTGTAATTTCATTTTTCTGAGAAAAGACCTTTATAGATATTAAAAATATAATAATACAGCTAACTATCTTTTTCATTTTCAGAATTTATATGATACAAAATTCAGGAATCGGCATTTTTTTTCAAATACCGCAATCGTGGTATTTTTAAGTACGGTCAATCAACTTTATAGCAGGCTGAAAAAATGATGATAAAACTTTATCTCTTTTTCAAAAGATCCGGTTATTTGCCGTGATTGGGCTTTTTTTCCGATCTTTATCAAAATATTAAAACGATGAAACTGAATTTCAGCAGAATGCTTTTCGGGCTTATGGTGCTTTGCAGCGTTCTGGCCCATGCCCAGAAAAATGCGGAGAATATCGAGGGAGTTTATAAAGCCAAAGGGGCCGCTTTTGTCATCAATAAAAATAAAACGTTTCTCGTCATAGCCTACGGAACATTGATAAAAGGAACCTGGAGCATTGAAAAAGATCTCGTTTATTTAAAACCTCAAAATCCGGATGCCAAATTCTATGTCTATGCAAGGAAAAATCCTTCCGTTAAAACAGGAATGCGCGTCAGCTTCATGGGAGATGGTATCGGAAACGGAATTGTAGTGGGGGAATTTCCCAATAAAATGCAGCCGCTTTTTAATGAGAATGCCAATTGCTTTGATTATCCCAATGTTCATCTGTTTAAAGAAAAACCGGCAGCCATTACTTTACTGGAAGAACAGAATTACGAAAATGAAAGGGGAGTGGATATCCCCAGACTGATGTATAATTTTCCGACCGGAGATTACAACGATTTTATTGTTCAGCATATGCAGGACAGCCTGTATCATTCCGATTTTGTTTTCAAAATAACGAAAAACGGTTTATCCGATCCGGAGGATGCTTCAGGAAAGGCTTTCAGAAAATCTACCGTAAAAGAAGCATTTTCTGATCAAGAAGAACTGAAATTTATCGAGGGAGCTTTCAACCGGGCTTTTGCAGCAGATTATAAACTGGTCAACAACGCTTATAATACCCATGATGATATGGACCGGGAAATAAATATTGAACACTACAAGTACGATAAAATAAAGAACATATATGTAAATCCGGCTGTACCGGCAAAACAGCTGGACTACAACAGTAAAGATTACCATTACCAGGATGTCCTGATGAAATTTGACCGGATCACGGGAACCTCACAGCCACAGGTAACCGTAAAAAAAATATCCGCTCCTGTTTTTACTGCTGATTGTGACAGGTAAGGAAGTCACTCATCGGAACAAATGTCAGTAAACATATACGAAATTTAACCGATGCAGGTTTCTGCAAAAAAAGACACCCGGATAACCAGGTGTCTTTTCTATGAATGTTAAAGGGTATCAGTTAATAACCGTCGTTCTGTACCAGGTTGGGGTTGGCGGTAATATCTGCGGAAGGAAGCGGGAAAATATTGTATTTTTCTGCAATTCCTTTTCCGGCCTGGGTATTTCCTTTCCAGCTCCAGGTATAATCCGCTCCGGTAAACTTACTGAAACGGATCAGATCGGTTCTTCTCACAAGTTCCCATGAAAGTTCCCTTGATCTTTCGTCCAGCATGAAATTCAGGTTCAGATCGGATGCGGTAATAGCTCCGTTACCGTTATTGTAAGCTCTGTTTCTTACGACATTCACGTAGTTAAGAGCTGTGGAAGTATTTCCTGTTCTTAAATAGGCCTCAGCAGCGGTAAGGTAGGCTTCGGAAAGACGGAACATCGGGAAATCGGTATCTACATAAGCCGCATCAGAACCGGCAGTTCCGCTTTTGGTGACATTTCTCCATTTGGTAAAGGCGTATCCGTCCTGGAAAGTTCCCGGTAGAGCGGCAATATCTTTTTTATGACCGATGTTGAAGAACAGTGCTCTGCTGTCATTCTTGGCAAAAGCATTAGGATCCGCGGTATTGAAATTCTGATCCGCTGTCTGGAACCTGTTGACAAATTCCGGGCGTACGCGGATATTTCCCCATCCTCCGGCAATACCCATATTCAGGTAAGTAAGCATGGTTCCTCCGGTCTGTGCCAGTACAAAAAATGTGGTTCCTCCGTATGTTTTGGAATGGATACCGTCCATATTCAGAGACCAGATGATCTCCGGCGAAGTATGGTTGTCTGCCAGGAAGTTGTACAGATATTTTGGAGAAAGGCTGTAATGGCTGCTGATTACCTTCTCCGAATATTCAGCGGCTTTTGCCCATTGGGCAGACCCTGTATACACCTGGGCATTCAGATAAAGTCTTGATAAAAGAAAATCGGCGGCGGTTTTATCCACTCTTCCGTATTCATTGGATGTGGGAAGGGCTGTTTCAATTTCTTTAAGTTCATTTTCCACATAGCTGTACAGATCCGTTCTTGAAATCTGCTTGGGAAGGAACTGAGGATCCAGTTTGTCAGCATCCGTTACAAATGGAACTTTTCCATAGGTATCCAGAAGTACCCAGTAGGAATAGGCTCTCAGGAAACGGGCCTCAGCACGGAAGTAGCTTACCTGCTGCCTGAAATCAGGATCGTTGTGGCCTCTTTCTGCAAGTTTGCTGTCTGTGGTCTGCCTTAAAAATTCGTTGGTATATCCGATGATCTGGTATAACCTGGCGTAATATCCGTTCAGAATGGCGGTATTGGAATCCCAGGTATTGGTGGCAAGCTGCCTTAAACCGTTGGTTTGTGAACCCATAATAGCTTCATCAGTGGTAAGGATCTGGATATAGAAGGCAAGACGGATGAATGAGCTGTATCCTTCATCAAAGTTCCCCATATCCGGATCTCCGGTAGGACCTTCCTGTCCGCTGAGACATAAGGCAGCATAACATTTGGCCAGGACCCCCTTGTAATTGGCAGGATCTGAATAAATCTGCTCTCCGGTTACCATATTCGGGTCAATAGGAGCGGTATCCAGGTCATTTACACATGATCCCGCTGTAAAAAGAAGCAGTATAAACGGCAGTATATATAAACGTTTCATTATGATATTATTTAAAGTTAACATTAAGCCCGAAAAGGAACGAGCGCGGTCTTGAGTAAATATTATTGTCAATTCCCAGATAAACTTCAGGATCCAGCCCGCTGTATTTGGTGATGACAAAGACATTCTGCATAGATAAATTCACACCCAGGTCAAATTTGTTGCTGATGTTTTTAAAATTATGCCCTAAAGTAATGTTATCCATCCTGAAGAAGGAGGCCTTTTCAAGGAAGAAATCCGAGTAAAGCTGAAGGTTGTTGAATCCCTGTTCCGCTGTGTAGGTCAGGATATTGCTGTACGTTCCGTTACCTGAATTGGCTTTCGTTTTATAGTCTTTGGATTTCACATTATTATAAACATAGTTTCCGAAATTAGCATGACCGTTGAATCCCAGGTACCAGTTTTTATAGCTTACTTTTGAGGAAATTCCCAGATAAGACTTCGGCATCGGACTTTTATCCTTTACCAGTCCGCCTTTATATTTTCCTTCAACAGGTTTCCCGTTGGCATCATATTCCTGCTGATAAAGATAGAACGTATACGGAGAATACCCGATTGAATGGATCTGGATCGTTCCTGCGGTAGCCCCTGAAACATTTCCTATATTCACTCCATAATCAGGGCTGTCAACCAGGGTAAGTTTGGTGATTTCAGATTTATTGAAGGAAAGGTTCATGTCTACATTCCACTGCCAGTTTTCCGTTTTTACGGGAATGGTATTCAAGGTAAGCTCTACCCCTTTATTCTCCATAGATCCGATATTGGTGTAGATCATATTGGTAAGATTGGAGCCGGCAGCTACGGAAATCTTATTCAGGAGGTCGTCCGTTGTTCTCTTATATACCTCTACTGTTCCGGATACCCTGTTTTTAAGGATTCCGAAATCCAGGCCGACATTGTAGGTAGATGTTGTTTCCCATTTCAGGTTGGGATCGTAGCCGTTCGGACGGATGGTCTGGTAAAACTGGTTCCCGAACTGGTACATGGCATTGGACTGGCTGAAAGTATAGGTCTGCATCCATTCATAATCTCCGCCAATGTCCTGTTGTCCGGTTTTTCCGTAGCTCAGTCTTAATTTCAAATCAGAGAAAATATTCTTGCCTTTCAGGAAGCCTTCTTCATTGATCTTCCAGGCAAAAGCAGCCGAAGGGAAAAGCCCCCAGTGGTTAGCTTTTGAAAAACGTGAAGAGCCGTCATTCCTTAATGTTGCTGTAAAGAGGTAGCGGTCTTTGAAGCTGTAATTCAGACGTCCGTAAAACGAAACAAGATAATATTCGGATTTGGTGACAATATCCCTGTATATCTTTGATCCGGTAAGGTTGGTCTGGCTATCATCATAGCTTTTCCAGAATTTCTGCCATGAGTAACCTCCCATCACATTGATCTTATGGCTGCCGATACTTTTGTTATAATCGGCGTAAAGATCCAGCTGGAGGTTCTGCTTTTTTTGGGTATATGCTTCCGTAAGGCCCTGGCCGTCATTTCCGATAGAAGTCCATGCCAGAGGAGAGTTGTCCGGAACAAATACGTCTCCGTCACTTTTCAGCATATCAAAACCTGCATTGACGTTTAATTTTAAATCCTCAAATCCGTGGATTTTATAATCCATCTGAATATTTCCGATATGACGGATTACTTTAGATTCATCTTTTCTCAGATCGAGAACGGAAACAGGATTGGATCCGGCCTGCGTGATCGGCTTTCCTGCGGCATCTGTCCAGATGAAGTAACCCAGGCCATAAGGCGTAGAACTGTCATATACCGGGCGGGTAGGGTCAAAAGATGCTGCACCGCTTGCCGGATTGGAAATAAAATCATTATTCTCGATGCTCGGTTTATAGTTCAGGTTTACATTAAGATGTTTATCGAAGAAAGAAGGATTCAGGGCAAGGCTCATATTCATTCTTTCATAGGCATTTTTACGGATAATCCCTTCCTGATTGGTGTAGCCTAATGATAAACGGTAAGGAATTTCTTTAACAGCACCGGTCATACTGAAATTCTGGTCGTTACTCACCGCAGTACGGTAGATCTCATCCTGCCAGTTGGTGCTGAAGGTTCCAAGCCCGTTAATAACGGTACTGTTGCCTGCATATTGGCTTTTAATGAAATTTCTGTATTCATCACCGCTCAGAACATCCAGCATTTTGGGATTATAACTCACCTTTGTAGATGATGAATACTGATATCTGGTCTTTTTACTCCCTTTTTTGGTGGTGATAATGATGACCCCATTGGAAGCACGGGAACCGTAAATTGCTGTTGAGGAAGCATCTTTAAGGACAGTATAGGTTTCTATATCATTCGGATTGATCATTCCCAGGATATTGCTGGATCCTGAAGTTGCAGAATTGTCTATGGCAATCCCGTCAATAACGATCAGAGGATCGTTGCTGGCGGAAAGGGAAGACCCTCCTCTGATCCTGATCGTAGAACCTGCACCGGGAGCTCCTCCGGGTGAAATGATATTCACCCCGGCAGCTTTTCCTGCCAGTGCATCCTGTGCAGAAACCGGGCTTCCGTTGTTCTCACTGTCAATTTTTACCGTGGTGAGTGAACCTGTGGCATCCGATTTCTTTACTTTTCCGTATCCGATGATGACTACTTCATCAATTTTTTCTCCTTTATGGCAAGAGTATCTGATGCGGAAAAGTTTTCTGAGTTTTGTGCAACCGCTTTGCGGGCAGCCGTTTTTCTGAGAATAACCGTATTGTTCCTGATCTCGTATTCCAGCGGATAATTTTTCCTGAGATAAGTAAGAGACTGCTCCAGGGATGAGTAATTGATATTGTTTTCATCAATAAGAACATCCTTGAAATCTGAGCTGGAATACAGGAACTGAACTTTTGACGTTTTGCTGAGTTTGTCAAGAACTTTGGAAATGGGTACCCGGTTTACCTTTTGCTGAGTAGCCGGAGAGGTCCTGTTTTGCCCGTAATGAAGAGCGGGTGTCCCGATTGAAACCAGTAAAACAATGGAGATTATTGTTTTTTTCATAAATTTGGGAGTTAAACTTTATTAGACTTTCGCGAGTTGTAAGAGTTAATCCGGCATCGATAACGCCAATTATCGGTGCTTTTTTTATTGTAATTCTATTTCTTTGTCTGATATTTTTACCGTTTTCAGGTTGAAAGGGTAGCACACCGCAGATAAAACCTCATCCAGATTTCCGGAGAAAGAACCTCTTATCTTTTTGGATTCATATTCTTTCGGATAACGGATTTTTATATGGTATACCTGCTCCAGTTCAGAGATAATTGTTCCGAAACTGTCATCCTGAAAAGAAAAATCCCGTTTGGAATCTGCAGCGTAATAGGTCTGCTTTACATTTTCTGTTTTCTGGTTCCAGCTTTCATTAGGCAGTAAATAAGTGGTCTTACCATGATGGGTGATCATTACTTTACCTTCAAATAATTCCACTTTCTGGCTGCCGCTTGTCTGATCCAGGAAAAATTTCGTTCCCAGGACCTGAACTTCAAAATCTCTGGCATTGATACGGAACGGCCTGGCCTTATCTTTGGCAATATCAAAAGTGGCTTTACCGGTAAAGGTGATATTTCTGCCGGTCTGGCCAAAGTCAGGGGCAAGGACAAGTGTACTGTGGGGTTCCAGCACAATACGGCTTCCGTCCGGAAGACTGACGGTTCTGGTATAATCGGAACTGGAATAATATTGCATTCTTATCTCTTCTTTCGGCATTGGGGACGGGGAATACCACATGCTAAAGATTCCTGTGAGTATCACAGCAGCAGCTGCGGCCCAGTACCATTTCCTGTAATGATTTTTACGGGACTTCAATTTACGTTCAATACCTGCCCTGATGCGGGCATCCGTAAGGTCGTCGATCTTCTGGTCTTCCCTGCGGGCTTCTTCCCATCTGTTTCTGAAATTTTTGTCTTCCATAATGTTCTTATTGAGTATTACGCGGAAATCCCGAATCGTCAACCTTTAAAATTAATTTTTAGAATAATATTTTTTAAAGTACTGATATTCAGTGTTTTATTTTACAGGGACTTTGTCAGTGTTTCCAGGTAGTTCCTTACGTCCTTCCACTGGTAATAAGGGAAACTTCCTGACTGAACCGGAATATGAACTTCTTTTTCATTATGAAGGAATTTTACCAGAATATCATCCTTTTTATTCCTGTAAAAAATCAGCTGCAGGTTGGCTGCCATCGGAGCTGCCTGGAAAGTGTTCCAGACTTTGTAAACATTTTTGGGATCTGCTTCTTCCCTGTTCATTCCTTCAATATTCAGAAAAGCCAGTAACGGGATGATATTTCCGTCATGACCGAACCGTAAAGAAGCTCCTTTTTTATTATTTTTAATATAATCATCAGCCTCAGCCAGAATATTTTTAACCAGCGGAGCGGCATTATTCTTTACCAGGCCTTTGCTTAACGGGGAAGGACCGTCATTTACATAGGTCTGATAGTTTATGCTCTGGTAGATATTGAAAATTTCGTCTTTGCTTTAACGGTAATACCAAAAGTAAAGGCAAAAATGAAGAAACATAACAATTTGTGAAAATTTCATGTTCACTATATGTTCATTTTTAAGATTCTGAAATTTAATATCTGTTAATTTTCAGAATCTTATCTGCATTTTTTTTTAATTTTTTTTATACGGGCCTTCCATAAAAAGTGACTTTATGAATGTATCTGATGCTGTATTTATCAATAGTAAATTCGCTATAATTTGGAGAAATACAAATTAGTAAAGTGCTGTCTGTGGGGTGCTTAACCAGACGTTTCATCATTCTTTGATCATAGGTTATTATCAAATAAATACAATCTGGGTCCAAATTTTCCCATTTTTCTATGAAATTAATCCCAATAATATCTCCTGCTTTTATAATTGGCTCAAAAGAACAGCCAATTATCGGAAAAAATGCATCACAATGAATGCCAGGCAGGTTTATAAACCCTGTTGGCGTTTCCGGCATGGTAAGTAATTCTCCTACCTTTCCTGCACTGACAGGGAGATCATAAAAAGGGGCTCCATCATCACTGAAGCTGATTCCGTCTCTAAATTTCAATTTATTAAGTACTGATAAGTAATCCGAGCCTTTTGGTGCAATTTCGCGAATTTCCCCCTCAATTGATAACTTATTTTTCACATTTGGTTCCATATCATTTTTGTTATCATTTAAGTTATCATCTTCATTGATAACTTTTTTTTCATTTTTCGTTTCTCCTATTAAAAAGCCCACAGTAACATCTAATGCTATTGCAATTTTCTGCAACTTACTTATAGGAATATCGCTTTTTCCCTTCTCGTAATCTATATACGAACGCTTCGGAATGCCTGTTCTGGCCACCATTTCATCTTGAGTTAGATTTTTTCGCTCTCTTATCTCTTTGATTTTCAGCATATTGGAATTATCAAAACGGGAAACCGTAAAAATATTGCAAATTTTTGCATTATATACTTGCGGAATCCTGCAATATGTTATATATTTGTACTTATTAAACGGTACAAATCTAATTAAAAATGGAAACACTAGCCAAAAAATTAAAAGAAAAGTCAGCAACAGTTTACCAGCGTATTGCAAAAAAGTACGAAACAGATGCTGATTATGTAGGTAAGATTGCCAGGGGTGAAAGGGTTCCTGTACGTGGAAAAGGTATAGATATACTTAATGAATTAAAGAAAATAACTAAAAATAAGCAATATGAAATCAATTAAAATGATAGTACAATCAGTACTTAAATACAGGACTTCTGTTTTGACAATTTTTGCAGAACCTCTTATCTGTCATGAATGGTTTTTATTCGGGAAATACAAGGTTTATCAATCGTTTAGAAGCTTAAGATAATCTAATCAACACATCTCAAATGGTTAACAAAGGGGTTCGATTCCCCTTCTGAGAACAATATCTAAAAAATGAATTTTCAACTAACTGACATACTAATAAAACAAAATAACGGATGCGATACTCTATGGTTATCACAACGTTTAATTATGGAGGTATGTGATTTAGAAGAAGCTTATTTAAAAGTTGCAAGAAACCGCTATAAAGCAACGGTTCGTGCTTGTGACTTAGCTAAATCTAAGGATTTCATGCCAGATTCAGGGAAATCATGGAGATATGGAAAGCATTCTGGGCAGTTTTATTACTCCCTTGCTAATATTCCGAATAAAGCCCCTAAGATGTACCGTTCACTATTTGGTGATGATGTAACTCTTTTAGATGCCTATAAAAAGGCTTGTAAGTCAAAAGAAGATACAAACCTGGCTGAAAGATTTAAAAAGCATTTAAAGGCCGTTTCAAAGCTTTATTCACCTTATTATAATGATGTTAATGACATTCAAAGGATAGCTTTATCTAAAGCTTGTGCAGTTTTAGATTTTATTTTGGAAGAAAAGGATAATTATCCAGGTACTGCAAATAAGCTGTACAAGGATTTAAGCCCTGTCATTTCTGATCTTAATCTGCAATATATACCCCATAACTATCTAAAATTAAAGGAGAAAATCACTTTATTAGAAACTACTGACCAAGCAATAATAGATGTTATTCACTTACCTCGTATTGGTAATAGTAATGCTGAAATATACAATGATCCTGAAGTGTTCAGTTGGGTTATGCAGATGCGTTCAATGCCTCAGAACTACTCTAATGAGTACATAATAAGAAAAGTTACTGAATTTTGCGAATTAACGCTTAAAAAAACGCCTTCTCGCAGATGGTTCGGACAAACCATATTAGAACAGCCAAAAACCAATTTTTTGACCGGCTTAAAGCGTTTTGGTGCAAATAGCCGGAAATCTCACATACATCGTTCTTACATCCCAATGCAGAATGCCCTTTTTGCAGGTGATTGCTGGGAAATGGATGCTACACGTGTTAACATGATAGCACACAAGGCAGAAGATGGAAAGGAAAGATATATAAATGTTGTTGCAGTGCGTGATGTTCATTCTGGTGATGTTTTAGGCTATTCATTTGACTACTCAGAAAACCATGTGGTTTATTTGGAAGCAATGAAGATGGCTGTACAGAATGCCGGTTATCTTCCGTATGAATGGGTAATGGATAAATTTCCAGGGCACAATACACCCCAAATGAAAGATCTTTTTGAAAGACTTGAAGCTTTAGGTGTTGAAATTACTTTTACTTCTAAAGCTAATGACAAGGCAAAAATTGAAAGATGGTTCAGGACCCTTCAGTCAGTTTTCTTTATGGATTCTAAATATTTTTATGGTGAAGGTATACAGTCAAGAACAGCATACGCTCACCGTTCACCGGAATATTTACAAAGAATTAAAAAAGAAGCTGCAAAAAATAAAGACTGGGATTTACAGGCAAATATTGATGAAGCTTCAGTCCATATAGAGAAATACAGAAATACAAAGCTTTCAGCATATTCGAGAAAGCACGGAACTGTACATTATTCACCTGCACAGATTCATGAATACAGTGAGAAACCGCACGTTAATTTTATTCCTGATTCTACAATGTCACAGTTGTTTGGTTTGAGAAAAGAGATCACACTAAGACATAATGGACAGATTTCTACTGAGATTGTAGGAGTTGAATTTGATTATATGATAAGCCCTGCTTACTTCGATATAATGGCTAATTACTTCAATAAAAAGATTGTAATGACTTATGATATGAATGACCTATCTGTTGTCTATTTATGGGAGAAAAAGGCCCCTTTATTAGTCTCGCTTTGTGAAGCAGAACTATTTGAAAAAGTTCAAACTAAAGGAAAAAATAAAGACTTAGGGAAAGTAAGCCAGGCGAAAGCAAGAGCAAATAAAATTGCAGAACTAAAGGAACGAGAATTAAGTTCAATCATTGGCGAAGATTCTGCTATGATGGGAATATATACAGATAAAACTTCAATTAATGTCTTCGAGGATGACTATTTGAATGACAGTTATAAAATACCTCTAAAAAAGGCTTCAGGAGACGGCCTATCTTCCGAAGATGTTGAAAATGTAGTCCTTAGAAATATTTACGAAAATTATTAAGATATGACAAATTTACAGAAGACTGCGATTGTAGCAGTAATAAATACAGAAAAAGAAAGGCTGGGCAGCTACGGACAAGTAGCTGTTAAGGCCGATGTTTCAGCTGCAACCATTACCCAAATGAATAAAGGGAATTGGGATCTTATCAAGGATGAAATGTGGATTAAAGTAGGTAAAGCTTGCGGATGGGATGATTCACAATGGCAAATAGCTGAAACAATCAACTATAAAAAAGTTGCAAAAATCTGCAATGATGCAAAAGAATATAGCCTTTTTATGATTATTAGTGATAAAGCTGGAATTGGTAAAAGTGCTCCCTTAAAATCCTACTCACAAAGTAATGCAGAACACGGAGTTTTTTATATCCGTTGTCGGGAATGGTCAAAGCGTGAGTTCCTGACTGAATTATGTATGGTTTTAGGTATAGATATAGGGAAATCATATATCCATATTGATAAACTGGGAATGAAAGTCTGTGAATTTTTCCGTAAAAGATCCGGTCAGAAACCACAATTAAATATTGATGAAGCGGGCAAACTAAAGGATTCAGCTTTAAGATGGTTCATTCATCTTTATAATGAGACTGAAGATGAAATGTCAGTAATACTTGCTGGAACTCCTGATCTACAACAAAGACTAACAAGAGGAGTGAAGCTTAAAAAGTTAGGTTTTGATGAATTGGAAAGCCGGTTCGGACGGGCTTACATCAATTTGATAGGTGCGACAATTAATTGTGTTCAAAAGATTTGCTCCGCAAATGGGATAACTGATTCGGTAATACAAAATAAAATATTTGAAGAGTTGAAACCTACATTTAAAGAAATCAGTATTGACAAAAACCAGGTTCAAAATGTTAAGGTTATAGATGATCTTAGAAGGCTTAAAAGAACGGTTATCAGAGAAAAAATAAAACTTCAAAACATATAATAATGATAAAAGAATTAATAGATCAGGGATTTTGCTTTGCAGTTTTGCAAAGCTATTCCTATCTGACGAAAAAAAAACTTCTGGAAAATCAACAATATGAATTAATTGGAAGTAAAAGGGACTACAAAGATTTAAAAAAGTTTGGATTTGTACGGAATATAAGCTTTCAGATTCCCGTAAGTCACCAGAACCCTGAAGAAATTGTATCTCAAATTTTAGATACAGAAGAAATAAAAGAGTTCAGATCTATTCGTGAAGAATACTTTACAAAGGTTACAGAAACAAAAGACGGCACAGTGTGGGAGATCTCCGGAAAATCATTTAAACAATATTTAAAAAAACATGGAATACATTCCTAAAGACCTGTCTAAACTTTGTCTGAAAGAATTGGAACAACGAAAACAGATATTAGAATGGCAGATTACAATAGCAAGAGACGGTCACACGCTCAGAGAAAAACAAGCCCGTCTAAAAGAAGTAATGAACCAAATAACAATAAAAAAACCAGTATTATGACAAATAACAACACAGCCATAGATTTTAATAATTTAACCCAGGAACAGAAATACGCTATTTTAAAACATTTAACGCCTGAAGACCTCAATTCAGAACTTCAGGAGAGAGAAACTAAAAAGAATGAAGATAGAAAAGCGTACAAAGATATGGTAAATTCTGCTGTTCCTGAATTCGTAGGCATCTTACAAGGACTTTCAGATGATCTTTCTATCATTAAACTTGGAATATTTGAAGGCTTAAAAACGCTTTTAGATTTAAAACAGGAAGCATTTTCAGTAAAGCAGGGACAACAAACACATACTTTTTCAGATGATCAGGGTAACGGCATTACTTACGGTTTTAGAGTGGTTGATGGATGGGACGATACAGTGAATGCTGGAATCGATAAGATAAAAGAAGTAATTGAAAGCTTGGCTAAGGATGAAAACAGTGCTAAACTGGTAACTGCTGTAAATAAACTGCTAAAAAAAGATGCAAAAGGAAATATAAAATCTTCCAGAGTCCTTGAATTACGACAGCTTGCTGAAGATTTTAATGATGAAAAATTCACTGATGCTGTAAAAATTATTCAGGATGCTTATAAACCAGTTAGATCAGCATTTTTCATTGAAGCTTATACAACCAATGCCCAGGGAAAAAAAGTTTTCATTCCACTTTCAATTACATCTGCTGATTTTCCTGAAGGGACAATCATAGAAGATCTATTTCCAATTGAAAAAACAGATTTATGATAGAAGCATTATCTGCCGGTTTTATTATAGGCATTGTCACAGGATCGTTTTTTTCCTTAATCATAATCCGCTTGATTAAAAAATAAACAATCCCAAACGGTTTAAGAGTGGTTCGATTCCACTCTGGGAACAAATTAATTTTTATGATTTTGATTTTTTTAAATCACGAAATATGGAGAGTGTGCCATCAATGTGGATGTGAATTCGATCTAAGGATGAACCCAGATCTAAGATGCCCGGAATGTGGAGAAAAATATGATCTGTATAAATAATTTAAAGACTATTTAAACACCAAATAAAAACAATATGATCACAGATTCAATAAAAAGAGAACGATTATTACAAAAATTCAAACATGAAGCTTTACAGCCTTCAGTCTGGATGCAGTCTGGAAACAGAACCGGCAATATTTATGATCTTACTTCTGAGGAACTAGAGGATCTTTATAGTTGTTTTTTTCCTAAGGCTCCGACAGTTTACCAGGAAGTAAACAATTTGTATACTGAAAAGCTTTTAAAAAGTCTGAGATCAATTATTTTAAAGGATGCTCAGTACATAGGATTATACGATCCGGCAGACTGGGCAAAATTTAATCATTTTATGCTCAAATTAAGCCCATTAAAAAAGCCATTGGTAAAATATACCGTTGATGAATTTAATGAGTTAAAAAAGCAGTTTAAAAGCCTAAGAAGTAAATACGACAAATCAGCCAAAATTCCAGGCACTAAAGAATGGTATCATAAAAATAAATTACCAATGCCTTCGGAAAGCTAAAAATAAAAAAAGTCCATAGCCATACAGACTACGAACTCTTTGCTTGTCAGAATTGCAAAGATACTTTTTTTTCTTTATGGCTTATAACAAAAAAAATTATTACCAGAAAATTATCAGAATTCAAAAAATCACGGAGGAGCAAAAGTTCGTCTATGGTTTGACCTATAAAGAGATTTTCTATAAATACATTGAGCCTCAATTTCACATTTCTTTCAGAACCTTTGAAACCTATATAGGTGTCCCGGCTAAAAGAGAATTGAAAAAATTACTGGAAAAAGAGAAAACAAACGGTGATCAATTAACCTTTAATTTTTAAATATTATGGACAAAGTAACACAAGAACGAATCTCAAAATTACACCCTTCAGTAAGGGCGGAAGTGGCAAAAATCATCAATGAATGCGACAAAGCTTTAACAGGTCGTGCAAAAGTAAGAATTACACAAGGTTTAAGGACCTTCCAGGAACAGTCCGATTTATATGCTCAGGGGCGTTCAAAATCTGGCAGAATTGTCACAAACGCAAAGCCTGGACAAAGTATTCACAATTATGGTTTTGCCGTTGACATCTGCCTGATCATTGATGGAAAAACAGCAAGTTGGGATACTAAAGCAGACTGGGATAATGATAAACTGGCAGATTGGCAGGAATGTGTGCAGATTTTCAAAGCTAATGGCTGGAATTGGGGTGGAGACTGGCAGTCATTTAAGGATATGCCCCACTTTGAGAAAAGAGGGCTTAAATGGCAGTTGTTAGCAACAAAAAAGAAGGATAGAGAAAATTATGTGATATTATAATGTATTATTTAAAATTTAGGCAAAATCTGGTTTGCATAGATGATATTGATAATGATTTTATTCCTGCTGAAGAAACAATTAAAAAACATTTTATAACTTTAAATAAAGTCTTTATGAATATAACTATTGAAATAGATTATCAGCAGTTAGTTGTAATTAACAGTATGATGGCTCAACTTGATAATATTACTTTTGCCGGTTTAAAGAAAAACTTAAAAACAGTTATTTCTATCTGTATTGATTTGCGAGAAAAACTCCTTCAAAAAGCAATTAAAATGAGATATACAGAAAAAAAGTTTAAGCTGAAATTAAAATTTTATATGGCTGAAGCTTTATGTAATTATTTAACAGAATTTCATATTTACTTTGATGATGGAACACCAGGAAGCTATATTAATAATACATTAACCATTATTAAAAACCAGCTTTTTCAGAAATTACAATAATTTGGACAGTTACGGAAACCCGTAACTGTTTTTTATTTAGTAGGATTATTTTTGTTAGAAAAAGGATCAATGAACAGTTTTAAAATAAATGCTCAATCTCATATTATAGATTCCTATATGGAATGCCTGAGTGACGGTTTTATAGCAATGAGTATAGCAAGAAATTGGGAATATAAACGTACAGATGATTTTAATATTGAATTTAGCTTATTACCTGGTAAAACCATAAATTCAATTGATCTGATATGGTTTGGATATTTTTCTGCGGTTTTAAATGACAAAATGCTAAATTTGAAGATTGAGAAAAAGCAAGTTATGAATGATAAAATTCTTTTATTGATTGAATTTGAAAAGAATTTAATGCAAAAGAGTATTGAAGATCCTAATGATGTTGATAATGTTTTTTCTGTCATAAAAACTGCAATAGAAGAGGAAAGATTAATTTGCAGAGAAATAAATTTTTCTCCTCCATGCACTATTAATATAGATTCAATAATTATAAAATAACTTGGATTATAAAAGATACATAGAGCAGCTGGAAAAGTTACAACAGTTTTCTGATAGATGGATGTATTTGCAGCTGCTAAATGTTGTAAAAGCAATTGGCACAGAAACTGAAAAGGAAGAGTTTAAGACAGTTTTAAGAATACTTTATTTTGATATTAAAAAAACTCAGAACCCGATAAGCTTGAAGGATGGCTCCATAATTGATTTAGATTCCAAAAACAAAATAGATCAGATAATTACAGAAATAATTGACTTACTAAATGACAACTATGGAAATTTTAAAACACTTTAAACACTTTTTAATAAATTGTACTATTCTATTTATTACGCTATTTTCATGCATTATTTTTGGTCAATTTAATAAACTGGATTCATTACAGTTCAATAAAAAAATAGATCAGATAATTGCTGATACTAAAATTAAATATGTTTATGAATCTTCTGGCAAAGACAGTAAATACTATCTGAGATATGTAAACCCCAATGATAAGAACGATATTTTTTTGATCACTTATAATTACACATTAGACGGACGTAATTTAGATTTTGATAAAAAGGGTGAAAAGAAATGGAATATCATTTCTTTTTATGGAAAATATTTATCCTTATTTCCAATTTGGAATAAGTACTTTGATACTTCAGCAGATATTGATGTAGTATCAAAAAAAGGGCGTGCAATTGGCGAAAAAACAAGCATCACATTTCGTAGATATGAAAATGACGGATTTTGGAAATTACGGCTTTAAGCTTTTATTGTGTTTCTGGCTATTGGTGTTCTATCAATTTTCATCTGCACAGATAAACCCAGCCAGGGATAAAGGAAAGGTTTTTAAAACTCGTCCAGAAAAGCCTTATGAAAATACTGATTATTCTGGTAAGATAATTGTCACAAAGGGACTGTATGGTCTTACATTTGAAGACAGACAACTTTCTCAAGATACAAAATCACGGGTTGAATTTTTTTTTAAACGGCATTTAAACGGTTATACTGACTTAAAAAAATACCATCTGAAAATTTTCAAAAAAAATGGCAGATGGTATATTAACAATATTGAAATTTAATCTAAGACATTCTTAAAAATAGCCCCTTGAATCTGAAGATCCTGAAACCTATCTTCATTATCATATATTTTCTTATTATAACTGCAGGTGTAGGTTAACAAATACTGATCAATCACCACAGGTTCTAGGTTCGGTTCTTCTGTCGCTGGAATAAGTTTTCCGGTATATTTTGTTTGTATTTTAGACAAAATGTGATCTGTTATTTCCATAAAATCAATAAATTTTAAAGCTTCAGCTGTATTTTTTCCTAAGCTACTGGTATCTCTCATTTGTTCGTAACATAATCTAAAAGTTATTGTAGCCTGGGCTGGGGTTTGTCGATGATCTATGCTCCAAGTCAGGAAAATTGCGGGCATTGGGTAAATATCAAAACTTTCAGGATCCAGATCCTGGCCAGCATATATATCAAAAAACTGTGGTGGTAAAAGCCCGTTAAGGCGATACCGATCTTTGTTTTCCTCTTTTTCAAAAACACTGATTAGAGTGGTATAAAATTCTTTCATTTAAAGTCTGTTTAATTCATTTTGAACGTCTTGTGATAAAATAGTCTGTAATTTGTTATTTAACCGGACGGATTCACCTAAAAACTGTCTTTTAGGTATTTTCATATTCATTTTTCTGTTGTGAGATTTAACCTGAATGCTTCCTGAAGAAACAGTTCTTTTTAAAGCCCTTCCGGTTCTGGAACTTACAGCCCGGACAGCCCTTTTTCTGGTGTGCGCCTTTACAGCAACAGTTTTATTAATTTTCCCTCCGAAATTGTGAATTTCACCGTAAGAGACATCTGTTCCAACTACACCGGTTCCCATTTTTCTGATAGATCTTTTCAAACGTCCGGTTTTTACCATCAGTGAGCCCCTGTCCGGTCTTTTTCGAGGGGTCCACTGTCTTCTATTTTTGTTAATCCAGTCTTTTTTTACAAATCTTTCTTTAGAAAATGCTACCGTGGCCGTGGCAAATTTAGAAACCATTCTTCGTGAAAATTGACTTCCGAATGTTGAACGCAGTCTGGTTAATACCTGATCATTAATTACAAAATGTTCCATTTATGAAGTTTCAGCGTTTCTCATTATTCTCATCATCATTTCGTTAAAAAGATCTTCCATTTCCTGCCAGGACATTCCGGCTGAAGAATTACCGTTTATATTGATACCTCCTTTATTTAATGAATCAATATTTATAGTAATATTTTTAACCTGTTTCGCATCTCCCGTTACCTTATTTATACCATCCTTTAACTTCTTTTTTTTGTCCTTCGTTTCTCCTGGCTGAGTACTGAATGCCCCTCCTTCAGTTCCATAAAGTGATGATGTGTCAAGTTTAGGTTTCAGCATTTTTTCGCTGTGCGCTTTCATTGCATCCAGATAATCACCTCTTTTTTTATTTAATGCTTCTTCAGGAGTATCAACCAGATCCATATCCTCCCGGAATTTCCGTACCGAACCCTGCATATCTTTAGCAGCTGCACCCAAAGATCCGGGAAGATAAGAGAGAAGTCCCAGAAGCTGTTCAATAGGCTGAATAAGAACATCCAGAAGAACAATTCCAATTCTTTTTAGTCCTTCAATAATTCCACCATCTTTAAAAGCTGTTTTTATACTGTCCCAATGATCATAAATTGATTTTAAAGCTGAAATTACCCTTCCAATAGGCCCCAAGAACAGCAAAAGAGTTGCTCCCCATTCATCATATTTTGCAATAGCCAGCACAATAATAGCGATCAAGGCAGATATTCCTAAAACAATCCAGGTAACAGGATTTGCAAACAGAGCAGAGTTCCATGCCCAGGTAGCAACAGTAAGTAAACCAAGAGTGACCGTAAATGTTCCAAATAACGGGATTAAAGTATCTACGTTTTTATACATCCATTGGAAAAGTGGAGCTGCTTTTTCAAGTCCGGCAGTTACATAAGGAAGTGCAGCCTGCCCCAGTTTAATCATTGAAGCTTTAATATTATTTTGAATTACTTCATACTGTTCCATTGGAGTAAGTGAATCCATGTAAGCCTGGTTTAAAGAACCTTGTGCATCACTGGTTGATATTGTGGCTTTTTTTAAACTTTCAATATCTTGTGCAAGCGTTCCGAAACCAAGAGCAGTGGATTGATCAAAGCCAAGAGAAGATAACTTTTTTACTTTCTGTTCATCGGTAAGGCCGTCCATTTGTTTGTTAATTTCTGTAACAATATCAATCAACGGCCGGATTTTTCCTGCTGATGTAAAAATATTAATTCCCAGGGCACGGAAACCACTAACATATTTTCCCGTTTTACTGTCTACTTTTCCTATTGCTACATCAGCATTAGATAAAGTTCTGTAAATTCCCTCTAAAGCTGTTGATGATTGTTCTGCACTTAATTTTGTAGTTAATGATGCATAGGCTCCGGCTGTGGATTCAAGTTCATAACCGATGCTCCTGGCAAGCGGAATAACTTTTGGCAGATACCTGGCAATATCTTTAAATTCTGCATTACCTTCTTTAACTGTTTCAAAAAGAACATCATATACCTTATTAATATCCTTTCCTGAAGACATCATTACAGAAATACCTGCTCCTGCTACTGTTTCAACATCAGTAAATCCTGCCTTTGCTGCCCTCATAGTAGGTTCTAAGGCTGTTAATGATTCTTTTACATTGAGACCCGCAGAAATAATCCGGGTGAAAGCTTTCGGAACTTCGTCCAAAGGTGAAGCGTTCCTAGTTCCTATGTCTAAGAGTTCATCAGAAAGACCACGGAGTGATTTTTTAGAGAGTCCGGCGGTGACATTAATCTCCGCCATTTTGACCTCCCAATCATTTGCCATCCGGGTTGCTTTAGCTAGAAAGCCCGTAGCTGCTGTGAATGCAGCTGCGAACAAAATACTCGGATTTTTCAGACTATCCAGTGCGCTGTCAAGTCCGGGAACCATATTTATCAATCCCTGGAACTTTTGCTTCATTTGATCAACGCCCCTGTTCCAGCTGGCTTGGAGCCGACTGAAACCATTCTGAAAAAGTCTTGTTCCTAAGTCCAGTAATAAAGTTAATTTACTTTGTGCTGCCATACTATTTAATTTTTATTCCGAGACGATCTTTTGCTTCATCAACTTTCATATCACGCCACGTTTTAATTTCCATACCTTGCATTGTATTGTTTAGTTCAACATCAATAATGACTGCTCTATCTTTGTAAAATTTTACATATCGTGAATTATAAGAGCCTTTTGTCTTTTCATTCATCCATACTTCATCCGGATTTCCAAGAATGTCTTTCATATGTGGGAAAACCTGATGTTTATTATCTTTTACAACAGCATTGCTGTTAAAAGTTTTTTCCGGAAGGACCATTTTACGCCCCATATAATCAGTAAAGCCCATAAAATCCTGCCCTTTTTCTTTTTTGAAAAGTTCTTTTACATTGTCTTTTGTGATGGTAGAATCAAGTTTTATATTTTTAAGCCCCTTCTTTTGATCTTCCCAGGACTTCAGGTCATATTTATCATAAGTCATTTTATTAATTTTGGCTTCAAGCCCCTTATTATTGCTGTAAAATTGTTTGTTAGTAAAGACTTGCTTCAGATCACCTCTGTTTAATTCAAATTGAGAATTTTTCCATTTGGGGTCTCTGGAATCCAGAAGCTGCATTCCTTTACTGCCGGAAGTGATACGAGGATTTTTTGATTTTGTGATATATTGGATAAATTCACAACGACAACCAAACCCATTCGGTGGCCAAAGCTTCATTGCTTCGGGGTCATCCAAAGAAAATATTTTACCACTTAGAATTTGGTGTGAATCTCTTACGCTTTGATCTCCAATTGTCTGATACTTTACAAATTTTGTTATAGTATCTTTTTCTGCCATAAACTGAACATAAGCAGCGGAATTTTGACCGACCGAAATAGCCAAATTATATTCTGTTTCGAGCCAGGCAGCATTATAATCTTTTGTAATCTTGTCAACTTCCCTTTTGAAAGAATCAAAATCTCGGATACTCTTGTTTTTCTGATCAATTAAAACATTATTCATGGCTGCAAGTCTTGATTCAGTTTTGCTTGCTGAAAAGTCGAAGACATTGTATTCCATCATCTGCAACGCAAGATGATCATTACCTACATACGGATTGACTGTCTTAAAATTGTCTCGTAATCCTTTTACAAGGGTGTTGGCTTCTTCTGCGATTAATTTTCCTTCCTTTCCTGTTGTTTCTTTTCCACTGAAAATAAAACTTGCCAAATCATCACTTAGTTGTTTTATTTCGTCTTTTGAAGGCTTTTTAACAGCTTGTATGTGTTTTCCACAGGTACAGGTAAAGCCGTATCTGTCATTTGTCTGATTCTCTGGTAAAAATGATGCTGCTACGTTAGGTTTTGTTGATGGCTGGACTTTTTTTTTATTTCCCAGGGGAATATTAAAAGTTTTAGAAATCCATTCCTCCTCAACATCATATCCGCTAGTAAGCAGCCCTGAAGTAATAGTCCATAATTGCACAAGATCAAGTTCCTGTTCAGCTGTTTTAAATTCAAAAAATTCATCTTCTGGAATATTATATCCTTGTAATCTTAACAATGGAAAAAGCTGATCATTTACAATAAATTGAATCATTCTTTTATCAGCTTGAGAGATTCTGTTGTCTAAAGATCTTTCGTGTACTTCAGTTTGAGATCTGTTAGTTCCCTGATCACTCAACATTGTTGATCCTACGATTTGTTTACTGATTTCATTTGCATTGGCCTGCATGAATTGCATATACACATTGTAAGCATCGGTCCGGTTTGCTTCCTGGAACTTAATATCCGTTCCTGGAGGAAACGTCCCAACTGAAGCTTCACCCAAGCTTAAGAGCATTTCGTGTACATTATCTATAACTGTTGAATCTGCTGTGTTGGTTGTTGCCGTAATTAAAGGTAAACCGAATTTCTCACAGAATTCAGCCCATGCCTGCATTACATTACGTTTCCAGATCAGATTAGGAATTACATTATTGATGATTCCTAAGTCATCATTTTCTCCTAACTGAATCAACCACGGATTAAACCCTTCATCACGATAATTGATAAAATCAGTTTTCAATACATCCGGATAAATTTTACCCTTTGTCGGTGCTACGTTTCTGCGGGGTATTAATGAAAGAAGTATTTTTTCATTTTCAAAGCTTTGAAATTCTACAAGCGAACAACCTCTAAATATTTTATCCAGACACAGGTCTATAAATTTATAAAACCATTGCTGTTGAAATAAGAAACTTAATTCCTGATTTTCATCACCAGTTTTGCGATTATAAACCCGGTAATCTGTATTGAGTGTTGAGAGTTTTCTCATTTGGATCTGAGATTGTAAATGAGCATCCGTCATTAAATCATCAACCAAGTCATGATAAGCAAAGAATTTTGGTTCCTCAGGATTCTGAAGGGCTGCTAAGGATTTTCTCCACTTCTCAATATCTTTTCGTGAATTGTCTTTAAATGCATCAACAATTTTGACAATGGCTGGATTTTTTTTGCCCGCAGATCTTTTTATTTCTGTTTTTGCAGAAACATTGTTTTTTTTGAATGAAAATTTATATCCTAGTATTTCCACTATTTTTATTTTTAAGGGTCTTAAAATTGAATTTAAAGGGTGTTTAAAGGGTGATGATTACCACCTGTTGTTACTTGGCGGATAACGGGAACTGATTCTTATACCTGAAATCTTATCTCCGTTTTCATTGGTTTTTATTGGAAGGTCAGCAGTTTTATCACCTGAAGCCACAAGTTTAAGCCAGTCAATAGCGTCCTGGTATCTTTGTGATCTTATTTCCGGCATGGCTTTTCTGTTTGCGGAAGTGTAAAGATGATACAGGGCACAATCCAGAACAATCATTACAATATGACTGTTTCTGTCAGTTCCTTCAGCATTGAAAATTTTTGTAACATCATATTTCCCGGCCAGATAATTTTTAACCTGGTGTATTGCCATTTGTTCTGCTGTGCTGATTTTTGTCTCAGAATAGTTTTCCAGCAGGACATCTTTTATTTCATTACGTACGAGTACGGAATAATCATCTTCTGTTATAAAGCTCATTAGAATCTGTTTTTTTGATTTTTGATTATTTCTTTCCGGCTTGTTGTTTTTACCGGGGTTTTATTTGTTAGTGCTGCAACATTCAGTTTACTGATTGCGCTTTGCATAGCATCAGGAGCATCATCATGCGCACCTGATCCTTTGGCAAATGCTAAAAGTTGATTTTCCAGTTCCTGTTGATCCACAGAATTTTTATTCTGTTCATTAAACCAAATGTTTCCTCTCTGGAAATATCCTGTCATACTTTCAATTCTGTCATGCTTTCCTTCCTTACTTTTTTTATCTGCTATTACAGGAATATACCAACCCAATTCATCACCAACCATGTCGAAATCATTGACGAATTCATCCTGAGCAAAAAGCCCCTCGATGTAGTATGAAATATTATGTTTTAGAAGTTCATTTTCCTGAACATATTCATAAAGCCATTTAGCAACATTATATTTAGAAGTCTGTCTGATATAAGAATTTAGAATGTGGAATTCACGGCCAGTTTTGCCGGCAAACACCATAGCCTTAAAATCTCCCTCATCTTTGTAAGATAAATCCCCGTAAAAAACGAGTGCATCATAGGACCTGAACTGTAAGCGTGGCTTATATTGCAACCATTCATTTTTAAAAATTTTACCCTCAACAATATGTACGTGCATATATTCACGCATAAAGGATCTGTAAGGAGTTGAAAGATATTTTTCTTTCCAGTAAACAGAAGAAGTTTTTTCCGGCCAGTTGGGTTCAAAGTTTACCAGGTCTTTTACTGCCGGAACTGATAAAATATAGTGATGGGATTTTATTCCGGCTTCTTTTAACCGGATTTTAATTTTCTTATACTCTTCCTTCAGTTGGTTGATCAGAGTATTTTTATGAAAATTGTTATTAGCTACAACAAACCTGCGATAAGGGGAACCTTCATCAAATGTCCCTTTTGCATCTTCCCAGGCAAAATCAAATAATTTCTTAGATAGATCATCATTATTAACTCTCTGCCTGGTATCAACATCATCAAAGACAATATAATCCGGACGGGATGATCCTTCACGTAATCCCCTGGGAGATTGACCAGGCGTAGAGGTCATAAATTTAGCACCGTCTGTTGTGGTAAAATCTCCTTCTGACCAATCTCCAAACTTGAACTTTTTACCGTAATAGTGTATAAACTTTTGATTATACATAAATTCGGCCTGAATATCAGAAATGAGTTTTTTTGCCTTCTTATCAGTTTGCCCAAATAGGAGCATAAATTTTAACTGATCTGTTACATATAGATATAAAGGAATTCCTAAATCAATATGTACAGATTTGGCCCCTGATCGGTATATTTCAGCCAGAACATCACACACCGGGTTCTTTATTATCAGATCAGCAAGCTTCTTATGATACCAAGCACATTTTACTTTTGCATAGTGGGGAAACATTTCTTCAAACCAGGTGATATAATCTTTTTCCCATTCAAGCCGTTGTTTCCTTCTTTCGGTTGGCGTTTCATTAGGATTCAGCCCTGATCCGGTTGATTGCTTGATGCCTTTACAATGCTCATCATAATCAAGGAGCATTTTCTCATAAACTTTTGTAAGTTTAAAATCAGCAGAACTCATTATTGTTCCTGTTGTGCTTTATAAAGGAGAAACATCTTATGCCATTCCAGAAAAGAGATAGCTGCTTCCGGATCTTGTACTGCCATCCAAGAATCAAACTCTTTAAATACAGTCATAACAATCTGAGCAGAAACTTTGTCAGATAGTAATTCTATTGCTTTGGTTACGGCTGCAATTGCTTTGACATCAATTCGTGAATCTTTACCTTCTGCGAGATCACTCAGTTCTGCCATTAGAACCTTCTTTATATTATTGGGTGCTGTTAAGTAGCTTTTTCTTTTTTCATCCCAGGAGACATCACCTTGTATGCCTTTTCTCCACCGACCAATTGTCTGCTCAGTAACTTCCAGTGAAGCTGCAATAGCTTTTGCCGTAAGCCCCTCTTCTACAAACATTTTCTCAGCCAGGGCTCGTATAGGTTCATTGTTTACTCTTTTTGCCATTGATACACTTTTGGCCAAAAGTCCAAACAAAACCAATCGTTTTTTTTGAAACCCGCAACCCTTGCGGAATCTTTATTAATCAGGGTTTAGATGTTTTAAGTTTGCTGAAAATTCAATCACACATGATATACGGAATACAGGATAATACTCTGACCATGTACGGAACTATATGGGATTATGACGGTCAGAACTTTATTTATTATCTGAATAGTTTAGAAAAGCAGTATTCAGAAATTACGATCAGACTTCATACTTACGGAGGAGATGTTTTTGCCGGCAATCTCATGTGTAATGCAATTGAAAGATCTAAGGCAGACATAACAATAATTATAGATGGTTTAGCCGCTTCAATGGGCGCTGTTTTCATACTATCGGGCAAGAAAGTAAAAATAGTTAATAATGGATATGTGATGATTCATGCGCCCTCAAGCGGATCTTTCGGAAATGCCAAAGACCACGAATCCAGCGCAAAACTTTTAAGACATATTGAGGAAAACTTTATTGATAAGCTTATGGCCAGAACTGGCAAAAGCCGTGCTGAGGTTTCTAAGTGGCTTGAAAGTGATACCTGGTTATCTGCAAAAGAAGCCCTGGCTTATGGACTTGTTTCTGAAATTATCCCAGCTTCAGTATCTACAATTTATCAAACCTTCCAACCGGATGATATGGGAGAAACGGAAGTATTTAATATGTATGCATCTGCATTATTAAATACAGTTTCTAAGCCTGCTGTAACTGCATTTTTAGAAACTCAACAGTTTCAGCCACAATCTCAAAATCAATTAATTTTTAATGACAATATGAAACAGTTAATAATTTCCGCATTCGGCTTGCAGGCTGTCAATGCACAAAGCTCTGATACGGCAGTACTGGAAGCCGTACAAGGTCAGATAACTGACTTAAAAAATCAGCTTCAGAAAGAAAAAGACGAAAGAAATACTGCTGAAGCAAAATTAAAAAGCTATGAAGATTCCAGGATCAATTCACTTATTGAAAATGCTTCAAAAGTTCTTAACAAGCCCTTTACTGAGGAAGAACGTAAAACTTATGAAACTATTGGTGCTACTTCAGGAGTTGAGGCCCTAGAAATGGTTTTTAGGAATGTGAATAAACCCCAGACACCAGGAATTTCAGCTATTATACAGGCTGGTGCTTCAGGATCTATTTCTGCTGGACGTGATTCATGGGATTTTGCAAAATGGCAAAAGGAAGATCCGAAAGGTTTGGAAAAACTAGCTACGCAAGATCCTGAAAAATTCAAACAATTATTTAATGCAAAATATAACAATTAATGGAATTAATAGACGGGAATTGGCTTAATACATATGTAGACCCACAACTTTTAGAGGACTTTCAAAACTATAACGATGCTTTCATCGGTGTTCTTCAAAGACCCAATGAAGGAGCAATTGATGGAGATGGTATTAAATTTAACAAACTGATTAATAACGTTGGTTTTGTTGTAAATGCTAGTGAAGATTTCACTGCTCAGACAATGGCAGGGCAAAAGGGACATGTGCCCTGGGATCAATTAGACACAACCCCCACAGCTTATACTTTGGCGGAACTAAGAGCAATGGCCTACGATAAAGATGCTGCGATTAGAGTAAAGCATACTAAGTCATTCAAGATAGGTGTAAGAAGGTACGTTTTAAATAAACTTGCACCTAAGCAAAACGTAAATGACAAAATGCCAGTAATCAGAACAACAGGTGAGGTTTTTAATGGTAGGAATAGAATGACTTATGCAGATTTAAATACTTTTCTTTTTGAAAAAATCCCTACGCTAAATCTTACTGAAAAAGATCAGATGTATTTTATTCTGAATGATGAACATAAGGCAGACTTAGTTCATGATCGAGCTAATACCTCAAATTATAGAGATATTGAAATTGATAAAAACACTGGGGAATTGAAAAGTTTCTTTAATCTCAAATTTTTTGAGAACACAGAAACTCCTTTGTATAATCCTGCCGGGGTGTTAAAATCCTTAGGTTCTACAAAATCAGCAGGAGATCAAAGTTCTTCAGTATTTCTATATGCGCCGAATACAATGTATCATATTGAAAGTGTAATGTCACTTTTAAAAGATATGAGATCAGATACCAGAAGTAAAAATCCTACTTCCGAGTACAGAACTCATAGTTACGGATTATGTGACAAAATTCAAGAACATGGTTTCGGGGCTATCATTTCAGGAAACCCAACACCTTAAAAACTTGGTTATGACAAAAGATCAGAAACTATACGCTCAGGATTATTTCAAAAATTATCCTGAGCAGAAAGTCCTTCACATGAACCCGCAGGGAGAATGGTTTACAGATAAAAATTATGCAGTAAACAGTCTTCCGAAAAATAAAGATGGTGAACGTGAAGGAAAAATAGAAACAGTATACCCTGAAAAAAACAAAGCTAAAGATCAGAAAGAACAGGATTCTGATTCAGCTGAAACAACCAACAAAAGCATCTAAAATATGTCAAATTTATCCGGAGCAAATATAAAAAAAGGAAAAGTAGGCACTAACCGGCTAGGAAATGATGATGCTGTAAGCGGTATTATATTAACAGGAGTAAAACCTGAAAATATGGAGCTTTCAAAACCCGTAGTTGTGTACAACATCAATGATGTTGAAAATTTGGGAATTACAAAAGAATATGATTCTGTAAATAATGTTAATGTCTATGAGCATTTATATGAATTTTACCGATTAGCTGGAGCCGGCACAGAATTATTTTTAATCCTGGAACCACAAACAAGAAAGTTAACAGAATTATGCGGAGATCCTGCAAAACAACTGATGATTTATGCCAAAGGTAAAATTAATCAGTTGGCTATTGGGGTGAACCTTCCTGAAGCTTCAACAATTACTATGCTTAACGGGATGCCTGATGAAGTATATAATTCGATTGCCCTGGCAAAACAACTTGAAGAATGGTCTGAAGAAAATCATATGCCCGTTGTTATCTTTTTAGAGTGTTACAATTACAGTGGTTCTGCTGCCAGTTCAGCAAACCTCCGAGCTCTTGAAAATTTAAAAGCAGAAGGTGTTGCTGTTGTAATCGGTCAGGATTTTGATCAGGCAGCTGCCAAAACGGGACACGCTCAAAAATACGCATTTATCGGAACTGTTCTTGGTGTATGTGCTTCATGTACGGTTAATCAGAATATTGGAGAGAATGAAACAAAGAATCTCACGCATGAATCAAAAAAAATTCTTGTGAATCCTGGTCTTTCCAATCATAAAACAATTGATGAACAACACGCTGACCTTCAGACGTTGGAAAACAAAGGATATATTTTCGGTCTAACCTATACCGGAATGGCTGGTGTTCGCTTAAATAATGATCACGTTTGCGCACCTGTAATCATTGATGATGATAACAACATCAATGAACATACTATTGCTTATTGCAGAACAGGAAAAAAAGCCAGGAGAATTTTACGAACAGCTTATTTACCAGCCGTTAAAAAATCCTATCCTGTAAATGAAGTTACCGGAAAATTATCTCCTGGTGTTGTAGTGGCCCTTGCAGATATTGGAGACAAAAAGTTTGCAGATATGCAGAGAGCCGGTGAAATTTCTTCAGGTAAAACTTACATAGACAGAGACAGCGATCTGATCGTTTCCAAAATTCTAAATGTAGGATTTAAAATTGTTCCTGAAGGAAATGTCGGAGAAATTAACGGAACAGTTAATCTTAAAACACAGTTATAGAAATGAGTGAAATTATAAGAAACGGTAAAGCGTATGATTCTGCTGATGTAAAATGTCAAATTAACGGAGTTCCTATTAATGTTAAATCATTGAGTTATGGTAACGAACAGGATCACCAGTTAAATCACACGCTAGGAATTGATGCAACGTCATGGTCATGGGGAAAGAAAACACCTTCAGCATCTATGACTTTAATGATGACAGACATAATTCCACTTGAAACAGCTTCAGGAGGTGATATTCTCAAAATTAAGCCCGTAACCCTGACAGTTGAGTTTGTCAACGAATTTAATATGATCGTTGTAGACAAAATTATTTTCAAGTTTAAAAATGATGGCCGAGAAGTTACCGGTGATATGGGACTTGAAAAACAGTACGACCTTTTTGCTTTGAGTGTATCACTCAACGTACTACCATAAAATATTTAAAAACCTTTTAAACACTATTTAAAAATGTCAATTCAATACGTAAACCAAGAAGTTAAAGAAAATCTAAAAAATGAACATGGTGACAAATTAAAGTCACTCATTTTGCCACTGGATGACGATTCCGCTGAAGAAATAGAAGTTCTTGCAGTTGTTCCAGGAAGATCTGTTGTAGGTCAAGCAATGAAATTTATGCAGACAGACCCTAAAAAAGGACAGGAAATCTTAGTCAAAAATTGTCTGGTTACTGAAAAAGAAAGAGTGATGGAAGATGACGGACTTTTTTATGCAGCTGCCGGTCTTTTAACTGAACTTATTCCGATCAGGCAGGGAAAGTTTGGGAAAGTTTAGAATCCTGTTCAGGTCTAAGCTATAACCCAGAGAGTGACTTGTATATGAAGGCAGATGCTTTGATCAGCTTTTTCCTTCATATACCTTTTCCTGAAAATTTGGATGATGACACCTGGGCAATGAAGTGGGCGCAGATTGGATGGCTTGCTGATCAAGGGATTTTAGGAGTAAAAAAGAAAGATATATGAAAATTGGCGAATCAATAGTTTTAAATCTTGCAGCCAGGTATGCAGCTGCATTCGGAATCGTTGCTGTTAGTAATAAAATTAACCAGGCAATTGTTAACCGTGATGAAAATAAATACAGTGTAGATATTTATGAAGATTTTGATGAAGCTTTTGAACAGGTAATCTTTTCATATAATACGGAAGAAAAAAAAACGGAACTGAATTTTGCTACGATGCTTCATGGTGATGGTGCTGGCTCTGTTTATGCTCCACCATTGATGATTAATTTCAGTAGAGAAAAAAACTTAATCGAAACTGAAGTTTCAGGCGGTGATAATGTAGTAATAGAAAGGTGGGGAACAAAGCCCTGGGATATAGACATAAAAGGTGTTCTTATTGATGTTGAAAATAGAAAATATCCAACGGAAAAAATTGAAGAATTATGCAAGTTTTTTGAATTTAACAATATTATCCGAGTGGATGGCCAGCAATTCTTTGAGAAAAATATTGACAGTATTTATCTAAAAAGTATTTCCATAACACCTGTTGAAGGTTTTCAAGATACAATGCAATTCAGTTTATCTGCCAGATCAGTAAAAGAAGTAACCTACACACTTTTAAAACCTAATGAATAGGTATAATCATTACTATAACATTGATTTAAGAATCACAGTTGCAGAACGTCTTCAGTTTAAAGTTGTCAAATCGATTTCTATTGATAGCAGTATAGAAAAACTTACTGATACTGCAAGGGTAGAACTTCCGAGAGAGTTTAAAAATGCCGTTCGGGATGATCATCCATTTTCCCTGGAAAGAAAAAATTTACTAGAACATTTAAAAGTAGGCGATCCAATTGTGATAGAGGCCGGTTATGATGGTGAGTTGTTCACTGAGTTTAGTGGTTATATTTCTGATATAGGAGCCGAAATTCCGCTCATTATTGAATGTGAAGATGAAATGTACAAACTAAGAAAAAAGCCATTAATCAACCATACTTTCAAATCTGCTACGTTAAGGGAGGTTTTAAAATTTATAGCCCCAGAGTATGAGATAGATGCATTGGATATGGTAGTCGGAAAATATATGATTGAGCGTGCATCACCTTATAAGGTGATAGAAGATTTAAAAGAAAAATATGGTGTACGTTGTTTTTTCAAAGGGAAAAAACTTTACGCTGGCTTAACTGTTGATTTCCGCCCTCAAACTGTTCATGAATTTACGTTCGGCAAAAATATCAGAGAAAGCACAGATCTAAAATACAGAGTCAAAGAAACCCGGAAAAGATTTATCAAAGCCGTTTCAATGCAAAAAGGATCAACAGAAAAAAAAGTGACTTATGATTTTGGAGATGTGGGAGAAAGTGAAATTTCACTTCACGCTCCTTTAAATCTGAATCAGCAACAATTAAAAGAATGGGCCGAAAAATACTATAATTCTATGGTTTTTGACGGTTATGAAGGAAGTATTGACGGATGGTTCTGGCCACGTACCGAGGTCGGAGACAGTGCGAAAATTAAAGATCCTAATTATCCCACCGGATATCGTGACGGCCAGTATTTTATTGATGGTGTTACAACCACAATAAATGAATCAGAAGGTATCAAAAGACAAAATAAAATTACTTACAAAATTAAAAGCAATGAAGAATATAACCGCCCTTCTTATGGGCATATCACTGTTACTCCACGCTTGCAGCGTAGCAAAAAAACGAAGCCTGGAAACAGAACCTCCACCAATAGTTGAAAGGGACAGTATTATAAAAGAAAAAATTATTACTGTTATCGAGAGAGATACAACCACCTATGGAAGTCCCGACAGTTTATATTACAAAGCATATATTGACTGTGTAAATAATAAGCCGGTTTTGAGAGAAATCGAAAAAAAAGCTTCACCAGGTGTTAAAAAAGCAGATGTAAGTTTGAAGGATAATCAGCTTACAATAAATGTTCAGACAGAAGCTCAAAAACTTTATCTAAAGTGGAGAGAAAAATTCATCCAGGAAAATGAGAAACAATCAAAAACAATTCCGGTTCCTTATCCAGTTACAAAGACAGTACCGGTTCCGGCAGAATTGACGAAATTTCAAAAGTTGTATTTAGGTCTTGGAAAAGTTGTCTTTTGGTTGCTTTGTGGTTTTATCTTATATAAAATTCCGTGGAAAAGTTTATTGAGGTTATAAAGAAAATTAGCCAGGATGCGCAGCCCATCAACCGTTCTACATCAATCGGAACAGTTACGGAAATAACAGGAATGACCTGTACCGTTGAACGTGAAGGGCTTCCTCCATTATATGATGTCCGGCTTAATGCTATCGATGCCAGCTTTGATAATATGTTTCTGATTTATCCCGTAATCGGTTCCCAGGTGCTTTGTTTGGTAGTTGAAAATCAACCGGCAGAAACAGCCATTGTCAAATTTACAGAAATTGAAAAGCTTATCATTACAATAGGCGGAGCAAGGTTTGAAATGTCTGCCGGAAAATTTGAATTTAAAAATGATTCATCTAACCTTAAAGAAATTCTTACTAAAACATTTGATCAGTTGAAAAATGCTGTAATTACAACCCCTTCGGGACCCGGTCAATTTTCTGACCCTAATAAATTAGAACTTGAAAATCTTAAAAACGAAACAATAAAACTATTTAAGTAATGCCTTTAAATGATGCTCAATTTTTAGCAAAAGTTGAAGCGCTCCAGGAAGATATGGAAAAAGAAACGGACAGAATTACAGCAAGAAAACTTTATGCTATAAAACTGTTAACGTTAATGAAAGAATATCTTACAAGTGCAACTATAACCATTACCGGAACAAGTAATCAGGGAGCATTTACCGGAACCGGAAAAATCAGCTGATATGAGACGTGATATAGAAGTTAATGAAAATTTTGAACCCGTCATTAAGAACGGTGACTTTGTAATATCAGAATCAGACAGACAACACGTGACGGACATCACATTTGCGCACCCAGGTGAATTTAAATTTACTCCTATGCTTGGATTTGGTGCAGTATTACAGTTGAAAAAAAATCAGAATGACTTTGTATTTAAACGTGATTTAAAAATACAATTGGAATATGACGGGTACAATAATGCAGAGATTGATCTCTCCGAAGGCTATGAAAATTTAAAAATAAACATTTAAAAATGAAACAGGTACTTTTTGAAAATATAGCATTATTGCTTACCTCTCTTATAACAGGTTTTGGCGGTTGGTTCTTTGGCCGTAAAAAATTAAATGCTGAAGTTTTACAGGCTGAAGCCGAAGCCGAAGCTTCCAGGATTGATAATATTAATTCACAGATTGAAAATGCTGTTAAGATGCTAGATTATTACAAAAATTTTGTTGATGATCTGGGAACTCGTTTAGATTCTGCTATAAGAGAATTAAATGATGCTAAAGCTACAATCCGTGAACTTGAACAACGAATTGAAGCTCTTACGGACGAATTAAAGAAATACAAACAGCTTAACACAAAATAACAGAATGAAAATTACTGTACTTCATAATCAGTCATTCCTGGATATTGCAGTACAGCATACCGGAAACGTTTTCAATGCTTTTAACATTGCACTTGTAAATGATATGTCCGTTTCCGATTCTCTAAGCCCTGGAATGCAGCTTATTCTTCCCGATGATCTTGAAATCAATTCCGATGAATTTCAATATTACAAATCAAACGGTTATCAACCAGCAACTGCATTTAAAGAATCTGATCTGATAGAAGATGGAAGAGGAATAGGATGGATGAAAATAGAAAATAGTTTTAAAGTTGGATAAATGAATAAAAATTTTGAAGAGATACTGGCAGAACTGCTGGAAGAAAAAGGAAAAAGATCTGAACTTGCTGAAATTGACAGTACATCAAAAACTTCAATTTGGCAGAAACTGTTCGAGTGTTTTGCATGGGTACTTTACAACTTCTCTCTTGCTGCTCAACTTCATTTGCAGGAAATTAGAGAAATAATAGCCGATCAAAAAGTTTTTTCATTAAGGAGGTACAGATATGAAGCTTTACGTTTTCAATATGGTTTTGATTTGATAGAAGAAACAGATCAGTTTAAACCTTCTTACATTGAAAATGGTATTGAAACAATGGCAGATGAAGAGAAGATACAACAGTCAAAAGTTGTAAAATATGCTGCTTGTAATCGTGTAATTGATGGAGGACGGGCAAAAATAGTTATGAAAATTGCACCAGAGATTATGGATGATATTTTCTCATCTGAAGTCATGGCAGCATTCTCTAAATATATTGAAGAAATATCACCGGCAGGCGATCATGTAACTGTAATAAATTATCTCCCGGATATGCTAAAGTTTGCTTTCAGAATAAAGTATGATCCTATGGTGCTTCACTCTGATGGAATGAACATTCTAACGGCCAAATTTCCGGTTCAGGAAGCAATAAACCAATTTCTAAAAAACCTCCCTTTCAACGGAGAATTAAGTGTACAAAAGTTAGAAGCTTCAATCCTGGCAGTAGATGGTGTGGAAGATTTACAAACATTATCCATACAAACAAAATGGATTGATCCCGGAAATAATGGATACGGAATGTATCAGCCCGTTAATATGTCTGTTATACCAGCTTCAGGCAGATTCAAAGTTGAAGGTTTTGAAGATTTACATTATATAATAAACTGATGGAGCAAAGCTATAATATTAACTTTTTCAAAACTGCCATTGAATATCTCCCGACATGGTATAGAATAGCATTTTGGAAAGCATATGTAATGGTTTTAATCAGTCCTGTTGATCTTCTTTATAATGTATTGATGTCTGAACGTAACCTGAATTTAGAAAGATTAAAAACCACTAATCAGAAGTTTTCAATACAAAAAAGATTGAATGATCTTTTTGACCCATTAGAAAGACGGATTGTCATTGTAAAAGCAATTCTTTTTGAAGGTGTATTCTTATATACTGAAGCAGAAGACGATCCAGGGCGTAGTAAAACCCAATGGTTATATATAAACGGAAATCCTCTGTACCTATATACAGAATCTGAATTAAACAGTGACATTGATTTTATAGTAAGAGTTCCGGAGGGAATAAATCAAATTAGACTGAAAGCAGAAATTGAATATTACATGCTTCAGTCAAAAAATTACCAAATAGAAATAATTTAATGAGAATAAAATTTAAATTTTTACAGACAGACGGTGTGCCTTTGACGGCAGATTTAATGGATGAAGTACAAAATGCATATGCAATTTTAAATGTATTAGGTGATGTTACCGGCCATTTAACAATTTTAGCAGGTTGTGAGTTACAAGGAAGTTTAGTTACTCCTGGTGTAGTAGTAATTAACGGAGACGTTCTTTACTTTGAAGGTGGTACTGTTTACGATAAAGTATTTATTTACCAGGAGGATGTTACAAAAATCTTTAAAAATCAACAGGCAAAGGTTTTAATTGAAAAGAAGACTGTTAAGTTTGGTGATTCTCTCATCACTTACAATTGGGCAGAGTTTGTACGGATTCAGACCCTTAAATCAATTAAGGAAAATCTAGCAACAAAAGCAGAGCAATCAGTAGTTAATAATATTCTGGAACGTTTAACAGTCTTAGAAAGAAAGACAGCACCAATACAACCCGGTGGAATTATCTGGGCTTGGAGAAAACCTCTTTCGGATATTCCGGCAGGTTGGCACGAGTGTGTAGACTTTAGAGGTAAAACGCTTGTAGGGGTTGACCCCGCAGACCCTGACTTTAATACGGTTATGGCAGAATTTGGCGAGAAAATGCACCAGCTGACAATCGCAGAACTTGCCCGACATTATCATGATGTGGCGGAATACGCTGGACAACCAGGTATGAACTATAACCATATTAGTGCAACAGTTATGGGAGGAGCTTCACCCAGAACTCAACCAACAGGAGGAGATCAGCCTCATAATAACGTACAGCCATCTAAAATGGTTTACTTCATTGAATACATAGGATAATAAAATTATGGCATCATTTACAGATATTTTCCGATGGTTTAAAAAAGGATTAACACCTACGGAGGAACAATTCAGACAGACCTTTTTATCATTTCGACATAAAGATAACAACATTCCGTTAAATGAAGTTGAAGGACTTAATACAGCTTTAAACAAAAAGCTTGACAGTTCGCATTCAACAGATGAAAATGCTCACTCTCAATATTTAGCCAATAAAGATGCTTCTAATCTTTCAGAGCAAAACATTCTGGACTGGAAGTCTGCGATTGGCATTAATGAAGAACAGCTTCTTTCAGATGTAGTTACAAAAACTTCAGCCCAAATTATTGAAGGACCGAAAACATTTTCAAGTCCTGTCATGATTCAGTATTATAAATATTCAGGGGATATTCCTAAAGACCGTTTTATAATTTCTACCAGAGAATTTGATGAACGTTTTGATCGTATCCAGGTAATCGGAAATTCTGTACTTCAGAAACTAGAATATGTGGATGCAGCATGGACCCGTCGCTATGTTGGTTTTGGTAACAACTTGATGTGGGACTTTACAGGTAACACAGATTACAGAGAGGAACATCCAGCGCATGATTCGATAGCAGTAGTTGGATCAAATCAAGGTTCAGGATTTATTGACGGTACTAATTTCACATTCTTTGGCACGACTAATATGTGGCTAAATGACGTTAAGTACGGTGATTATGTTACAGTTATAGGTAAAGGAAATACCAATAGTAAGGGGAAGTACAACGATCCAAACCGAGTGGTGTTGGCAGAATCTGACGGAACAGACCTCAGAGAGATGCTCACAAACGTAGCCATTGTTGGAAATGAGAACTGGATGGGAGACATTAAGGACGTGGCAATAATAGGAAATCATAACAGACTTTATAAGTATATTTATCGGTCTGCTATTCTTGGATCTGGGAACCTGGCCCGGAACTGGACGGGGCATCCGGATGACCCAAATGAAGATGCTATCCTTGATCATGATGTAATGCTTGGTTTCAATCTTTGGAAAGATCACAACATTTACCCCCGTTTTGGTAATTTCATTGTGGGCGCTCAGAGAACTTTTGATCCTTCATATAAACCTTTAATGGCTGGTAATTTTGGCTTTGAATTCGTCAAACCATACTTAGACATTAATGGAACTTTTAAAGTTAATTCCGGGCAGGTTCTGGTTCCAGATGGAAACGACGGGAGTACCGTGATTTTTTCCAATCTCTCAAAAGATGTAAGGCTCCGGCCTCGTACTTTCATTGCAGGAAGAAACGTATTTAATAATGAATTGTTTGAGCATCCGCAGTCTGGTGCTGGTAGTTTTATTGGAGCAGGAGTTAATAACTTCCCTTTACTTGGAACTGATTGGGAAACTCTAGATGCTATTGATTCTATTACTGCAATCGGTCAGCGTAATGGGCTTAACCATAAAGAAGGTTATAATATTTGGACCATAGGAACAGCAGGACATCGCCCTTATTCTAATCCAATGAAGGATGTTGTCAATATGGGTGTTCTTGGAATTGGTGATGGATTGACCGCTCAAACAGTTGTAACCACTCCAACTTCTTTAAAGGAGCTTAAATACAATGAGAAAATTGTCAATTTCGGTAACAACTATATGCAACATTGTTACAATTCATTGATGGTTGGTTATGCTAATAACCTTTACCGGTTAGTGTCAGATAGTATTATTTTAGGAAATGGGAATTCGATGAGTTCGACATGGACTAAAGATCTTGACCACTCCATAGTTATAGGGCATAATATCTATAATGAAACTGACTACAATGATGATGAAAGGACGAATAATTTGATTATTGGGATTAACAGACAGAAATTTATTAAAGTACATCAGGGACGTGGATTCAAGCGAACTGAATTGTTTGGTGTCACGATCTTGGAAGACCGGTTAAGATTAGGTAAAATGACAAAACAATATCGGAACGCCCTGACGAATGCTGTGGCAGGCGATATGATCTGGCAAACTGATTCCGGGAATACAGGTATCCGGGTGTATGATGGTGCTAAATGGCTTGCATTACAGACAACAGTAGATTAAAAAATTCTTTGGAGGTAAGAATTAAAAATGTCCTCCGCTTTTTAAAAAAATCTCTCACAACCTTTTAAAAACGAGCCCGCAAGCTACGGAGGACAAAAAGTCTTCTGGAGCTTGTGGGCTTTGTTGTTTTGGGTTGTGAGAGATGCAAAGATAATGAAAATATGCAGATAGAAATAAAAACAAAAAATTTAGGGAATTTAGTAATTAAACTAATTAGTAAACAAAAAGCTAAAGAATTAATAGTAAATAATCACTATTCTAAAAAATGGAATAATCCTAGCTTCGGATTGTATAATTTTGGAATTTTTGATGCCGACAATACACAGGAACAAGAGTGTTTAGGAGTGGCAAGTTATGGTTATATGAAAAACGTAAATGCAAAGATATTCAGCCATCCAAATCCTAAAGCCTGGATGATTGAATTAAATAGAATGTGGATCTCCGATAAACTTGGAAAAAACGCAGAAAGTTTATTGATTGCACATTCTTTAAAAGCGCTTAAAAAGATTGATAAAAATATAGTTGCTGTTCAATCATTTGCAGATGGTCGTCTCGGTTGTGGAACGATATACAAGGCATCAAATTTTAAATATTTTGGAAAACACCAGACTATTTTTCTGAAAAACCGTTTAACGGGTGAAATTACTCATCAACAGAATCTCACGAACTCCACATCCAAAAACAGATATATAAGAGATAATATAGCCTATCTACTTGGTGATTTTGAAACATTCAAAGTTGATACATACAGATATATATTTCCCCTATGTAAAAGGTTCAAATTTAAAGATTCAGAAAAACCTTATCCGCCTTATAATAAAGGCCAAATTGATTTTGACTGGAAAAGAGATAGACAAGTAATAAAAGAAAAGCTTATTTCCTTTATAAATACTATTTGATGCAAAGCACCTGTAAAAATATACAGGTGCTTTACTGCTGTGTAAAACTAATAACCATGAATCACCTTTAAGGTAATATCATAAGCGCTTTTGGTTTAATCTATAAAATTATTGTCACGTCTCGCATTACTGTTTATCCTTTCAATATCTTCAGGAGTAAGTTTGAAACCACCTATCCGGCTTGAAGCTGTTCCTGCGGGGTCGTTTAAATAATTTTGCCGAGCTTTTAGGAATGTTGGGTAGGTTGTATTGATTGTTTCTTTCATCAGGACCATAGGTTTAACAACCTTTTTAATACTGATCATTGAAAAGGTATTATATGTTTTAGTATCATAAATTTCCAAGATCAATCCCGGTAAGCCTTTAAATATATATGGTCCATCATTAATCGGAATCTCAGATGTATACCATGCTTCGTAAGTGCGATTTTTGTATTTACCAACGGCTTTGTGACATAGATAAGAACCTATTTTCTTTGTATCCTTATCAAGCTGCCAAAGGACTTTATCTTCTTGAGGATATACAAAACGATTTCTCAGAAATTCTTTAAAAACGGTCTGTTTTCCATTTTGTGTAAATACCTCATCAGGAAAAAACACAGAAGGAACACCTTTCATGTTTAGTATCACCTTACCATTTACAGGATTAGCAAAAGCTTTCTCACCAATAGCCATCATTACAGAATCTTTAATAACCTTTTTGTTACTTTTGAATAACGACGTACTACCATTAACAAGTAAAGACAAATCTTCTTCAATAATATTATCTTTAGCCAGTGTATCTCTTACCATTTTTAACCTATACATTATCTCATATTGTGATTTAATAGTATCGGAAATGGCTGATTGAGAATACAGAAAACTGCTTGCAATTAGAGAAAATAGAATAAAAAAGCGCATATATTTATTTTATGGGTTCTGCTTTCCGCAAAGAAATTCAGTTAAAAGTTGAGCATTATGAATCTCTTCAATATGCGCCTGTTGGTGCGTAGAGTTATGAGAGCCTTCTCCCCAACAAATAGTATCTTCATATGTTGTGTCCTTACACCAAACATATAAGCCTACTTGCTGGCAAGTCATAGCAACCTTCTGAGAACTTTCCGATTGCTCAGTTTTAGAAACAGCTTCTTTTTCTTTATTCGTTTCTGTTTCTTTTGCGCTTACGCTTACCATTCCAGCAACACAAAAAGTTGCTAATAAAATTGTTTTTTTCATAGTTTGTAAAATTTTGGGGTTAAATATACATGATTGCAAGATTGATCAGGTCTTTTAATCACTATGCAATGATATAAAAAATAATTTAATTAGAATTACGGGAATCCGTAAGGTGATAAAAAATAATTTTTTATGGCATTTAAATACTATTTAAAATACCTTTAAATTTAGCTGTTTTTTTCAGTGTTTTATTGGCGTACATGGATGTTTTTTTTTTTACTTTTGGTTTCGCCGATTATGTTTGGTGAACAGGTCATAGAATGAAATATCGGTTTCCAGGTTCTGCATATCGCTGGCGATCCAGTAAAACGCTTCCATTACTTTTTCCGGATTTACATTTTTATAAATATATTCGTCATTATTGAAGAGGTTTCTGATGAATCTTCCGGTCTGGAAGTTATCCTGTCTGAATTTTCTCTTTTCCTCCTGCCAGAAATTATCTCCAGCCCGGAAATCAATAGATTCTTTCGTGTGATGGTTGAGGTACTTCATATACTTATCCGAAGATTCCATAGATAGTTTCACTTTCGGATTATAGGCGGTAATTTCATTGGAAAAGTAGGCCATACTGAGAATACATCTCGGTACAACGGTGGATTTTGCGGTTACGACTGCATTTCCTTCAAAAGCCTGAGGATTGTTTCTGATCATTCTCTGTGAAATCTGCTGATGCTGTAATGCGCCGAGTTCGGTAAGATCCCCGTTGTGACCTTCAGCCTGTATCCAGATCTTTTCAAGCCTTTGGAGAGCAGATTTTCCGGCTTCCGTTAAGGCATTGTCTGCTGCTGCTTTTTTCAGGATATTCATTACCCCGGAAAAATCTTTATCGTTAATCAGCCATCGGGAACCATGTCTGCCGTAATGGCTGATATAAAACGGCTGGTATCCGGTAGGAACTGCCGTCAGTTTTTGGGTAGGGGCAGGGTAGGCGAGATATACTCCGCCTGTGTTTCTCAGATCGGAAGTGATCTCTTCTTTGGTAGTCTGCGCATTATAAAAAACAGTAGCGGAAAGTAAAAAAAGAAATGATAGCGTTTTTCTCATGAGGAATTATTTTTCGGATTCTTGAAGCAGCAAAAAAACTGGCTGCTGTATAGTATTACGCGGAAATCCGGAATCGTCAACCTCTGAAAAAGAAATTTTTCTTAATTAAGCTTCTCCCTGCATTGATTTTAATGTTTTAAACAGGGGAGAATTAGAAACAGCTGTAAGATATTCAGGAAGTTGAAACAGAGGGAGTTCTGTTCTTTTCAGAAATGATTTCCCTGATTTTCTGAAGTGTTTCTTCACTGTTGCGGGTTTCTGTTTTGGGAATAAAATTTTCTCTCGGTGTACCGTTAATATGATACAGCCTTTCTGTCGGAAACTGAAACCCTATTTTAGTATTGGTAAGCTGAAAATTAGAAATAGCGCCCCGTAATCCCGCCATAGGTGTTCCAATAATTTCAGCCCTGCCCATTCCGTCGAATCCGATGGTGATACCTTCTCCCATACTTCCTGTCCAGCGGCCGGCCAGAATGTAAAGGTTTCCTTTAAATATTTCTTTTCTGGGCGTTACATATTCTACCCAGTGTCTTTTGGTCTGGTATTCCTTTTCATCAAACTCATGAACCTGATACGGTAGAGGTGTCTGAATAAATCTTCCTATAATAGATCTTGCCACCGTAGAATTTCCTCCGCCGGGTGTTTCGGTTAAATCAATGATGAGGTTTTTATACTGAAGCATACTGTCCAGCACTTCATCAAACTCAGCAATCAGGCTATTGTTGCCTAAAGAATTATTTATTTTGATATATCCCGTATGGCCGTCTATTACTTTTTTAAACAGCAACTCGCTGGAATTACTGTAACTGACAGGATAAAATACGGCTGTTTTCTGATTTTCCTTAATGGTAATTTCCCTTTTAATATCATGCGTTCCGGCAAAAAGCATATCCAGGGCGTACTGATACATCTGCGGAGTGTGCCGGTTTGTGAATTTGGGCAGGAATTTTCTGAGCTGTTCATCAACAGGCTTTCCATTGAAAAGGATGACCTCCATTCCTATTTTCAACCCTGATAAATCTGCACCGAACCCTTTTCTCAGATCCCGGATAAAATATTGATTCCCTTTTTTTTCAACACGCAGATCGGAACCGGAAGGAACCAGGCGGTTGGAGGTGTCTAAATTCGTATTCAATGAGGAATGATGATCATAAAGCTCATTCTGAACCTGTTCCAGAAACTGAATAAATTCATGATCATTAGAAATTTTTTCTGATTGCGGACTGTAAATTTCCCTGACCTTTTTCCAGTCGATATCCCGCTGATCCCAGTAGGCATACCGGCTGTTGAGGTCTGACCAGAATTCCTCAAAATCCTTCTGGTATTTTGTCTGTGCAGAACTCTGAAATCCGGAGATTAAGATCAAAGGAATAAGCAGATATTTTTTCATGAATGAGTTTTCAATTGTGGCGGTACAATATAATCATTTATCAGATAAATATAGAAAGACCACAATGTATTTATAAGAAAGTGTATTATTCTTTAAAGGCAGAAAAAGGAGTGAAGGTGGGTTTTGATCAGGTTCAGAACTTTATTCACGTGCTTCGCAACGGCATTTTTAGAAATGCTGTGCTCTTCGGCAATCTGGGAGTAGCTCTGTCCTTCAATTTTATGTTTAAGGAAGAAAGATTTGCTTTTATCAGGAACCTGTTCCAGTAAACTCTCAATCTGCTGCAGATGTTTTCCGGATTCTTCCTCGTCATATTCTTCTTTTTCGGGATCCGGAACAGAACTTTCGTTGAGGTCGGTAAAAGAAAGTTTATTTTTTCTGTAAAAATTGGCGATTTCCTGCTTGGCGGTTTTGTAAACGATAGCTTCTGTATTCTTATTCAAAGAATCCCTGTGCTTCCATAAATGAACAAAAATATCCTGTACAACATCCTCAACATCGTCCTGTCCGTGAACATATTTTTTCACGAAAAAAAAGACCTGATGCTTATAGCCGGTATATAATTTTTCAAATACAGAATCCAAGTTAAAAAACGGTACTCATTTAACATGTAACGTTTTCAAATATAACAAAAATGACCTAATCTGATTAAAATCGTCTAAAGTGTTTACCGATTGTACATTATGAAAAGAATATTTTGTTTTTTTTGAATTTATTTTTACAGATAATGCTTCCGGGAATTAAAAATGAATTGATACCCGGAAAATAACTACATTCGCAGGGTGTAAATCAAAAACTAATTTCATGAAATTTTTACAGGCTGTTTCGGAAGCTCTACATTCGCAGCACCAATGGGATAAAACACATAGAAAAACAGTTGTCATACTGAATAAAATCCAGATTGATGAAGAGAAAAAACTTCCTTTTTTACCTTATTTAAGTATGAAGAGTTTTCAGTTATTATCCGTTTTATGTATGGTTTTCTTCGTAATTTCATGTTCCCGGAAAGAAAAAGAAACTGTTATCCAGGGGAAAATTCCCAATCTGCCAGACGGAATGCTGTATATCTATAAGGATAATCCCTCTCAAAGAATTGACAGCGTAAAAACGATAGGAGGCAATTTTAAGCTGATCCATCAGTGGAAAGCAGAAGAGGTTCCCGGTTATATCGGGATTGATCATATAGACAGGAAAGGGGTTCTACGGGCTTTCAGTTTTCCGACTCATGCCAAATACAGAAACGGAGACTGGGAATCCCAGTTTTTCATGAATGATCCGCACATTACAATCAATGGCAATATCAAAGATTTTGTTTCAAAAAATATTCAGCTTTCGGAAAATTATAAGCTGGTAACCGGCCCTGAAATTGCTGCCGGAAATCAGACGGAAGCACTCTTTAACGTAGATGCTGATCTGTTTGAAAATATTAAGGAAGGAACGGCTCAGACGGTAAAGGAAAAAATCGTGAAATACCCGTATTCGTTTCATTTATTAAAGAAAATCAATGAAAATAAGAACAGTTTTTCTGCCCGACAGGTAGAGGATTTCCTGGAATCCTTTAAGGGGGATATTACTCAAAGTGATCTATATGAAAAGCTTCAGGCTTATAACCAAAAAAGATCAGACAAAAACAATGTTCCTATTCCTCAGCTTGAAGATCATAACGGGTTGAAAAGAGAAATCGCTGATAAGAGCTACAAAAAACATCTGATTATTTTCTGGGCCAGCTGGTGTGGTCCCTGCAGACAGGAAATTCCGATGCTGAAGAAAATCCGTTCTTCATACGGAAAGGAAATTGAATTGGTTTCCGTTTCTATTGATACAGACAAAAAAGCCTGGCAAAAAGCATTGAAAGAAGAAAAGATGAACTGGAAACAGCTGATCATAAGCAATAACAACACTGAGAAAGAAGCTCTTCAGATTCATTTCATGCTTAATCAGACCATTCCGTATACTGTTCTGGTTGATGATAATTTTAAAATAATTTCTGCTTCTACCGGATTATCGGATGAAAAAGAACTGAAGAAACTCATCGGGAAGTGATTTTCAAAATTGTAATGAAATAAGAAACAAATCATCATGAAAATAGGCAGAACATTATTTTGGTTCAGGGACGGTTCTGAACGGATGCAGCATCTTTCCGGACAGTTTTTTGGATTGGGAACCTTATTGAATCGTCTTCTCAATGAAAAATATGATGGAAAAAAGATTCCATTCATCAATCTTGAATTCTATACAGAAAAAACATATGAACTATTTCCTGCAGTACCTAAAAATACGCACTATTATTCTGGCGGCGATTTGCAGTATTATGGATGGTTTGATAAGGATGAGTTTATGAAACTTAGCTGGTCCGGACAAAGTGTCTTTCTTTGGGAATGCGGATGCCGGTATTTGAGAGAATCTGCTCAACTGATGAAGAATAAAGGTTTGGCTGAGGCTGTTGATTATGCCTACCATAAAGGACTCGCAATGGAACTCAACCCTGATTTCAGAGCAGTAGATACCGAAATTATTTTATCAGAACAAAAGATCAGAGCTTCAGTCTGGATTGTTTTTAAAGAAGAGGGAATGTATTCAAAACTTACCCTGGAGCAGGATGGGGCCGTTATTTTTGAAAAGAATATCGATCAAACGGCGAATGGAGTAGAATTCTTCCTTGAAATCTATAAATCCATAAGTCTGGAAGGTGAGTATATGGTAATCAAAGGACATAAGGATGTTGAATATCTGCCTTTAAAAATTTCATTAGCTGAGCTGCGGATATAAAGCTTCCATGTATCAGATTGTCATCTTTTTTAGCTAATTTGATTGTACAGAGGTTTTCAGTATCTATAACTAAAAGTAACTCCCAGCCTCCTTCTTCCATCAACCTCTAAAAAAACTCCCCTGGCAAAAAATACCAGAGGAGTCTATTGACAAATTAAATTATTTTTTAAAGAATATTTCATCCTGCTTCTGCTGCTCATTGTAAATGATCTGGAAGCTTACCGGCATATACTGGTACAGAAGTTTCCAGTGGGCTATCCTGGCATGTTTTTTAAAGCTTTCGAACGATCTTACGAACAGGTTCTCAATCACGGTTCTCACATAAGAGTTACCATTCCTGTATATCCAGTCCATCAGCTTGATATGATGGGCAATGATATTGATTTTTGATTCCTGAAGCAGATTTTTCAGATAATTGATCGTCGCCTGGATCACCCCGGCAAAATTGTCCTGAACGGATAACTGGGTGATCTCATTTCTGAGCGGAGGATAGAAAAATTTTAAGTATTCAACAGCTATTTTTTGATTAATAGTTTGCATTGGTACTTTCATCATAATTAAGATTTTTCAAACACTTTTAATTGCAGCGAAATGTATACCAAAATTTACAGACAGGCTGCAAAAATAAAGACCCCGACAATCACGGCAATGTGAGTGAGTAATATCTCTGAATTATGCCTGTTAGTCGTGGTTTTCCAGGTTTTCCAGTCTGAAATTTTTCTGATTTTATTTTTCATAATCTATTGATTGTGAGTTATTTTAAATTTTGTTTAATTTAAACACTTTGTAATGAAACGGATAAAAAATGTAATAAAACCCTATAACCCGTGACTGTAAATCTGTCTGGAATGGCACATCTTCAGCTCATGTGAAATATGACTAAAGATCACTTTCCGGTATTCTCCGCTGCAAAATGCTGTAAAATTGTCCAGGGAATAGATGAAAATATTTTCCACTGCATTTTTTAACGGAAGATCTCCTTTCTTATAAATTACACTCATCTTTCGCAGGCTTTTAAACAAAAGATCACTGTCATTCTGTCTGACCATTTTTTTGATGCATTCCGTGAACGTACGGATTACACTGTGGGGATTCCGGGGCATAAACCCGGCAAGTCTGTTTTCAAAATCAGGAAGGATTTCTGTGATTTCCTGAACGGCATCTGAATAGTTCATCATATCAATGATTTTGTTCAATTAATTTAAGGATAGCACCCATGATAAAAACAGTAAAGAAAGCGATGAACAGAAGATGGTACGGCTTCAGCCATCCCGGAGTTTTTGGTCCCCTGCTTTTCAGTCTTCTGAGTCTGTCAATCCGGTTTAAGGTCTTTAAATCCATAGGTTTATATTTTAAAAACCATGATGCCAACGCTGTACCTTTGAATAGTTTTTTGATGTAATTGGCTGATGTTTAGTAGTATGTATTGTTTTTGATGAGGTGTTGAATGCGAAAAATCCTGCCAAAATGATAAGGATATTATCAAAATGGAAGGAACGGAAAAATAAAGCCGGAATTTTTATGTCAGTGCATTAGTCTTTTGCATTTCACATCAAACCATCTATCTTTGCAGTCCAAAATATTCAGGACATGTTTTCAAAAATAATAGTACACAGAGTAGGAAATAAAATCAACGGAGAATCTTTAACGCTGTCCCAGGAAGAGCTGAAGCTGGACGAAGGAATGGCAGAACTGCTGGAAAATTACTTTTTAGGATCTTTCAAATCCGAAGAGACCTTCCACTTTTACAGCGATACTTATTTAGTGAATAACCCGGTTTATAGTGCGGTATCCGAGATCTTTGAAGACAAAGCCAAATTCCTCTGGGAGTCGGAAAATATTGCCAAACATCTTTTTGAAGCAGCCGAAAACCCAAGAGTACAGAGCGGCGAACTGTTTATCGTTTATTTTGAAGAAGAAAGCGACCGTCCGGATAAAGTGGATAAGATCGGGATCTTTAAAACAGAAAAAAGAGAATCCTTCCTGAAAATTAATCCTTTGGAAGAAACTTTCGACATTGAAAAAGACCAGGGAATCGGTTTATCCAAAATAGATAAAGCTGCCCTGATCTACAATAATCATAAAGACACCGGATATGTGCTTTCTGTGGTAGACAACAACAAGAACGGGGATATGTATTACTGGTTCGAAGACTTCCTGAAAGTAAAACAGCGCGACGATGAATATTTCCACACCCAGGAAGCCCTGATGGTGTATAAGGACTATATCACAAAACAGCTTCCGCAGGAATTTGAAGTTTCCAAAGCAGACCAGGCAGATTTCCTTAACAAATCCATCAATTTCTTTAAAGAAAAAGAAGAATTCAAGCTGGATGATTTCGCCAATGAAGTATTAGGCGACGAGCATGTGATCGAAAGTTTTGTCAATTTCAAGACAGATTACGAACAGGATATGCAGATCAATATTGCAGAAGAATTCCCGATCAGTGAAGCAGCCGTAAAGAAAACACAGCGACACTTCAAAAGCATTATCAAACTGGACAAAAACTTCCATATCTACATTCACGGCGACCGCCAGAAAATAGAAACCGGAGAAGATGACAAAGGAAAATATTACAGACTTTATTTTGATAAAGAAGTATAAATAAAAAGGTTAAAATTCCATTCAATCAGTATAATCGAGAGAAAAAACTCACACAGATCTCCACCGTGAGTGGAAATCAGCTGTAATTGCAGAATTTATTCAATAGAGGCGGACTAAAGTCCGCCTTAATAATAAAAAACCATCCGTTGGGCTTTAGCCAAAGCCTACACAGCCAATCTGTACAACGATAATAAAATTTTTGCATCCGTGGCAAAAATAAAGCTATACAAAATCTCCGGTTTTTATTGGGTACAGAATCAAAAATCTGCCCAATCCGCGTAATCTACGAGAGTAAAATACCCTTCCAAATAATTTTTACCTGAGTACTGATATGAAAATTTTTGCGGCCAGTAAAAAAATGCTCTGTAATTTCATATCCCGTTTAAAGTCACAGGCTTCATTTTTGTAATTTCGCGATAATACCATACCATCCTATGAAAACAACCATAATAGACCTTTCCAAACCTATTCAGTACAACGCAGGGGATCCCTGGTTCATGAGAGTGAAGATCAGACATAAATCCCACAAAAAATCCCATTGGCTGATCCGCCTGGCTCTGAATCTTCCGTTCAGGCTCTTCCCTAAAAACTGGACAGGGTGGGCAGATGATACCATAAAAAATATGGGACTTCATTCAACAACGCACATTGATGCACCGTGGCATTATGGCCCGGAGGTAGAAGGAAAACCGGCCAAAACCATTGATCAGATCCCATTGGACTGGTGTTATGGTGATGGAATTGTGATCGACTGCAGCCAAAAAGAAGATTTCGTAGCCATTACCGTGGATGATCTTAAAAAAGACCTTGATAAAAACGGGATTACCATTCAGCAGGGTAATATCGTCCTGATCAGGACCGACCGCGATAAGCTGATGGGAACTCCGGCATTTGCCGAAAAAGGAACCGGAATGAGCCGTGAAGCCACCGAATGGCTGATTGATCAGGGAGTGAAAGTAATGGGAATCGATCAGTGGGGATGGGATCTGCCTCTGAAATACATGGCCCAAAAAGCAAAAGAAATGAACGATCCCGAATTTTTCTGGGAAGCCCACCGCGTAGGCATCGAAAAAGAATACCTTCATATGGAGCAGCTGACTAACCTTAGTGCATTACCTCCTTCCGGATTTAAAGTCTGTGTATTTCCGTTAAAAATTGTTGGCGGTTCTGCGGCTCCGGCAAGAGTAGTGGCTATGATCAATCCGTAGTTAAAAAGATAAAAAAACAAAGGGTAAAACTGCGGATTTTAAGCCTGCGGTTTTACCCTTTACCCTTAGTTCAAATAAATATTTATCACTGCTTTACACTCATTTTTTTCTGAAAAACAGGGCCCTGCTGTATTCATAATTCATTCTGGCGATATTCAGGACAGAAATTCCCTGAGGGCATTCCACTTCACAGGCTTCCGTATTGGAGCAGTGTCCGAACAGTTCACTGTCCATCTGGGAGACCATATTCATCACACGGGTGCTTCTCTCTTCTCTACCTTGTGGAAGCAGAACCATATGCGTGATCTTGGCTGAGGTGAAAAGAGCAGCACTTCCGTTTTTACAGGTTGCTACACAGGCACCACATCCAATGCACGCCGCGGAATCAAAAGCTTCCTCAGCTGTCTGGTGTGTGACCGGAATAGCAGTGGCATCCGGCGCCTGTCCGGTATTTACAGAAACAAATCCGCCTGAAGAAATAATCCGGTCAAAAGCAGAACGGTCTACTTTCAGATCTTTTTTTACAGGAAAAGCTTCAGCCCGGAAAGGTTCGATCAGAATGGTTTCCCCGTCTTTGAAAGAACGTAAATGAAGCTGACAGGTTGTTGTATTTTTTAAAGGACCGTGGGCAATTCCGTTGATCATCATACCACACTGTCCGCAGATTCCTTCCCGGCAGTCGTGGTCAAATTCAACGGGCTCACTGCCTTCAGTGATGAGCTTTTCATTTAAAGTATCCAGCATTTCCAGGAAAGACATGTGAGGATTCAATCCTTTGAGGTCGTAGCTTACCAGTTTTCCTTCACTTTGTCTGTCTTTCTGTCTCCATATTTTAAGATGTACATCCATAATTTTTTGTTTTTTATTTGTAGCTTCTTACCGTAGGCTGGATCTCTTCAAAAACCAGCGGTTCTTTAATCAGTTCAGGTTCGCTGTTTTCCCCTGTCCAGGCCCATGCAGAGATAAATTGATACTCAGTGTCATTTCTCAAAGCTTCTCCGTCCGGTGTCTGGAATTCTTCCCGGAAGTGGGCCCCGCAGGATTCGTTGCGGGTTAAAGCATCATAGCACATCAGTTCCCCGATTTCAAAATAATCAGCGACACGGCCGGCTTTTTCCAGTTCACTGTTCATGGTATCGCCCTGCCCGGAAACCCTTACATCCCTGTAAAATTCCTGTTTCAGTTTTCTGATTTCTTCAATGGCGTATTTCAGACCTGATTCATTTCGGGCCAGCCCGCAATAGTCGTATAGCAGTTTTCCCAATGTTTTATGAAAATAGTCAACTGTTTTGGTTCCGTTGATCTTCATAAAATCCCGGATCTGGTTTTTAACGGACTGCTCGGCGGCTTCAAATTCCGGTGCGTCAGGAGAAATTTTTCCGGTGTGAATTTCATCAGCCAGATAATTGGCAATTGTATAAGGAGCAATGAAATAGCCGTCCACAGAAGCCTGTAAAAGTGAATTTGCTCCCAGTCTGTTCGCTCCATGATCCGCAAAATTAGCTTCTCCGAGTGCAAAAAGCCCGGGAATAGTGGTCATCAGCTCATAATCCACCCAAAGTCCACCCATAGAAAAGTGTGCGGAAGGAGAGATCATCATCGGTTCCGTATAAGCATCATATCCGGTAATTTTAAGATACATATCGAATAAATTTCCATACTTCTCCATGATCTTATCTTTTCCCTGTTCTCTTATCGCTTTTGAAAAATCAAGATAAACGGCATTTTTCAAAGGGCCTGTTCCGAAGCCTGCATCAATCCTTTCTTTGGCGGCGCGTGATGAAATATCTCTTGGTGCCAGATTTCCGAAAGCGGGATACCTGCGTTCCAGATAATAATCTCTTTCCTCTTCCGGAATATCATTAGGTTTTCTGTTGTCGTCTTTGTTTAAAGGAACCCAGATTCTCCCGTCGTTACGGAGAGATTCGGACATCAGCGTTAATTTGGACTGATAGTCACCGGATTGCGGCAGGGAAGTGGGATGAACCTGAATCCAGCTTGGAGAAGCCATTAATGCCCCTTTTTTGTGGGCTCTCCAGATCGCAGAACCGTTGCATCCCATCGCTAAAGTAGAGAGATAATAAATCTTTCCATAGCCTCCTGTTGCCAATATAACAGTATGGGCCGCGTGTCTCTCAATTTCCCCGGTATCTAAATTCCGTACAATAATTCCTCTTGCTTTTCCGTCAATAACGACTAAATCAAGCATTTCATGCCTGGAATAGAGCTGAACACTTCCTTTGCCTACCTGTCTCATCAATGCCTGATAAGCTCCTAGGAGTAATTGCTGCCCGGTTTGTCCTCTCGCATAAAATGTTCTGCTTACCTGCACCCCTCCGAAAGAACGGTTGTTAAGATAGCCGCCATATTCCCTTCCGAAAGGAACCCCCTGTGCAACGGCCTGGTCGATGAGGTTCAAAGAACATTCCGCCATACGGTAAACATTGGCTTCACGCGCTCTGAAGTCGCCGCCTTTTAACGTATCAACGAACATTCTGTAAACACTGTCGCCATCATTTTTATAGTTTTTGGCAGCATTTACGCCTCCCTGTGCCGCTACGGAGTGGGCTCTTCTCGGGCTGTCCTGAAAGCAGAAGGCCTTTACGTTATATCCCATTTCACCAAGAGAAGCCGCCACGGAACTTCCGGCAAGCCCGGTTCCCACCACAATCACATCCAGTTTCTTACGGTTGGCGGGGTTTACAAGTTTTGCTTTCTTTTTATAATAAGCCCATTTCTGTTCCAGCGGGCCCTCTGGTATCTTTGAATTTAAAATCATAATGAGTCTGTTTTAATTAGCGGTGAAAAATACGTATACCGGCATCAGGGCAAATCCAAGACAGATGATGACCGAGTAAACCGTTCCTGCCGTATGAAACCATCTGACAAACTTAGGATGATACAGCCCGAGTGTCCTTGTGGCACTGTAAATTCCGTGAATAAGGTGGTAGCAGAGGGCAATCATCGACAGAACGTAGATGATGACATACCACCATTCTTTGAAAACGGTAACCACCAGGAGATAAAGGTCTTTATTTCCGTTGGCATCCAGCGGGGTATTTCCGAATTTATACACATACCAGAAATTCTGAAAATGAATCACCAGAAAGATCAGAACAAGAGTTCCTAAAATTCCCATATTGCGCGAATACCATTTACTGGCTCTTCCTCGGTTTTCAGAACGGTAATTTCCACCGCATTTCTTATTTTTTAAAGTAATGATCAGCCCATCCACAGCGTGCAGAATGATACTGGCATACAGAACATAGGAAACGATTTTGATCAGAATATTTCCTGACAGAAAATGTGAATAGGCATTGAACTGCAGATGCGCCTGCTCAGCCGGAAGAAAGAGCTGAAGATTTCCCAGGAAATGAATCAGCAGGAAAAAACACAGGAAAAGTCCTGTAAGACACATCAGCATTTTTCTTAACAATGTTGACAGCATATTTTTGATTTAATGATTAATAATATCCTAAAACTTTCATCCACAGACCACCTACGGCCATGTAAATGATAAGCAGAACGATTCCTATTTCAAGGCCTCTGAGCCACCATACTTTGAGGTCTACATAACCGCTGCCGAAGAATACCGGAGCCGGACCGTGGCCGTAATGGGTAAGAACCCCATACACGGATCCCATGAAACCGAGCATCATGGCTAAAAGCATTGGCGGAATTCCCAGAGAGACACCTACCCCTAATAAAGCGGCATACATTGCTGCCACGTGGGCCGTTGCACTGGCAAAAATATAATGGCTGAAAAAATACACCACAATGATCACCGGAAAGGCAACCTGCCAGCTTAATCCGCCGATTTTAACCTTGATCAGGTCACTGAACCAGCCGATGAAGCCTAACTCATTCAAAGAACTTGCCATCATCACCAGAACGGCGAACCAAACAATGGTATCCCATGCCCCTTTTTCACCTTTTACGTCTTCCCAGGTCAGTACTGAAGTAAGAAGCAGCAAAGTAAGTCCGATAAATGCGGTTGTGGTAGCATCAATAGAAAGGGATGCGCCAAATATCCAAAGGGCAAGGAGAATGAAGAAAGCCAGTAGCATCAGCCATTCATTTCTGGAAATCGGGCCCATTTCCTTTAATTTCTGAGCGGCCATTTTGGGAGCATCACCCGTTTTTTTAAGCTCAGGCGGGTATAATTTGTACAGAACCAGCGGAACGACAAAGAACGCGACCAATCCGGGAAGGAATCCTGCTGCGGCCCATGACATCCAGGTAATATTGATGCCGAGATTGGCTGCAAATTTCTGACACATCGGGTTACTGGCTGTTCCGGTAAGAAACATGGAAGAAGCGATGAGGTTCATATAATAGCTGTTCAGCGTTAAAAAAGAACCCAGTTTTCTGTGGGTTTCCGGCTTTTCCGGAACGGAATCAAAACTGATGGCCATGGATTTCATGATCGGGTAGATAATTCCGCCTCCTCTTGCGGTATTACTCGGAATGGCAGGAGCGAGACAAACGTCTGCAAGTCCCAGTCCGTATGCCAGTCCCAGTGAACTTTTTCCGAAAATCCGGATGAAGAGGAAGGCTATTCTGTTGCCCAGCCCGGTTTTGATGAATCCTCTGGCAATAAAGAAGGAGATCCCGATCAGCCAGATCACTTTATCTCCGAATCCGGAAAGTGCTTTGGTAATCGATTTTCCGGCATCCCCGGGTGCTACGACCTGGGTAAGTGCGGTAAAGGCAATAGCCATCATACACATGGTTCCCATTGGGGCAGCTTTAAGAATAATCCCCAAAATCGTTGCCGCAAAAATAGCAAACAGATGCCATGCATCCCGGGTGACACCTTCCGGTACAGGAATAAACCATATCACCAGCGCAACGCCAAACGTTATCGCTACATTTCTGATATTAATTTCTTTCATAATTGAATGTTTAAGTGGTTAAAATCTACTCTGTACCTGAACAATGAACAGATTGTTGTTGTATTGTGAGGTGTTGTCCACCTGATGTTTGTAACGGTCAAACTGTACTCCGAGCTGGATTCTGGCTCCGTAGTTTTTCAGGAATTCCAGCCCGGCCATCGGAGTGATCGTCTGTCTGGGATTTGAGTTCATCCTGAAATTGGTGTCAAGGTATTCGTACCGGCAGGAAAGCTCAAATGCACTGAGATTTTTGTGGTTGATCTCATACCTCAGATTCGGAAGAAAATAAGCACCCCGGATGAGGTACTGATCCGGATTGGAGGGTCTGGTTTCAGGATCAAGGGTGTTGTACAGGACATGATTGGTAGCCTGTTTGGCCTCAAGCTGCATATCAAGGCTCCATCTGGGATCAAACTGGATCATAGAACTCAGATCAACCCCCAAAGCATATACTTTCTGGCTGAAGACTTCCCCGATACCGCCGTTCAGTCCGACATTGAAGTTGTATTTTTTTGAAAGCCCGAAAACCAGTCTCGTAGAATATTGCTTGCCGTTATCATTATCATTGATCTGGTTTTTTCCGTTTCCGTTCACAACAGATACTGCATATTGGAAGGGAATTTCACCCAGCTTCAGCTGTCCTGTGGCAGAAAGCCCGATCTGGAAACTCGTCCAGCCCAGTTTTCCGAACTCACTGTATTGATTGGACCAGTCTAAAGATTTGATGATGTCAATAGGATAGGTTTCTTCAATACCGAACCAGGGTCTGAACTGTCCCACTGTGAATGCCAACCTGGGACTGAAAGTATACTTCAGATAGGCATTTTCAAGTACTCTGCTTTTGGGATCGTTTTTAAAATCCGCAAGATTGGCAAGGGCTACAACTTCTGTCCGTTTACTGATCTGGGCACGTACCTGAACCCTCATGTACTTCAGCATAAAATTGTTGCTGGTTCCCGATCCATCGGCATGATGCAGCCCGTTGACATCGACATCTTTGGCCATTCCTACCAGGTAACGGGCCTGGAAAAGTCCTTTGATCTGCAGCTGCGGGTACTTTACATTGTCTTCCTGCGGGGCAGTCTGCAGAGAGTCCGGGATTTGTGCGCCGGCTGATAGTCCGGCCAATAGAGCACAAAACACCAGGCTTCTTTTTTTGGGTGAAAAAAAGGTCATAGTATTTGTGTTTAAATGAATATATTATTGAAGTCCCAAGAATTTGAAAGGTTTGGATTCCTTAAAATCCTTATTGGCTTTTCCGTTATAAGTCTGGAAATTGCTCAGATCAAGTTTCATAACCTTTCCTTTTGAGCTGAGATCAAAATCTTTGAGGTTTACCCAGAATGTGTTAGGGGTAAATACCGTTTCGAAATAATAGACCAGGTTTTTCTGATCGGAAACGGAGCGCCATCTTGTTGAGGAAATATTAGGTTCTGTTTCCGAAGTGATGCCATAAGGAACGGAACAGTTTCTGATGACACTGAATACGCTGGCTACGGCTGTCCGTGGATCACTGGTTTTCGGAATGGCATTGATGTAGTAGGATGCTCTTACAAAACGGTCTGCGGCCCGATTGGTTCCCGGAAGCATTACCGTTCCCGGAATTCCCTGCCAGTATTTGTTTAGAGCGAGCTGTTCCTCAAAAACAGGAGAATTGGTCATCACTGTATATTCAGAATCGTGGTGTACAACCAGTTTTCCTTTGATGTATTCGAAGACGGCATTATCTCCGGAAGCATCGGATAAAGAAAGGTGTACGGTTGCAAACCGTTCGGTTCCGGGGATATAATCGCTGACAATGATGAAGGGGTTGGTGTTCATGTGGGCTACCGCTTCTTTTACTGTCGCAAAATTATCAAGGAAGTATTGTGCCCAGAGGGAAATGGCCAGACCTTTCTGTTTTCCTTTGGGATCAAATGCGGGATACTGAGATTCTCCGAGCCAGAGCAGGTTGGCTACAAGTCCTTTTTCGTTCATACCGTCTGAGGAAGTAATGTCCCAGGAAGAACTGATTATGCTGCCGTATTTTGAAGACCATTGTAAAGACAGGGGACCAACTTCACCGCTGCGCCGGATTTCTTTCGGGAATACCCACAGATTACCGGGAATTTCATCGCGCCAGTCCATAGAACGGGCAGTAATGACCGTATTGCCGGGGCCTTTGTAAACAACTCTGGTGCATGCTTCGTAGCTGCTCCAGGCTCCTGATAAAAGAATCAGAGTGAGGATAATGAAAGGGAACTTTTTCATAGTAATATTATTTGAAATTAAATGAAGTCTTTATTAAGAATATGATAAAAAATTCAATTATTTTTAATTGTAATGGTTATTTGGTGATATAAATTTAATAAATTTTGTTTAATTAACGCAATTATTTCACTTGTTAATGTAAAATTCATGTGATGAATCATACTTCTTGGAATTCTGTGGAATTTTCCGTATTTTTTAGATAAATGCTTTTATAAGTATTAAAAAAATAAGAGTTACGGACAGGATTTTAAGGCAGATCAATGTTTTTATCTGTGGAAATCAGTGTGGTTTCGCTCATGTTGAGATTGGATACCACAAAATAAATATGTCTTTAAAAAAAACGTTATATTTGATAGATCAAAAATATATATGAATTTTGTAGAGTGTCATGAGGAACCCATCCATATCCCTGGGTATATACAAAGTTTTGGATATCTGATTGGCATTGATGCAGAATCTCATTCCATTACTTTCTTCAGCGGAAATATTACGGATATATTCAGGATCGAAAATGCAGAGCAGCTTTTTGACAGAAAGCTTAGTGACTTTCCGGAAACCTTCGGACCTGTTATAGAATCCGATATCTATATTTCATTTCAGGACTTTACGCGAAGAGAAAATGAGACTCATTTTGACAAAATATTCATCAGTGAGAAAGAATATCACTGCTCTGTATTCAGAACCGGGAAAAGTGTTTTTTTCGAGTTTGAGGCGGTGGTGGAAAATCCGAATAAACGGATCTCAAACAAATACGATAACTTTTATGTGATCGATAATGAACAGGAGCTCTGGGATCAGCTGCTGAGTACGCTTTCAAAAATCGTGAACTACGACCGGATGATGGTGTACAAATTTATGATGGACGGTTCCGGAAAGGTTATTGCAGAGCGGAAAGCCGGAAATATGGAAAGCTATCTTGGTCTTCATTATCCGGAATCTGATATCCCCAGACAGGCAAGGGAATTGTATTTAAAGAAAAGAAAAAGGATCTTCAGCAATGTATATGCGGAAACAGTTCCTTTATTAAGCAAAAAACAGGATCACATCAATCTGACATATGTTGCTTCAAGAGGGATGTCACCCATTCACGGGCAGTATATTAAAAATTCAGGGGCTTCTTCAAGTTTCAGTGTTTCCATTATTATTGACGACCATCTTTGGGGGCTGGTTACCTGCCAGAATTCGGAGCCTAAACATATTGATCTTGAAGACCGTGTACAGGCCGGAATTTTTACGGCACTGGCGTCCAATGCCTATTCATCATTTAAATCCAAAAATGAACTGAATTACCGTCTGGAACTCAATGAGAAATCATCGGAGCTGAAAGCGGAATTTTTAAAGCATAATCATCTGTTTGATTCTCTCACGGATAATAAAAACAAAATCAAAAAGCTGCCGGATGCAGACGGACTTGTCATTACTTCGGAAGGGGATACGGTAACTTCAGGAACAGTTCCTGACCGCAGTACGATTGAAAAGATCATCGACTGGGCATTGGAAAATACGGAAGGAAGTATGTATGTAAACAGAAGCTTCCTGAAAGACCATGGAACCCATCTTGGCCTGAATGAAAATACGGCCGGTATTATTATTTATTTTATCGAAAGGAATAAAAAAGAAATGCTGATGTGGTTCCGTAAAGAATTTGACGAGCATATCAACTGGGCAGGAAATCCCGGAAAAAATGTAGAAATATTCCTTCAGAACGGGGAAGAAAGACAGATTGTTTCACCGAGGACTTCTTTTCAGATTTTTACAGAAAATATAAAAGGAAATTCAAGAAGATGGAATTCCAGAAGCATCAGTGCAGTAAAAGCGGTACGGGATGTAATTCTTGAAACTTCCCACAAACAGTATAACGCGATCAAGGAACTGAATAACCAGCTGAGAAAAGTTAATGAAGAACTGGACAGTTTCTCCTATACGATCTCCCATGATCTGGGAACTCCTTTAACGGTGATGAAGCTTAATGCACAGATGCTGCTTTCTGATTTTGAAAAGACAGAAAAGAATAAAAATAAGCTGAACTCTATTATTGAAGAGATCGACAATATGGCGGAGATGATGCATGATGTCCTTCAGCTGAGCCGCGCCAAGCACAGTGAGATTCAGCTGGAAAGTCTTCAGCCCGCCCGCACGATAGAAAAGATCTCTGAGAATGCCAGGATTACTTTTGACAGTCCGAAAAGTGAAATCATCATCCACGAATGTCCTGAGGTACTTGCTGATAAAACCATGCTTCACCAGGTGTTTCTCAATATCATCAATAATGCGGTAAAATATTCTTCCCACAAAGATTATCCGAAAGTGGAGATCGGAGGAACGGAAGACGGAGAAACGGTGATTTACCGTATTTCGGATAACGGAATTGGAATTCCTGAAGAGGAAAAGCACAAAATGTTCAAGATTTTCAACCGGATGGATAATGCCAGAAAATTCAAAGGGAATGGGGTAGGACTCTCTATTGTACACCGCATTATGAACCGTATCGGAGGCAATATAGATTATGAAAGCAATAAAGAGGGGACTTCTTTCATTTTAACGTTCAAAAAACCTTAAATTTGAGAAACCTTAAAAACTTTATGGATGGTATCAGAATATCTTAAACAACATACAGCGGAATACCATAATGCTGCGGAGAAACTTTTCAATTCCGAAAAAATTTTTAATAAAACCTTCACTCTGGAAGATTACAAAAAGATCATCAGTTCCAATTATCTGATGCTTCTTCACAGTGAAGATAAAATATTCAGCAGTCTTTCTGATAAGTATTCGGAGAAACTTCAGCTAAACGACAGAAAAAAACTTCCTCTTATTGAAAAAGATCTTGAAAGCCTTTCCCTGGAAAATAAAACGGCTATCCACGATCTGAATTTTGATAATGAACACGAAGCACTGGGAGCAATGTACGTTATTGAAGGTTCTACACTGGGAGGAAATGTCATCGCAAAACAGCTTTCCAAAACGGAAGGCTTTGATGAGGTTACTTTCAACTTCTTCGGATGCTATCAGGAAAATACCGGGCCGATGTGGAAGAATTTCAAAGAGGTTCTCGATACGGAAGTGGCTGAAGACAATTACAGTGAAGTGCTTTCCGGAGCTAAAAAACTCTATACGTTTTTACTGAACGTGAATTAATGATATTGAAGTCTAATTAAATTCCTGAAAAATTGCCCATTTTTTCAGGAATTGTTAAATTTGGGAGTTTCAATTTTTAAACATAACTAAAAAAAATAATTTAAAAAAAGTATACAATATGAAAGTAACTGTAGTAGGTGCAGGCGCGGTAGGAGCAAGCTGTGCAGAATACATCGCAATGAAAAACTTCTGTTCAGAAGTAGTTTTGGTAGACATTAAAGAAGGGTTTGCTGAAGGTAAAGCAATGGATTTGATGCAGACGGCATCGCTTAACGGATTCGATACAAAAATTACCGGAACAACAGGAGATTACAGCAAAACTGCAGGTTCTCATGTAGCCGTAATTACTTCAGGTATTCCAAGAAAACCGGGAATGACAAGAGAAGAGCTTATCGGTATCAACGCAGGTATCGTGAAAGAAGTTACTGAAAATTTAGTAAAACATTCTCCGGAAGTAATCATTATCGTGGTTTCTAATCCAATGGATACTATGGCTTATCTGGTACACAAAACTTCAGGTCTTCCTAAGCACAAGATCATCGGAATGGGTGGTGCACTGGATTCTGCAAGATTCAAGTACAGATTGGCGGAAGCATTAGAAGCCCCTATTTCTGATGTTGACGGTATGGTAATCGCTGCACACAGCGACACGGGAATGCTTCCTCTGTTAAGCAAAGCGACAAGAAACGGAGTTCCTGTAACTGAATTCCTGGACGATGAAAAACAGAAATATGTAATTGAAGAAACTAAAGTAGGAGGAGCAACTCTTACCAAATTATTAGGAACTTCAGCATGGTATGCGCCAGGTGCAGCGGTTTCTGTAATGGTTCAGGCTATCGCTTGCGATCAGAAGAAAATGATCCCTTGTTCTTTAATGCTTGAAGGAGAATACGGTCAAAACGATATCTGCCTGGGGGTTCCTGCCATCATCGGAGCTAACGGTGTTGAAAAAATCGTTAACATAACGCTTACCGCTGAAGAGCAATTGAAATTTGCTGAAGCTGCTAATGCAGTGAGAGAGGTGAATGGAGATCTTAAATTCTAATTTATGAACCGGCTTTATGCTGAGGTTTAACTATAAAAACAGACTGTTTCGGTGAGAAACGGTCTGTTTTGTTTTGAATGATATTAAGATTTTGTATTGTTAATCTGCCAATTCTGAATAGATCCGATCCAGACTTTCAAACTTTAATTTGTCAAAATGATTACTTGGAATCTGAATTCCATTTAGATCAGCGAAAAGTATTGAATAATCTGCAGACCCAAATTCCTTTTGCATAATCTGATCAGATTTCTTTCGTGTTACTGTAATTGTCTTTTGGTATTCATTGTAATATTTTGTCTGATTATTGAAGGCGACCGGAACTGATGTAATTGTAATTTTGTTAGTTGAGGTATTGGCAAAAACTTGGAATGCAACATATACAATATCTCTTTTAACAGTACTAACGATTATATTTTCTGAATCCCCCTCAATAATAGGTTTTGAAATCTGGATGTGTAAATTATTTTCATCATTGTTTATGAATTTTAGAGTACCTTGTTCTATGGTAAAATCATGCGCATCCCTCAGCATGGTTTCTACGGATGCATATTTTTTTAATTCAGAAGGATTGATTTTTCGGACTTGAATCGGTGTAATTTGATTCTCCGTGTCTGCTGATCCTGTTTCTTTATATTGACTGCAACTTACAACGAGGAATATTAGAACTGACATGATTATATTAAGTTTTGTATTCATTATACCACTTTGTATGGAGCAAAACTAAAGAATGTTTAGATCAGATAATTACGGAGAACCATAATAATTGGTTTTTATAGAATAATAATATTTGATTCGGCGCGGCCTCCGGCCGCGCCGAATCAAATATATTCTTTTAATAAGATAAGAATTAAAGCGTTTTCACCCTCTCAAAAAGCTGTGGATAATCGAGCACCAGTCCTGATTCATCAACCGTTATTTCCGCTTCAAAATTTGTAGGAATATTTTCATAAAGGTATTTTTCCTTTGCTGTTCTTGTATATCGTTGGCTGGCTGTTCTGAATCCGTTGTTTAGAACATCAATATAAATCACCTGAATTTCCTGTGAATTATTTTCCTGTAATTTTAAGGTGTTTATGGGAAGGGTATTCGTGAAAGGAGTCAGTGAAATATCTATATACTGAATACCTTCAAATTCTGGGCGTTCAATCTGATTGATCTCCCATTTGTTTCCCAGTTTCTTCCCTGACAGTGTATTTTTAGTAGAATTTACTTCAGACTGGATGAAAAATTCCAGAATATTCCAGTTTCTGTCAGTGTTTATGGTATATTCGGCCGTGTAGATTTTATCCAGATAACTACCTATGATTTTGGATGAAACGATATAGTTTTCTGTGTGTTCCTGCAGGGTAAAATATTCCAGGGACTGATAGAGTATTCCTTTCCAGATCAATGTCTTCATATTTTTTGTTTTTTTATAAGGAAGGATTTTTCAGATAAAAGTTAAAAATCAGGGAAAATCCGAACCGTTTCTTAGGTAAATTTATGAAAAAAGCGAAAAGAAATTTATTTCTGTTGGTTGATAAAACTCCATACCGTTTGGGTAAATTCCTTGTTCTTTTCATAATACAGCAGATGACCTCCGTTTATAGAAACCGTTTTCTGGTCAGGAAACCGGAAAGTTTTATAATGGCGGGTTCCTACAGCTTTATCATTTTTTCCGGTAATTATCAGTACAGGAACTGTGATCTTTTGGGTAAGGGGTGTATAATCAGCGTAATATTCGGGGTATTCTTTAGGCTGGGAAATTACAGCCATTCCAAAGTCTATGATTCGGGGATGAAGGGAATCTGTTTTATCCATTTGCTTAATGGTTTCCACATCATCGGTAAGGAATTTATATCCGATTTTTTTCTTTCTCAAAAGGCTGCTTATTTTTGAGAGTTCAGAGGAAAGGCTGTCTTCGGGTATCATTTTATTTTTCTTTTGAAGGAGCCTGTTTCCATATTCTATCTGTTCTTTTACCGATTCACTGTTCAGAAAATGAAGCGTAATATTTGCCAGAATAAGCCCTTTGAGATGCTGCGGATACTTTTTTGCATAGCTGACGGCTATAATTCCTCCAAAAGAATGAGCCAGAAGAAAGATTTTATCAAGCTTCAGATGTTGTCTGAGTTCTTCAATATCCTGTACCATAGCATTCAGGTGGTAATTCCCGGAGGGGGCGGAACTTCCGGAACCCCGCTGATCCATATAGATCATTTTCATATTTTTCTCAAGATTGCTTCCTCCCAAATACTCAAAAGAACTATATCCCTGCCCGGGACCTCCGGGAATATAGATACAGGCTTCCCCCTTTCCGGAAACCTTATACCTGATTCTGACATGATCTGTGGTTTCAAAAAAAGCTACAGAACTGCTGCTCTGGGCCTGAATTGTAGTGGAGGACAGGATGATAAATAAAAGTAAAAAAATGGTTCTCATACAGTAATAACAATACTGAATAGATATTTATTACTGAAATGCTAAAGATTTTAAAGATAAAAATAACGATTTGGTAGAGAGGATTAATAAAAATCATAATACAGACTCCATTCACCGGTTTTACTGTTCTTTGCAAACATCAGGCTCCCGCTGTCAATCACATTAAGACCTGCTTTTCCGTCTGATGAAATCTGGAACACATATTCAAACCCTTTTCCGAAACCGTCTTTAATTCCTATACCCGGCTGGCAGAAAGAAGGGTAGCCGCCCAGCTTTGTACTGTAACAGTGCTGGATAATGTCAAAATAACTTCCGATGATGCCTTCCTTTTCAAGGTTAATGATCTGCCGCTGTATACCACCGGGAAGATCTTCAAGCCCGCCGCCGTCCCATAACGGAGCGTCTTTGGGAATGAGTTGTGAGCGGAGTGGAAAAGGGTTCAGGTAGGATTCCGGATTGTTGAGATCTTTAGTCACGAAGTCGTTTAAACTTTCATATTCACGGATAACCCAGTTAGCACCCATTTTTTCAAGTGGTTCAGGAAAGTCGTAGGTTATGAAGACCGTGAGGAGTTTTGTGTTTTTAACAGGCTCAGGAATAAAAGGTTGGTTGGGAAGATAAAGCTGAAGGAGGGGCATCATCTGATCCCCGTTTTGATCCAGAGGAATTTCTTCGTCTTCTCCATAAGCGGTGACACGCCCTATCCAGGATTCCTCTATGCTGTTTTCCGGTCTGAATCCGCCGGTAATGAATTCTGTGGCGGGGATTTCTATTTTCTCTTTGATTTCCTGAATCCGTTTATCCATATTTTTGTTATTATTGGTTAGTTCTCATCCTGAAATGCACTCTTCAGATTTATGATTTTTTAGAGGCTGGAATTTTCAGTAATAATACAATTGCCCAGATCTGGAGAAGTGTCTGTACAATATTAATCATTCCCAGGACAGGATCTGTTTTTAAAGTGGTAAAAATAGAAGGAAGAGCAAAGCATCCCAAAGCAAAGCTGATGATGATAAAATATTTAACCAGCTCGTTTCCTTTTCCTGCCAAATATCCCAATCCGAATGTAAAGGCAATAACAGCGGCTCCGATAAAGATTCCCATTGGCGTATTGAACTGCTCATAGGTCCAGATCATGCTGGCGATTCCCAAAGCACCGCACAGGTAAAAAATACCGGAAACCTTTTTATAATAGGGATGAACTTCCGTTTCTCCCGTTTTATTACCGGAAATAACCGAATTGATCCGTATTGTTTCTTCTTCACTGAACTGTCTGCCTCTGGCTTTAAGTATTTCGTAAGCATAAGAGATCGCTTCCGGAGCAAATCTGCTTTCCGGCCGGATATATTTTTCCAGTTCCCGGTCTGACATTTTTTCCAAAACTTTCCTGCTGGTACTCATCGTTAAAATTAGATTTTAGGCTGTAAAAATAATAAAACTTAAAGTGAAAATATAAGGAAATCTGTACGTATCAGGCTTTTCAATACAGTTGCACCAGAGTCTGTCAGCTCATAAGCTAAGATAGTCCCCGTTTTTCTTTCTCTTTTTTAATGTTTTTTAAATTGATGATATTTATGATCAGTAAAGGAAGCAAGCTCACCGGGATAATGATGACCGGATTGAATCCCTTTTTCAGGATCAGAACAAAAGAGGTTGCCAGCAGAACAATCATGGAGGAAGCAAGCATAATAGTAAGAACTTTTATTTTCTTTTCATTGCTGATGAGTTCTTCATTGGTGTACGCTGATGTCGGTTTATTTCTCATATTAATTCTTTTTAATAACTTCCAGATTGGTGATGCTTCCTACCGGAGCTATCCTGATCTGCTTTTCTCCTTTTTTAACGTAAAAATAATAGCTGCTGTTGATATCAATCATATAAATTTCAGCAGATGTATCAGAACCGGTTGTTAATTTGCAATTATAATGCAGGTTCTGCGTATCCAGCCTTTTTTTGATACGGTTTCCGCCACCAATACCCAGCCCTACAAATAAGGACAGCAGTTCCAGAGCTACCAGTGTCACAAATACAGGGATCATGGCTTTCCGAAGTTCTTTTTTTTCCGGATCTACATTGATTCTGTAAGTTTTCAGTATTTTCTGAACCCAGTTTTTGTGACTGTTTTTGATCATAAGAACCTGAAAGCCAAAGAAAAGAAGGATCATCAGAAGAATCATTAGAATCAGAATAGGATTGGTCACCATATCCGCAACAGGACTGATCAGAATATCCGTGAGTGATGAATATTTCAGAATATTAATATCCAGCTGATAAAACATTACGCTTTCCTTTAGAAGACCCAACACAATCAGATATAAATAACCCAGGGGAAGAAGGCTCTGAATTTTCTCTAAATATCTCATAGTGTTATGTTAATAGATTGTACTGAAGTAAGGAATGAATAGTTCTCATGAAATAGTTTTTATTTTATCAAAGATGCATTTTTTATCGTTATAAACAAAAAAGAGCGGTAAAAACCGCCCCATGTATTTATCTAACAATACTTTATTCCTTAATATACGCATCCGCAACCTGTTTCCCAGGGCATGCATAAGCGCTGTGGCTCACTGCAGCCGCCACCGCCACCGCCTCCTCCAGGATTGCCGCCCGGATTAAAACTGTAACATACACCATCACTGCAATAATAACTTCCTGCTGTTGGCGGGCATTCACCGTTCATATCACAAAGCGCATACGGATTATCACCGCCTTTAATAAATTCCAGCTGTTTTCTTGTTAATTTTTTTCGGTTTTTCATAGTATTAATATTTTAATTTGTTGATTACTAATATACAAATAATATTTAATACCCGTATGTGTGATTTAAAAAAATCTGTGAATTTATCAAACGGTTTTCAACCATTTCGGTCCTTTTTCAGCTACGGAAAATGCTTTACTGTAAATCAAGAGTCATAAAAACAGCCGTCTCATCCGTATTTTCATACAGCCTAGTATTAAACCCCGTAATACCGAAGCCCAGTCTTCTGTAAAATTGGATGGCGGCATAATTGGTGTTCTGGGTTTCAAGTTCAATGATCCGGCAGCTGAGGGTTCTGGCTTCTTTCACAATATTTTTGATCAGCATTGCTCCTATACCGGATCTTCTGTGTTTTTCACTGATCAGAATATTTTCAATGTAAAAACTGTTGTTCCAGGTTCTGTGTTCGCCAATGATCCAGCCGATCAGCTCCTCATCCGCGTAAGCTCCGAAAGAATGCCCTTTTTCAATAATTCTGTTGAGTTCTTCTGTATCTTCGGAATGGGTTTCCCAGGTTTTGGTATAGCTGATTGCTTTTTCTTTTAAAATAAATTCAAAAGAGCCTGCATATTCAATAGCCGAAACGGAAAGGATCTTATCCGTAGCATAACCGTTGTGACCCCAGTCAGATGAAGGATTCCCGGTGAGTTTTTCCAGTCTTTTTATTTCCATAGTATGTGGTTTTGCTGTTACTGAACTTCTGTACAGATTTCTACCAGGTAATGGTCAGGATCTTTGATGTAAGCGGTTTTCTGCCCCACGGTTTTAGAGCAATATCTTCATAAAGAACAGCACCGTTGCTGACAGCTTTTTTTACCAGGGATTCTACATCATCGGTTACAAATCCCAGTTCTATTCCGAAAGGCTTTTCTGAGGCTTTTGATGATAAAAATCCCTTTTTGATGTTGGATCCGGCAAGGTGAACGGAAGCAAATGAAAGTGTAGTATTCCCGGTGAGCAATTCTCCGTAATCTTTTTCAGGAGTGATGAATTTGATTTCGGTCTCAAAACTTTCTTTATAGAAATTCATGGATTTCTCAACGTCTTCAACGTATAAGATGACGTATTTAAATTTAACCATAGGGGGAGTAGTTTTGTTAATTATATTGTTTTTTTTGATTAAGATTTTCGATACTTAAATAACCAGGGTAGTTTTGGCTGGGATTTTACCCAATCTGTCTCGGGATTGTAAACTTTAATATCAATTTTATCCCGGTCTTTGACAACAATTCCGGAATGATTTTCAATATTGGAATAAATTTTCTCAAGATGCCCCAGACTGAGCATGACATCAAGAATCTTTCTTCCATCCTCAAAATCATCATAAATATCCACAGGTAATGGCTGGTATTCAGAGGTTGATTTAATGAAAATACTGAAAAAATAGGGATCCAGATCTCCGAATTCCATTCCAAACATATAAGGAACTTCTATTTTCTGCTTTGTTTTTCTATTTTGAAAACCACAGTGATAGCCGTGAAAAAAATAATCCCAGTCATCAACTTTTCCGGAATGGTTTCTCCGGCTGCATTTAAATTTATTCAGGGTAAGAAAAGGGAAATCAGCATTTAATTTTATTTTCTTTGCCTCTGCAAAACGGTGGATCAATGCAGTTCCCAGATTTCTGTAATCTTTGGCACATTGCAGGAAGAATAGCTGATTTTCTGCAATCTCTTCATTGGTAATAAGTTTACAGATATTTATTTCATGTTCTGTATTATGGATAGCTATCTGAAAACCAGGGAGTAATTTCTCTAAATCTTCACCATAACTTTTTCTTAAATGGCTGATGGATTCTTCAAAAACAATCTTAAGCTTTATCTGCCGGGAGATACCTGCAATATCATCAAGACTGGGAAATTCGTCTGATGAGGTAACGGTTATTGATTGAATGGTCCTTTCCAAAGCTTCTAAATCGGTGATCATGTCAAATTTAAATAAAATTTCACACTCCAAGACTTTCAAAACCCGTAAATTTGTGCTCAATAAAATTTTTACCGGATGTTTAGGAAAATTTCAGTTGCGGCAGTTGCTTTTTTGTCCGTAATTACAATCAATGCTCAGAAGAAAAGTTCTCAGGTACCAAGACCCAGATTAGTTGTAGGAATGGTGGTAGACCAGATGCGGTGGGACTATCTTTACCGCTATTACAGCAAATATGGAAATGACGGTTTCAAGAGACTGTTGAATACCGGATATTCATTAAACAATGTTCATATCAATTATGTGCCAACCATTACGGCATTAGGGCATACCTGTATCTTTACAGGTTCTGTACCGGCCATTCACGGAATTGCAGGAAATGACTGGACAGATAAGGAGACCGGGAAAGGGGTCTACTGTACTGCAGATGACAGCGTTAAGCCGGTAGGAACAGACAACATAAAAACAGGAAGTCATTCCCCGAAAAACCTCTGGTCTACAACAGTAACTGATGAACTGAGACTGGCAACGAATTTCCAGGGAAAAGTAATCGGGGTTTCATTGAAAGACCGTGCTTCCATTCTGCCTGCGGGGCATACTCCGAACGGTGCTTTCTGGTTTGACGACAGCACCGGGAATTTTATCACCAGCACATGGTATATGAATGATCTGCCTCAGTGGCTGAAATCTTTCAATGCCCTGAATTTACCTGCAAAATTGGTGGCAAACGGCTGGAATACATTGCTCCCAATTAATCAGTATACGGAAAGTTCGCCGGATAATTCTTCCTGGGAAGGGCTTCTGGGTAGCTCAAAAACACCTGTTTTCCCGTACAGCAATCTTGCCAAAGACTATGAAACCAAAAAAGATAATATCCGTTATACACCATTCGGAAATACTCTTACACTGAAGCTGGCTGAAGCTTCTATTGAGGGAGAAAAACTGGGAGCTGACAATATTACGGATTTCCTTACCGTCAACCTTGCTTCCACGGATTATGCAGGCCACAAATTCGGACCGAATTCCATTGAAGTGGAAGATGTTTATTTAAGACTGGACCAGGATCTGGCACAGTTCTTCAGCTATCTGGATTCAAAAGTAGGGAAGGGCGAATACACCGTTTTCCTTTCTGCCGACCACGGCGGGGCTCATTCAGTAGGATTCCTGAAAGAACATAAGATCCCGACAGGTTTCTTCGGAGAAGGGATGGAAAAAGATATCAACCAGAAACTGAAAGATAAATTCGGTGTGGATAAGCTGATTAATGCTGTGGACAATTACCAGGTTTATTTTGACAGAAAACTGCTGAACGATAACAAGCTTGAGCTGGATGATGTAAGAGATTTTGCAATAAAAGAAATACAGAAAGACCCAAGTGTTTTATATGCGGTTTCAGTAGAAGAAGTTCAGGAATCAAGTATTCCGGAACCGATTAAACAGAGAATCATCAACGGGATCAACAGGCAGAGAAGCGGAGATATCCAGCTGATCTCAAAGGATTCTATGCTGCCACCATATTCTAAAACAGGTACAACCCACAGCGTATGGAACTCTTATGATTCCCATATCCCACTGATCTTTATGGGATGGGGCATCCAGCATGGTGAAAGCAATAAAGCCTACAACATGACAGATATTGCTCCAACCGTTTCTTCTTTACTGAAGATCCAGTTCCCAAGCGGAAATGTTGGAAATCCGATTACAGAAGTTATCGGTAAATAAAATAAAAAAAGAGGTTGTTTCAAAAATGAGACAACCTCTTTCAATATATGCATCAAATAGAAAACTGCCCGATCTGCTATTGTAACCGCAACAGTCACAAAAGATTTTGACACTTAAGTTATTTTTTGGTTCAATTCTTTGCGCACAGAAGTTCACCTAAGATTCTTAAAAATCTGCGATTTTTATTGGGGAGAGAATAGATCTGCCCAATCCGCAAAATCAGCGAGAAAAAATCTCAGCAAACATCAGTTGGATTTGTAAAATCTGTGGGGAACTATTGTAACCGCAACAGTCACAAAAGATTTTGACTCTTAAGTTATTTTTTTGGTTTAATTCTTTGCGCACAGAAGTTCACCTAAGATTCTTAAAAACCTGCGATTTTTATTGGGGAGAGAATAGATCTGCCCGATCCGCAAAATCAGCGAGAAAAAATCTCAGCAAACATCAGTTGGATTTGTGAAATCTGTGGGGAACTATTGTAACCGCAATAGGCACAAAAGATTTTGACACTTAAGTTATTTTTTGGTTCAATTCTTTGCGCACAGAAGTTCACCTAAGATTCTTAAAAATCTGTGATTTTTATTGGGGAGAGAATAGATTTACTTCAATAGAGGTGAACTTTAATCCGCCTGAATAGTAAACATTCATCCGGCTTTAGCCAAAACCTGTATTTCTTCAATTTATAAAATAAAAAAATGTCAGCAGATTTTTACTTTGTAAAATACTAACTGACACTGTAATTTTTCCTATTTACATAATTCAGGATTTATTCTTCATCCTCCGTATCCTCATCATCTTCATCATCTTCATATTGCTCCAGATAGTAACTGAAACTGAAATCTTCCACTTCATCCTCAGCATCTTCCAGAGTGGTAAGAAGATCTTCAAAAATTTCAAGCTGATCTACGGTCATATTAACAAATTCGATGTGGAGAGGCATTTCCAGTTCTCCGGTAATGACATCTGACAGAGCATCGAGGTTATCTCCAAAATAATCGGGAAGTGTAATCTTTTCCTTTAATTGGGCATAAAAATCCTCATAATCTCCGATGTCTGTAAAATCTATATATATTGTCTTCATATTCAATTGAATTTCCAGTTTTATGAACTAAAAAAGCTTTGCAGGAAGCTTATTGCTTTTCAAAGCTCTTATAATGGTTTTTGGTAAGATAAACATCCCCGTTCTTTGTAAAGATGATCCTGTCGGCATTTCGGCTTCCGCAATGATAATTCACATCAGCTTCGTAATATTTTTCACCTTCCGGCAGTCTTCTCTCACGGTTGCCAAACTTATCACCGCCAATGGCTTTTCCGGGAAGTACATCGCAGAGATTTCCTTTGGATGGGTTCCAGCCCTGCTGTCTTGCTTCATTTTTAGTGATATAATAATCCGGCAGCCTGTGATTCTGCTTTACATAGCTGATGACTATTTTTTCTTCCGTAAGCTGGTCGATGGAAGACTGTGAGGAAGAATTCCGGGTTCCGGACTGGTCTTCCGAAGCACTTCCATAACTTACCGTTTCTGTTTTTACAGCATCCGGATTTTCTTTCTTACCTTCAATGAAGTTCTTATAAACATACATCACCGACATTCCGAAGAGAAGCCCGAGACACATGAATAAAACGGCTCTTATTTTACTGTTCATACTATGATTAATGTAACAATTTACCGGTCTGATAATGTATGAATATATTGATAGGCCGGTAGATTATTATACGGGTAAATTAAATTAACTGTTTCTCCATTCTTCCGGAATATCACATACCGGAATAGGATCAATTTTATGCCTTGCCGCTTTGTGCATCCTGTCAAAAATTAAAAATACTTCCTTATCACGGCCTTCATAATCGTCTGCTGTTTTTGTTCCGTATTCTTTCTGAATCTTTTCCAGTTCCGGATAAGTGGCACCAATCTGCTGTTCATCCGTTCTGTCCACATCCCAAAGTCCGTCGGTAGGAATGGCTTCCTGGATATTTTTAACCAGATTCAGGGCTCTGGCGAGGGTATAGACTTCTGTTTTATAAAGATCGGCAATAGGGGAAACATCTACGCCTCCGTCACCGTATTTGGTATAAAACCCGATGCCGAAATCTTCCACTTTATTCCCGGTTCCGCATACCAGAAGGCCGTTCAGCTGCCCGTAGTAATACAGGGTAAGCATTCTCAGCCTGGATCTTGTATTGGCAAAAGCAAGCTTTTCGTTCGGATACAGGTCATCCTTTACATCGAATGTCTTATAAAGCTCTTCAAAAGCGGGCGTAAGATTTACAGACATGGCTTCTACATTGGGAAATCTTGATTTCAGATCATTCATATGCTCCCAGGCACGGTCTATCTGATCAGGTTTCTGGCGTATCGGCATTTCAATCAGAAGGGTTTTTAAACCTGTCATGGCCGCCAGCGTAGAAACTACTCCTGAATCTACACCTCCCGAAACTCCTATTACATATCCGTTTACTTTAGCTTTTACGGCATAATCTTTCAGCCAGCCTACAATATGATCTATTACTTTTTGTGTCTGCATTCGTTTATTTTTTTAGTCTATTCCAAATTCTTTAGGGTATTTTACGATACCTGTTACATTTTTCAGTCCGTCTTTTACCAGTTCAATGGCCATGCCGTTTTCTTCAGGAATATCAAACGGAAAATAAATTCCAAAATTACTGGTTTTTTCGTAACCAAACTTAGGATAATATGCTTCATGTCCGATAAGGATAACGGATTCATAACCCAGTTCTTGGGCTATAAGATGTCCGGAAAGAATAAGCTGCCCTCCGATACCCTGATTCTGAAATTCAGGTTTTACCGAAACGGGAGCCAGTGCCAGGGAATCAAAAGATCCCTCATTATTCTCAATCTTAATTTTAGTAAACAGGATATGTCCGGCTATTACTCCGTCTTCAGTTTCAGCAACCAGGGAAAGTTCCGGGATAAAAGCATCTGATTTTCTTAAACGTTCAACCAGAAAATGCTCCTGATGATCGCTGTGTTCCATAGTATGGAAAGCGTCTTCCGTAAGTTCAGACACTTTTTTATAGTCTTTTTCCTCTTCCTGTCTTATCGTCAGCATATTGTTTAAATGTATTTTTCGCGTTTTAATTCATACCAGTTACAGATTCCGTCAGGCTCTGTAAATTCTCCTGTTTTTTCAAAACCTAATTTTCTTAATATATGGTTGGAGGCTTCATTTCCTGAATGGGCATGAGCATAGATAATTTCTGCATTCATCTCATTAAATCCCAGATTCAGAGCCGCTTTTGCGGCTTCTACGGCATAACCTTTTCCCCATGCTTCAGGGATAAAACGGTAGCCAAGATCCAGCACATTGCTGTACCCGTTGATCGGTTCAGTCAGCAGTTTGAGGCCGCTCCATCCGATCAGGAGTCCGGATTCTTTTTCAATGACGGCGAGCCGTCCGGTTCCGTTTTCAGTGTACTGGTTTCTGATGAACCGGATAACGTCTACTGTTTCACTTACTTCTGTAAGTACCGGTACACCAATATATTTCATGACCTCAGGGCTGGAGTCCAGCAGAAACATCCGTTCAGCATCCGTTTCTTCCAGGGGTCTTAAGATCAGTCGTTGGGTTTCTATTTTCATGGTATTTAGTTTATTCCTCAGCTCCGAAAATGGTAACATCTGTTTTAGTTCCTTTCTTAATATCATATTCTTTCATTCCGTTTCCTCCTACATTAAGGGTTTGCAGTAAAAGGTTGGCTGAAATATCAAGCTTTTGAACCTTATTATGTTCGATGTTCAGCTTTTTCAGATTTCTGAGAGGTGTTATATCTATTGTTTTTAAATGATTTAAAGATAAAGTTAATTGATCAATTTTCGGGGTTTCTTTTAACGAAATATTCTCCAGAAGATTGTTGTCAAGATATAAAGCGGTCAGTCTTTTAAGATTTTCAACGTTGAAGGATGAAGCTTTACATCCCGTACATGAGAACAGTTCAAGATGTTCCGCACCGGCTATGGAAATGGCGGGAATGATATTGTCGTCCAGAACGATCATTTTTACATTTTTAAAAAGAGCCAGGTCTTCCGTTGAGGTTATGTTTTTCTGAATCAGAAACAGATTGATCACCTGATCTGCTTCCTGCTGCTCCAGGGCTCCGTTTTTATTGAGATCAAAATTTTCCAGTACCGCCTTTTCAAAATTACGGTCCTTAAAATGAAGTTTTTGGCCGTTATAAAAAGAAAATCCTGAAATAATCAGGCTGAAGGTTGCAAATATTTTAAAATTCATCACCAATTGTCTTTTTAATCCTTATTTTTGTGTCCTTAAATTTCATGTAAAAATAATGAAGATTTTTAGAATTATTGCGCTTTCTTCCATTTTAATTCTGGCACTGGATTCCTGTAAGAAGGATTCTGAGAACCTGTGGAAAGTAGAAGTAAAGGAAACGGCTGAAAAAGTAGATATTACTGATATTTCCAGAGAATTTTACGATACGAAAATTCCATTGGACCAGTTTAAAGCAAAATTTCCCTGGTTTCAGGGAACTGTTTCCGATGCTGATTTTGAAAAAAGAAGGGCAGATGCGGAAGAGATCAAGATCTATAAAGAAGCTGCCGGAAAAATAGATCAGGCAAAACTTCAGAAAGAACTTCAGAGTCTCTTTTCCCACATCGGATATTATTTCCCACAGTTCAAAAGTCCTAAAGTATATCTGTTTTCATCCGCATTGCAGATGGCGCAGGATCCCATTATCTATGATGCAAAAGGCAATCAGCTGTTTATAGATATTACAGGTTTTATGGGAGACGGAAATCCTAATTATAAAGGACTGGAGCTGTATTTTCAGAAATCGATGAATCCTCAGAATATTGTTCCTAAAGTTTCGCAGATCTTTGCTGAAAATATTGTAACGGAATCCCCGGATCATCAGAAATTTATTGATAAAGTAATCCTCAACGGTAAGATCATGATGCTTCAGGAAGCCTTCCTTCCGGATACTCCCGATTATCTGAAAATGAACTACACTCAGAAACAGTACGAATGGGCCGTAGCTAACGAAGCCAATATCTGGAATTATTTTGTGGAAGGAAACCTGATCTTCGGTGACGACCCGAGATTGGTTGAGCGTTTCATCACACCGGGTCCGTTCTCTAAATTTTATACAGAGATCGATAATGTATCTTCTCCACAGATCGGAATATTCACCGGATGGCAGATCTGTAAATCTTACTTTAAACAGAAGCCTGAAACCAAGCTTGTAGATTTCTTAAAACTTGATGCTACCAAAATATTCAACGAATCAGGGTATAAGCCTAAATAGTTGGAATTCAATAAGTATAAGAGCCTTCAGATAACTTTGAAGGCTTTTTTTATATTTAAATTTTAAAAACATACTACTTTGTATTGCATAATACCGTTTTAATTGTATTTTTGTTGTAAACGAAATATACCCATGGAAAACATGATACAGATTCAAAACCTCAATTTTGAATTTTCTAAAAACAAACCGGTGCTCAGAAATATCAGCCTTTCAGTTCCGAAAGGAAGCATTTTCGGATTTCTGGGAGCCAACGGAGCCGGAAAATCCACCACCATGAAAATGCTGATCGGAAGCATACCGGATGAAAACGGAACGATCAGGATTTTTGACCGTACATTATCGCAACTTTATCCTGAAGGATTTAATAAAATAGGAAGCCTTATCGATACGGCGGCTTTTTATGACCATCTTTCCGGCTGGGAAAACCTGCTCGTTATTTCCAGGCTGAGAGAACTGCCCGAATCCGAATGCGAAAGAGTGCTTCGGCTTGTAGACCTCTGGGACAGCCGGAATATGAAAATGAAACGATATTCCCTGGGCATGAAGCAAAGGCTTTCTATTGCCATGACCCTGCTGGGAAAACCGGAACTCTTGATCCTCGATGAGCCTGTAAACGGACTCGACCCGAACGGAATGCTGGAAATGAGGGAACTTTTGATCAGACTTAACCGGGAGGAAGGGGTAACCATATTTATTTCAAGCCACCTGCTTCAGGAAATTGAGAAAATGATCACCCATCTCGCAATTATTTCACATGGTGAAATACGTTTTACAGGAAGCATTAAAGATCTCAACGAACTTTACCGTTACGATCATATCAGAATAGGGCTGAATAATGCTTCGAAATTTATCAGTGAGATCCCTGCCAGTTATTCACCACAGAAAGTTGATGACAATACCATAGAGATCACAGCGGGATCAAAAGAAGATATTGCCGCTCTTGTCAGATTGCTGGTGCTGAAAGAAGCTGAAATTTTCGAAATCAAAAACAGTGCAGGCCTTGAGGACTGGTTCATGGAAATTACTAAAAACTAATAACAGATGAAAAAATTAATAACAGCAATCAATATCGAATGGCTTAAAACAAAAGGGCTGGGGCTTACTTATATTGCCATTATCTTAGGAGGGATGATTCCTCTGCTCGGCTTCATTCCAAGTTTTTTTAAACCGGAATTTGTAGCGGAGGGGGATCTTCCGTATTCTGTTTTTGAATATGCCATATCCGGAGATGCCATTAAATCTTTTACCTTTTTTATTCTCCTGGTATTTGTGATCATTGCTGCCAACAGGATTGCGCAGACGGACCATAAAAACAACGGATGGCAGCTGATGGAAACTCAGCCGGTGAGCCGTTTTCAGCTTTACTTTGCGAAATACATCGTTCTGATCATGATGAGTATGATCTGTATTCTTTCTTATTTTGGTTTCAACATCCTCATGTCGGTCATAGATTATTATATTCATCCGAATCCTGCCAAATTATTGCATCTGGATTGGGTATGGATGATCAGCACCATTATCCGTGTTTTCATAACTGTTTTAGGGATTGCGGCTCTGCAGCTTTGTATATCGGTGGTATTTCCGGGATTTATCTGGTCGTTTCTTATCGGATGTCTGGGGCTGGCTTCCAACATTACTTCGCTTATACAGAAACAGTCTTTTTTCTTTAATCCTTACAGTTCTCTTTATATTTTCTCAAAATCTGTGGAAATAAGGGATCTGAACAGTTTTATTTCCTATTCGGAATATCTGAGTCTTTTCTGGATGATCGTTTTCTTTCCCATAGGATACTTCTGGTACAGCAGAAAAGGATTCAGAAATGCATTTCTTAAAAATAAAAAGCGGGTGATGATTTCAGCTCTATTTCTCATCATTACCGGAGCATTCCTGTATGCCTTCCAGAAACCGAAAGCTTATCAAAGCGGTGAAAAAGGGGTGACGATCAAAGGAAAACTGCAGACTGATCTGAAAATAGATTCCGTACGCATCTATTCTAAAGATTTTCATAAAAAAATAGCGGCTGCGGCAGTGAAGAACAATGCTTTCAACTGGACAACCTCGCAGGAGCTTCCGTTAGACGAATATATCCTGGAGATCGGAAACAAAAAAGTGAATATTTTCATGGGAAGCGGAGACTGGTTTGATTTTGATATCAGGCTCAACAGCACCAAAATGGTATCTCACGTCAATTCCAACAGAAAAGCAGATCAGAAATATCAGAATACAGAAAATTCTTTCGGGTATGAATTCGGATATTCACTGGAAAAGCAGAATTATAATAATGATCCGGAGAAATTTTATGAGCTGGCCGAATCTGACTGGAAAGAAAACAAGAGGATTCTGGATGTGTTTGCCGATCCTGAAAATAATGCCCTTTCGGATGATTATAAAACTTACAGAAAACAGCTGATGGCTATTGAATATCTCAATGAGATCAATAATTACCGGAAAATGACTTCCTGGAGCGATCCGAAGTTTGCCCCTCCGAAATCTTTCCTTGATGAGCTGAACAGCAATATCCAAAAGCCAAGCCCGCTTTTAAGTAAAAATGATAATTATCTGCAGTATAAACTGGATAGGATGCTTACCGATGCCGACCAGGCTTCGAATGCAGACAGCATCCTTTTTGTAAAGATAGACCGTCTTCCGAACAGTATTTCAAAAGACCAGCTTTTAGCCAAACACCTGTCGAAAAGCATCGAACTGCAGTCTGACAGTCTGGCCAGAAACCGGCTTTTTACTGCTGAGATCAATAAAATACAGAACACAGATTATAAACAGATGCTCTATTCAAAACTTGACGGAATTAACCGGTCGCAGAAAGGTGCCGTCTTTCCTGATCTTGTGCTGGAAAATGATAAAGGAAAAAACCAGAATCTTTCCCAATATAAAGGAAAATATGTGGTGATTGATTTCTGGGCTACATGGTGCGGACCGTGTAAGCAGATCCGTCCGGTATTTGAAACCAGAAGCCATCAGTACAGGTATGCAGACAACATTCAGTTTATTTCTATCAGTCTTGATGAAGACAAATCCAAATGGGTGAATTATCTTAAAACAAAGAAATCCGGTATTCCGCAGTTCTGGCTTACAGACGCTGAAAAGTTTATGGGTAAATATAAAATACAGTCTATTCCAAGATTTATCATCGTAGATCCGGAAGGCAAAATATTTAACTTTAATACGCCATTTCCTGACGAAGATAATTTCGTAGAAATTTTAGATAAGCTAAAGAAGTATTAACTTTGCGGAAAAATTTTAGATTGATATGAGAAAAACTCAGATTACGATAGATGTAGAGCTGGATGAAAACCACATTCCTGAAAATATTACCTGGAATGCTCAGGATGGCGGTGTAGAGAAGGAAGAGACTAAAGCAACCATGATCTCCGTATGGGATGATAAGGCTATGGAAGCTTTAAGAATCGACCTTTGGACCAAAGAAATGCCGGTAGATCAGATGAAGATGTTTATCCACCAGATCCTGGTCTCTTTGGGAAATACCTATCAGAGAGCAACAGGCGAGGAGGATGTTGCGCAGTGGATTGAGCAGATGGCAGAAGAATTTGCAGTAAAATCAGCGATCAAAATGTAACACAATTTGAAATGTGTTAATCAGGAAGTAGTATACACCAATAATTCAAAATGCTGATCAGTATCCGCTTCATTTTCAAATTAACACATTTACAAATTTTCAAATTATATAAAATATGAACTTTAATACAAAAGTAATCCACGGAGGGCAGCATCATGAGTCTGCAACAGGTTCTGTGAACGTTCCTGTATTTTTAACCTCTACCTTTGCACAGAAAAGCCCGGGTGTACACTCAGGATACGAATATTCAAGAGCCGCCAACCCTACGAGACAGGCTTTGGAAGACTCTCTGGCAAGTATTGAGAACGGTGCGAGAGGTCTTGCTTTCGGCTCAGGTCTTGCAGCGATCGATTGTGTTTTAAAACTGCTGAATCCGGGTGATGAAGTAATTGCAGTGGACGATCTTTACGGGGGAACTTACAGAATGTTTACGAGACTTTTTGAGAAATATCAGCTGAAATTTACATTCGTGAATTTTGATGATGTGTCTAAGATTGCCGATGTAATTACCGATAAAACAAAGCTGATCTGGATAGAAACCCCAACTAATCCGCTGATGAAGCTGGTTGACATTAAAGCGGTGGTTGATATGGCAAAAGGAAAAAATATCCTGGTTGCCGTTGACAATACTTTCGCAACTCCTTATATCCAGAGACCTATTGATTTAGGAGCTGATATTGTAATGCATTCTGCCACAAAGTATTTGGGAGGACATTCAGACGTAATTGCCGGTGCACTTATTGCCAAAGATGCTGAACTGGGAGAAAAACTTCACTTCATCCAGTTTGCAAGCGGCGGTATCTTAGGACCTCACGATTCTTATCTGGTTCTTAGAGGGATCAAAACGCTGGCATTAAGAATGCAGAGACATTCTGACAACGGGCTGGCAGTAGCAAAATACCTGGAAACTCATCCGGCTGTGGATAAAGTAATTTATCCGGGACTGGAGTCTCATCCTCAGTATGAACTGGCCAAATCCCAGATGAAAGAATCCGGAGGGATGGTTTCCTTTACATTCAAATCAGGTAAAAAAGGAGATGCCGTTAAATTCCTTGAAAAAGTAAGGGTATTTACACTGGCTGAATCTTTAGGAGGAGTAGAGTCTCTTGCCAATCACCCTGCGTTGATGACACACGCTTCCATCCCGGCTGAAAAACGCGCAGAACTGGGAATCACAGATGACCTTGTCCGTTTAAGCGTAGGCATTGAAGATGCAGAAGATCTGATTGCAGATCTGGAAAAAGCATTCTCTTAAAATACATATTAAAAAGAGAGGTTCAGTTCGCCGAACCTCTCTTTTTATGATTAAAGACCATCACAGGAAAAATATGAAAAATACAAGAAAAGCTACCTTCAAAGATCTTGAACAGCTGTCTGCACTGTTTGACCAATACAGGATCTTTTACCATAAAGAATCCGATATTCCTGCGGCAGAAAATTTCCTGAAAGAAAGAATTCAGAATAAAGATTCTGAAATTTTTGTCGCGGAAAAAGACGGTATTCTGACCGGATTTGTCCAGCTGTATCCTATATTTTCCTCCACAAGAATGCAGCGTTACTGGCTGTTGAATGATCTTTATGTAAATGCAGACCATAGAAGAAAAGGCTATTCCAAAGAACTGATAGAAGCAGCCAAAGAACTGTGTAGGTCGTCAAATGCATGTGGAATGCTCCTTGAAACCGGGAAATCAAACGATGTCGGAAATCAGCTTTATCCGTCCTGCGGTTTTGAGCTGTATGATTCTGTGAACTTCTACGAATGGACTAATCATATGAGTGATGAGTAATTGGTAATGAGTAATAATATTAGCCTGTAACCCAACTTTATAATACTTTTTATTTAAAAAAACAAAAACAAAATATGACAGATTTTCAAAAATATGTTCAGCGATATTTAGATGAGATTCCTGAAGGAAACTGGCTGGAAGAATTAAAAAAATCAGGAGAGGAAACTATTGCACTGTATTCAGGGCTTACTGAAGAACAGGCTCATTTTGCCTACGCTGAAGGAAAATGGTCCTTAAAAGAACTTTTACTGCACCTGTCAGATTGCGAAAGAGTATTTCAGTACAGAATGTTAGCTTTTGCAAGAGGAGAAACAGCGTCACTTCCTGGTTTTGATGAAGAATTGTATGCCGGTAATTCTTATGCGGATAAAAGAACCCTGGAATCTCTGCTTGAAGAATATAAACTGGTAAGAAAATCCTCACAGATTATGATGGAAACCTTCGAGCCGTCTGTCTTAAACAATACCGGTATTGCCAATGGAAACGAAATTCATGTGGAAACAATCGGAAAACTGGTTGTGGGACACAATTACCACCATCTGAATATCATCAGAGAAAGGTATCTGCCAGGATTGAAATAGAGATAAAAAACGATACATAATACTATCAATTTGAAACGGGCTTCGGCCCGTTTTATTTTTGGTGAAAATCAATAAAATTACCATCAGAGATTAAAAAATCATCTTCGTAAATTGGCTTCCTTATCCAATAGAAACGGGCTTTAGCCCGTTTTAAAAAAAATAACCCATCCCAATATAAAAAATATCCGCACCAATTTTCCCAATTAAATTTGGCCTGAAACCCACAGATTTTCTACCTTTATCACGGTTTTGAATTTACAGAATTATGGAACATATTATTGAAGTGTTAAAATCCGGCGGAACCATTCTCTATCCTACGGACACGATCTGGGGAATAGGCTGTGATGCAACAAATATAGAAGCGGTTAACAAAATTTTTGATATTAAAAAGCGGGAGAAAAATAAATCCATGATTATCCTGGTGGAATCTGAAAAGAGACTTCAGGATCTGGTGGACGTTCCGGAAATGGCATGGGAGATTATTGATCTGAGTGAAAAACCGGTAACCATTGTTTACGAAAACCCCAGAGGTTTACCCCAGGAGCTGCTTGCAGAAGATGGAAGCATAGGGATAAGGCTGGTGAAAAATGAGTTTTGCAAAAAGCTGATTACAAAACTCAATAAGCCTTTGGTGTCTACTTCTGCGAACTTTAGCGGAGATAAAAGCCCTTTGAAATTTTCAGATATATCGCCGGAGATTATCAACCTGGTAGATTATGCCGTGGAGGAGGATCGTGAGAAAGTTTCAAAATATTCCGGGTCTTCTGTGATCAAGATCTGGAGCGACAACAGGATAAAAGTATTACGCGAATAATGCGAATAAATACATGAAAAACAATAAGAGCTTTAAAGTCTTGCCAATCCGGATTGGCAGGATTTCTTTTTTTAATTCTATCTTTGCAAAACTTCAACTGGTAAAAGTTACGCCATGAACCACCAAAAATTTGCTGAAGAATGGATCAGTGCCTGGAATTCTCATGATCTGGATGATATATTATCCCACTATTCTGAGGATATAGAGATCAGTACACCGATGATTGCTATGGCTACGGGCGGAAAAGAAAGTACGCTCAAAGGAAAGCAGGCTGTCCGTGAATACTGGAAAAAAGCATTGGAAAAATTTCCGGATCTCCATTTTGAACTTATACAGTCTACGGCAGGTGTAGGTTCAGCAGCACTGTTTTACAGATCAATTATGGATAAGCTGGCAGTGGAAGTGATGTTTTTTAATGAAGAAGGAAAAATTAACAAAATGTATGCTCATTATGACTAGCAGGGCGAAGGCCTGGCTGGAATACAGATGATCTATTATATCAACGATGAAAATTAATCTTACCCAAAATAAAAATTTAAAATTATTCAAAATAATTTCTGATGCTGCGGAAAAAAATAACCAGTCGGTGTACATCGTCGGAGGATACGTCCGTGATCTTTTAATGAAAAGAAAAGCATCTACCGATATTGATTTTGTAACGGAGCAAAACGGTATTGAGCTGGCACAGACGGTTGCCCGGGATCTTGATCCTAAATTAAAGGTTTCCGTTTTCAAGACCTATGGGACAGCTATGATCAAATACAAAGATCTGGATCTGGAGTTTGTAGGAGCAAGAAAAGAAAGCTATACCGAAAACAGCCGTAAGCCGGACGTAGAAGGAGGAACGCTTGAAGATGACCAGAAAAGAAGGGATTTTACCATCAACGCGATGGCAATCTCTTTAAACAAAGACAGTTTCGGAGAACTGGTAGATCCTTTTGACGGAATTGGCGATCTTGAAAGAGAAACCTTAAGAACACCCCTGGAACCTGCGCAAACCTATTCAGACGACCCTTTGAGAATGATGAGGGCAGTACGTTTTGCGTCAACCCTGAATTTCAAAATTGAAGAAAACTCTTTAGAAGCCATCAGACAGGAAGCTGAAAGGATTAAGATTGTTTCTATGGAAAGGATCATGGTGGAATTCAATAAGATCATGATGTCTGTAAAGCCATCCGTAGGACTGAGATTAATGGAGCAGACAGGACTTTTAAAGCTTATTATTCCCGAACTGATCGAACTGAAAGGAGTAGAAGAAGTGGAGGGACAGACCCACAAAGACAATTTCTATCATACTCTGGAAGTGGTAGACAATATTTCTGAAAATACAGATAATCTCTGGCTGCGCTGGTCGGCATTATTACACGATGTAGGAAAAGCTCCCACGAAAAAGTTTGTAGAAGGAACAGGCTGGACCTTTCACGGGCATGAATTTCTGGGCTCTAAAATGGTGAAAGCTCTTTTTCAGAGGCTGAAGCTGCCATTGGGAAGCGATATGAAATATGTACAGAAAATGGTTAAGCTGTCCTCCCGTCCTATTGCATTGATCACAGATGACGCCTCAGATTCCGCATTGAGAAGGCTTCTTTTTGATGCCGGGGAAAATCTGGAAGACCTGTTTACCCTTTGCAAGGCCGATATTACCACCAAGAACTCGAAAAAGCAGGAGAGATTTAAAAAGAATTTCGAATATGTAGCGGTAAAGATCAGAGAAGTGGAAGAAAAAGACCAGGTCAGAAACTTCCAGCCGCCGATTACCGGAGAAGAGATCATGAAGATGTTTAACCTTAAACCCGGCCGTGAAATCGGAATTCTTAAAGAAAAAGTAAAAGAAGCCATCCTGGAAGGCGAAATCCCGAATGAAAAGGAAGAAGCAGAGAAATTTGTGATTGCCGAAGCCGGAAAACTGGGACTTCAGATCAGTTGAAAATAAATTCTTAAAAAATCTTAATTTTTTATCAATAATATATTGAAATAATACACTGTTGAATTGATTTTGTAATTACATTTGTAAAAACATTTCAATTCGGCAGTGTATCATTTTTAAAACATTCTATTGGTGAAAAATACCTTTTTATTCCTCGCTCTCATCCTTTCCCTGCTTTCCTGTGAAAACAAAGTGGAATCGGTTGAAAAAGCTTTCTATTACTGGAAATCCGATGGCTACTCCTTATCCGAGAAAGAAAAAGATCTCCTGAAAAACCAGGATATTAAAAAACTGTACGTAAAATTCTTTGAAGTCGATTATAGCGAGGCGATGGGTAATTTTCCGGTTTCCAAAACCAATTACAGTTATTATACCTGTTGTGATGGGGAAAAAGCCGGATATGAGATTATTCCGGCAGTATATATTAAAAATGTTGTTTTTCAGAAAAGCAATGAAAAAGAACTGGATCAGCTGGCAGATAACGTCAGCTACCTCATCGATAAATATGCCCGTGAAAAAATGGATTCACTCCAGGTTTCAGAGATACAGATCGATTGTGACTGGACGGAATCCACGAAGAATAAATATTTTTATTTTCTCAAAAAACTGAAGCCGCTTTCCAACAAGCAGATTTCTGCCACACTTCGCCTTTATCCTTACAAATATCCCGATAAAATGGGGGTTCCTCCGGTAGATAAAGTGACGCTTATGTGCTATAATCTTATCAATCCGCTTGAAGATAAATCAAAAAACTCAATCCTTGATCTGAAAGAACTGGAAAGCTATCTGAGCGGTACCAAAAAATATCCCCTGCATCTTGATATTGCCCTGCCGGTATATTCCTGGATGCAGATCTATCAGAATAACCGTTTTACGGGAATTATATACAACGGAAATCAGCTGAAAAAAAGCCTGAAATCCATAAAGCCGATGTGGTATGAAGTAACAAAAGATACGGTGATGGATTACCAGACCTACCTGAGAATTGGGGACAAAATAAAATACGAAGAAATAACCACAGATAAGATCACTCAGGCAATAGAACTGATTAAAAAGCATGTGAAACTCGATAAGAATGTCACGGTAACCCTGTTCCATTTAGACGAAAACCAGTTAAACAACTACACCGATGAAGAAATTAGCAGTTTTTATAGCCGTTTTGCTAAATAGCATTATCACGGCCTGCGGATATTATCCTTACGGTGAAGATCTGCGGTTTTCCTTTTTAAATCCGAAGAATTTACCTTACCGGAACTATGCTTCATTTTATTATTCGGCATTAGGCTTTACAGCAGAGCCGGAAGTGGGAGCCGATGCCCGTGATAACGAAGAACTGTGGAAAAAATACTGCAGAAATAAAGTCTCCCTGGAAGATATAGAAGACGTTCTCAATCATTACAGCTATTCCGACATCCAGCCGGACCGGAAAAACAGTTTTCTTAAATATCTGTATGCACAGAAAGACACCGAAGCCCTGGATTATCTGAAATTTGCCAAAAACTGTGAATACTTCAATACCTGGCAGGACGATCCGTGGGAAAGAAAAGACAGCATCGCCGGAATAAAGAGAAAAGAACTGATTGGAAAAGCAGTTTCCTTTGCCGGAAGCAGCCGGAATATGGAAATCAGGAAAAGATACGCCTTTCTGGCTGTGAGGCTTGCGTTCTATCAGGGTGACATGAAAACCCTTAACCGGGTTTATGGCCAATATTTCTCTACCGGTAACACCGGTACGGTGATTGATGTGTGGGCGCTTTACTTTAAAGCTGTTGCGGAAGAAAATCCGGGATTAAAAAACCTTTACCTGGCAAAAGTGTTTGCGCTTTCTCCTGCAAAACGTTTCGTGGCATGGCAGCTTTTTGTTTCCAGACTTCCTCAGGAAGAAACGCTGAAGTATGCTAAAAATAATTCTGAAAGATCAGCGGTTCTTCTCATGTACGGAGTTTACAACCCGGAAAAAAATCTGGAGAATCTGAAAAAAATGTATGCAGTAGATGCAGGAACAGAAGGACTGAGCTTCCTGCTTTTAAGAGAAACAAGCAAACTGGAAGACTGGATTTATACCCCTTATTACTCCCTTTTTGAACCGGCTATAAGACAAAATTATTTTACCAGCGATAATGATCCTGAAGAGGAATCCATACAAAGGATTTTACAAAGAACAGAAACAGACCGTGAATACGCAGGAAAAGTTCTGGAATTTGTCAGTTCAGCGGATCTTTCAAAAGTAGAAAATCCGGAATTCTGGAGGTTGGTAAAAGCCGAACTCCTGCTCATGACCCGGAATTACTCAGGCAGCCTGGAAGAAATTGCCGGACTTGAAAAAATGCTTCCCGTAAACAGTGGAATCCGGCAGAATCTGGAACTGATCAAAACCCTGAACCTCTTTGCCGGACAGGAGTATGGAAAGGCTGTAATTCCGGAAGAAACCAAAAATATTCTGCTCAGAAACAAACATAATAAGTATTTTATTTTTGCTTTGGGAAGAGAACTTGAATATCTGGGAAATACCGATGATGCCGCACTTTTATATGTTTCACTGGATACCAGCTATCAGAATGACTACTTTTCTGTCTTCTATAAATCCCTGAAAAATACTAAAAAGACCTATACAGATTATTACGCCGACTATTTTGACTACCTGGATGCTGTATATACATCCGGACAGCTGAAAAGCTTCATCAGTAAGACGGAAAGCTTATATAAAACCGGAGATGCTTTTTATCGGCAATACCATCCTCTGAAACAGGTCCAGATCAATGAACTTTACGATCTGCTGGGAACCAAATATATCCGTGAAAACAAGCTTCAGCCCGCTCTCGCAGTTTTTCAGAAACTGGGTGAGAATTATTTTGACGGACAATCCGCGCTTTGGGAAAGAGAAAAAGAAGATGATAAAGTAGCCGGGAAAATATTTTCCGAAAACCCTTTCTATGAATTGAGATATACACCGGATTTTATCGATAAAAAAGAAGAATTCAGGCTTAGTAAGATCAGTATTACCAAAAAACTGATAGAATATATTGGCAGGGCAGAAAATCCCGGTGAAAAAGACAGGGATTACTATTACTTTCTGGTGGCCAACTGCTATTATAATATGACACAGTATGGAAATGCCTGGATGATGAAAAGGTACAGCCTGAGCTCTTCCGGAAATTTTTCAGTCCGTGAAGATAATGAAGAGTTCAATGCTGCAAATCTGGCTAAATTGTATTACGGAAAAGCACTTGAACAGGCCAAAACAGAAAAATTTAAAGCACTCTGCCTGAGAATGCAGGGAAGATGCGAAAATTATAAACTGGATTTTAAACAGGATGAAGCCGTAGACTATTTTTATGCTTCTGAAGGATATGAAGAAGAAAGACTTCAGAAAAACAAATACTACCAGGATCTGGCCGGTAATTACGGAGATCACTATTCTGATATGATGAGCGGCTGTGATTCCTTTGCGGAATATTTTAAGGCAAGGAGATAAAAAATCCGGCCGCTTCGGAGAAGCGGCCGGAAAAAAAACACAAATGATGAAAAAAAATAAAAATTTATAGTAATACCGGAGTATTATTTTCTTAATTCCAATACACCGCGTTAGAACCCAGTCCGGCGGTTAATGTCTTAATAATTGTTCCTGAAACAGCAGAGTAAATAACGATCTTACTGCCCGCTGTAAATCCATTGGAATCGGAAGTGAAAATCTTATCATTGATCACGCTGAATCCGTAAAGATCAGAATAAGGATCTACGCTGCTTGCAACAGTAAACAGCGGTGAAGCAGGAGCTGTGGTAGCTGCCATATCCATCGCGTAAACTTTAGTTCCTGAGCTGAAATAAAACCTGCCGTTAGAGATTTCCAGATTCTTGGCATTCGCAATACCCGTTAAAGTAGTGGTTTTTACCACAGATCCTGTATTGGAGATCTGATAAATGTAAGAATCCGCAGTACCTGCAGCAATAGCATACACATTTTGGTTGTCGGCGATCATCTTTGTGATGTCTCCGTTAGGAAGTTCAATTACATCCTGTACCTCATTTGTGAAAGTATTGATGTAAGTGATCTTGTTTCCGTATCCGTATGAAGCATTCTGTACAAAAATCTTATTTCCTGCTTCTACAATTCTTTCAGCAGCACCGGTAACCGGGATTTTTTTGATGAAAGAGTTATCCGATAGCTTATAAACACTTACATATTTTTCACCTCCGAACTTATCATTGGTTACATAAATACTGTTATTGGCAAAAGCCATATAACGGGGAGCAGCAAGTTCTGCTTTAATTTCTCCCTTTATTTTAAAATTAGCACGGTTAACGACCTGTATCCTGTTGGAGTTATTCAGGAGAAGATAAGCATTATCACCATTGAAGGCAATGGTCTGCAGTACATCACCAAGTATGGTCCCGCCATTGCTGGAAGAGAAAATGTTGTTCTTCTGAATGTTCAGATCAGAGCTCAGGAAAGTTACTTCTGCCGTAGGAGACTGAAATTTACCTTCATTGGCAATCAGGAAACCGTTTCCATAGTATTCTTCCGGCTCATCATTGTCGCTGCTACACGAATAAATTCCTGAAAGGAGTACGAAAGCAAAAAGAAGAGATAAAAGTCTGTGTAATTTCATAATATATTTCAGTTTTAAAAATTAATGGTTGCGTAAATACTGTAATTCCTTTTAGGCATGGGATAATAGTACACCGTCTGATAAACAGTATCAGTCAGGTTATTGATCTTGACTCCTAAAGTATACTTCTTCAGAAGCGTTGCAGAAACACCGGTATTTAAGATAAAATAAGGATCAAGCGACATCGCTTTGTTTTCATCCGTAGTCGTGTAAGTAAGACCGTTGAAAAGACCCTGAACATACACTTTAAGAAAACCGTACTGATATTCTGCCGTTCCGTTGGCTTTGTGGAAAGGAACATACATTATCTGCTTCCGGGTTTCCTTGTTTTCCGATCGCGAATAAGTATAGCCCGCATTCAGCTTTAGTGCGTGTTTGCCCCAGTTTTTATAGAATGAAGCCTGGGTTTCCAGACCATAGGATTCAACTTTATAGGTATTGAAAGCTCCCCAGTATCCGTAAGGAGTAGGTAACCAGCTGATATAATCCTTAATATCCATATAATAAGGACTCAGCATAATTTTAAAGTCACCCAGGACGAACTCATGATTCATATCAATATTCATGGAAGTTTCCGGCTTAAGATCACGGTTCCCGCCCGGCTGCCAGTAAAGATCATTAAAAGAAGGAAACCTGAAGTTTCTGGAAAAGCTTACCCCGGTATGGTACCATTTCAAAGCATTCCATTTAGCTGAAAAAGAATACAGGAGCGGAGAAGAAATATCCTCGATGAAATTCTGCTTGACACCGGCTTCAAAACGGAGATCCTTTGTAGCAAAATACCTGATAAGACCCGCTATGGCTCCTACATTACGGCTGATATTACCGAGTCCCGATTCATAGCCTTCCCCTTTGTTGACCTGGAATTCACCGATCGCATTGACGTTGATCTTAGGAGTGATGAAGTAATTGAAATCATTCCTGAAAATATAATTCTTTCCTTCCGTACCGCTCGTTTTCGGACGGCTGATATCCCCGAAATACTGGAAATTATCCTCCGTATAGGCAGCCTTTAAACTGTTGGAAAGATTCGTTGTATTTACGTCCCAGGAGATCAGGCTCCTCAAAGTCTGGGCATTGTATTTGGTCTTATTCCCGTTAGGTTCAAAAATAGGATAGTGCTGGGATGCATCAAAGATCTGGTTTTGCCATGAAACCGTCTGACGGTCTGCAATCTTATAAGAAGCCCCGATATTGAAAGTCGTATTATAATACTTTCCGTTGAGGTTATTATAAGGAGAACTTCCCACGACAAACTCAGGAACCTTATAATCATTTTCACTGATAACATAGCTTCCGGATGCTTTAAAGCTGAATTTTTCATTGCTGTAAGAAGCTTTGGCAAAATTATTATACGTTCCGAATGAAGCTGCCTCAGAATACAGCGAGGCCCCGAATCCTCTGTTGAATTCCAGATTATTATTCAGGTGAATACTGCCGCCGATGGCCGAGCTTCCGTACTGCACGCTTCCTCCCCCTGCTTTTATTTCAAGTTCATCATAGCCATAAAGCGGAATATTATTCACATCTCCCTGTCCTAAAAAAACAGAATTGATATTGATGCCGTTCCATACAAAAGCCGTATGTCCGGCACTCGTTCCCCGGAATGAAGGTGAAGAAACAGCACCACGGCCGTTTTCCTTCATATAAATCTGCGACTGAAAACGTAAAAGCTCGGAAAGATTCGTCGAATTTTTCTCAATATCCTTTGGAGTAATCGTATTGACGTAGTGAAACTGTTTCACCCTGCTCATCTGGTTATCGAATATATAAATGGTATCAATGGCCTTCTCCTGTCCCAAAAGAAAGCTGCCGTATGACGAACAAAGCAGTAATAAAGATCTTTTTATATCCATACTAATTTTACTTCTCCTCCGGAAGCAAGTCATTTTTAGTTAGTATTCTGGCAGGTCTCCTGACTTTCGCGTTCTGCACCTTCCCGTATAAACAGTGGTTTTTTGCAGAATCTCTTATTACGATTTACAGTTGCGGGGACAGTTTGGGATTTTCACCCAATTCCCTATTATTTCCAATAGACTGGAAACCAAAATTTTTGCAAAGATAAGTTTTTAAATGTATTAGACAACAGGACAGAAAGATGAAACGATAAATGGGTAGAACAGGAGGGATTCTGTCAAACTCTATGGATTACGTAAATTTTTTGTTGGTTTAAAGTAATCTCCTGATAAATTGAATTATTATCATGTTTTATGGTGTAAGAAGATCAAATATTTTCATCCATTTTACAATCAAATATTGAATTTCTAGCAGAATACACGAATTTCACAGATTTTTATGGGTATGTTTTTCCTCGCAGACAGAGCAGATGACGCAGATTTTTTGTCGGTTTAAAGCAAGGGCGTAAGGACTTTAATTATGATACAGCTTTTAAGACACAAAAAAAATCAAAGATTTTCAGCAGTTTTCCTGAACAGTGATCGATTGCTTTAAGATTTAAGACAGCCGAAGGCTAATCCATCGCTTCATCGGATCAACGGAGTTGATTGTGAACTTTACTTTCTTCAAAATTGCCTGTGCATCGAACTTTGCGTTCCAAAAAATACAGTTATCATATTGATGAAATTTGAGTTTTCCACAGATTTTCCAGAAAAAGATCTGTGTTATCTGTGAGATTTGCGGGAACAATATTTATGAAGGTTTTGAATAACGATGCTGTAAAAATCTGCTTAATCTGCCAGATCAGCGAGCATAAAATTTTTCATGGATTAGGTAGATTCTTCACCAAGAATTTAAGTGAATTTCTATAAGCAAAGCTTTAAACTTTCAGATGAGACGTAAAAACCTGTTGTGATTAAAAAAGCTTTATTGCCACGGACACAGATATTTTATTCGTGGCAAAAAGCAATATATCTTCCATTTATAAAAACGATGAATCAAAATAGAAGGGAAGCAGATCTTTAATCGCATGTACCTTGTAAACCTCCTCATTCATACTTGAAAAATAAAGGTCGATATTCTCGTTCTGCTTGGTCTCAAATTCTATTAAGCTCTGGCGGCAGGCTCCGCATGGCGGGATCGGAGGATTTTTCTCATGAAATTCCTTAGGTCCGCCCACTACAAAGATCTTTTTTATCTTCACATCCGGAAAGTTGGCGGCTACCCAGAAAAGAGCCGTTCTTTCAGCACACAGCCCGGACGGAAAAGCAGCGTTCTCCTGGTTGTTGCCGGAATAGATCTCTCCGTTTTCAAGCAGGACAGAACATCCTACCAGAAACTGGGAGTAGGGGGCATAGGCATTTTCGCGGGCTTCTTTGGCTCTTTCGAATAGTTTTTTTTCAATATCGCTCAGTTCACTGCTGTTTTTAAAATACTCGTAACTGATCTGTATGTCTTTTTTCATATATTGTAGGACTAAAAAAGGGGGGCTAAAATTAGTTCTTTTTAATCAGGTGGGCAATATTTTTGTTCATCAGATCATTGAACCTGAAATTCAAAAGTTTAAAATGCTGTATACACCAATAAAATTCAGAAATATAGAATTGAAGAACCGCTGGGTAATGTCACCGATGTGTATGTATTCCTGCGAAAACGGACTGGCCAATGACTTTCACTTTGTGCATTACGGAAGCAGGGCACAGGGCGGAACAGGACTGCTTATGGTAGAAGCCACAGGAGTGGAACCGAAAGGGAGAATTACCAATAAATGCATGGGAATCTGGAATGATGAGCAGGCAGATCAGCTTAAAAAGATCGTTGATTTTGTCCATTCCCATTCGGAAAGTAAAATAGGAATCCAGCTGGCCCATGCAGGAAGAAAAGGTTCTACGTGGAATAATAAACAGATCTCTGTTGAAGAAGGCTGGGAAACTCTGGCTCCGAGCCCGGTTCCCTATCATCCTTCAGAAAGAATTCCCCATGTTCTGACCACTGATGAGGTGAAGCAGCAGGTACAGAACTTTAAAGAAGCGGCAAAAAGAGCCGTGAAGGCAGGATTTGATATCATAGAGATCCACGGAGCTCACGGCTACCTGATCCACCAGTTTCTGTCCCCGCTTTCCAATATAAGAACTGATGAATATGGAGGAAGTTTTGAAAACAGAATCCGGTTCCTGATAGAGATTGTTGAGGCGGTAAATGAAGAACTGGACGAAAATACCGCTCTTTTTGTAAGAATTTCCGGAACCGAATACGCGGAAAACGGATGGGATATTGAAGACAGTGTTCAGCTGGCTGAAATATTGAAAAGCCATTCCGTTGATCTGGTAGATGTTTCCAGCGGCGGAAATATTCACGGTGCAAAAATTTCAGTTTTTAACGGGTACCAGGTTCCTTTCTCTTCTCAGATAAAAAATCAGGCAGGAGTAAGAACCGGTGCCGTCGGATTGATCACTACACCCGATCAGGCGGAAGAAATCCTTCAGAACGGAAATGCTGATCTGATATTTGTCGCCAGGGAAATATTAAGAAATCCCTATATCGCGGTACAGGGAGCCTTTGAAATGAATGAAGAATGCTTTTTTCCGCATCAGTACTCCAGAGCAAAAATTTCTTCATAATAAAATGACCAACAGCAGGCAGAAAACTTTTCACTATTAGCAAAAACAGGGAATATGAACATAGAAGACTTTATGCTGACCTGTCCCATCAAAAAATATCTGGGATTCGAATGCCTGGGATGTGGAGCCCAGAGAGCTGTTATACTTGTGTTTCAGGGAAAATTTTCAGAAGCTTTTCATACCTATCCTGCAGTATATACTTTGCTGATATTCTTTTTTATACTGGGCCTGAGCTTTATAGACCGGAAAAGAAAATACGGTACTCTTTTAATGGTTATGGCCGCCGTTAATCTCATCATTATCATTGCTGCCTATATCTATAAACATTAAATTGATTATCATCTGCAAAAAACGGAATACTGAGCACTTAATTGAGATACTTTGATTTTCTTCTTAAGGGAACTCTTTTATGAAGCTTTGATTTTCCTGATTTTCCAGACAGTACCAAAGCAAAAGTCGTAGAATTACTACAATTTACGAAACTCTTCTTTAAAAACTTTTCAGATTAGGACCTGAACTTTATCTTTGCTTCCGGATCTGATGAATACAGTATCATCAGGAGAAAGATAAAAATTTAAGAATATGGCAGGAAATTCAAGAGGAATCTTAAAATTCAATGGAGGTGAAGGTCAGAAATTATTAAAGCTGAATTACAGCGTTTCAAGATCTACGGATGTTTCAGGGCGCGTAGCGTCTGATCCGTCTAATGCTCTTATTAAAGTAACAATAGAAGCTACGGAGAAATCTGATATTCTGGAAAGCTTACTGAACAGCAAATACAAACCTACGAACGGAGAAATCACATTCAATAAATCCCATGAAGAAGGAACACTCATCTCATTGAAATGGGAAAACGGATATGTGATCCAGCATGAGGTGGATTTTGATGCTCTGGACAGCAACAATATGCTGATCAGCTTCATCGTAAGTGCAGAAAGCATCATTTATGGTGGGGCACACTATGAAGGATTCTGGCCTTTAAGCTAGTCCCGGGCAGACCCGGATATAAAGAGACTGTCCCTGAAAAGACAGTCTTTTTTCCCTGATATAAGTATCCCTTTATGGAATTTTAGGGATCAGAGGTAAAAGCCGGATAAACCGTTGAGCAAAACTGAACAAAGTCTTGTTTTCCAAAAATAGACAGAACCGTTTTGTTGATAGTAAAAATATCCCGTTATTATGGTTTCTCATGTATTTTTGAGATTAATGATAAAATAATGTGTCAGGTTTTCGGGTTTGGTCCGTTTTATGGACTTGCAGAAATTCCTGTATAATTGAATAATTATCAAATTAAAAAAACAAATCACCGATAGAAAACAGAATATGTCAGCTACACCTGAAAAGTCAAGAGGATCATCATTCCGTCCTACCCAAAATGCAGACGGAGTATCCGAAAATCACCATATAGGCATTAACCGTCTCGTAAAGCTTTCTCTCGTTATAGAAGGCAAAATGATTAAATACTATAAACATTTTAAGCTTAAACAAAGCACCGGACGTCATCACGAATTTACCCTTACGCTGGCCCATGATACCCTGGAAGACCGCCAGACCCACTCCCTGGAAGATGCCAACAAATTCCTGGGAAAACGTCTTACAGCAGTTATTTCCTATAAAGATATAGATAACAGTCCTGAAAGAACATTTGTAGGTGTAATTACCGGAGTAGGATTCAGCCAGGAAAAAATGAGCCTCGGAAACATCGTGCTTACAGGATACAGCCCTACCATTCTTCTGGACGGTGCTCCCCATATCCAGAGTTTTGGAGGAAGCCAGCCTGTGAATATGGGAATCATTGCTGAAGAAGTCATCAGACAGGGGATTGATAAAAACCGTTTTGACATCAGAATAGAGGCCAATAACTACTCTCAGATCATTTACAGCAGCCAGTACAACGAGACCCATTATAACTATCTGGCAAGAATGGCGGAAGCCTATGGCGAACAGTTTTATTATGACGGAGAAGTTCTTCATTTCGGAAAACTTCCGCCTCAGAATAAACCGATCATGCTGACTTACGGAAGCAATGCCAATGATATTAAAGTAGATCTGAAAGCAGTACACACCAGACCCCAGTTCTACGGCTATAACAGCAACAGAAATGAAAAGCTGATTTCCGGAGCCACACCGGTGCAGCACGTAGGTGACCTGGCAAAGACAGCCTATGCACACAATAACAATATCTATAAAACCCCGGCACTTCAGGTAGCTCCCATTAAAGCGGCTACTCATCTCGACGTTGAGTACTCCCAGAAGAGCGCATCAGGAAGTGAGGCTGTTAATGTCTTTTCCATATCGGGAAATACTACTGTGCCTTTCCTGCATCCGGGATGTGTAGCCGATGTACAGATGCGTAAGCCTGATTCCAATGAAACATCCTACTTTACAAGGATCATGATCACAGAATCTGAGCATGAAATTGATACCATAGGACACTATAAAGGAAGCTTTTCAGGAATCGCTGCCGATACAGGATTCCTTCCGAAACCTGACTTTAATATTCCCAAAGCGGAACCCCAGACTGCTGTGGTTATTTCCAATACCGATCCGGAAGGACAGGGAAGAATACAGGTGAGATTCGACTGGCAGACCAACGATACCACTCATTTTATCAGAATGATGAGCCCTGATGCAGGAGGAACCGATCAGATCACCCAGAACAGAGGATATGTTGCCATCCCCGAAGTGGGAGACCAGGTGATGGTGAATTTCGTTCACAGCCATCCGGACAGGCCGTTTGTAATGGGAGGCATGTTTCACGGAGGAGTAGGTTTAGGAGGCGGAATCAATAACCACCTGAAATCCATACAGACCAGAAGCGGAATCAGGATTCTGATGAACGATGAAGAAGGAAGCGTAAAGATCCTGGATCCGAGCGGAAATACCTTCTTTATGGACGGACAGGGAAATATCAGCGTAAAAGCCCCTAAAAACTTTACTCTGAATGCCGGAGAAAATGTAAGCATCACTGCCGGAAAAGAAATTTCCATTGATGCCGGAGCAAGCATTACCAGTACTGCCAATGAAAATATAAGCTCTACGGCAGGAAAAGATATAGAACAGACCGCTTCGGGAGATATCAGGGAGTCTTCTGATACCAGAACAGAGCTTATCGAAAAAGAATTCAGAAGAGAATCTGAAACTTCCCATGAGATCGCCGGTGAAATATCCATGTTCAGCGAACTTGAAAATATGACCATGCAGAGCGGAAAGATCGTGGAATTCAACAGTGCCGAAAAATCAAAACTTTTCTAGAGTATGGCGATTATTAAAACAGCAGCCAACATGAAGGTAACCGTTAAAGACACTTATCATCTTAATGTTGGGAAAAAAGTTGAAAAAATGGCAAAAAAAATAAATGTAGAGGCACGGAAGGAAAACCTTGTTCTGGCAAGCAACAAGAAGATCATGTCTCACGGAAACAAATAAATTACAGAATCTATGTCGAATGTAGTTTTTGGAGATTACGAACCGTCACCTCCGGGAAAAGGGCAGATCGATATCCGCATCGGAGTTTTTTTTGATGGTACCCAGAATAACCGGGTCAATACAAGAGCCGGAGGAAATGAACCGGGATATACCCCTACGGCAAGTGAAAAGGAAGTGTATAAAAAACAGTCCAATAAAGAAGACGACAGTTATACCAATGACCTTTCCAACGTAGCCAGAAAAGAATACTGGTACAAGGAAGACCGGAGTAAAAATGTTGCCAAGATCTATATCGAGGGAATCGGAACAGAAGATCTGGGCTCAGACAGCGATAAAAAACTCAATCATAAAGGAGTGGCTTATGGTGCCGGAAGCACCGGTGTCAGGGCAAAGGTGGAAAAAGGATGCCGGAGAGTGGCTGAAAAGGTCAATGAACTGAAAGGCAGATATGAAGTAAACACCATTACCCTTGATGTATTCGGCTTCAGCAGAGGAGCCGCTGCAGCAAGAAACTTCGTATTTGAAGTAACGCAGACTAATCCCAAAAACGGAATTCTCGGAAGCCTTCTCGACAGAAGCCGGATAGAATATAACGCCATAAGAATAAGGTTTCTGGGGATCTATGATACCGTTTCGTCCTATGATCCCAACGCCAAAGAAACAACCACAGATCCGGATTTTACCAACGATGTGGGAGAACTGAACCTGAATACGCTTAAAGCCAGGAATATTATCCATCTGGCAGCATCCGACGAGCACAGAGAAAACTTTATGCTTACCAGGACACAGCTCGCAGGAGGAACAGATTACTATCTGCCCGGGGTACACTCCGATGTCGGAGGATGTTATACCCATAACATGTCTGAGGAAAAACAGGTCATGGATTTAGACAATACCGTAGGAGACGGACTGGACGATGACGATTATAAAAAAATTCTGAATAATGATCTGAATAACCTTATTGAACAGGGCTGGTTTAAATCCGGTGAGGTGACACGCCCTAACTACTGGCTGGAAACCTATATCAACAGAGCGAAGATCAGCAACAGGTACAGCTTCATTCCTCTGCATATCATGAGTGAGCTGGTAAACAAAAATTATGCTGATACCATTGATCTTACCAACCTCAGTAAATCATACAGAATTCCTGACGGAAAAGAAGATTCCTATTATCCGCTTGACCTCACCAAAGTGAAAAAAAGACTGGATGAATACATTAATGGAACCGCTCCGCAAATGGTTTATTATACCAACAGGCAGATCGAGGATTTGAGGAAACAGTTAGCCCTGAAGAAGATCACTGTGGCAAATTTTAACAGGATTGTTGCAGATCATAACATTCTGATAGAGCTTAGGAACAGATATCTGCACTGGAATTCAAAATTCGGTGCACTCGGATACAGACCCAATTATACACTGGATAAAAACAAGCTGCAGGTAAGAAGGTGGCGAAGAATGGCTCCCCACTCATGAAAAAAGTTATAAAACATATCGCTTTCAGACTTATCCTTTTGCTGATCCCTTATCTGGCATTCTATTTCATGTTTGCCGAAAGCGGATTCAAAGGACAAACCTATGATATAGACGAAATCCCGCTGTATCTCTTTTTTGCCGTTTGGGTTTACATTTTTCTGGAGACCTTTTTCTGGTTGTATAAAAAGAACAGAGCCAAATGGACCGGTAATATTGCCGTATTGCTGCTGATGGTGGCTTTATATTTTATATTACCTCACCGAAACTACTTTAACTGAACCAACAATGAACGTGAAAACAGGTATTATTAGTTTATTGATTTTTATAAGTTCACTCATTTCGTGCCAAAATAAAATGGAAAAATATCAATGGCTTCCTACGGAAAGCTCACCCTCACTATACCCTATGAACATTTATCAGGGACATCTTTTTCTTGAAGACGGAAACAAAGTTTATATTCCCTGTTCAGGAGTATCACATACAGGATGGGGATACAGCGGATCTCTGCATACCCAGGGAGAAGACCTTAAAGCAGTTCCGGTGAGACTGGAAGTAACCTGGGCATCCTTCCTTGAAAATAAATTTTACAAAGGAAACTGGGATCTTCCCGTAGATAAAATCAAAAAGCTCTTTAAAGAAGGGACGGTCAACTGGAGGACCAATGAGAAAGAAAGCTACTCATCCGTTGTAGTAGGGCTGGCACCGGGAGGTGTAGCTGTTGTATGGCTGTACGGAAACGACCAGCAGGTAGAAATAGGCAGATTCCAGGCGAAAGAAACCACCGTGGCTATGAAAGACTATGTTCCGGGAAATCCTACCATTTCACAGGAGGAATATTTTGATATGAGCAGTTCTGTGCCTGAAGCCTATGAAAACATGAAAACAAAAGGCATCCCTTTCGGAATATGGGATACATACCGTAAAAAATACAGTTGGAAGACAAAAACAGAAATTCCGGGCCACGTCCTGAAAAATGTGACTATGGAAATGTATAATGGGGAAAAAGAAACCCTGTTCAATCAGTCTGTTATTGAAAACCCTGTCAGAGAAAGAGCTGTTCCGCGTCTTATTTCTTACCAGTTTGAAGCTAAAGACGGGACACAGACTGTTTTTGAAGTCAAATATTTCGATGAAGATGAGATCTTTTCTCTGTTTAAAAATGCAGATGAAAATCAGCCCGTTGAAATCGTCCTTAAAATGAATGAAGACTTAAGTGACAGAAATCTGGTGTTCAGGCAGAAAGATAAAGAAATCCGGATCAGAAAGATCGATATGGATAATATGTGGAAGACTAAAAAATATGAACCTAAATAAGAGAATATCCGTCTGATCCGGAGAATTTATGCAGAAGTTTAACAGACATACTGTTCAGAAAAATGAAACCTTGCAGAGCATTGCATCGCTTTATGGCATGGATACGGATACTCTGAAGCAGTTTCACAACAATCAGTGCGAGGTAAAGGATATGATCCTGATCGGGCTTACCGGGCAGAAAGAACTTTTCCTTCCCAGAACAGCCGTTGCTGATAAAAACAGACTTGTGAAGTTCGGTCCGGGAAATACCCTTTTATTTCAGCCTGAAAATTCATTCCGTAGATATGCGGCGGCCATTACTATTGATAACGGAAACCGCAGAAGCGAACTGAAATATGAAACCTCCGTACGCTGGCTGAAAAGTGAAAATAAGCTTCATTTTTTTGAAATCGACAGAACTTCCCCGTTATATCTGAACGAAGAAGAAGTGAATGAAATAGCAGACCTCCTGGCATACAAAACCTCTAAAGTACTTTACCCGCTGCAGATCAGTACAGACAGGCATGGAAAATTCAATGCAGTAGAAAACCTTTCCGTATTCAAAGAAAGATGGCCCGCCGTAAAAGAAGAGGTGTACCGGTTATTTGATGGGGAAACTGTGGATCATTACTGTCAGAAGATTGAATATATTGTTGATGAACCCGATGCCATTGGTCTCTACCTGAAGAATGATTACTTCATCAGAACCTTATTCTTCGGGATCTGCCGGCATTTCGGTGAAGAATATGAAACAGAAATAACAGAAACATTTCCGGTAGTTGACAATGTAATGGAACCTGTTTTCGGAATCAGGCTGGAAACAGATCCTCTGAAAGACGAATATGATCTCATCCGGATAAAAGGAGAGGGAATATTGAATGACGAACGGTCCGTCAACGATTTTATAGCAGGAACACCATTTTCTTTAACCGTTGATGACGAGGGAGAAATGAATCATGAAGGAAGCATCAGACTCCATTATTTCCTTGATGAAAAGACAACACTGGCAGAATCTATTTACCTGGAATGCGATATAAACCTTGAGCAGGAAAAGAAAATAGCCGTAGAAATAGCCGCCATAACAGAATAAAAAATAAACAAAATAATATGAAAACAAGATTAAACGATAAATTGCTTACACTGGTTTCAATCCTGTGTTTCGGTTTGTATTTCGGGCAGAAAACAGAGTTTACAGTGTCTAAAAATATGGAGACATTACAACAGTTCATTTTTAATTTCAGCAACGATTTTACAAAAGATGATGTTAAAGGAGCTGCGGCGTCAGATGTTGGTTTTTCTACCTCAGTTGACCTCTACAACCTTAAAGATGAAGCAGGAAAAAAGAATCCTTATCTGATCCTTGCTCTGAAAAACGGGGCAAAACCCAAACAATTTATTACGCATGCGGTCTGGAATGTAACGATGAAAAAACTGTCTTCCAAAAGTACGAAAGTCAGTATTTCCCTTCAGGAAGTTGTTCCGGACAGCTGGTCAAAGAAAGAAGTGGATGTAAAGCAGACCAAATCAACAGGCCTTCTGGAAAAAGAGATCAAAGCATTTCTGTTAAGTGATAAAGGAGGGTTTGAACCAGATCAGGAACTAGCAGCATATGCTGCCGATTCCGTCGTTGCTGTAACAGAACCCGTAGCAGCAGATGACTCGGATTTTGTTATAGAAGAAAGCACACCAAAAAAGAAAACAGTTTCCAGAAAACTGCAGAATCTGTTCAATAAAAAACAGTTCATCTCCCTGCCGGCATCAGAAGCTGTATTTACCCAACTTTTACAGATAAAATCCAGCCGGATGCCCTGCGAAAGCTGTAAAAACGGAATGCAGAGCAGCTGGGACTTCGATGATTTTAACCTGATCTATGGGCATACAACCGATGGAACAGAATATTATGGCCTGCAATATTTTGGGGATAAAGCGGTTTCAGGATTACCGTACGGACTGGTGTTCAACAGCAGTTCGCCCACAGAATGCAGGGATAAGTTTGCCAGATATAATGCCAGTCTTTACCAGACTTCGGTAGAAGTGGACGAAAACACCTCAAGTGCCCTTACAGTGGTTACTTTTAAGATGAACACTTCATTTGTCCGTCTGGAATTCGGGAACAGCTATTTAACCAGGGTTTTAATTTCCACTAAAGAATTCTAAGCATGGCAGAACAACATATTGTAGTGCAGGGAGCGATGTGCAGATGCCAGTTCGGGCAGGCTCCCGATAAGCTGAAAGTACTTACCCATCAGAAAGAATATGCCAATGATAAAGACGGTTCCAAAAAACTTATTGTAACAACAAAAGAGACCGGAGGAGCTACTTTTGAAAAAAATACCTTTGGAAACTGTACCAAAAACGGAGGCACGCCGCCATGTAAGATCATGGTCACCGAATGGCAGGGGTTCTACGATAAAGTACAGTTAAGCAACGGAGGATATATTATTTTAGAAAAAAGTAAGGCCATCTGTGCTGTTGCCGGAACTCCATGTATTGAGATCACCGACCACGGCCAGAGGGCGGAAGCCAGCCCGCAGAACTTTAAAAATGCAGATAAAGACATACAGCAGCAGATCAATCCGCTTGTAAGTTCCGGTGAAATGTATAAAGAAGAACCTACCCATGAAGGAGTGGAAACAGGAGAATCCCCAAAATTGTAAGCGATGCCGAAAGGAATAAAAAAAATAAAATTTGTACCGATGCCCAATGAGGCAAATAATTCGAACTCCCGGTTCGGACCGGATAAATGGGTATGCGTTCCTGCCGATAAAAAGGCACATTTCTACATCAAAGAATGGCATAAAGACACTACCGAAGACCAGAAGAAAGGAAAACTCTACTGGATGGTGCTGGATAAAGAACGCAAAAATATTGTGGAACGTCTTCACTGCATGACCGACAAATATTTTTCATACAGAATTCCCAAACGCCTCTGCGGATATACGTATTACGTGGAAGCCAGTATGACAGGGAAACCGGATGTGGCTTTTACAGGACTGATGATTGCCGGATTCTGCGATCCGCTTATTACCTCCAGCAAATGGAGTAAAACAAGAGGCGGAACAAACATCAGGAATACCGACAGCAAAAATTTTGGAGTGTCTTACGGCGAAATAATTCATTTTCATGCCGATACAGAAGGGATTAATGGGGAAGTCGTGACCGTAGAAGTTCACAACGAAATGTGGAGTGGTGACTATAAAATGCGCACCATATACAACGTGGAAGTAAAAGACGGGCAGATTAATCTTGAAATTCCAAATACCTCACAATGGAAGGCATATATCAAATATATCCAGGAAAATGAAGAGTTTTACGTAAAAATCAAAAGAAAGAACGGAACCTACCTTAAAGATAAAGCAGGAAACGACAGACACGGAAAATACCTGAACATTAAGAATGCATTAAAAGCAGTTGTTAAAACACCACCTTCCAATCAGACTCCGTTGATCATCGGACAGCCGAACACAGATATTGCAAGGGTGGGAACCTGTAAATTCAAACAGATCAAAATCAATGAAACAGATGAGTTTATCGTTTTTGAAGATGGAAAATCGAAGATCAAAGCGGTAGGAACAACTCCCCTGGAACAGAAACATTTTGTATTCTTCGACTTTAATAAAAGTGCTGTAAGAGCAGATGCCCAGAAAATATTAAGCTCCCTCGTCGCCCTTTTGAAGTCCAATCCCCATTCCCAGATCATTATAGACGGTCATGCCGATGAAAGAGGTCCGGGAGACTATAACCTGAAGCTGTCGCAGGACAGATCGGAAGCCGTTATGAATTTCATGAAAAGCAACGGATTGGGATCTTCTAAATTTAAATGTCACGGGCATGGAGAAAGCCAGCTGATCCATAAAGGAGACAAACTTACAGAAGCACAGCATCAGCAGAACAGAAGGGCGATGATCCGCTTCAACTATTATGAAAATACCTATGCCCCTATTATTTTCGAAACCATAGCACCGTTTGCCGGTAAAACGAAGAATCTTACCGTAAGCGCAGTGAATAAAGAAAGAAAAGGCTGCAGAAATACCCATAAAGACGAAATCACCATTCAGGAGGCCGGGCTTCCTAAGAAAACAGAAGCTAAAAATACAGTCGTTTATCCGGTAAAGGCCGATATAGGAGATGATTTTATCCCGAATTATCTTAAGTATTTTGGAAAATACATCAATTATTTTTCCTCAATGCACAAAAGCTATTATTTCTATATCAACAGCTGTACTTATTTTCCACAGAAAGACAAACCTACCCTCCAGGTAAAAACATACCCGGATATTGTCTGGCTGGCCCACGGAAAATACGATTTCGAGGAAGACTATTTCTTCCACAACCACAGCGTAGACCTTCAGAAAGGATTTGTTACAGAATTCGAATCCTTCATCGAGAGGGTTTATCTGGGAACCTCCATGACGCTTGTGGATTATATGGCAAAACAGGTTCTTCTGGATTACATAAAAGCCGAAGCCCAGAAACTGGAAGCAGGATTACACGCCATTCACAACCGTACCCAGGAGAAAAAGGGAACAGCACTCAGCCTGAACGGAACTACCGTGAATTTTATAACCCAGACCAAATACACCAAATATGCGACCAGTATAGCCATGTTCGGTTTCGTATGTCTGCAGATCGTTATCGAAATTCTCATCCTGATCCTCACCAGGGGAAGAAGCGGGATCAGTAAGCTGAAAAAAATAAAAAAGCTGGCAAAGGGCGTACAGAAAGCAATGAAAGCCATAGAAAGCCTTCCCGATTCCATAGAACTGGTAGGCCCGTCCATGGCGTACAAAAGCGGACTGTATTATTACAAGCAGGCAGACGGAAGAGTAGCGATGATCTTTGAAGCCGGGATCAAAATAGATCCTCTCATCGGGGTAAAATATGAGCTTGTAGGCAAAGACCTTCTCGATTATGTGACGGATAAAACTTTAAAAGATAAGCTCCCTGAAGCAAGACATAAAGACTTTGAAGATATCAGAGGCAAAGTCAAGGATACCTATGAAGATAAAACAGCCAATATATCATTCTCCGTAAGCATCATCGGAGCGATCAGTATTGAGCAGAATGTGAAATATAACTTCCTTACAAAAACCTATTCTTTCTCTAAACAGGCAGGCAACTACTATGATGAGGTAAAAGGAATCATTGCTTTCGGGCAGTATGTGAGAGGAAAGGCAGAAGTAAAGAGTATTTTCTATAAAGAATTGTTTAGCTTTACCCCTTTAAAGACACAGGTAAAGCTGGAGGCAAAATTAGAAATAGACTGTTCCTTCGGTATTGTACAGCAGTACGGAAAAGATGAAGGAGGATTTTTCGTAGACAGCAGCCTGTATTTTTCCGGTCTGAAAGGAAAGTATAAATTTAAATCTGAAGTGAAAAACCAGCAGCTGGGCATCGATTGGGAAACTTCCACAGAAACGGATAAAGGCAAGGAAGATAAGTCATTCACTATTTTTAATGAGAGAACCATCACCTTATACAAAATATACCTGCTTAAAACTTAATGCAATGAAGTATTCAAGACTGATATTTTTCATGCTGATATTCACCTTCAGCTTGAGTTGCTCACAAAAAAAAGATAATATGCAAAACAATAACAATATAGAAATCAATTCAAAAAATATAGTAGAAGAGATCACAAAAAAAGTAAAACGCTATGACTATGAACCGCGGTATTTTATAGAGATCGGCCAGAATATGGGGCATGCTGAAATCTTTGTGAACGGGCTGCCGGTTTACAGGAACTTTGAAGAAGCGTCAGTCAGTACTTCAGTCAGCATCAATCACTGTATTTTCAGATCCGGAGTACAGAAAATTACCTGTAAGATCTATACCGATAGCCCTGATCATGCATTTCTGGAAGTGAATGTCAAAGAATTTGATAACAGAAAACATGATGCTCCCGGGAAAGAAGTAATCATGAACAGAAGCCAGGCACTGGTGAAAAATATAGATTATAATACCCAACCTTACGAATACACCTTCGAATTTAAAGCTTCGGTTCCTTATCAGCTGGCCCAGCCCAAAGAATATCAGAATCTCAAAAAACTGGCGAATAATGTGCTTACCGAAGAATTAAAAGAAAGATACAGCAAGATTAAAAACCTGTACATAAATAAAGATATAGACGGGTTGGCGAGGGCTGTCTATCCAAGTATGAGCAACCAGTATATTTCAGAATATAATAACAGTACCGTAAAAACCGGCTGGAATGAGCTTAAAGAGGTTTATGAAAATCCTACCCTTAAAATGCAGGATGCGGAATCTTATGAAACGGAGATCAGCGAAGACGGAAAATTCGCAAGATTCATACAGAAAAGTTCGGATCCGAGACTAAGACACAGAAGTGTGCTCTGGGGGCTCTATAAAGCAGGAGGAAAAACAAAGGCCATGTTCAACAGCAGCTCTTTTTATCTTACGGAAGGAAAAACGAAACTTGAGGTTTATTAAATCCATAGAAAACCCAATGAAACAGATCCTGATTATTTTTTGCTTTTTGACTGCCCTAACCTGTTGCTCTCAGAAAAAAGACGATACCACCCTCACTGGAAAATGGGTGGGACAGGTCAAAGATTCCGGAACTCAAAATGTCATTGAGAAAATCGTTATTGAATTTACCAAAGACGGAAAATATATCCAGCACACCGGAGAAGGGAAAATGCAGCATACCACAGCATCTTCCTGTAAGACAGAAAACGGGAAATTGATCATCACGGAAACAGAAACCGGCGAAAAAACAGAAGGTAAATACTCCGTTAAAAATGATACACTAACCATCGTATTTGAAGGAGTGGAAAATAAATTTGTTAAACAGAAATAACGGGAAACGCGGAATCTTATGACCTTTTTCGGATATTTTGTAGTAGTGATCACCTTATTGTCTGTGTATGCAGGATATAGAATTTTCAGCAAGATAATCCGGAGCGGGAATACAGGTAAAAACGAGCGTAGCGCCCTGGAAAAAGGATTTCTTCTTTTCTTTGTATGTCTGCTCATGGTGATGATCAATGCGCTTACTTTCGTATTATCTTACAGTTTTTTCTGGGAAAAGGCATACAGATCTTTAAATGAAAACAGGTATGAAGCGGTTGTTATCGGTTATAAAAAAGAAATGGTCAAAAATCAGAACTTCCGCAGCTCTTCCTATTCAGATAAGCCCGTATATTTTCCTGAAGTGGAATATATCAACAGAGAAGGGAACAAAATCATCAAAACAGTAGACATTGCAGAGAATAATCCCCCGGAAATCGGGCAATATCTGCAGATTACCGATAGCAGTTCTGAAAACAGTGCCAATGCTATTGATCTCAACTGGATCATGTTCTTTTTCGGAAGCATTTTTACCGGAATATCTGCATTTTTTGCCAGCTTACTGTTTTCCTACACCACAAAACAGTCAATGAAAAAGAGAATAGCTGTATCTGTATATTCGGGATTGCTGATCCTGCTGATTAATGTAGGCTGTATAGTTATTATTTATCTGGAACAACAATAAATAAAAGTGAATATTCCCTGTTTCTGTTAAAAAAATAAAACTCCGGAATTATAGACTGATTTGAAATAAAACGTATTTTTAGACTTCCGGTCTGCTGTATAAAATGTGCAGACAGCCGGGATAATTAAGATGACCATGAGAAACGAAAGAAAAAGATCATACATCGGATGGATCATTTTTGCTGTCCTCCTGTTTTGCGTGATCTACTTTATTTTATGGGCTGCGGTTTTTAAAGAGAAGATGCCTTTACACCATATAATGCTCAGCATAACCCGGAATTATGATGCCTACGCCGGACAGTTCTTTGTGCTTTTTCCTCTGGCATTCTTTGTTTTTATAGCACTGGTTCTTATGAAACCTACCTCTGCTAAACGCTTTCTCAGGCTTCAGGCATCGCTTCCCACCTCAAAAATAAAATCCCTGGCTAAAGGTCTCGTTGAAATTGAAGGAACACTGATCATGCAGGAACCTCTTATTTCTCCGGTAAGCCATGAAGAATGTATCGGGTACTATTATACCATCGAAGATATAGAAAGAGATTCAGACGGAAGAGACTCTTACAGAACCGTCCATCGGGAAACCCAATGCAACCCTTTCCGGATACAGGATGAGACCGGCATCATAGAAATAAGACCGGAGGGGATAGAATTGGTCCTTCTGGCAGAAACCAATGTAAGCCACAGCCACAGCAAAAGACATAAGGAAACCCTTCTGAAGAACGGGCAGAAAATGCTTTTGGTAGGATATGCAGATGCAGAGGGCGGAACGACTTTCATCAGAAAAGATGACCATTACAAAGTATTAGGGATCACTTCCGCATCTGGAATTACCATCTGGAACAAATATCAGCCACTGCTTAGATCATTCATGTTTACCTGTACCATTGTGATGATAATGATTATTTATATACTTTTACAATAATGAATCAGACTACTGCAATAGCATTTTCCATACTTCTGGCGATCGCCGTGATTGGCTTTTTTATCAGTATCTACAATAAGCTGGTCCTGCTCAGGTTCAATATAGAAAAAGCTTACAGCAATATAGACGTTGTTCTGAAACAGAGAGCAGACGAAATTCCCAATCTGGTAAGAGTAGCCCAACAGTTCATGAACTATGAAAAAGAAATTCTCATCCGCCTGACGGAACTCCGGTCTTCCTATGCAAGTGCCACAAATTCTGATAAAAAGACAGGAGTGGCCAATGAGACCTCAAAAGCTCTTCAGTCTTTCTTTGCCGTATCTGAAAACTATCCGGAACTGAAATCCAATGCCCACTTCCTGGAACTGCAGCAAAGGATTACCGGGCTTGAAAATAAAATTGCAGACCGCAGGGAGTTTTTTAATGACAGTGTTAATCTTTATAATATCGGGATTCACGAATTCCCCAATGTAATATTCGCCAGATTGTTCGGATACAGAAACAGAACCCTGCTGGAAATCCCTGATTCAGAAAAACAGTATGAAAATATTCAGTTTTAATGCCTTCTTCGGGCTGGAACAGGAACTCACAGAACACCCCGAAACCGTAATTTTTGCAGCCATGTTCCTGCCGCTGATATTAGCTGTACTTTTGATGCCCATAGCCTGGATATTCAGAAAGCTGAAACTGAATAGCTACCTTATTCATGTATTCTGTTATACATTGCTTTTCACCTTTGTATTGGGAGCCATCGCGATATTCGTCCTTTTTCTTACTACGGACAGAAACGGTATTAAGCTTGCCTGGTGCTGGCTGGTTATTTTCCTCGGCATGTTTACTTTTGCGTTGATTAATACTTCTACACTGAACAAAATGTTTACAGACTGGGGGAAAACAATCAAGGCTAAAAAATAAACTAAAAATTTTGTGATTAACAAAAAAGACCGGCATAACCGGTCTTGTTATCATATGGTATTCAAAATTATTTCACTAAAAACTTCAAAGTAGACTGGTCCAGTTTCAATAAATAAACTCCCTGCCCGAGATTTCTGATCTTAATAGAATTACCGGTTTTAAAAGGCTGATGAATAGTCTGAAGTGGTCTTCCCTGAAGATTATAGATTTCTGCTTTCCGGATATGCTGAACATTTCCTTTCACAAAAATCTCCTGTCCTGAAATCGGATTAGGATAAACCTGAAGTTCCTGAACCGGAAGATCAGAAGAAAGAGTTTTGGCTGGTCCGGAAGTTCCCGTATAGCAGCTCCATTTCAGATCATCAATGGCGATTCTGTTGCCTGAAGAATTGTTAACCAGACTCACTGTTACATTTCCGGTAATATTGATGTTATTAATTGTTGTTGTAGTTGCAGTTGTGCCGTAAGGAACGCTTCCCACGGTTGTACCGTTTACTTTTACTTCTAAATTTCCGTTACTTCCTGAAAATTTCAGCTGGGTGGTTACAGTTAACGATCCGATCCCGTTGGCTGAACTGCCCGAAGTTAAAGAACCGTTTCTCACGGTAATAGCTTTACTGTTAACCGTCTGGTCGGTTCTGGCATCAGTGGCGGTCCATGAAATACCTCCGTTGGTCCAGGTTCTTGTTGTGTAGGAAGCATTGGCTGCCGGAATAGATTCAAATGTTTCGTTGATGCAGTCTGATCCCGGATTGGGAGTAGGATTAGGATTAGAGGTTCCCGGATTGGAAGATCCCCAGATCAGATTCACATAATTCGGATTATCGATAAACGGATTTCTGTTTCCCTGGTATTTATAGGAAGCATTATTCCGGTTAACTTCTGCCGGTGAAACCGGATCCTGATTATGCCATGCAAGAAGAACATTCAGCTCCCAGGTCTGAAGCCCCGGAAATGCGGAACTGCCCAGCATATTTCCTGAAGAAAACGAGGAAAGCTTACTTTGGTATCGGGTTACAAAATAAAAGATCATACGGGCTACATCCCCTTTAAACTCGTCAATCGGCTCAAATACCGTTCCCGAATATCCCGAAGAAGCAGAACTGCCCAGTTTAGACCCGTTTTTTGAAGTAAATGTTGCTGTTCCCACCTTCCCGAAAGGATAATTGCTTCTCATTCCGTTTACCTTCCCGTCAGTAGCACGAATGAAATGAATATCCGAAACCATCGGTGAAGACTCATTAAACAGGCTTTGAGGAACAATATGCTCACGGTTGTAGCAGTCGCCTTCCGCTCCGTAAGTTCCGCACTGGTTGGTTCCCGGAGTATATTTATAAGGATCGGCTCCCGAAGGTTTCTCAGAATAAATATCCATAATAGAGCCGTCATTTTCATAAGTTTTGTCGGTATCGGTAGTCTTGTAGCCTGTCCATAAACCATTGTACCCTTTATCCTGATGACCGTTGGTAATAATGACGCTTAATGCCGTTTTCAGTGATGCACCGCTCAATCCGCCGGCTGAATTGTAATACCCTGCAGGAGCCTGGGCATTGGCAAACCCGGCTATTACAGAGAATAAGATGATTTTTTTCATATCAATAAAATTTCTGTAAGATTACCACATTTCAGTGAATAAAAAATGACGTTACCATTAATTTTGAATGAACAGCATCCTTATTTTGATATGCTGAGAATAATACGCTATGCTATTGGGCATGAAAAATCTGATGAATGAATCCTTTACAGCGCCTAAAACCTAACAGGTTTCAAAAACCTGTTAGGTTTAGTAAGAATACCCCTAATTTTATTAATAGCAAAAAACTCCAGCAGAAGCTAAAAGAACTCTTATTATTTTGCTGAGTTTACGCTTCTTTTATTTTAAAAAAGAGAATTATTTTTCCCTTGTTTAGCTTTGTGATTAATTTTAGATGAAACGACAATAACACAAAAAAAACCGGTTCAAAAGCACCGGTTATATATCATTTCAATCAATTGAAATCTTATTTTCTCTGTGGCGGATAATTTTTCATAATCTCAGCCATGATCTCAGGAATCTGTCTCTGCTTGGCTCTTGGCGAATCAACGGAAATTCCGCTTCCGATTCCCTGCCATACCAGTTTGTTGCTTTTTGAATCAATAAGATCTACAATTAAAGCACCTTCGTTATAATTGCTGGTCCATGTTCTGCTCATTCCAACGCCCCATCCGAAAGGGCCGCCCCATCCCCACATTCCGTAAGGAGTATTGTTGGTAATATCTGTAATCTTTTTGTGATTGGCTTTTACATTAACGATCAGGTCGGGGTTTTCACCGGACTGAAGACCTTTGCTCTGAAGCTGTCTCGACAGCTCGTTTAGAACCCTGTCTTTATCAATATCATTGAGTTTCAGGTCGTCAATTCTTATTTTATACGTTTTATACGTAGTGAAATTAGCGGTTTCAGCATAATCAGAACGTACCTGGAAAGGACTACACGATGTAAAGGCTAATGAAGCCGATGCCAACAAAATAAAAATATATTTTTTCATTTTATTTATTTTTTTTATCGTTTTTTATGAATGTATCAGTCTTTTTATCATACCCGTAAGGACAGTGTCTGCATCCGCTTTTACAGCAATATCCTCTTTTCAGATGGAATTTCTCCGTAAAAACCTTGTATCCCTGTTCATTATAGTAAAAGTCTTCACCTTCTTTGATGTCATAATGGGCCATAAGTTAAATCTCTAAATCAAAAAAACTTTATATTTGTTATATGATAATTGTATGCCAAAAGCCATTAAAAAAACTAAAAATTAACGGCATTGCTCTCTTTCCCTTTATCTTCATTAGGAAACCCGAAGATAAGGAAAATAAAATACTTATCAATCACGAAAAGATCCATTTAAGGCAGCAGATCGAGATGCTGATTATTTTCTTTTATATTTTTTATGTCGCTGAATATTATTACTGGCTTTTCAGACTGAAAGACGGTTACCTGGCTTACAGAAGAATTTCATTTGAAAGAGAAGCGTATAGCCATGAATCCGATCCGGATTATCTGAAAAAAAGAAAATTCTGGAATTTCAGAAAATACCTGTAACAGATTGCCGGCTTATCTGAGGTTTTCCCACTCTTTGTCAAAATCCTGTTGTTTTTTTTCAGGAGGAAAATAGTTCTGTCGGTTTCTGCCCATATCATAAGCAATTGTTTTTTCTATCATGAGACTGAGATCCTGAATGATCCAGTCCGGGGAACCTTTTTTCTCCTGTCCGTTGGTATAAACTTTAACTGCTTTTCCATCACTCATTTCTACCTTCATCAGCAGACAGGGACCTGTATATCCGGAGCAGGAATATCCCGTGTAAACTTCCTTGGCTGTTGTTCCGTCATTAAATGCAATATTCAGTTCAAGATAATTCCGGGGCCTGGTTGACTGTACCCCATAACGGGCATAGCTCTCAATTGTTTTGATGGTTTTCAGATAACTGACTGTATTCTTGCGGCTTTCACCGATATAACCGGGATACATCGTGCTTTGCGTATGATTTTCAATCTGTTGGTCTATCTGTGCATTGAACATGCTGATGATTTTGTCATTGCGCCGGTCTGTCTTATCAGATTCAGATTGAGAGCCAAAAGGTTTCCCTAAAAACAGATACAGGATACCGGCGGACAATCCTGCAATGATAAGAATAGCGGTAATAGGAGAAAACTTTTTCATGGCAGGCGGACATTTTCTATATACCAATTTACAACAAATATTTTTGATATCTCATCCGTTGAAAAGATTATTCTTACAGCAATCTTATGATGAAAGCAGCTGAAGTTCGGCTTTTATATTCTTAATAGCCTGAGTCTCATATTGAGCCCTGAATTCTTCCGTTTTAAAGATACCGTCAAGTTCCAGAAAATGTTTCAGTACTTTTTTTCGCCCGGGTTTATAAAGAAGATCAGGATAAATGGAATATTCTTTGCGGATTCTTCTGCTGTAATCAAGATAAGTTTCCAGATCTTTTCCTAAAACCGAAAGATCTGCATCCAGAAGATAATTGGTGTCATTGTCATCGGCTTTCTGATGGGCTTTTGTAGCGGTAATCTGGTCCTGAATTTTTGAAACGCTATCCGGGGAAACTTTTAATTTCTGAAGTCGTGGTATGGCGTAAGCTGCACTTTTTTCCTCATTGGATTTTGAGGAAGCATCATAAATAACATCATGGTAAAATACGGAAAAAAGAACCTCATCAAAATCGGAAATTCTGTCTTTCACAGTTTCCAGCTCAAGGATCATGTTTTCAAGATGAAGAAGATTATGATAATGTCTGCCTTTTTCAGAATACTGTTTTTCAATTTCCTGCCATAGAAGGCTGATAAGAGCTTTATCTTCCGTATAAGAAAGACAGAGCTGTTCAAATATTATTTTCAGGTTCATGATGCAATAAGATAAAAAAAGGAACTTTTAAAAAGTTCCCTGATTTGCTTCCAATACGGCTTTTAGTTCAGCCCAGCCTCCGCCGTTGTGACCGTCTTTCAGGCCCTGGCTGTTAAGATATTCTAATGCTTTTCCGCTTCTGTTTCCACTTCTGCAGAATAAGATTACCGGTTTTTCAATGGATAAGATCTCTTCTTTTCTATCTTCTACTTCACCAAGAGGAATGTTTTTCGCCCCTTCAATATTCCCGTCCATTTCAAGTTCCATTGGCTCACGAACATCGATCAGCTCATAATTTCCTGATTGTATTACTTCTATTAAAGACATAACTGTTTAATTTTAATTATTAAAAATAAGAACGAAAATACGTAATTTTTCTGAAAACTTTCTACTGCATCCAAATATTCATCCGCTTCATCGGATCAACGGAGTTGATTCTGCCCTTAGCTCCTTTAAAAAATCGATATTGCCTGTAAATCATCTTTGCGTTTCCAAAAAAACTGCATTTACAACAGTTTCTCCTTCAATCCAACATTGATAAAATAATCTTAATTTTGCAAAGTGGAAATCCTGAACACCGGTGCCGAAAAATACTCACAGCTGATTAAATCTAAAGCAGAACGTTTTGGATTCCAGAGTTGTGGGATTTCAAAGGCAGATTTCCTTGAAGAAGACGCTCCCAATCTTGAAAAATGGCTCAAAAATAATTTTCATGGCGAAATGAAATATATGGAGAATCATTTTGATAAAAGACTGGACCCGAGACTGCTTGTGGAAGGCTCCAGATCTGTCATCTCACTTTCCTATAACTATTTCCCGGAAGAGAAAATTTCTGCCCTGGAAAATTATAAGATTTCCAAATATGCCTATGCGGAAGACTATCATGAAGTAGTAAAAGAAATTCTCCGCGAAATGGTGACGGAACTTCAGGAAGAAATAGGAGAGTTCGGATTCAGGGTGTTTGTAGATTCAGCACCCGTACTCGAAAGAAGCTGGGCCCGAAAATCAGGGATAGGCTGGGTAGGAAAAAATGCCAATCTCATCACTAAACAGAACGGTTCTTTTTATTTTCTGGCTGAGATTATCTGTGATCTTGAACTTGTTCCGGATCATGCGGTAACAGATCACTGCGGAACGTGCAGAAAATGCATTGATGCCTGTCCGACAGATGCTATTGTGTCTGAAAAAATCATTGACGGAAGCCGCTGTATTTCCTATGCCACCATAGAACTGAAGAATGAAATTCCGGATCATTTCAAAAACAAAATGGAAGACTGGATGTTCGGATGTGATATCTGCCAGGATGTATGCCCGTGGAACCGCTTTTCTGCACCTCATAAGCAGAACAGATTTACCCCCAGCGAAGCTCTGAAAAACTTCAGAAAAGAAGAATGGAAGGAAATTACCCAGGAAATATTCTCCGGAATTTTCAGAAAATCACCGGTGAAAAGAACCAAATTTGCCGGACTCAGGCGAAATATTGAGTTTCTTGAAAAATATTCGGATAAAAATTAGCCAGGAATGCCGCGGACGATTCCCGGTTTGGAATTTTGCCGTTCCAAAATATAAAAGGTTAATCATCCATTCCTTAAGTTTTCAGCCTTAAAGAGGTTAGATTTAATACGGTAAGAATCTTTACAGCAGCTTTCCTAAAAAGAAAAATTGACTTTCAGGAGACCAAAGTCACACAGAAAATCAACGTTTTTTTTGCACTCTTTTCGGAGCTGTTTTTACTCTTATTTTAAACCTTTTTTGTGATTTTGTATTTTTACGCATATTTGTGAATATTTCGTAACTAAATATACTCATTTTTCCGATTAAAACAAATACTTTTACGGAAAAATGAAGATTAAATTTTATTAAAATATGACCTTGAAAATGATTTTAATGTATATCCTGAAAACCATAGGGGTTATTTTGGGAATTGTAATTATTTATATTATATTGGGGCTGGCCCTTCCCCTTATTCCGGTTTCTGCAAAAGATGACGGACAGGAAAAGGTTATTCCCATTTATATTTATACCAACGGAGTACACACCGACATTGTGATGCCTGTGAAAAACGATCTGCAGGACTGGAGCCGGAAAATTCCTTTCGACAATATAAAATCCAAAAAAACAGATTATAATTATATCGGAGTAGGCTGGGGAGATAAAGGTTTTTATCTGGATACTCCGACGTGGGCTGATCTGAAATTCTCAACTGCTGTAAAGGCGGCCTTCTGGATGAGCGAATCAGCGATGCACTGTACTTATTACAGGGCCATGAAAGAAGGGGACGACTGTAAAATGATCATGATCAGCAGAAATCAGTATAAGGACCTGGTGAAGTTTGTAGAAGATAAATTCGACAGGGATCAGAACGGAAACTTTATCCTGATTCCAACCAATGCGGTTTATGATGATAATGACGCGTTCTATGATGCGAAAGGAACGTACAGCTTCCTCTACACCTGCAATACCTGGTCCAATGATGCCCTGAAAGCTGCCGGACAGAAAGCTGCGCTGTGGACACCTACCGATTTCGGAATTTTCCGCCATTATAAATAACGGTAAATGAAGCTCCTGCCTGTAACTTTCAGTATTTTTCTCCTGTTTTCCTGCAGTAACGAACCTAAACTTATGAAGGTAAAAGGTGCTGCCGAAAAAGCAGCTGTTCAGACGGAAAAGAAACCGGAAGCTGATCTGTCTGAAGTAGCAGCCAGGGCAGAAGAAGCTCTCAGATACTGTATCTCAGCAAAAATGAATACCGATTTCTGTATCCTGATCGATATGAGTCTGCATTCCGGAGTCAAAAGGTTTTTTGTCTGGGATTTCAAAAAGAAAACTGCTTCAAAACAGTATCTGGTAGGACATGGCTGTGGGACGAATGCCTGGAGTACAGATGGTTCCAAAGACAATCCTGAATTCAGTAATGAAGACGGCAGCCATCTTTCTGCATTGGGAAAATATAAGCTTGGAGAAAGAGGATACAGCAACTGGGGAATCAATGTGAAATACCTGATGCATGGGCTTGAAGAAACCAACAGCAATGCCCTGAAACGGTTTATCGTCTTTCATTCCTGGGATCTGATGAGCGATGAGGATGTATTTCCCGAAGGGTCTCCGGAAGGTTGGGGATGTCCCACCATATCCAATAATGCCATGAAAGAAATTGATCCCATGTTACAGAAAGCCGATAAGCCCGTTTTAATGTGGATCTATCAGTAAATAATAAAAATGAAACACCGTCTTTACAGAGAGCAGCAGCTTAACTGCAGCCCGGAAACAGCCTGGAACTTTTTTTCTTCAGCCAATAACCTGTCAGAAATTACTCCGGAAGATATGAACTTTACGGTACTCACAGCAATGGAAAATGATGAAATCCATGAAGGAATGCTCATCGATTATCATGTTTCCCCTTTATTGGGTATTAAAATGAAATGGCAGACTGAGATCATTCAGGTGGATCATCAGAAAAGCTTCACTGATTTTCAGAAAAAAGGACCTTATAAGCTCTGGCACCACCATCATGAGTTTATTCCCAATGAAAAAGGAGTCCTGATGAAAGATACGGTAAATTATGAATTGCCAATGGGATTTCTTGGGGAGATAGCTCATCGCTTTATGGTAAAGAGTAAACTGAAACAGATCTTTGATTACCGTTATCAGGTGTTGGAGAATATGTTTGGCAAAAAATAAGTCTGAAATCAGATTCAGATAAGAAAAGATGAATATATCCATGATTACACCCTTTGTGGTTTTAAAAGTTTTCCACAGATTCCAGTAATGTTTGTTGATGTTTTTTATTATCTCGCAGATTTTGCAGATGACGCAGATCTTTTAATTAATAATTAATCTGATAAAAATCGTAGATTTTTAAAGACTCTTATATGAATTTTTATGCAGTAAGCATTTAAACTTGCTGCTCCTAAAGTGTAAAGTCTTTTGGTTAAAAGATCCCCAGACATATAATCTCTTAAAATGAGACTTTTAAATATTCTCAAAAGGTTCTTTTCTGACAAAACCCTGATTGTTTAAGTTTTTTTAACATTTAAAAGACCATAAACCTCGTCTGAAATCCATAATTTTGCGAAACTATTGTTTTTACTGAAAAACTAAGTATTCTTTTTTGACATGGCAGGCCTGAGGTCATTTATCTTTTTTTATTTCATGCTGGTTTTTACCCTTTTCAATTCGAAATGGGCAGAAAAATCATTGCAGAATATTCCCTGCGTAGCTCAGATAGGTAATGTTCATATCCTCGATTTCTACGAAGAAACGGATATGAATACCCATGCCGTATCCACAGTTTCAAAAATTGTAAAAAACGTTGCCCGCCAGGTAGATGAGGCATCCGGAGATTTTTCAGCGATTGAAAAAATTACATCAAAAATTACACTTCCGGATATTGCGGTCTCCTCCATCTGCGGCGTAAAATCCTTTCTCCATCTCCTCCAGTTGTACTAGTTTAAGTTGTTGAAAACCAATTTATTTTAACGAAATTTTTATAACTTAAACAACTTAAGATGTATTCTAAAAATGTAATAATTTGCATTCTTGCAATATTATTCGCTGTGTCATGCAGTAAAGACAACAAAAAAAACAGGAATAAAGAAAAAGAAGTTCCCGTACTGGAAATCAAAGAAAAAGATACCCTTGTCAACAACCAGTTCGTAACCGATATTCAGGCTAAAAAAAATGTAGATATCCGTTCAAGAATCGGCGGAATCATCCAGCATATCTATGTCAATGAAGGTCAGTTTGTTCATCAGGGGCAGGCTTTATTTAAGATCAACGATGCCGAACTGCAGATGGAATTACTGAAAGCTGATGCCGCCCTTAAGCAGGCAGATGCTGACGTTCGCATTGCAGAAGTGGAACTGAAGCAGATTCAGAGTCTTCACGCTAAGAAATTCGTAGCCAATAATGAGCTTGAAATGGTAAAGGCTAAACTTTCTTCGGCTAAAGCAAAATATGCTTACGCGGATGCAGAAAGAAGAACGGTCTTACAGAAGATCAGCTTTACAAAAATTACGGCTCCTTTTGATGGCGTGATCGATGTGATTCCTCATAAAGACGGAAGTCTTGTGGAAAACGGAATTCTGCTCACCACACTTTCACAGCTGAACGAAGTATATGCTTACTTTTCTATTCCGGAGAATCTCTATTTTGAACTTTTGGCCAATGATAAGATCGGAAACCATCAGAAAATTGAGCTTACCCTTCCGAATGGTGTCAATTATCAGTTCAACGGAGCTCTGAAAACAGCGGAAGGGGAGATCGACAGAACTACTGGTTCCATCCGTTATAAAGTACTCTTCCCGAATCCGGACCACCTCATCAAGCATGGAACTTCAGGGAAGCTTATTATTTCCGAACAGCAGGATAATGCCATCCTGATTCCTCAGAAATCAACATTTTCTATCCAGGACAAAACCTATGTATTTGTTGTAGATAAGCAGAATAAAGTAAAAATGACCAACATTAAGATCGGTACCACTTTAAGAGATTCTTATATGGTGGAAAGCGGCCTTAAGAAAGGAGATTTAATTATTTATGAAGGAACACAGTCTTTGAAAGACGGTGATCTCATCAGGATTAAAAAGAAATATTAACCTTCATCTTTAAATCAACTTACCATGGTAGAAATGTTTATAAGACGAAAGGTCCTTTCGTTGGTTATTTCCATAGTCTTTGTACTGCTGGGAATCATGGCATTGATGAAAATGCCGATCACACAGTTTCCTGATATTGTACCGCCTTCTGTAACGGTAACCGCAAAATATACGGGAGCCAATGCCGAAGTGTCGGCCAACGCGGTGGCACTTCCTTTAGAACGGGCCATCAACGGGGTTCCCGGAATGACGTATATGTCAACGGTAACTTCCAATGACGGGCTTACCCTGATTCAGGTTTTCTTTGAAGTGGGAACAGATCCCGATGTAGCAGCAGTAAACGTACAGAACAGGGTAACGACTATCCTTGATGAACTTCCTGAAGAAGTGATCCGGGCCGGAGTAACCACTGAAAAGGAGGTGAACAGTATGCTGATGTACCTGAATATTACCAGTACAGATCCCAGCCAGGATGAACAGTTCATCTATAATTTTACGGATATTAATGTTCTTCAGGAACTGAAGCGTATTGATGGAGTAGGACGTGCGGAAATTATGGGGCAGAAAGAATACTCGATGAGGGTATGGCTGGATCCGCAGAAGATGGCTGCTTATAATATCTCGGCAGACGAGGTGATCGGTTCCCTTCAGAAGCAGAATATTTCGGCAGCACCCGGAAAAGTGGGGGAAACCTCCGGAAAAACGTCCAGCCAGCTGCAGTATGTCATTAAATATAAAGGAAAATTCTTTGAGCCTAAACAATATGAGGAAGTTCCGATAAGATCAGATGTTAACGGAACCATTCTTAAACTTAAAGATATTGCCAAAGTAGAGTTTGGAGCGATGAACTATGGGATGGTATCCAAAACAGACGGAAGACCTTCTGCCTCTATTATGATGAAGCAGCGTCCGGGTTCCAATGCCTCTGAAGTAATTGAAAGTGTAAAAGCCAAAATGGAAGAACTGAAAGGCACATCTTTCCCTCCGGGAATGGAATATAATATGGCCTATGATGTTTCCAGGTTCCTCGATGCTTCCATCAGTGCAGTTCTGATGACCCTTATCGAGGCGTTTATCCTTGTGGGAATTGTAGTGTTTATCTTCCTTCAGGACTGGCGTTCCACTCTGATTCCTGTTCTTGCGGTGCCTGTGGCATTGGTAGGAACTTTTGCCTTTATGAGCATGCTGGATTTCTCCGTAAACCTGCTGACGTTATTTGCCCTCGTTCTTGCTATCGGAATTGTGGTGGATAACGCGATTGTTGTTGTAGAGGCCGTCCATGTGAAAATGGAAGAGGGAATGAAGCCTTTGGAAGCAACGATCAGTGCAACCAAAGAAATTGCAGGAGCAGTCGCTGCAATTACCATTGTAATGTCAGCCGTATTTATTCCGGTGGCGTTTCTCGAGGGTCCGGTGGGGGTATTTTACCGCCAGTTCTCTCTGACGTTAGCTATAAGTATTGTGATCTCAGGAGTCAATGCATTAACCCTTACTCCTGCGCTATGTGCGATTATTTTAAAACCTCACAGCCACGATAAAAAGAAAACGGTTATTGACCGGTTTTTCCAGAGCTTCAACAGAGGTTTTGAAAAGCTAACAGACCGATATGTAGGAATTCTTTCAAAATTTGCCACCCGTACCGTTGTTACTTTTGGGTTACTGTTCTTATTCATTCTTCTGACAGGCGTTACCAGCCGGTTCCTGCCTACCGGATTTATTCCGATGGAAGACCAGGGAATGGTTTATGTAAGTGTCACCACCCCGCAGGGCGCTACCGTTGAAAGAACGGAAAAGGTTCTGGACGAGGTAACGGTTATCGCCAGGAAAATTGAAGGGGTGGAAAACGTAACCACTCTCGCCGGATACAGTATTGTAACAGAAATTGCAGGATCTTCTTACGGGATGGCCATGATCAACCTTAAAGACTGGAAAGAGCGGAATATTTCTGTAAATGACCTTATTGCGGAACTGTCTGATAAAACTCAAAGTATTGCCGATGCGCAGATTGAGATCTTTGCACCGCCTACCGTTCCGGGATTCGGAAATACAAGCGGTTTTGAACTCCGTTTGCTGGACAGAACCGGAGGGACAATTGAAAATACAGACAAGATCACCAAAGATTTTGTAAAAAAGCTGAATGAAGCTCCTGAGCTGCGGAATAATTTTACCAGCTTTGATGCCACTTTCCCGCAGTATATGATCAATATGGATTATGATATGGCGGCTAAAAAAGGAATCTCGGTAGATAATGCGATGTCAACCCTGCAGACAATGCTGGGATCGTATTATGCCACCAACTTTATCCGTTTCAGCCAGATGTATAAAGTGATGGTGCAGGCAAGTCCGGAACACAGGGACACGCCGGAAAGCATCCTGAATTTATATCTTAAAAATGACAAAGGGGAAATGGTGCCTTTTTCCACCTTTATTACCATTGAAAAAGTATACGGACCGGAAGTTCTTACGCGGTATAATATGTATATGTCTGCAATGATTAACGGAGAGCCCTCGGAAGGATACAGTTCCGGTGATGCTATTGCAGCAGTGGAAAGGGTGGCCGGGGAAACACTGCCGAGAGGTTTTGATATCGAATGGTCCGGAATGACAAGGGAAGAGATCCTTTCCGGAAATCAGACTGTCTACATTTTCCTGATCTGTCTTTTATTCGTATATCTTTTGCTGGCTGCCCAATATGAAAGCTTCCTGCTTCCGATGCCGGTACTTTTAAGTCTTCCGACAGGAATCTTCGGTTCTTATATCGCATTGGTGCTTACAGGGCTGGATAATAATATCTATGCACAGGTTGCCCTGGTGATGCTGATAGGGCTTCTGGCCAAAAATGCCATTCTGATTGTAGAATTTGCCGTAGCCAGAAATAAGGAAGGTTATGATATTGTTCCGGCAGCTATTGAAGGAGCCAGGCAGCGTCTGCGCCCGATCCTGATGACCTCTTTTGCTTTTGTGGCCGGACTTATTCCGCTGTGTATCGCTTCCGGTGCCGGAGCAGTCGGAAACCGTTCCATTGGTACGGCGGCGGCAGGAGGAATGCTTATCGGAACGATCTTCGGACTGGTGATCATTCCTGGGCTGTATATATTCTTTGCAAAACTTGAAAATAAGAAGAAAGATGACAAGATTCAATCATAAACCTATATTATATGGAATCGCTGTGCTGGCGATCACCTCATGTGCCGTTCCGAATGTTGCTGATATTAAAAAAGCCAGAACTCTGCCGGATGAAGCTGTTCAGACTGAAAATAAGGCAGATAGGTTTCAGCAGATCAACCTGAAAACTTATTTTACAGATCCTCAGCTTCAGGAACTTTTTGAAAAAGTGATAGAAGCCAATCCCGATTTTCAGATTGCCCAGCAACGGGTTGAAATTGCCAACAGTTTTCTCCGGAGATCAAAAATGGACCTTCTTCCTTCCCTTGAAATAGGTGCTGCGGCTTCCGGTGACCGTTACGGTAAATATACGATGGAAGGTGTCGGGAATTACGACACCAATCTGTCACCCAATATCACGGAAGATCAGAAGATCAACCGTGATTTTACCCCGAATTACTGGCTGGGAGCAAGAAGCAGCTGGGAGATAGATGCATGGGGAAAGCTTAAAAACAAGAAACTGTCTGCCCAGAAGAAATTCATGGCTTCTACCGAAGGATTACGGTTGCTTCAGGTAGAACTGTTTACCGATATCGCCAATCTTTACTATCAGCTGGTAACGCTGGACAACAGACTGGCTATTTATCAGAAGAACTATAATCTTCAGCAGCGGGCTTTTGAGATTGTCCTGGCCCAGAGAGAAGTGGGAAAGGCAACCGAGCTGGCAGTACAGCAGTTCAAAGCACAGAATAACAACTGGCTTGCCGAAATTGAACATATCAAAGTAGAGATTGTTACCGTAGAACAGGCGATTACTACCTTAACAGGAAGCTATGGCGGGGGAGTGAAAAGAGGAAAAGACTTAATGCCGACCAATATGGAAATCCTGAATAAGGATATCAACATAGAAGCTGTAATCCATGCAAGACCGGATGTTGCTGCAAATTATTATGTGCTGGAAGCTTCCCAGGCTGATGCTAAAGCTGCAAGGGCTGCCTTTTATCCTAAAATAGACCTGGGAGCAGGTTTCGGACTGAACGCTTTTTCTGCGGGAACATTCTTCAGGCCTGCATCATTAGCCGGACAGCTACTGGGCGGACTGATGGTTCCTGTTTTTAATAAGGGACAGCTGAAGCATGAGTTCAATGTAGCGGATAAAGAGCAGGAGATTGCTTTTCTAAATTATCAGAAAAGTATTACCACGGCATTTAATGAACTGCAGTCTATCCTGAAACAGACGAAGATCTATGAAAAGGTATTGCAGCTGAAATCTGAAGAGGTAGGATTTCTGGACCGCGGTGTAGAGGTTTCCAATGATCTTTACCTTACAGGGTATGCCAATTATTTTGAACTGATCAATTCTCAGAAAAGCAAACTGACCGCTGAACTGGACCTGCTTCAGTTTCAGCATCAGAATACCAGAAATAACGTCCTTCTGTTTAAAGCACTGGGCGGAAAGCTGGACTAACTCAGGTCAGTGTTGACAGGGAAAAAATGATTCCATAAGACTTCATCTGATATAAGTATTGAATTTTTTGTTTCTTTTTGTTTCAAAGGCAGAAGAACAGGACTAGGAACAATAACTTAGAGAATGAAGTCCTGAAGGGGATCATAATTTTCCCGGTTAATCTATGATCTGATTATTTTTACTTTTTTTTACGATGCAAGAAGCCACCTGAAAAGGTGGCTTCTGTATTATATAAAAAAACAATCCCGCCGGTAGCGTTGGCTGTTTCTGAGTAAAAGATTATTTGACAATCTGAATATTAACGGCTGAAAATCCTTTTGGAGATTTTTCTTTTTCAAAAGAAACTTTATTTCCTTTTTTTACCGGTTCTGTACAGCTGTTGTTGTGAAAGAAGATATTTTCCTTAGTTTGGTCTTCGGTGATAAAACCATATCCTTTTTCACTGTGGAATGTAATGATTCCTGTTTTACGCGGATCTTCCTCAACGATAGGTGCAGCACCCAGCTGGATCTCATCAAGATTCACCTCCTGTCTCTCTGAAGGAGGAGTAGAGGTAAGTCTGCCGAATTCGTCCACATACATGAATACGTCTTCAAGTTCTTTACCTTTGTTGTTGTTCGTTTTTCGTTCTTCGCGTCTTAGCGCTTTTTCTTTTTGTTTTTGAATTTTTTTCTTAAAATTTTCTTTTTTAGAAAAAGAGTCTGCCATAAATTATTTTTAGTATTTAGTTTCTGGTTAATATAGGTTATTTGGGTCTGTATGAACATTGTTCATGATGTCATCTGCTTGGTGTTCTGTTTTGTATATTGCTCCGGTCTCTTTGGTTATCCGGTCTCGGTACTCTGAAATCCTATCATTAATACAAGCATCAAAAGCTAAAATGAGCCGCTGAAAAAGCAAAAACTGAAAGAAAAAAAGAAATATTCTAAACTAAAACAGAAAGCGAAGACAGTTTCCTGCTTACTAATCTGTACAAATATACGAATAATAAAACGAATGACACTGTTTTAAATGTTTGATTATCAAAAATATATTTTTGGAATCAAATGGACATTACCGGTATAGAGGTGGTTTTTCAGTATATTACGTCCTTTAAACATCGTTTGGAAGCCTTTAAATTTTATGATGTCCGTCTCAAAATCCGGAAAGAAGATTTCAGAGGCAGACAACGAACAGGTGGTAGGTTTTTTTAAGAAGCCGGGCTCTGTCTCAACATAAAAAATCCCCAGCATGCTGAGGATTGTGGAAAATAATATATTATAAAAATGAAGTGGTGTTGGTTATAATATGTTGTGTTTAGGAGCAAATGTTATGCCTAAAGTTCACCGATAATAGAATTTTATATCTTATGCGGCAGGAAGCGGAATGCTTTTTTAGTGTTGTTCCACACTGTATCTTTCTGGCAGGTAACAGGATATGTGCGTTTTTTTTAATTTCCGGAAAAAGTGAATATTTTTACTTTTTCAATAATCTTTCAGTAATCGGGTCATCATTTATAGCAGTTTCCGAAAGATTCACCATGATCGTTTTATTTTCATTGGCCATCTTTGCTTCAGAAATATAAAAACAATATACAATGTCAACACAAGATGTTAAAGGAAAAGTAGTATTGATTGCCGGAGGAGGCAAAAACTTAGGAGGACTGTTAAGCAGGGATTTTGCAGCAAAAGGGGCAAAGCTGGCTATTCATTATAACAGCGAAAGTTCCAGAGCCGAAAGTGAGAAAACGCTGGCGGAAGTCCGGGCAATGGGGTCTGAAGCATTTTTATTTCAGGGAGATCTTACTCAGGTAGACAATATCACAAGATTCTTTGATGAGGCTGTGTCCAGGTTCGGAGGAGTGGATATTGCGATCAATACAGTGGGAATGGTACTGAAAAAGCCGTTTGCGGAGACCACTGAAGCAGAATATGATACCATGTTCGGGGTCAATTCGAAGTCGGCTTATTTCTTTCTTCAGGAAGCCGGCAAAAAGCTGAATGACAACGGAAAGATCTGCACGATCGTTACTTCATTGCTGGCGGCCTATACAGGGCTGTATTCTACGTACGCAGGAGCAAAGGCACCTGTGGAACATTTCACAAGAGCGGCATCCAAAGAATTCGGATCAAGAGGGATTTCCGTAACAGCAGTAGCTCCCGGCCCTATGGATACTCCATTTTTCTATGGGCAGGAAACAGACGATGCTGTGGCCTATCATAAGTCAGCTTCCGCATTGGGAGGGCTTACGGATATTAAAGATATTGCTCCGCTGGTTGAGTTTCTGGTAACCGACGGATGGTGGATCACCGGACAGACTATTTTTGCCAACGGTGGCTATACCACAAGATAGTTTACTTTAGAAATAAAGAAAGATGGATAACTGATCCCCGGTTATCCATTTTTTATATACACTTTCCGGCAGTTGGTATGCTTTTTCAATGTGTTTTTTTCATGATTTTTCTAAATTGGTTTTATGAAAAAGTATTTCTTCCTCCGGTGTGGCCTCTCGGTTATTCTGCTGATGCACAGTGTTGTTTCTATTGCCAGCGGAGATGTCAGTAATTTTGGGCTTCTTTTTTTAGATACCATAGGCTTCAGTCCTTTCGGGCTGTATATAGCATGGACGATAAAGCTTATTCATCTCGTTTCTGTGGTTCTGTTATGGATAGATGCTCTCATCAGACCTGTTGCAATTTTTAATATACTGATCTTTATTTTCGGGATTTATTATGTTCACTGGCAGAACGGCTGGTTTGTGGTAGGCGGCGGAACCAACGGAATAGAATTCAATATCCTTCTTATATGTGGCTTTTTACAGTTAATGTTTTCTGAATGTCCGGCTGAAAAGAAAAGTTGCCGTTGATAGCCGGATGGGTTTCTTTGGTAGATATTCTGTTTTTATTTTTCACTGAAAGATAGTATTTTGCATTATAAATCATCTCAGTTTTGAAGTCTTACAGAAAATCAAAAATATATGTTCATCTGCTCTTTTGGATTCTCTATTATATCCTGGAAGTATATCTGGACTTCTACTGGTCGAGATATCAGTTTCCCGGTCTGGAATGGCAGGTCAGGCTTCAGAATACAGTAGTACTGGAACTGGGGTATCTTTTGGTAAAAGCACCGCTGGCCTATTCATTACTGTATCTGTATGAGAAAATGGGACTGAACAGGTTTCTGAAACTGATTTTATATAGTGTTGTTATTGTCCTTGCAGTACTTGCTCACAGACTTTTTACCCATTATATCATTTATCCTTACATATACGGAGCTACTGAAACACTGGACGGAAAGGAACCTTCAGGCTTTATCAACGGGCTGGTTGCCTTTAACTCATTTATGGATCTTATTTTCATGGTGGGACTGGTGTTCGGAGTTGAAATTACCAGACAGAAAAACCTGCTTAAAGAACAGCTGTCCCAGCTGAAAACCGAAAAGCTGGACCAGGAGCTGACGATGCTGAAGGCCCAGATCAATCCTCATTTCTTATTCAATACCCTTAATAATATTTACGGGATGGCTCTTAAAAAGGCAGACGGAACTCCCGAAGTTATTTTACAGCTTTCGAAGGTGATGAGATATAACATTTATGAAGCTGCCAAAAAATATATTTCTATTAAAAAAGAAGTGGAAAATATCCGTGACTTTATCCAGATCCAGCAAATCCGGCATTATGACCTTGAAGTCAGCTTTCATGAAAATTTAGATCGTCCGTCACAGGAGATCTCTCCGCTTATCCTGATTCAGTTTGTGGAAAATGCTTTCAAACATGGTGTTTCAGAGAGTATCGGGCAGAAATTTATTCATATTGATATTCAGCTGAAGGATGGGACCTTGCGTTACCGTATTGAAAATTCAAAAGAGGAAAAACCTCATGGCAACTCTACCAAAATAGGGCTGAAAAATATCCGCAGGCAGCTTGAACTGCTTTATCCGAAACATATGCTGACTGTTGAAGACAAAAAAGACCATTATATTGTACATTTAACCATTGATCTGAATGACACATCCGGCCACTAAAAAATACAACTGCATTATTGTAGAAGATGAACCCATTGCATCCGATATTCTGGAAAGTTTCGTGAATAAAGACGAAGTGCTCCATCTCGTGGGAAAATGCGCAGATGCTGTATATGCAGGAAATCTGCTGGGAAGACATGATATCGATCTGATGTTCCTTGACCTTCATCTTCCCGTAGTGAAGGGTTTTGATCTTCTGAAAAAACTGAAAGATCCGCCTTTTGTGATCGTTACAACGGCTTATCACCAGTATGCCGTTGAAGGCTATGAACTTGACATCGTGGATTATCTGATGAAACCTGTTCCGTATGACAGATTTGTGAAAGCAGTGGAAAAGTTCAAATATCTGATGAATGCTGAAGAAGCCCTTCTGGAAGCAGCAGACCGCGAGCATATTTTTATCAGCAGCGGAAAAAAGCAGATTAAAATTATTCTGAATGATATTTTTTATATCGAAAGCCTGCGGGAATATATCCATATCCATACAAAAACAGGAACAGTAACGGTAAAAATGCCGATCAGCAGGATAGAAGAAAGCCTGGAACCCGGCATGTTCGTACGCATTCACAAGTCCTATATCATTTCCAGATCAAAGATAGAAGTGAAAACCTCATCCATGATGCAGGTAAACGGTAAAAAACTTCCTGTGGGAAGAACTTACAAACCTTTTATCGGTTTTAAATAGATGCGTTTTTTATAAACCGTGAATCTGGTAGACGCTTACATCCGGTTCATAGCTGTTTTTTTCAGGATCTGTACAGAAAATCTAAATTTAACGACAGAAATAAAATACACCTTTTACCGGCAATAATCAGAAATATAAATGTGGAGAGTTAGTATTCGACTGACGAATACATCCGGCTTAATGATCTTCAGGTTCTTAAGCCGGTTTTTTAAAAATTATAACAGAAACCTCCGGAACAGAGTATTCCGGAGGCTTTTTATACTATCACTTTTCAGATGCTGATTATGTAGTTTTCATTTCATCTTTATTGAGGATGCTTCTGATAACAAAAAACAGTCCGAGAAGAATAAAAGGAATACTCAGAAGCTGGCCCATGTTCAGGCTCATTCCCTGCTCAAAACTCACCTGATCCACTTTGATGAATTCAATAAGCAGGCGCATCACGAAGATCAGCAGTGAACTTATTCCAAAGTAGAAACCTTTGCCTGCACTGAATTTCCCTTTCCTGTAAATAAAATAAACCAGAGAGAAAATCAGAAAGTAAGAAACCGCCTCATAAAGCTGGGCGGGATGTCTTGGAATGTCATCCACTCTGTGGAAGATGAATGCCCAGGGAACGTGGGTTGGAGTACCGATGATTTCAGAGTTCATCAGGTTGGCCAGTCTGATAAAACCTCCAGCAAGAGGAGTGGCAATCGCAATAATATCCAGGATTTTCATAAATGGGATGGAATATTTTCTGGCATAGATCAGAAGCATAATGATCAGCCCGATTCCGCCGCCGTGGCTTGCCAGTCCCGCATATCCGGAGAAAAAATAAGACCCGTCCGGCCCTTTCTGAATAGGCAGGATAATTTCAAGAGGATGCTGGGAATAATAATCAAAATCATAAAAAATACAGTGCCCCAGTCTTGCGCCAGCCAGAATACCGATGACAGCGTAAGAAAAAAGAGCTTCATGAGCCTGGCTGCTGAGGTGTTCCTTTTTATAGATCTTTTTCAGAATGATGAAGCATAAAACAAGTCCGGCGAAGAATAGTAAACCATAATATTTAAGAGGAAATCCAAATATATTGATAATCTCGGGATCCACATCCCAGTTAATGTACAGTAAATTCATTGATGGTAGTTGAAATTTCAGGCAAAGATAGAAAGATATTTCTGCGCAGTCCTAGTGGAAGACTATGAATTTTGGTGAGAAAGGCGTACCGGAATCAGTTTCAGGCCATTGAAAAATCATATCGGCTGAGGTTAAAATATAAATATCCCGGTTGGGTGATAATTTTTGAAAAAGATCAGGTTTTACCTGTAACAGACCGGATCTAATTTAGATTGATTCCTGAGAAATGATTGCTTAATTTTGATAACAACTATTATATTTCCTTATGCCTCATCAGTTAGAAAAACATTACGTGAACAGGGTAGGGTGGCTTCGGGCCGCCGTTTTGGGAGCCAATGACGGACTTTTGTCTACCACCAGCATCGTAATTGGTGTTGCGGCGGCACAACCTGATCGGAATACCATTATTCTGGCTGCTTTGGCCGGGATGATTGCCGGAGCGATGTCTATGGCTGCCGGAGAATATGTATCGGTAAGTTCTCAGGAAGATACAGAAAAGGCAGATCTTCACCGGGAAAGGAAGGAACTGGAAGAAATGCCCGAAACCGAACTTCATGAACTGGCAAAGATCTACGAAAAAAGAGGAGTGAGTAAAGAAACAGCTATGAAAGTTGCCGTTGAACTCACGGAACATGATGCCCTGGAAGCCCATGCCAGAGATGAGCTGGGAATCAATGAAATTACAAAGGCACAGCCTTTATATGCGGCGGGAGCATCATTTATTTCTTTTGCCGTGGGTGCTTTGCTTCCGTTTACAGTCTCTCTTCTCGCGCCCATTAAGCAGATGGTTTATTTTCAGTATGGATTTTCTATTATATTCCTGATGCTTCTGGGAGCTGTTTCGGCCAGAACCGGAGGGTCAGGAATAGTTCCTGCTGTGCTGAGGATCTGTTTCTGGGGAACCGTAGCGATGGGAATTACTGCACTCGTAGGACATTTTTTCGGGGTGAATGTGTCGTGAAATTAATTAATGAAATACGGTGTATTTTACACCAATAAAGCGGTAAACGGAGAGACCGGCAGATTCTGCCGGTGTTACAGCTAAGAACCGTTTACATTTTAAATAAGAATTCTTATCGTTTTAGTAATACATAATCTGTTGATTTATTTAACTACTTTTCCTCTTCGGAAAATTGAAGAAACTGCTGTACAAATTTTTTGTGTTTATTTTTCTCAACAAAACCCTGTATTAAGTCTTTGTTTTCATAATTGGCGTTATAGGCGAGATATAAGGCATCTTCCTGAACATGTTCATCTTCAAAAGATAATAAAAATTCGTAAAAATTTAAATCTTCTTCATAATATTCACTCTTCCTGAATACGGATAAGATTTTATATAAAACATAGAGATAAAGATCTCCCGGTTTTTCATATTCCCTGTTCTGTATATAAGACACCAGCCTGTCCCAGAACCTGAAAATATCAATATCATTCATGATTTTAATGACATTAATCACGGTGTCACAATGATCACTTTCAAGTGCTTTCAATAGTATATCGTCTTCTATGTATTGAAAATACCGTTTATCAATCATGGCTAAACCCTCAAATAAATACTGTTCATCAATTCCAAGAATATAATTTCTGTCATCCAGCTGCAGTTCTTCCGTTTTGGGATTTAATTTTAATATTAAATGTGCTGTAAAATCCCGGGTCATATACTCTTCATCAAAAAGCAGCATATAGGTTCGCTTTAACAGATCCTGTTTGTATGGATAAACCAGATTTTTAAACTGACCTTCTTCATATAAACAACTTATGATCTGAGTTTTTACCTCCCATTCTTTTCCCGCATATAGAAAACAAATTCCCAATAATGGTATAACATCGAAACACTGCCGGTTAATGATATAGTTCAGCAGCTGTTCATTATCCCGGCCTTTACTGTGATTGGTAACAGTAAGTACCTTTTTAAATAACCCTATTAACTCTTCACTAATATCCGGCTGATGTATATTGATATTATGGCTGCCTGTATGTTTTTGCATGATCTCAGCTGCATGGTCTGCATCCAGACTAAGATTGGTATCCATCAATACATTACTTTTTTCTTTTTCAATATTCAGACTGATTCCATCAGTAAGGCAGCCTACGATTTGTAACTGATCTGAGTTCAGAATAATCTTTGTTCCCCGCAAATCGCAGAAGAAAAATGAATGATCCTCATTCAGCTCTATTGTCTGATTACTCATGATCCTGCCTGACACTTGTTTCATGGTTCTAAGCTTTTTAGTTTCTGGCAGTTAAAATAATTAAATTAATATTCATTTTTTTACAAAATAGAATTTTTCAACTGACCCTCAGTTTTTTCTGACCTTTATTGCCATAAGATGAGTGAAAAATGATATATATCCATTATTTTTTTTCAAATCAACGAATGATAACTTTGCAAATACAATGATGAAAAAAATTAAACAGGAATCAACAACCCTCTGAAATATCTGTTATAGTGTTTCTCAGAGGGAATGATTAAGAGTTTCAAGGATGGAAACTGCCCATAGACAGATAGTGTTAATGATAAGTTAAGTGTTTACCTTATTTTTCCATCCTTATACTCTTTCCTTAAATCCCGAAAAACATATAAAAATTTTCTTTGTAACAGTTTAGGTAACAATGCAAACGTAATTGCCAAGTGAGCATTGCCCCCGGATTTCCATTTGTTTAATACGTTTTATATTGTTGGTAAGATGACAGGTACCTGTTATTGATGACATGAAGATTAAAAATGCATTTTGCTTAATAGTATAACCTAAATTCGTATTTTATGTTAAAAATCAATTTTTATATTTTATTCTGTATGCTAATGGCACCGGTGTTTTCATTTTCTCAGGTTGCATTACCTTTTACGGAAAAGTTTGGTGACAGCCCTACCCAATCTCAATGGAATTATTCTTCTTCAGGTACCATTGTAGGGGCACATCCGGTTGTAGGCTCTCCTAATGGAGGGCAGGGAAGTCTTATGTATAATTTTTACAATTCACAGGGAGCTTCTACCTATAATGTAGTTTCTCCCATTTTAAATTCTTCAGGAAATTCATGGATCAGGGTAACCTTTGATTTTGCCGGGGCCAACCGGTATACAATGCCTATTGCACTGCAGACCGTTTTTGCTGATGATCATATCATTCTTGAATACTCAACAGATGAGGGGAATACCTATACTGAAGCTCATAATTATGAGATAGGGGTAAACGGTGAACTGAATACCGGTGGTATCCTGAATACTTTTTTTATGCCTACTGCTGCACAATGGGTGACAAAATCAATCATTCTTCCTGCCGGAACCAACAGAGTGAAGTTTAAAGGGCTGAAGAATATTATCTATCAGGCCGGAAATTTTGCCTTTCTGGATAATGTTGTCTTTGAAGAATGCAGCACTGCTGCCCCGGTGGGAAATACAGCACAGCAGTTTTGCTCCGGAAATACACTTGCTCAGCTTGCCGTTTCAGGAACCGATATCCGGTGGTATGATTCGGCAACAGGAGGAAATCTTTTACCCGATACGACACCGCTTGTAAATGGAGGAATGTATTATGCATCCCAAACCCAAAATTTATGCGAAAGTATGGAAAGATTAGTTGTAATGACATCAAGCGGAGCATGTCTGGGAGTAAATGAGGCTGATATTTTGCATTCAGAGACTGGTTTTTATCCTAATCCTGTTGGAGATGTTCTTCATTTCAAATCCAAAAAGCAAATCACAAAAATCATTATCTATGATATGGCTGGAAAGAGAAGTATGGAAGTTAAAGATAAGGAAATCACCTCTGTTAATGTAGGATTTCTGGTAAAAGGAGTGTATATGGTAGAAGCTTATTTTTCAGACGGTGGAAGAACCACGGAAAAAATAGTGAAGAAATAGCGGAAAGTCAATATAACATTAAAAATAAAGAGCTGTCTATAATTGTAGATGGCTCTTTATTTTTTGATGCCATATAAGTTTTAATATCAACTCAATAGTAAAAGGGTCTGTAATATTCAGGCTCAGATTTACAGCTTTCTGTGAATGTATTGGATTGATAAAAATAGTTTGTGTGAGCTTTAATTTATAGAATAAATGAATTGAATTTTATTATTGTAAAGTATTGTTCATATCATTCTTTTCAAAAAACTGAAAAAGACTAGGTTGCTAGTAGTTCAAAAATCAAAAACCTCTGAAAATCAAATGATTTCAGAGGTTTTTTGTACCCAGGACCGGGATCGAACCGGTACTCCTAAGAACTGGTGTTTGAGACCAGCGCGTCTACCAATTCCGCCACCTGGGCTGCTGTAAATCGGTGTGCAAATATAGAAACTTTTTTTAATGTCCGAAAACTTTTTAGAGGAAAATTTTTAAAATTCAATTTCCAGACCGTCGTAGGCAAGGTGCATTCCGGATGGAAGCTGTTTATCTTCAACATCATGCAGCCCGAGATGATGGCTGATGTGGGTTAAAAATAACTGTTTAGGTTTCAGTTCCTCAAACAGTCTGATAACGTCCGGGAGGATAAAATGGGCAGGGTGAGGATCAAATTTCCTGATGCAGTTCAGGATCAGTACATCCAGGTTCTTTAATTTTTCCTTTTCCGTTTCAGAAATAAAACCGGCATCCGTAATGTAGGCCAGTTTTTTAAACTTATATCCGAAAACGGTAATTTTATAGTGGATCACTTCCACGGGAGTGATTTCCGTATCCAGTACCTGAAAAGGTTTATTTTCAATTTCGTGAAGCTCAAATGCGGGAGCACCGGGATACCTTACATCAGCAAACGCGTAAGGAAAACGGTTCTTGATTTCGTGGGCCACTCGCGGATAGCAGTAAAGAGGAATATCTTTTCCGCTTTTGAAGATCAGCGGACGCATATCATCAAGCCCGATCACATGATCGTTATGTTCATGAGTGATGAGGGCGATATCCACATTATTTTCGCGGTTGATCAGCATCTGCTGCCTGAAATCCGGACCGCAGTCGATCAGTATTTTCTTATTTTCCTCCGTGGTGACCATCACAGAAGAACGGAAACGCTGATCTTTGGGATTTTGGGAAGTACACACCTCGCAGGTACAGCCTATAACGGGCACACCCTGTGAAGTTCCGGTTCCTAAAAATTTCAACTTCATTTTCTTTTGAGGTTGGTTTAATTTTGGTAAATTTACGAAAAATTTGACGTCCTAATGTATCAGAAATTAACTCCTAAGCAAAAAGCATTAACAATTAATCTAGATCCTACTATTTATGGTACTTTCGCGGAAATTGGAGCAGGGCAGGAGACCGTTCGCCATTTTTTTAGAGCAGGAGGAGCTTCCGGTACAATTGCCAAAGCCATGTCTGCTTACGACAAAGATTTCAGTGATGCGATCTACGGAAAAGAGGTAAAAAACAGATACGTTACCCAAAACAGACTCCGAAAAATGCTTCGCTATGAGGTAGCACTGATCGAAGAACGTATTTCAAGGGAAAATAATCCCAACAGAAAGTTTTTTTCCTATGCCAATACCGTAACCACCATCAATTTCGATAAAACCATTAAAGGCCACGGCTGGGTGGGAATCCGTTTTCAGGTAAAAGAAAATGAAGATTACAATGAGATCGTGATCCATGTAAAATTCAAGGAAAACGATGCCACCTTACAGCAGGAAACTTTAGGAAATCTGGGGGTAAACCTTATTTTCGGAGCGTTCAATTACTTTGACAATCCCAGAACACTGATTGAATCCTTATATGACGATATTGCCAAAGATAATCTTGAAATTGATATGATCGATTTTAACGGGCCTGCGTTTGCGTACGTAGACAACAGGCTGATGTCTCTGCAGCTCGTGAAGAACGGAATGACAGATGCTGTGATCTTCAATTCCCAGGGGAATAATATGCTTCCTGCCGATGTTTTATACAAGAAAAATATTTTTGCGGTAAGAGGAAGCTTCAGACCCGTTACAAAAGTGAATATCGATATGCTTCAGAACGGCCTGGATATGTTTCTGAAAGATGCCACGTGTACCCATGAAGAAACAGAGGTGCTTATCGAAATTACCATTTCAAACCTCAGAGCAGACGGAGATATTGATGAGCGCGACTTCCTGGATAGGGTGGATATTCTCGGTAAACTGGGATATACCGTTATTATTTCCAACTTCTCAGAATATTACAGACTGATTGATTACTTCGCTTCCTATACTACCGGAGACATCGGGGTGGCAATGGGAGTAAACAACCTGTTGATGGTATTTGATGAGAAATACTACAAAGATATGTCAGGCGGAATTCTGGAAGCTTTCGGGAAGTTCTTCAGAAACGGAATGAGAGTATATCTGTATCCGTATAAAGATCCTGAAACGCATGAACTGCTTGATGCATCCAATCTTAAAGTGGAAGAAAACTTAAAAGAACTCTATAAATATTTCAAACACAACAACCGTATCGTAGATATCACCAACTATAATCCGGAATTTTTAGAGATCTATTCAAGAGAAATATTAAGAAAAATTGCCTGCTGCATCAAAGGCTGGGAAAACCAGGTTCCGGATGGCGTTGCAGAAATGATAAAAGACCGCGGAATGTTCGGATATAAAGAAGAACTTTCCTTAAAACAATTCTCTTAAAAACATCAATACAATGTCAGAATTAAAGAAAAGGCTTTCGTCCATTCTTGAAAGTCCTAAACATAATACAAACGAAAAACTTGAAAAAGTATGCCACCTGCTGGATCAGGAGATTTCCTATTTCAACTGGACCGGTTTTTATTTTAAGAACGGGGATAAAGACGAACTGATTCTGGGGCCTTACGTAGGAGCTCCTACCGATCATACCATTATCCCTTACGGAAAGGGGATCTGCGGGCAGGTTGCCGTTTCCAATGAAACATTCGTAGTTCCGGATGTACATGAAGAAAGCAACTATCTGAGCTGTTCAATTGATACAAAGGCTGAAATTGTAGTCCCGATCTTTAAAGACGGAAAAAATATTGGGCAGATTGATATCGATTCTCATACAATCGATCCTTTTACAGCTGCAGACAGAGAATTATTGGAATGGCTTTGTAACGAAGTTTCCAGGATTTTATAACTTACTTACGGAAGTTCCCCCGGAGGTAGATTTTTTTAACTTTTTTAAAACATAAATGATGAAAACAGCAACCAACAACGTATGGCTTGTAGTTCTGTGCCTGTTTCTCTTCCAGCCGTGCTTTGCACAACAGGCTCCGAAAAAGGATTCTTTGCCCGTCTCAAAAATGTTTGGGGACGAAGCATCCGCTACGGACTACCTTCTTATCATTGAAAAAGCAGATGAAATTCTCCGCAAGTCTTATACTGATGGTGAATTCGGTTTAGATGCCTATAAAGTTTTCAGTGATATGAAATCCACTGATGAAAGACTTAAGCTTATTTTAGGAAGCATCAAAAGGGCCAATCTCAATGTCCGTAATCAGCAGATGTATCAGAATGAACTGGTAGGAATTAAGAAAGAATTTGAAAATCAGAATAATTTCATCAATACTCAGGATGAAAAATTTAATAAAATTAAAGAACAGGCTTCCAGCCTTAAAAACAACCCCCTTCTTAACAGGCTTATAAAAGATACGGTTCTCATCAGACAGTTCCTGCCTGAACTTCTTGCCCTCAATGAGCAGTATAAAAAAACAGACAGCCTTCTGAATGCCAATCAGGCGATTGTGAATGAGAAGAAAAGACAGATGCTGGAGTATAAAACCAGTATTACAGAAGCACTAAATAAGCAGGAAGAACGCGTGGAAAGGTCGGGAATTGATCTTTTTAAAGAAGAGTATCCAGCTTTATGGCAGGTGATAAAGTCCGGTCATTCAGGGAAAGATATAGAAAATATAAGCAATATCGGAACTGAAAAAAGCGTTACAGCCTATTATCTGAGGTCCACATGGGGAAGTTTTGTCGTACTGGCTGTGTTGATGCTCCTTTTGGGTGGGTATATTACAGCCAATCTGCCGTATATAAAAAAAGCAGGGTATTTTGAAAACCTGAATCTTCTGAATTTTAAATATTTAAATCATCACCTTTTTATTTCCCTTCTTCTGATCGTTATTAATATTGCCATTATCAATAATCTTTATGCCCCGGCTGCTTTCACCGAAATTCTTCAGCTGGCACTGATCCTCTGCATTTTCTTTCTATTCAGAAAATCATGGCCGCAGCAGCAGATGAAAAGCTGGATTTTTATTATTGCGGTCTTTATTTTCATGTGCTTTGTAAGTCTTTTTCTGAAAGCTGATCTGTTGGGCAGAAGCCTGTTTTTGATCTTAAATATTCTGTCCGTAGCCTATACCGTATGGCAGTTCAGAAATAGCGGAGATCTTCCCTGCAATAAAGCGGCATTCCGGCTGGGCCTTTTTATATTTGCGGTTTTCAGCGTGTTTTCCATTTTTCTTAATCTCTTTGGAAGAGTATCATTGGCACATAGTCTCAGCTTTACAGGGCTTATAGCTTTTGTTCAGATCATTGCGCTTAATGTTTTGCTTAAGATCATTACAGAAATCATTATCCTTCAGATTTACAGATCAAGAGTGAAAAGAGGTATAGACAGGCTTTTTGATCATGAAAGCCTGGCAGCAAATCTCAGAAGACCTTTCATTTTACTTCTGGGGTATGCCGGTTTTGCTGTACTGACTTCTAATCTTAATTTATGGATTCCTTTCCGGGCCGTTTTCATAACAATATTATCGCATCCCAATACCATAGGGAGTTTTACATTTACACTGGGCAATATTCTGCTTTTTATGGCACTGGTATGGATTGCCCATCTGCTGCAGAAATATGTGGCCTATTTTTTTGGGGAAATTGAAGATGAAGACGAAGAAAACATTAATAAAGCCCAGCATTCAAAGCTGCTGATCACAAGGCTTCTGATCCTTATAGCCGGTTATTTGCTGGCGGTAGCTGCTTCCGGAGTTCCATTAGACAAAATAAGTATAGTTATAGGAGCATTGGGAGTTGGAGTAGGATTAGGATTACAGAGTATTGTCAATAATTTTGTATCAGGGATTATTCTGATTTTTGACCGCCCTATCCAGATAGGAGATATCATTGATGTGAATGCACAGACAGGACGTGTAAAATCTATGGGGCTGCGGACTACCAAGATTAATGCACCCAACGGAGCGGAAATTATTATCCCGAACGGAACTATTTTATCCCAGAATATTACCAACTGGACCTATACAGACAATCTGAAACTGGTAGAAATCACACTCTCAGTCTTAGACACAGAATCTATGTCGGAAATCAATGAAATTGCCGGAAAAACACTTCAGGAAGTACCCCAGGTAGACCAGACAAAACCATATCAGATTTATTACAGTACCATAACTGATGGGAATTACGGGATACTGATCAAATTCTGGTGCAGCATTTACCGTATTGAAGAAACAGTAAGTATTGTAAAGCAGAGCCTGTTCAGCAGTTTTAAAGAAAATAATATCTCTATTAAAATTTAGGAAGGTACAGCAAGGACTTCCGCGAGCATCTCTTTAAAATAATTTCCGCACTTGGCAATATGCGTCCCATACCAGGAAAAAGCTTCACCGTCTACGATCATGATCTTTTTCTCAGGATAAACTGCTTTCAGCTCCTCTATATGTTTTTCTTTAAACGGAAAAGGTTCGGAAGAAAGCATAATGACATCAGCATCAGCAAGATCTTCCGTTGTAATGACAGGGTAGCGGGTTTTATTTTTAAAGATATTGTCAAAACCAATTTCCGATAAAATCCGGTGGATGAAAGTATCGGAACCCACCGTCATATAAGGATTATTCCAGATAAGATAAGCCGTTTTTATATGGGTTTCAAGTTTTGTCTGATCGAGGATTTCATAGATCTTAAGATTGAAAAGCTGGGCTTTTTCTTCTCTGTTTAGGAGTTTTCCGAGATTTTTTAAGAGATAATAATTGTCTTCAATGGTTTCAATATTCGTTACCGTTACTTTGAAATCATTCATCAGGGCTTCTACCTGTTCTTTAATGTTTTCCTCCTTATTGGCAAGAATCAGATCAGGCTGTAAGGCTTTGATCTTTTCAATATTGATGTTCTTTGTACCGCCGATCACTGTTACATTTTTTACTTTATCCTGTGGATGAATGCAGAATTTGGTTCTTCCGATAATTTCATTTTCAGTCAGTCCGAGGTCAAATAAAGCTTCCGTAATAGAAGGAACAAGAGAAACAATTTTCATATAGGCATATTAGATGATGCCTAAAATTACAAAAGTTTTCCGGTAAGGAAAAGTCCGGCTACGGAAAAATAAATGATAAGCCCGGTTACATCTACCAAAGTGGCTACAAACGGAGCGGAAGAAGTGGCAGGGTCAAGATTTAGTTTTTTAAGGATAAAAGGCACCATAGAACCGGAGAGTGTTCCCCAAAGTACAATCATTACTAAGGAAACGCCTACACTTAAACCTACGAAAGGCCAGTATTGCCCGTAATTGAAAAACCCTGCTTCGTGCCAGATCATAATTCTCAGGAATCCGATGATTCCAAGAATCCCGCCGAGGAAAAGCCCGGTAAAGATTTCTTTCCTCATCACATACCACCAGTCCTTTAATCCGATCTCCTGAAGGGCCATAGCTCTGATGATCAGCGTTGCAGCCTGGGAACCGGAGTTTCCTCCACTGGAAATAATCAGCGGAACAAATAAAGCCAGGACTACGGCTTTCTGGATTTCATCTTCAAAATATCCCATTGCAGAAGCGGTAAGCATCTCGGAGAAAAACAGAATGATCAGCCAGGTTCCTCTTTTTTTGACCATTTCCATCAGCGAAGTCTGTGTATAGGGAACATCCAGGGCTTCAAGACCCCCGAATTTCTGAATATCTTCCGTATTCTGCTGCTCAATCTGATCGAGAATATCATCAATTGTCACGATACCCACCAGAACACCGGCTTCAGTAATAATGGGTAATGCTGTTCGGTCGTACTTTTCAAAGTAGGTTACGGCATCTTCTTTACTCGTAGTGGTGGTTATGGCTACAAAATGATTGTCGGTGATCTCGGAGATCAGAGTATCTTCTTCAGCCAGAAGAAGGCTTCCCAGAGCAATATCATCAATAAGCCGGTTTCTTTCATCCACCACGTAGAGGTGGTTCATGGTTTCCACTCTTTTTCCTACCTTTTTTATTTGCTGAAGACATCGCTTTACAGTCCATTCCTTACGGATCTGAATGTAGTAAGGTGTCATCAGACGGGCAATGGAATCGGAGTTGTAACCCAGAAGTTTCAGAGCGATTCTTCTTTCCTGGGGATTCAGATGATTGATAGAGTACTTGATCAGTTCATCCGGAAAATCCTCAAAGAGGGCAGTCCTGTCATCCGGTGTCATGGCATTCAGAATTTCAGAAACCTCATCGCTTCCGATACTTCTGATGGTATCTTCCTGAAAATCCGGATCAAGATGGGAAAAAACTTCCGCTTTATATTCTTTCGGAACCTTCAGAAACGCCAGCAGCCTTTCATCAGCAGGCAGTCCGCTGAGAGTCTCGGCAATATCGGCAGGATTGAAGATAAGTTCGTCTCTGGAATTCAAAACGTGAAATTTTTGGATATGCAAAAATAATTCAATTTTTTAAAACAGGACAACAAAGTGATAAAATTAAGGATTAATTAAAGTTCAAAAACCTTTATAACAGTGTATTGGAAAATAAAAAAACACCCGCCGGAGCGGATGTCAGAAAAATTAAATTTCAAAATCTCTGGATTATTCCAGTATCGGTCCGCATAAAGGATAAGGGGAGGGCATACACATGCCGCCGTCACAACATTCCCCGAATCCGCACTGCGTATGGGTCTGACATTTTTTTAAAGGACCGCCGCCGTTAATCTCCTGAAGCCCTTTTCTGCTAAGTTTTTTTAGATTTTTCATAACTGTCGGAGAATTTAGATCAGGCTTCAATACAGATATACGGTTTACAGGCTCCGTCACAGCACCAGCCCACAGTACATGGTACCGTTTCGCTGCATCTTTTGATGGCTCCGCCATTGATCTGTTTCTGCTGATCTCTCGTAATTTTCTTTAGATTTGAATTTTTCATATGATTTAGATTTAATGCTATACTAAAATAAGAAAAATTCCCATATTATTCACCAGATGATGAAAATATTTAATTATGAATCAGAATGTTGTACGTTTTTTTTTGATTTCCGATATAAAATAAAAGCCTGGAACCGGAAAGATTTCAAATAGAAAGAAATATCAGGATTTTATCATACAGCTATAAATTGACTATTGACCAGTGTCGCTGAATTGAGCATTGACACTCTCAGTATAGTATGAATTACAGACTGTACCAATCTCAACCGCCCCTTACAGCTCAACTCCCTCAGCATATTTAAGCTTGCGGAGTTTTTTTAGAATTCCTTTTATGGCACCTTCTGTTCCTATTTTAATGGAGTTTTCGGTAGAACCTAAAAGACGCATGTTTTTACGGTAGGTATCATAATCGGTTTCTGTTACCAGGTTGCCAACGGCATCAAAAAGTTTCATGCTGACTACCACCTGATTGGAGAATACGTATTTACCGATACCCACTTTAAAGTATTTTACTTTGGGAACAACCGCAAAATCAGCATCATTATTGACGCAGTAATCGGTGATGGTTTGCTTTTCGATCGTATCAAAAGGAATCTGGACTCCGGCTCTGAGCATTTTGTTTTTCCGGTTGCTGAAATTGTCTGAAACGGCACTGAAAAAAGCCAGATTGGTGGGTTCTTTAATTTCCTCAATATCAGGTTCCACCTCAGGATTAAAGTATAAAACCTTTTTTGCTTTATCGTCGCTGTTTTTCTGCGCCTTTACTGAAGTAAAACCGATGAGGAGAAAAGTGCTGACTGCTGTAAAAAATATAATTTTTTTCATTTGTAATTCGTATGCAAAAATACGGCCTTTTAACAGGATGACATAAAATTTATTAAGAAATTTTTAACATTTTTTTCTATCAATTTTGATATATGAAATCGATAATGTTTGCAGAATCAAAAAATAGTCGTAATTTTGCACCCGTTACATAATAATCATTAAACAATATTGGAATGTACTTAACAACAGAAAAAAAGCAGGAAATTTTCGCAAAACACGGAAAATCTGCACAAGACACAGGAAGTGCTGAAGGACAGATTGCACTTTTCACTTTCAGAATCAACCACCTTTCAGGTCACTTAAAAGGGAACCACAAAGATTTCAACACAGAGAAATCTCTTGTTAAGCTGGTAGGTAAAAGAAAAAGATTACTGGATTATCTTAAAAATAAAGATATCGCAAGATACAGAGCGATTATCGCTGAACTAGGTTTAAGAAAATAGTCTATAAAAATTTTCAAAGACAAAGCAACTTCTTCTGAAGTTGCTTTTTTTTGTTTACAGATGAAAAAAATTAATGCAATTTTATTAAAAAGGTATAATAATGAATTATGCAATGATTTTAATGGTTTTTTAATTTTTTTTAGTTAATTAATGTTTTAGATTTGTGGATTTTAAATCCATTACCCGTTTTGAAACATTTTTATCTGTTTATGATCTTAGTGCCGGCATTCTGTATGGCACAGGAAAAAGATTCGCTGCATAAAAGCACTCTGGCGTTTTCTGCCGGCGCTGAATACGGAAAAGTGCTGGCTACCAATATACATCTGAAAAGTTATGAACATAAAGATTATGCGGCATATTCTTTTCAGCTGCTTAAACAGACCACAGGTACCAGAGACTGGGAAAAACAGTTTAATTATCCTCAGTACGGTATAGGGGTTTTGGCGCTTGATTTTCTTCATAACAGACAAATGGGAAGCCCCTTTGCCGTTTACGGAATATATAATGCGAAGATCAGGCAATGGGGACCACTGAAATGGTACCACCACGTTAATTTCGGAATATCCTTCAATTCCAGTCCGTTTGATATTGATAAGGAGTATTACAATACATCGGTAAGTTCTAAAACCAATATGTTCATCAGTGTGGGAACAGGAATGTACTATGAGCTGGGAAAGTATTTTGATATCGGGCTTAATGTAAGATTCAATCATCTTTCCAACGGCGGCTTAAAAATTCCCAATAAAGGCTTAAATACCTGGGCTCCGCAGCTTAGCCTGGTGTACTATCCGGAACGTGCAGCGCTGCCGGAAACACGAGGAAATAAATATACACCGTATGATAAGTACAATACTTTTGAAGTATCTGTTTTCGGAGGCAGGAAAAATGCATTTTACAGAGGCGATCACCGTGAAGATCTCAGGCTGTACGAAGGCTACAACTATTCTGTGTACGGTGCTGAAGCATTTTATATGCGGCAGTATTCTGCAAAATCAGCGTACGGAATAGGGGTAGGCGTTACGATGGATGAGCAGTATAATCATCAGATGTATGTTTCAGACAGTACATTATATCAGAAAAAAAGGTTTTCAGATGATCGGGTTTTACTGAGTGTCATTCCTTCTTACAGATTGATGATGGGAAAATTATCCGTTAATATCGGAGCTGGATATTATGTCTTTAAAAAACAGCGGGAATATGATGATGATGCTTTTTTTCAGAGAATAGGACTGCAGTATCAGATCACAGACCGTTTTTTCGCCTCATTCGGAATCAATGCCTACAACTTCCATGTTGCCAATTATCTTGAATGGAAACTGGGATATACCTTTTCTAAAAAAGTAAGAAAATAGCTTTTTCCGGGAACAAGCCGCTTTTACAATTAAAGATAACTGTGCCCGGACTACGTTTTATTTTTCCCGATCTTTCCCAGATGGGTATTCTGAAAACTGTCCGGATACTTCAGTCCATAGCCCGGCAAGCGGTCAAAAGCAGAATGAGAAAACAAAATGGCCCCGGCTGTCTGCAGATAGGGAAGAGAAAAAAACTTCCCCAAAATATAAACGGCAATAGCCACTCCAAAATGATGGAACAGGTTATAGAACAATGCCCCTGTTTTATTATTGATCAGATAGATATCCCAGCATGGAAAAGTCAGGAGCAAAAAAGAGCTGCAAACCACCACCAGGAATATCCCGTCCGCGGAAATGCAAGGATCCCTAAGACTGAAAATGCTGCGTACTCAGGTTTTAACTGGACTTTCATAGGACCTGAAGGTTTAAACGATATATTAGAATAAGTAGAATTTTCCGGAGGGAAGTTACCCGCTGCATATTTTAAAAAGAAAGCGGAACACCTAAGTATTCCGCTATATTTTTTATATCACTGATTTTTAATGTCCGGATTTCGATTCCGTACTTTGAACGTGGCTGAGATACTTGGTGCAGTAAATTCCGAATATCAGAATCACCAGATAACAGAATACAGGAATGATAAATGAATGCTGAACCCCGAACTGATCCGCAAGATACCCCTGGAAAATAGGAACAATGGCACCGCCAAGAATAGCCATAACCACCAGAGACGATCCCTGGCTGGTATATTTACCTAATCCTGAAATCGCTAAAGTATAGATATTGGAGAACATAATGGAGTTGAATATCCCGATTCCTAAAATACTGTACATCGCCAGTTCTCCGTGGTTTACCATAGCAGAGATCAGCAGAAGGACATTCACGGATGCAAAGATGGAAAGAGTTCTTGCGGGAGCTGCTTTACCGATAAAGAAAGCAATGAAATTCAGCACAATGAATACCAGAAAGAAACTGATCTGAGCAAAACTCAGATTCACAATACTGAAGATGACCAGGAATACAGCACCTGCCGCTCCCAGCATATAGAGGGCTTTTTTCTCCTGGCTTAGTGACTGATTCAGGGAAATAGCCCCGAGGAAACGTCCGATCATCGCGCCTCCCCAGTATAAGGCAAGATAATTTTTACTGATTACCTCTGTGAAATTCATGATCTGTGGCTGTTCGAGGAAGCTGATGATAAAACTTCCTACGGCTACTTCACCGCCTACATAACAGAACATGGCAAAAACACCGAATTTCAGATGACTGAACTGAAGCGCTCCCCAGCCTTTTACAATTTCCTCTTCTCCCATCCGGAATGAAGGAAGTTTCACTCTGGAGATCAGTAGGCCTACCAGAAGCAGTATTCCTGCAAAGATCAGATAAGGGATTCTTGTGGCAACAGCGCTGAAAGAGCCGTCCGGAGCCGAGAAAAACTCGAAGATCAGATGCCCGCCGAGTACCGGGGCAATCGTTGTTCCGAAGGCATTGAAAGCCTGCGTCATATTCAGTCGGCTGGATGCGGATTCCTCGCTTCCCAATAAAGAAACATAGGCGTTGGCTGTGATCTGTAATACCGTAAAACCGAGCCCGAGAATAAATAACGCACCTAAAAATAAAGGATAGTAGGAGAACGTAGCCGCCGGATAAAATAATACACAGCCCAGGGCCGCCAGAAGGATTCCAAATAAAATCCCCTTTTTATATCCTAATTTATTGATGGGATCTCCTTTGGAAATGGAAATCAGGAAATAAATCAGCGATCCGATAAAATAAGCTCCGAAAAAACAGAACTGTACCAGCATCGATTCGAAAAAGGTGAGTTTGAAAAGCTGCTTCAGATACGGGATAAGAATATCATTCATGCAGGTAATGAATCCCCACATGAAAAAAAGCAGGGTGATGGTGATCAGCGGAACAGTATAATTCCTGTTCTGCGGCTGTACTTCTTTATTGGTCATAAACATTTATTTAATATGAAAAAGCCTGTTAAACTTATTCAGTTGATTTTTCGTCTGCAGCATATTTTTGTGAGAAGCGGGGCAAAGATAAGACGGTATCTTATTTTTCTGCAACTTCTCCACTGCTTTATACTATTAAAAGCATAGTTTGATCTTTTAAAACTTTATTTACACTTTTTGAGACAATAATACAAAAACAGCATGATTTTCTCCTACATAATTTTGGAAAAAATATTTTTTTACCTTCAGAATGATCGGCAGGTTTAACTTTTCACACAAACAGCTACTATTTGTTAAGATGTGACCGTTCTTTTTTTCTGATCTCACATAGGATTTTGAAACTGAAAATTCAATATATCATTATTATATACTACCTTTGCAAACGAAAATTTAAAGAGTTTAAATATTAATCATACTCAATACGGAGTATAAAGAAGACAAATTTATGAGTATACCTCAGGCGTTTACAGAAACGGTTGTCCTTGCAGACGGCAGGGAAATCACTATTGAAACAGGGAAGCTGGCCAAGCAGGCAGATGGATCTGTTGTTGTAAAATGTGGCGGAACAATGCTTTTAGCAACCGTTGTAGCAAATAAAGAAGCCAACCCGGGAGTGGATTTCTTACCACTTACAGTTGATTACAGAGAGAAATTTTATGCAGGAGGAAGAATTCCTGGAAACTTTTTCAGAAGAGAGGCTAAGCCTTCTGATGATGAAGTTCTTACAATGAGATTGGTGGACAGAGTACTTCGTCCGTTATTCCCTGAAGATTTCCATGCGGAAGTACAGGTAATGATCTCCCTGATCTCTTATGATAAAGAAGTAATGCCGGAAGCACTGGCAGGTCTTGCAGCTTCTGCTGCGATTGCGATTACCGATATTCCTTTCAACGGACCAATGTCTGAAGCAAGAGTAGTAAGAATCGATGGCCAGCTGGCGGTAAACCCAAGCTATGAAAACCTGTTAAAATCAGATATCGATATTATGGTGGGAGCTACCAAAGATTCCATCGTAATGGTAGAAGGGGAAATGAAGGAGATCTCCGAGCAGGAAATGCTTGAAGCGATCAACTTCGCTCACGCAGAAATCAAAAAACAGATCGAAGCTCAGGAAAGACTGGCGGCGAAAGTAGGAAAGTCCTTCCCTAAAAGAGAATATTCCCACGAAGATCACGATGAGGAGATCCGTGAGAAAGTATGGAAAGAATGCTACGATAAAGTGTATGAAGTAGCGAAAACCCCTTCCAACAAAGAAGAAAGAGGAGAGAAGTTCAAAGCGGTTCTTGAAGAATTCCTGGCACAGTATGCTGAAGATGAAGAAGAGCTGGCAAGAGTAACTCCTTTCGTTAAAGTATATTATCATGATGTAGAGAAAGAAGCAATGCGTCAGATGATCCTTGAAGACAATATCCGTCTTGACGGCCGTGATCCTCAGACGATCCGTCCGATCTGGTCAGAAATCGACTATCTTCCGGGAGCACACGGTTCAGCGATCTTTACAAGAGGAGAAACTCAGTCTCTTACTGCTGTAACCTTAGGTTCTGTGAAAGACGCAAACATGATCGACAGCGTAATCTCGCAGCACGATGAGAAATTCTTCCTTCACTACAACTTCCCTCCGTTCTCTACCGGAGAGGCAAGACCTTTAAGAGGAACTTCAAGAAGAGAAGTAGGACACGGAAACCTTGCTCAAAGAGCATTAACAGCCGTTATCCCTGCTGAAAACCCATATACCATCAGAATTGTTTCCGATATTTTGGAATCCAACGGTTCATCTTCAATGGCAACCGTTTGTGCAGGAACATTAGCATTAATGGATGCAGGTGTAAAAATCACAAAACCGGTTTCAGGAATCGCGATGGGATTGATCACAGATGCCAAATCAGGTAAATTCACTGTTCTTTCAGACATCTTGGGAGATGAAGATCACCTGGGAGATATGGACTTTAAAGTAACAGGTACCGCAGACGGGATCACCGCTTGCCAGATGGATATCAAGATCCAGGGGCTTTCTATGGACATCATGGAAAAAGCGTTAATGCAGGCTAAAGACGGAAGACTTCACATCCTGAACAAAATTACCGAAACTATTTCTGAACCAAGAGCAGACGTGAAGCCTCACGCTCCGAAAATGGTGGTTATGGAAATTCCAAAAGACTTTATCGGTGCAGTAATCGGGCCTGGAGGAAAGATCATCCAGCAGATGCAGAAAGATACGGATACGGTGATCGCTATCGAAGAGATCGGAGAAATCGGACGTATCGAAATTGCCGGTACAGACCGAGAGAAGATCAACGCTGCGGTGGCGAAGATCAACGAAATCACTTTCGTTCCGGTAATAGGAGAAGTATACAAAGGAAAAGTAGTGAAAGTAATGGACTTCGGAGCTTTCGTTGCTATTGCTAAAGGTACCGAAGGACTTCTTCACATCTCTGAAATAGAGTGGAAGCGTCTGGATAAAGTTCCTTATGCGGAAGGTGATGAAGTGGAAGTGAAGTTCATGGGTTACGATGACCGTAAGAAAATGAAACTTTCAAGAAAAGTGCTTTTACCAAGACCTCCGAAACCGGAAGGAAAACCAAGACCGGAAGGCGGACAGAGACCGGATGGAGGGCAAAGACCTCAGGCTGAAAAGCCGGTGGAAAACCAGAATCCTTCAACAGAAGCTTAAGATTAATTCTTATATACATAGAATCCCTCAATTTGAGGGATTTTTTTTGTTAAAAGCCTGAAATAATGAATATTTCACCTGATTTTGTTTTATCTTTAGCCAAAACAGAGCAATGAGAATCATATTATTAAGCAGCATAATCATAATGATGGCCTGCCAGCCTAAAAATAAAGAAGAAAATCAGGCACGTCCGGCCGCTCAGGCAGAAACGGTAAAAACGATGCCGGAAAATAAAGGAGATTACGGTACCCAGGTAAAAGGACACTACAATAAAACAGATGATGCATGGATCAGTGAAGATCCTTTTTACGAAACCGTTCATTTTGAGGGTTCTGATTTTGCAAGTATAAAGAGACTTACGGATAATGAAGACGAACCGAACATGGGGCTTATCAGTAAACAGGGAAAAATAGTGGTGTCTACCAAGTACGACGGAATCGCTGTTGGGTTTACCGATGGTTTCTGTCAGGTAGCTTTGGGCCAGAACTGGGGCTTGGTGAATGATAAGGGAGAAGAGATTCTGAAGCCTTTGTATGGAGATATTATGGCCGAAAAAGACGGGATTTTCAGGATCTCAAAAGATAACAAATATGGATTTGCCGATAAGACGGGGAAAATATTGGTTGAGCCCAAATATGAATCGGTGGATTATGCAGGAAGCGGGCTGTTTTTCTTTATGAAAGAACCGGCACGCTGGGGACTTAAAAATTTCAGAGAAGAAATAATTGTTCAGCCCGAATTTACCTTTACCAACGATTTTGTTGATGGAAAAGTGGTTCTGCAGAAATCAGGCGGTGAAGAATATACCGTGTATACGGATGGGAGAGTCGTTAAAAAATAATGGTATGAAAAAAATATTTCTGTTATGCTGTACCGCTGCCATTCTGTCAGGCTGCCATTCTACCGGAAAAAAAGAACCCGCAGTAAAGGTTCCCAATGAAACGCTGATCGTCTCATCAAAAGGAAAATTATTCAATTTTAACCTGGAAACCGGAAAACTGACGTGGCAGTATGTATCAAAGGAAGACACCCTGTCCAATCAAAACCGGTTTACTTTCGATACGGAATCTGTTTATATGCCTTTTGAAAGCGGAAGGCTGGTTTCAGTACAGATTGTTTCGGGAAAAGTAAAATGGAATAACAGCTATAAAGATGCTCCTGATGAAATTATTGAAGGGGGAATTTCTGAAGACGGAACCATTATAACGGAAAATTCAGAAAGGTATCTGGGGCCTGTTTTTATGTCAAAGCCTTTACGGTACGATGATAAATTATATATTGCCTCCGCGGGAAATCCTCAGGTTTTCAGATCCCGGTTTTATGTCATTAATGCTAAAGACGGAACCAGCTTTTCTACCGATAACAATTCCACCAATTACAACTATTATCAGCCGGTGGAAAACAATAAAAACATCTATCTCAATTCTGCAGTTTATCTTGATCTGCATTATAAAGAAGGTACCTCTGCAAGCAACGGAATGTATGAAGATGCTCCTTTTCCCGATCCTCTGTATGTTCAGATGCAGGCTTCCGGAAACCTTCTGTTCTTAGGAGATGAAAAAGGAAAATTCTATGCATTGGCCGTAGAGGAAAAAGGATTGACAAAAGGTGGGGATATTACAGACCCTAAAAATAATTTTACCGACAGAAAAGATATTTTTGAGTGGACCTACCAGTCGGAAAAATATCCGCGCCTGGGAGATGATCAGACCGCCCTGGCTGATGATTTCCTAATAGTCTGTAAAAAAAGCGATGACGGAAACAAAATGGCCTTAATTGCTCTGGATTCAAAGTCAGGAAAAGAAAAATGGATGTTTGAGCCTCGGGGAATGATCAAAAACTGGCAGCTTACCGGTCAGCATGAAATAACAGGATATACTGCAGATAAAATTTTTGTCATAGACCTGAAAGGGAAAACAACTTTTGAGATCCCGGTTGATTCCTCACTTTACCCGGTTTCCAATATTGAGATCAATGCGAAAAAACAGTTGATTTATATTACCGGAAAAGGAATTGTATCTGTGGATAGAGAAAAAAAGAAAATGAAACTGATGATTTCACATACTTTCTATCCAAGCTCTTCACCTTTAAACCAGATTAAATATTTTAATAAATAGGCTTTTTTACAGGACATTGAAAGTCTGAAATAAGTCTTTTAAATTCATTTAAACTTAGCCGGAAAAAGAGAAAATTTTGTTTTAAACACTTGAGTTCACTTAGAAAGTTTAAGAGAATACCCCACAGTTTAATAAAAGAGGTTGAACAAACCTTACAGACGATCCTGTAAGGTTTAATCTTATCATTTATAAATTAAATAATTACGCTCCGATTCTCTGTTTCAGATCATCCGCACCGCCAGTCTTTCTCGGCTGTCCGTTTTTCGAGGAACCAAAATTATAGGTATAGGAAAGCGTGATGACCCGGCTGTCTCTTTTTACATCAAAATTCTCTATATAATTATTGAAAACGACCTGGGCTTTTTGATTGCTGGTAAAAAATACATCGTTGAAAGCCAGTTTCAGTGTACTGTTATTGCTGAATTTTTTCTGTGCCCCGATATTCAGGTACCAGTTCGGCTGAACGTCCATATACGCATAAACTTCCCTCGCTCTGTAATTTCCTGTAAGTTCTGCTGTAAAACCGTTTCCTAATTTAAATGAATGAATGCTGTTAATATTGAAAGTGAAATTTCCTTTATTATTGATCTGCGTTTCCGAAACATTTCCTGTGTATAATCCGTAATAGAAATTAGCACTGTTGTTCATTTCCCACCATTTCGTCACTTTTACCGGAGCGATCAGATAAAGTCCGTAATAAGTTGCTGCACTTATGTTTTCGATGGTTTGAACTGTAATATTCTTCCCGTTTTCCACCACAGGCTTTATCACATCCGTAATATTGTCGGAAGTTCTGCTGTAACTTAACGTAGCAAAATATTTATTGCTCAGGCTGTAAGTGAATTCATAATTCATTGTGGTCTGTGGGTCCAGATCTGGGTTTCCGGTCCGGTAGGTGGTAGGATCCAGGTAGAATTTAAAAGGATTCAGCTGATTGTAGCTCGGCCGGGTGATCCTTCTGCTGAAATTGACTTCCAGGCTGCTTTTATCCGTCAGATTATAAGAAAATACAGCACTTGGGAAAAGCTGGGTGTAATTCTTTTTATTAACCTGATTGGTCGTCAGCTGGGTTCCTTTTACATTGGTGTTTTCAGCTCTCAGCCCGAAAACAGCACTGAACTTTTCCCATTTCTTCGATACGTTTCCATAAGCAGCATTGATGTTTTCCTCATAAATGAAATGATTGGTTTTATTCACATCCAATACCGGATTTCCTGAGCTGGCATCAAAAAACTGCAGATCATTATCTGCCTTTACAAAGCTTACTTTGGCTCCGGCTTCTATTTTCCAGTCGTTTTTAAGGTTTTTCGAAAGATCAGATTTTAAAGAATAAATATTAAGGTTCCCGCCAATATCCCCCTGCAGAATGTCAAGTCTGTTTTCTGCTGCCGAATAAGTTCTGGTTTCAAAATTCTGGAGAGAAGTATTGGAATAGTTGATATAATCGAAATCGGTTGTCAGCTCTGATCCCAGTGAATCAATCGTATACTTATGATTCAGATTGAACGAAATATTTTTCCAATGGTCATGAGAACGGTTCTGAGTGGTGAAATTACTTTCAGGAAGATGATTATTGCCCAATACAATACTGGAATTGTCACCTTTCGGGTCAAATTTATTGCTTACAAATCCGGCGGAAAAGCCTAAGATATTTTTATCATTCAGGTAATAATCCATTCCGGCTCTGGCAATATGGTTTCTGAAATTAAGCTTCATAAAATTATCCTGTACATAAGCGCTTTGAAAAACACCGTCCTCATAAAAATTTCTGTCGAGTTTCAGATGATTGTAAAATTCACGGTAAGCGAAGCTGTAATTGGCAAATATATTCAGTTTTTTATTCCGGTGATTAAGGCTGATGCTGTTGTTGTTCTTGATAAATTTTCCGGTTCCCAATGAGGTGGAAATGGTTCCGTTCGTCCCTTTTCTCTGATCTTTTTTAAGCCTGATATTGATAATGGAAGTTCCGGCTGCATCATATTTGGATGAAGGATTGGTGATAAACTCTATTTTTTCCACGGTGGAAGAGGGGATACCCCGTAGATAAGCTGCCAGGTCGGTTCCGGACATCGGAGTATTCTTTCCGTCGATCTGAATGAGAAGATTTCCCTTTCCGCGAAGGCTGATGTTATCATTGCTGTCTACATTCACCCCGGGTGCTTTTTCCAGAACTTCAAAGGCTGAATTTCCGGTGCTTGCAATGCTGTTTTCCACATTCAGGATCATTTTACCGTCCTGCCTTTCAATATAAGGCTTTGCTTTTGTGATGGTAACTCCTTCAATGGACTTTACATTCAGATCAATTGAAGGCAGGGTTTTATTTTCTGTTAAAGCAATATCTCCGGACTGATAGACTTCAGCTCCGTTTTTGCTGATCTTCAGCTGATAATTTCCTGCCTGAAGACTGTTAAAGCTGAATTTTCCGCTGGCATCTGCAATTTCAGTTTTGATTAGTTGATGGTCCGGGTTGAGCAGGTTAATTTCCATCTGTTCCGGTTTCTCAGAATTGATATTTCCTGAAAGAGAATAATTCTGTAAAGTCTGGGCAGAAAGCGGGCTGCTCATCAAAGCTATTACCCAGGTTAATAAAAATAAAAATATTCGGATCATGGTATTATTTTTTAGTGTTAAGACAGTTTTCTGAAATATTAAGCATCGCTGAATTCACTATTTCCAGTTCCTCATGGCCAATGCCTTCTAATGCTGTGGTCCGGTTACCTTCCACAAGTTTCTGGACATCCTTAATGATTTTTTTCCCGGAATCGGTGACTTCCAGGTTGGTTTTTCTGCGGTCTTCAGGATGTACATTACGGATGATATATTCTGATTTTACAAGCAGATCTATGATCCTGGTTACCGAAGCTTTATCCTTGAATACCAGATCACCAATCTCATTCTGGGTAATTCCCGGATTTTCCAGAATGGCTTTAATAATAAGCCACTGATCGATGGTAATCGTAAATCCGTGGGCTTTCAGCTGGCGTTGCGCGTAATTTCTGTAAGACCTGATCGCTTTATCGATATTGTAAAATATAATTGAATTTAATTTTTCCATGATTTTAAAATTTAAATAAAATGATTTATCAATTATTGATATATCAATTAATTAGTAAAATGTATTTTTATTTTGTTACAGGAAGATGAAAATATTTTTTTGTAATAATTGAAAAAGCAGCTGTATGATGAGGATAGAGCTGGTTTTATGTGATATTTGTATGTTTTTCTCTCGTGGATTTGCGGATGTTTTTCTTCGAATTTTCAGATAATATGGAATTTTTTGTTGGTTTAACGCGATGGCGTAAAGCTTTAATTATTATACTGCTTTTAAGGCGCAGGAAAATCAAAGATTTTCAGCAAGTTTTGTAATATAGTCGAAAGCCAATCCGCCGCTTCATCCGATCAACGGCGTTGATTCTACACTTTGCACCCTTAAAATCAACATTGCCTATGCATTGAACATTGCGTTCCAAAAAATACAGTTATCACATTGATAAAATTTGAGTTTCACACAGATTCCACAAATCCCACTGATGTTTATAAGTGTTTTTATCTTGCAGATCATGCTGATAACGCAGATGTCTTTTAGTTATAATGATAAAACATATATAAGTACGCTTAAATAAAAACCTAACAGGTCTCAAAGACCTGTTAGGTTTATTTAAAAAATAACTTAAGTATCTAAAATCTTTTGTGCCTCGTTGTGGTTAAAATAATTTCCCACAGATTCCTCAGATAACACAGATATTGTGAATATTTATGGTCTCGCCGATTTTTCAGATGATGCAGATTCTTTCATTCCTCATATCGTTTTAAATAAAGTATCAATCTTCTTTTTAGTTGCAGCATCAGGAGAAACTCTGTAAAATTCATTGAGTAAATCCAGTGATGATGGTTTCTTAGGATATGGATTGTTTTGTAAAAAGCTTTTTAAGGCAGTATTCACTTTATCCTCACCAATCAGCTCACTCAGTTTTACCATAGCCACAGCACCTTTGGAGTAGGAAATGTGAGGAGTATCTCCGGTAGCTCTGTAAATAGGAAGATCTTCAGACAGTCCTTTTTCATTATCGTAAATCTGCCGATGTACGTTGAGTCTTTCTTCCATCTTTTCGCTGCCATGCATTTTTTTATAAAGCATCATTTCGGTATACATGGCCAGGGTTTCTGTAAGCATTACTGAACCTTCCCTGTCATCGGGATTGATCCGGCTGTTTCCCCACCACAGATGGGAGAGCTCATGTCCGGCCAGCTCATTAATGACATCCTGTTCTTTATCTGCACGAATATTGGTATGGAAAACCATATTTTCAGGCATGAAAACCGCGGATGGATAAGCAGTGGCGGCAAAACCTCCGGTAAAAGAGGAAATTTCTGCAAAATTCACCGTTTTAAAAGGATATTTTCCAAAATTCTGAATACAGTAATCTAAAGTGAGCTGTGCATTGTTGAGAAGGTGATCTGCATTTTCAAAGTGCTTGTCATGATAAAAGAGGTTGATGGCAATTCCTTTATAATAAACAGTTTTCACAAGGTAAGAAGCAGAGGAAACGGCAAATCTGAATGGAATCTGATAGGCACGGTACTGAAAATAGCTTCTTCCCGAATGGGTCCATTTTTTTACCAGATCTCCTGTTCCGATTGCGGTTTGGCCCGCTTCAGTGGAAACGGTCATATCAAGATCGATAAAATCATTTTTGAAAACCTCCGGCGCTTCCGGTTTTTTCAGAGGAGACAGTTTCCCCAGGCTGTTTTTTTTCCGTAAATGTTCATCCTGAATTTCATAATCTTTCTGATAGCCTATTAATGGATAATACCTGCTGATTCTCATGAAAGAACCATTTTCTATGATGGCATTGAAAGATTGATGGCCATTCACAGCATACCAGCGGTAATTGAGCTTAAAATGAAGAAAAGCGGTATCTCCCGGTTGTAAAGGATGTTTCAACAGGATTTCCGGTTGGGTTTCTGTAATTTTTATGGTTTCGTTTCCGGTTTTTAAAAGAGCCGATTCTGTTTTCAGATCTGAATTGAAATTGATCAGGATTCTGTCAATCGGTTTTCCGGATAGATTGGCCAGTATATATGTTCCTGTGATCTGATACGAATTTTGGGAAGGAAATAATTGTATTTCAGTGGTAACATTCGTAATTTCCGGCTGAGGAAGATTTTCGTATGAGTGAAACTTTTTTTCGTATTGAACAGAGCGTGCCATATTTTCCTCTTTATTTTCAGGAATATAGCCTTTCATAAAAGATATTCCGGTCCGGATCCCTGAGATAAGTAGTAGCGCAGTGAAGATAAGCGATAAAGTATTGGACTTTCCGGTTTTTATCCATTGGTTCAGACTCCACAAAACCATAATAATTCCTGCTCCGAATAACAGTCTTTCTGAAAAGGCGGCTGTATAAACGCCATATCCGTTAAAATCACTGTAAGTTCCTTTAAAATCTGAGAAAATTCTGAAGAGAGGATAAGGGATGAGTTTCCCGGAAACCGGCCCGGCCAGTATGAAAACTGCCAGAACAGAAACTCCCAGGGCAATAAATTTGTTCCGGATCCGGTCATTGATCAGCAGAATAAATCCTGAAAAAAGGATAACCGGAAAGGTATTGAACAGGAAAACCCCGAAATAAGCATTCCAGTCGATATGCAGATAGTTATAAACGGTCTGGAAAATAATTCCTTCCATAATCAGAACAATGGTGAAGAAGAATATCAGTATGGAAATGGAAAGAAAATGTCCGGCAAGCCTGTTTTTGGAAAGGAAAGTACTGTTCTCAATCAGAGAAAATCCCGATGAGCTGCTCCGCCAGTACAGGTCGTTGATAAAATAAGCGGTAACCAGCAGTCCGAAAAGATGAAAGTTTTCTGAAATGGTTGTGGCCATTAGTCCGGATTCTGCATATTTCTGCGGAAGGCGGATTCCCTTTTCAATTTCGGCATACATTTCCATTCCGACTGCAAATACTAAAAGGATAACAACGGCGGGAACAACGATACTTTTAAAAAGATAGATCAGGTCAATTTTCGCATAGGAAAGAACAGACTTAAAAGAAGCTGCACGGCCGAAATGCAGTGAAGAAATAACAGGATCAGGAATAGCTATTTTTAATTTTTCCGGTAAAACTGAAGTAATTTTCTTTGTTTTTCCATGTTTTGAGGCATTACTGAATGAGAACAGACGATGGGTTAAAAACAGGAATGCCCCGGAAATCAATATAAATAAGATTCTGTTCCATAACAAGTATCCAGTGAACGGAACAAGCAATGTATTTTTCTGATCAACAGAGAATTTTCCGGCTTCAAAAAAGTAGGAAGACAACCCGAAAGGATCCAGAAGCGCTGAGATCTGCTGGGCTTCCGGCGACTGCGGCAGGCTCCCTGCCATAAATGGTGATCTGGAAAAAATCAGCACAACCATATAGGCTACATACAGCAAAAGTCCTCCTGCTACGGTAATCAGCTTTTTCTTTGAGGTAAACGAGACAAAAAACAGGAAACAGCAGACCAGAAAGCTGTTCAGCATTCCGAAGATCAGTAATGGATAAAGAGAGTACATCAGATTGAATCCCGGCAGCATTTCACTTCCGGAACGGGTCATCTGACCTGCTGTAAATCCTGTGATCAGAAGGATAAAACTGATAAAGGTCTGAGTAAAATAACCTGCAAATTTTCCGTTCAGGTAAGTAATTTCTGTCAGCGGAAATGAAAAAAGCACCTGGTCAAACCTGGAATCATGATCTTTAAAAAGCATCTGGACAGCATAGATCACCGCGAAAAATATAATGGAAAGACTTAACATCCCAATCATAAAACCCGTGGTATAGGCAGAATTCAGGTAGATTCCTTTTCCGGCGGACAGATTGAACCGGCTGCCGCAGAATACACCCAGCAAGATCAGGATCAGGGATATAAGATAGGCTGGCCAGTGCCTGATGATGCGTCCGGCTTCAAATAAAAACAGGGTGTTCATGGCTAAATTTTTTGAGTGAGAGAATGAAAGTAAACGTGCTCCAGTAAAGGCGTTACAGGATAAAATCCTTCAGGCTGTTCTTCGGAAAATACGGTGATGTGCAGTTCTCTTTCTATGAGCTGTCTGCTGATCACTTCATGGCTGGATTGGTAACTTTCCAGTTCATTTTTACTGATGGGTTTGCTCCAGATCCTGTTTTCCAGCCCGGAAATTAATTCGGAAGGTTTTCCCTGTTTCAGAATTTGCCCCTGCTTCATAATGGCCATTTCGGAGCAGAGGTTTCTTACATCTTCTACCAGATGGGTGGAAAGAATGACAATAACGTCCCGGCTGATATCGTTCAGCAGGGAATTGAAGCGGTTGCGTTCTTCAGGATCGAGGCCTGCTGTGGGCTCATCAACGATAATGATCTTTGGGTTTCCTAAAAGGGCCTGGGCTACCCCGAACCGCTGCTTCATTCCTCCTGAAAAAGTGTGAACCTCTTTTTTTATGAAGTCTGAAAGATTGACTTTTTCAAGCAGGTTCAAAATCTGGTTTTTGCGTTCTGAACGGCCTGTAATACCTTTTAAAACGGCGATATGTTCCAGGAGATCATACGCGGAAACTTTAGGATATACTCCGAAGTCCTGTGGAAGAAATCCGAGATTCTTCTTGATGTAATCCGGGTCTTTGGCGACATCATTTCCGTTGAAAATGACAGTTCCGGAAGTCGGTTTCTGAAGTCCTACAATGATTTTCATTAACGAAGATTTTCCGGCACCGTTAGGGCCAAGCAGCCCGAACATTCCGTTCTGTACCCCGAGCGTGATGTCCTTTACGGCCTGAAACCCATTTTTGTAGGTAAGGCTGAGGTGGTTGATGGATAAAGTATTCATAGGTTTGGGTTTGGATAACAGGAGAGTGGGTAACCCTTTTTAGGATTACTTCGGTATAAGACGGATTTGAAATAAAAGAGTGCGGACTCTTAGAGATTAAACTGGAATTTAAATAAAATCTGATATTTTTATAAGGTACAGTTATTCCTTATATTCAAGGATATCTCCCGGCTGGCATTCGAGGATTTTACAGATGGCTTCCAGGGTATCAAAACGCACCCCTTTTGCTTTTCCTGTTTTCAGAATGGATAGGTTCACGGGGGTGATGCCTAATTTTTCTGCCAGTTCTTTACTCTGCATTTTCCTTTTGGCAAGCATTACATCTAAATTGACTATGATCGGCATATTATATAAACAGGTCTTGTTCGTTTTGCAAATGTAGCCCTTGCTTAAAGATATTCGCAAGAAACAGACAGAAAATTCCAAGCATAAAGTGAATAAACACCAGTCCCCATATCATACTTTCCACTTCCACGAAGAAACTTGCGGTAATCACCACGGGAAGCGGAACAAAAATATTATACAGGTAAAATCTTTTAAGCTGAAGGATATTTTCTCTTGTAAACAGTTTAGCCTGGAAAAATACCCTGAAAACTTTAGCGGAAAGCCAGAAAAAAATACCATAGGAAATCAGCACCAGTAGAAATGAGAAAATAATGTAGGCATAATTATTTTCAATATTCAAAAAAGGCTGTTCCGTGAAAGGATAGTTAATGTGAAGAAACTTTCCTTCTTTATAAGGCGTGACAGCGGAACCTGTGGACAGGCACAGCCCTGAGTATATTCCTGTAAGAAGGTACCCGCCGGAAAGAATGAGGCAGATGTAGTACAGGACCTTCGAAATAATTTTAGTCTGGTTCATGGCAATAAACATAAGTTGATATTGCAAATGTATAATTAATTATCGTAAAACAATAATTATTTTAAATGAAATTTTATTTTCTTAAAAAGCTACTGATGAAATAACAGGGAGGAAATATTGTCCTGACGGCTGTTTTTAATTAACTTTAATTAATAAAAAAATAAGATCATGGCTTATAATATTGAACTTGCGGACAGGGTAAGGGAATGGCTTGCTGCAGTAGAGGATATTGAGGTTGAAGAGAAAAAAATGTTTGGAGGATTGGCTTTTCTGGTGAACGGGAAAATGTGCATCAATATCAGCCACGATAATCTGATGTGCCGCTATAACCCGGAGCTGGAGGAGGAAGCTTCGGAAAAAGCAGGTTTTCTCCCCATGATCATGAGAGGGAAACAGCTTCAGGAGTATTGTTATGTAGAGCCCATCGGTTTTCAGAAACCTGCGGATTTTGAATACTGGATGAAACTCTGTCTTGAATACAATCCGCTGGCTAAATCTTCAAAGAAAAAGTAAAGAACTCAAATTTTGTCTGTATTAAAGCTCTATAATAACACATATGAATGAATAATTATCAGGTCGCTCCTACGGAGCTTCCCTTAGATCATACTTAAATTCTATGAACAGAGTACTCCCACGGAGCCTTAAAAAACTCAAATAACATCATATTTTTTACAAAAATTAATAAATTGATCATCAATCTTAGTATAAATCTGATTCTCCTCCCGAATTGAGGCTGTTTAACATGAGTTTGGGATAATTATTAAGAGAATAGAAGCTGGAAGAGGGCCATAAAATTAAATTAAAAAAATGTCATTCATTCTGACCTTCATAGCTTCTCTCTTCCATCTCCAGCTTCAAATCTGTTATTGATATAACTTCTCTCTGGTTTCTATTAAAATATCCGTTGTTTTTTCTAAATCCGGGAAGTCGGGAAGACCGGATATTGAATAAAGATGTTCAATAGAGGTGATCAGATGTTCTGTTTTCTGCATTACGCTTTCATAGGACTGATTTCCGGCTTTAATGTCCAGCAGTTCCTCACGGTTGTCTACCCTGATTTTCACGGTTCCGGTTTTGAAGATATGCTCACAGGACTGAAGCAGGCGGATGGTGTGCATCATGTTTTTACTGTCATAATTCTGTCCGTGCTGCTGATTGACGTTATAGCGGTCTTCATTACGCTCGGAAACCCATTTCCAGTATTCCCTGTAATCTTTGCAGTAGGTGGAGTAGGAGTCCAGGTTGCAGAAGAGGTAAGCTTCAGGATTTTCACCTTTCGGAACAGATGACAGGGAAACCTGGTTGGCTTCTTCATGATGAATAATTCCTTTATAGCCCAGATTACCGGATTCATCATAGAACAGGGCATGCATTCCTTTGATATTTCCGATGTTGGTCACTCCGCAGTTTTCCTGAAGCATATGGTTGTCCGCCAGCCATTTTTTCAGGGGAACAGAGCCTTCTCCTTCAAGAATGAAGCAGAAATCAAGGATAGATTTTCTTTCTTTTTCAACAGGATTGAGGATCTTTTTATTGAGACCTTTCGCCTTTTTGATCTGTGAAATAGCATAACCTGCAAAGGTGTCTTTGCATAATTTAGAGAGGAAGTCTTCAGACTGAAGCAGGTTCATCAAAGGATCTTTATGCAGAATACAATCTTCAGGCGTTGCCAGAATTTCCAGAATATTGGGATTGTTTTTTTGAAGCAGCTCTACAAACCTTCCGATCTCATAATAGGTAATATCATTGGTTTCATTGGAAATCTGCGGAATATAATTCAGTCCGAAAAAGTCTTTCTTCGGTAAATAATAAACACCCCGGATGTCTGTATCCGAGTTTTCGGTGGCCAATCCGAAGGCGCGGCTTCCGGAAATGGTTTCAAGGAGGATGAGGTTTTTATTTTTCAGTTCCTGAATGGTCATGATGATGTTTAAGGATTTTTTGTTCAAAGAAAATTCTCTGCTCTTTGGGAAGCTCGTAAAGGGCAGAATTGTTTTTATTAATGATTACTTCTCTGTAAAGGAGAGTGTATGCTTCTAATATGGCCAGTTCCGGGATTTGTTCCTTATTTTGTGCTGTAAATGCTTTTAAGTACACCAGTTCTTCGGTTTTTAAATCGGTTGAATAGCTTAGGATATTGGTGATCCAGGTGGTAAGAATAAGATTCATATGGTCTGCCTGAATATCCTCTTCAATGGTAGTAGAAAGTGAGAAAAATAGGTTGAATTTAGGTATTTTGGCCAATTTTGCATAAATCTCAACTCTTTTCTTTATAGACAGCGATTTTATATAATTCAGGTATTCGGAGGTGAATTTCTTTTCTTCTCCGTTCCACAAATCATAGACCAGTTCCAGAATCAGGTACTTATATTCATTTGAGTAGCTGTTGAATTCTAACTCTATTATTTGGCTGAAAATCTGTTTAGCCTCTGATTTTTTACCTTCTTCAAATAATCTTTTTGCCATTGCTGCTCTTGCCATAACATATTCATAATTCATTATTTCATATTTTTTGTACATGGTTTCTGTTAATTCAATGGCTTCTTGTAATAGTGGGTAATCATTAGTGGTGAAAAATAAATTGAGCAAAGAATTGGTAAATCCTATATAATAGTTATATATGCTTGTTGAATTCGAAGCAATAAAAGGCTTTTTATTAACGTTAACTTTTCTGAAATAACTGATTGCTTTTTCATACTTATGTGCGTTGTGTAAACATATTGCAGTGATAAGATTTAGGACATCCTTATTTTCAGAGATATTGGTAAAATAAACTTCTTCAGCTTTCTTGAAATCTTCTCTCTGAATTAGTTCTGCAAGTTCATTAAATATAGCTTCTAACTTTTCCTGTTTTATATTCAATGCTTTTTTGATCGCTTCGATTTCGTATAAAATATTTTTCTGGTCCTTTTCATTGCAGTGCTGGAGACGTTCATTAAACTTTTGGTTTCTTTTGTCAAGCTCTTCAATATTATAGTAATACGCCAGAAAATCTATAAATAAGGACGTAATTCCCTCTTTGTGTTCTCCTACTTCAATGCTGATTCTGAGTAATGGTTCGGTGATGTCATAAAACTTATTGCGCCTGTCGGCAGGATCGGGAATGGCATCAACCAGGTTTTTTCTGGAAAGCTCGCTCAGCTGCTTGCTTAATGACTTCTGTTCTATAAAGCAGTTCTTCGATATTTCAATTCCTTTCTGAGGGCGTCTTGATAATGCAATGTAGCGTAATATTTTCTGCTGCTGTGGCGGAAGATACCGGATATACGTTTCATAATACGGTTTCAGATCATTGATGGTTTTAATGAAATTCTCTGATACTTTAGCCAGGGTGTCAGCTTTAAGGAAATGATAGAAAGTAACCAGCAGGCGGTGGTTGCCCTTCACCAGATCAAAAATAGCACGAACCTGCGGCTTTCCTTTTGTTTTTAAATGCTTGATAAGGGGGTCATCCTTTTCTATTTCAGCTAAAGAAAGTAAAAAAGAATAAGCCTCTTCAAAGGATAGGTTTTTAAGATAGTATAAAGTGAAAAAGCCGTAAAACGGACGGTCCTCTCTGTCGAAATCATCACTGATGGACTGGCTGGTGGCTATAATATTGATGTTATCATTTTCATAAAGCCATGCTCTTAGCCTGCCCTGCTCTTCACTGCCCATCTGCTCCAGAATATCTCCGAAGTTTTCAGCAAGAATAAGAAGCGGTTTTTGAGCTGTAAACGTTTTAATGATATTTTCAAGGTAGCTTAATTGTCTGGAAGCTGCTGTGTTCTGTAATGTTTCCAGTTCTTTTTGCAGATAAGCCTGATCTTCCTCATACCATTTAATAAAGGAGTTTAAGATTCTCAGCAGGAAATCAAAAAAATTGTCTACCCCGTATTCTTCTTCAGCAAAATACGCCGTCACAAGCTTTCCTTCCTTTACATAATGCTGTATCCTTGAATGTAAAACACTCATCAGATGGGTTTTTCCCATTCCCCGCTGCCCTATGATAAGCCAGAACTGGTTATTGTTATTCTTTACGATGGCATCGACTTTATTTTCGAAAAAATCGGCTGCTGCGGCTCTTCCGGTAAGCAGCTGCTCCAGTATTTCCGGATTCACGCTTTTGGCCCCGAATGAAAGTACCGTATTTATGCCTTGTTTATTCTCCACCATTCCTTAAAAATTTTATATTTGAAACCATAAGTTCTTCCATCGCTGCCTGTTGTTTTAATAAAATAGTGATCCTCCGTCAGGATTTCCAGAATTTTTTTAATTTTTTCATCTTCTGCATCTATCTGGGTAATAATTTCTGATTCTGAAACCGGATGGTCTGTCCTGGAAATAAGTGAAAGGATTTTACTCATCAGCTTTGAATCTTCTTTATAATAGATATCAAGACGCTCTGTGAGCTGTTTAAATGCTTTTTGATAGGAAGCGTCATTTAAAATCAGATGATAAGACTTTCGTATATTGTCTTCATTTACTTTAAGATCGAACTCCGACTGAATGATCAGGAACAGGTGGGCAATATAAAAAGGAAGCCCGTCGCACAATTCATGGATGAGCCTGAAGATTTCCGCTTTTTTTTCTGCATCCACCGTATATCCGGACAGGAGGTAGCATTCCATTAAGAAAGAGGAATCTTCTTCTGAAAAAGGAGTTACATTGAACTCTCTCATATCATTGGTAGGCTCTCCCGTATAATTTAATGTTCTCCTCAAGGTCTGTAATATCACCTTAATACCGATGGAGCCGCAATAGACGAATCTTAAACCCTTGTTTTCCAGTTCCTGTCTTCTCTCCCTGAGAATATCCAGAAATTCAATAACCTCCTGGTGTCTTCCTTTCTGATACCAGTCCCACAGCATAATAGGTAATTCATCCAATATCAGGATAAGCTTGCTGTTATCTTTCTGTAAATTATCTGCAACATTTTCCAGGGTCTGAAAAAAGATACTTTTCCAGCTTCTCTGATATTCCTGCAGATTAACCGAAAACTCAGCTCCGTATACATCAACTTTTACAGCACCTATCAGTTTGGCGATGAATTCTCCGGTTTTAGTCAGGTCTATCTTATACCATTTTTTAAAACCATTGAATCCCTGTATCAGCTTATCTATCACTTCTCCCAGGTTTTGCTTTCCCTGAAGTGAAAAGTAAATGGCCTTGAAATTTTCTTTCCTGAAATCGTCAGGGACCTTATTATGGTTACACAGATAAACCATTTTTTTAAGAAGAAGGGTCTTGCCCATTCTTCTCATTTCCTCCAGCGTAATGCTTTGTACACTTAAAGCTCTGAGAATATTATAGATCTCTTTTTCCCTGCCGATGATCTGTTCGTCTTTTATAGTTCCGGTAGAAGGAGTAAGGGGGAAAAAATCTTTCATGATATTGAGTTTTGGTATCAGAAAGGTACGATAAATTTATCATACGACAAAATTATCGTACGATAAATTTAACTTATAATAAAGAGGTAAGAATTTCAATGAATATATAATAGGAAAGATGGCTTTTGGGATTATAAAATTCTATTTTAAAGTCGCTTACCAATCGTAGTTCAGTCTAAAAAATAAGGCGAAAAATCAACTCCCTGGATACATCCTGCCACAGGAAGCACATTATCCCCGTTCATCGTTACTTCATACTCGTCACAGGTAAGCTGTGAAACCTTCTGATACCAGCTTTTCTGGTATTCCTTTCCGATAGCTTCTGTTTTGATGAGACAGTGCAGCCCGCCGTGGGTTTTGATAAAGGTAAGACAATCCGCATTGATGACATTTTCTATATCAGCTCTGAACTTATTAACGGCTTTCCGGTGATCTCCGGTCCTGAAATCAATGTCCAGATCAAAGAAAACTTTCCTCGATGTGGAGGTCTGGATGAGGTTTAAAGACAGGGTATGAGGATTGATCGCGTTATCATTACGGATCAGCCTGTCGGAAATTTCCCGCATCAGAAGCAGGGAAGCTTTGTGAAGATCCCGGGGATTCGGGGTAATGTATACGGCAAGATTATCCTGTGAAACATCAGTTCCGCCGGATTCATACAGGCCGAGAGGAAGTTCGAGCTGCCTGATCTTATGAAAAAGCATTTCTTTGGTTGATGTAAAACGCTTTAGCTGGGCTTTATCTGCCTTCAGTCCTGTTTCCGGATTGTATTTTTTCCGGGCCAGAAGCTGTACATAATATTGTTCGTTAGGTTTCAGATCGGGAAGCCATTCAATGAATTCCTTTAGTTTCTCTTCGTTACAGATGATTTTATAGTTCATGAGTTGATTAGTTTTTTGCATAAATTTTTCGTAAAAAGCTTCGTATAAAAAGCTCCGGAAAATCTTAATTTTCCAGAGCCTTAATATAATGAAATACTTTATCACTCCATCCATTGATTTCAGCGGTCCAGTTCCCGGTTTTTATACCGTGGGTATGGGTTGAAATATCAATAATATACGAGTTTTTATAAGGTGAGGTATCCGGTTTTCTGTTCAGTCTGTAATGCGCATCAATATCCTGACTGTCGGAGATCACCACCAGTCTTTCCGCATCTTTGGCATATCCTTTTTCCTTCAGCCATTCACATAGCTGATAGGTAAAGATACCGCCACCTCCCAGTTCCTCGTAAATCTGCCTGAAGCTGTTGAACAGCCCGAGACCTTTACCATTGCTCCAGACCATATGCTTTCCTTTTCTCTCACCATCGTTTCCGGCGGTGAATACCAGGATCATATCTTCAAAAATATAGGAACCGGTGGCTGCCATAGCAAAAGCAAGATCCATTCTTGAAAATTTAGACCGGGAAGAAGTGACCTGTCCCATACTTCCGGAAACATCAATTGCCAGAATTGTTGTTCCTTTTATTTTTTCCCGGGCAAAACAGTTTTTCATAGCTTCGTCAATATCAGCCGTGAAATCCGGAGCATTTCTCTGGGCTGACAGAAAATTCAGCGGAGTAAGCCAGCTGCTGCTGACCTGTGATATCGCTGTTTTTATAATCTGTCTCGAAACACCTGCTTCGGCCATATTTCTCAGGTTTCTCAGAATCGCGAGGGAACCCAGACTTTTTTCACCGATCATTCTCTCAAACGTTTCCTTTTTATCGGCTCCTTGAGATAAAGCAGTTTCCCAGGTATTGGCCGGCTGTAAAGTATCTTCGATAAGCGCTTTCAGAGCATGCTCATTTTGGGCAGCTGGCTTTGGATGTACCAGATTGACAACGTCTACCAGAGATAACTCCAGGTTGCTTTTTTTATATTTGGCGATCTGGTATTCATCATATTGATCAAAAGCTTTGGCCAGACCTTTCTTGATAGATTTCGACATTTTATATGAACCGTTTCTTGCCTTCAGCATCTGAAGCAGATCCATAGTCATATCCGGCCGGTTGGCAATTTTAGCCACCGCATCTTTTACGGAAACTCCGTGAATTTCATGAGCCAGAATAAGCAGCCATAGAGGAGTATGTCTCAGCTTCTGTTCAAAACGACATTCCAGAGCCAGTTCAATAATCTGCTCTCCGTCTACTCTGTAACACAGATCTTCAATCTGATTCATGATCTCATCAGCAGACTGATAATAATCCGATTCAAAAAGCATGTTGGCAAGAGTAACCCTTCTCAACAGTTCGTAATCAGAATATTTTCCTGCTTGGTCAGTCAGTTTTCCGGCAATGATACCGGAGTCAAATCCTGTTTTTCTTGTGTTAAATTTTGACATACCATTAGTTTTTTGGATTCATAAAAAATAAGCGGTTAAACATTGATTAAGGTGTTTTTTTGTAATCGAAGTAACCTTAATCTCACACCGCTTTTATCATCAGGAAGACCGGCCGGACTCGAACCGGCGACACACGGCTTACGAAGCGAAGTAACTTTATCATCACACCCATCTCACAGGGTTAAAATTTAATAAAGTATGTTTACGTTGCTCTACCCAACTGAGCTACGGGCCTCCCTTATTGATGATGCAAAGTAAATAGGGTAGTGCGCAATGTTTTTGCGTAATGAAGAATGGTTGAAATTTTTTTGAAATATTTGTTGTAATCTTCAGCTGGAAAAGTGAATTTTCTCCTGTTGGCAGGGGTGGACAGCTGTTAACATGGAAACCACCAGTGCATAAAAAAGATCCTGTTGTTTTTGAAAAATATTTTGAGATGTCCGTCTGAAATGCCCTGATGGTCTTCTCTAAGCTGTATCACCTGGAATTTCCCTTCTTCATACACATCCAGTGTGCCGATATTTTTGATGGCATTCGGAAAGAGGGACTTCAGATCGGTAAGGGTTGTTTGGGCATCGATTGTAATGCCTTTGTACAGGATGTAATTTCCATTAAGAAACCTGAATTCATCTACCGCAACTTTATTCTGGGAGTTTTCAAAACGGGAGCCGTTTTTATAGAGATAGCGGTCATTCATATCTTTGCTTCCGTCGGGATTTTCAAAAATATACGTGCAGGGTGCTTCTTCGGACATCAGTTTAATGCTGTCTGGCTTTCCGAACACTTTTTCAAAATCATTGAGAGAAAAGAATCTTTTCAGCTTACCGTTAAAAAGAATGTCATCTTCAAGCATGACTTCATTCAGACTGTCTTTTGAAGTATTTATGGTTGCAGGAGTGACAGATACCGATGAATCGTTTTTAATCCCGGTCTTTTGGTGCGGGCTGATATTCCGAGGCTCTTTTTTATTCCCCTCCTTTCCGGTACAGGACGAAAGGAAAATAAAGATCCATAGAATGGAAAGGTATTTCATATTTATATTTTCCACTAAAATACAAAAGGACCGGATAAAAGGAAACCATTAAGAACATGAAATCTGTTTAAAAATTAAAATAACTGCTGTTCAGTATGCTAATTCATTTGAAACTTCATTTCTTAATGGTTTTCTCTAATGTTTAATGCAGCTTTCCACGATCACCTCCAGGGCTTTTTCCGCATCACAGGCATATAAGCCGGAGCACCAGGCGGGATTCGCTTCAATGAGCGCCCAGCCTTTTCCCTGGATGATTCCAAAGTCCAGAACAACCGCTTTGGGAAGGGTAGAAGCATATTGTCTGATGAACTTTTCAAAAAATGAGAACATTTCCTGATTTTCTGTTTCAGAAAGCGGATTCGTATCAAAAGTATTGTTCCTCCAATAGGATGAGTGGGTTTTTATTTCCCCGTTCAATACAAAGCACCGCACTTCAAGCTGCCATTCCACGACTTCCGAAATAAAGACGGTACTTTCCGGATCAACGGTATCAAAACCTTTGATATTGCTTACTTTATCATAAACGCCTGCTTTAAAGCTTTTGAAATCTGCACATTTGATAAAAACGTTTTCCAGCTCTGTAAAATCTTTCAGCTGGCCATAAGATATTTTCCGTTGGGTAAATTCTTCTGAAATATGGGCCATCCAGTCATCATCCGGTTTGGTAAGGGTAAGCCCGCACTGCCCGGCAACGATCTCTGCATAAATATCTTCACCGTATACGCCAATGACATCGGCACGGAATTCTTCCGGAACCTTCCATTGGGCATTAAACCGGTTCAGCTCATATGGAGAGTTGAGGGATGCTTTTTTCAGATTGTTGCTGTCTTCCGTGTACATGGGAGAAAGCGCGATTATATTTTTCATGGTATTAAGTTTTTTTTTAATTCTAATTAATCTTTCTGATTCAATGCTTGCAGGATAATTTCTTCAAATGACTGGTAATCCTGAAGTTCTTCATATCTGATTCCGGCCGTTGTTCTGTATAATGTATTTAAACCCGGATAATCCTGCCCGACCAGTCCCACAAGATCGGTCGTAAGAACAAGATTTTGGAAACCGAAATCAAGCGTAATAATCAGTTCTTCACCGGAAGCTTTGAATTCTCTGTAACACTTATTGATGAAGGTGGAATCCACAATAGTATTATTAAAACAGTCTTCTTTCAGGTTAAATTCATACCTCATCTTATCCAGTAAATCCTGAAGTGGGGTCAAATCCGTTTCTCTGCCATGTATTTCCTGATAACGATTTACAACATGTTCAATAAATTTCCCGGTGAAAAATAGTTCAATGTGATCGCTATCAAAATGCCAGAACGGACTGTAATAATAATGATCTTTTGGAAGATTGAAACGTACCAGAAAGTCAATAACAGATGGAGGAACCATTAATCCGAATTCCTCTTTTAAAACTCTGCATTGTTCAATAAAAGGATGAGGTGGTTCGGATTCTTTTTTCCTCCGGACATTTTGAGTTTCCTTGCTCATATTTTTAAACCATTGAAATAATTTCATTGTTTTTTTATTTAATAGGATTGGTTATTCCGGGCAGATGAGTGCTCCTTTATAATGGTATCGCCGACTGTTCCATAATAATTCAGAACCTGATAGGTGATGGTAATGCCATTAATATCCAGATCTTCAGACATTCCATGATAACCTCCTGCTCTGTATCCTTTTTTATCACCGGTCATGATCATATATTCAGCACCGCCGCAATCAGCATAGGTTTCGATTCCTATCATAAGGCAGTCCTGGTTTCTTTCCAGTTCTTCATAGCACCGGTCGATGAAAGAAATGTCCATATGCTCGGCTGCAAACCTGTTCTCTTTTAGGATGAATTCATAATGAGCTTCATCCAGAATTTCCTGCAGATGGTTATAATCAGCCTGTTCACCATGAATCTCCGTATATCTTTTTACAGCATACAGAATAAATTCCCGGGTGAAAAATACCCTTTCTTCAATCTCACTGTCCCAAAGACATTTGTACCTGAAATTCTTTTCTGATACCTTATGACGGGTGAAGAATGAAATATAAACATCAGGAACAATCAATCCATATTCTTCTTTGAGGTATTTACATCTTTCAACAAAAGGATGTGGTGATATATGGTCATTTTTTTCTGTCTGAATTCCAGATCCGGTATTATTATTTTTCATTGTTTTTTTAAACCATTGAAACAGTTTCAATTTACTTTATTTTTAGTATTTTCCTGAAAACCCTTTCCATTTCACCCTTATCCGCTTTTCCTCCGGCCAGGTTTCTGGATCTTTCTTCATTTTCAAGGACTGTTTTTTCCAGGAATCCGAAGAGTTCCCAATCGTTGGGATGGTAATAGGACTCTCCTTTTGTCGCTTTTAAAGAAACGAGGTCTTCTATTTTTCTTCGTGTATAATCGTCAGTCAGAACCAGCAGTTCACTGAACAGAACCGGAGGAACCGTTCCTTTTTCTATGATCCACTTTCCAATAAGGGCAGTTCTCAGACAGTAAAAATAGCTTTTCAGTTTTACTTCATCACTTCTGCAGGCTTCCAGGTACTTTTTGCTCATGCTCAGATAATGATAGGAAACCGCTATCGGAGAAAAACATGCACCGGCCAAAGGTCTGAATAATTCTGAAAACTTTCTGTTCTCTTTATACACAATCGGAGAATAAAACCAGCTCAGTAAAGCCGCATTTGACTTCAACAGCAGATGAAACGTCTTTCTGAGGTCCCAGCCGGAACCATCCAGATCATCTTCGGTCATAAATTCTATGGTTTCGTCCTTATCCCACGGTGAAAGATACCAGTCTTTTTCATGGCGGTAGATAAAACGGATATCATAATCGCTGTCCGGAGAGGCAAAACCCCAGGCCCTGCTTCCTGATTCTACTGCCAGAAGCACTTCTATGCTGCGTTCTTCCTCTATTTTCTTTATTTTTTCTAGTATTTTGGGTGTCATTGTTTTCAATTTTACGGCAAAGTAAGGAGGTGAGTGCGTAGTGTTTTTGCGCAGGAAAATAAGGGAAGTAGGGGATGATAGATGATAGATGATAGATGATAGACGGATAGATAATAGATGACAATGGACAGTCGTTGAAGAGAATTTCATTCCTTAAATCACCATGTCTGTCATCTATCCGTCTATTATCTGTCCGTCTTTTCTGTCTTTTCTCTCTTTCCGATTTTTTGGCAAAGTAAAGAGGTGAGTTTGCAGTTTTTTTGCGCAGGAAAATAAGGGAAGCAGAGGATAGATAATAGATGACAATGGACAGTCGGTGAAGAAATCAAATCCCTTAAATCACGATGTCTATTATCTATCCGTCTATTATCTTTTCTCTTTCCTCTTTTTCTCTCAAACAAAACCTCATCACATATACCCGGAAAAATTCTCAATTTCACTAATATTGCACATAAATTTAACACATACTCATGTTAGCCAACGAACTTCAGCATAAAATAGATTTTAAAACAAAGCCATTAGGAGCATTGGGACACCTGGAATATCTTGCCCACAAAATAGGAATGGTTCAGAAAACGGTTTCACCTCAGCTTTTGCAGCCGCACATGGTTGTTTTTGCCGCAGATCATGGTATTGCTTCGGCAGGTGTAAGTGCCTATCCGCAGGAAGTGACGTATCAGATGGTGATGAATTTCCTGAGTGGCGGGGCGGCTATCAATGTGTTTTGCAGGCAGCAGGGAATAGAGATCAGGATTGTGGACGCCGGAGTGAATTTCGATTTTCCGGAAGGGCTTGAACTGATTGACAAAAAGGTGAGGAAGTCCAGCCGGAATATGCTTAAAGAGCCGGCAATGACAGAAGAAGAATATTTACAGGCTCTGGAAAACGGGAGATCAGTGGTGTCGGAAATTGCTGAAACAGGTTGTAATATCATCGGTTTTGGAGAAATGGGTATCGGGAATACTTCTGCATCTTCACTGATGATGAGCAGGCTTTTTGATCTGCCGGCGGCAGATTGTATAGGAAGGGGAACCGGGCTTGATGATGAGCAGCTTCAGCGTAAGATCAGTATTTTATCCGAAGTTTTACAGCAATATCCTCGTATTCAGACGGCTGATGAAGTGGCGCAGACTTTTGGCGGACTGGAAATTGTACAGATGATGGGAGCTATGGAAGAAGCTTTTAAGCAGGACATGCTGATCATGGTAGATGGTTTTATCGCCAGTATAGCCGTAGCAGCGGTCTCAAAAAAGAATCCTGAGATCCTTAAGAACTGTATCTTCTGCCATGTCAGTGATGAAAATGCCCATCAGAAGCTTCTTGAGCTTTTGGGACAGAAGGCATTACTGAATCTTAACCTGCGTCTGGGAGAAGGAACAGGCTGTGCACTGGCTTATCCGCTGATACAGAGTGCCGTGAATTTCCTGAATGAAATGTCAAGTTTTGAAGATGCTCATGTTTCAAATAAAGCATAAATGAAAGCGGTAAAAAACGAGCTGATCTATTTTGCAACGGCCCTGATGTTCTTTACGAGAATTCCGGTTCCGTTCAAGATTCCGTATTCCGGGGAAATTATGAACCGGTCGCAGAAATATTTTGCCTGGGTAGGGCTGCTGGTAGGCTTGATCAATGCTGCTGTTCTCTATCTTTCCTATCATATTTTTAACCTGGATATTGCCATTGTTCTGATGATGATTTCCAGCGTTCTGCTTACCGGGGCTTTTCATGAAGACGGTTTTACGGATGTCTGCGACAGTTTCGGAGGCGGTTACGGAAAAGAAAAAATCCTTACCATTATGAAAGACAGCAGGGTGGGAGCTTACGGAGCCGTAGGAATTATCCTTTTGTTTGCTTTAAAGTTTTTCAGCGTCAAAGCATTGGGAAACATGGATCTGGTTCCTGCCTTCAGCATTATCGTCCTGGCTCATACAGCGAGCCGTTTCATTTCAGGAACGATGATTTATACTCATCATTATGTGACGGATATTGATGTGAGCAAATCAAAGCCTTTAGCTAATAAGCCTTTGGATGGAAAATCTCTGCTGGTAAGCTTTATGAGTGTAGTGGTGGCTTTTGCCCTGATTCCTGATCCGCGTCTGATCATAGCTTTTGTATTGGCCTATGTCGGGAAAATCTGTATGGGCTGGTATTTTAAGAAGCATATCGGCGGTTATACGGGTGACTGTCTGGGAGCCGTGCAGCAGGTGAGTGAAGTTTTGTTTTATCTTGGAACAATGATCGTATGGAAATTCATCTGATCCGTCATACCGCAGTAGATAATCCGTCAAACCTATGTTACGGATTTGCAGAAATGCCTTTGAAGAAAGATTATATTGACGATTTTAAGAACCTGGATCTTGAACAGGATTTTGACCGTATTATTTCAAGTCCGTCGCAACGGTGTACTCTTCTGGCAGATTATCTTCAGGCGGAATATAGCACCGATGAAAGGCTCCGTGAGATGAATTTCGGAAACTGGGAGATGAAATCCTGGACGGAAATTCCTGAAGAGGAAATTAATCCCTGGTATGAAGATTTTATTCATGTAAAAGCTTCAGAAGGTGAAAATCTTCTGGAAATGCAGTCCCGCGTTATCAATTTCTGGAATGAACTTACTGCTGCTGAAAATAAGGATAAAATTCTCTTGGTAGCCCATGCCGGAGTAATACGGCTCATATTACAGGCTGTTCTTCAGTTCCCGTTAGAAAATATGTTTAAATTACAGATCGGCTACGGAAAACGAACTGTTATTGAGATAAAAGACGGATATTTTTCTGTGAAAGTACTGAATCTGTAAGAGTAAAACGGTCAGGGAAATCTGTAATGATTTAAGCTGGTAATTAGGATTACTTATTGCTCATTACTCATTACTCATTACTCATTATTCATTATTCATTATTCATTATTCATTATTCATTACTCATATAATTAGCCACAAAAAGAGACCGTTCATCATATGACAGCCTCTTTTCAACAATTTTAAATTTTAACTACTTTTGAGTTTAAGCGGTAATCTGCTTAGGCTCTTTTGGTTTTTCCTCTTCTTTTTTATCTAATTTCTCCGATATTTTCTTTACGATATATTCTATTGCAATCGGAGCTATAATAGCAATAAGGGCTTTAAATATTCTTGATTTCATAGTGTGATTTTAAAATTTAGATAATGCAATTTCCAAGCCATTCTTTATTTTACTGAAATCGTTTTTTGTAATGTGTTTCTTTATGGGAATTGGAATGATTTGTTGTAAATTTTCTGGACTTTCAGTATCATGATGGATATTTTACAGATTCGTAAATTGGATGGATGGCGTATTTGTTGTAGAAGTTTTGGCTAAAGCCATAGGATTGGATTTTATTATTTAGGCGGAATAAATCCTCCTCTATTAAATAAATTCTACAAGATATAGGAGAGCTTTATTTATTATCCCGCAGATTCCGCGGATTTGGCAGCTTTTTCAAGAACTTATGTGAACTTCTATACTTAAATCATTCAACTTAAAACTGCCGATTGTAAATTCTTTTGTGTCTGTTGTGGTTAAAAAAGATTCCCACGGATCTCTAAGATAACACCGGTTTTGTATAGAGCTGAGTTTGCTGAAAATTTCTGATTTTCTCTCGCCTTAAAAGCAGTACAACAGTTTAAAGGCCTTGCGTCGTTGCAAGATCCAACAAAAATAAAACCTTACAAATCCATAAAAGGAACCATAAGGTTTAACAGTAATATCAATCCACTGAGAAAATAATGGTGGATTCAAAGCTTATCCGTTCTAATCCTGAATATCCAGATTTTTGTAATTTCCATGCCCCGCTTTAAATTTTTCCTCCATTCTTAACCTCAGCTTTCGGGGTTTGTGAACAATGAGAGAATCTCCGAAACCCAACAGCAGTCTTTCCAGTTCATAGTTGATCTGAACACATATTTTAAATAATGTACCCTCTTCTGTTTCGCTGATGATCTCCTGGCTTTTGTGCAGAGGTTTGGTCTTTATATAGGGAGAATTGGAAGAATCGACGAAGAAAATAACGTTTTTGGGAGCCATACCCTCAGAAACCGTCACTCCTACAATATCTTTGAAATATTCATCACCGTCCAGGTCTTTATCAATATAAGGCACATCTTCTTCCGGATCTATTTTTTCCATTCTGTCCAAAGCAAAATTATATATTTTGCCTTTGTGGATGCAGATGAGGAACCACCGGTTGTTGAACTCCTTCAACAGCTGCGGATGTACAGTATAACTGCTGGATTCCCTTGCCGTGAAACTGCGGTACAGGATATTTAAGACCTTTTTATTGGCAATGCTTTCATAAAGAATGTCGATATGTTCCAGACCTTTCAGCTGTTCATTTTTATCAAGATGAATAATAGATTTCTGGCTGGTGGAATGAATGGAATCTTCCAGTTTCTGAATCACCCCGTTCATCTCTTTGAACATCGAAAAATCTTTGAACTGCTTCAGAATCTGTATGGCATTATTCATGGCTTTCAGGTCGCTTTCGTTCACCGAAATATTATGAATACTGTACTCCGGATCGCTGTAACGGTAATATTTCCTTTCATATACCTCGATAGGAGCTTCATATCCGAATTTCTCACTGCGCATATTCTGAAGGTCAAGCTGAACGGTACGCCTGCTTACGTAAGATTCCTTTCCCTCAAACTCAAACAGGGCTTCAGAACATTCATCGATAAGGTCTTCCAGGGTATATTTACGGTATTTGTTTTTTAAACATTTATCCAGCGTTTTATAGCGGATCAGGGCATTTTTATTGGATGACATGGTTGTTCGTTTTTAAAGATTGGATAAGAATTTACTCTTATTATGACTTCTTTTTCAAGGCTTCTCCTTCAAAGGCAATTCCGCCCCATCCGGATTCCATAAAGTTTCTGATGTTCTGGTGGTCTGTTCCTTCAGGATTCTTTAAAACATCTTCTCTGTAAAATTCCGCGAAAAGAGGAAGCGTCTGCTCTTCAGACAGATTCTGAAGTTTTGCAAAACTGAAAACCTTGCAGGAACCGTTGTTCTGTCCGGCTTCATTCATCGTGTTTCCGTTTTTAAAAGCCGTAGGAGTAAAATCATAATGCTCATCAATATAAGCGATAATTTCTTTGAACTGAAGGGACTCCGGATTATTTTTTAGTGTTTCTGATACCATATGAAATTATTTTTTAGAAAAAAGATTAGTAAAAAGCAAAATTAAGCAAAACGGTTAAAACCTTTGCTATACAAGGCTTTATAAAAAGAGTAGTCTTAGTTCGGAAGTCGGTGTCTGATAGTTTTGGGGCTTAAATTGACTAGGTTAGGTTACTAATTCGTTACCGATTGACAAAGGTAACAGTGTGGTTTAACTGATTATATTTCAGTGTTTTGCACCCTTTTCTACATTCCCTTGTAACTCAATGTAATTTAATTTTAAACGTTAAACATTTGAGTTATGGAACAGACAAAAAAATCGACGTTCAAACTGCTTTTCTACCTAAAAAAGAACGAATTGAAAAAGAACGGTAATGCTCCGATTATGGCACGTATTACCATTGACGGAACCCCTAAAACTTTCGGAACAAAGTTAGAAATTGACCCCAATAATTGGGATTTAAAACACGGAAGAGTTCAGGGCAAGAGTGCGCAGGCATTAAGTATCAATAAAAAACTGGATAATATACGTGGGCGTATCGACAAGATTTATGAAGATATGTTGAAGCACGAGGGCTTTGCAACCGCCCAAAAAGTAAAGCTATCGTTTTTGGGTGTTGGCGTAATGGATGATGCAATACTTAAAGTCTTCAACGACCAAAATGAGGATTTTAAAAAATTGGTCGAAAAGGAAGAACGCTCACAAAGCACCTACAACAAGTATATCACAGTTTACAATCATCTTACCACGTTTATAAAGGAACGCTATCATCGTGACGATATGGCTTTTCGGGAATTGACTTCCGATTTTATCCGGGAGTTTGATTTTTACCTCCGGTATGATTTGCAGTCCTCCCACAATACAGTTTGGGTGTACACGATGCCTGTATTAGCCCTTGTGGAACTGGCTATTAAAAAAGGCTTGATACGTGATAATCCTTTTCAGGATTACGAAATCAATATGGAAGAAACCGACCGGGGCTATATCCTTAAAGAAGATGTTGAAAAGCTGATGATGTGCGTACCATCGCACCAACGGTATGAACTTGTAAAAGACCTGTTTATTTTCAGTTGCTTTACAGGACTTGCTTATGCGGATATTAAGAAACTGACAAGGAACAACATTCAATCATTCTTTGACGGTCATCAGTGGATTATCAGCAGGAGAAAGAAATCAGATATTGCTTCAAATGTTCGGTTAATGGAAATCCCTAAACGTATCATTGAGAAATATCAGGGTACGACAAGGAATGAATTTATCTTTCCGGTTCCGACCAATGCAACCTGCAATACTCACATAGGCAAACTGGTTGAAAAGGCAGAAATCATTACGGAGCAAAAAGTAACTTTTCACACGGCAAGGCATACTTTCGGAACAATGTTTTTGACCGAGGGCGTACCGCTTGAAAGTCTTAGCAAAATGATGGGGCATAAAAATATTTCCACCACACAGATTTACGCTAAAATCACAAGCCAAAAAATCAGTAAGGATATGGATTTAGTTACCCCTAAATTCAAGGCAATGGAAGAAGCGTTTATGATGGCAATCTAATCAGCTTTTATCTAATCTCAATGAGCAGAACTTAACGGTTCTGCTTTTTTTATGCCTATCTTTTTGTGTAGGTAAAGCACATTTATTTTCCTCTACGCAATCCAACGCTGTAAAAGAGCTTATTACCTACTTCAGAAATAGAAAATTGAAAAACGAAACCCTTATCTAACGCTCCCTGCTATTCCATTTTTCAAATCCCTATTACAGGCTATCATAGCCTGGTCATTAATGCCATAAAAATTTAGAACAGAAAATTTCCACAATCAACCGGTAAAAAGGCAGCTAAGTTATAGCGGGCAGCCACCTCACACGCCCAACCAAAAGACTACGGCATAATGGCAAGGCAAAATGCTGGCTTCGCCGAATTGCTGTGTGTTGCCTTGCCACCCTCCGGGACTTATTCCGTTTCCTTTCGGTTTTACGCTGTTGCCCGCTTGGATTATCTGCTTTCTTTTTTCCGGTTTTTCTTTTGGAAAAATTTATGCGAAGCGAAGCGGAGCAAACCACAACGGGAAGCGGGAAACGAGAAAAGCGAGTGAGTAAATAACATTTTTTCAAACATCAAAATTTTAGCATTATGGCACACAACATCAATTTCAACGAGCAAACAGGACGTCATTCATTCTTTAGCGTTCAACAAAAAGCGTGGCACGGTTTGGGGCAAATCGTAGAGCAATACCCAACAAGCGAGGAAGCAATAGTACACGCAGGTTTAGATTACGAGGTTATCAAATCCCCACTGTTTACACAGGGCAGAACAATGAGCATAGGCGAAAACGGAGAACTGATTGAAGCCAATGACATCTTAGTACCTAACAGTTTCGCCACCCTCCGCACCGACACCAATACACCGTTGGGTGTAGTAGGCAAAGACTACCATATTGTACAAAACCGTGAGGCGTTCAATTTCTTTGATGCTATTGTAGGCGGAGGCGAGGGAATATTGTACGAAACCGCAGGAGCATTGGGTAACGGGGAGCGTATTTTTATCACTGCCAAGCTGCCCGACTATATCCGTGTAGGTAACGGCGACGATGTTACAGAAAAGTACATCTTCTTAACCACAAGCCACGACGGTAGTGGAAGTATTACCGCAGCGTTTACACCTATCCGTATCGTATGTCAAAACACCCTGAACGCATCATTGCGGAGTATGACCAATGTAGTGCGTATCAAACACACGTCAGGAGCAAAACAACGCCTCGAAAATGCTCACAAGGTTATGGGGCTTGCCAACACACTAAGCACGCAGTTAGAGAACATCTTTAACGATTGGGCTAAAGTAAGGGTAACAGACCGAGAAGTAAGAAAGCTAATCCAGTTGGCACTTTGCCCGAACAAAGAAACGCTTAACCTGCTCAAAAAAGGTGCGGAAGATGAAGTTTCCACCGTGTTTAAAAACACCGTAGATGATGCCTTTGAATACGCTATGATAAGCGACACCCAACAAATGGCAACTACCAAAGGCACATTATTCGGGGCTTACAATGCTGTTACAGGTTACTTTCAGAATGTACGCAATTACAGGGATGGCGAAGCCAAACTACAATCTATTGTAATGGGCGGTACAGCACAGCTAAAGACACAAAAAGCCTTTGAACTGTGTACAGACTTTGCCTATTCAGGAGCAGAGATTTTCAACTTCAATTAATCATCAAAGGCGACTGCCTGCAAAGGTGGTCGCCTACTAAAAACAAAAGATATGAAAGCATTAGATAAAATGGACAACCTCGATAAAGCGGGCTTGTTGTGCAAATTGTTTCCCGCAGAACTGGAGAACCTGCAAAACGCTATAAAAACGCAATGCGACTACTTCCTGCAAAATGAAACCGCCTTTCGTGAGGGTTGGTATCAAAAGGGATTTTTTACCGCTGAATTTTGGTACAGGCTTGTGCAGAATGCACAAAAAGGCATAGACAAGAATGAACCACTTTGGAAACGCCCGAACTGGTTTACAGACCATTTTTTTGACGGACACAATTCAATTTTCGCTATCCACTGCCTGATTGAATATACAGAGGATGCACAATGCGACCCGCAATTAAAACAGGCGATACACCTGCTTTTCGGGAACGACAAATTTTTACAGATAACCTTAAACGATAAATAATTATGGCTAATTGGTGCAACAACTGGGTTGTTTTTGAGGGAACAGCCGAAGCAATAGAGCAGATAACACAGCTATTCAAATCAATGGCTGAACAGGAACAGAAAGACAACTGCGGGCATTTACCCCATTTCGTACAGGACACGCACGGAGATTATTTCTACAATATCAGTCAGGACAATGAAAGTGCGGGTGTATTCCAGTATGAAACAAAATGGTCGCCAAATACGGATGCCGTTAAGCAGATAGCCGAACATTTCAAAGTGAATTTCACACAGGACTATGAGGAATTAGGATGCTTAGTATATGGTCAGGCAATATTTGAAGAAGGAATACTAACGGATACCTGTTTAGATAGCCAGGACTTTGACAGCTATGAATTAGACGAGGAAACGGACACCTACCATTTTGAGGGAACAGAGTACGACAGCGAATGGGAAATACTCGACACTTTGTTAGAGCGTAAAAGCGAAAATCAATTAAACACCATTAAAATTTAGAACGATGAAACTATCAGATAAAGCGACAGCACATATTTTGGTTAAAGCCAACAGCGAATGGGATAATTGCGAGTTTGCAATTATCCACCTATCCGAAGAATGGAAAACAGAACAGGCAAAACGGCTTGCATTAGTTAAGCCGTTAGAGGGCAATCACTATTTCTGCTCAATGAATTACTATGATACAGCAGTAGATTTTTATAGGACAGGCGAAAACGACAACCCGAATATTGAAGAATTGCTAAACGGTAATGAATGGATATTTGTGGAGCTTGACGAGCAAGAGCAGGAAACGTTTACCGTACCTGAAAACCGACTGGACTGTTACAGGCTTGTATTAAGGGCAAACGGTACAGGCTACTATACAGCATACGGGAAGCATACGAGCGAAGAATTTTGGACGGAAGAATTTTTATTAACCCAATTAATTGCTTAATCAGAAAAATCAAATTTCAAATTATGACACGTTCAAATCTTCACATCAAATTGAGTAACGGTAAATCCCTTGTATGCGTTGCCGACAGCAGCAGCGCACCCGAACAGGGCTATATCGTTGAAAGGCTTTTTTTGCCCTTGTTATCCCTTGATAACAGCGAGCAAGAACTCTTAATGCTTAAAGAGTATTGCACGATGGATGAAAGGCGGATAAACGCATATTACCGCTATTTAATAGACCTTACCACTAAAGAAGTTAAGTTTTTTGAAGAGCATTACAGTTATACCAATGACACTTTCAGGAAAGGAAAGGATATAACGGAAAGATACTACGAGTATTTAAAAACGATTAACTAATACAAGCCGCCTGACCCGAAAAGTCGGGCGGCAAAAAGACAGATCCTCCCGATGGTCGGGCAGTCTTTTTGCTTTAAATTGGTGCAATCCCCTTTAGCAAAATGCACCCTTACAAATCCTTTTCATTTTACCAAACAGGTTGCAGCGTTATTGCGTGGGATATTCGTTATCCCATAATTAGATTAGAGTGATTACTTTCTTTCGTGAGTTCAGCGGAAAAGAAAGTAACAAAGAAACCTGCTATTGCGGAAACTGTTTGTAATATTCTTTTGCTACTTCAGCTACACCTGCACTGAAATAACGCCCTCCGTCGTTTAGTACCGTGATGGCTTTTTTGAGTTCTTCGGGGTCTGCGCCTTTCAGGATATACCCTTTTGCCCCGCTATTAAGCATTTTAACCACATCCTGCACATCATCGTTAATACTAAAAGCCAAGATTTTGGTTTGCGGATATTTTTCAAGCAATGCTTTAGCAGTTTCAAAACCATTCATTACAGGCATATTTATATCAACAACCATTATATCGGGAATAACTTCCATTTGCTCCATTTTTTTCAGTGCTAATTTGCCGTTTTCCGCTTCAAATACGATTTCAAAATTATCGTCGTCCCGTATAAAATCGCAGATACCTTTCCTAAGTAAGTCGTGGTCGTCTATCATTCCTATCTTAATTATTTTTTCTTTACCCATTTTCTTCTTTTGATAAAATTGAAAAATCCGTATTTAGACTTAGATAAATCAGATGTTCTGTCAACGTGAGGTAAGCCATTATTAACCGTAATGTCCCTGACCTTAAAATGATTAAGCCATTCTTTAAAGTGTGCTATTTCGTGAGGCTTGAAACGAACAATTTCCCCGTTTTTAAGAGATACGATAAAAACATCAATGCAGAGAGTGAATGCAGATAGATGGGATGCAGGATAGTCAAATTCGGGGTAAAAAATATGCTCATTCTCCATAGCCTTAATGTTTTAGGTTGTGGATGCCTGGCACAAAAAAAGAGCGCAGGCAACTACACTTACCGCACATTGAGGCACTGGTATGCCCGACAACGAATAAGCGAGCGCCCACGCCTTTTGACGTGAGCGTTCTTACTTATCTGTCCCGTTGTCTAAAAATTACCAGTTTTCAATGTGGGACTTAAAGCAAAAACACTTTAAGTATTTTCTATATTTTCGACAACAAAGATACTAAACTCGTGCCTTTTTGACTGCATATAGTACAAAAAAGATTACAGTCAAACTGTTTTTTGTGAAATATAATTCTGTTCAAGTATTGTCAGAATATCGCTTTCCTTATAAATAATCTTACCGCCTATCTGTATATACGGCAGGATATTGTCATCACGGTATTGCTGTAAAGTTCGTTTGCTGATATGGAGCAGCTTACACACATCTTCGCCCGACAGGTATATTTCCCCGTTCATTACAGGACGGTAATTTTTCAATATACTTTCGATACGGGTTCTTAGCAGCGTTATCATTTCCTGATGGGCAATGATTTCGTCATTCTCGAATAAATCCATTTTCAACGGTATTGTACGGCTGTCCGGCTTCGAGCAAAGCCTGTACATCCGAGCGTTTATAATAATTCTTACGGTTCAGTCGGGAATAGGGCAATAGTCCTTTGTCCTTATACGTCTGCAAAGTCCGCTTGGTAATGTTCATCATCAGACACACTTCCTGGTTATCGAGCCATTTTTCTTCTTTGAAAATTGGCGTGTATTTTTTCGTAGCATTTTCGGTCAGTTCCAAAAGTGCTTTCAGCTCATTTTTCATTCCCTCCAGTACGGACTTTTGTATTGTGATTACTTCCATAGTTTGCTCAATTTTGCTGTGGAAGTCGAATTTATAAAGGCTTATTGCAGCGTTGGAGAATGTTGCAGGATTTGGCTTTGAAAGGCAGCGTTTGGCGTTAGTAGTAAGATTTGGTACAAAAAAAGCCCCGAATTTCGGGGCTATGATTTGCTGCTATTTTATTTTGCCAACTTCAGTATTCTATATGCACCTCTTGCCACAATCACGAATACAATTGCCCCAATAATCAAATCCGGATAACTCGAATTGAGCCAATTGACCAATAATCCCGCAATGATAACACCCGAATTGATTATAACATCGTTGGAAGTGAAAATCATCGAAGCCTGCATATGGGCTTCTTTGCTTTTGTTCTTTTGTAATAGATAAAGACAAAGTACGTTTGCAATCAACGCCAAAACAGAAACAACAATCATTGTTTTGAAATCAGGCATCGCTTCTATTCCGATAAAACGTCTGATAACTTCAACAAAACCGATAACGGCTAACAGAATTTGAAAGTAACCTGCAAATTTGGCGATATTGTTTTTTCTTGCAATCGTACCCCCAACAGCAAACAATGCCAAAGCGTAAACAATACTGTCTGCAAGCATATCCAAGCTGTCTGCTATCAATCCCATTGAATTGGAAAAAATACCGAACAACATTTCCAATCCAAAGAAAACGAAATTGATAATCAGTACAGTCCAAAGTAGTTTCCGTTGGTCATTGCTTGTATCTGTTTCAAGAACTGCATTGCTTTCTTCAGTTGAAATCAATGACGTATTCAGGTTTAATGTTTCCAAAGCCGAAAAAATCGGCTCTGGTTTTCCACTATGGTAAACATTTAGTTTTCTACTGGGAATATCAAATTCCAATGACTTTACCATATCGAAATCCTGCAATTTCATACGGATTAATTGCTCCTCACTTGGGCAATCCATTTTAGTTATATTGAATATGGTTTTATTCATCTTCTTAAAGTCTAAATTTTATTCCGCCATTAATGACAAATCCGTCCAATGGTGCATAAATGTCTTTAAATATAGGATTACTAATTGTACCTGTATAAATGTTGCCAAAACGTGTCTGCCTTGTATCAAGGAAATTTTCAAAATTGACATATAACGAAAACCTTTCCCAAATCTTTTCAGCCATAAATCCACAAGTCCAATAGTCTTTTCCTGTTGTTCCATCGTTCAGCTTTTGCGGGCTGAAATAGTAGGCTTCTAAACCAACTTTCCATTTGTCTTCGATTTCATACATTAAAACCGAGTTAATACGGTGTTTTGGGGTTAACGGGCTTTCGGTAGTTGTTGCATTTTGGTGTAACTGTGCATCTGTATAAGTGTACCCTAAAAATAATTTCACATCATCGTAACCGATTTTGATATTGGTTTCTGTTCCTTTTGTATGGATGTAACCAGTAGAGTTTACAAATTGATAGAGATTAGCTGATGGATTTTCAAGTAATAGAGGATTATTCAAATAGGTATAAAAGAATAATTGATTGATACTGAATGACCAACCATCGCCAATATTAGTGCGGTAATTTATATCTGCATTTCCACCATAACTTTTTTCCAGTTTATTGGTTTTATTGTTAATTGGCATTACGTTTTGATATTGTAAGCGTTCGCTTTCTTCGGTAAAGATAGTGGGTGTTTTATATCCAAATCCGCCGCCAATCCTTGATGTTAATCCGTTTGCAATATGGAATAGCGCCGATACTCTTGGCAAGAATACAGCCCCATAATCTATAACATAATCCGTTCTTAAACCTGCTTCCAATTGAAGCCAATCCGTAGCTTTAAAATTATTTTGGACGAAAGCCCCAAATGTGGTTTGGCTATAATCTCTTAACGGAAATACTGTAATCTGCTTTTCTTTAAAATTGTCCGTCCAAATATTAACGCCTGTTACCCATTCTGACTTTTCTTTGCTGTAAGTATAATTAGCTTCCGTAAAAGTGGCTGTTTGCGTTCCCTCAAACTCGTAAGTGGGAATAGCCGTATTGCGGTTAAAATAACTTACACTGTTTTTGATTTGAAAAGAACTGTTTTCATTAATTAAATGGTCAAAAACAAATTGTGTGGAATAGCGTTGTGTTTTGTTTTCTTCAAAATATTGATGCGTATTATCCCCTTTGCCCTTGATGTAAAGTATATCGCCGCCCAAACGGTTCTCTATGGTTGTATTGATGCCAAAATTCAGTTTCGTTTTATCATTGAAGTAAACAAATAATTTAGGGTTCAATACGAAGCGTTCAAACTTTGGAATGGCGGAAAAACCAATTTTTGCAGGGTCATAAGCTCCGTTTCTGTTGTGCGAAGCGAAAATAGTTGTTCCAATTTTATTGAATTTTTGCCCATAAAAACCATTAATGTCTAAACCTCTCCCTGATGTTCCGTTGATATGAAAGCGTAAATCTCTTTCATCAGTTGGCGTTTTGGAAATCAAGTTGACTAATCCTGCTATTGCTCCACCTCCGTAAAGTGTAGAAGTTGAGCCTTTGATAACTTCAACCTGCTTTAAATCAAGTGGCGGAATTTGTAATAAGCCCAAACCACTTGAAGCTCCCGAATAAATCGGAAAACCGTCTTTAAGGATTTGTGTATATCGTCCGTCAAGTCCCTGAATACGGATACTCGCATTGGCACTTGTGGGCGACGTAGTTTGTACGTGAATACCTGTACTTTCTGCCAAAAGCATACGAATATCTCCCGGTTTCATATTCCCTTTTTCTCCCAACTCCTCACTTCCAATAAACTCAATACGTGTAGGAATATTTTGTATGCTTCTTGTACTTCGGGTAGATGTAATTACAACACCCTCTAATTCCTCTGAATTTTCTTTGAGCAGAATTTCAATAACATTGGTATCCTTTAGTGGAAATTCTATTTTTTCAATAAACTCTTCAAAGCCTACGTAGCTAAAATGTATCTCCTGTATTCCATCAGGAATATTCGATAATATAATCTGTCCTTTTTCGTTCGAGGTTCCTCCAATTGAGGTGCCTTTTATAGATGTTGTTACACCAATCAAGGGTTCTTTTGTTTCACTGTTTTTTACAACAATGTTTAATGTATTTTGTGCATATACACAAAGTTGAGTGCCATAAAAAATGACACAATGAGTATTTTTTTCATTGTAAAAATGATACTTAATGTATATAAATAAGCTATGACGATGCAAAGACATCGCTTTTTAATTAATTTGTGCTGAAAGCATTATACATTAAGCAAGTTGCGGGGGACGCCAAATGGAAAATGGAAAATCAGAAACAGGTGGGGTCAGCATATTTCCTAACTTCCGTTGCGGTTCTTTTACTGAATGGACAATAGAGAAATGAAAAGTAGTTAAAACAAATCCTGTACAGGTGTTGCAACTAAAAAAAGGCGAGCAACATCCCTTATTACAATCTTGGTCATCCTGTCCGTTTTGTCCTTGTTCGGTAGTATGCTTCTGCATACATTTATCCTCAATAAAAGTCGGTACTGCTGATAAAAGCAATACATAGGCGGCTAATATTAAAGATATAAACTTCACCATACAAAGTTAAATAAAAATTAATTGCGTTAGCTCACAAATCTTGTGGAGGTAGTTAAAGCGAATAGTTTTTTTATCGAGATTGTTCGGTTTTTACTTCAGGCTGCTGTTTTTCCTTTTTCTCACGGGAATAAACCCACAGTGACAACAGACCGAAAATAATCAGTGCGTAAGCTATCCATTTACCAACCCTTTCAATCAATTTAATGAAAACCGAACTTTCATAAGATGAGAAACCCTCTGCTCCCATAGGGCTGCGCCTGTAAAACTTCCTGCGGTTAATCCAGTAACGAAGTCCCAAGCCTGCAACCAAAAATATGATACCTATAACCAATGATGCGACCATAACAAAAACACTTTATTTCCACTGTTTGAATTTACGAAAAATATTTGTTTCAGCCTGTAAACGATGTGAATTAAATGCGAAAGAGGCTTACCCCAAAAGGCAAGCCTCTTTCATTGTTTATGGAAATAAAACCTTACTCAACACTGAAATAGATTACAAGGATAAGAAATTATTTCTTTTGAAATACACTGCCCGGCTGAAAATTAAAAACGGCTTACCAATCAGATAAGCCGTTTTTTTTTGAATTGAAATACTGCTCTTAATCGCTGCTGTTAAACTGAAAAGTTATCTGCTTTTCATTCCCGAAGCTGTCCGAAATCCAAACGTCAAAAGACTGTGAAACGGCAGACGTTGAAGTGTAGTACAGCCTGAACTGCTCCGTTGGTAATTGGTACAGGTCATTGGGCTGATACGGCGGTTCGTTGTAGTATTGCAATGTTCCCTGCCCGTCAAATTGAAAGTAACGGAGGAAATACTGCGTATTGCTGTAATTGCCTGTACGCTGTATGGTAATGCGTATTTCTACGGTCTGCCCGTTTGCAACATCTTTAGGCACTGGCATTACATTGACCTCGAAAGGAAAATTGTTCTGTATTTCGAGGTCATCATCTTTGCTGCAAGATACCAACGTAACCGAAGCTGTGAGGATTGTCAGGAATACATATAGTGGCAGTAGCCCCGTTCTGAATTTATTGAATATTGCTATCATCGTTTTTACGTTTTAAAAGTTAAACCTTAATCCCACACCTGCTGACGGTCGGAACTGTTGTAAATCCGTACCCCAAAGGATTTTTGTACGCCCTTGCAGGACTAATACAAAACGGTCGGACAGGTACGTTTCAAAAGTGAGGCGACCGCCTGCACCGTAGATAAAATTATCTTCGCTCAATATCTTCGCACCGTCGTACAACATTGTTTCGCCCCGGTTGATGGTTTCGTAACCGACCACACCTGTTACGGCGAAATTCAGCGTGATGTTCTTACGGGCATCGCCCAACAAAAAGAAGCTGTAACCGCCCTCTGCGGAATAGGTTTCCTGCGGTATGCGGAGGTCTTTATACCCGTGGTACTGGTGGGTATATTCCAACGCCCAAAGCTGATAGTTACCATTCTTACCGTTTACCGTCATTGCTGCGCTGATGTAGTAATCATTGCCAATCTTATCATCGGACAATACACCTGCACTTATTTCCAATCCTTTCTGCTTCGGCAGCATTCTTTGCGCCTGTGCAGCCGTGATGCCTATCAGGACAAACAGCACGGTATAGATATACTTTTTCATATTCTTGCTTTAAAGGGTTATTAAAATTTCAGGTGCATATCGTCAATCAAACGGGCTTTGATTAAATCGGAATTTTCGACGTGCAATGTTTGATGCCTGCCACCGTTTTTCTCGAAAATCTCAATCAGCAGTACCTTATCATCGGCAATGGTAAACTGGTCTAACAGGAACACATTTTGTTCGGTCGATTTTCCGGAAATACCGTCCAATGGCTTGTAAGTTCTCAAAGGAGTTAAAGGGCGTTCCTGGACTACGGTGCGTTTAGCTACCTTTTTATCCACTACTTTGAAATTGATGAAATCAATCTCGAAAGGAACATTGGCACGGTTTCTCAATTCAGTATGGAAATAGTATTTGCCGTTATGTATGTAAATCCCTTTTAGGATAAACTGAATGCCGAAACTCTTAGCACCGATATGCTTTACAATGCGTTTGTCTTTCTTGTAAATGGTTTCCAAAAGCAAGCCTGCCAGTGACGGCGAATTGTTGCCCAGTTCTTCAAAAAGCACATCGTTACCTTTGGCTTTATCCACCGCTTTTTGCATCGTGAGCAGGTCATAGCTCATTGCCTCCGGGTAGGAACTGTAATACACGTTGAAACTATAAAAACGTCCGTCATTCGTAATAACGGAAAAATTCGTTTCCGGCTCAAAGTCCCTTACAGATGCTTTTACACGCAACACGTTTTCCGCATCTTCGGCTTTCCCTGCAATAAGGTATTCGCTGCCCAAATCCACGTAACGAATGGCAGTCGGGAAAATCAGGTGCGAGGTTTTATCGTAGGTAACTTCCATACGGTACGGCTCTATCTTGCCCAATGCAAGTGGTGTTCTGATGCTGTCCTGTGCATTAGATTGTGCAGCAAAGCCGAGTATAAGGGCAATAGCCCAAAAGGTTTTTAAATGATTTTTCATTGTTTTATTTATTTGAGTTCAACATTATTTTTTAGATACAAGAAAGACCTGATAGCCTGCTTTGAGTGCAACCTTTGGCGTTCTTACTTTCTTAGCGAAATAGCCCGAAATACCTTGCACTGCACTTTTACTTAGGTCAGAAGTAATTTGCTGTCCAGGAGTAGAACTCATACTGAAGCTCGAACCTGTGGCATTGCCCATATTGGCTACAATGTCCGTAACCGCATTTCTTTCAGGCGAATACGGAACATATAAACCTTGCTGTCCGTCCAAATCATAAATAGTAATATCTACCGGGATGATATTGCCCTCCAGTTCTACCGAAGTAACTTTTAATTGTAACCTGCCATTCTGAAATTTGGCATTAGCCGTTACAATTGTTCCTTTGGGGATGGTACGTTGCGGGGTTTTGGCAGGCTCTAACAGGCGTAAACGCACACCCGTTTCGCCAACTACCGTTTGGGCTTCGTGTACACAGGCTTTGATACTGTTTTTAGGCTGTACCACCTCTTCAGTAGAACCTGCGGTATAGAACCCCCTGTTTTTTGTTTGGCTCCAATCGGCTGCAAAGGCACTGTCCGACGGTTCACGGTACAAGGCTGATACAATGTTCTTTCTTGTTGGTGTGAACGATACAAATTGCTCTTTTTGGTTAGCACCCGCAGCAGCAGGAGTTGCACCGATGGCAGGAGCAGCGTTTCCGGTATTGGCATTTTGGGGAAGATACTTTGCTGCCATTTCATAGGATTTCTCCATTAATTTGAGTTGGTCGTCAACGGTGGCCACAGGTGGCACATCTTTTTCCGACAACTTTGCTTTTAGTTCGTCCACTTGCTTACGCAATTCCATTGTTTCCGAATTGTTGTCCTGATAGAATGAACCCAGTGTGCTTTGTGCATTACGGTAACTATTCAATGCAGAATTTCCGTTTCGTCCCGATTTTCTGCCACCACCCCCAAAGCCGTTGCTTTCTTCGTCTTCTTCAGGTAAACTTTCTTCATTGTCAGCAGATGCAGTATCTTCAGTATTCCAATAATCAGAAAGCGTGGTCAGTGCATTGCGCTTTTCCTGCTCTTTGCGTTCGAGCATTTCCTGCTCATACGCCTTGCTTTTATCATCGGGCATCCCTGCTCCGGTAGCCTGCGGTACGGCATCGTTCAGCCCGATATTTTCGACCGCCTTTTTATCTTTCGACGGTTTAAATATGAGGTACATACAGCCGAGAAATACCACGCCCATCAAAAGGAATATGATTGGCTTTTTGAGCTTATCCTTATTGCTCTTTTTATTATCCGGCAGATTTGATGCTCCGTTTTGGTCTTCTCCCTCAACGAGAAAGCTGACCCTTTTTTCATTTTCTTTCATAAATCTGATTTTTTAAAATTGTTGATACACTATCCTGCAACCTTGCAGGATTTTTACTTTTAAGGACAGGGTTTTCGATATGCTCTATGACCATACCGTTACCGGACTTTGAGGTATCGTACATTACTTTGCCAATGACCGCTACGGTAAGCAGCAGGTAACCCACAAAGAAGTACAGCGTATATTGGTGCTGTTTGCGCAAGGGCAACGCCCGCCAACGTTCGTCCAACTTGTCAAAGTACCTGTCCATATTTGCTCTTAATTTTTTCATAGCCTTACTATTTCTGTGTTATAGCTTGAAACGCTTAGGACTTTTACCCGCCTGTTGTTTCGGCGCATCGTTGACCAGTGCGACCGCCTCCGTTAATTTGGGTGCGGACATTACGGACAGGTTTGCCAGTTCCGATTTTTTGAGTAATTGCCCAAAGCCGTCTTTCTTGGCTACCTCCATACGGCTCAATGAGAATTTGCCATTCAGGTACTTTACCCACATACTGCATTCTACACGGGGCTTGTCATCGCCCGACCATTGCAGGTAGCCTGTCAGCAGTAAGTCCTGCTTAGGCAAAGTATCTGCACCTTTTTGGCAGCTTTCGAGGTATTCGCTGATGCTGTCTTTCAGCTTTCCGGCATACGCACCCTGCGTATGGAAATACCCGTTATATCCTTTGTCGGTAAGGATTTTTGCGAACGTGCTTAAATCTGATAATGCTTCCATAAGATTGTTTTTTAGCGTTCGATGACCTCTATATCCTTATTTTCCACGACTGCAAATTTTTCAATATTGAAGCCCTGCGGATTATTGTCGGAACGAACGGAGTTGACGAGATAGCAGGAAGTAATCAGGTTTCGCCTGGTTACATTGCTTGACCGGATAATGAACTGTTTGGCATAGGTGCGCACTGCATACGGGTAGTTGTCGAAATTGCACACGACACTATCCACCTCGATGCGTTGCTGCACGTTCCCCGAAATGATACGGCTGTAATAGCCCTTTTCCGACAAGTCTTTGTAGTAATCAAAAGCACTTTTATCGGCAAGGTTAAATGCCCTGCTCATATTGCTTTCAATAGCGTTCTTGTCGGGAGCAAGCGTAAAGAACAGTTCGTGAAATCTCCTAACGTGTTCCCTTGCTTCAACCGGGCGGTTGATGCTCGCATCCTGCGATAAGGCAAGCATCAGGGATTTGCCGTTATCCAGTACATAGATTTTTTGGCGTTGTTCTTCTGCAAAGCGGTAGGAACGCCATACGGCGTAACCTACCACGCTAATGCAGAGAACCGCAAACACAATGGCATATAATCTTATCTGCCTAAAGCTGTTTTCGATATTTCTTAGCGTTTTAAATTCCATTTTTTAGAATGATTAATGATTATTTATTCATCAGTTTACCGCCGATGTTTCCAACTGTTGAGCCTGCGCCTGCTCCGGCGATGTTTCCGGCTTTCATTGCTGTGGAGTTTACATTGCGGGTAAAGTTTCCTGCGCCTCCGGCTTGGATTACCCAACCTGTTACGGTCGGGATAGTGAAGTACCCGATGATGCCGATTATCATAAAGATGATGTACACGGTATTGCTCGTATCAGGTATATAGGTGGGGTCGGCAAGCATTGCTATATCCCTTTCCAAAATGAGGGATTGTATTCTTGCCAACATTGAGCTGAACAAATCCGAAACAGGAAGCCACAGGTAAACGCTGACGTACCTCGTGAGCCATTGCGTGAGCGTGGACTGAAAGCCGTCCCATACGGAAATAGCAAAGGCTATTGGTCCGAGTATGGAGAGGACTATCAGGAAAAACGTTCGTATGGTATCAATGACCAAAGCCGCTGCCTGAAAGAGTATTTCCAGTAGATTGCGAAACCAATCCTTTATGGCTTTCTCAATCTTGTAGGCTTGCCTGTCCATATACATACCCGCCATTGTTCCAATGTCGGAGGGCGACCATCCCAGTTCATCCAGTTTTTTATCAAACTCTTCGTCTGATACCATATAGGCAGTTTCGGGGTTCCTTACCATTGCCTCGTATTCCAACTGGTCTTTCTGCTGTTGCAGCTTGTTCAGGTCAAGCACCTGGTCTTCGAGTATTTGGTGGGTTCCTACTACCACGGGGCTTAATACCGCATTGATGGTTCCCAAAACAATGGTTGGAAAGAACATTATGCAAAGCCCCAAAGCGAACGGGCGCAGCAAAGGGAACATATCAATAGGTTCGGCACGGCTTAAAGCCTGCCAAACCTTTAATGCCACATAGAACAATGCTCCCAATCCCGCCAAACCCTTAGCGACTGCCGCCATATCGCCTGCAAGTGGCATCATATCATCATAAAGCGACCGCAGGAGTTCGTGAAGATTATCCCATTCCATAGTTTACCAGTATTTTTGGTTAGCAGTTCCGTAGAGTTCAAGCACTCTTTGGGCATCGTTTTTCTTTTTCGCTCTTAGGTAGCTTACAGAAATGTTCTTGTTGGTGTAGTAGCGTACAAGGCTGTGGTAATCCTTTACCTCTTTGTACACACGGTCAATCACATCCATACGCTCTTTGTCATTGAGCGAAAGGCTTGATGAGGTTATAATCTGCTTCAGTTCTTTCAGCAGTTCGGTACTTTCATTGAGCAGTGCCGAATAACCGTTGCCGATAGCGGTCAGTTCCTGCGGTGTGAAATTTGGGTCGTTCATCATCTTGCCGAAGTTGTTCACGTACATTTCGGAAACATCGCCTACCAACAATACCGTTTGTTGCACTTTACGGGCATCTTTCACAAGGTTGTTGATAGCTTTCAGCTTGTCGTAATATTCCTTGCCCTGGTCGTAAACTTTTTTCACTTCGTTGAAGTTCTTTATCACGTTGCTTACGGTGGAAGAAGTCTGCACGATTTCGTTTGCAGAGTTGATAATGCCCGAAGCCAAATTAGCCGGGTCGGTTACAACCCACTGGGCTTTTGCTGACGGTGCTACGGCGAGCATCAGTGCCGTACACACCAGATACAATACTTTTTTCATTGTTTCTGAATTTTTAAATTGTTAATGACTATTGATTTGAATTGTCCCGCCTTTGCATTGCGATATGCTTAATGGCGAGTTCTACATTACCATCCAGTTCGGAAGCAAGCTGCATTACTTCCATTTTTTCGGTTTCTTCTGTCGTGTAGGCGAGGTATTCCTCCAAACTAACTTCGGTGGCATAGACTGCCGAGTGCGTACCACCTAAGCCAATCCAAACCTCTTTGTAAAGTCGGCTTGCATCGTTGTTCATATTGATGGAAAGTACCTGCCCTTTCTCTTTGTCCGTAAGCCCCAACATCGCCTGTATATCATCAAACTTGTTCATATACTTGCGTTGGTCAAGCAGGATTTTACAGTCGGAGTTATTGATGATACTTTCCTTGACAATGGGCGACTGGATAATATCATCGACCTCTTGCGTTACGACAATCGCTTCTCCGAAAAATTTGCGGACGGTCTTAAACAAATACTTGATGTATTCTGCCATTCCTTCTTTGGCTATCGCTTTCCAAGCCTCTTCAATCAGGATGAGCTTACGAATACCTTTCAATCGGCGCATCTTGTTGATGAACACCTCCATAATGATGATGGTCACAATGGGAAAGAGGATTTTGTGGTCTTTAATCGCATCAATCTCAAACACGATAAAGCGTTTGGAAAGCAGGTCTAACTGCTTGTTGGAGTTCAGCAGGTAATCATATTCGCCACCCTTGTAATAGGGTTCGAGTACGTTCAGGAAGTTGGCAATGTCAAAGTCCTTTTCCCTGACCTGCTTTTCTTCCAGTACCTTGCGGTAGTCGCCTTTTACATACTCATAGAAACCGTTGAATGACGGGTAAACGTCTTCCGTTTTGATACGTTCGATATAACCGCTTACCGCATTGGAAAGGGCAACTTCTTCAGAACGGGTTGGCGGCTCATCGTCACGTTTCCATAAGGTCAGTATCAAAGTCTTGATACTTTCCCGCTTCTCAATGTCGAACACGCCATCATCGGTATAGAAAGGGTTAAAGGCAATGGGGTTATCTTCGGTATAAGTGAAGTAAACACCGTCTTCGCCTTTGGTCTTTCCTTTGATGAGTTCGCACAAGCCCTGATAAGAGTTACCCGTATCTACCAACAGTACGTGTGCGCCCTGTTCATAATACTGCCGTACCATATGGTTAGTGAAGAACGATTTACCACTTCCCGATGGACCAAGTATAAACTTGTTCCGGTTCGTAATGATACCACGCTTCATAGGCAGGTCGGAAATATCCAAATGGATAGGTTTTCCTGTAAGCCTGTCAGCCATCTTGATACCGAACGGCGAGGGCGAATTGTGGTAGTTGGTTTCTTCCGTGAAGAAGCACAATGCAGGCTCAATAAAAGTGTAAAAACTTTCCTCACTGGGGAAGTCGCCCGCATTGCCGGGCATACCTGCCCAATACAAAGTGGCTACGTCCGTAGTGTTGTGCCGAGGCTTACACTCCATCAATGCCAATGCACTACCGCAATCATTCTTTAGCTGTTTCAGTTCCGCAGGGTCTTCCGACCACGCTATAATGTTGAAGTGCGCACGGATTGAAGAAAGCCCGAAGCTGTGGGCTTCGTTCAGGTACTTTTCTATCCACTCTTTGTTGATTTGGTTGGCACGGCTGTAACGAGCCAGTGAGTGCATATTCCTTGCGGACTTCTCAAACTTTTGCAGGTTGTCTTCGCTGTTATCCAAAAAAATGTACTGGTTGTAAATGTGGTTGCAGCTTAACAGCAAGCCCACGGGTGCGGCGAATGAAAGGCGGCAGTCGCTACGGTCGGTAGATAGCTTTTCAAAACGGGTATCTGCCGATACCGTTCCGGGCAGGTCGTCCGTATCTGAAAGTGTATGCAGGCTTAACCTTTTGTTACCGATGCGTACTTCTTCGTTTCCGAGTGCGATGTCCTGCATTGGTGTTCCGGCTCCCCTCGATAACGTGAGGTACTGTTCCAGTAATCCCTGTGTATCTTCCGTTCCGATAATGTCCTCTTCGGTCAAACGCCGCAGGCTAACAAAACCGCTATCGTTCACGATACGCTCAAACTGGGCGACCGCCTCCATAAAGCGGTGTATCGTTTCCTTGTTCCTGATTTCCTTTGGTATCAACGTACCTTTGCAAAGCGAACTGAAGTTGCTTTGCATCCGCATTCTTTCCTTTGTGGTCTTCGTCAGGAACAGGTAGCAATAATGGTTCAGGAACGGTCGCTCGTTGAAATGGCGTTGATAGGACTTTGATAAAAAGCTCTGGTCTTCGATTGCCAAATCGGGCGCATAGCTTTCCTTAATGTACCAATCCTGTTTGTGAATGACCGTAAAATCAGGCAGGGTTTTGATAGCCTTGTGCCAGGCGGAGTGTATGGCTTCGTATTCCGCAGAAGCTACCGTGAACAGTTCCGGCAGGCGCACTTCAAAGCAGGCGGTAATGTCCGCATCTTTGGATAAGATGCAGTTGTTCTCTACTGCCAACAAAGGAAATTTATTTTCCAGTGTGGTGGTCTTTGCTACATTTCTCATACGGCATTCTGTTTAGGTGTGAATTTTAAATAGCGGTGTACAGGCTTGCGGCAGATGATGTAGCGGGGATGCCTTTTATTGGCTGCAATTTTCATCAGCCCGTGTTCGCCGTACTTCCTGTTGAGCGAAAAGGTCTGCCATATAATGAGCGAAGCACCGCCTGCTCCGAGGAACAGGCAGATGTAGGAGTTTACGCCTGCCATATACAGTATCATCACGAGGATAAGCGTACCGAGCAGCCCACCTGCGAAAATGAACAGGTATTGCGCTTTCAGCCCTTTAAATTCCACCGTCCTGCCGATGCCTTTGTTGATATTGTAATTCATAAGGCAAAGGATTAAAGGAAGAATGAACGCAGGATGGTAGCGGCAACAATCAAGAAGATACACGCACCGAACCACGAAGCTGCGGTCTTGCTCGTGTCGGGGTCGCCGGAACTGAATTTGTTGTAAACCTTAACGCCCCCGATTAACCCGACTACCGCACCGATGGCGTAGATTAACTGCGTTGCGGGGTCGAAATAACTTGTTACCATTTGGGTAGCCTCGTTGATACCTGCCGAGCCGTTTCCCTGTGCGAACGCACCAATTCCTGACAGCATTGCCACGGCTGCCAGCAAAACTTTTTTTCTCTGTTTTTCCATAATTGAAACACATTAATTTGTTACTGTTTATCCCGCACCTTGCGAGCTTTCGGGACAAATGTCTTGTGGAAAAAGAGGCGTTATAAGAAAGTGGCAGTCAAAGGAAGTGTTTGGCTGTGAGTGGCTTTGTTGGTGGGGACTTCCAGAACGGAAGTACAAATGATGGGAGGCTTTTATTGCAATTTACAGTTGGTTCAATGCAACTTTTAAATTACATTTGTACATTCATAATAAAGTCAATTTTAATCCTTTTTGAGATGAAAATATCAGGCAGACATATTGGAGAAATGCTGAAGGAAGCCAGAGAACAAAGACAGCTAACTCAAGAACAATTAGCCCAAAAAGTGGGTAAGAAAAGGAGTTACATTTCTAAGGTCGAAACTGATTATGGCAATAATATCAAACTTCAAACCCTTAAAGAGATAGTAGAAAAGGGATTTGACGGTACGGTTAAAATTAATTTGGAACTCTGATTTGTATATGGATAAATTATTGAAGAACGCTTTTAAAATGCAAATTCAATCCAAAGAAGGATTTGAGTTCGAAGAATTTATTGATGAACTGTTTCTTTTGAAATATGGCGTTGATAACTATACGCCCATCAGGAGGAATAAGGATAAAGGCAATGACGGTACTATTTTGCCCGAACAAAAGATATTGGCTTGTTATGCGCCAAGAAAATATAGCAAAACTGATTTTGAAACAAAAGTTTTAGGTGCAGCAAATAAAGAAGGAGATTTTGAAAAATACCAAAAAAACTGGAAAGACAAATTTCCAAATTGGGAAATGTATGTTAACCACGAAGTGTCACCGGAACAATTTACACTAATTCAGGGTTTAGATGGCGATACTTCGATTAAGGGGATAGACCAAATTCTTTCTATTGTTGATGAACTTGTATCAAGTAAAAAAAGGAAACTTGCAGCCTACTTAGGCATTGAAAACTTTTTTATACAGGACTATATTCAGGAAATCATTAATGACCTACTGAATGCCTCAAACGAAGAAGATAAAGCTCTGCATTTCGACAGGAAAACATTAGTCCCTCCCCAAAAGAAAATCGAACTCAACTTTGAACAGGAAGATTGGGATGGGATGAACTCGGAAATGGTATTGGTTATGGCGGAGTTTAATACGATTACCAATATACTTTCGGGATATAATGATGATGAGATTAATACCCTGAAAAGAAGGGTTATAAATGATTACAATAAACTTTCAGGAAATTTCAAGGAGAGATTATATAATCTGACCGACCAATATACAACGACATATGGAAACATTAAAGATGATGAATATGTAAAATGCGTAAAATCTATATTGCTGTATATGTTTGAACAGTGTTTAATAGGCAGAAAAACAGAAAATGAACTATGATATTACCGCAGCCTGAAAGCAATCTTAAAACCAACCTTATGGTATTGGGAGCAGATATTATAAGTATTATGGGTAATTCCCCTTTCAAAAACAAATACGTTATCGTGGATGATATAATGAATAAGTTTTTAAACAGGGATAAAGATAGGACACCCGACCTTTTTCTGTATGCCTTGACCTTCTTGCATACGATTGGCAGCATTGAGAAAAAAGGATATAAAATTAAATTGGTAAAGAAAGAAAACCAAGAAGAAAATCAAACAAGTTTATTCGACAATGTTAATTAGAATATATTCAGAAACCAACCTTATAGATGCTGTTCCATTTCACAATGGAATAAACATCATATTGGGCAAATACTCTGGGGATAAAGAAGCACGAGGGATTAATGGTATTGGCAAATCTACGTTGGTCAGGCTTGTTGATTTTACCTTATTAAGCGGTAAAGCAGAAAAAAGATTTGCTCAAAAAAAGTATGACTTTTTACGTGATGATGAACACACGATTACTTTAGAAATTGAAGTACAGGAACAAAAATATTTTATCAAGAGGGGCTTTGCCGATACAAAAAAAATATTTTTCGGGAAGCGACCGGATGCTCTTGATGAATATGAAAAATCTGAAATGCCGAAATTGCTGGAAGGGATATTTTTTCCGACAGAGAACAACGAAGTATTCTTTGAAGGAAAAAGATATGGAACGTTGATGGAATTTTTTGTTAAGGACGACTTGCAAAGTCAGCAAAGAGTTGACCCTTTAAATTTTGTTTCTTACAATGCCAATGCAAGAGAAAAGGCATTGTATAATTTTTATTTGCTAAATCTCCCGACAAAAACACTTTTAAAATATAACGAAGTATCTTCTGAATACGAAAGGTATAATAATACGGTAAAATCCCTTTCAGAAAAGGTTAAAGCAGATACAGGTAAAGATATTCAGGAATTTAGAACAGAGCGGTTAAAGATTGAAAAAGACATTGCTGCACTCGAAGGCAGCCTGAAGGAATACAATTTTCTTGCTAATCACAAAGAAATAGAACAAAAATTAAATCAGGTTATATCTGAAATTAACGAGCAATCTGTCATCTATCATAATACAAACCGGAAATTAGAAAAACTAAAATCCTCTTACAATGATGTGTCTTCTATCGACCTGGACAAAATTCGTAAGCTCTACAATGAAACCGTAGCAACATTCGGCAACTTTGTAAAAAGGAGTTTGGATGAAGTTATAGACTTTAAAAAACAACTACTGACGAATAGGAATAAATATTTGTTGGAAGAAGAAAAGAAATTACAATCATCAATCGACCAGAGTTTAACGCAGCTTGAAAAATTAGAAAAGAACAGGAGCCAATTATTTTCATTGCTAAAAGAGAGAGGTGCATTGGATAGGATTGAAAGCACTTATGAAAGATTAGTCAATGAAAAAACACTTTTAGAACGGAATACCTCAATTGTACGAGAAATTGACGAAATAGAAGAGATATTGGGAAACTCCAATATTGTTATCGCAGAATTAAAAAGAGATATTGTCAGCGAGCTAAATAAGCAGCAATCATACCTTGATGAGTTGAGATTGTTATTTCAGCAAATTCTTGAAAATGCAATTTATTTAGATGAAGAATTTGACAACTCTTATTTTAATATCACATTAAACTCTACTTCGCCGAGAAACCAATTGCCTTTTAAAATAAGTTTGGAAATCCCTAAAGCTGATGCGTTAGGACAAGAGCGTTTGAAAATCGTAGCGTATGATTTAATGGTCTTTTTAAAGAGCAGGATTGACAAGCGTAATATTCCGGATTTTCTTGTACACGATGGTGTATTTCACGCCATATCATACAAAACAATATCCAATGTCCTGAACTATATGTACCACAAATCAAACGAGCTGCATAACTTTCAGTATATCCTTACTTTCAATGAAGACGAAATTGATTTAAACGGGGATGAAAATAAGTTTGGCAAGTTCGATTTTGATTGGTCTAAACAAGTGATTGCTGAATTCTCAGATACCGAACAGGAAACAATTTTTAAACGATTTTTTTAAATGGCAAACTATCAATTACCTCCTTTAAAAGATGAAAGGTTATTTGAGGAACTCACTTGTGATTTATTCAATTTTGTAGAGAATACCTCGTCATATGAGAATACAGATTTTCAGACGTTTGGTGTGAAAGGACAAAATCAGAAAGGTATTGATGTCTTTTCTTCTAAAACAAAAACGGTTATACAGTGCAAATTGAAAAGTATTGGAAGAAAAGATGAAACTATAAGGAAAATTCTAATTCAGGATATAAATACTGATTTAGAAAAAGCAAGGGATTTAGCGATTGATTTCGACAAATTTGTTTTTGTTTCTACATTTCGTGACGATGCTCAAATACAGGAATACCTAAATCAAATTAAAAAAGAACAGGAACTACCATTTCATTTATATTATTGGGGATGGGATACCATAACAAAACATATTGAACAATCAGAGGCTTTATTACATAAGTATTTTCCAAAGTTTGTAAAAAAATCCAAGCCTATAAAGCCAAAAATTGAATTACCAGACGGAGCGTTAGGCAAAGAGCTTTCCAAGAAGAACTATATTGATTATTTAAAAAAGCGATATGGCGATTGGAAACAAGTTGAATTAAACAAAAAAGGGGAAAAATTTAATTGGGCTGCATTCACTATTTCATTGTCTAAAAGATATAAAGCATCAGGGATTAATTATATTGATGTTCGACACTTTGATGATTTAGCATCGTATCTAAAAAGCCGAATTGATGGTACAATAATGGGAAAAGTGAACAAGTCTAAAGGAATAAAAAACTATTCTGTGTTTGAAGAGTTCTCGGAAACTGAAATCTAAAAATATTGGTAGATTTCAAACTTAAAAACCTTATTTTCTAATGTATATCTCTAAAGTCAGCCTGGTCAATTATAGGAATTTTGCAAATGCAAGTTTTCAATTCAACAAGGGAATAAATACCATAATCGGAGAAAACGGTTCTGGAAAAACAAATGTTTTTAGGGCAATAAGGCTGTTATTAGAAGATGCCTCCTTGCAATATGCTTATAAACTGACGGAAGGAGATTTTAACAGGTCTTTGGATAAGGGAAAATGGAAAGGTCATTGGATTATTATCAGTGTTGAATTTGATGAGCTTAACGATGAAGAGGCAATACAATCCTTGTTCATTCACGGTGTTGGAGTTGCCGCAGAAGATTATGTAAAAAAAGCTACTTACAACCTTTTCTTTCGTCCTAAAGCTGACATCAGACAAAAACTTTCCGAATTAGCTGAAGGAGATGCAGTTGGATTACAAACGATACTCAATAGCATCACAATTCAGGATAATTACGAAACTTTCTTTACTGGAAAAAGCACTGCTGATTTTAATGACCCTAATGTATATAAGGAACTTGTAGGCGATTTTGAAAATGTGGTTTTCCCATCTACGATTGATGCTTCTAAATTTGGCTCTAAAATTCCGCATCAATTATCTGTTTCCAAAGAAATCTCTTTTACATTCATCCAAGCCTTGAGAGATGTAGTAAGTGACTTTCATAACAATAGAACTAATCCTTTACTTACTCTATTGAAAAACAAAAGTGGAGAAATCAAAGAGGAAGATTACCAACCTATCAGCGATTTGGTTGAGCAATTAAATGAAAGCATTGAAGATTTGCCCGATGTACAAAATATAAGGTCAGATATAAAATCAACCATTCAGGATGCCGTCGGTCTTACCTATTCGCCATCTTCATTATCCATTAAATCAAGTGTTCCCAATGAAGCCGAAAAATTGTTACAATCATTGAAACTTTTTATCGGAGAACCAGGCGAGGAATATGAGGGCGGTATTCACGAATTAAGTTTGGGAGGTGCTAATCTAATATTTTTAACCCTGAAATTACTTGAGTTTAAGTATAGAAAATCAAAAGATACATTTGCCAACTTCCTTATTATTGAGGAACCGGAAGCCCATATACATAACCATATTCAAAAGACCTTATTTGACAAATTGGATTATGGAGATACTCAAATTATCTATTCTACTCATTCTACACAAATTTCCGAAGTAAGTAATGTTGAGAATATAAACATCCTTGCAAAGAAATTAAATTTTGCGGAAGTATATCAACCATCAACTGGTTTAACACCTGAAAGCATCAATCAAATACAGCGTTATTTGGATGCTGTAAGAACCAACCTGTTATTTGCAAGAGGAATAATATTAGTTGAGGGCGATGCAGAAGAGATTTTAATACCAATAATGGTCAAAAAAGTATTTGGTGTAAGTCTTGACGAACTTGGAATTAGCCTCATCAATATACGAAGTACAGGCTTTGAGAATGTAGCCCAACTTTTCCACGATAGCCGTATAAGAAGAAAATGTGCAATTCTAACAGATTTAGATGATGCGATTTGTGATACAACTATTAATGACGATGATAGCGACCGATTAAAAAAATACAAGAGAAAAGTTGAGGCATCTAAACAAAAGGGATTAGAACGTAAAGCTAAATTAGATGTCTTTGAAGCAGAGAATGATTGGATAAAGGCATTTTATGCTGACTATACTTTTGAAGTTGATTTTATAACCGAAGGCAACGAGGAGGAAGTAATAGCTATAATTGACCAAGTATATACAGACCAACCAACAAGAGTACAAGCTAAAACTGATATTGAAGATGATGGTGTTGCGGTTTATGGAAAGCGAGTGCTTACAATGGCTAAACAGGAAGGTAAAGGTTGGTTTGCTATAATGTTAGGCAAGCATATTTCTTTTAAGACGGAAATTCCAAACTATATAGTTGATGCCATTCTTTTCGCCAAAGAAACATACTCCAACAATATTATTGCCGACATCATTGAATATAGGATGAACAAACATTTTTATGATGATGATGCTTTGGATTTTTCATCTTGTAGGGAGAGCCTAACGAAGTATAGAGCCGAAGAAGCAACTTTAGATGACCTTGCTTTTGACTTGGACTTGGTAATACCAGATGACCAGCTATTAACATTCATAGATAAATTGAAATAGGCTATGTTCATTTGGGAAAAAGGAAGTTTGAATGATGAGCAAGAAGTTGCAATCTTGGAGAAAGATAGTGTACTCTTGATTGCCTGTCCTGGTAGTGGAAAAACGAGAACGCTTACATACAAAATCGCTTACGAATTAAGCAGGCTAAATTCCAATAAAGAGTTCGTTATTGCAATTACATACACGAATAACGCTGCTGATGAAATTAAAGAACGGGTTGAATTATTGGGGGTTGATACTACACAATTATGGATTGGTACAATTCACTCATTCTGTATGGAATGGATATTAAAGCCTTACCATCTGTATTCTGAAAGGTTGAAAAACGGGTTTAAAGTTTGTAATTCCTTTGATACTGAAAAGCTCCTAACCGAATTATGCAAAAAATATAGCAATCCAAAAGTTACTTTTTATGATTTTCAATATTATGCTACCATAAATGGTACATATAAGTTTACATCAAAAAATAGTAATCAGAATAAGCATATCAAAGCTATTCTTCAAGAATATTTCGGAATATTAAAAGAGAATAATCAATTGGATTTTGAGCAGATACTTTTTTATGCTTATGAATTATTGAAATCAAAGCCAATCATTTGTACCGTCTTATGCAAATTATTTCCATTTATTTTGATTGATGAATATCAAGATACTAAAGAGATACAATACCATATAATATCAAAAATATTAAGTGCAAACAAAGGGTGTTCAAAAACATTAATTGTTGGCGACCCTAACCAATCTATTTATCATTCTTTAGGTGGTTATCCGATGCCAAAGGATGATTTGGAAAAACTTTTGGGGTTTAACTTGATACAGTTGAGTTTAGACAAAAATTACAGGTCATCTGAAACCATAATAAATTACTTCGATTATTATAAAACATTTGCTACCCCTATTATAGCATTCGGAAACGAAAAAGATTATAATAGTTTAATCACATATAACTTATCGGTTTCGTTAGATAATTTGATAGAAGAAATTGCAAAATTGATTTTGTTTAATGTCCGTGAAGCCGGAATTAGCCCTAATGAAATTTGTATTGCAGCACCTCAATGGGTTCAGATTGCAAGTATTACAAGGAAGCTAATGATTAGACTTCCGGATTTTAGTTTTGACGGACCCGGTATGGCTCCGTTTTCACGGGACATTGAGAATTTTTGGTTTAAAGTTGCAAGAATTGTTTTGACAGAACCATCGCCCTATATGTACGTTCGTCGTTTACGTTGGAGTAAAGAAGTTTTGAACGAACTTGATGCTGCGGGAGTAGATGTATCAAACTTATCAAACAAAGAGTTTTTGAAAATCTGCAATTCAATTGAAGTGAATGAAAATGATGGTTTAACCTACTTACGTTCTTTCTTTGAAAGAATTTGTGAAAGCCTGAAAATACAAATTCAGAATTTCCCGTTACTTGAAGAACATCACACATCATTTTTTGCAAGTTCTGAAAATAGAATACAAAGGCTTATTGACGAGGGAAATCCATTTATTGGAGAGATTGAAAATTTTAGAAAAGTTTTCAGGCAAAGAGATGGTATAACCGTTTCAACTATTCACGGCGTAAAGGGAGAGGAATATGATACAGTAATAGGTTTTGCTCTTCTTAATGATTATGTCCCACACTTCAACGATACAAACGGTTACGAAAATTCTAAAAAATTACTTTACGTTTTAGCTTCAAGAGCAAGAAAAAATTTACACTTAATCTCTGAAACGTCAAGAGGGATAAATTATTACAATCCTGAAGGGAAAAGCCCTACACCTCATTTGCTCGAATATAATTATGAATATTCGATTGTTGCTCTTGACAATTCCGATTGAATAAATAACAAAAGGAAGCCGTCTTTTCAGACAAACTCCCCAATGTCAAAATCACCCAAATTACTTTTCCGCAAGGTGGAAGAACTGTCGTCGCTTTCAGATGAAAGTGTGCTATCCAAAAGCTCGGCAATTTTTCGGGAAGCACCCTCAATGGAATTTTCCAGTAAGCTGAATAATTCGGTTCCCTGTAATTTCTGAACTATGGCTACCGCTGTTTCCTTTTGAGCCTGTTCCAAATTCTCTTTTTGGAGCAATGCCCCTACGGAGCTTAGTTCGTCATAGGTAACCCCTTGGGCAAAACCGTTATCGCCACCGGATATTCCGTACCTGTTCCATTCTTCTTCCTCTTCTTCCAAATCAGGCATATTGCTGAAAACTTCGTCCAGTTCTTCCTGCGGAATTTGAATGCTGACGTTTTCGTTTTCGTCGTATTCGATGTCTAAATTATCAGGGTTTATCTCCGGTTCCGTTATTTGGCTGTCATTGGCAGTGTTTGGCACTGAAAGGCTTCTTACTGGCTTGGGTTGCCCCATAATATCGGGCAGGTTCGGGTTAACTTTTTCCTGTTTGGACTTTTGCTCCGACCTTTTATGAATTACAATCTTATCCTGCAAAAGCAGGACAATGACTATCAGCAGGCAAATCACAATTACTATTTCCATAATCAGATGCTTTAAAAAATGGGTTTAAACTTTTCGTTGAAATCATCGGTAATGGCTTTTTCAAACATTTCAAAATGATGTTCCAGTATGTTATCGAGATAGGCATACAGGGGTATAGCATCTTTACCGATTACCTGTACAATACGGGATAGCCGTTCGTGGTATTCCTGCCGGATATAGATACTTTTATCGCCCCGCTTTGTCATCGAATGGGTTTTCAAAAAGTGTTCGCCGTAGCTTCCGTCAAGGCTCTTCTTGGTACGGTTTCTTTCCCTTTGTACAGGTTTGCTTTGTGGTAATTCATCCTGCCTTACCTCGTTTTGTATTTCTTCCTTTTCCTGCTCTTCGGCAGGTTCAGGCGGTAGCTGCAAACCGTCCTTTTTAACGCCGTCTACCATCAGGTTCATCATCAGCTCTTCGTTAATGTCCGGCGTAACTTTACGTTTATTATCTTTTTCCATAGCACTACGATTGAATGATGTTTAAAAATTCGCTGATGAACAGGTCTAACTGGCAGGCTTTCATCAAACGCTCATCGGGTGGCATTATCGTAGAACGGAAAACTGTTTTGCTGTCCACTTCACTTTCCTTGCGAAAACGGGTGCTGTTCTTGATTTGGCTTTGCATCAGGCTTAACCCCAGTTGCCCGATAAGCTGATTATACACGTCATATAAGGGCGTGCTTTCCCTGCCGTCCACCTGGTTCCAAAACAGGTTAATGCTCTGTATGGAAGTTTCGCCTTTTTTCATAATTACATCCTGTAAAAGCTGTGTGAAGATGAGCGTACTTTCCATTACCACACGGTCTGCCGTGATGGGCGTGAAAATGTGGTGCATACCTGCCAATGCTTTCAGAATTCCGGGCGTGTTCACGGTTCCGGGCAGGTCGAAGAACAGCACATCAAGCGGAACAGGGGAAGTGTTTACAAATTCGTGCGCCGCATCGAGTACGCTATCCGCTTTGTGCTGCATAATGGGATAGGCTTTTTTATTGATGGTGGTAAACTGCTTATATGCCAGTTTTTTCAACGCCTCATTTTCCATTACCATTGCCAAATCACGGGTTTTCATTTTCATCAGGCTGTGCTGCGGAAAATCCGCATCAAAAACAGCTACGTTGTAGCCCAACCGATAGTGCATCGTACTGGCGACAAGCGTGGTAAATGTGCTTTTGCCAACACCGCCTTTTTGAGAAGAAAAAGCGACAAACAGAGGTTTCTTTCTTGTGTCCATATTTTTAAAATTTAAAGTTTACATCTTACTGTTTTCAGTCTTGCAGGCTTTCAGCCGTGCAGTCCTGATTTCGTGCTGTCTTTCTTGCAGGATAGCTATCAGGCTTGCCTGCGGGAATTGCTGATTGCCTGCTTTCCTGCTGTACAGCAGCAATGCTTTCATTCAGGCATCCTATCAGGCGTGATTGCGTTCTTGCATTCGTTCCGTCCGTCATTCTATCCATCACGCAGGCTTGATTGTCTGATAGCAGGCTGTCACGCTTTCCGTCATTCCTGCGCTCTTGGTTTCTTGCATTCCTGCAATCTTGCAGGCAGGATAACCTGCCATCTTGAATGTATGCCGTCTGCTCGTCCTGAAGCACGGGCTGCCTGCCTGCCTGCCTGTCAACATTCAGGGGCAAAGAACTCATCAAATTCAATCGGTTGTATAGCGGTGGCAGTGTTTGGCGTTCAGAGGCAGCATTTGGCACTGTGTCACAGTGCAACGCTATCGTAAACAGGGCTTTACTTTGTATTGTGATTTTTATTAACGGATTTATGCAAAAGTCTTTTGACATATCAGGGGGTAACGGGAACGGCAACGAGCCGTTTTTCCCTGTTACATTCAATCCGTCCCGCAGGGCGGATTTTTGTGTTCACCGGAACACGGCAAGTTGTGTTTTGAGCATCTCGGAATGATTTCCGATGCTCAAAACAACTTGCCCTTTGCAGGGGGCAGAAAACACCTTCCAAAGTCAGGGTTTTGTATGGATTTTAAAATGGATTAGTGATGAACGATAACAACAAAAAGCAATTGAAAAAGACCGGACGTCGCCCCAAAGAAGACCCGGCGACCATCCGCTATACGATTTCCTTTAACGAGCAGGAACACGCCCATTTTCTTGCCCTGTTTGATAAATCAGGTATGCAGGTAAAGGCTCATTTCATAACGTCCTGCATCTTTGACAAGACCATAAAAACCATTCAGATTGACAAGGGAACGGTTGATTTTTATATGCGGCTGACCTCTTTTCACAGCCAGTTCCGCTCCATAGGTGTAAACTATAACCAGATTGTAAAGCTGTTGTACAAGAATTTTTCGGAGAAAAAAGCCGCAGCGTTCCTGTACAAATTGGAAAAACAAACGGCTGAAATGGCGATGCTATGCCAAAAAATCATTCAGATAACCGAAGAATTTGAAGCAAAGAACCTGAAAAAATAGCAGTACAGATGATAGCAAAGATTGGCAGAAGCGGGAATTTATACGGTGCATTGGCGTACAATCAGCTCAAAGTAGAGAATGAAAACGGGAAAATTCTGTTCGCAAATAAGATAATCGAAACGCCAACTGGAGCATATACTGTTGCACAATTAGCACAATCTTTTGCACCTTACCTGATTGCCAACCGCAATACGGAAAAGCATACGTTGCATATTTCGCTCAATCCCGACCCGAAAGATAAGGTTAGCGATGACAGGTTTCGGCAAATGGCGGAAGAATATATGCGGGAAATGGGCTACGGCGAACAGCCTTTTGTGGTATTCAAACATACCGATATCGACCGCAGCCATATACACATTGTATCGGTTTGCGTGGACGAGCAGGGCAAAAAGATTTCGGACAAATTCGAGAAAATGCGGTCTATGAATGTGTGCCGTGAACTGGAAAGACAACACGGCTTGATACCCGCAACCGATAAAGAACACAAGCAGAACGACAAGATTTTCCGTCCGGTAGATTATCGGGCAGGCGATGTGAAAAGCCAAATCGCTTCGGTTGTCCGCCACCTACCGAATTATTATAAGTTTCAGACTTTGGGCGAATACAATGCCTTGCTTTCCCTGTTTAATGTTACCACCGAAAAAGTGGAGGGCGAATTGCAGGGAAAAATGCGGCAAGGCTTATTATATATTCCTTTAAACGAGAAAGGCGAAAGAGCCGGGCATCCGTTCAAGGCTTCGTTGTTTGGTAAAAATGCAGGGCTTCCGGCTTTGGAACTGCATTTTGCAAAATGCAAAGAGGATTTAAAAGACCACCCAAGTAAGCAGACCCTAAAAGCTGCAATTTCTATTGCTCTGAAATCCACAAATGATGAGCAGGCTTTTAAAAAGCAGTTGAGTGAACAGGGCATTAATGTAGTGGTCCGCCGGAACGATACAGGTCGTATTTATGGTATCACTTTCATAGACCACAATTCAAAGGCGGTTTGGAACGGTTCACGCTTAGCAAAGGAACTTTCTGCCAATACCTTTAATGATTATTGGAACAATAATATCAAACCGGAGATTAAAGAACCTGTCGTACAACTTCCAAAAACATCCACATCAAATGATGCAGATCTTCCTGCGGAAGAACCTCATCACTTGTTCGACTTCCTGAATACTACTGAAAAACACGAAGACGGTTTGATTGAGGCATTTGGCGGTTTGTTACCCGAAGCACAGGGCGATGATTACGAGGAACAGGATTTTGCTAACAAAATGAAGAAGAAAAAAAAAAGAAGACTGTAAGAGGTCAGATTTTGGAATTAAAAATCTGTTTTTAAAAAGATTTATTGAGCTGTCACTTTATAATTCTGAAAGAATTTGAGTTGTATTTAAGTAATTGCTTAAATAAACAAATTGACTATCTTTGTGCTATGGACAATAATTCTTGCATACGACAACAAGCAGACATTAAACAAATAAACCGCTGTAAAGACCGAGTTTCAGAACTCAACGGTTCTTTTGACTATTTATCGAACGGACTTGAATTAGCGGGAAACAATGTAAGACTGAAAATACTCTTTCTACTTTATGAAGAAAAACGACTTTGTGTTTGTGATATAAGTGATATTCTTGGTATGACAATTTCAGCGGTTTCACAACACTTGCGGAAACTCAAAGACAGAAAACTTATTGAAACCGAACGAGAAGCTCAAACTATTTTTCACTCACTGACTAAAGAGTATGAAAAAATGCTGAAACCATTTTTCAAAATACTTGACGAAAACAAAATATTAGAAACAATATGAAAACTGACAAAAAATTAATTGGTGCAGGACTTTTGACTACAATTGCAGCTTCTCTTTGTTGCATCACACCAGTATTGGCTCTTATTGCAGGAACAAGCGGTCTTGCTTCCACTTTTTCTTGGCTTGAACCTTTTCGACCCTATTTTATCGGGTTGACAATTTTGGTTCTTGGTTTTGCTTGGTATCAAAAGTTGAAACCCAAAAAGCAGATAGATTGCAATTGTGAAACAGAAGAAAAACCAAAATTCATTCAGTCAAAAATGTTTTTAGGAATAGTAACAGCATTTGCAATCGTAATGCTTGCCTTTCCATACTACTCAAGCATTTTCTACCCAAAGACAGAAAAGCAAATCATAGTAGTGGACAAATCCAATATTCAAAAAGTAGAATTTACGATTAGCGGAATGACTTGTGCAAGTTGTGGCGAACACGTAAATCACGAAGTAAATAAATTGACAGGAATAATAAGTTCAAACGCTTCTTATGAAAATGGAAATGCAATCGTAGAATTTGACAACTCAAAAACAAATATTTCTGAAATCGAAAAAGCAATAAACTCAACAGGATATTCTGTAACCGACAAAAAAGAAAATTAAAATGGAAATCAAATTACAATCAACAATCACTTGTCCCAACTGCGGACACAAGAAAGAAGAAACAATGCCGACAGACGCTTGTCAATATTTTTACGAATGTGAAAAATGCAAACAAGTTCTAAAACCAAAACAAGGCGACTGCTGTGTTTATTGTAGTTACGGAAGTGTTGCTTGTCCACCAATTCAGCAGGACAAAAAATGTTGCTGACGGACAGAAAACAGAAGAGCAACTAAAAGTATTTTTTATTTGGATGCTTCATAAATGTTACGATACAAAAGGATCATAGAAGCTACAACTCTTATCACTTCGCCAAACACTGCCACGCACCGCCATTGACTGCCACATTCTTATAGCCGCTGTGTAGAGCCTTTAAATTCACGCCCGAACATTAAAACTAAAAAAGAATGCAGGGAGAAGACGATTTAAGAGGTTTAGCCAAAATAATGGCTTTTATGCGGGCAGTCAGTATTCTTTTGGTGCTGATGCACCTTTATTGGTTCTGCTACGGGTTCTTTTTAGAACGTGGTTGGACGTTGGAAATAATCAACAAGATATTAGGCAATTTCGACCGGACGGCGGGCTTGTTTTCACATACCCTTTATACCAAGGCGTTCGCTTTGGTTTTGCTTGCTTTGAGTTGTTTGGGAACGAAAGGCGTAAAGAATGAGAAGATAACCTGGGCTAAAATCTACGTGGCTTTGGGCGTTGGTTTTGTGCTGTTCTTTCTGAACACGCCGTTGTTAAAGCTATCTCCGGTAATAGGCACATTTCTGTATATCCTTACTATCTCGTTAGGTTATATTGCTTTGCTGATGGCGGGCGTATGGATGAGCCGCTTGCTTCGTACCAACTTAATGGACGATGTTTTCAACAACGAGAACGAGAGCTTTCAACAGGAAACAAAGCTGATGGAAAATGAATATTCCGTTAACCTGCCCACCAAATTTTACTACAAAGGCAAATGGAACAACGGTTGGATAAACATTGTAAATCCTTTCAGGGCATCAATCGTGTTGGGTACTCCGGGTTCCGGTAAATCTTATGCCATCGTAAACAACTACATCAAGCAGCAGATTGAGAAAGGCTTTAGTATGTATATATATGATTTTAAATTTGACGACCTTTCCACCATTGCCTACAATCATTTATTGAAGCATCGGGATAAGTACAAAGTTCAACCAAAATTCTATGTGATAAATTTCGATGACCCACGCAAGAGCCATAGGTGCAATCCACTCAATCCCGATTTTATGACAGACATTTCCGACGCTTACGAAGCGGCTTACACCATAATGCTGAACCTCAACCGTAGCTGGATACAGAAGCAAGGGGATTTTTTCGTGGAAAGCCCAATTATCCTATTGGCTGCCATTATTTGGTATCTGAAAATCTATGAGGATGGTAAGTATTGTACATTCCCGCACGCCATTGAATTGCTGAATAAAAAGTATTCGGACGTATTTACCATTCTGACCTCATATTCCGATTTGGAAAACTATCTTTCTCCGTTTATGGATGCCTGGCAAGGTGGCGCACAAGACCAATTGCAGGGACAGATTGCATCGGCAAAAATCCCTTTGTCAAGAATGATTAGCCCGCAGTTGTATTGGGTTATGACTGGCGATGACTTTACGCTCGACATCAATAACCCAAAAGAGCCTAAAATTTTGTGCGTGGGTAATAATCCCGACCGCCAAAATATCTACTCCGCAGCATTGGGTTTGTACAATTCCCGTATTGTTAAGCTCATCAACAAAAAAGGGCAATTAAAGAGTTCAGTAATCATAGATGAGCTGCCCACAATTTATTTTAGGGGACTGGATAATCTTATCGCAACAGCGAGAAGTAATAAGGTGGCTGTATGTTTGGGCTTTCAGGATTTTTCGCAATTAACAAGGGATTATGGCGACAAGGAAAGTAAGGTAATTCAAAATACCGTTGGTAATATTTTCTCCGGGCAGGTAGTTGGCGAAACGGCAAAGAGCCTTTCGGAACGTTTCGGAAAAGTATTGCAGAAACGCCAAAGTATGACGATTAACAGGAATGATAAATCTACCTCTATCTCCACACAGTTAGACAGCCTTATTCCGGCTTCTAAAATCTCAACACTTACACAAGGTATGTTTGTCGGAGCCGTTTCGGATAACTTTGATGAACGTATCGAGCAAAAAATATTTCACGCTGAAATTGTGGTGGATAATGAAAAGGTAGCGGCAGAAAGCAAAGCCTATCAGCAAATACCGCAAATCCTTTCTTTTGTGAATGAGGAGGGCGAGGATAAGATGAAGCAGGAAATTGAAAGCAATTACAAGCAGATAAAATCAGACATCCTGAATATTGTTGAAAGCGAAATGGAGCGTATCAAGAACGACCCGAACTTGCAGCATTTGGTACAACAAGAGTAA
>DJTE01000017.1 GCA_002439165.1 Chryseobacterium indologenes
CTTCTTCCTCGGCATGTACAATAAGGAAGTAATAATTTTACTAATTCATCAGGACTATACATCCTCCAAATTTAAAACCTTAGCAGACCAACCCCAACTTTTGGGACTGATCCATTTTCAGTAATTTTACAGTTAACTATTCAAACCGACAGATGAAATTCAGATTTTTATTATTGGTTCTGCTGGCATTTAGTTTCGTTGATGCACAGGACGAAGAACTTGATGCGTCTAAAAAAGCAAACGTCAGCAACATCATCTCTTTATTTAAAAGGAACAATGTAAATGACATTTCAAATATGATCAGTTATCCCCTGCAGAGAGAATATCCTATTCCTGATATTAAAAACAAAAAGGAATTCCGGCAAAGATTCAGTGAAGTTTTTGATAAGATTCTTATCGGCCAGATTGCCCGCTCAAAAACCGCCCAATGGACGGAAGTCGGCTGGAGAGGAATCATGCTGGATAACGGATTGGTATGGATAGACAGCTACTCAGGAAAAATACTGGCTGTAAATTACAAAAGTCCTTTTGAAAAAAACTTAAGGGAAAAACTCATTCAAAAGGAGAAAGAGAATGTACACATTTCGTTGAAAAAGTTTGAAATCCCGGTATACAAAATGAAGACGAAACAATACCTCATCAGGATTGACGAAATTTCTGACGGTAAATACAGATATGCTTCCTGGAAAGCCGGCAGTAAAGAAAATACCCCGCCGGATATTATCCTGAATAACGGCAAACTGGATTTCCTGGGAAGCGGCGGAAATAACGTAATTACTTTTACCAGCGGAAATTACACCTATAAAGTTTACAGAAATATCATCACTGAAGAAAACGGAGCAGAAGCGACCCTTGAAGTAGAAAAAGACGGCCAGATTATTTTAAGTCAGAACGGAACATTAATAACCGGATAAAAAAGTACAAATCATTTATTCCATGTAATGAAACAGAAGCAGAAACTGTCTTAACAGAAGTAAAACGATCCACAGTAAATGAAACTACCCTTCCTGTTCACCCTATTTTTATCCCTTTCTTTTCTGGGAATATCCCAGAAAACAGATCCTTCGAAACCAATCGATCATTACATAAAAGAGGTAATGAAAGCCAGTGATATACCCGGGCTCGCCATTGGAATCATCAAAAACAATCAGGTTATTTACCAGAAGTATTACGGTACAGAAACATTGGAAAGCCCTAAGAAAGTCAACCCAAACTCCATGTTCAGGGTTTACTCTACAACCAAGCTGATGGCTAATGTTGGTATTTTTCAGCTTATTGAACAGGGAAAAATCGCTTTGGAAGATCCTGTTTCAAAGTATTTCGACAATCTGCCGGAAGCCTGGAAAGAAGTGAAAATAAAACATCTTCTCACCCATTCTTCAGGAATTCCCGATATTGTCTACTTCAACGACATTCCTGTTGATGCATCCAATATGGAATCGCTGGCACGGCTGTTCAATGAAAAAATGGATTTTAAAACAGGCAATGAATACAGATACAATCAGACCAACTACCTTTTACTTACCATGATTATTGAAAAGGTAACAGGACAGCATTTTGAAGACTTTATTATCAACAACCAGTTCCCGGATTCCCGTAAAGAAGTGGTATTCTCTTCCAATTCTCTGGAAAACATTCCCAACCGGATTATAAAATATGATTACAATGCACAAACAGACCGATATGAAAAATCAAAACACGTAAGCGGTGTAAGATCTCATTCCGGAAATGGCCTGGCCATCACCCTGCCTGCTTTTTTAAAATGGAGCACTGAGTTCAATAAAAACAAATTCCTGAAGGAACAGACCAGGAAAATGATGTGGCAGCCTTTTGTTTACGACAATAGTAATTACCCTTTTGCCTACGGCTGGGAAATCAACAAAATGAATGGTTTTTCATCTTACGGATTTTCAGGAGGCAATGTAAGTGTTTACAGAATTTATCCGGACAGCGACCTGTCTATCATCATCATGTACAACGGATATAAGGGATTCCCGGTTCAGTATCATATAGTGAATCATATTGCCCAGATGATAGACAACAGATTGAAAGATCCCTATTCACTGGCCGAAGAATCTGTCATTTCCGGATTCATGAAAAAGGGGAATCCCGATGCAGAAAAAGAATATTACAGCATTAAGGCAAAAAATCCGGCCTGGGATTTCGAAAATACGATCAACACTATTGGCTATGTTCTTCTGGGGCTTTCAAGAGCTGAGGAAGCCGTCAGAGTTTTTGAAATTAACGTTAAAGAGCATCCAAAGTCAGGAATGGTCTTTGACAGCTTGGGAGAAGGCTACCTTGCCGTTAAAGACTATAACCGTGATTTGGAAAACTATAAAAAATCACTGGAACTGGATCCTCAAAACGGCAATGCCGAAAACAAGATCAAGGAGATCAGACAGGCGATGGAAGCTGCAGGTAAAAAATAAATACTCTGCAAATCTTTTCATAAAAAAGACTTACCCATCTGCGTAAGTCTTTTTTTTAGTCATTCAAATTCAGCCGTTCCAAAAAAACTTTTATTTCCTGCCGATCTGTGAGGTGATGGTAGAATCGGTTATCTTATCATCATTCGCCAGCAATAATGCCTTTGAAATAATCACAGACAGCCCGTTATCTCCTTCAAATGGTAAAAACAGCGTACTGCCGGTATCTTTTTTACTTCTGTCCGGAACAATACACAGATATTGGTCATTGGGCTCCATCAGGATATTGGTACTTCCGATATGGATTTTATAGGTCCTGATCTTCCCTTTTACCACCACAAACTTATCTTCAATATGAGTAACAGATGTTATTTTCAGGCGGGGGATAAGATTCCGGAGAATTTCTTTCCTGTTTTTGGCAATTTCCGACAGGTTACCGAATGAATAAGACTGCCAGTAATCCCTGTAAGCAGGCAGACCTCCCGAATCGCTCCAGGCAGGATCATTCCCTACACTTGCCACTCCCACAAAAAGATCCACATCTCTCATTGCCTCTGAAAAAGCAATGGCGGGAACATCTATGAGATTCATCACTTCACGGGTTTCCGTATTGATGAATCTGATCTGATCCGTCGTTACATAATTCCAGATTCCCGTTGCATTGAATTCATCATGGGCATTTAAGGCATTCACCCAGTATTCAACGGAAATATGATATTCAGGCATCATTAATTCCGCCGTATCGCTATCTCCGCCATCCCAGGCTCCGATAAGCCTTGCTTTCCAGTTTCTTCCTTTAGCCAGCGTAACATACTGATGCTGTTTGAGAATATGGGAAGCCATCCTGTTGCTGTATGTTCTGGTATTGATTTCCGCATCCGTCAGAAGATAAATTTCCCGGTAGGCCTGTTTAAACGGCTGCTGGATCTCTCCCTCCATTAAGAACTGCCGCCAGGCTTTCACCTCAGCAGTACCACTCGTTACGGGATGCCATAAAGAAACAGTGTCATACTGCTCAATATCAATCATATTATAATCAATATCAATCCATTCTCCTTTCAGATAAACAGCCAGCCGTTCTTCTTTTTCTTTGGAAAATTTAAAGATCACTTTTCCGATCACATACGAAAGAAGCCCGTGGTTAAGATATTTCTCTTTAAAATACTCCAGACTCAGGACCCTGCTGCTTCTCATCATCCTGTCGAATCTTTCCTTCTGTGACGAAGTTGTCTGGTCAATCTGCTTCTGCGTATCTCTGATCTTTTTCAGTTTTGCAGCCGCATTATCTTTTACAGCCTGCGGCACGGATTTCTGCTCAGATCCGTCGGGCTTAAACCATCTTAAAACAGATTTTCCGATTCCTGTCAGCTCAAGAACACAGGTATAGCCTTCAGTTTCATAAGTTATTTTATGATCTTTCAGTTTAAAATCATCCACGGCAAGATCTTCAATTTCTGATGAAGAAATCTTTAGTTTTTCAGCGGCTTCTCTGATGTATTTTTCAATAAGGTTTAATGTATTGTTCTGCTTAATTTTTAGTTTTAACCTTGAAAGCTGCGCTATTCCATCCAGACCTTTTGATGCATACAAGGTATACAGGCAGGCATTTCCTATACCCGCTGCCGCCGGCCCTTTTTCAGGAATTTTTTTAAAGCACCGCTCTGCCAGCTTACCTATTACCTGTATGGTAGCATTATCATGAAACCATGATGACATCCAGACAAAGCCTTTCACCGCATCAGCATTCAGTGCGCTCAGAAATTCACTGGTGCGGTAGGTATAAACCCGGTTATTATAACGGTGTTCATGCTGGGTAACCGATTCTTTAAGATCGATGATAAACCGGAACCAGTCATGAATTACTTTTTTAAACTTGTCGGATCCCAGGCGGTCAATAATTTCTTTCGCTTCATTCAGGAATTTTTGGGAAGGTTTTCCCCCTGAAGCTTTTTGAGCTAATGCCATAAGCTCAAACCAGCATGATCTTTCTTTCTCCTTCTGACCGTTGATTAAGTCGTTGGCAAAATCCCTGAACGCATCTTCACCTAAAAAATAAACCGGCCTGGCAGCATCACTTCCATTACCTGTATGATGAAGGTAAGATTTGATTTTTTCTTCCAGTTTTATATGATCTTTGTAGTAGTAAACATTCGGTTTTTTATCAAAACTTAAAATTTCGTTGAGAATTTTTTTAATGGATTCAGGGGCTTCGTCAGGAAAGTTGAATTCCACCTGTTTAAACCATCCTGCAAGCGGCCAGGCAATAGCGCCGTGGTTATAATAATCCGATTCAGCCGTATGAGTACAGAATGCCTGATAAATGTTCAGCAGTTTTTCTTCCGGCAGTTTCATCCTGGATTTAAAGAAGGTCTGAATATACGAATAAGCCATCTGGATTTCTTTATATACAGGATCCGTAGAAGTATTCCTGTAAGATTTCTTTTTCTCAGCGGCCGAGGTCAGAAAGACTATAAAATCTGCTTTCTTATGGTCATCCCATTTTTTAACCACCTCATTGTAAATCTGTATCTCCGAAAAAGTGATGTTATAAAAATAATTGGAAACCTTTTCATACTGCCTTATTGATTGCTGTAAGGTTTCCCTGAACTCTTTATCTTCTTTTTTTTCTAATCCTACAACGGATTTTATCTGATCAAATATTCCCATATTCTTAAGATTAGCCCCCTACAAGCGGGGTAAGTTTTATAAAAGAAATTTTTGATGTACTTTTCAAAACGATCTTCCGGTTCAGATCATCTACCTGCTCATTATCCACAAGTATGAAGAAACCGTTCTTCTGAAAGGCATCCAGTGCTATATAAGCCTGTTTCTCCGCATCTATCAGCTGTCTTTTTTTCAGTTTATATCCATTCAGGGTCTTTTCTGCGTCCAGAGGCTCAACAAGTCCGTTGAAATATTCAGGCAGACGGCTGTTATAGTTTTCCACTTCTATGGAAACTCTTTTACAAATGAGCTCTTCCACGGAAATCGCTTCATTTTCAACCTGAATTTCGACCTGGTTGGTAACGGTTCCGTTCAGCAGCTTATCAGAAATAATAATATTCATCATGGATCGGGTGTTTGTTTAGATTTAATTATACGGCTTTTATATTGACTAAAATACCATTTTTCCGGTAATCTTCAATATTGAGCATACAATGAAATGACATTTTAATCCGGAATTGTGGAAAACATGTGGAAAACGTATTAGTATACTGTTAGAAGCCCATTAATAAACTGTTTAAAAGCCTGTAAAAATTATGAATAACATGTAGAAAAGCCGTGAGTTTCGTGTGGAACACCTGTAAAAAAAGTCTCAAAACCTATGGATAACATGTGAATTGATGCAAAACCAGGCAGAAAACAATCCACAGAAACAACTTCATGACCAGGTAATCAACATTTCTTTTATTTTTTCAGAAAACTTAATTTCAGGACTTTACAGACTTATCCACAGCACCGTTGGAAAACCGGAAAAAGCTCCCGCAAGAGAAGCACTTATAAACATTCCTTCAGAACCTCTTACCCCACACAATCTTATACACTTATTTTCGTTACATTTGTAGTTTTGTGATTAATCGCATAAAACGCTAAAAATTATGATCTTTTTACAAGAAACTGCACGCTTTTTGTTTATGCTAATTGCCTGAAGAACCAAATGATGTTAAACAACAACTTTAAATATTACAATCTCTTTTTTGTATTTTTTATATCCTGTCTGGCGTATGCCCAAAACACAGCTAACGGCAGAATTGTAGACGCCAAAACCAATAAGGAGATTACGGGCGTGGATATCTTTATCAACGACAATACAGAACCCGCTCTGAAAACTTCACTGGGAAGTTTTACCGTACAGTCCGACAGCCTTATTCGCCAGCTGAAATTTTCGAAAAAGAATTACGTTACCGAAACCGTTGCCATCACTCCTGAGAATGTGGAAAATATTTTCGTAAAGCTTGCTCAGGAAAAAGAAAATACCATCGCCGAGATTGTAATTCACAATGAGAAACCGAAATACAAGAACAAGAAGGAAAATCCCGCATATGCCATTATGCAGGAAGTATGGAAGAGAAAAAGAAATAACGGTTTAGAGAAATTCGATACCTACACTTACAAAGAGTACGAAAAGATTCAGTTTGATGCCAATAATCTGGACAGTGCCTTTATGAACAAAAAGATCTTCAATAAGCTGGATTTTATCTTCGATTATGCAGATTCCACAGCCAGCGGAAAGATCGGGCTTCCTATCTTCCTGAATGAATCCGTTTATGAAAATTATGGAGAGAACAAACCGGGAAAAAAGACCAAAAGATTGCTGGTAGCCCAGAAAACATCAGGATTCCAGGATAATCAGGTGATCACCATCACAGCCAAGAATCTTTACAGGGATATTAATATTTACGACAATACGCTGAATTATTTTGATATCGGGTTTCCAAGCCCTGTCGGATCCAACGGTTTCAGCACCTATGACTACAATCTGACGGACACCATCTCTATTCACGGAGAAAACGCTTACAAGATACGGTACCAGCCTAAAAGAAAAGAAGTTTTAGCCTTCCAGGGTTATCTTTATATAGATACGGACAGCTATGCCGTTTTAGGAGCGACTTTAAAATCAACTCAGAAGATCAACGTTAACTTTATCAACAGCATCTCCACCGAACTGGAATACGATAATCCTGATGAAAACACATTTCTTCCGAAGAAATTCATCACCGAAATAGAACTGACCCCTTTCGCCAAAAAGAGAACTTCTAAAAGCATTATCGCCAAGCGGACCGTAGATTATTCCCAATACGATTTCAACAAACCTCTTGACGATAAGGTTTTCGCCCGCAAACAGGAAGAATACGACGATAAGTTTGTGGATAAAGATGATGCCTATTGGGTAAAAGCAAGGCCCGATACTTTGTCGAAATCTGAGCGCGGCGTGTATGAGATGCTTGACAGACTTCAGCAGACCCCAAAATTCACCCGTATCGTTAAAATATACGAAACTCTCGCTTCCGGATACTATAATGCTTTTAAAGGGATTGATATCGGCCCTATTTTCTCCATTTACGGGAAAAACGAAGTGGAAGGCGACAGGATAAGACTTGGCGCAAGAACTTATTTCGGACAGAACGACCCGTGGAGACTTCAGTTTTATACCGCTTACGGATTCAAAGATCAACAGGTGAAATATGGAGCGGAAGCACGCTATATGTTCAACCGGGTCAACAGATTCATGATCGGGGCAGGAACCAAAAGAGACATTGAGCAGCTTGGAGTACAGCTCACTACCGACGACGGAATCATGGCAAGAACCTTCGCATCTTCCACCTTATTTGCAAGAGGAGAAAATGCCTCATTAAGTTCCATCAACAAAACCAATGTTTTTGCTTCTATTGAGCCGTGGAAAAATTTCCAGGTAAGAATAGACGGAACTTTGCAGAGCATCAAATCTGCCAATCCGGAAAAATTCAGCCTGATGTATTATCAGGATGGCAATCTTCGGAAAACAGTGAACGATTCCCATGTTACATTAAGCCTTATCGCAAGACCGGGAGCCAAATTCTCACAGACCGGAGTTGACCGTTACGAGCACGGAACTCTTGCTCCGACCATTATATTAAGATACACCAGAGGAATTGAAGGACTATTCAATGCCGATTACAATTATAACAGGCTTCAATTCATGTTTTACAAGCCTGTACTGCTTGGAAGCTGGGGCAAAACCCTGGTGAATTTTGAAGCCGGGAAAACGTTCAATACCGTTCCTCTGGCACTTCAGAATGTCATTCCGGGAAACCAGTCCTACAGCCTTGCGCAGAATACCTTTGCCCAGCTTAATTATTACGAATTTGTAGCAGATACTTACACCACCCTACATCTGGAGCATCATTTCAACGGGAAGATACTTTCATTCATTCCCCTGATCAAAAAGCTTAAACTCAGAGAAATTGCTTTTATCAGAGGAGCGTACGGAACTTTAAGCGATGCTTCAAAGGCGGTTAATGTGGATGGATTCAAATATTCCGCACCAAGTGATCAGATCTATTTTGAGTATGGTTTCGGAATCGAAAACATCGGATTCGGAAATATCAGAATTTTCAGAGTGGATTTCAACTGGAGAGGAAATTATCTCGACCGTCCCGGCATTTCAACATTTGGAATAAAAGCAGGATTCCAGGTAGGATTCTAAAACAGAACTTAAAATAAAAAAACCGCAGCTTCATGAAAGTTGCGGTTTTTTTCTATCTCTAAAAATAAATTCATTAAAAAATAAACAAACTGAAGCTGCAGTTTGTTTTTATCCTGTTCCGAAAAACAAAACCCTAACAAAGATAAAACAATACTAAAAATACAAATTATATTAAAATTTCATCAACAAATTAATTTATTGGCAAATATTTCTAATTAAAACAGAAATATTAATAAAAATTAATAACTTAGTGGTAATATATAAAAATACCAACTATGAAGAAATTACTCTACTCTTTACTGTTTACAGCTACACTTACCAGCGCCCAGGTTACAAGTTTCCCCTGGACAGAGACATTTGAAGATGCTTCACCAACCTCCTCACAATGGGTTTGTGAATATATTGCAGGAACCAACAGCTCCGTACCAAGCGGTCTGTTCTGGAGTATAAAAAGTACGACCAGCGTAGGATATTACAGCTCAACAGGAGCATATGAAGGTTCTAAAATGGCCGTATTTGATACAAGATCACACACCAGGGATGCCGTTGCAAGATTTGTCGGCCCTGTGATGAATCTATCCGGCGTTTCCAATCCCACCCTGGATTTCTATTACAGAAATATGGATTGGGGCGGTGACCAGAATATTTTAAACATCTATTACAGAACTTCATCTTCTGATGCATGGACTCTTATTACTTCATTCAACACGAACGTAGCGACCTGGACCAATTCCGGCGCGATCAGTCTTCCGAACCCTTCAGCCACCTACCAGATTGCCCTGGAAGGAGTTGCTCATTATGGTTATGGATTAGATGTTGACAATCTGAAAGTAACTGCGTCAACTTTGGGTGTTTCCGATGTAAACTATGAAGCTTCAAGGCTGAAAATATCTCCGAATCCGGTAAGCAGTGTTTTGAATATCAGCTCGAAAGACAAGATTACAGAGATTACCATTCATGACGCTTCCGGCAAGATCATTAGAACCGAAAGCGTAACTGACAATCAGGTTTCTGTTGACTATTTAAAATCCGGTGTATATTTTATTACCACCAAAAATGCGAACGGAACCCGCAGCACGTCGAAATTTATCAAAAAATAAATGACAACTAAAAAAAAGATCATTTTAACCAGGGCGGAAATTTCCGCTCTGGTTTTTTATTCTGACAGGCGGCTACCTTAAAACCAATAACAACATCTATTTTTTCAGAAACAAAGATCTCTATTTCTTTTATATTCAAAAAAAACCTCAGCAATGCCGAGGTTCATTTTTCAATTATTTTATTTTATACTAACATGCGCATGGGTCCGGATCCATTACCATATTCATACAACGTAATCTCTGCTGAGGCGTCCATGAACACCATTCGGCACAGGTTGTTGCAGGAGCCGGGCAGATCATAGCTCCTCCTTCAATGGTTCTCAGTTGTTTTTTTGACAGTTTTTTCAGATTTTTCATAGTAATTTGTTTTTAAATTGGTTAATCTATACGTTAGCAATTGCACGGCATATCAAGAACTGCGTTCAGGCAGAAATCCTTTTGCCATTCGGTCCATCCACACCATTCCCAGCACCATTCAGCGATTGGAGGACATTTTTGTGCTCCGCCGTTAATTTGCCGTAAGTTTTTCTTTGTTAATTTTCTCAGATTTTTCATAGTATTTTGTTTTAGTCTGGCTGCCTACTCTGTATGCTTTTCGGCTTCCGCAATTGATTTGTTATTTGATAGTTAACAAATATAAAAATATTTCACCAATAATGGATTATTAATGAAAAAAATTATCTTTTAACGTAAAGACACAAAAAAACCTCAGCAACTGCCGAGGTTTTTATTTTTATAAAACGCGTAAAATTATGCGTTCGGTTCTACAGATACGAAAGATCTGTTGTTTGCTTTCTTTCTGAAAACTACTTTACCGTCTACTAATGCGAACAGAGTGTGATCTTTACCGATTCCCACGTTATCACCCGGGTGGTGCTGAGTACCTCTCTGTCTAACAATAATATTTCCGGCAATAGCTTCTTGTCCTCCGAAAATCTTCACACCTAATCTTTTAGAGTGAGACTCTCTACCGTTCTTGGAACTACCGACTCCTTTCTTGTGTGCCATTTTATTACTGGATTATTTATTAAGTGCTTTAAATTGATCGATATTCTTAATGATAGCAGCATCTACTTCCTCATGAGTAAGAATATTCTTTTCTAATTCAACTTTAACTGCTTTACCTAAAGTAATTAAAGTTTCTCTGTTCTCTTTAGACTGAGACAAGTTGTTTTTCTTTAAGTGATAGTTCAATTCGTGATCTTCACCAAAGTTAACAGTTGCATGGTCTGAAAGAACTTCTGTTTTCACAGTTTCTTTTTTAGCTGCTTTTTTTGCACCTCCCTCAAAACCTGTAATACCTGTGATTACAATTTGAGTTAAAGATTGTCTGTGACCGTTTTTCACTTTGTAACCTTTTCTTCTTTTCTTTTTGAAAACGATTACTTTATCAGCTTTAACGTGATCAAGGATCTCTGCTTCCACAGTGATTCCGCTTACAGCTGGGGCGCCTACAGTGATTGCACCGTTTACAGTAAGAAGTACTTTATCGAAAGAAACCTTTCCTCCTTTGTCTCCTTTTAAACGGTTTACAAACAACTTCTGGTCTTGCTCAACTTTGTATTGAAGCCCTGCTATTTCTACAATTGCAAACATTGTTTATAAATTTTTAGTTATTTCGAGGTGCAAATATAAGAATAAAAATCTAAATAACTTACAATCAACACCCTATTTTTTTACAACTTATACATTTCACTATGCTTTGAATAATTTTTGAAACTAAAGTACTCACAGTTAATGGATAATTTCATACCTTCGTTATCACCAAAAAATATTTTATATGAAATTTAACTTTAATTCCTGCTTATTTGCCGGAGCCCTTGCCGCATTCTCTCTCACAGGATGCCGTGATGACAAAATGGACGAAAGTGTTCTTCCTGAAACCCAGACTGAAAGCTCAAAGATTGAGCAACCGGGAGAACGGGAAAAAGCCTGCTACTATGTAGACCAGTACTGGTCTTCCTCCTCCGTTCTGAAAACTGCCCTTCAGACCTCTGCCGACACTAATTTTATGAATGCCCAGATGACCAGAATTGCAGGTCTTTGGGGAAGAAGCAACCCAACCCTCCGTTTTGTGGACGATCCTTCCAATTTTAATTCTACGTACAACGCCATTTCTTATTCCACAGGAAAGATCTATTACGGATACGCGATCTATTATGATGCAAAAAACAAAGGCGGCGATATGGTGAATGCCATGATCCTGGCTCATGAATACGGCCATCAGCTGCAATATATTTTCGGGCTCCCTTCCGTAAGCGAATCTACCGCAAGACCTAATGAACTGGAAGCAGACGGCTTTGCCGGATACTACTTACGAAGACCCAACGGCTATAATAAAACGAACTTCTCCGAAATTGCCGCAGCTTATGAATTTGCACAGAGTATAGGTGATTATCAGACTTCAAGCCCGGGACATCATGGAACTCCGGCACAGAGAAGGTCTGCCGTACGTCTGGGCTTCCTTCTGGGACAGTATGATCTTAACGCATCCAACTTTGATTATAATTTCTTCTATTATTATCAGGGTGTACTGAACGGAACCTATAAAATGGGTAAAAACACTCAAAATCCTGAAATTGACGCTTATATGAGCCAGTATATGGATGAACTGAGAAAAATCCAGTCCGGAGAAATTTCTGCTGAAGAATTTAAACACCTTAAGTAAACATTCATTTTTAGTATATTTAATAAGGCGGCAGAGCATTCAATGTTCTGCCTCTTTTGTTGATTTGATAAATATCCAAAGTTTATTTACTTTTGAACCATATCCTGTAATACATGAACAGAGACCTTTACATTGATTTTGCCAAAGGAATGGCAACCCTTTCCATTATATTTATCCATACGGCTTTCTGGTCGGGACAGTTTTATATTCCCGCAGAAGTCCGGGTGTTTTCCCTGGTGTTTGATGTGGCTCTTTTTTATGCCCTCAGCGGAATCACATCAGGCTCAAACATAGAGAAGACATTTTACAGGCTTTTAAAGCTGCAGATTACTTACATGATCTTCGTGACTTTCCTGTTCTTCCTTGACTATTTTTTCAAAGTCTTCGGGCTTTCTTTCTTTTCTCCGGAATGGCTGCAGAAATTCTATTCAACCTTCGGGTCCAAATATTCCACAACAGCCGTTTCAATGTATCCTCAGTGGCAGAATCTTGGAAACTGGTACCTTCATCAGTATACCAATGCAGATACTTTTCCTGTGGTAATGGGGAGTTTCTGGTACCTGAAAGTATATTTTATTCTCGCAGTATTCGGGGTTTTGATCCTGCGTTTCTTTCCGAAACATATCAACTGGTTTATCGCGCTGTGCATTGGCCTTACGCTGTTTTTTAATATTCTCCCTGAATATTATCCGGGGGGACAGGTGGGCTATGTAGCCTTCTACCTTGCTGTTTTCCTGGCCGCTCACCAGATGCGGGGCAAAAAAATCCCGTCAAAAATGATCCCTGTATTATACAGTCTTGTTGCTGCCGCTTTAATCTGGATGTTCTGGTATTATGGAAACGAAATCTTCTATAAAATCAACAAAAATAAATTTCCGCCTAAAATTCCTTATATCATCTGGTCTTTATTTTCTCTCACCACATTATTTGTCTTATACAACAGATTAAAGATCACCAAAGAAAGCTTTGTAACCCACATCGGAAAGAATGCCATATTTTTCTATTTCGCCCAGGGAATCAGCTCATCTTTAGTGTATTTCATTGTTGTTGCATTGCAGGAAAATATGCCGTGGTGGCTGATGATGATTATAATCTATGTTCTCAATGTTATTCTGGCTTTCGGTATTGCAACAGGTTTAAAAAAAGTGGATACCTTAGGATGGAAAATTCTGGAATCTTTAAGAAACAAAACAGCTGCCTGATCAGCCATGCTGAATTCTTTAAAGTAAGATGGTGCTGATCGTCAATAATTCCGGATATCATTTAAATAAAAACCAACAGAAAGTAAATTCTGCGGAATGAGAAGCATTGAATATGTCTAATTTGTTTTAAATTTACAAAAAATTTAGTGCATGTTTAAGTTGAAACTTCCCACCGATCCGAGGTGGGCAAATATTGCAGAGGGAAACATTGAAGAAATTTTAACAGACCATGCGTGGTGCGAGCAGAAAGCAGCAACCAATGCCATCGGCCTGATCACCATGCTTCCTGAATATCCGGAAATCGTTACAGAACTTCTTGCAATTGCGCAGGAAGAACTGGATCATTTCAACCAGGTACATGAAATTATTAAAAAAAGAGGATACCGTTTCGGAAGAGCCAGGAAAGATGACTATGTGAATGAACTGGCTAAATTCATCATCCAGGGAAGCCGGGAAGACCTCATCGTAGACAAGATGCTTTTCGCTGCCATGATTGAAGCCAGAAGCTGTGAAAGATTCAAGGTGCTTACAGAAAATATTAAAGACGAAGAACTTAAAGAATTTTACAGGGAACTGATGATCTCTGAGGCCAATCATTACACTACTTTTATCGGTTTTGCAAGACAGCTTGGTGATCCTGAAAAAGTAAACAGACGATGGGATGCATGGCTGGAGTATGAAGCCCGTATCATTAAATCTTACGGAAACAAAGAAACAATACACGGTTAAAAAAAAGATCCATTTGAAAAAGCTGAGCTTCGAAAATATTGCCAATTTTTTTCTGAAAAATTTCTTTCAGGGACTGGTTATTATCGGCCCCATAGGTCTTACGATTTTCGTCATCTGGTATATTGTAAGTGCAATTGACAATATTATTCCTTCTGTTGCCAAAGAAATTCCTGGGCTGGTATTTGTTTCAACAATCCTGTTCACTGCCATTCTCGGATATTTAGGAAACAAGTTTGTGATAGGAAAGTTCTTTTTCGATACAATGGACAGTCTTCTGGAAAAAACTCCGGGAGTAAAACATATCTACACCCCTACAAAAGACGTTATGTCTTCATTTGTGGGAGATAAAAAAAAATTCAACGATCCTGTCTGGGTAAAGACCAATGAGAATCCGGAGATCTGGAGAATCGGCTTTTTAACTCAAAAAGAGATGTCGGACGTTGACAAACACAATTACGTTGCGGTATACCTGCCTCATTCCTATGCTATTTCAGGATGGGTAATTGTTACGGAAGAAAAAAACATCAAACCTGTGGTCGGAATGACTGCTGCTTCAGCCATGAAGTTTGCAGTAAGCGGCGGTGTTGCCGGATTCCACTCCGATGATAATATATTTAAAGCTCCTGAGTAACATCTTTACTCCTTTAAATATACTTTGATGAATTTGAAATTATTTTCAAACAATTTCCTTTAACAATCTAATAAATAACATAACGCATGAATTTACCGTACGCGGAGCCTTTCCGCATCAAAATGGTGGAAGAAATCCGCCAGTCTACAAGAGAAGAAAGAGAACAATGGCTTAAAGAAGCTAATTATAACCTATTCAATCTGAAATCTTCACAGGTTTTCATCGACCTTCTTACCGATTCAGGAACAGGAGCCATGTCTGACAGACAATGGGGAGCCCTGATGACCGGAGACGAAAGCTATGCCGGATCCCGTTCTTTTGAACAGCTTCAGAATTCCGTTGAAAAAATCACCGGTTTCAAATATTTATTACCAACCCACCAGGGAAGAGCTGCCGAAAATGTTCTTTTCTCCGTGCTGGTGAAAGAAGGGGATGTGGTACCTGGAAATTCTCATTTCGACACCACAAAAGGTCATATTGAATTCAGAAAAGCCCACGCCATCGACTGTACGATTGATGAGGCTTTCGACATTAATGATCTTCATCCTTTTAAAGGAAATATCAACCTTGAAAAACTGGAAGAGGTTTATAAAAGCCACCCAAAAGAAAACATCCCTTTCTGCCTGATCACTATTACCTGCAACTCTTCAGGAGGACAGCCTGTATCATTGGAAAACATGAAGGCTGTAAGAGAATTGTCAGACCGTTACGGAATCCCTGTTTTCTTTGATTCGGCAAGGTTTGCGGAAAACGCATACTTCATCAAAAAAAGAGAAAAGGGCCAGGAAAACCGGAGTATCAAAGAAATCTGCAAAGAAATTTTTTCATACGGAGACGGAATGACTATGAGTTCTAAAAAAGACGGCCTGGTGAATATCGGAGGGTTTATAGCATTAAACAGTGAAGAAATCTTCAGAAAAGCATCCAATTTCACAATTATCTACGAAGGATTCATTACCTACGGAGGAATGGCCGGAAGAGATATGGCCGCATTAGCAGTAGGCCTTGATGAAGCTACTGAATTCGCCTATCTTGAAAGCAGAATTTCTCAGGTAGAATATCTGGGAAATAAGCTGATAGAATACGGAATTCCGGTTCAGAAACCTATTGGAGGACATGCTGTATTCATTGATTCTCTCAATTTCCTTCCTGGTGTTTCCCGTGAGGAATATCCTGCCCAGACCTTAGGACTTGAGATTTACAAGGAAGCCGGGATCAGAACAGTTGAAATCGGAACATTACTGGCAGACAGAGACCCTGAGACGAGAGAAAACCGGTATCCGAAACTGGAACTGGTACGTCTTGCCATACCAAGAAGGACATACACCAACAATCATATGGATTATATTGCCGCAGCCATTAAAAATGTATATGAAAGGCGGAATGAGATCTCGAAAGGGTACAAAATTACCTGGGAACCAGATCTGTTGAGACATTTTACAGTACAGCTTGAGGAAGCATAAAAACATAACCGGGATCTTTTCCCGGTTTTTTTATTCAAAAGAAGTCCGAAAACCCTCCTGTTTCTGATGACAAATATCCGGTACCCAATTTCTGGATTTGTTGAAAAATCCATTCAAAAAAACATAATAATCTTATGCTTTTCATTTTATTAACCTATGATTTTAAACCGAATTCATTTATTTTTTTGAAATCATGAATGTTTTTAATTTACATTTGCACATACTTAAAAAAACGGTTTACCCATAAAGTAGACCTAAACACTAACTTGAAAAACTCCATTATTCCGAAATGAACAAAATTGCTGTCGTGGGCGCTGGTATATCCGGCTTAAGCATAGCGGGTTACTTAGAAAAACACAATCTGGATTACCATATTTACGAGCGGAGAGAGAAGGACGATTTAACAGGGCATGGCTTCCTGCTTCCTCAGGAAGGGATCGAGTACCTGTCTCAGATTACAGACCGTTCTCAACTCTTTGAACATGGTAACTTTTTAAAGAAATACATCCGGTATTCCCATAAGGGCAGGATACTCGCAGAAAAAGACCTGGACAATGTTTTCGTTATATCAAGAAGTTCGCTCATCCGGATTCTGGCTCAAAATATTCCCGCAGAGAAAATCACTTACGGAGAAACGCTTGTCCACTGCCCCGATCAGCAGGGAAAATTAAAAAGAACTGACGGCTCCTATATCGATTCTGACATGATCATTGTTTCCGACGGATCTAAAAGCAGAATCAGGAGAGAGATCTTCAAAGATGAGAATATGAGGATGGTAAGAGAAAATGAGGTCGTCAATATCATCAGATGTAAAGAAATAGCCTCCCGTTTAGACAGTAATTTCATGAAGTTTCATCATGAAGACGGCGGGCTTACTTTCGGGATTCTTAAGCTTTCTTCAGATACCGTTTTATGGTATTCCCAGTTTGACAATGAAAAATATACGATCTGCGAGCAATGTTCGGTAGAAAGCCTGAAAAGATACATGTTTGAGGTCTTTGATGACTGGGACCCGCTGGTTGCAGATATTGTGAAAGGCTCAAGCTACGAAAACGTTCACCTGTGGAGGGTTTATGAACTGGAAAATCTTAATCCGTTTTATAAAGATCATTTTGTTTTTATAGGGGATGCCGCACACCCTCTCATTCCATTTACCAGCCAGGGGGTTACTTCTGCGCTAAAAGATTCTTGTGTACTCACCCAATACCTGCTTGAAGAACAAGATATAACAGAGGCTTTCAGAAAATTTGAAGCGGAAAGGAAACCGGAAATAGAAACCCACATCCGGAACGGAAGGATTCTTCTCGACCAGTTTCTGCTTCCTCTTCATTTGCAGACCGAAAATATTTTACCCATCTCATATAAATAATAAAAAAATGTTTACCAATAACGACATCAATTTTGAAGCCTTAAAGAGGAAAGCCTATAATGGAAGATGGGCAGCCATAGAAGACGGAATTATCCCCCTTACTGCGGCAGATCCGGATTTCAGAACAGCCCCGGCCATTGAGGAAGGAATTATAGAATATTTAAAGGATGGCTATCTGAGCTATGGTCCTTTTTCAGGCCTTCCTGAATTTAAGAAAAGTGTTGCAGAGCATTTTAACACAGAAAAACACGGAAGTTTTACCTCCGAAAATGTACTGGCCGTTAACAGTGCTGCCCAGGGAATGTTCCTGGTTGCTTCATATGTATTGTCTGCGGGAGATGAAGCCATCATCCTGGACCCTGTCGACTTCCTGTTTAAAAGATCTGTGGAAGCCGCAGGAGGAACAGTGAGATTATGCCCTGTGGATCATATTACCGGAGATATAGATTTTGAAAAGCTGGTTTCATTAATTCATCCGAAGACCAGGCTGATCAGCATCTGTAATCCGCACAACCCACTTGGAAAAGTTTATTCCAAAGAAATACTGAAAAAAGTATCTGACATTGCATCTGCCCATGATCTGTGGGTAATGAGTGACGAAATATGGAGCGATATTATCTATGACCGCAAAGATTTCCATACCTATTCTTCTGTTTCGGAAGAAGCAAAGAAAAAAAGTTTTACGGTTTACGGATTTTCGAAATCATTCGGAATTGCCGGACTGAGAATCGGGGCCGTGCTTTGTAATGATGTTGATATTCTTGAAGATTTTACGGAAAAATCGAACTTTAATTCAACCATAGAGGGAGTTTCCACGCTGTCGCAGATTGCCGCAAGTGTAGCCATAGAAAAAGCCAAGCCCTGGTATAGAGAATTCCTGATGCATCTGCAGGAAAACCGAAATCTGGCTTTCAACAAATTAACCCATTCCGGAATTTTAACCCCTAATCTTCCTGAGGCCACTTTCGTATTGTTCCCGAAGATCGAAAACGGGATGTCCAGTGAAGAGTTTACCCGGCATGTCCTTGAGCAGGGGAAAGTTGCGGTAGTTCCCGGTTCGGAAAGATGGTTCGGAAAAGGAGCAGAAGGTCATATCAGAATCTGTTTTTCTACTTCACAGGAGATTCTGGAAGAAGGACTTGACCGGATCATTAAAAGTTTTTAGGATGGGTCGGAACTTCTTGCACAGTTTAAAAATTAAAAATCTCCTGAGAATTTTTTCAGGAGATTTTAATTTATTTTTTTGAAATTCTATACAGTTTTCCGCTGTCTGTTACCGCATATAAATTACCGTCCATTCCGTCAAGAACATCCCGGAACCGTTCTTTCTGATCTGCCAGCAGGCGTTCTTCTCCTACAACTTTATTGTCTTTCATCACAATCCGGTTGATATGTTCACCACTTAAGCATCCGATGAACAGATTTCCTTTCCATTCCTCCATATTTCCGGTATAGAAAGCAACGCCGCTTGGAGAAATAACAGGATCCCAGTAATAAACAGGCTGTTCGGTATCTTTTCTCCGGGTAATTCCCTCTCCTACTTTCTGACCGGAATATTCAATTCCGTAAGTAACATCTCCCCAGCCATAATTTCTTCCCGGGAGTATCAGATTGATTTCATCTCCTCCCCGGGGCCCCATTTCCACATCCCAGAGATTGCCGTTAGCATCAATAGCCAACCCCTGAGGATTTCTTATTCCGTAAGCATAGATTTCAGGTTCATATCCTTCTTTTCCTATAAACGGATTGCCCGGAGCGGGCTTCCCATCTTTGGTGATTTTCAGGATCTTTCCTAAATAATTATCGGTTTTCTGGGCATATACTCTCGTTACTTTATCCGATCTCTCTCCTGTACTTACAAATAGATAACCGTCCTTATCAAAGACAAGCCTGCTGCCGTAATGTTTATCCCCATCGTAAGAAGGCTCCGCCCTGAAGATTACTTTGACTTCCGAAATACTTTTCAGGTCCGCGGACAGCTTTCCTTTAGCCACCGAGGTGAGGTTTCCTTTTCCAAAAGGCTCTGAAAAGCTGAAATAAATGACAGCATTGGTTTTGAAATCCGGATCCAGAGCTACATCCAGCATTCCGCCCTGCCCTTTGGAATCTACTTTCGGAAATCCTTCAATTTTAGAAACCTGTTTTCCGTCCGCAGAAACAATGTTCATATACCCTTTTTTATCGGTAATCAGAAACTTTCCGTCCGGCAGGTTGATAATCCCCCACGGGCGGCCCAGGTCTTTATTCAGGATTTCCACCTGATAGGCTCCTGTCGTTTTTACAGCCTTTATTCTGGTCTGCCCTTTGAATGCCGGCTGGTAATCAGAATTAGGTTTTTCTGTTTCCACACTACCGTCCTTCCCGGTCTGCTGGGCCTGTACAGGATTCTTTTTGCACGAGGTCAGGAACAGCAGAAGACTGAGCGCAGGAACATAAAATTGATTGAACTTCATAACGTTGTGATTAATGGATTATAAAATTAAATGGAAAAATAATGCCATAAAAATTTGCAGGATTAAATTTTTATTCTACATTTGTAGAACAAAATATAACATTGTAGAATGAAAGAGATAAAACTAACCGATTCTGAAAAAGATCTCATGGAAATTCTTTGGGACAGAAAAAAGATCTTCATGAAAGAAATCCTGGAATCCTATCCCGACCCCAAACCTGCCTCCACCACTATTGCTACCCTGCTGAAACGAATGCAGAACAAAGACCTGGTAGGCTATACATTGTATGGAAATTCCCGTGAATACTATCCTAAAATAGAGAAAGGGGAATATTTCAATGAGGAAATGACCTCAATGATCGACCGTTTTTTCAACAGTTCCGTAGCGCAGTTTGCATCGTTTTTTACTTCCAATGCCAAACTCAGCCAGAAACAGCTGAAAGAACTCAGAAATATAATAGATAAACAGATAAAAGAATAGATATGTTTTTCATCATTCTGAAAATTATTCTGTGTTCTTCTATTTTCATTGCGGTCTACTATCTGCTGCTTGAAAAAGAAAAAATGTACAGATTCAATAGGTTTTACCTGATCGGCTCGCTGATTCTGGCTTATATAATTCCATTTATCACAGTAACTTCAGAGGCTCAGATTTCTGAAATGGGCACAAAGCCCCAGCTGATCTTTGAAGAAGCAACACAGCAGATGGTCTTTGTACAGCCTGCGGAAGAGAGCTTCAACTGGACGAATACTGTATGGGTCTGCTATGCAGCTGTTACTGTGATATTACTGATAAGGAATATTTCATCTATTGCAGCTATAAAAAAAATACAGGGCAGGAAACAAATATATCAGCGATATCATGTTGTTCTGACAAAAAAAGGGTTTTCACCATTCAGCTTTTGGAATACCATTTATTTAGGAGAAAACTATATGCAGAATAATATGATCGATCCCAGAATATTCCTGCATGAAAAAAGCCATCTTGACCAGAAACACAGTATTGATCTTATGTTTATTCAGCTGTTGAAAATCTTTACATGGTTCAATCCTGTTCTTTTTATCTATAAAAAGGCCATGACAACCAACCACGAGTTCCTGGCTGATGAGGCTGTACTGAACAGTAAGTTCAATATGACAGATTATCAGAATTTAATTCTTGATGAAATTGTCAGCAGCCAGGGGCCTTCATTAACCCATTCATTTAATTTTAACAATACCAAAAAACGATTTATCATGATGAACACAAAAAAATCTAAATTTATTCTGCTTAAAAAAGCAGCAGGATTTACCGCACTTGTTGCCGCCACAGCCCTGTTTGCCGAAAAAAAATATGTGAACACTGTGGCAGATATGCCAGGCTCAAAAGAGGTTGTTTATAAAAGTCCCGGCAATACAACAGTTCAGGACCCGTACAAGGAATTTAAAGATATTTTAAACAGATATTCTGATCTTCTCAATAACAGGAAGTATGCGGAATTCTCAAAAAAAGTAACGGAAGAGGACAAAGCGAGACTGGAAGAACTTTACGCTCAATTAACAGATGCTCAAAAAGATGAGCAGAAGATTACCTTTATCAGTGTCCCTGCTTTAAAAAAAAGAACTCCTACTGAAAAAGAACTCAGTTCATTTTTAAACAAAAGCAATTATGCCGTATGGATAGATTCAAAAAAAATAGAAAACAGCTCCTTAAAAAATTACAAAACTTCTGATTTCTCCCATGTATCAATCAGTAAGGTTTATAAAAATGCGAGAACAGCCAGAAATCCACAACCTTATCAGGTCTCTCTGATGACTCCTCCTTTTTTTGAAAAATCGCAGAAAGAAATGCCTTTCAAGATCATGGGCTTCAAAGGACAGGCATATAAAGGCTCACCCAATATTGCCACTTCAGAAAAATCATCCGGTCTCAAGCAACAGAAATAACTCCAATACAGAAATTAGTTTCCCAAACGGCAAAAATTTCACTCAGAAGGGTACTCACCATCGATAAGAGCGCTAATTTTTTTAGCGCTTTTTCTATTCCTGTATTTTTTTAACTTAAAACTTAATCCGCGCTATTCCTATTTTCAGATAAAATACTTTATTATGGCTAATTATTTCTTTCGTATTTTTGTTCTATACATCATTTCCCTATGAACTTTAATCTTCATTCAGAATATAAACCTACCGGCGACCAGCCGCAAGCCATAGAAAAGCTTACCGAAGGAATTGAGATCGGCGAAAAATATCAGACCCTTCTCGGAGTAACAGGTTCCGGGAAGACCTTTACGGTAGCCAATGTGGTACAGAACGTACAAAGACCCACCCTTGTTCTGGCTCACAACAAAACCCTGGCGGCACAGTTATTCATGGAATTCAAAGAATTTTTCCCGGATAACGCCGTTGAATATTTTGTCAGCTACTATGATTATTACCAGCCGGAGGCCTATATTGCGACCACCGGAACTTATATTGAAAAAGACCTGAGCATCAACGAAGAAGTGGAAAAGCTTCGTCTTTCAGCAACAGCCAGCCTGCTTTCAGGCAGAAGAGACGTACTGATTGTGGCTTCGGTTTCCTGTATCTACGGTATCGGGAATCCGACAGAGTTTCACAAATCATTAATCTCCATAGCTATCGGTGAAAAAGTAACCAGGACCGCTCTGCTTCATTCCCTGGTAAACGCATTATATGCCAGAACATTAAATGAATTTCAGAGAGGTACTTTCCGTGTAAAAGGGGATGTGATTGATGTCTTTCCTGCTTATGCCGACAACGCTGTCAGGATACAGTTTTTCGGGGACGAAATTGAAAAGATCCAGAGTTTTGATCCCGTAACCGGCAATGTGGAATCCAGTTTTGATCAGATCCAGATCTATCCTGCCAATCTTTTTGTTACCTCGAAGGAAACCCTCAACGGAGCGATCAGAGAAATTCAGGACGATATGGTAAAACAGGTTGACTTCTTCAATTCCATTGAAAAACCTCTGGAAGCCAAACGTCTTCAGGAACGGACTGAACTTGACCTTGAAATGATTAAAGAGCTGGGCTACTGCTCAGGAATTGAGAACTATTCAAGATATCTGGACGGAAGACTTCCCGGAACAAGACCATTCTGCCTGATCGATTATTTTCCTAAAGATTTTTTAATGGTCATTGACGAAAGTCACGTAACAGTTCCCCAGGTTCACGCCATGTACGGTGGCGACCGGAGCAGGAAAGAAGCACTGGTAGAATACGGATTCCGGCTTCCTGCTGCGATGGATAACAGACCTCTTAAGTTTGAAGAATTTGAAGGAATGCAGAATCAGGTAATTTATGTTTCTGCAACCCCGGCTGATTATGAACTGGAAAAAACCGGAGGTGCCTATATTGAGCAGATCATCCGCCCTACCGGGCTTTTAGATCCCATTATTGAGGTAAGGCCTACCCTGAACCAGATTGATGACCTGATGGAAGAAATTCAGAAAAGAGCTGATGCCGATGAAAGGGTACTGGTCACTACCCTTACCAAGAAAATGGCGGAGGAACTCACCAAGTATTTCACCAAATTCGGGATCAGAACAAGATACATCCACTCCGATGTGGAAACTCTGGAACGTATACAGATTATGCAGGACCTTCGTCTCGGCCTTTTTGATGTACTGATAGGGGTTAACCTGTTAAGAGAAGGACTTGACCTTCCTGAAGTTTCTCTTGTTGCTATTCTTGATGCTGACAAGGAAGGAATGCTGAGAAGCAGAAGATCTATGATACAGACCGTAGGAAGGGCAGCGAGAAATGTGAATGGAAAAGCGATCATGTATGCCGATAAGATCACAAAATCCATGCAGGCAACCCTGGATGAAACGGAGTACCGCCGTGCCAAACAAATACAGTATAATGAGGAAAACGGATTGACCCCTCAGGCTCTGAATAAAAAAATATCCGAGAATCTTGTTGGCAGAAGTAAAGATTTCCCTGATGAAAAGTATACCCAAAAGGAGATCCTTCAAAAGGTGGCGGAAACCAAAGCAAGCTACGCAAGTGAAGATCTGGAAAAAATGATTGTTCAGAAGCAGAAAGAAATGGAGGCCGCCGCTAAAAATCTTGACTTTATCAAGGCTGCAAAACTGAGGGATGAGATTGCCGCTTTGAAAACATAGTTGAACAATAAAAATACGGGACGACATTTATCATGTTGTCATCCAAATCGTAATGTAAAAGCACATTACGATTTTTTTATGGCTCTTCTGATATTCAAATCTCAGATAATCATTCAAAACTTAGCATAAAAAAAACACAATACGATAATTATTAAAACATTGATTAAAATACGTAGTCATTTTGTAGCTATTCATTACCTGTAATCGTAGCTGCTATGTAGCATATAAAAAATAGTCCCGTTAATATTTTATATGCAAATTTGTAAGTAAGAAATCATAACATCAAATATTAAAAAACTGAACAGAATTTATTTTAAATATCGTTTGAAAAAAATTAAAAACAATGAACCACAGATAATTACAAACACAACAAAAACATCAATTATGAAAAAGAAATTATTATTTGCAGCCGGATTATTCTTACTGCAGACAGCTAATGCCCAGGTTTCCGGAATCGAATGGCAGAAATCTTATGGAAGTTACAATACAAATGATATTTACATGAATATTCATGGGAATACTTCCGGAAACGGGTTCTTCTTTACCCAAAACTACAATGTCTATCCGTCTCCACAATATGGAATTCTGTCAAAGACAACTCCTGAAGGAACACTGTTATGGAATAAAGAATTTTCACAGACTAATACGGAACACGCTGCAAACATATATGATATACAGTCTGCAACCGGAGGTTATGTATTGGCGGGTGTAATAGTTCCGACAAGTGACAACGACTCTTTTGCAAAACAGGGAAGAATGATCAAGGTTGATGAGAACGGAAATAAGCTTTGGACCAAAAATTATCCGGTGTCAGCAGGGTGGAATTTTATCCATATGACTAAAGTTATTGCCACCCCGGATCATGGCTTTCTTTTAGGGGGAATAATATCTAAAAGTGCTGATGATACTGATTTCTTTATCTTGAAAACCGATGCAGACGGAAATGAACAATGGCGGAAAACACTTGGTGGAAGTAAATGGGATTTTTTAGATGATATAGCTGTAAATTCTGAAGGTAACTTTTATCTTTCCGGAAGAACCCAATCAATAGATGGAGATGTAAGTAATGGAATAAATATAACCGGGACCTACGCCACCTGGGCTGTTAAGGTCTCCCCTACAGGAATACTTCTATGGGAAAATGCTTTTGATGGTGCTTCACATGATTATCCGTATGTAAGAATTACCGATACTTCAGATAATGGATGTGCATTGATTTATTTGCAGACTAAAAACACTACGTCCGGGGTAGAGATCACCAAGTTTCAATCTAATGGAAACTTACATTGGCAGAATGATTATACTCCGTATCCTGATTTCTGGAATGATCTGAATATTATAAAATCGGCAAATGGACAGATTGTCTTCGGAAGTGGCGGCAGCTTTCTAAAGGGATTAAATATAGATGGAAATATTTTGTGGAGCTGGCAAAACCCTGACACAACGTATACCCTTCGTAATGGGGAACTTATGCAGACACCGGATAAAGGGTATCTGTTCACAGGAAACAATGTGAACGAAGCCAAAACAGGTGCCATCAAACTTGCTCCTGATGCAGTATTATCCACACAAGATGCGAAATATACCGGCGGAAACGATATTTACCCCAACCCATCCAACGGAAATTTCGAAATTACTTCAAAAAGCGGGAAAATCTCCTCAATAAAAGTTAGTGATGCGAGTGGAAAAATTGTTTATACAGAAAATCCGGCAGCTTCAAAGCAGCTGTTTCATCTGGAAAACCTCTTAACAAAAGGAGTTTATTTCGTAGAAATACTTTCTGAAAATAAAAAGAAACGAAAAAAATAATTATTAAGAAGTAAAAAATGAATCTCTGAAGTAAGCCTGTTTAACGGACTCATTTCAGAGGTCTTTCATAGAACCTGCAATGATAAATACTGCTGATATTCTATAAGATTATTATTCTTTTTACATTCCGTTTCTCACTGAAGCCCTGATAGGGGCCAGCAGATCCATGAGTCCGTTCAGCTTGATCTCATACACGGTTGAAAGCTGCATTCCCAGTTTTCCTTTAGGCATCCCGTTTTTGTTGAACCATTCCAGATAACTTATCGGAAGGTCGATCAATACGGTTCCTTCGTACTTTCCAAACGGCATTTTAAATACACAGATTTCTTTTAATATTTCCGGGTTTATTCCTTCCACTTTTATACAATTAAATCAACATTATTACCTTCCTCTCTGTCCATGCCCGGGAGCTGAAGCTCAGGCGGTGTCTCTTCCTCTGAAAATTCATTTCTGTATACCTGAATAAGAAGAAGCGTAAATGAGATCAGGATCGGGCCGAAAATAAGCCCCATAAATCCAAAAAGGTTCATTCCCATAATAATTCCGAATACGGTATTCAGCGGATGGATATTTTCAAGCTTTTTCAGGAGGGTAAAACGTAGCAGGTTATCTGTAAGGCCTACAACAACTATACAGTATGCAGCTAATCCAAGCCCCTGTCCTGTATTGCCTTCCGCGATCATAAAGATACATACCGGAACATAAACTATGGCGGCACCCACAACGGGAATCATGGAAGCTGCGGCAGTAAGAGCAAAAAGCAATACCGGCCCCGGCGCTCCAAAAATGAAATATCCTATCAGCCCGACAATTCCCTGCCCTAATGCCACAACAGGAATTCCTATTGCATTGGCCATAATCAGCTTTCTGAGCTTATCGCCGATTAAAGAAATATTCGCTCTTTTCAAAGGAGCGGAAGAACTGAGGATTTTTTCAAACAGCCTCGGTCTTTCCAGCATAAAATACAGGATAAAATACATGGACATTATTACGGTAAGCGTATTAAAGGTTCCACTCAGGGCAGACGTTGAAAACTTACCTGCGGAACTCTTCAGCTTATCCATATTTTCCTTACTGAGAATATCAAAGCCCACTTTGGAATAAATATAAGTATGTATCTTATCCAGAAATACATTGAACTTCGTCATATAGGCCTGGGCATTCCCCAGCTTCTCAATCAGAAGGTCGGCTATAAAATAAACAGGAAGAATAAGGATAACAAGACTTGCCAGCATCAGGACAAGCGCCGAGAGCCAGGGCTTCCACTTTTTTTCTTCCTGCAGATAGAAATTATACCTGCGGCAGACTACATAAATCGTAATTGCCCCAAGAACTGAAGGAATAAAAAGCGAAAGATTAAAGCAGATGAGTCCTGCAAGCACCAGAATGATAGCAAGCAGGGAAATCTGTTTTATGACATTACTGCTGATCTGATTATCCTTATTCAACATCAAATTCTATTTTAATTTTTGGTTAAAATCTGTCTTGGTTTTCCTAAAAAGGCACAATATACAGAGTAAGCCACAATCAGGATAAACGGAGCCGTAAGAATGATCCCGATTCCGCAAAGAATAACCCCCGCAATAGAGATCAGCCCGCCTACGATGGTTGCTCCCAGAAATGTTCCGTAATTTTCTTTAGCAATATTGAACGATTTTCCTAATGCTTCAGTAGCAGATGCATTTTCAAATAAAAGAATAGGATATCCCAATATTAGTAAAGGGTACACGAAAAAGGCCGGAATCACACATAAAGCCAGGGCAATACTTGAGATAATTCCTGAAATAAAACTGTAAATCAGGATATTGACAAAATTCTGACGGTACCCGATAAAAAGATCCCCAAAATCAATCTGGCTCTTGGTATTGTACTTATTGACAATGTAGATCAATCCTACATATAAAGGTGCCAATAAAAGACCCAAAAGACTGGATAAAGTAAGATACATTGTAAAGCCCGGGGCATTCCAGTAGCTGAAGCTGGAGTAATCTCCTCCACTGTTTCTCATCTCTTCCATCATAGCCGTAGAATTAAAGCCACTGACAGACTGGACTATAAAACTCCCGATAAGGTAAATTACCATAGCCACAATTCCATAAAGGAAAACCCCTTTATACATTTCAAAAGCATGCGAAATGATAGATCCCGTATCTTTGTTTGGAACGGATCCCTGCTGGTCAAATTCGTTAAATTCAGACATAGTTTAATATTTAATGATTCCATCAAAATTAACTTTTTTTGGCAGAAAATCATATTAAACCCATGTAAATTTTACTCTTTTTCTGAAAAAACACTTTTGTAAAGAGAATAAATCATTGCATTCCAGAAAGGAAATGTAAATAATCCCCCTACAAGAAAGAGGGCAAACCCTGCATATTTAAAGGCGACAGCTACCAGAATTCCCACCCATATCTGAACTGAATACAGCCTGAGTGCTTTAAAATTCAAGGAGATCGCTTCAAAAATACCTTTATTCATAAAGAACATCAGGGGAGCAACAAAAACTGTTACTGAAACCCACAGTACAGCCAGGAATATGGTAGGAATTCCCATTCTGTAAATCATAGCCCAGAACAGATAATATCCGATATACTTAAAAAAGTTAAGCCCTTTATATCCGGCAAAAAGATCTCCAAGCTCGATTTTTTCATTCAGGTCAATCTTTCTGAAGATCTGGAAAAGTCCCAGATTTAATGGATAAAGAAAAACTGATGTACCCAGAATGGCATAGCTGAACATCTGATAATTCTCAGTAGCCCCGATTGCTGACAGCTTTTCAAGATAGGCTTTACTCCCCTGTTTCAAAGCTTCCGCCAGCTCCTGATTCTGCTCCCAGATCCCGTATCTCCCGGCAAAGAAAAACATAGAAGTAAAAAACACAGCGAAAAATACAATGGAAAACATCAGCTGAAAAATCAAGGTCTTATTCCAGTAAAAAAAAGCCTGTTTCAATATAAATTCTGCTCCCGGTCTCTGAGGATATCTGTTCTGCATCAAAATTTTTTCTGCAAAAGTAATCATCAATAAGTATTTTTGCCGAATGTTTTCAGTGAATCATCAAAAATTTGTGAAAATGGACGAGCTTTCCCATCAGAAAGTTCCTTACTTTTTCATGATCGACTTTCTTTCGGAAAATATAGAAATATATACAGAAAGCGAGATCGAAAAATCAGGCTTGTTAATTGATTTTCAGGACTTTTCAAATACAAAAAGCAAACATAAGCTCAACAAAAAGATCGTATGGAAATCATTTCCCGAAACCCTGGAAAATTTTAAAGAGGGATTTGATAAAGTTCAGAAAAATATACGCCTGGGAAACTCTTATCTTGTCAACTATACAAGAAAAACCGAAATTCAGACGAATTTAAGCCTTGAAGAAATTTTTTATCATTCAGTTGCGAAATATAAAGTTTTTTATAAAGATTTTTTTGTATTTTTTTCTCCCGAAACTTTTGTAAAGATTATAGACGGCAAAATCCTGACCTATCCCATGAAGGGCACAATTGATGCTTCTGTGGAGAACGCCGCAGAAGTGCTGAAAAACGATAAAAAGGAAAAGGCAGAGCATTATACGGTAGTGGATCTCCTCAGAAACGATCTCAGCATGGTGGCAGATGATGTAAAAGTAGATCAGTTTCAGCATATCGACCTCATCAGGACCTGGCAGAAAGACCTCTACGCCATGAGTTCTGAAATTTCAGGAACCGTAAAACCTGAATTTGAGGGAAAAATAGGAAGCATAATGAAAAAGCTGCTTCCTGCAGGATCCATACTGGGAGCCCCAAAGCCCAAAACGCTGGAAATCATCTTAGATGCTGAAGGCTATAACAGAGGGTATTATACAGGAGTCTGCGGCTGGTTCGACGGTAAAAACCTTGACAGCTGCGTTATGATCCGTTTTATTGAGAAAGAAGGAGAACGTCTTTATTTCAAAAGTGGCGGCGGCATCACCCATATGAGCAGATTAGAAGACGAATATCAGGAAATGAAAAACAAAATTTATGTCCCAATTCATTGAAAGCATTAAAGTAGAAGACCAGGAAATCTTTTTACTGGAATTACACCAGAAGCGTGTTAACCAAACCTTCGCTCATTTCGGGAAAGAAGGCTCCATCGATCTTGCCAAGATCTTTAAAAACCTTCAGCATGACGAAGACGGGCTTTTCAAGCTCAGGATCTCTTACGACCTGGATAAAAGGGTAAGAACACAGATGATTCCCTATGCCATTCCCGAAATTCACGACTTTCAGCTGGTAGAAAACAACAGCTTTGATTACTCATTCAAATTTGAGGACCGCAAAGAATTAGACAAAATGAAAATGAAGTCTAAGGCAGAAGAAATCATTATTGTTAAAAACAACCATATCACCGATACTTCTTTTTCCAATATTCTTTTTCTTAAAGGGAAAGACTGGTTTACTCCGGCTACCTACCTTCTCAACGGAGTACAGCGGCAAAACCTGCTGAAACAGAAGAAAATAAAGGAAACAGAGATCACCCTGCAGAATATCAAGCAGTTTTCCCATTTTCAGCTGATCAATGCCATGAATGACTTTGATGATATGTTTATTTATCCCGTAAGCAGAATTACCAACCTGCCGGGAAATGAAGAATATCTGGACCTTTAGTTGCCTTTCATAAACTCGAAATAAGCTTTCTGAACATCCGCACTGTTTTTGCCATAAGTATTTACTTCAAGAATTTTCGGTTGTGCATCAGGTTTGAAAAAATTCTCCAGAACCCTGTCAAGTGTAGGTTCATCTTCTACTTTGATGTAGGAAAAGCCGAAATGTTTTGCCAGGTGTTCCGCATTCTTACGGTGTTTGGTGGCAATAAACTCATCTAAGGTGTTAGGATTCGCGTTGCCTGGTCCCGGAATGATCTTAAAGATATTTCCTTCCCCGTTGTTGAAGATAATAATCCGCACAAACGGTGGAATATACTGATTCCACAGCCCGTTGATATCATAGAAAAAACTAAGATCTCCGGTTATCAGAAGAGTCGGATTCGCATTTTTAATGGCAAATCCCATCGCGGTAGAGGTACATCCGTCAATACCGCTTGTTCCTCTGTTGCAGTACATTTTTCTCTTTCCGAAATCAAACAGCTGGGCATACCGGATTGCTGAGGAATTGCTGAAATGGATATTATAATTCTCCGGAATGGTCTGGGAGGCTTTATTAAAAAAATAAAAATCAGAGAAATCAACCTTATTCAGGAACTGCTGATGTCTGGCATCTTTTTTATCCCTTAAAACATCCCATAAATTGAAATAAGGTCTCGGTTCAAGACTGATAAAATTGAGTAGTTTTGAAAAGAAAACTTCCGGTTTTACTTCAATTTTCTCTGTCAGGGAAAAATAGGTATCCGGCTGCCATACTTCATCCAGATGCCAGTGCTGTTTCGGATGTGCTTTTCTTAAAAACTGCTTTACCTTTTTTGAAACCACATTTTGCCCTACCGTAATCAGAAGATCCGGAGCATAAGTTTTATAATCTTCTTCCGTGAAATTAAATATATACCGGTCTATATGTCTGAAAAACTTTTCATGATACAGATTGGAGTTCGCCTCGCTTAAAACTACCACAGAATGATTTTTTACCAGTTGTGTCAGCTGGTTTTCAAGCTCGGGGCTGTAATCTCTCGTTCCCACCAGGAGCATGATTCTTTGGGAAGTATGCCAGTCTGCAATCAGACCGGATGGGATCTCATAATCCTTATGTTTAATGGTTTTTTCCACGGTAGGAAACGCCGGAAGCTCGGAAACCAGCTCGTAAAGAGGTTCCTCCAGAGGAATATTGATGTGTACCGGCCCCTGTTTTTCAAAGCAGAGTTCCACCGCTTTTTTAATGAGATCAAAATTCACATCTTCCGCATCCTCTTTACTGTCTTCCAGAAGCTGAAAATCTCCGTAAGAATGCTGATGAAAAATATCTTTCTGCCTGATCGTCTGCCCGTCGAATATATCTACAAAATCAGTCGGCCGGTCAGCAGTCAGGATCAAAAGAGGAATATTCTGATAGAAAGCTTCTGTAACGGCCGGATAATAATTGGCTGCCGCAGAACCGCTGGTACAGGTAACCGCCACCGGCTTCTTTTCACTTTTTGCCATTCCCATCGCTACAAAAGCGGCACTTCTTTCATCTACGATGCTGTAACAGTTGAACGCATCAATCTCTGAAAAATGAATCGCCAAAGGAGCATTTCTTGATCCCGGGGAGATCACAACATCCGAAATTCCGTACTGCTGAAGAAGATGGGCAAGTATCTGAATACTTCTCTTAGAAGAATATTTTTTCATACAGCAAATTTAACTGATAAATAATGATTTTAAAATCATTTAAACTAAAAAAAATGTAATTTTGCTATTCGTAAATTTCTAAAAATGGATAAAATACCTAGTGTAGACCTGCGTGATTTCCTTTCGGACAACCCGGAACGCAAACAGAAATTTGTAAATGAAATCGGAAAAGCTTATGAAGAAATTGGTTTTGTAGCCTTAAAAGGCCATTTTCTTGATGACAAACTTGTAGATGATCTGTATGGTGAGGTAAAAAACTTTTTTGAGCAGCCAGTGGAAACGAAACAGAAGTATGAGATTCCAGGAATCGGTGGCCAGAGAGGGTATGTAGGCTTCGGTAAAGAAACTGCAAAAGGTTTCAAAAAAGGAGACTTAAAAGAATTTTGGCATTTCGGACAGTATCTGTCTGATGATTCAAAATACAAATCTGAGTATCCGGACAACGTAATCGTTGAAGAACTTCCAAAGTTCAACGAGGTAGGTAAGGAAGCTTACCAGATGCTTGAAAAAACAGGCCAGTATGTATTGAGAGCGTTAGCACTTCACCTGGGTCTGGATGAATTCTATTTTGACGATAAAATCGCAGAAGGAAATTCTATTTTAAGACCGATCCATTATCCGCCGATCACGGAAGAGCCGGATGATGCCGTAAGAGCGGCTGCACATGGAGATATCAACCTAATCACCCTTCTGATGGGTGCCCAGGGTAAAGGTCTTCAGGTTCAGAACCACAACGGAGACTGGATTGATGCCATTGCAGAACCGGATGAACTGATGATCAACGTTGGAGATATGCTTTCAAGACATACGAACAACAAACTGAAATCAACGATTCACAGAGTGGTAAACCCGCCAAGAGAATTATGGGGAACTTCAAGATTCTCTATTCCGTTCTTTATGCACCCGATCAGTGCTATGTCTTTAAACGCCCTTGAAAACTGTGTGGATGAAAATAATCCAAAGTTATACGAGGACACAACAGCAGGAGAATTCCTTCATGAAAGACTGATAGAGTTGGGTCTTATCAAAAAATAAATCATAAAAAGTCAATAACTGATCTTTAACCGGTTTCATCGACGCTGTCAGTTATTGACTTTTCTTTTCATTCCGCAGTTTTTTCTTATTTTTCTCAATCTGCTGAAATCTCTGTTTTTCTTTCTCCTTACTGCAATTCTGTAACACAATAAAATCCAGCTTTTTCCGTCAAAAACAGAAAACACGCTGCCAGTTTCCCGGATATTTTTCTTTTTTAATCTGAATTTTTCCAATTCAGATGCAGTTTTCAATACATATTATTCGCCGATATTTAAAAAAATACAAAAATTACACACTTTCACTCTATGAATGAAAAATATTTTTAATTATATTTACCATACTCTTAACTTTCAAATTAAAACAATATGAAAAATTTAAAAAAACTCAACAAGGGCCAGTTAAAAGGTATTTCTGGAGCCGGAATTACACTTCCTGAACAGGATTTCTGTATGTATTACTGCAATGGGATAATTATCTGTGCAACCTGCAGCGACGATTTCAAATGTCCTGAAGGAGACCCAACGATGTAAAATTCTGAAATACTGAATAATATAAAACCATCCGTATCTTTTGAACGGATGGTTATTTTTTGCAGGCATAAAATATTTAAAATGGTAAACCCGGTAAAAATATCAGTCAAACAGCCTCAGCTGCTGATCTTTTGCTCCCGTAAAACCGGCCGTACTAAGTTTGGGAAATTCTTTACCGTCAAAGAATTTTTTCCTTCCGATTTTAAAAGTGTTATGAATCATTTCTGCAATATTGCCTTCTCCTTTCTGTCTGTCGAAGAATTTTTTCTCCCCCAGTTTTCCACCGCGCATAGAACGGATGAGATTCAGGACTTTCTGTGCCCTGTCCGGGAAAGAATTTTCAATCCACTGTACAAAAACAGGCTCAACGGTGTCATTCAGCCGTACCAGTGTATATCCGAAGCTTTTCGCGCCGGCATCCGAAATGGCTTTCAGAATTCCTAAAGGTTCATCACTGTTCAGACCGGGAATGACCGGGGCTACCATTACATGTACGGGGATTTTATGTTCAGAAAGAATTTCAACTGCTTTCAGCTTATTTTGGGAGGAACTTGTTCTTGGTTCCATTTTCCGTCTGAGTTCTTCATTCATGGTAGGAATACTCAGAGAAACGGAAACAAGGTTTTGCTCTGCCAGGGGCTGTAAAATATCCAAATCTCTTAATACCAGGGCATTTTTCGTCAGCACATTCACAGGATGCCTGTAATCAAGGCATACCTGAAGCAGTTTCCTTGTAATTTCAAACTGCCTTTCTGCGGGCTGGTAACAGTCTGTATTTCCGGAAAGCAGGATCGGAGCGGGCTTATATCCTCTTTTCTGAAAAAATTTTTCCAGAAGCTCCGGAGCATTTTTCTTCACCATGATCTTTCTTTCAAAATCAATTCCGGCACTGTATCCCCAATACTCGTGGGTTGGCCTTGCAAAACAGTAGGAACATCCATGCTCACAACCCTGATAAGGATTCATAGAATATTCCATCGGAAGGTCTTCACTTTTTACCTGATTCACGATCGTCTTGGGAAAAACTTCTGTAAAAGAAGTCTTCACAGTTTCGAAATCTTCATCTTCAGGCTCAAAAGTATACCTGTCGAAACGATTGACTACGTTTCGTTGAGCGCCCTGTCCTTTTATGAAATTTCCGTTCCGCATGATGATGTAAAATTAGAATGGATTTTTTATAAAATAATGATTTTTAACACTAAAGTTATCCACAAAAAAATCCGGACCTTTCAAAAGAGCCGGATTTAAACATAAATTAAATATATTCTTTTACTACTTCACTGCGTAAAATTCTACTCCATGATATTCATCTTCCTGGTTTTTTTCATCAAAGTGTCGGTGATAATCCGAATAGGTATCACTGTATTTTTTATCTTTTTTAGTCAATATTTTTTTTATCCCTATAAAACTTAATACCGCCAGAAGTCCAACTCCTCCTGCCAGTAAAACTCCAACTTCTTTTTTCATATTTTTGTCCGATTTATTGTTTGATCTATTGCAAAAAGTGTACCTATTCTTTTTTTTCAAATTATAAATTTTGTTAACATTAAACTTTATCATCATCAGAAATGTAATCTGTTTTTTTATTATATTTAGTGAAGTAATGGTTTAATTATTGCACTACCCTTAAAAAATATTATTATGGAAAATTCAGAGAACTTTGACAGGATGACCACCTTGAGCCAGGTGATGAAAACATTGTCGGAAAGAGGAATACACAGAGAGTTCCGAATGAACGAAAACTGCGAAATGAAGTTTGAAAATTCTGACACGGTATACCAGCCTTCTGATCTTACCATTTTAAAAACCTACCGTTTTGAAGGCGACAGCAATCCGGACGACAATGCTGTTTTGTATGTAGTAAAGGACAATGCCGGCAACCGCGGAATGATTATCGATTCTTATGGAGCCGACAGCAATTATGCCGGAGAAAAGTTTGATGAATTTCTAAGAAATATTCCGGTTCAGGAAAGCGAAGAATACAATTTCTAGATCTTCTCCTGACCCTTACATTTAAGATTCAGTCCCGGAGCTATTCCGCTTCGGGATTTTCTTTTTTCTTAAACACATTCCGTAAAAAGCCTTTCTTCTTCTCTTTAGGCTCAGGTGTTTCTTTTTTCTCTTTTTTGATCTCCTTTTTAATTTCCTTCACCGACTCTTTCACTTCCTTTACGGAAGAAACCGCGTTTTTTACAGTCTTTTCCGTTTTGTCAACATTCTTTCCGATCAGAGTTTTCTTCAGCCCCTGTTCAATGCCTTTCCAGAAAAGATTAAAGAATGATTTTGTAGGATCGCGTTCCACCCCCTCCACATCAACCGCTTCCGGAAAGTTGCCGGAATTGGATCTCAGAAAGAGATTGGCTACGGCAGTTAACACTCCTTTTTTCTCATGATTGTGCTTATTTAAAACAGCGATCTTCAGATCTTTATGCTTCATATTGAAAGTCCCGTGAAGCCCGGCAGGATTACCTTTAAAATTGAACAGCATTTCCTGAATCGTTCCTGAAGTTGCGGTTACATGAAGATACGGCCTGATAAACGGATTGATGCCGTTAGCCGGAAGACCGGACGTTTTTCCTGAGATAGCAAATGCATCATTCTGATCTGCCACATCAAAATTCCAGTTCACAGAAAGAGGTGCCAGATTCATAAACGAACAGTTGATCTTAATATCTACACGGGTTGGTCTTCCTTTTGTTTTCGCCGAATTCAGGTTTTTAACGTTCATATTAAAGTTGCTGAACGTAAGTTTCCCCGGTCCTGCACTTTCAGGAGTATCTTCTTCATATACAAGTACTGAGTTTTTCAGATCCAGATTACTAACCGAAAGCGGGATTTTGACAGATCTCAGCAGTTTAGAATACAGTGGTTTTACTTTAGGATCATCCTTCGGGATTTTACTTCTGAAAATATTGGCATCCGCAGACTGTATAGTGACATTGGATGCGTTGATCGATTTCCGGGACGAAAACAGATCCCAGTTTCCGTCTGCCGTAATCTGTGAAGCCTTCAGGTCATACAGATCTCTTTCCACAGGGATCATTCTGATAAACTGAGCTCTCGAAACGAGAGGCTTCATAGCAAAATTATTGATCTGGACTTTATTTTTATTCAGTTTAAGAAGGCCCACACTTAAGTTATAGAATTCCGTTGTGTAAGCAAAATTCCGGGTAGTAAGAAAATAATCCTTCACCTTAAAATCCAGTCCCTGATGATTGGATTTGGGTGTAATTCTAACCTCATTAGCCGTTGCATTGAGATCATGAAATGCCAGTGGCTGCTTCCCTTTATCATAAATAAGACTGGAATTTTTAAGAGAGATTTTCTGAACTCTTACAGACCCTATCATACCTGATCCGTTTTTCTTTTCCGGCTTGTTTTCTCCGGCTTTAACGGTTCCGCTGACATTTTCAACGAGAATACTTTTAAGATCCAGATTCAGCTTTCTGTTGACAAACTCAAATTTGCTGATATCGAACGTCACAAGATCCGTCTTTACATCCATGGTTGTTGTTCCTTCCGCCGGAGTTCCCGGTTTCAGCAGGATATTTCTGATCTCACCCCCTTTCGGATTTAAAGCAATACTTCCAACTGTAAAGTCCTGATGATTGAAGTACTGTATATTTTTCCCCGAAAACAGAAAGTCTTTGTACCCCACAGGAATCACTTCTGCCGCTGTTACCTTATCAAATTTCAGCTGGCTGACATTTAAATTAAGACTTTGAGCATACAGCAGCCTGTTCCCGTCAGGTTTATTGATCTGTACCGATGCGTTATTAAGCTTTACGCCATCCAGACTGACCTCGAAATTGAATTTTTTCTCTGATTTTTTCTGCTGAACTCCGGTATTATGAACCACAAGAACGGGATTCTGAAAATCGGCATTGCCCAGGGAAATTTTATTTTTCTTCAGGACTACATCTTTGAAATCCATCTCAGGTATGGAAAATTCAAACAACCTCGTTTTTTGCGGGTAATCTTGTTTAAACTGCTCAAAAGTCAGCTGCGGAATCAGCCGGAAATCTTTGACTGACATTCGCCCGCCTGTTGTATTGATTACACTGATGGTGATGGCGTATACATCATCAGGACGGAAGAAAAACCGCTCTCCTCTGATGTTATAACGGTCGAAAACAACCGGCAGCTGATCTTCCACAGACTCTTCAGTCATCTGAAGGTTTTCAACAAACAGATTCAGCTTCTCTACCGATAAAAGCTTCTGTCTGGTATGCCTGAAAATATTTATCGTTCCATTGCTGATCCTGATATTCTCAAAAGAAACAGGATTTCTTTTTTTTCCGGTTTTTTTATCCACCGGCCTGGCAAGGCTGATATTCAGATTAGGATTGGCCAGCAGCAGGTCTGAAGAACTGATCCTTTTATTGAACAGGGCATCATAAATCCCGAAACGGCTGATCTTTAATGTATCAATCGTTCCCTGAAGCCCGATCACATTTGTATTCTGGGGGTTTTTACTGTTGACGGTAATCCCCGATGCCAGGATATTTCCCGTTCCCAGGTCTACATCAAGGGTCTTATAGGAAACTTTATAATCGGTATTCTTTTTAATATAATCGGGCAGTTGGGTCTTAAGCCACATATTGAGACCGAAATTGGCTGCCAGAAGAATAACCAGCAGAATTCCGGAACCTATAAGAAGCCTTTTAACCCATTTTTTCATATTGTGATTTGCTTTACCTATAAAATTAATTTTTCACTTCCAGTTCAATCACATATCCTTCGTGTCCCCGTACATTGATGAAATCTCCTCCTTCAAAGCCCAGATACTGGCCTTTAATTCCAGTCAGTTTTCCTGTAAACTCAGGCTTTTTGTCCAATGTGAAAGAGCTTACTTTTGAAGGTTTTTCATAAGGATAGTCAAATTTCCATAGATTTTCACCTTCGCGGTAGAATTTCTGAAAATCTTCCGGGAAATATTCTTTGATTTTTTGCTGAAAATCAGCAAGGTCTATCTCCCCTTCAAAATCATCCTGAAGCATTTTCTTCCAGTTGGTCTTATCAGGCAGATGTTCTTTAAGGGCTACTTCTATCATCCCTGCTTCGTAGCGGTTTTCGGTTCTGGCAATGGGCAGGGCAAAAGTAGCCCCCTGATCAATCCATCTTGTAGGAATCTGGGTATTTCTCGTCACTCCCACTTTTACATCACCGGTATACGCCAGGTATACGGTATGAGGCTGCAGCTGTATTTCTTTTTCAATCTCCAGATCTCTTTCTGCAACTCCCAGATGCGCCGTAGAAAGCTCCGGCCGGATAATGGTGTCACTGGCATAAGGGCTTTCAAAAAAACAGCTTTTACAGAAGCCCATTCTGTAAACAGGTTTGTTTTCGCCGCAGTTTACACACTGAAATCCTGTATGCTTAATGCGAAGTTCTTTTCCAAACAGCTCATTCATATGAATAAGATCCCCTGAAAGATTTAGATAATATTGAACCGGCTGATCGTCGAAACTTGTCATTTTTAAAATTTGCCCTTGAAACTGCATCGTATTTATATTACTTTTTTAAGTAAATTTAATGATTATATTTTCAAAAAGTAAATTTATATTTTTGTACGGCAAAAAAAATCACAAATGGTTTATCTAATAACAGGAGGAAGCGGATTCATCGGATCACATTTAACAGAAAAATTATTAAGAAACGGACATTCTGTCATAAACGTTGACAATTTTGATGATTTCTACAATTATCGGATCAAAATTAAAAATACTTTAGAGTCTACGGGCAAAAATCCGGATTTTGCATTTTCTGATAAAGATCCGGATATCAGATTGCTGGCACAGCTTACTCAATCCGACAGATATACTTTTTATTATCAGGACATTAGAGACAAAAAAGGGCTTGAAAACATTTTCAGAACTCATTCCATTGATATGGTTATTCATCTGGCGGCCCTTGCCGGAGTACGGCCCTCCATTGAAAGGCCGTTGGAATACGAAGAAGTTAACATCAAAGGAACCATGAATCTCTGGGAACTCTGCAGGGAATTCAACATTAAAAAATTCATATGCGCCTCCTCATCAAGCGTTTACGGAAACAACGAGAAAATTCCTTTTGAAGAGACAGATAATGTAGACAACCCTATCTCCCCCTATGCTGCCACCAAAAAATGCGGGGAAGTTCTGGGACATGTATATCATCAGCTCTATGACATCGATATGATTCAGCTGAGATTTTTTACCGTATACGGCCCGAGACAGAGACCGGACCTGGCCATTCATAAATTTACAAAACTGATTTCCGAAGGACTTGAAATTCCTTTCTACGGTGACGGAAATACCGCAAGAGATTACACCTATATTGATGATATTATCGATGGAATCATCAGGTCTGCCATTTATCTGGAGAACCATTCCAGCGTATATGAAATCCTGAATCTGGGCGAAAACCAGGTCGTTACTTTATCTGAAATGGTAGCTACGATAGAAGCCACCCTCGGAATATCTGCCATCAGAAAAAATCTGCCAATGCAGCCCGGAGATGTCCGGAAAACCAATGCTGATATAGCAAAAGCGAGGACATTAATAGGCTACCAACCCGGCACAGACTTCCAAAATGGCATAAAAAAATTTGTGGAATGGTTTTTGAGAAAATGACATCAGATACGTTGCCGGCATAGCTGTAATGCTTTATATAACGGACAATGAACAAAAATTAATTAAAAAGAATTGAAAATCAAGTCATAAAAAAGCATATAATATAAGCTATTTTTATACTTTTGCAAAAAAATTAGAAAATTATGTACTGGACATTAGAATTAGCCTCATATCTAAGTGACGCACCTTGGCCAATGACAAAAGCAGAACTTATTGACTATGCAATCAGAACTGGTGCACCTATGGAAGTAGTGGAAAACCTTCAGGCTATTGAGGACGAAGGTGAGATCTATGAATCAATAGAAGAAGTTTGGAGTGACTATCCTACGGACGAGGATTTCCTTTGGAACGAAGACGAATATTAATTAAAGCAATAAGCTTTAAGCACAGTGCTTAGAGCTTTTTTGCCCTTTTCCAGATATAAAATTCACACGATAAGCGTGTCAGTAAAACGCTTAAAGCATATTGTTTTAAGCATAAAGCAAAAAATTTATGAGTTTTTTAAACAAAGTTCTTAAAGGGTTTTTGGGAGACAAAAAAGCGCAGGACCTAAAAGAAGTAAAAAAAGTTGTAACAAAAATCAAAGCTGTAGAACCAGCCATCCAACAGCTCACTGATGATGGACTGAGACAAAAAACTGCTGAATTTAAAGAGAATATAAAATCTGCAACCAGCAAAATAACAGCTCAGATAGAAGAGGTAAGAGAGCAGGTAAAAAATTCAACTAATGTAGATGAAAAAGAAGCTCTTTTCTCAAAGATTGAATCTCTGAAGAAAGAATCATACGAAATTGAAGAGAAAGTTCTGCTGCAGATTCTTCCGGAAGCCTTTGCTTTGGTAAAAGAAACCGCAAGAAGATGGGCCCAGAACGGGGAAATCCGTATCACAGCCACAGACTGGGACAGACAGCTGGCTGCTGCCGGAAAAGATTTCGTAGAAATCCAGGGAGACACTGCTATCTGGAAAAACTCATGGGATGCTGCCGGGACTCCCGTAGTCTGGGACATGGTCCATTATGACGTTCAGTTTATCGGAGGGGTTATTCTTCACAGCGGTAAAATTGCCGAAATGGCAACCGGTGAGGGTAAAACCCTGGTAGGAACACTGCCTATTTACTTAAATTCACTTCCGGAAAGAGGGGTACACGTAGTAACCGTGAATGACTACCTGGCTAAAAGGGACTCCGCATGGATGGGACCTCTTTACCAGTTCCACGGAATGTCTATCGACTGTATCGATAACCACCAGCCCAACTCAGACGGAAGAAGAAAAGCATACAATTCAGATATTACTTACGGAACGAATAACGAATTCGGATTCGATTATCTGAGAGATAACATGGTAACTTCACCTTCAGAACTGGTACAGAGAGAACTGAATTTCGCGATCGTGGATGAGGTAGACTCTGTATTGGTAGATGACGCAAGAACTCCTTTAATCATTTCCGGACCGGTTCCTCAGGGAGACAGACAGGAATTTGATGTTCTTAAACCTTCTATCGACAGAATCGTTGAAGTGCAGAAGAAAACCGTTTCCACTATCTTCAATGAAGCTAAAAAGCTGATTGCAGCAGGAAACACAAAAGAAGGAGGATTCAAACTCCTTCAGGCTTACAGAGGTCTTCCGAAAAACAGACAGCTGATTAAATTTTTATCGGAAAGCGGAAACAGAGCATTGCTTCAGAAAGTGGAAGCACAGTACATGCAGGACAACAACCGCGACATGCCGATCGTAGATAAGGACCTTTACTTCGTGATCGAGGAAAAAAACAATCAGGTAGACCTTACAGACAAAGGAGTAGATTACATGTCTCAGGGGAACTCTGATCCCAACTTCTTCGTTCTTCCGGATATCGGAACCGAAATTGCTGAAGTGGAAGCTAAAAACCTTTCCAAAGAAGAGGAATTTGAAGCTAAAGAAAGACTTTTCTCAGATTTTGCTGAAAAATCTGAACGTGTACACACCATGAGCCAGCTGTTGAAAGCTTATACCCTGTTCGAAAAAGATGATGAGTATGTAGTGATTGACGGTGAAGTGAAAATCGTTGACGAGCAGACCGGACGTATCATGGAAGGAAGACGTTATTCAGATGGCCTTCACCAGGCAATTGAAGCAAAAGAAAATGTAAAGATTGAAGCTGCAACACAGACTTTTGCCACCGTTACCCTTCAGAACTATTTCCGTATGTACAACAAACTTGCGGGAATGACAGGTACGGCCGAAACAGAAGCAGGCGAACTCTGGGAGATCTACAAACTTGATGTTGTAGTAATTCCTACCAACCGTCCTATTTTAAGAAATGACAAGCAGGATTTGGTTTACAAAACCAACCGTGAAAAATACAATGCCGTAATTGAAGAAGTTGAAAAACTTACCGCTGCCGGAAGACCGGTTCTTGTAGGAACAACTTCTGTTGAAATTTCACAGCTACTTTCCAAAGCCCTTCAGCTAAGAAAAATCCAGCACCAGGTACTGAATGCGAAGCTTCACAAAAAAGAAGCAGAAATCGTAGCAGGAGCAGGACAGCCTGGAGTGGTAACCATTGCCACCAACATGGCAGGTCGTGGTACCGATATTAAACTTTCCAAAGAAGTAAAAGAAGCAGGCGGTTTAGCCATCATCGGTACAGAAAGACACGATTCAAGACGTGTGGACAGACAGCTTAGAGGTAGAGCAGGACGTCAGGGAGACCCCGGAAGCTCCCAGTTCTATGTATCCCTGGAGGATAACCTGATGCGTTTGTTCGGTTCTGAGAGAATAGCTAAGATGATGGACAGAATGGGTCATAAAGAAGGAGAAGTTATTCAGCATTCCATGATCAGCAAGTCTATTGAAAGAGCTCAGAAAAAAGTGGAAGAAAACAACTTCGGGATCAGAAAGAGACTTCTTGAATATGATGACGTAATGAACAAGCAGCGTGACGTAATCTATAAGAGAAGAAAGAACGCACTGTTCGGAGATCACCTGAAGTATGACATTACCAACATGATCTTTGATGTGGCCAATTCTATTGTAGCTAAAGGGAAATCTTCCGGAAACTTTAAAGATTTCGAATACGAAATTATTAAAACCTTTACGATGGAATCCCCGGTTTCTGAAAGTGATTTCAAAACGAAAAACATCCAGGATCTTACCAATATCCTCTTCAAGGCTGCTCAGGAAGATTATCAGATGAAGCTTAACCTTCTGAAGGAAAAATCATTCCCTATCATAGAGAATGTATACCAAAACCAGGGATCGATGTTTAAAATGATCCAGGTTCCTTTCTCAGACGGCCATAAAACAATGACCATTGTAGCTGACCTGAAGGAAGCTTATGATACACATTGTGAAAGCCTTATCAATGATTTTGAAAAGAATATTACCCTTTCCATCATCGATGAAAACTGGAAACTTCACCTCCGTGAAATGGACGACCTCAGAAGATCTTCCCAGGGTGCCGTTTATGAGCAGAAAGATCCGCTTGTTATTTACAAACAGGAATCATTCCATTTATTCAGTGAAATGGTAGACAAAATGAACAAAGAAATTATTTCTTTCTTATATAAAGGAGAGATCCCTTCATAGGAAATAATTAATAAAATACGTTAAAACCCCGCTTCAATACTACATGAAGCGGGGTTTTGTTATTTGGTGTATAATAAATTTATGACAAATATCAATCCTGTTATTTATTTAGAACAATTAAAAACAATATATTTGCAGAAATTTTTACTTTCATGAAAAATGTACTGATCTGTGCCTCTATGCTGGGTTCCATGCTGGCTGTTGCTCAGGAAAAAGATACCCTCAAATCCAATGCTATTGAAGAAGTTGTAGTCAGCGGAAGGTATTATCAGAAATATAAACTTAATGAAGTTTCCGGCTCATTAAGGCTTCAGACTCCTATTATAGAGCTTCCTCAGAATGTACAGTCAGTCAGTTCACAGGTTTTATCCGATCAGCTTACCCTTAATATGTCTGAAGGCATTGTACGGAACGTGAGTGGCGCAAGGAAAGTGGAACACTGGGATAATGTCTATTCCAACGTTTTCATGAGAGGTGCAAGTATTGCCACCTATATGAACGGAATGAATGTTTCTTCTACATGGGGCCCCATTAACCCTGATGCATCCATTATAGACAGAGTAGAGTTCGTAAAAGGACCTGCCGGATTTATGGGATCAATGGGCGACCCTGCCGGATTTTATAATGTGGTAACCAAAAAACCAACCGGAAAATTTGCAAACAGCGTAAGATTTACAACCGGAAGCTATAATCTGTTCCGTGGTGAAGCAGATCTGGACGGGGTACTTATTAAAAACGGAGTTCTGGATTACCGCCTGAATTTAATGGGCAGCTCCAACAAATCATGGGTGGAAAACGACAAAACAAGCAAAATCATCATTGCCCCTTCCATCACCTTCAGACCTACAAAAACAACGACTTTTACGGCGCAGTATAATTTTCAGCACATGAAATTCAACCAGCCGGGTGCTTATGTCATGTCGAAGGAAGGTTATGCCACACTAGGAGTCCACACTAACTTTAACGATCCTAATTTTAAAGAAACAAAAGTAAGAGATCAAAGCTTATTTTTAAGCCTGGATCAGAAACTCTATAAAGACTGGGTATGGAGCACACAGTATGCCTATATGGACCTGAATTATGACGGAGGCTCATGGTGGGGAGATTTCAGAACCCCTTCCGATCCCAATATCTTCTCAAGGGATCTGAGCAACTGGCAGGCCGTAGGAAAAAACCACATTTTCCAGACGTATTTAAGAGGAAGCCTGAACACCGGAAATATCGTACACAAAATTATTGCAGGATTCGACTACGGAGACAGAAAATACCAGGCTGATTTCTCATCAACGGGAAGCGGAGGCTCTATAAACATCCACAATATCATGTATGGAGTAGATCCCGCTACCCTGCCATCCAATGACGCTTATTTCCTGAACCGAAATGCAGCATTCTATGATGATGAAGGCGTAAAATATACTTCATATTATGTACAGGATCAGATTGAAATGTTCAATAATAAACTTCGTCTTACCCTGGCGGGAAGATATACAAGCGGAACAACTTACGCAGGGTATCCCAATCTGGGAGAAGTAACTCCCGATAAAGCCGGTGAGTTTACACCGAGAGTGGGCGCAAGCTATTCCATCTCAGAAGATTTTTCTGCATACGGAGTATTTGACAGAACATTCTCTCCACAGTCTGCCAACACCTTTACAGGCTCCATATCGGCTCCGCTGAAAGGCCAGAACATTGAATTCGGATTGAAGAAAGACTGGTTCGGGGGAAAGTGGAATTCAACATTTGCAGTATATGAAATCAGAAGGAAAAACATTCTAACCAAAGATTTTGTAAACAGTACTCCTTCACAGACTTTTTATTATGCCAATGGAGAACAGAGAGCCAGAGGTTTTGAAGCAGATCTGAAAGGAGAAATTGTAAAAGGGCTGAATATCATCATCAATTACGCCTATACCGATGCCAAGACAATTAAAGATACCAATCCTGAAATTCTTGGAGCAGCTTCTCCGGGTAATGCTAAAAATGTACAGAATACCTGGGTTTCTTATCACTTCAGCGACAGCCTGTTAAAAGGATTTGGTATATCTGCCGGGTATCAGTATCAGGGAGGAAGAGTTTCCTGGTATGGTACAAATTCCGGAAACCAGTCATTGCCTGATTATTTCGACACCAATTTCGGGATCACTTACAGAGCCAGGAAATTCGATGTGAACCTGATGCTCAACAACGCTTTTAACAGAAAACTGTTCAGCGGGTATTATGATCCGGGATACAATACACCGAATGATACCAGCGACGATAAATATGTGTGGATCTACAATGCACCACGCAACTGGAGACTCTCAATAGGATATAAATTTTAAATAATGAAAGTTAGCCCTTCACCGGGTTAACTTTTTTGATATGAAGAAAAAACATCATCATAAGAAGAAAGTTTCTCCCGCAAAAAAGTGGTCGGCCAAACTGCATCTTTGGCTGGGTTTATCGGTAGGAATCATTGTCTTCATCGTTTCACTTACAGGAACTTTGTATGTTTTTAAAGACGAGATACAGAACAGTCTGCGCCAGGAGGCCATTTATGTAAAAAAAGCTGCTGCCGAATCCATCTCTGTTCATGTCCTGAAGGAAAAAATCAGCCTGGAACTTCATGAAAAATTTCCGCTGAATTCCGTAGAAATACCTCTTGATAAAAATAAGTCCTACCGTTTTCTGTATTATGAAAAAAATAAAAAAGGCTGGAATTATTTTGAAGAGGTAAAGATCAACAAACTGGTGTATGTAGATCAGTACACCGGAAAAATCCTGGCCGTGTATGATGAGAAATATAATTTCTTCAACATTCTGAAATACATCCACTGGAGTCTTCTGCTCAATTCTGAATGGGGAAAATATGTTGTAGGCATTCCGACCGTTCTTTTTATTTTTATGCTGATCACCGGAATTGTTCTGTGGTGGCCGAAAAATAAAAAAGCAAGGAAAGGACGCTTCTGGTTCAGCTGGGAAAATGTAAAGACCTGGAAACGCAGAAACTATGATCTTCACAATATATTAGGCTTCTACGCTTCATTTATTGCTCTTTTAATGAGTATTACAGGCATTTACTTCGCTTATCCGTACGTAAAAAATGTCATTCATTTTACATTATCCGGATCTGCAGACCTTCCGAAAGATAAAGAAATCAAGTCCCCGGACTCTCTGATGCTAAAAAACAGTTCAGTATATGATCTTACGGCGGCTCAAACGAGAAAATTATATGCAGAGTCTGCCAGCTTCAGAATTCCACTGAGCGGAAAAAACAAGAAGGGAAAAGATCTTAAAAACATTCCGGTAACAGTTTATGGAGAAGAAGGAAGATTCAGTGACCGGAGTACGCTGGTATTTGATAAATATTCAGGAAAGCTTCTGGCTGAAAAACCTCATCAGAAATTAAGCAATGCAGAAAAATATGCCAATGCCAATTATGATATCCATACAGGCTCCTATTTCGGGCTGTTCGGCAAAATCATCTGGTTCATCACCGGGCTCATCTGCACCTCACTTCCCGTAACCGGATTTCTGGTATGGTGGGGCAAACAAAAGAAACAAGGAAAGAAAATATAATGAGAAAAGCGCTTTTATCAGCTGCATGTTTAGGATCTGTTACGGTTTTTGCCCAGGTGAAGGACAGTACCCGGACAAACCATGTGGAAGAAGTCATCATGACGGCTTCCAGAAAAAAAGAAAACATCAAAGAAATACCAGGCTCGGTAACCGTTGTCGCCGAAAAGCAGATCCAGTCTCAGCTGACCGTTAATTCAGATATTACAAGTATTCTTCAGTATACCGTTCCCAGCTTAGGAACCAATTCCGGACAGACCTCCAATACCGGGCAGACCTTAAGAGGACGCCAGGTTCTTGTTCTTATCGACGGAATCCCACAGTCTACTCCCCTCAGAAACGGAGCCAGAGATCTAAGAAGCATCGATCCGTCCGTTATCGAAAGAATTGAAGTCATCAAAGGAGCATCTTCCATTTACGGAAACGGGGCAGACGGAGGAATCATCAACTATATCACGAGAAGAAGCAATTCCGATAAGAAAATTTCCGGGCTTTCACAGATCGGGTTTACAGGACAGCCTTACGAAGGCGGGGGAACACTTGGGATAAGAGCCAGCCAGCTTTTATCCGGAAAGATCAGCAGGTTTGACTACGTATTCTCCTTAGCTTATGAAAGGACAGGCTACATGAAAGATGCAGATGGGATATATCTTACCCCCACTTACAGTACTGCCAAAATGGATAATTATAACGGTATGCTGAAATTGGGATACAATATTGATTCTGATCAGCGAATTGAAGCATCCTACATCGGCTACGCCTCAAAATCTGATCTTAATTTAGGATTAAAAACCGGAAAATACGGAATTACCCCAACAATCGGGGATGGTATAGGAAAAAGCCTTGAAACCACGCCCCAGGGAACGCCTAAAAATCATAATTTCAGAATCAATTATGACAACCGCAATCTATTTTGGGGAACCACTTCACTGAATTTTAATGCCTATATGCAGGATTTCAAGACAGTATACGGTTATAGTGATACTTTCTTCGGCGGCGGACAGTCCAATGTGATCTCCAAAAAATACGGAGCCAGAATTAATTTTGATACCAGATTATGGAATGCCCGGAATTCACAGGCTGAAATCATGTACGGAATGGATATTCTGAATGACCAGACCGTACAGAAACTGGAAGACGGCCGCTACTGGACTCCCGATATGAGTATGACCAATCTCGCCCCTTTCCTGTTGATAAAAGTGGATCTTCTGAAGAAACTTACCCTTAAAGGAGGGCTCCGTTACGAAAATATGAAAGTTAAAGCAGGAGATTTCAATACGCTCTCTACACTTAAAAGCGACGGTACTTTTACCGAAAGTATTTTTGTAACCGGCGGAAATCTGAAATACAATGCCCTGGTAGCCAATCTTGGAGTACGCTATAACATCGAACCGTTTCTGAACCTGTTCGGAAGCTTTTCTCAGTCCTACTCCATCAATGAACTGGGTAGAATTCTGAGAACCTCCACGCAGGGAACCATCCAGAATCTTGAAACCAAACCGATCATCGTTAACAACTATGAATTGGGAGCAACGGGACAGATTTCAAAATGGGTAAACTATGAGATCACCTCTTATGTAAGTACTTCAAAACTGGGGGCCTCATTTGTTCAGAGCCCGGACAGAGCTTTAACTATTCAGAGATCGCCTGAAATTGTTTACGGAGTGGAAGGGTTTTTACATTTCACCCCTGCACGATGGATCAGTTTCGGAGGAAGTTACAGCTGGATGGAAGGAATTACTTCATTAAAAGATGACGGGGATTATTCAGCCAAAATCAACAACAGCAGGATTTCTGCTCCTAAAGTTCTTGCTTACGTACAGGCAAAGCCTATCCCTTCTCTATCTCTGGGAATCGATATGCTTCACGCTTTCCGGCAGGACAGATTCCAGCCTAATGTCAAAACCGGATTATTCGCTTACGGAGAAGGTTATGTCCCGGAATACACGGTTTTCAATTTCAAATCAGGCTATGAAATCAATAAAAACTGGAAAGTCTCTCTGGGAGTTGAAAATATTTTTAATATCAATTACCAGCCAGCTATTGCATGGTGGTCGGCCAGAGACAGTGAATTCGTGAACGCACCCGGAACCAGAGGAACCCTGATGCTGGAATATAAATTTTAATTAATCTAAATAAAAAGTAAAACTTATCTTTGTCTTGCTTTAATTATTTGTATGAAGAAAAAACATCATCATAAGAAGAAACCGGGGTTCTTTAAAACATGGTCCGCCAAACTTCACCTTTGGTTTGGTCTTGGAATTGGCGTTCTGATCTTTATTATTTCCATTACCGGAGCATTATATGTTTTTAAGGATGAAGTAGAAAACCTTACCCGTAAAGACGTTATTTACCATAATGAGCAGAATATTGAGCAAAAGCAGGTTCTTCCGATCCGGGTGATGGAGAAAGCCGTTGCAGATCAGGTAAAGGAAAAATACCCTATCCACTGGGTGAATGTTCCCATAGACAGGAAAATGTCCTATATGTTCTTCTGGTATGAGCACAATACGGATGCATGGAACTATTTTGACGAATACCCGGTCTATAAACAGGCGTATGTAAATCCTTATACCGGAAAGGTTTTAAGGGTATATGACGAAAAGAACGGATTCTTCAATATTGTAAAGATGATTCACTGGAGCTTCCTTCTGAAACAGGACTGGGGAACTTATGTCGTAGGAATACCTGTTATTATCTTTGTGATCATGCTGATAACGGGAATTGTATTATGGTGGCCCAAAAATAAAGCAGCAAGAAAACAGCGCTTTTCGTTCAAATGGAAGAATGTTAAAAGCTGGAAAAGGAAAAACTATGATCTACACAATGTACTCGGGTTTTACGCTTCAATTTTCGCCTTAATTTTCTCAATCACCGGATTATTTTATGCATTTTTCGTGGTTCAGGCTATGATCTATGTAGTGTTTTCCGGAGGAGAAACCAAATATCCTGATTTTTCCCATATCAAAACCAAAGCTCCCGTTGAGCTGAGAACCGAAGGAACACTGGATAAGATCATCAATACCGTAAAACAGAAATACCCTGACTCTTATGGGTTTGCCCTCGATCTCGGACATGAACATATGGATGATCATGAACATCCGAATTTTGAAGTGTATGTAAAACACCTGTCCTACTCTTACCACAAGAGCAGCAGCCTGATCTTTGATGAAAACTCGGGAGAACTTCTCCACACTCATGATCCTGAGGATAAAAATTTCGGGGAGAAGGTGGTCAATGCCAATTATGACATCCACGTCGGGGCTATTCTGGGATTACCTACCAAGATCATTGCATTCATTGTCAGCCTAATATGCGCCTCCCTTCCCGTTACCGGATTTATGATCTGGTGGGGAAGAAGAAAAAAGAAACCGGTAAAAACAGCCTGAAACTTTTTTAAATAAATGTTTAGTTAATAATCTATTAATACAATCTTTTTTATAATTTTAACCCTTTAGAATTACAATAGAAATGTCATTAATAGATTTATCAAAACAAGTTGCCCTGGGAATTGACATCGGAGGAACGAATACCAAGTTCGGAGTAGTAAACCACCGTGGTGAGGTCCTGGAAAAAGGAAGTCTGCGAACAGATGAGTACGATAAAATAGAAGATTTCATCGATGCTCTGCACGAACAGGTACGCCCACTGATCGAAAGACACGGCACGGAAAAAAACTTTGACGGAATCGGAGTAGGCGCTCCTAATGCCAACTATTATAAAGGAACGATAGAACAGGCCCCCAATCTGCCCTGGAAAGGAGTTATTCCGTTTACAGACCTGATGACGGCCAAATTCAATCTGCCATGCAAGGTAACCAATGATGCCAATGCGGCCGCTCTTGGAGAAATGCTTTTCGGAGCCGCCCGCGGAATGAAAGATTTCATTATGATTACGCTGGGAACAGGCGTAGGTAGCGGGATTATTTCCAACGGAAGCCTTATTTACGGGCATGACGGTTTTGCAGGAGAGCTGGGACATACGATTGTAAAGCCCGGCGGAAGAAAGCACTGGAGCACAGGGTCCGAAGGAAGCCTCGAAGCCTATGCCTCAGCAACCGGAATTGCTATTACAGCCAAGAAAATGAGAGCAGAGTTTCCCGAATCCATGCTGAATCAGTATCCTGAAGATGAGATCAATTCCAAAACAGTACATGAATGTGCCCTGAAAGGAGACCCGATCGCTATTGAGGTATTCAGATATACGGGACAGAAGCTGGGTGAAGCTTTAGCTAACTTTGTGATGTTTTCTTCGCCTGAAGCCATACTTCTGTTCGGAGGCGTAATCAAAGCTGGAGATTTCATTCTAAAGCCTGCCAAACTTTATATGGAGAGAAACCTTCTTCCGATCTTCAGGAATAAAGTAAAACTGGTTTTCAGTGAACTGGATGAAGCCGATGCCGCCATCTTGGGGGCAAGTGCCCTCGTCTGGGAAAAATAACAGGATAAATTTAATATATCAGGCAGTCATTAATGGCTGCTTTTCTTGTTCAGTATACACATATACAAAGGTCTTCTTGGCATTCATTAATAAGTAAAATGATTCGGTATCTGTGACAATGAATTTTTTCACTCCATCAGTGAGATTTGTGAAGTCTGTGGGAAATTTAATTCATATTGATATGATAGCTTGCTTTTTTTTCACGCAAAGTTCATATATCGGCAATATTGATTTTAAGGGAGCAAAGTGTAGAATCAACTTCGTTGATCAGATGAAGCGATAGACTAGCCTTCGGCTCTTTCAATGATGAAAACAGATCACAAAAAATTGCTGAAAATCTTTGATTTTCTTGCGTCTTAAAAACAACATAATGGTTAAAAACCTTCTGCCCTTTAGCGTTTAACCAACAAGAAAATATGCTCAATCCATTATCAGCAATAGAAAGCAAGTGCCCTCGTCTGGGAAAAATAACAGAACAAATTTAATATATCAGGCAGTCATTAATGGCTGCTTTTTTTGTTCAGTATACACATATACAAAAGTCTTCTTGGCATTCATTAATAAGTAAAATGATTCGGTATCTGTGACAAGAATTTTTTCACCCCCATCAGTGAGATTGGTGAAGTCTGTGGGAAATTTAATTCATATTGATATGATAGCTTGCTTTTTTTTCACGCAAAGTTCATATATCGGCAATATTGATTTTAAGAGAGCAAAGTGTAGAATCAACTTCGTTGATCCGATGAAGCGATAGACTAGCCTCCGGCTCTTTCAATGATGAAAACAGATCACAAAAAATTGCTGAAAATCTTTGATTTTCTTGCGCCTTAAAAACAGCATAATGGTTAAAAACCTTCTGCCCTTTAGCGTTTAACCAACAAAAAAATATGCTCAATCCATCATCAGCAATAGAAAGCAAGTGCCCTCGTCTGGGAAAAATAACAGAATAAATTTAATATATCAGGCAGTCATTAATGGCTGCTTTTTTTGTTCAGTATACACATATACAAAGGTCTTCTTGGCATTCATTAATAAGTAAAATGATTCGGTATCTGTGACAATGAATTTTTTCACCCCATCAGTGAGATTTGTGAAGTCTGTGGGAAATTTAATTCATATTGATATGATAGCTTGCTTTTTTTCACGCAAAGTTCATGTATCGGCAATATTGATTTTAAGGGAGCAAAGTGTAGAATCAACTTCGTTGATCCGATGAAGCGATAGACTAGCCTCCGGCTCTTTCAATGATGAAAACAGATCACAAAAAATTGCTGAAAATCTTTGATTTTCTTGCGCCTTAAAAACAGCATAATAGTTAAAACCCTTCTGCCCTTTAGCGTTTAACCAACAAAAAAATATGCTCAATCCATTATCAGCAATAGAAAAATAGAGGAGGGCTTTAATCCGCCTGAATAATAGAAAAACAATCCACTGTCTTCAGCCCAAACTTATACAATCTGCAAACCATAATAATTAAAAATCCGTATATCCGTGGCATAAAATCATTCCATTCATTTATAGTTTTTATCGATGGAAACATTCACATTATTTGTATTTAAAACCATCAAAGTTTTTCTTACTTTTGATCGGTTTTTCAGGATTACAATCCTGCAGAAATAATGAATAAAATTATCAGTTACAATGGAGAATAATCAATTTGAGCAGATCACTTTCGGAGGCGGATGTTTCTGGTGTGTGGAAAGCTGTTTTAATATGCTGAAAGGTGTACAGTCTGCTGTATCCGGATATTCGGGGGGACACAAAGATAACCCGACCTATGAAGAAGTCTGCACCGATGAAACAGGACATGCGGAAGTGGTACAGATCACTTATGATCCTGCCGTTATTACTTACGAACAGCTTATGGACGTATTTTTCTTTCTTCACGATCCTACCCAGCTGAACAGACAGGGTAATGACATAGGAACCCAATACCGCTCGGTTATTTATTATAAAGATGATGCCGAAAAAGCTAAAGCGGAAGAAGCCCTGAAGGCATCCGAAGCCTCGGGAAGATGGGCAGGAACCTACGTTACAGAACTTACAAGATTTGAAAAATTCTGGCCGGCAGAACAGTATCACCAGGGATATTATAATGAAAACCCGACACAACCTTACTGCAGTGCTGTGGTGGGTCCGAAGATCCAGAAGTTCAGAAAACATTACGGAGAACTGGGCATGCTGAATGCTGACTAAAAATAATAAGAGAGATAAAAGAATAATTTGTCTCTCTTTTTTTATTCTTCTACCACCAGGGTATCTTATTGTTTGCCTGCATATTTGAAGATAATCCACGGCGTAGATTTTCTCAGTTCTTTGCCATTATCAGGATCTACACCATCCATTGTAAAAAACTCTACATTTCCGTTAAATTTAGAATACCAGGTAACGCCCAGGGCATTATCAACAGTCAGCGTATCTTTTCTTGTGATCTTTTTAAAATGTTTCAGAGCAACAAAATCTATGGGTCTGAGATCAAGCCGGGGATTTCTGTCCTCGCAATCTGCCGGCTTATATTCATTTTTATCCCAATACATACATTTTCTTTCATCGGCAGGTTCTGCGGCCATTAAAAATCCTAATGGCTGAATGCCTATGCTGCTGTCTTTACCATTTTTACTTCCCTGTCCTTTACTCGTCATTAAAGCCGCTAAAACCAAAACAATTCCTGCAATACCCAATCCGTTTTGTTTCACGAATTCGGGCATTGCAAGAATAGGCTTATTAATTATTGTTATTACAATTTTTGAGATTGCTTGTTGAATTGTATATTCCAATGTCTTCCATTCAGAACAATAGTCTTTAAAAGTGTCATATCCCAAATATCTGCTTAAGTTATCCAAAATTGGTCTTTTAATATTATAATCTTCACCATTTTCAACAATAGCTTTATAATAATTTTCAAAAGACTTATAACTGAGCGGTTCATATTCATCTTTTAGAATCCGTTCAAGGTGCAGAATAATTCCACTGAAAGATGTCTCTGTGGCTTCATTTGAAGCTTTTTCATAAACATCTTCTAATAGCTTTTTCCTTTCAGATAAAAATTTTGACATACTCAAGGTTATTATTTCGAAAATTATAAAATCTGTAATAAAAAACATTACGGTTTTCCGCACTTCTCACTGAAAAAACTTTCCTAAAACTTTCCTAAAACTTTCTAACCCTTGCCTCATTTTCATCTGCATCTTTGCATCAGAGATCAGTGACAAACAAAACATTACAAAAACAAAAATACAAAACTGATTTCAAAACTACCAGATAAAACGGAGGTAAAACTCCGGGTTGGGAAGCAGATGTTTTCTCCTCCGTTTTTGAAGGTTCACTTCCCAAAAATTTAGAAGCGCTTCAATTTTTTTAAACGTGTAGCTCTACCTGTGATCGGTTTCGCGGGCAACTGCAGAAGTACCCAATTTTTAAATTTTTAAGAAGATGATACAGTTCATTCTAATGCTATTAGGTTTAGCATTCTCAAATAATAATGCCCATACAGTAAATCATAACAACGGACAGAGCCCGGTAACCGTACAAAACGACCCGGGAAGCGGACTCGGAATAGATCCGGGAGACGGCAGTGGAAATGGAAACGGAAATGGAAATGGTCATGGAAATGGTGGAAACACAGGAGGAAATACCGGACAGGTCCCCCCTCCATACAGCCAGCCTTAATCTATATGAAAGAACAGATTGTGTAATCTGTTCTTTTTTTTTACTTTGGATACGTCAAAGTAATCTAAATGAAAAAAATCTTTATTATCTCCTTATTAACCATACTATTTTCTTGCAATGATCAGAAAACAGAAAAAGAAAATATTGCCTCAGCCGAAGCCTATTACCAAAAAGCTAAAAAAGACACTACGGGGTTATCATTTTATTATTTCAACCAGGCCAAAAATTTCTATTCTGAAGCAAAAGATTCAGTAGGGATAGCCAAAGCATTGGTAAATATGGCAATTCTTCAGGAACAAAAGGGAGATTATTACGGAAGTATTGAAACCTCTCTTGAAGCAGTTCGTTATTTAGGCAAAAATAATGACAGTATACGAAGGAGAACCTCAGCTTCAAATTTTAATAATATGGCAATCTGTTCTTCTTATCTCTATGAGTTTGATGATTGTATCAAGTATTATAAAAAGGCGATTCAATACACCAATATCCAGGAAGATAAATATACGTTTCAAAATAACCTTGGAGTTGCATTAATAACATTAGAAAAATATAAAGAAGCAATACAAACAATACAACTTGCATTACCAACAAAAGACAGTTTAAAATATGCAATGGTTATCAACAACCTGGCCAGAGTTAAGCATTATGACAATCAAAACTATAACCCTCTTCCAGCATTCTACAAGGCTCTTGAAATAAGAAAAAGAAACAACAGTAGTGTACATGAAAATTCAAGTTATGCTACTTTGGCAAATTATTTTTTTTATTCTGATCGGAAGAAAGCTCTTTACTATGCCAAGCAGATGCTAAATGCAGCTAAAAAAAATAAGAGTTCTGAAGATCAACTTCAGGCATTACAAAAAATTATAAATCTAACACCTGATAATCATCTGGTTTATTTTGAAAGCTTCCAGGCTTTAAATGACAGCGTTCAGGTGGCGAGAAGCAAAGCAAAAAATCAGTTTGCCAAAATAAGATATGATGTAGAAAAAAATAATGCAGAAAACCAAAGATTAAAAGCCAATAATTCTGAAAAAGAAAATAAGATCTTACTTCTTTTAATTGCCTTAGTATTGGCAATTATCACCATATTATGGTATCGCAAACGCCAAATACGCTTAAAACAGGAAAAAGAGCTTGAAGTAAAAAACACACAGCTTAAAATGTCCAAAAAAGTGCATGACGTAGTAGCCAACGGTATTTATCAGGTGATGACCAAGATAGAAAACCAGGAAAGCTTCGATAAAGAAAAGGCCCTTGACGAACTTGAATTTGTTTACGAAAAATCAAGAGATATTTCCTACGATAAACCGGATCAGACTGGCAGCCCAAAAGATTGTAAAGAAAAAATATCCAAGCTTATCGCTTCATTCAAAAATGATGATACGGAAACGTATACCGGAGGTAATGAAGATGAAATATGGACCCATGTTTCCCAGACCGGTTTTGAAGAAATTTACCAGGTTATCCGCGAACTGCTCGTTAATATGAAAAAACACAGCCAGGCATCCCGTGTCGTTTTTAAATTTGAAAGAACTGAAAACCAGGTCCGGATACAGTATACAGATAACGGAATAGGAATTCCGGGAGATCTTATTCAGAAGAATGGGCTCACCAATACGGTTTCCCGTATGGCAGCAATAAAAGGAGCTATTATTTTTGACACCAAAACCGAAAAAGGACTGAAGATCAGTATTTCATTTCCTGTTTCTTAAAAAAAGTAATAAAATGTTCGAAAAAATTTTAATAGCCGAAGACCACGAAAGCAGCAGCATCTCTGTACAGAAAACATTAGAAGACCTTCATATTACTAATGCAGATTATGTGTATTATTGCGATGATGCACTCGCTAAAGTTCAGAAATCCATAAGAGAAAATGATCTGTACGACCTGCTGATCACCGATCTTTCCTTTGAAGAAGATCATCACGAGCAAAACATAAAAAACGGCACCGAACTTATCGTGAAAGTCCGGGAACTGCACCCCTCCATCAAAATAATTGTTTTTTCCGCAGAACATAAATCAGGAATTATAGATTCTCTGTTTACCCGGTACCACATCAACGGTTATGTACGGAAAGCAAGAAATGATTCCAAAGAATTAAAAAAATCAATTGCTTCCGTTTTTATCAATGAAAACTATTTATCATTCGATCTGAAGCAGGAAGTTAAAAAACTGAACAGTTACGAATTCACGGCCTATGACATCAACATAGTTTCCCACCTTGCCAAAGGTATTCTGCAAAAAAACATCCCCGATCACTTTAAAGCAAAAGGCATTACCCCCAACAGCCTGAGCAGTGTAGAAAAAAAACTGAACAGCCTAAAAGAAGACCTGCAGGTAACCAGCAACGAACAGCTTGTTGCTTTCTGTAAAGACCTGGGAATTATATAAATACTTCAAAAATTCACAATACAGCCTTTCATTGTTGAGAGGCTTTTTTATTTTTACGGAATCCCGTAAGGATAAAGCTTCAAAGGGTGATACTTTTGATGCAAATAAAAACGACATAATGGATCTTAAAATTAAACTTGAACAGTTACAACAAAAAGTATCCGGATTAAAGGATCAGATTTCAACTGAAGAAGCTACTAAAAATGCTTTTGTAATGCCTTTTATACAGATTTTAGGCTATGACATCTTCAATCCCACCGAAGTAATTCCCGAACATGTTTGTGACATAGGAACCAAGAAAGGAGAAAAAGTGGATTATGTAATTAAAAACAATGATGACCCTGTTCTTATCATCGAATGCAAACACTGGAAAGAGAATGTGGATGCTCATAATTCCCAACTCCACAGATACTTTCACGTTTCCAAAACAAGATTTGGCGTTCTCACCAACGGAATTATTTATAATTTTTATACCGATCTGGAAAAGCCTAACATTATGGACGAAAAACCTTTTTTCAGCATTGATATCGAAGATCTGAAAGACAGCTCCGTAAAAATACTGGAAAACTTCACCAAAAAGGATTACAACCTGGAAAACATTCTCGATTCCGCAGAAGCCTTAAAATATATTAAAGCTATACGAAAAGAATTTGAAAAAGAAATAGAAACTCCATCCGATGAAATTGTAAAACTTCTTGTAAGCAGATTCTTTGGAAAATCTATTACCGCCAACAGAATGGTTTCGTTTAAAGAATATACCAAAAAAGCCCTGACAACCTCAATCAATGAATCGATCAGCTTCAGACTCAAGTCCGCATTAAGCATTAATGAACAAATTGAACAACAGGAAGATCAGGTAAAAAATTCCCAGCCTATTGATGAAAACAATGATTCTAAAATTGTTACAACAGAAGAAGAACTGGAAGGATTTCAAATTATAAAAGCTATCATGAGAGAAAAAATTCCTGCAGACCGCATAGCATACAGGGATACCTTATCCTATTTTGGTATTCTGCTGGATGACAATAACAGAAAACCGATTTGCAGACTTCACTTCAATACTCCGAATAAATATATAGAAACATTCCACAACGGTAAAGATGCCGGAGAAAAAGTACTGTTGAATAATCTTGATGACCTATATATTTTCAGAGAGAAACTCCACAAAACATTAGAAAACTATTAATCATCTAAAAACAATTTTTACTAAAAAACATTCTACTATGAAAAAACTACTCTTCACCACCTTATTAAGCTTAGGATTATTACTTCCAGCCAGTTTCACCGCAACACCGCAAAAGACCAGATCTGAACAGACCAACAAAAAGCCAAAGAAAAAAGCTTCAAAAAGCAAGAAAAGCAGCAGCAGGAGCTCTGGGTTCTATTCATCAGGCAGAGGGTGTACCTATAACGGAAACCAGTTGTATGTAGGCAAAAGAGGCGGGTGCTATTATTACGCAGGGAACAGCAAACAGTATGTAGACCGGTCGTATTGCTCAGGGTGTAATTAAACTGCTTCCGGCTTCCATTTTAAAAAAACTAAAAACACTCACCATATATTAAAAAAGCGAAGATCTCTCTTCGCTTTTATTATTTTCTGATCATTTCCGTATGCGGAATATCATCTTCCAGATATTTTTTCCCGGTATCTTCAAATCCGAACCCGGAGTAGAACCTCAGTAAATAGTCCTGTGCAGAAATTCTCACTTCTGTTGTATGAAAACGGTTTTCTATCGTCTCCACAGCATATTGAATCAGCTGCTTTCCTAAACGCTTTCCTCTCGCCTTTTCCGTTGTAAGAACCCGGCCGATAGAGGCTTCATCATACTTGATTCCTTTATCGAAAACACGGCAGTAAGCCAGAACTTCCCCATTCTCCTCAGCCCAGATATGAACCGCTTTCTGATCGTAGTTGTCCAGATCAGGATAAGGGCAGTTCTGTTCTATGACGAATACATCAATACGGGCTTTCAGTACAGCATACAGCTCCGGTACGGTAAATTCATCAAAGGTTTTGATCTTCCAGACGGTACTATTCATCAAAGCTTACATTATTAAGCGTTAAAAAATCATTGGTTTTTTCAATGAAATCCAGGATTTCTTCACAGCCTTCTTTCTTTTCTGCAGAGGTTACATAGAGTTCCGGAAGATCCTCCCAGGTCTTATGAAGTTCAGCCTTATAAGCCTCTACATTGGTAACCACAGCACCAGGCTTTATTTTATCCGATTTGGTGAACACAATGGAAAACGGAACTCCACTCTCCCCGCACCATTGGATAAATTCAAGATCAATTTTCTGAGGATTATGTCTTATATCTACCAGCACAAAAAGATTCACCAGATTTCTCCTGTTCAAAATATAATTGGTAATCACTTTTTCAAAATCCTTTCTTATGGATTTGGACACTTTGGCATAGCCATATCCCGGTAAATCCGTAAGATACCAGTTCTCATTTACCAAAAAATGATTGATCAGCTGTGTTTTTCCCGGAGTCTGTGAAGTTTTGGCCAGATCCTTATGATTCATCATCGCATTGATCAGGGACGACTTTCCTACATTAGACCTTCCGATAAAAGCGTATTCCGGAAGTGTAGGATCAGGACAGTCCTGCCATTTTCCGCTGCTTTTTACAAAATTTGCTGTTTTAATAACCATTTCTCAAATATTTTTAGAAAAATAAACCATTAAGAAAAGTTCTTAATGGCCATTTATATGTTGTATGTATTTACACTTTATCTTTTAACCAGCTGTACAGAATCTCATTGAATTCATCCGGTTTCTCCATCATGGCAGCATGCCCGCAACGGTCGATCCAGAAGAGATCAGAATTCGGGATAAATTTATGCATATCCTCTGCTACCTCCGGCGGGGTTACATTATCCTGTTTTCCCCAGATCAGGCAGGTCGGGGTTTTGATCTTCGGAAGATCATTCAGCATATTGTGTTTGATGGCACTTCTCGCGAGCATCACCGTTTTGATTCCTTTCATCCTGTCATTCACTACAGAAAACACCTCATCTACAAGATCCTCTGTGGCAATTGCCGGGTCATAAAAAACCTCTTCCGTTTTCTTTCTGATATAGGAACGGTCATTCTTTCGGGGAAAACTGTCTCCGAAAGTTCTCTCATACAGCCCCGAGCTTCCGGTAAGAACAAGATTCTTAACCAGATCCGGTCTTGCCAGAGTTAAAATAAGACCTACATGGCCCCCCATTGAGTTTCCTACAATTGTAACAGGTCCTGAAATATGACTCTCAATAAACCTGATAATATATTTTGCAAGCGTAGTAAGATTCGTATTGAGTACCGGCAGATCATAGATCGGCAACTGAGGCACATACACTTTGAAACCTCTTTGCGAAAAAAAATCTACCATTTTATCGAAATTACTCAAACCACCCATTAAACCGTGCAACAGCACCAATGGATGTCCTTCTCCCGCCTCTACAAAAGTATATTTCTTTTCTTTTTTTGTACTAAATATCATATAATGCCTTAATAAAGCCTTGCAAAAATACAAATTAAACCTCAAAAATATTTTGATTACCCTAATTTAAAATAAAAATAATATAATCTCTCTCTTTTTCTTCTTTTTTTTCAAAACCTCTTTAATATGGCCTGAATAAGACTTTTCACAATCCTCCGTATACCAACCACTTACCCCTTAAAATTTAAATCTTTAATAAAACTTATTAACATTAAGTCAAAAAGTGGGAAAAAGTGGGAAATTTTGGAAACTTTTATATAAATTTGTCCCAAATGAAAAATTTCATTGGAACATATGAGTGTAAAATTGACGACAAAGGCCGCTTAAAAGTTCCTTCATCTTTAATCAAACAGATGGAAAACTTCGACGATAAGGCGTTTGTAGTCAAGAGATCTGTGTTCCAACCCTGCCTGGAAGTTTACCCCATGAATGCCTGGGACAAACTGATGGGCAAAATAAATAAATTAAACAGATTCATTAAAAAGAATGCTGATTTCATACGAATGTTTACGGCAGGCGTAAAAACAGTTGAGCTGGATAATGCAGGAAGACTTCAGATCTCCAAAGATCTGGTCACCTTTGCAAACCTTCAGAAAGACACTGTCATTACCAGCGCAGGAGAGCTTTTCGAAATTTGGGATAAAGAAGCCTATGAAAAGGTGATTGCTACCAACGAAGCCGACTTTGCCAGCCTTGCTGAAGATGTGATGGGCTCTTTCGATGAAGAATAGGAACCACGCAGTTGTAGCGTGATAAAAACACAAGTTAAGCATGTACCATAACCCCGTTTTATTAAAGCAGAGTGTTGATGATTTGGTGACGAATCCGGACGGAATATACGTGGACTGCACTTTTGGAGGCGGAGGCCATTCCAGGGAAATCCTGAGCAGGCTTTCGGACAAAGGAAGACTGTTCAGTTTTGATCAGGATCTTGATGCCCTTAAAAACGCAATTGATGATCCCAGATTTACACTGGTAAACCAGAATTTCAGATTTCTGGAAAACTCCCTGCTGATGTACGGAGTTTCTCAGGTAGACGGAATCCTGGCAGACTTAGGCGTTTCATCCCATCAGTTTGATGAAGCGGAAAGAGGATTTTCAACAAGAAGCGATGCTCCTCTGGACATGAGAATGAACGTAATGCAGAATCTTGATGCCAAACGCGTAATTAACGAATATGGAGAAGAGGAACTGGCTGATATTTTCTACCACTATGGAGAACTGAGAGAAGCCAGAAAGCTGGCAAGAGAAATCGTTCACCACAGAAAAACAAAGAACATCAATACCACGGAAGAACTGAAGAAATTATTCAGCTACATTCCGCCCCATAAAGTTAATAAATTCTACGCCCAGCTTTTTCAGGCGATAAGAATTGAAGTAAACCAGGAACTGGAAGTTTTAAAAGAAATGCTCGTTCAGGCCTACAACATTCTGAAACCGGAAGGAAGACTCGTTGTTATTTCCTACCATTCATTAGAAGACCGCCTGGTAAAAAGATTTTTAAAGAACGGAATGTTTGAAGGAGAACCCGAAAGAGACATCTACGGAAATTATAAAAAAGCTTTCGAGCTGCTGAAGAGTAAAGCGGTTATCCCGGACAGCTGGGAAATCGAAGAAAATTCCAGAGCCAGAAGCGCTAAAATGAGAACAGGAATTAAAGTATAAAAGTGAATGGTGAACAGTCAATAATGAATCTTCACATCAGAAAATTGACTGTTGACAGAGAAGCGAATTCACGGCAAAGCAAATTGACAAACAAATAAATTGGCAAAAAGAACAACAAATCGCCCCCAGAAAAGACTCACTTTTATAGACATTATAAAAGGAAACTTTCTGAACCGTGATGAGATCAAAATACATTACAAGTATTTTCTCCTGTTGTTTGTCCTGATGATGGCGATGATCTATACCAATCACCTCGTCAACAAAAAGATTAAAATCGTCAATGCCTTAAAAGAAGAAACAGAAGAATATAAATCGAGAAACGCTTACGCCCAGAGTAAGCTGATCAAAGTAAAAATGGAATCGGAACTGGGGAAAGAAGTAGCAAAGGACTCTTTAATGACCCTTGAAAACCATCCTCACAAACTGCTAATTAAACTGGACAGTACAGATGCAAAAACAAAATGAATACGACAACAAACGTAAAAAAACGTTAAGGTGGGGCTATCTCTTCGCAGTGGCAGCTCTGTGCGTATTCGTAATGTTCCTTACAAGAATTGTAATCCTGCAAAACACTAACGTTCAGGAAATTAAAGACGATTACATTAATAAAAACTATCGCGAGGCAACCCTGAAAGCTGCCCGCGGAAACCTGTTCGCCTCAGACGGTTCTATTCTGGCCACTACCGTAATGCGTTACGACATCTATCTTGATTTCAAAACCATGAAAGATAGCGTCTACACCAACAATATCGGAGCACTTACAGATTCCCTGAGCAAAATGTTCGGAAAATCCAGAGGAGAATTCAGACAGAAATTCGACGAGCAGAAAAAGAAAAAAAACCAGTACTATACCCTGGTAAAAGGTCTTGATTTTGATCAGTATGACAGAATCCGCAACTTCCCGATCTTTAAAAGAGGAAAAAACAAAGGAGGATTTATTGTTGACAGAAACTACAAAAGAGAACTGGCCACTTCCGAAATCGGAGCCGGAACCATAGGAATGGATAACGGCGAATACAAATCCGGACTGGAAGGCGCATTCTCAAAATACCTGACCGGAACCGACGGAAAAAGACTGGAACAGAGAATCAACTCTTCCCAATGGAAACCAATCGACTACTGGAAAGTAAAAGAACCTGTTGACGGAGAAGACGTATACACCACCTTAGACCTTAGAATTCAGGATATTGCCCACTCCGCATTGGAAAAACAGCTCATCAATTACGAAGCAAAGCACGGAACCGTGATCGTTATGGAAGTGGAAACCGGAAAAGTACGCGCACTGGTTAATTTAAAAAGAACAGAATCCGGTGAGTATGAAGATTCTTACAACTACGCCTTAAAAGATAATATAGAACCCGGCTCTACCTTTAAAACCATCTCCCTGCTGGCCGCAATGGATGACGGTTTTATAGATGAAAACACAACCGTAAACGTCGGAAACGGTGTATGGACCTATGCCAAACAGAGGATTTCAGACGGCCACGGCGGAGGAACTTACGATATAAGCGATGTACTAGCCAAATCCAGTAACGTGGGAACCGCCAAACTGATCACAAAATACTACGCGGAAAAACCACAGATATTCCTGGATCATCTGAAACGCTGGAAATTATTCGATAAAATGGATATCGAACTGCCGGGAATCACAAAACCCAAAATACTGACCCCGCAGCATAAAAGATGGAACGCAGCTACATTAGCCTCCATTTCTTTCGGATATTCATCAAACATCAATCTATTACAGTTAGCAACTTTCTACAACGGGGTTGCTAATGGTGGTAAAATGGTAAAACCCCTTTTCATCGATAAGATCATGAAAGACGGAAAAGTGATGTACAGCGCCAAACCGGAAGTAATGGTCAGCAAAATGGCCTCCGAAAAAGCCATCAAAATGATGACCAGCGCCCTCACCAAAGCCGTAGAGAAAGGAACCGGACGAAGCATCTTCACCCCGAACCTGAAAATGGCAGGAAAAACAGGAACCGCAAGATTTGAATACTGGCTCCCTGGCCCAATGAAGTACCGTGCATCATTTGCCGGCTTCTACCCAGCCGACAGTCCGAAATACACCTGCTACGTAATGATAAGCGAACCTAATACCGCAAAAGGATTTTATGGAGGAGCCGTTTCAGCACCGGTGTTTAAGGAAATTGCAGGAAAAACATTCCTGAAAACACCGCAGAATATTGAAAAAGAAATGCTGGTAGACAAAAAAGTAGACCTGAGCAAAATGGTTGAACCCAATGTCAAAATAGCAGTCAATGATAAACAGATGCCCAATGTAGTAGGACTTATCGGTAAAAATGTAATTCCGCAACTTGAAAATTTAGGCTACCGCGTTGACTTCAAAGGCGTTGGGAGAATCAGGGAACAGTTCCCACAGGAAGGCACCACGATCAGCAAAAACCAGAGAATTTATTTATCTCTGCAGAATTAATTGGAAAACAGAGTCCCGAAGGGACGATTTAACAGAGAATAGGATGAAATCCTATTAATAAAAAATGATAATAACAGAATTAGTAAACAGAATCCCGGTAACAGCAATTCATGGCGACAGCAGCCGTGAAGTTACCGAATTGGTGTTCGACAGCAGAAAATCCACAGAAAATTCCCTTTACATTGCAGTAAAAGGAACCGTTTCTGATGGCCATTCTTTCATTTCATCTGCGATTGAGAAGGGAGCCACAGCAGTGGTCTGCGAAGAACTACCGGAAGTATTGGCTGAAAATGTAACATACATACAGGTAAAAGATTCATCCAAAGCTTTAGGACATCTGGCTTCTAATTTCTATGGAAATCCTTCCAGAAAACTAAAACTGGTAGGCGTTACCGGAACCAACGGAAAAACCTCTGTTTCTACCCTGCTTTTTGATGTATTCAAAAACCTGGGCTATGATTCCGCCTTACTGTCAACCGTTGAGATAAGAATAGGAGAAGAAGTCATTCCGGCTACTCATACCACTCCGGATGTAATCACCATCAATAAAATTCTGGCCGAAGCAGTAGAAAAAGGATGCGAATTTGCCTTCATGGAAGTAAGCTCACACGGAATTGCACAGAACAGAATCGAAGGGCTCCACTTCAAAGTGGCAGGATTTACCAATCTTACCCACGATCATCTCGATTATCATAAAACCTTCGACGAATACCTTAAAACTAAAAAAAGATTTTTCGACGAACTGGAAGATACAGCCGTTGCAGTTACCAATATTGATGATAAAAACGGAAACGTGATGCTTCAGAATACCAAAGCCGGGAAAAAAACTTACGCTTTGAAAACTATGGCAGACTATCACGGAAAACTGCTTGAAGTAGACTTTAACGGAATGCTGCTGAACTTCAACGGAAAAGAATTCTGGACCACGCTGACAGGAAAATTCAACGTCTACAACCTTCTGCTCGTCTTCGGAATTGCTGAAGAGCTGGGTTTTGAACAGGATGAAATCCTTCAGGCTGTAAGTAAGTTAAAAAGAGTTTCCGGAAGATTCGAAACCTTCAAATCCGATGGCGGAATTTTCTTCATCGTAGATTATGCCCACACACCGGATGCCCTGGAAAACATCCTGGACAGCATCAACGATATAAGAACCAAAAACGAAAGACTCATCACAGTATTCGGGTGCGGAGGAGACAGAGATCACTCAAAAAGACCTGAAATGGGAAATATTGCCACAAAAAAATCTACACTGGCCATCATCACTTCAGACAACCCGAGAACAGAAGATCCGGCACAGATCATCAAAGAAATTGAAGCAGGTGTTGAACCTCAGAACTTCAGCAAATACACTTCAATCCCGGACAGAAAAGAAGCCATAAAAATGGCCATAAAATTTGCAGAACCCCGGGATATTGTCCTCGTAGCCGGAAAAGGCCACGAAACCTATCAGGAAATCAATGGTGTAAAACATCATTTTGACGACAAAGAAACAATTAATGAACTTTGGAAATTAATGAGTAAATAAATTTAAAACCATCATTAATTAAAACTTGACAACATGCTATACTATCTATACGAATACTTAACCAGCCTTGGAATCCATATCCCCGGATTAGGAATGTTGAAATACATTTCCTTCCGTGCCGGAATCGCTGTTCTTTTCTCCCTGGTGATTGCCCTCGTTTACGGAAAAAGGGTCATCAACTACCTGAGAACAAAACAAATGGGCGAACTGGTACGCGATCTTGGATTAGACGGACAGAAGCAGAAAGAAGGAACTCCAACTATGGGAGGGCTCATCATTATTCTGGCAACCATCATTCCGGTCCTGTTGTTTACAAGGATCACCAACGTCTATATCGTCCTTTTGCTGGTTTCTATGCTCTGGATGGGAGCAATCGGTTTTCTGGATGATTATCTGAAGAAAATCAAAAAAAATAAAGACGGCCTGAGCGGAAAATTCAAAGTAGTAGGACAGGTTGGACTGGGATTAATTGTCGGAATCACCATGTATTTCCACCCGGACATTACCGTTAAAAGAAAATATGCAGACGCAAAAGTAGTGAACAGAAACAACGTAGAGCAAAACTTCATGCCTACGGAAAAAATCACAGTTTCCACCGTTCCGTTTGCCAAGAATAATGAATTCGATTACAGTGGAATTCTGTTCTGGATGAATGATAAAGATGCCCATGAGTGGGCATGGATTGTCTTTATCCCTATCGTTATTTTCATTGTAACTGCCGTATCCAACGGAGCCAATATTACAGACGGGATAGACGGCCTTGCCGCAGGAACCAGCGTAGTCATACTGCTTACCCTGGCCCTCTTTGCCTACCTGTCAGGGAACATCATCTTTGCAGATTACCTCAATATCATGTTCCTTCCCAATATGGGAGAAACCACCATTTTTGCAGTAGCTATGGTAGGTGCCGTAATCGGATTCTTCTGGTATAATACCTATCCGGCACAGGTTTTCATGGGAGATACAGGAAGCTTAATGCTGGGAGGAGTAATTGCTGTTTTAGCCATTATCCTGAGAAAAGAATTGCTGATTCCTGTTTTATGCGGAATTTTCTTAATTGAAAACCTATCCGTAATGCTTCAGGTAATCGTTTTCAAATACAGAAAGAAAAAATACGGGCTGGAATATGCCCAGAATAACAGACTGTTCAGAATGTCACCATTACACCATCATTATCAGAAAGAAGGGTTCCACGAAAGCAAAATCGTAAACCGAATGATCATCATAGGAGTAATACTGGCTATTATATGTCTGATCACACTGAAAATGAGATAATTTTTGTGAAAAGTAAAAAGTATTAATGTAAAAAACACCTATACATTGTACGTTTTACAATTTACATTTTACAAAAAAATTAAATATGAAAATAGTTGTTTTAGGAGGAGGAGAAAGCGGATGTGGTGCTGCTTATTTGGCTAAAAAACAGGGTCTGGAGGTTTTTCTTTCAGACAAAGGAGCTATTAAGGATCATTACAGACAGTTTCTGACTGAAAATGAAATTGAATTTGAAGAAGGAAAGCACAACGAAGAAAGAATTTTAAATGCAGACTGGATCGTAAAAAGCCCGGGAATTCCCAAAAAAGCAGATATCATCCATAAAATTCACGAGAAAGGAATAAGACTTTCCTCCGAAATAGAATTTGCATCAGAATTCACCAATGCCAAAATCATTGCCATCACAGGAAGCAACGGAAAAACCACCACCACTTCCCTGATCTACTATATCCTGAAAAATGACGGATTGAACGTAGGTCTGGGCGGAAACATAGGATACAGCTTTGCCAGACAGGTTGCCGATGAAAACCACGAATATTATGTATTGGAAGTAAGCTCCTTCCAGCTGGATGATATTCAGAACTTCAGACCCTATATCTCCCTTCTGTTGAACCTCTCCCAGGATCACCTGGATCAGTACAACTACAACTATGAGGAATATGCGCTGGCTAAGTTCAGAATCGCTGAAAACCAGGAAAATGACAATTTCTTCATCTACAACAAAGATGATGAAATGAGTAAAACAATCCTTGAAAAACTGGAAATCAGAGCCAAAATGATCCCGTTTTCAACCAAAGAAAAACTGGCAGAAGGAGGTTTTATCAATGACGGTAAAATTGAGGTTAAAATGAAAGATGAATTCACCATGAAAATTGATGAACTTTCTCTTCTTGGCAACCACAATGTTGCCAACAGCTTAGCCGCATCCATTGCCGGTAAAATACTGGAAATCAACAACGATAGTATCAGAAACTCGCTGATGACTTTCCAGGCAGTAGAACACAGATTGGAATTTGTAACCGAAATTGACGGTGTAAAATATATCAACGACAGCAAGGCAACCAACGTAAACGCCACCTATTATGCTTTGGAAAGCATGAAAACCCCAACCGTATGGATTGTTGGAGGACTGGATAAAGGAAACGATTACTCAGAAATTGAGGATCTGGTAAAAAGAAAAGTTAAAGCCATCGTTTGTCTGGGAATAGACAATCAGAAGATCATAGACTTCTTTAAAGACAAAAAAGAATTCATCTACGATACTTCAGCTATGGAAGAAGCAGTAAGAATATCAAAATCCCTGGCAAAAAACGGAGATACCGTCTTACTTTCCCCATGCTGCGCAAGTTTCGACCTCTTCAAAAGCTATGAAGACAGAGGAAAACAGTTTAAAGAACAGGTATTAAAAGCCAATGGCCATTAGCCAAAAGCCAATAGCATTAACTATGGACGAACAGAACACAGAAAGCAGATTTGAATTTCTAAAGGGCGATAAAGTACTTTGGATGGTCATTCTTGTGATCTCCATTTTCTCTATCTTCCCCGTATACTCTGCAAGTTCAAATCTCGAGTACATTGTAAATAACGGGACCACCACCGGTCACGTTATCAAGCATATGTTCTTTGTAGTTCTGGGTCTTGGAATCATGAGACTCGTTGGAACCGTAAAATACGAATACATCGGAAAACTCAGCAGCATCCTGCTGGGGCTGATGATTATTCTATTGATCGTTACCATGTTTACAGGACAAACCATCGACGGAGCCAGTGCTTCAAGATGGCTTAAAATCCCGGGAACCCCTATCTCGTTCCAGCCGTCCTCATTCGCATTTTTAATGCTGATTATCTATCTGTGCAGATATTTAACGAAGAAAATAACAAGAGAAAGACTTCCGATAGAAAATATCATGTACATCTTCGGGCCAATTCTCCTGGTATTTGTACTCGTAGCCAAAGATAACGGTTCAACCGCGTTGATGATCCTCATGGTTTCCGTAGTGGTTCTCATCATAGGACAGCTTCACTGGAAATACATTGCCGGATTTATTTCCGCATCATTTGTAGCCATTGTTTTCTTCCTTCTGATTGCCCTGAATACCAATATGATCGGAGGAAACCGTGTCCATACCTGGATGAGCCGTATAGAAACATTTACCTCTAGCAAAGCCAAAACAGCTGACGTAGACGACGAAAGCGTAAAAGCCAAAAACTATCAGGTAATGCAGGCTAAAGCAGCCATCGTTCACGGAGGAATTACCGGAATGGGACCTGGAAAAAGTGCATTAAAGCAAATGCTTCCCCAGTCTGCCTCCGACTTTATCTTCGCCGTTATCGTAGAAGAATACGGATTGATAGGAGCCGCCTTTCTGATCAGCCTCTATCTGATCATGATGATCAGGATTGTCATGATAGCCAGTAAAATGCCCGCCTTTTTCGGATCGCTGCTGGTGCTCAGTCTCGGGGTAATGATCTTCATACAGCTCTCAGTAAACATCGCAGTAGCTGTTAACCTGATTCCCGTCACCGGACAGCCGCTGCCACTCATCAGCTACGGAGGAACCTCAATGCTGGTAACCTACCTCCAGTTGGGAATCATTTTAAACATAAGCTCACGAATACAGATCTACGACGAAGAAGGAATGGGCAAAAAACAAAGCATAGCAGAAATTAACGACATCGCATAACCAAAAGAGTCCCGAAGGGACGATTGAACAAAGAATAGGATAAAATCCTATTAAATCATATTGAATATTTAATTAAAATAAAAAAACCGGCCACAACCCCATTAAAATGAACAAAAAATTAAAAGTAGTATTATCCGGCGGCGGAACAGGAGGACACATCTTCCCGGCCATCGCCATTGCAGATGAAATCAGAAAAAGATTTCCTGATACGGAATTTTTGTTCATCGGAGCCAACGGGAAAATGGAAATGGAAAAAGTTCCACAGGCCGGCTATAAAATTGAAGGAATAGACATTGCGGGAATAGACAGAGGAAATCTTTTATCCAATCTCGGACTGCCTTTCAAAATTCTGAAAAGCCTCTCCAGATCCAAAAAGATCATTAAAACCTTTGCCCCAGATTTTGCCGTAGGAACAGGTGGTTTCGCAAGCGGCCCTGCCCTTTATGAAGCAAGTAAAATGGGAATTCCCATCTTTATTCAGGAACAGAATGCCCATGCAGGAGTTACCAATAAGATCCTCAGCAAAAAAGCGAAAGCCGTATTTACAGCCTATCCGAAAGTTGAAGGCTTCCCCGCAGAAAAAATAGAATTCCTGGGTAACCCCATCCGTGAAAATATCGTTACCGGAATGACGGATACCGCTCTTGCCAAAGAAAAAATGGGACTAAGCAAAGATAAACTCACCATTCTTTCCGTAGGCGGATCTTTAGGCTCCAGAACATTGAATAATGCCTGGAAATCACATTTGAATGATATTATAAACAAAGATTACCAGCTGATCTGGCAGACAGGAAAGCTGGATTATAAAGATATTCTTGAACAAACAAAAGATCTGGATACCCGGAACATACAGATCCGTGAATTTATTAAAGACATGGAACTCGCCTATTCAGCGGCCGATATTATTGTTTCAAGAGCCGGAGCCATTGCCATTTCAGAGCTGGCCGTAGCAAAAAAACCGGTGCTGCTGGTACCTTTTCCGTTTGCAGCGGAAGACCATCAGACCAAAAATGCCATGAATCTGGTTGAAAAAAATGCAGCCAGAATGGTAAAAGACTCTGAAATGCAGGAGAAATTCTGGAACACATTATCAGAAATCTCCGAAAATGAAAATTTAAGACAGGAAATGTCGCAAAATCTGGAATATTTTGCCAGGCCTGATGCCGCGAAACAGATTGTAGACGAAATAATGAAGAAGTTGTAAAAAGTAGTCATAATACCGTACATCAATACTTTTACAGCAAACATTAATATAAAAAAAGGAATGAACATTTTAGAAACATATCAGAAATTTTACTTCGTCGGAATCGGCGGGATCGGGATGAGTGCCCTGGCGCGTTACTTCAACGCATCAGGCAAAAAAGTATTGGGATATGATAAAACAGATACCAAGCTCACCCGGGAACTCGTGAAAGAAGGAATTGATATTGTTTTTGAAGATCTTATTGATGAGAGAATCACCTCACTTCAGAAAGAAGATACCCTGGTAATCTATACTCCCGCCATTAAAACCCTGGGAATTCTGGATTATTTCAGTCAGAATCAGTTTGAAGTTTTAAAACGCGCGAAAGTCCTGGGAATGATCACAGAAAATACAGAATGTATCGCTGTGGCTGGAACACATGGTAAAACCACAACCTCTACCCTGGTTTCCCATTTGTGCAAAGAAGCAGACCTTCCTTTCTCATGCTTTTTAGGAGGAATTTCCGAAAATTTTAAGTCCAATTTTCTCTACAACGGATCCCAGTATTCAGTGGTAGAAGCCGATGAATATGACAGAAGCTTCCTTAACCTTTCACCGGATTGGGCCGTTATCACCTCTACCGATGCAGACCACCTTGATATTTACGGAGATAAAAGCCACATTGAAGAAGGTTTCAGACAGTTTGCAGCCCTGGTTCCGGAAGACAGACAGCTGTTTGTAAGAAAAGGACTGGAAATCGGGAGAAAGCATCAGACCTATGCTGTTAATGAAAAGGCCGATTATTATTCAGATAATCTGCGTATGGATCACGATAAGATCTATTTTGACTTTCATACCCCTGCCGAAACCGTGAAAAATTTCGTCTGGGAAATCCCGGGAATCCACAACGTAGAAAATGCTACGGCAGCATTAGCCATTCTGCACAATTTAGGAGCAGATTTCGAAACATTAAAAAAAGCAATTGCCAACTTTAAAGGCATAAAGAGAAGATATACCAAACACATTTATCCTAACGGTAAAATCTATATCGACGACTATGCTCATCATCCCACAGAAATTAATGCGGTAATGAGTTCCGTGAGAACATTTTATCCGGATAAAAAATTACTGGTAGTATTTCAGCCGCATCTGTTCAGCAGAACAAGAGACTTTGCAGACGGATTCGCTGAAAGCCTGAGCAATGCAGACGAACTCATCCTTCTGGACATCTATCCGGCAAGAGAGCTTCAGGAAAATTTCGAAGGAATTACCTCAGACTGGCTCCTGGAAAAAGTGACTTTAGACAAAAAAGAAATATCCGCATTATCCGATGCATTTGAAAAGATAAAAGAAAAGGATTTTGACATCCTTCTAACCGTGGGTGCAGGAAATATTGACACCCTGTACGATCCCGTCTGTGAGTGGATTTCAAAAATATAAGTTTAACAGAATAAAAAACAAAACCTTGCGGCAATAGCGTTTATAGAACAAAATATGAAAAAAAAATACAGAATACTAAAAATTGCGGTCACTGTGATCATCTTAGGATTACTGCTGAGTTTCTCATTAAAGAGATTCAGTGGTCAGAAGATTACGGACCAAAAAATTTCTGTAAAAATGAATGAAAAAACTCCGGTTTACTTCATTGATGAAAAAGATATCAGAGCTATTGTCAAAAAAGAAAATCCGTCAGGAAAAGTAGGAGATCTGAATATTCCCGCACTGGAAAAGAAGATCAATTCCCTGCCGGCAGTAGACAGTGCCAATGTATATTTAAATCTGAACGGCAAACTTAATCTCGATATCAAACAGCGGGTTCCCGTTTTCAGACTCAACAAAGACGGAAGAGATTTTTATGTGGATCAGAAAGGAACAGAATTCCCCATTTCAAAGACCTATTCCCATCCATGTATGCTGGTAACCGGAAATGTAAAACCAGAAGAATATCAGAAACTGGCAGAACTGGTAGAAAAGATCGACAAAGATGATTTCAGCAAGAAATTCTTTATCGGGATCTCCAAATACAAAGACGATTACAACCTTCTCACCAGCGAAGGAAATTATAAAGTGGAAATAGGCGATCTTGATAATATTGAATTTAAAGTGAAAGGCTTTAAAGCCTTTGTAGAAAAATACCTCGTATATCAGGATCCTCAAAAATACAGCAGAGTCTCTGTAAAATATCAGAACCAGATTGTCACTACCTTAAACCCTTATTTTAAAGAAAATGACAGTATTCTGAAAGCAGGAAATAAAGAGCTTGCAAAGGCCCCTATCCCTACGGCAGCGAAAAAACCGGATGCAGTTCTCAAGCCTGCAGAAAAAAAGAAAACCGGTACTTCAGCCAAACCGAAGGAAAGTATAAAGCCCAAAACAGCAGCTCAGCCCAAAGAAACAAAAAAAACAGACAAAAAACCGGCGCCAAAACCCAAAGCAAAGGTAAAAATAGAATAAAACCTGATCTCAAAGAGATATTTAGCACAAAATTGGATAAGGTTCCGATTGGGAAAAAGTAGAAAAAATCAAATCGATATAAACAAATGGAAAATCAAGAGTATTCAGTAGGTCTGGACATCGGGACAACAAAGATTGTCGCGATTGTCGGAAGGAGGAATGCACACGGGAAAATAGAGGTTCTCGGTGTAGGGAAGGCCAAAAGTCTTGGAGTTCATAAGGGAATTGTGAACAATATCTCACAGACCATTAATTCAATCAAGGCGGCTGTGTCTGAGGCACAGTCCAGCGCAGGAGTTCCCATCCGTAAAGTCACCGTAGGTATCGCAGGAAAACATATCCGTTCCCTGCAGCATTCCGATTATATTATGCGTGAACATCCGGACAAATTCATCACAGATGACGACATCGAAGCACTGAAAGACCAGGTAAAAAAACTGGTGATGCTTCCCGGTGAAGAAATCATCCACGTACTTCCCCAGGAGTATAAAGTAGATTCCGAAGGCGAAATTCAGGAACCCGTAGGGATGCACGGAAAACGTTTAGAAGCAAACTTCCACGTTGTTGTGGGACAAATGGGCAGCATCCGGAACATTGCAAGATGTGTAAGAGAAGCAGGCCTTGAAATGGAAGCCCTTACGCTGGAACCTTTAGCATCCTCGGAAGCCGTACTTACCAAAGAAGAAAAAGAAGCAGGCGTCGCCATCGTAGATATTGGTGGCGGTACCACAGATATAGCTATTTTTAAAGATAATATCATCCGTCATACCTGCGTAATTCCTTACGGAGGGGGGATTATTACAGAAGACATCAAAGAAGGCTGTTCCATTATCGAAAAACATGCAGAACAACTGAAGGTAAAATTCGGTTCAGCAGTTCCCGAACTGGAAAAAGACAGTACTTTTGTTACGATACCGGGACTTCACGGCAGACCGGATAAAGAGATTTCTCTCAAAACACTGGCGCAGATCATCAATGCCAGAGTGGAAGAAATCCTGGAAATGGTCAATACCGAACTGAAAGCCTATGGAGCATTCGAGCAGAAGAAAAAACTGATTGCCGGAATTGTTCTTACCGGAGGCGGCTCAAACCTTAAGCACCTCAGACAGCTGGCCAATTATACAACAGGCTTCGACAGCAGGATAGGTTTTGCGAATGAATATATCGCCAACGACAAGAACCAGTACCTGAAAGGCCCGGAATTTGCTACGTCTATCGGCTTGCTTATGGAAAGTTTGAAGATCAGGGACAAGAAGCAGAATGCTGAAGTTATAGAACCTGTTCAGGAAGAACCCAAAGCAGAAGTTACTGAAACACAGACAGAAACAGCACAACCGGTTCAGCAGGCGGCTCCCGTGGAAGAAAAACCTGTTTTAACCGAACAGCAGGAGAGCAAAAGAGCAAAACTGACCTTTGGGCAGTCACTCATGGAAAAAGTAAAAAAATTCTTTGAAGAAGTAGAATAAATATAAATGATAAAAGGTGCAGGAAATGTTACAGAAATAACAAAGTATTTATTATCTTGAACTAAAACATTCATCAGCCACCATTTGTCAGTTATCAATTATTAAAAATATAGTTATGGAAAATATAGGTACACAAGGATTTTCATTTGATTTGCCAAAAGGAAATTCATCCATTATAAAAGTGATCGGAGTAGGTGGCGGTGGAAACAACGCGCTGAAACACATGTACGAAAAAGGAATTCACGGAGTAGATTTCGTGATCTGCAATACAGATGCCCAGACTTTAGATAATAACCCGGTAGCCAATAAAGTACAGCTGGGAACTACCATCACCGAAGGTCTTGGCGCAGGTGCCGATCCTGAGGTAGGGGAAAAATCTGCCATTGAAAGCATTGAAGACATCAAAGCCGCGATGGGACAGAATACCAAAATGGTATTCATCACTGCCGGGATGGGTGGGGGTACCGGTACCGGTGCTGCTCCCGTTATTGCCAAAGTAGCCAAAGATATGGGAATCCTTACCGTAGGAATCGTTACCGTTCCTTTCAGCTTTGAAGGGAAAAGAAGGCTGGAGCAGGCAGAAAACGGCCTTGAAAAACTGAGAAACAATGTAGACTCCCTGATCGTTATCAATAACGACAAACTCAGACAGCAGTTCGGGAACCTGGGCTTCAAGCAGGGATTCTCCAAAGCCGATGAAGTGTTGACCAATGCCGCAAAAGGCATGGCAGAAGTAATTACCGGTTATTTTGATGTCAACATTGACTTCAGAGATGCCAAATCTGTCCTTCAGAACTCCGGTACAGCATTAATGTCCACAGGAATTGCTTCAGGAGAAAACAAAGCAGAAGAAGCCGTTAAAAAGGCCCTTGATTCTCCGTTGCTGAATGACAATAAGATCACAGGGGCTAAAAATGTACTTCTCCTGATCAGAAGCGGTGCCGAAGAAGTTACGATGGACGAAATCGGGGTGATTATGGACCATATCCAGAAAGAAGCAGGAAATACAGCCGACATCATCTTCGGGGTAGGTGCAGATGAAGAACTGGGAGATTCCGTAAGCGTTCTTGTTATCGCAACAGGGTTTTCCAATGATAACAAAAAATTTGCAGGCCCAACAGAAAAGATCAGAATCAGTCTTAACGACAGTTTTGAAGCTCCGAAAACCTCTCCCTTCAAAACAAGAGAAGAGAGAGAAACAACGGCTGAAACTCCGCGCGATTTCGGAGGTAAAAACCTTTTCAGACTGGATGATGAAGACAGCGATACCCCTCAGTTTGGAGTAACAACTTCTGAAAAAAGAATCATCGTTGAAGAAGAAGAAACCAAAACGGAAATAAAATTCTACGACAGAGAAGAAAACAGACAGGACCCTGCTCAGGAATGGAGAGACAATGAAGAATCCGAACAGGAATCTTACAGCCTTTTCTCTTATGATGAAGAAGGAGAAGATCCTAATGACCTGGAAATAGAATCATTCAAATTTGATTTTGATGCCAAGAAAGATGACAGCCCTTCCCTTTCTTCCGGAAGCAGTTCTTTCTCCGATGAAAAACCGGTAGAATTCAGCTTCTTTGTAAACCAGCCTTCATCCAATGAGCCAAAAACAGATTTCGGACAGCCTAAAGCAGAATTCAGTGCTCCTGTAAGTACATTGACTGAAACTCCGGTTCAGCAGACCGAAACCTTCTTACAGACAAAACAGGAAGAACCGAAAGTGGAAATCAAACCGGCAGTTGAACATACAACAGAATCTCCGAAAACGGAAGAATCAGAATTTACCTTTGTGAATAAGGCTGTTGATCAGGAGAGAGTGCTGGAGAGAAGAAACAAACTGAAAGAATTCAATTCCCGCTACCAGAGTTTTGACAGCTCCAGCGAATTTGAATCTATTCCGGCCTTCAAAAGAAAAAATATCTCTATCGACGGAACCAATGCTTCAGACCAGAATATCAACACCTACCTGTCCGACAACAATGGTTCTATGCAGATCAGAGAAAACAGATTTTTAAATAAAGACGTAGACTAATTAATATAACGATGTAAAAATGTACCAATGTAACAATATATATCAATCAATCATGGGTAAACTGTTACATTGATACATTGTTAAATTTAAAGCCATGAGTTTAGAAAATACCATAAGCGAAGCCATAAAAACAGCCATGAGAGAGAAAGACAGGGTTGCTCTGGACTCTCTTCGCGCTGTAAAATCTCAGATATTACTTCTGAAAACAGAAGCAAAAGGCGCTGAAGTTTCCGCAGAACAGGAAATAGCCATTCTTCAGAGAATGATCAAGCAGCGTAAAGACTCTTTCGAACAGTTCGCAGCACAGGGAAGAAATGATCTTGCCGAAGTAGAAGAGGCACAGATGAAAGTCATTGAGCAGTTTCTGCCCAAACAGCTTTCTCCGGAAGAACTAGAAACAGAGATTAAAAATATTATTTCAGAAACCGCAGCTGAGTCTGTAAAAGACTTAGGGAAGGTAATGGGAGCCGCATCAAAAGCACTGGCCGGAAAATCTGACGGAAAAAGTATTTCCGAGATGGCTAAAAAGCTCCTTTCTTAGTCAGCTGCTGAAAACTGACACTATTTTATAAGGATATCCAACCTTTGCATATCGATTTGATTAAAGAAGCCCGGAGCAATATTGTTCCGGGCTTCGTTTTTCAGATATTCAAGGTTATTAATTTCTCTTAACTGCCTTAGGCAGTATTGAATAACGGGTATGCCTGAGGGAAAGCTGTAATTGTTTTTTTCATGGTCCTTTGTTTTTCAGAATCATTTCAAATTTAACAATTATTTTTCATTATTCGTTATTTTATTTTATTTTTTTTCAAATATTATTGAATTATTAATATTTAATTAATTTTTTATAGCTAAACTATTGATAGTTTTTATGTATTGAACATACGTAAAGAATTGCTTAACTTTGTGCTGATAAAAAACAAAATATATGTATCCAACAGATTTAGTAATGCCTATGAAGGCTGAACTTACAGATAAAGGTTTCGAAGATTTGACAACTCCTGTGCAGGTGGAGGAAGCTTTAAAACAGTCAGGAACCACTTTATTGGTGATCAATTCCGTATGCGGATGTGCTGCCGGAGCTGCAAGACCTGGTGTAGTATATTCTTTGACAGGAGATAAAAAACCGGATCATTTAACGACCGTTTTTGCAGGATATGATACGGAAGCAGTAGTAGAAGCAAGAAAACACCTTGCTCCGTTTCCTCCAAGTTCTCCATGTGTAGCTCTTTTCAAAGACGGAGAACTGGTTCATATGCTGGAAAGACATCATATTGAAGGAAATCCGGCAGGTGCTATTGCCGCCAATCTTCAGGCCGCTTATGACGAGTACTGCTAAGAAACAATAATCTAAATAATAAACCGTTACAAATTCTGTAACGGTTTTTTTATTTCATGCTATAAAAATTTTCTGAAAATTCAAATATCATTATATTTGTTGAAATGGCAACAAAGGCACTCTTCAATACTGTAGTCAACTGGTTTATCCGTCAGAGGATAGATCAGATACAGAATTTCATGAACCATCCTATTGAAACCCAGAAAGGTATCCTTTTTTCTCAGCTCTTTCATGCGGAAGATACGGAATACGGAAGAATACACGGTTTCAATTCAATCTCGAGCTATCAGGACTTTAAAAATAAAGTTCCGATCGTTACCTATGAAGATTTTGAACCTTATATCGAAAAAGCCAGACAGGGCCAAAAGGACGTAAGCTGGCCCGGATATATCAAGCATTTTGCTAAATCCTCGGGTACCACCAATGCCAAAAGCAAGTTCATTCCCATTTCGGCAGAAAGCCTTGAATACTGCCATATGAAAGCCGGGAAAGATATGGTTTCCATCTACGCCAACAATCATCCCGAAAACCAGCTTTTTACCAATAAAAACCTGCGTCTCGGCGGAAGTTCGGAACTCTATGCGGATTTCAATACAAAATTCGGGGATCTGTCCGCGATTTTAATTGATAATCTCCCGTTCTGGGTAGAAATTACTACAATACCAAGCAAAAAGGTTTCCCTGATGTCTGAATGGGAAAGCAAGCTTAAAGCCATCACCTCTGAAGTAAAAAATGAAGATGTGGGAAGCATCCTGGGAGTTCCGAGCTGGATGATGGTTCTCCTGCAGAGAGTATTAAAGGAAACAGGTGCAGAAAGTATCTCAAAGCTCTGGCCTAATTTGGAGGTGTTTTTTCATGGCGGAATCAGTTTTAAGCCATACAGGGATCAATACAGCCAGATCATCAGAAAAAACATCAATTACTACGAAATTTACAATGCCTCCGAAGGCTTCTTTGGGATCCAGGACAGATCAGACAGTGATGAAATGCTTCTGATGCTGGATTACGGAATTTTTTATGAATTCATCCCTATGGATCAGTTTCATTTTTCAAATCCGAAGGTCGTAAGTCTCGAAGATGTGGAAACCGGGAAAAATTATGCTATGGTTATCACCACCAACGGCGGACTTTGGAGATACCTGATTGGCGATACTGTTGTTTTCACCTCAATCAGCCCCTTCAGAATAAAGATCACGGGAAGAACCAAACACTATATCAATGCCTTTGGAGAAGAACTTATGATTACCAATGTAGAGTCTGCTCTTTCCAAAGCCTGCGAATCCACCGGGGCATCTGTTACAGACTTTACGGGAGCACCTGTTTTCATGAAAGGAAATGAAGGCGGTGCTCATGAATGGATCTTTGAATTCAGCAGACATCCGAATGACCTGGAACGTTTTATTGATGCTTTCGACCAGCACCTTAAAACCATTAATTCCGATTATGAAGCCAAAAGATACAACAATATAACCCTCAAAAGGCCGATTGTTCACATTGCTAAAGAAAACCTTTTCTACCACTGGCTGGAATCCAAAGGAAAACTGGGCGGCCAGAATAAGGTACCGAGACTGAGCAATGACAGGGAATATATTGAACCTCTGCTGGAAATGAATAAATAAATAAACACCACCGCAATCCGTTTGCGGTGGTGTTTTACAATTTATCTTTCTGTTCTTAAAGTACTCAATTAGCCGGTCGTAAGCTACGAATCCGGTTTCTTCATAAAAAAAGACATAAAAACAGCAAATAAGATACTGCTCAGTATCAACACAAAAATACTCTTCGCTGTAAATTCATAATCAGGATTAAGGAAGCAGTTCAGTCCTGAATGCACAGAAAAGAATACAGTCATCAATAATAGTTTTTTCATATTCTTCACTATTTGGATTTCTTTAATAATTTAGTTAGCACAACAATAACAGCAGCAATGCTTCCGCCAAAAAAGATCCCCCAAAAGAAAGATTTTTTAATATACTCCTGTATCAGACCGGTATTCTCTGCAGAGAGCATTGTATACACAGATGAATCCAGGAAACGTACCAGAGCAATAATAAAAACAGCAGCAAATGCTATGATAGAAATATTCTCTTTTTTCATTGATTATTTATTTCTGTTGATTTTGAATAGGGTAAATACTAAAAGAGAGCTGAACAGTATAAAGCCTGACGCGCCGCAGTAAAACCTCCAGCCATTGGGAAGATCTATGTTTTTGTAAGCTGCAAAAAAGCTATATACGGTCATAAAAGCAAGCAGCACCAGCCCCGAAATCTGAGTAGCTGTAATTGTTAATTTGTTTTTCATAGTAATTAAAGTTTATTTTTCATGTTATCAAAGCTGAACATCTTTTTTATTTTTCTGTGTAAAAAGCATGTTTCTTTCTGTTGCTCCAAATATATAATCACCGTTTTCCTAAAAACAAATTTTCCTTTTTACGCAGGATGTCAAAAATTAAAATATCTTTGTCCAAACCATAAAAAAAGCTTCGCAAATAGGAAAAAATATTTTGAGGACAGAAAACAAAAAGAAACAGACCACTGAAAATCAATACATTTGAAAAAAAACCATGAAAACCGAATATTTCCTTATTTTGGAATGAAAACATTTGTAAAAAGGGGAAAAAAGCATTTTTATTTACTATTATTCAACACCATCCTGTTCCTTTTTGGAGCCTCATTTACAGAGCAGGACAATATCTCCTCACAAAAAACAGATTTTGAAGTTCTCAGAAATAAAATATCTGTTATTTCGAAAGATAGAAAACAGGCATTTTACTTAACAAAAAAATATATAGAACTCGCCCAAAAAAATAACCATACTGAGGAATTAATAACCGGCTACGGATTTGCCACAACCTTTGCTCCTGATAACGAAAAAGCTAAATATGCAGACAGCCTGATCATAGAATCCGTTAAGACTAAGGACAACCGGTATATCGGTATGGCCTATGCAAGTGCCGCCAATGCAAATTTTAAAAATTATGACTATAAAAAAGCATTGGAAATGGCAATAATAGCCGATGACTATCTTAAAAACGATACTTCTAAGGAATTCGCTTATGAAGGACTGTTTACCATTTCCAGGCTAAAGAATAAAATCGGGGATAACATGGAGGCCCAGAAGATTGCCAATGAAATCTACGAATATTATAAATGGAAAAAGGACAAGAAAAATACAGCCGATATCAGAGCGTCCTATATTTATACCTTAAATAATTTAATCAGAATAAACTCTGCAGTCAATCATACGGACCGTAATATTACGCTGTTAAAAGAAGGATATGCCTTTATAAAAAACAATCAGGATGTTGCTTTTTATTTATCGGAACTGTTATCATCCGATGCATTTAACGAGTATTCGCAAAGAAAATACGCTTCTGCTATTCAGAAATTAGAAAAATCGCTAAGCCTGTATAATGATTCCGATCATCATTTCTATGAAAAATTTTATATGGGAATGTGCTACTGGAAATTGGAAAAAGATGAGAAAGCACTTCCTTTTTTTCAGGAAATCATCGGTGATTATAAAAAAACCGGCAGAATTTCTCTGGAATTCCGCCCGGCATTTGAGTTTTTTATAGACTATCACAAGAAAAAGGGAAACAGGGAAAAGCAGCTCAATGCAGTGGATGACCTTTTACAGTATGAGAAAAAATTCAAAGAAGAACAAAACAACATTGCTCAGAAACTAAAAATTGATTACGATGAAAAAAGGCTTATAGAAGAAAAAGAAAATCTGCTTTCCGACCGGAAAAAAGAGCGGTGGACCTTTATCGGCATAGGGGTTCTCGGAATTATTGCTGCCACCGGTTTTTTCATGCATCAGAATAAAAAACATAAGAATCCTCAGCAACACATTCAGCCTGATATTGCAGAAGAACCGGATCATACGGATCACTCAGGGACAAGCAATAATGAGAAGAAAGAATTACTTACCCTGAAATCTCATACAACTTCTGAAAATGAAAATAATAATGAACCAGCAGTTTCCGAAGAAGAAATTCCTGTTGTTTACAGTTCACAAAACCAACAGAAAAGCAATCCTCCGGAAATTGATTATGAGGCTTATCTGCCCATCAACAAATATACTGTTAAGCAGCTCCTTAAAAGCTTAGATGACTTTGAAAAATCAAATAAATACCTCACTCCGGATTTAAGACTGAATACCCTTGCTGAAAAGTTCAATACAAATGACAAATATCTGAGCCGCGTTATTAAAGTAAAGACCGGAAAAAATTTCAATCATTATATCAGTGATCTCCGTTTCAGCCATCTTGAAAGCATTTTAAAAAGCGATACGGATTTCAAAGAAAGAAAAATAAAAGAAATTGCCAGATACCTGGGATTTGGGACTCCCGAATTCTTCGCCACAGCTTTTAAGGAAAAATACGGCCAAACGCCAAGAGAATATTTTGAAAAATCCTGATATTAATAAGCCGTTTAAAAAACAGCATAAAAATAAAACGTACAAAAGCCCGGAATCGGGCTTTTGTACGTTATCAGATAGAAACTATACCGTTTATTTCTTTAGGTCTTCTTTTACTTTTTTGGCTGCTTCCTCTACTTTTGAAGCTCCTTTTGCTGCGGCATCTTTAGCATCTCTTCCGGCTTCCTGAACACCGCTTTTAATATCTTTGCCTACCTTGTTAAGATCCTGTTTGGTCTTATCCGCTGTTTCGTCAATTTTGTCTTTAGCTTTCTGGGCGGCATTGTCTATCTTATTTCCTGCGGCATCCACCTGGGTTTTAATATCTTCTTTTGCTTTGTTGATCTTGGAAGTATCCACTCCCGGCCCCTCTGTTACTGTTGTAGAAGTAGTGGTGACAGATCCGTCCGGATTCTCAACCTGCTCGGTTTTAGTCGTTGACTTTGTACAGGATACTACAACCAGTGAAACGACTGCTATTGCAGCTAAAAATTGTTTTTTCATATTATATATTTTTTAAAGTTTGCTGATCTACTGTTGTGTTTTGTTTTCTGCAGCCGGAGAAGCCGTCTCTTTCTGCTTTTTCTCCGCATCCGTTTTTTTCTTCTCTTCCTCCAGTTTCTTTTGGCCTTCTTTTTCAAGCTCTGCCTTCAGCTTTTTCTCTTCATCCTGAAGTTTTTTAGCCTGTAATAAAGAATCTTTATATTTCTGTGACGACATTCTGATCTTGCGGATAATATCTACCGATGTAGCTCCGTTTGAAAAAGAATCAATAGCCGTTGTATCATAATGTGCTTTTGTATCCTCTTTCCCGCTGAACTCCGGGGTATCTTTCTTTGAACAGCCGGCCAGTGACATCAGGATAATCAAAAGTACTGCAGATATATTTTTCATGGAACTAATTTAACAGAAATTCCGCAATTACAGGATAATGATCCGATAATTTTACAGACTGATCCACCTTATAGCTTAAAGGAATAATAGATTTTGAACTGAAGATATAATCTATTCTCAGAGGAACCTTATAATCATGAAAACTGGTAGATATTCCGTTGCCTACGGCAAGAAAAGCATCCTGAAGATCTTTACCGAGACTGTAATATTCATAAGAATTGGGTACGGAATTGAAATCACCGGCCAGAATTACGGGATATGGGGAAAAATCGACCACTTTTCTTATCTTCCTGATCTGTTCCTCATGAGCCTTAAAAGTGGGCGTCATGTGGGAAAGCAGGGTTGTAATTTTGTCTTTCTGTTTTCCTAAACCATCAAACTGAAGCATAGATTTATGAAGTCTGAACGGTTCCAGATAAACATTCACCACTCTGATGATTTTCCCGTTGATATCTACATCGGCATAGAACGAATTTCCTCTTGAATTATCCTGAATCAGCTCTTCCTGTCTTACAATTTTATGTTTTGTCTTCAGGATCACGGTAGGATATTTTACCAGATCATTTCTGATGGCTCTGTTGGTATCTTTTTCCTGCACCAGAACAATATCAGCATTCTGGTCTTTGATGTATTTTTTCACCTTATCCCAGCCAAAATCACCGTATTTTACATTGAAGGTAAGAACTTTAATATCTCTGATCGTTTTTATATTGGCTGTTTTAGGAGTGAAATTCACCCATCTTCTTACCGGATTATAGAAAACCAGCATTCCGAGAGCAAAGGCAATCGCTATTTTTTTTCTCTGGAAGGCCCAGACCAGCGTCAGCAGAATATAGGCAACAATCAGATAAGGAAAGCCGAGGGAAAGAAGATTGAGATTCCCCAAAAGATTCGGCGGAATCCATGCATTCCCCAATGTGCACAACAATAAAACGGCAACGGCAATATGTACAAATAGCAATATCTGATTCGGCTTCATGAAATAACGGTCTAGGTACGGATTTTTTTAATCAAAAATCCTACCAAGCTTGTCTTTTTTAACTAATTTTATGATTATTAGTTCTTTAAAGAGAATGTTGCCACCACAGGATAGTGGTCCGAAAGCTTCACGGTTCGGTCTACTTTATAGGAAACCGGCTCAATGGATTTTGAGGTAAAAATATAATCGATCCGGATCGGAAATCTGTAATCGTGGAAGCTGGTAGCACTTCCTTTTCCTGCCTTCATGAAAGCATCTTCCAGGCCTTCAGACAAATGATAATATTCGTAGGAATTAGGCACCGAATTGAAATCTCCGGCTAAAAATACGGGATAAGGGGATCCGTCCACTCCTTTTCTGATTTCGGCTACCTGGTCCTGATGTTTTTTAAAAACCGGAATAAGCCTTTTCACAATTCCCTTCAGTTTTCTCTGGTCCTGCTCTTTATCACCATCCATTTTTACCATTGACTTTTCAAATTTATAGGGTTCCAGGTAAGCATTGACAAACCGGTATACTTTTCCCCTGATCTCAATATCAGCCTGAGAAGCATAGACGTTGTTCAAAGTGTAATTTCCCTGGATCAGGTCTTTGGAATCCACTATTTTATGTTTGGTGTAAAAGGCCAGAACACCGCCATTGTGCCCGATCTTCGCTTCCGGCATTCCTTTCACCTTTATTTCTTTACCCCCGCATTCCTGAAGCAGAATAACGTCGGCATCAAGGCTGCTCAGATAATTTTCTATGCCTTCCAGTCCCAGTAATCCGGATTTAGCATTAAAAGTAACCACCTTTATATCATCCGGGCTGCTTTTTTTATCAGAATAGCTGATCCAGCGTTTCACCGGATTAATAAAAACCAGTCCGGCCAGCATAAAGGCAAATGTTCTTTTTTTCCAGCTGAAAAGCCAGAACAGGGTACAGATGATATAGGCTGTAATAAGAACAGGAAATCCTAACGAAAGCAGATTGAACCACGGAAATATTTTAGGCGGAATATAAGCATTCATTAAGGTACCCAGCATCAGGAACAGAATGCCCAGATGCAGGATAAGGATGATGAGACGGAAAACTTTCACAACGCTTTTTTAATTGAAACGGTACAGGTGTTTTTTCCAGTTCCTTGCCAGAAGCCACCCTACCAACGCTCCTCCTACGTGAGCCAGATGGGCAATTCCCCCTCCGTTTCCGGAAACACCGAGATATACGGAAACTACGATAACGACAGGCATCAGATATTTTACTTTCATAGGGACCGGAATGAACATTATACCAATTTTGGCATCAGGATAAAGGGTTGCAAAGGCCGCCACCACTCCGAAGATAGCCCCTGAAGCACCTACCATTGGCGTTGTCACAATATCTTTGAGGTTCTCCAGCAGTTCTTTCTGTTTCAGAACAGCCCCGGCATTTCCTGAAAACTCAACGCTGGCACCGGATAAATAAGCACTGACATTAAAGCCAAGCTCCTGTAAATCCCGGGTATATTGCTGAACCTCAACAAAGTTCCAGCCGTTGAAAAGGAAAAAAGCTCCAAGCCCGCTTAAAAAGTAAAGGATAAGGTATCTCTTTTCTCCCAGTGTCTGCTCCAGAATAGGCCCGAAACTGAACAGCGTAAACATATTAAACAGAATATGCATGATGCTTCCGTGCATAAACATGTGGGTAATGACCTGCCAGGAATGGAAGAAAGGAGAAAAAGGATAAAATCCGGCAAGGTATTCTATCGCCTTGCTTCCGAGAAAATAGGACCCGATAAATACAATAACATTAATGATGATTAAATTCTTTGTAATCGGAGGTATACTGTTGAACATCTTTAAAATTTGTTTTTAAAATCATTAAACGGAACTTCGTAGAAACATCTTTTGCCATCCGGTAAAAATTCAGGGAAACCTAATGCTGTAAAGTCTTTGATTACCTGTTCCGCATCTTTTTTATAAATAAAATCGAATCTTGATTTCGACTGCATTTTGTTCCATTGGTTGTGGTAATAATGCATGAATTCTTCTTCTGTTTTATATTCCAGGATCTCAAAAAGGTTTTCAAGGAATTTCATGGCCTGTGTTTCTTTCAGACCTTCCGGAAGTGAATCTATTCTGAGAACGCTTTCATGGGCGATCTTCATCTCGAACCCCAGTTCCGGGAGATATTTTTTTATGGCGTTGTATTTTGTTTTCTCTATTTCATTCATATGATATTCCAGAGAAAACAGCAGTGCATGACTGTTGGTATTTGATTTTCTGGCGGATTTATTATTTTCCGAAACCAGCAGCCTGTGCATTCTTCCTAAATCCAGCATCAGGGTAACATCACCTTTATTGAACAGCCAGTAGCCGTTCGGAAGTCTCATCAGGTCTTCATCAAAATCTTCATCTTCAAATAAATTGATCTTGGAAGGCTCTGCCGTAATGTTCTGGTGATACATTTCCGTAAGATTCTGAATTTCTTCCGGCTGTACATTTCTTTCTTCCAGAAACGGATTGTAGTCTTTATCTACAATAATTTCAGGCATTTTGATCATTCCTCCGCCTCCGCCGTTGCCTTTGCTCGGGATAGGTTTGTTCATCATCTCATCCAGTTCCGGATCTCTGTCGAAATCAAGACTTGGGGAAACGTTATAGATTCCCAGAGACCTTTTAATGGTTGAACGCAGCAAAGCAAATATAAGGTGTTCATCTTCAAATTTCACTTCTGTTTTCTGCGGATGAATGTTGACATCTATTTTTCCGGGATCCAGTTCCAGATAAAGGAAAAAAGAGGGAACATAGCCCGGCAGAAGCAATCCTTCAAAAGCTTCCTGAACCGCTTTGTTGAAATACGGACTTTTGAAATATCTTCCGTTGACAAAAAGAAACTGTTCGCCTCTGTTTTTTTTAGCACCTTCCGGTTTTGCAACAAATCCGTGAAGCTGGCACCACCCGATATCTTCTTTAATAGGAACGAGTTGCGGCTGAAGTTTTCTTCCGAATACATCCACGATACGCTGCATCTGGCTCCCCTTTCTCAGCCTGAAAACCGCCTCATCATCATGGAAGAGAGAGAATTCCAGGTTTTCATGGGCGAGTGCCACCCGCTGAAACTCATCGATGACGTGTCTGAACTCGACATTGTTATTTTTAAGGAATTTTCTTCTTGCCGGAACGTTGTAAAAAAGGTTTTTTACCATGAAATTGGAACCGTCCGCTGTCTGCACCGGGTCCTGAAACTGGAAAACTCCTCCTTCAATGTAGATATTCGTACCTATTTTGGCATCATTCTGCTTGGTTTTCAGCTCAACCTGGGAAACCGCAGCAATAGAAGCCAGAGCTTCACCTCTGAAACCTTTGGTAGCGATCTTAAAGATATCTTCTGTTCCTTTGATCTTGGAAGTGGCATGTCTTTCAAAGGCCATTCTGGCGTCTGTCTCAGACATTCCTTTTCCGTCATCTACTACCTGGATCAGGTTTTTCCCGGCATCTCTTACGATCAATTCTATTTTAGCGGCCCCCGCATCAATCGCATTTTCCAAAAGTTCCTTCACTATGGATGCAGGTCTCTGCACCACTTCCCCTGCGGCAATCTGGTTCGCTACATGATCCGGTAAAAGCTGAATAATATCTGACATAAAACGTTTAATCAACTTACAAAAATAGTTAATGAAAACGGTAATTAAAAGATTAAAGCCGTGAATTAATATTTAATTATCAACAAATCAACAATCCTGCCGGAAATACTTCTGACAGTACGTGTCCGGCATGGTTTCTTTATTTGAAAAGAACAGCCCTCCGGTTGCTCATAACAAACAGAGGACTGATTCACAGCTAGTTTACACAAAAAAATAATACTGATATTTACTTTATAATTTAGTCTTCAAATACAAGCTTTCTTTTTTCCTTTCTCTTGGGAATTCCGTGAATTTTGTCATACAGGTATGCCAAAAGGTTCGGTTTTTTATAAATCCTGCTGTACCGGTATCTGGTATTGAAGTGTCTTACATGAATCTTGTAGGCATCATACCCGATGACGATCAGAAGACAGATACTGATCACATAAAATACCCTGAACTCCAGGTAATAATACGTCAGCCCGGAGAATACCGCTCCCAAAACATAGGCTGCCATAATACTCATCAGAAGCTTCGCTCTTCCGATCAGTTCTCCGTTTTTCCTGTATTTTTTCTGGGTAAACATAGAGAACAGGATGCCAAGATCGGTAGTGGTTCCCGTAAGGTGGGTGGTTTTTACCGAGAAATTGGAGATACTTGCCGTAAGGCCATTCTGAAGTCCTGTGGCAAAAAGCATGAGGGCTACCAGATATTCTGTTTCTTCCAGTGTTTTCTGATAATACAGCTGACCGTATACCCCTACGAACAAAAGACATATGATCTCCAGCACAATAGGCATTGCATGGGCAAAATACTTGCTTTTTTTATTGAAATTGATGACAATGAAATTGGAGAGGAAGCTTCCGAAGAAGAACAGGAAAATCCACCCTCCTACAACTGCGACCTGCGTCCAGTTGGCTTTACTGATCTCTGCCGCTAAAATGGCGTAATGCCCAGTTACGTTGGACGTAAATGAAAGGAAAATCAATAGAGAAGCTATATTTATAGTACCTGCAGTGAATGCAGTCAGCGTTCCCAATCTGATGTTGTCTCCCAACGTTCTGCTGTTACTATAATTTCTTAACATTTTTTCTTTTTTTTAATCGTGTGTTTATTTTTTAGGCTTCCACAAAGATCTCAGCCAGTCTTCCTCTTTCCGGAAGTCTTTCAGGAACTTCTACTTTAATTTCCTGAGACTGAAGTGCTCTGCATTTTCTGATGTAAGGAATAAGATCGAATTTTCCTTTTCCTTTACTTTTAATGGACGGAGAATAATAAGCCTCTTCAATATTCTCTGCTTTCACATACTGGTTGAAGGTTCTCTGGAAACTTCCCGTGAAAATGTCACAGACAATTTTATCAACTAAATGCGGGTATTTATTCCTGATGATCCCATAAGCATCACAGAATTCCTCAGGCCTGATCTTACTGAATACGGTACTCTTGGTATTGAATAAAAGATCTCTGATAGAGTCTCCCTGATCGTATCCTGAAACAAGAAGGATTCTGTACTGATTCTGATCTTCTTTTGCGTCTTTCTCTTTCAGTACTTTTTTCAATATGTTTAAAGACTCAAGAGAGTAATCTGTTGCAATTAAAATTGTTTTAGCCATGTTCTTTATGATTTTGTTTGTGTTCATCTTTTTTGATGATACAAAACTAGAACGGCCAGATTAGAAGATCTTTGGAATGGAATTAAAATGTGATTAAAGAGATTAAAATGAGATTAGAAAATTGTTAAAAGGAGTTAACATGGCGGAGAACAGGAATCAGAAACCATCAATAAAAAACTGATTTACAGAAAATTATATCTAAATTACAATATTAAACCCGAAATAAATGTGAACATAAAATCCGGCATACGTACAACTCATTGTTTTTTTCTATCCTTCCGGATACATGCTGTAAAAATTCGGGAAGCGCATCTGTACGGTGGTTCCGTGGTTTTCATGGGAACTTACGATCAGTTCTCCCTGATGCATTCTTACGATATTCCGGGCAAGAGGAAGCCCGATTCCGTAACCTTCGTAATTCTTGGTATTGGAAGCCCTGAAAAAAGGGTCATAGATTTTATTCATTTCCTCTTCAGGAATTCCGATCCCATTGTCTTTTACGATGATGTATACATCTGTATCCGTGGCTCCCAGCGAAACTTTTACCTGCTGGAAATTAGAGTATTTGCAGCCATTACTGATGATATTGGCAGCAGCGAGGTGAAGAAGCTGTTCGTTACCCTGAACTTTCAGTTTTTTAGGATTATCCGGAAGCATACTGATGTCCAGATAGATATTATTCCTGGAATCTATTTTTCTTAATGTTTCAATAACATCCCACAGCAGCTGGTCTATCCTTACCTTGTCCATTTTCTGGATCTTGCCGTCAAAACCGGTTTGCGCGATCATTAATAAAGCTTTGATTTTTTTATCCAGTTTTTCCGCTTCATCCAGGATGATTTCCAGGGTTTCTTTGTATTCATCCGCTGTTCTGCTGATGGAAAGAGCGACATCCGCTTCGCCCATAATGGAAGTAAGCGGAGTTCTTAATTCATGGGAAACATTTCCGATCAGGTGATTCTGGGTTTCAAAGGAGGTTTCGATGCGGTTAAGCATACCGTTGAAGGTATCCACCAGCTCATTCAGTTCCTTATTATCAGGCTGTGGCTCCAGCCTGAGGTGAAGGTTTTCGGAGCTGATTTCTTTTACCTTTCCCGTGATTTTCAGAATCGGTTTAAATAAGGTTTTAGAGAGATAGAAAGAGAAGATCATGCTGAAAAACAGGGACAGCACAATGCAGGTAATCAGCGTCCTTTTTAAAAACCCGAGGTAATAAATAACATAATGGTTTTTAGCAGAAGCAATGGCGATATAATCTTTATCATCATATCGGAAGGTCTGCCCGATATAATAGAATTCTTTATCGTTGTAATTGGCTTCCCCTTTCCTGACGATATTCTTGAAAAAAGAATCCGGGATATGAACTTCCTGGGAGATCTTTCTGAAGTTGGAATCCGAAGGAACGGCAAAAACATAATCCCTTTCCATAGGAAGTTCCTCATCATTCAGACTGTTGAGAATATAGTTTTCCGGAAGATCGAGGTGGTCTTTACTTTTTTCGATCTGTACGATGGTAGCGGTACGGATTTTCAGCAGCTCGTAAAATCTCTGATGCGAAAAGTTGACAATTGAAAAGTAAACCAATCCACTGAACAGCAGGATGATGGCGGTAAAAACCAACATCAGAAGCACCATCGTTTTGGTCTGATTTGTGACAACTTTATTAAACATCCATTAAGGTTTTTTCAGTACGTAGCCCATTCCTATCACGGTATGAATCAGTTTATTATCATCATGACTATCCAGTTTCTTTCTTAAATAATTCACGTAGACATCTACAACATTGGTCCCCAGTTCATAATTAACGCCCCAGACGGCATCCAGAATTTCTGCTCTGGAAATTACTTTTTCCGGGTTATTCAGAAAGTACAGCAGTAATTTGTATTCCGTAGAAGTAAGGGAAATATCCTCTCCTGCACGGGTCACTTTTTTGGTATAATCGTTTACAGTAAGATCAGAGAACTGAAATACATACTCATTATCAGGTTCCGGCTCCGCGATTTCCTGAGGTACATGATTATGGCTTCTCCTTAAAAGAGATTTTACACGGGCCACCAGTTCTATGAATTTAAAAGGTTTCACCAGATAATCATCTCCCCCGCTTTCCAGCCCGAGAACGATATTTTCTGAAGTTCCCAGTGCCGTTAAAAACAGAATCGGTACACTCTGATTGGTTTTTCTTATTTCTTTGCAGACATCCAGGCCGTTCATTTCCGGCAGCATAATATCCAGAATAACCAGATCAAAATCATTAGCCTGTACCAGCTGTACGCCTGTACGCCCGTCAAAAGCGACAGAAATTTCGTATCCGTTTTCCTGAAGTCCCTTTTTAATAAAAGATACTACACTGGTTTCGTCTTCGATGAGAATAATCTTTTTCATTGAAATAAGGAATTTCACAAAAATAGGAAAATTTTTTCTGGAGACGGAAGAACCGGTTTGTTAAAGAATCAGTTCCATCTGTACATCTACACGGTCGTAGCCCGGATTGGTAACCGGCATATGCTGGAATCCAAGTTTTTCATACAGCTTTATTGCAGGAACAAGAACGGAATTGGTTTCAAGAAATATCTTTTCCGCTTTTAATTCTTTTGCTTTTTCCACCAGGGCATGCCCCAGGAGATGTCCTATTTTCTTTCCCCGGGCTTCAGGACTTACCGCCATCTTTGAAAGTTCAAAAGTAAGAGGCTTATCATTTGCCTTTACCAGCGCACATGTTCCCACAGCATTTCCGTTCAGCAAAGCAAAAACAATATGTCCGCCTTTGTTCAGAATCTGTTCTTCAGGATGATCCAGCAGCTTATAATCTCCTGATTCCATCACAAAAAAGGTTCTGATCCATTCTTCATTCAGTATTTTAAAGGCCTCTTTATACTGAGGTTCATAAGCGACGATTTTTACTTCATTATTCATATCATTCATCGTTTTAAATTTTATTATATTCTGTTTTTAATCATTTTTCCCAGTTTTTCCAGATCACTTTCAACACGGTCGGTCCATTCCAGGGCATAATTCAGGCGCATACAGTTCTGGTACTGACTGTATTGCGAAAACATTCTTCCCGGTGCGAAATTCACTTTCTGACTAAGCGCTTCATCATACAGATCTTCTGTACAGATTCTTTTATCCAGTTCCAGCCACAGCATAAAACCTCCTTTGGGTTCCGATATTTTGGTATTATCCGGAAAATACTGCGTCACCGATTTCTGAATCTGAAGGTAATTGGCATACAGTTTCTTTCTGAACATCCTCAGATGATGGTCATAACGGCCATGCTCAAGAAAATCGGCTATGACATCTGAAAACAGAGACGGGCCAGAGACCGTCTGAACCAGTTTCTGCCGGATGATCTTTTCTTTAAATTTTCCCGGAGCTACCCAGCCCACACGATATCCGGGAGCCAGCGTCTTGGAAACCGAACCGACCCACATCACAATTCCGGCTTCATCATAAAATTTACACGGCTTCGGTCTCCCTGCTCCGAAATAAATATTTCCGTACACATCATCTTCAACCAGCGGAACATTATGTTCGGTAAGCATCTTCACCAGCTTTTTTTTATTTTCATCCGGCATCTGGAAGCCTAAAGGATTGTTGTAATTCACCACAAAACAGCATGCAGAAAGATCGGGAAGCACTTTTTTCAAGGCATCCAGATCCACGCCGCTAATGGGATGGGTAGGAATTTCCACTGCTTTCAGTCCCAGCAGCTGAATCGCCTGAAGTATTCCAAAATAAACAGGGCTTTCCACGGCAACGGAATCTCCCGGCCTGGTAACGGCCATCAGACAGTTATATACTCCGTTCATGGCTCCGGAAGTGATTACCAGATCATCTTCGGTAATCTTCCCTTCCATCACGATAGACCATTTGGCTATTTCACGGCGGAGACGCTCACTTCCCTGCACCGGCTCATAATTGGTTCCGCTGTCATGTTTTCTCTTCATCACATCAATCATGCATTTCTTCATCTTAGCCACAGGAAGAAGGCTTTTCCCCGGAATTCCCAATGCAAACTGAGTGACATCCGTCCCATCAATGGTTCCGAATACTTTCCCAATAAGATCTTCCGGGGTATTTTCACCTTCTGAAGTCTTCATTTTTCCCACGGAAGGCAGTGCCAGTTTCCGTTGGGAAGTCTGGCTTACATAATATCCGTATTTAGGGCGAGACTCTACCAGGGAACGGCTTTCCAGCTCCATATATGCCTGCTTTACCGTATTTAAGCTGACATTATATAATTTCTGGGCACTTCTCAGCGAAGGCAGTCTGTCTCCAAACTGTAAGGTTTCACTTTTGATCTGCTCGGTAACGGAATTGGCTATTTTAAGATACAGAACATCTTTAGACATTGGATTCAGGTTTTAAGTAAATGTACAATTTTCCCAACGCTTTATTAAAAATCCAGCCAGTCAGCCATACTTTTAATACTGCTTTTCAGCTGTTCCGGATTCCTGAAATTGGGAGTGGTGTTCTGTTTGAAATAACTTTCAGCCCTGACTGTAAAATTTCGTTTTTCCGGCTCTGTAACTATTTTTGCACAGTGAATCTTAAAGGCAGTTTTTCCTTTTTCATTGATAACAAGACTGGCAAACATGATGATTCCGTCTTTCTTTTTAGCCAAAAGAAAAGGAATTCCGAAATCTGCGCCGGCAGCCCGGGCAGACTGGGTCTGCAGAAATACATTCTTCAATGCCGGCATATCTGAAATATATACCTCAGCATATTGAATCTGCTCCTGATATTGAACTGTTGTTTCCATCGTATTTTCTTCTTTAGCTAAACAAAATTATGGAGTATTCAACACCGGATACAGATACAGAAGTATACAATATTATGGATACAGACTGAATATGATCTGCTGACATGTAGATTAAAGGCTGAAAGATGGAAGAAAGGAGGATAGAAGTTACTTCTTCCGGCTTCAGGCTTTTATAAAACAGAAATTATTTTTTGATAAACTTTGAATTGTAAATTAATTTGTCCTTTGATTCAAGCTTTATCAGGTAAGAACCTGTAACGAGGGTGGAAACATTTACAGAATTTTCAGAAACACTTTGCAATGACACCAGCTTTCCGCTCATATCATAAATGGTCACTTTTTCAATAGGAATATTTTTTGCCCAGAAAATTTTATCATCGGCAGGGTTGGGATATAAAATAATATCAGACAGTTCAAATTCTGTCTCGGAAGTGGAGGCTCTTGGACATTGAAAAATAAGAAGAGGCTGTGAAGATGAAGCAGGAACACCGCCGTTCCAAAGATTCCCATAACCACCCCAGGCCCAGACAGATCCATCCGCTTTCTGTGCAAGTGAAATGCAATGACCTCCGTATACTTTTACCCAATCTATATCATTTCCCACCTGTACAGGAGATAGCGAGTGAGCAGGTGTTATAATAGCTCCTGTGTAATCCCAGCATCCTCTTCCCCATCCCCATAATGTTCCGTTACTTTTAATCCCGACAGAATAACTCTGCCCTGCAGCAATATCCTTCCAGGTATCTGTTCCTATCTGCACGGGACTCTGAACAAAAGTGCCCGCTCCGTTTCCTACGGCCCCCTCAACATTATCACCCCAACCCCATAAAGTATTATTGGTTTTTAAAGCCAGTGTAAAGTCTCCCGAAGCAGAAGTAAATACTTTCTTCCAGTTGGTATCTGTACCGATCTGTGTAAAATTGGTAACGCACATGTTCTCGCCATATCCAATTCCTAAACCATATCCTGAATTTCTTCCTCTTGCCCATAATGTCCCGTCTTTTTTTATGGCAAAAGTTCTTGCGCTTCCAGCGGTTATATCTTCCCAGCTATTATCCGGACTTAACTGTATAGGCTGAACATAATAGTTATTGGGATAAGGATTTGCCGGGGTGGCATGCAGTTCACAGGCGGAATTATTTCCCCATCCCCAAAGTGTGCCGTTATTTTTCAAGGCGATTGTATGTACAGTTCCTGCCGTTACTTTTCTCCAGTCTGTATCAGAACCCACCTGTACAGGAGTATGCCGGTCTATAATGGTTCCGTCTCCTACCTGCGATCTCATATTTCTGCCCCATCCGTATATTTTACCGTCTGCCGTTAATCCTACGGTATGACTTAATCCGTGAAAAACGGTGGCAAAATCCGGTGTGACCGGACGCTGATAGGGAGTATTCTGGTCCTGAAAATTTCCTGTACCGGCCTGCCCGAAACCATTTTGTCCCCAGGTATATATTTTACCGTCTGTTGTAAAAATTGAAATGGTAGTATAGGTAATCGAGATATCTTTTACACAGTAATCTTTTTGAGCGGACAGATTCTGTAAGGCTCCGAAAAGAGCAAGGCAAAAGTAAAGTTTTTTCATGTTTATATAGTTATCCGGTTATTTCCCAAATTTATGAAAAATATTAATCCATAAACAAAAACCAATGAAAAACACATAACATTAATCAACATAACCAATAAAACATTGATTTTTTCATATTCCTGATAAAGCTTTTCTGACTGATACAGGTTTGAAATCAGAAGCCGGAAGAGAGCAGTTATGAGATTACTATAAGCTTCCCCCATCTTCCTGCCTCATCCGCACTCAGATTAATTTAATAAAAAACAGACTGTCCCTTACCGGAACAGCCTGTCTGGAAATATTTAAATTTCATGGTTATAGTTCTGTTTTTCTTAAAACCTCTTTAATGCCTTCCAATCCGTCTCCGAACTGGGCAAGAAGAGCTACGATCTGAGACATCCTGTCGTTTTCTCCCAGCCCTTTTATGGTTTTATTTTTTACAAATGTCTTTTTAATCTCATTCCAGCGCTTATTTTCTTCTTCAGAAATTGTCCCGATCAGTTCCTTCAGCTTCAGCATATTGGCTTCCGCACCGGTTGTGAGAGTCTGGGATTCATTCTGATAATGGTCCAGAACGATCTGAATAACTTCATTCTTTTTCAGGATCGGCTGGATCTGTGCGATCAGCTTGTTCATATTACGGTAGGAGCCCTGAAGCTTGAACGGCGGCTCATTTCTGTAATCATCAGACATGGCTGCAGACGCAATATATTCCCGGTTCACTTTAAGGATCATGTCTCTTACCGTGACTGTATTTTCGAGTACTGCCCTGAAGTCTGCAATCTCACCGGAACTGAAATTTCCCTTGAGGTTATCTGCCGGATTATTCGTTAAAACACACTCGTACAGCTCATAAAGGTTATCAATTCCCGGCTGTGTAAGCCTTGTAAGGTACTCATTAGACATCAGTGAATTCTCGATAAGACTCAGATCGAAAAGATCTGTCCTTGCTCCTGAAATTTCCCCGAGATTATAGGTATCCGAGCGGTTGGCCAGCATATCCGGGATTTTAAACTTCTCTCCGTTTTCCGTGTACGGGTTGCCTGCCATCACCAGGCAGAATCTTTTGGAACGGAGGTCATAGGTTTTGCTTTCGCCGTTGTAAATACCTTCAATTTTTCTCTGTCCGTCGGCAAGGGAAATAAATTTCTGAAGAAATTCCGGATTGCAGTGCTGAATATCATCCAGATACAGCATGACATTATCTCCCATTTCCAGGGCAAGGTTCAGTTTTTCAAGTTCCTGTCTTGCTCCTGCATTTCTGGCTTCCGAAGGGTCTGTGGAAAGAATATCATACCCCAAAGACGGTCCGTTGATCTTCATAAAAACCAGTCCCATTCTTTCTGCCATATATTCCATAAGGGTTGTCTTTCCATAGCCCGGAGGCGATACCAGAAGAAGCATTCCCATGCGGTCGGTTCTTTTATCGGAACCTGCCGTTCCCAGCTGTTTTGCAAGGTTGGCTCCTATCAGCGGGAAATAAACATCATTGATCAGCTTATTCCTCACAAATGAACTGAGCACCTGAGGCTGAAAAGTATCCAGCTTCAGGGCTTTTTTCTTTTCACCTACCCAATTGTATTTCAGCTCCTGAAGTTTTTTATATTTCGGAACGGTAATGTTATTGAAATAGCTTAAACGGGAAGCAAATTCAAAATAATTAAGGGTATATTCCGTATCTTTTTCCAGGGACTTAAGATCTTTTACTGTTGATTCATAGGAAACATGTCTGATATTTTTCGGATCAAACTGCCGGGTGATCAGGAATGCGGCAGCTTCACGGATTACATTTTCATCCGCGGCAGGATCAAATGCTTTCAGGGCACTTTCGGCTGTATAATAGCAGGCGGAAGGATATACATACATCGCTTTGATCTGTTCTATGAACTCCAGGTCTTTGCCTTTTTCTTTCAGCTCTTTTAAAAACAGTTCATACAATGCTCCCGCCTGTTCTGTGATAAGGAAATTCTCACGGTTTTCCTGCTTCAGGTATAAGGCGGCATTGTAACAATCCATATTGTTTAAAAACTGAGTTTCCGAAGCAAAAGTTCTGATCTCTTCTGACAGGTCTTTCAGGAGATATTCAAATCCCTGAACATTGGCAAATGAACGGGAAATAATTTCCGCAGCATCAAACTGTCTGATGTAATATTCTTTTCTTTCTTCTTTTAAAAAGAACCAGAACAGCTGGGCAAGAGCTCTTTCACCGGCGGAAAACCTCATCAGCCCAAGCTCGTTGTGTATCTGCTGAAGTTTTGAAACAATCACCAGGGCATCTTTATCATGAACTCCCTTTACGAGACCTTCCCCAAAATGAGCGGCCGTAAATTCCTGCACTGCTGTTTCATTTTCCGGTTCTGTCGCTACTTTTTTACGGGCTGAAAATACATTCCATGCCAGGTATTCGAATCTTTTCACCTGAGCGTTTTCTGAAACGAATTCCTGATTCCATACCTCTCTGAAGTCCTCTGTGGTATCAAAGTGAAGCGGCTCGTAGAAACTTGTTCCTGTAAGATGGTAATAATACTGCGCATTTCTGAGAACAAGGGTAAGGTCCAGTTTCTGCCGGTTGACAGCAAATTGATAATCTCCCAATGCAATGACGTTTTCTCCGTCTACATAGATTTCTTTTTTATCTTTCAGCTTTCTTACCGCTTCCTGCCGGGATGTTTTTAAAAGAGTCTGAATTTCTTCAGATTTGGCAGAATCTTCCAGCTCGGCAAGCTGCCTGGCCAGATCTCTCACTTTTTCAACCATCAGGTCTGAGGCAAAATAGCCATTGATCTCATTTTCAGAATCGAAAGACTCAGCTTTGGTCTGCACCGATTTCAGGATTCTCTGAGCGGCTTCAAAAAGGTTCTGGGTTCTTTTGTTGCGGGTTTCGGTAAGCTGTACTCTTTTATTCTGGAAGTGTCCGTAGATCTCTTCTCTCTTTTCCTCAATTTTCCGGATGAATTCTTCAAAATCGACGAATTTGGTTCCCATTTCTTCCAGCTGAATGGAAAGTTTGGTCAGGTATTCGTCACATTTTTCAGGGGTCTGGGAAAGTTCCAGGAAGTTAATAACAGCCTGATCAAACAAGGTGATCTGTGCCTGAAAATCTGAAGCCAGTTCTTTTCCGGAGATCTCTCTTTTTCTTTTTCCGAGCTCCAGTCTTTCCTGGTTGAGACGGGCGAAGATCTGGGAAATGTTTTCAATGATCTGGGTAGACTGCGAGGTGTCTTCTATTTTAAGGTTGTTCACAATATCTACCAGCAGTTCAAGCTGTCCGGAAAGGGTATTGATATTTTCTTCAATCGTTCTGGCATCAATGGCTTTCTGAAGACTGATGATCTCTTCTGAAATCTGCCGGGCTTTCTCTTCATAAGGCAGCAATGCGCCTTCCTGAAGCAGAAAATCCACACAGGCATTGGACAGCTCGGTATAACGTTCTGCCAGTGATTTTTCCAGAGCGTCGAGAAGTGCCATATCAGCATATTTCAGTTCCCTTGCTCCGGTTACCTCTCCTCTTAAAGTTCTGATCTGGGAAAGGGCATCAATATATTCCGTAAGCTGGGAGTAGTGAAGCCTTTTGGTATCATCCAGTATTTTCCGGCAGGACAGTTTTATTTTCTCTAAAGCTTCTTCCGTATTTTTTCTCTGTTCTACAACCTTTTCATATTCATTGATCGCTGAATGGGCAATTTTCCGAATCTCTTTAAGCGGCTGATCCAGTTTCTGAACTTCATTTTCCCCCAGGAAATAATAGGTATCCAGAATAAAGGTCGAAAGCTTGACAATATCATCATACAGCCCGCTGTATGAGTCTTTTTTATTAAGAAGCGTGATCAGCTCCTGGCTTTCTGCCATTACCCTTACAATATCTTTGTTTCCGATTTTGTAGATCAGGCTGTCCGCTTTTTCAGGATTCGGCTGAAGTTCTTTAGAGAAAGGAGTCTGCCAGATCTGGGCCAGATGATGTTTGGTGGTTTCAATGCTTTCCCTGAGATAGATCAGCTTTCCGTCATTCAGAAGGGAAAACCCGCTGCATCGGATGGGTGTTTCTATGGTCTGGGTAATGATGTTGTAGGAGATCAGCTGATAATTATTGGTTTTATCATCATAGAAAACATAGAGGAAATTTTCCCCATTGGGTTCTGTTACTGTTTTCAGGTAATACAGCCTGTTCTGATCCTGAGAAATGACTTTCAGGCCACCGGTCTGCAAAGCGTATCCATTGGAAAATAAAACGCCCTGGTTTTCCGGAAGCAGCAGTCCTGAATATTTCAGGGCATCCGCTCTTGAAACGGTTTTTTCCTTGTGATTATAAATAAAATAACGTTCTGTTTCCTGGTAAGGCTTTATTTTAAACAGAACAAGATTATCCAGATCACAGAAATGGATCTCCGCATCATCAAGATTCTGGTCTTTATGGATGACATCTTCGGAATAAATTCCTTTTCCGGTATCTGTATTGTCTTCTACCTTGATGGTGATGTCTCCGCCAATGCTTTCTACAAAAACTTTATCTGCCAGGGAAATATGGGGATGCTTACCGGACCGCTGCATATCTCTGGTGGCTTTTGTCCATACGAAGCCATGCTGCTGCGGGTATGATGTTTCCGAAGCACTTCTGGAGTCTACATAAGTCAGCTGGCTGTCTCTGATCAGCCATTTAAAAGCTTTGATATCTGAAGTACTCTCTGAAAGCTGGAAAACCATATAGAGATAATTCTCTGTAAAAGCGAATCTTGCAAAGAAAGTATTCCTGTAATATTTGTAAAGGTTTTTGAATTCGTCAATAAACACCTCATCATTGATCAGGGTATAATCCTGAGGCTCGAAACGGTTTTTATTGATCCTGTATATTGAAAAAACATCCGAAATATTGATTTCCGTCTGCAGTCCCAGATGGGCATTGGACCCAAAGATCAGCTGATCTCCCAGAGAAAAAATATCTTTGGCGATACAGTTGTGGTCTGTGGAAATCCTTTCGTTGGCAATAAGAGAAAAATCTATTCCTCCAAAAATGCTTTTACGGCTTTCATTAAGCTTCTGAAGTCTTTGGATCAGATCATTCTTCTGCTCATTCAGGCGGTTCTGAATAATTTCGTATGTTCCGGAATTAAGTTTTTCTGACATAGTGTTGGATTAGGTTGTCCTTGCGGCCATAGGGCAGCATATCTTGGGGTGGAATTTATAATGCTTTGCTTTGATCTTCATTTAAACCTTATAGGTTTTCAGAACCTATAAGGTTGTAACATAAGATATACCTTTATTTTTTTTGGCTGATTATCAGTAAATTAAAATTATTTCAGCAAAGCATCATATTTTAAAAAAGCCTTATTGAAAAATATAGGGAGGCTTTTGGTAATGTATTAAATCGGGCTGTTATTTACCGGTTTATTTTCCACCCCCAGATGTTTCGCCATGTCGAGAGCTCTTTCCAGGATACCTCTTTCCTGCTGATCCGCAACACTGTTCAGTTTAAAGATCAGGGAAGCGATGCTCATGTTTTTAATGTCGTCTGATGAGATTTTGTATTTATCTACCATTCCCATTACTTTACCGATGATGTTTTCACCGTCTCCGAGAAGGTTTTCTCTGAGAATCTGCGCATTTTCGCTGTGATTTACAAATTTATCCAGTCCTTTTCCGGCGGAAACCTGGCGGATCACATTGTCGAAGAAGGTATTATCTCCTCCTACAATATCAATTTTAGCAGATTTGAATGCTTCTGCCAATACCAGTGACTGCGCGTCTGCAATGTCTTTCTGAATCGCAATCTGAGCCAGTTCCACTTCTTTTTCTTTGTTCAGTTTCAGACGGAATTCTTCGTGGTCTTTTCCTGCTTCGTTCAGTTTTTTCATGGCTTCTGCCTTTTCGGTAATTCCCGCAGCTTCTGCCAGTGCTTTTTCTTTGATCACTTCTGCCTGTGCAATTCCTTCTTTTTTCACCGCATCCGCTTTTTTCTCGATCACCACAGCTTCTACAATACCCTGTCTTTCTGCCGCGTCTGCTTTGGCATGTAATACCTGAGCTTCAGATAATCCCACGGTAGCTTCTTCTTTTGCTTTGGCATCTGCAATGATCTTGCGTGCTTCCGCTTCTTTTTCTGCGGCATCTCTTTTCGCCTGAGCTTCGATCACATATTTCTGAGCATCTTTTTCTGCTGCCAGTTTTCTTGCTTCTGCGGCTCTGGTTTCTTCGATCAGCTTTTTCTCTGCTTCCTGAGTGGCCAGCGTAATTTCTACCTGTTTGTTTCTTTCCGCGGTTTTGAATGCTTCAAGGTCTTTGATTCCCTGCTGTTCTTCGACTACGGTTTTTTCCATAGTTAAACGCTCACGGATCGCATCCTGAATACTTTTCTTCTCAAGTTCGATGGCTTTATCTTTTTCAATCTGTGCCAGGGAAACGATTCTTTCTCTTTCGGTAGCTTCAAGAGCTTTGTCTTTCATTACCCTTTCTGTTTCTACCAGGTCTGCACGCTCTTTATTTTTAGCTGCGATCACAACCTGGCGAAGTTTGTTTTCTTCTGCAATCTGCAGTTTTTCTTCCGTAGCGATGCGAACAGATTCATATCTCAGACGCTCTTCTTCTTCTACTTTTAAGATTTCTGCATTTTCACGGGCCTTGATATTGGCTACTTCTCTTTTTTGAGATTCTTCTTTTTCTGCCAGCTGTTTTTCAAGTTCCAGAATAGCTTCACGGGCTTCTACGTTCTGTTTGGTAATGGTTTTTTCCTCATCCCTGCGTACCTGGTTGGCTTTAATATTCTGAGTAGCGGTAAGTTCTGTAATCTTTTTAATCCCTTCAGAATCAAGGATATTGTCTTTATCAAGTTTATCAATGGAGGTCTGTTCCAGATAGTCGATTGCACAGTCATCAAGAACATATCCGTTAAGGTCTGTTCCGATGATGTGAAGAATTTCCTGACGGAATTCACTTCTTGCCTCGTACAGTTCTGTAAAATCAAATTTCTTTCCTACGGTTTTAAGTGCTTCCGAGAATTTCGCTTCAAAGAGCTCTCTTAAAGTCTGTGCATCGGAGGCTCTCTGACATCCGATCGTTTGGGCTACATTGATGATATCGTCTACTGATTTGTTGACACGGATAAAAAAAGCCACCTGAATATCGGCTCTCATATTATCTTTACAGATCAGTCCCGCTTTTCCTTCTCTTGCAATTTCCAGTTTTTTCACGGAAATATCCATAGATTCCATACGGTGAATGATGGGGATTACGATACCTGCATTAAAAAATACTTTTGATCCGCCATATCCTGTTCTTAAAATAACGATTCCCTGAACGGTCTTCTTATACATGGACAGGATCCAGAAAATCAACCCGACTGAAGCCACCACGGCAACAATAATTCCGGCAATAAAAGGTAAGTTCATAGTTTATTAATGTTTGTTTATAGTGAATGTGTTTTTTTGTTTTTTCTAAAAATACCGACTCAGGATATCCAGGATATAGCTGAATATAATCATAAAAATAGAAAGCATATTTTCAGTTTTTTAATATCTCATCGATTTCCGTACATAGTAAATTCTTTTGTCATAGTCTTCGTCTACGATCATAACGTGCGTTCCGTGTTCCAGTCTTACTCCGTTTTCACTTTTTACCATCAGGGTCATCGGGTCGCTGCCGATAAACACTTCCATCATCCCTATTTTATCGTCGTGTATACCGGATTTCAGTCTTCCTTCTCTTCCCAGAAAATCATGAGCTACTTCTCCCCTGTGATTTATCTCTTTAAAAAAGGGGTTTAAAGGCTTCAGAATCAGCTTCGTCAGCAGCATTCCGGCAATCAGCAGCGGAAAGAGTGCCAAAATTCCCAGCCATACGGGCATGGTTACAAAATAATTCAGATAAAAGGATCCCAGCCAGGCGATCAGAAGCGACAGGGTAAGGAAATACGTCATCGGAACGATATCCAGGTTAAGAAATTTCAGGAACTGCATCCATGCGGAGGCATCGTGATCAGCAATATGAACATGTCCGTCCGGGGAATCTGCCCCGGCATCCAGGTCATGATGTATTCCCACATCAATATCCAATCCGGTAAGTATGGTAAATATCCAGTAGATCACCGACAGGATCAGCAAGACGCTCAATACGGTGTTTACCGGGGAAAATGCTGTATTTAAAAATTCCTGAAAGGTCATATCTAGCCTTTTTTAAGTGTTTCTTTTAATCTGTTTAAAGCTTCTTCGGCTTCTGTGTCTTTAGTATTGACCATAGCATCTATTTCTTCATCAATACTTTTCCCGGCTTTTGAGATATCGGCGTAGGCTTCTGCAACAGCTTCCTGCTGAACGACTCTTTCTTTAAGCTTTTCCAGCATGGTTACGGCACTGCTGTTGTCTATCTGGGTCATTTTCTGGTTGATATCTCTGGTAGCTTCGCTTACCTGAACTCTTGCTTTCAGCGTAATCAGTTCATTTTCCCATTTGGCAATACTGGATTTCAGATGGGCGATACCGGTCTGCATTTTTTCACAGTCAGCCTGGAGTTTTTCATGCTCTTTCTGAAGAATGGCGGCACTTTCTTTGGAGGAAGTCTGTTTTTTCAGGGCTTCTTTAGCCAGACGGTCAGCTTCGGAAGGATCTGCTTCTCCTTTTTCTGCTTTCTGAACAATGACTACGGCTTTATTGTAGTAATCTTCGGCTATCTGTTCTTCTGCTTCTGCCGCATTTTTTTTACGGATAGCCAGCGCTTTCAGCTGAGCCAGAGCTTCAATGCTTTTACCCAGCTCTTCTTTCATTTCCCTGATCCCCTGTTCAGTTAAATTAATAGGATCTTCAAAGCTGTCGATCACCGAATGGATCTCTGCCTTTCCTATTGTTAATAGTCTTTTAAAAATGTTCATGACAATATCTTTTGTAAATTACTTACTCATTTCAAGCATTTCGTTGGCAAATTCCCCTACAAGAATTCCCAGTGAATTGATGGAGGCCATTACTTCGTTCTGCGCCATATTATCCGTAGGAAGGGTGTCTCTGAAGATCACCCGTTTTCCTGTATGGTCCAGCACAAATGCACCGTGTACGATGTCCCTGTTTTTCTGAAGCAGGCTTCTGTATATTTTTTCGGTAGGATTTTGTATTTCGAACAGGAACTGCTCCATAATCAGGATAGAATCAGATATAATAAGGATCATATTCTTGATTCCGTTGGATTCTTTTTCTATGATTAAGATTCTCTGAGTTTCATCTTCCAGCGTAATATTAAATTCATAATCTAACAACCACTCTTTGACTGTTCTAAATATCTGATTTTTCATGATGGTTTGTTTAGTTGTTAAAATTCTTTACACAAATATAAAATAAAATTTTCAAAATGCAAATATTTTTAGCATTCATTTGTCTTATATTTTCTATATTTGCAAAAAAGATTAGACAAAAATGAGCTTTTTCGGAACCAACATCAAGAAAATCAGACAGGTTAAAGGATTGAGCCAAAAGGCCTTTGCTGATCTCTTTGATTTAAACAGAGGAGTAATCAGCTCCTATGAAGAGGGGCGCGCAGAACCTAAAATAGAAACGATCCTGAAAGTAGCCAGCCATTTTAACCTGAATCTTGACAAATTACTGACCGAAACCTTGCAGGTGAATCAGTTAGCCAGTGTTTCCGACATTGATCAGCTGATGTTTTTTCCTGAACTGGCTATAAAGAACAATGCCAAAACGGGGACAGAACCAGAAAATAATTCTGCCAATTCTGCAATCCTGCAAAAACTATTAGCAAACACTGATGTGGTATACGAATTCACTCCTCAGCACCCTCTACTTTCACCATACCATTACGGAGACATTCTGTTTTTGAATAAAGCAGAGTACAGAAAGGAAGAATTTCAAACATTTGTAATCTTTACCGATGGCCATTTACAATATGCATCCGACAGCAGTCCGGAGCTCTACAAGATAACAGGTTCTGTTTCCACTTCGGAAAAAAATATTTTTACCGATATTTTTGCAAGACTGGAAGCCCTGGAAAAAAATATGGGCAGGAAATAAAGAATGCGGCCGGTTTCAGTATTGAAACACTACTTTAAACTATCTATGAATACACTTTTTGGGTAAGAAGCCCTTCCAAACGTATTAAAAGCAAAAATCTCTGCCATAACTGACAGAGATTTTTTAAGCACTTTTAGCTCAGTGCGGATGAAGGGACTCGAACCCCCACGCCTCGCGGCACCAGATCCTAAGTCTGGCGTGGCTACCAATTACACCACATCCGCAGGATTTATCTGGCGACAAATATAGGACTTTAAATTAGATTTACAAAACAAAAAAACCAGTGTATTTCATAAAAAACATCAAGTATTTGATAATATATACATTAGCGTTTCATAAATTTTTGTAGTTTAGTTTTCCTGAAGAAGACAGGCTGCATGTTATCTGAAAACTGAACAGAAAAAATCATTGAGCAGATATGCAGTAAAAAAAATGTCATTTTAAATACCAAAACTAAACCAGCCATGCAATTCAAAACTTTCACTTCCAACCTGAATACCAATCAATTAAACTGTTACTCACCCTATAAACAACCTGGTGATTTCAGGAGAGTGCCATCCGAAATATTAATTCAGACATTTTACAGACAACGATAGTGTAAATGAGTGAAAATTATGACATCGCCATTTTCGGAGGCGGAATTTCAGGGTTTTCGGCAGCTTTGAGATTACAGAGCAGAGGATTTAAGACTGTTGTATTGGAGGCTCATGGACAATTGGGCGGCTGTGCCGGTTTTTTTACCCGGAAGAATTTTTCATTTGATGTGGGAGCAACAACTTTGGTTGATTTTGTAAAGGGAGGAGTAGGGGGTAATTTTTTCAGAGATATTGGTTTAGATATCCCTGAGGGAAGCTATCTTGATTATATAGCCTGGCTTCCGGACAGGCAGGTTACCCTTTACCGGGATTCTGAAAAGTGGCAAAAGGAACGTTTGGAAAAGCTCGGCTCAAGCCGGAATCATATAAAATTCTGGAAGCTGATGGATAAAGTAACAAAAGTGTTCTGGAATGCCAGCAGGAAAAACATTAAACTGCCTATCAGGACTCCTGCTGATCTCTATCACGTTATCAAAAGTATCGGGATCAGCAACCTGTACCTGGTGAGGTATCTGAATTCAAGCATGCTTGATGTTTTAAAGCAATATAATCTGGAACATGACAAGCCTCTTCTGGGTTTACTGTCGGCCCTGATTGAAGATACGGTACACAGCAGTATAGACAAGGCTCCGTTTATCAACTCGGCGCTGGGAACCACTATCCGGGGAGCCGGACTTATGAGGGCAAACGGCGGAATGAAAGGTTTCTGGAATTATTTATCAGAATATTATTTAAAGTCAGGCGGAACCATAAAAAAAGGAAACAGGGTGACCGGCTTTGAGCATGAAACGGATCACTGGCAAATCATTACCGGTAAAAGAGTATTTAAAGCCCAAAAGATCATCAGTTCATTACCCATAGACGTAACCCACGCCATCAGTCCTGATTCCATAAAAAATAAGCTGCTGCCTTTCATCACAGAAAACAAGGACTACCGGGGAGGTGCAATTGTTGTTTTCTTAGGGGTTCCGGAGGAAGAGATTTCCGGGCAGATTCTTACCCATCACCAGATTCTGCTGGATTATGATTCAAAGCTGGGAAACGGGAACAATATGTTTATTTCTGTCTCCTGTAAAGGTGATGTGGTTTCTGCACCTGAAGGTTTCCGATCAGTAATGATTTCCACCCATTGCGGGATTGATGAGTGGCAGGGTTTATCAGAAGCCGGCTACGAGTTCAAAAAGCAGCAGATCGGGCAGTATCTGATCGAACAGGCCAGAAAGGTATATCCTGATCTTGGAAAAAATCCGGTGATTTATGAAATCGGAACTCCTTTAACGTATCAGAAATTCACAGGAAGGACCAACGGAAGCGTGGGAGGATTCAAACAAACGATGAAAAATGTAAATTTCAATGCGGTTCCCCATGATATAGGCATTAAAAACTTCTGGCTTACAGGCGACAACACATGGCCCGGGCTTGGAACGGTGGCAGGACTGATTTCAGGAAGAATAGCAAGTGAATATGCATCAAAATAAAAACATAAAACCCATGACGGAATTTGAAGAATACAGGGAAATGGTTCTTGACAAGGTTTTGACGGATCTGTTTTTTACAGAACAGGAAGGACCTCATGATTATATGTCCGGAATTTCACCTGCCTATTATTTTTCGACTATCATGGAATTGAATCAACATGAAAAACTGCGGCTGGGAAATGATTTTATAACAGAATGGAATGAAGAACAGCCGATCATAAAGCTTACCAATAAAAACTGGAATCTACCGGAAAACCTGATATTTACAGATCAGAAAATCACGGACCTCACCCAGGACGAATACGGCCGGCTGGCTCTTCATCTTGAAAACGGAACTATGATTTACCATACAATTGATTATGGCGACCAGTTATTTATTGAAAACGAAACAATTAATCCCGGTTAAGACTTTTTAAATGAGAAAACAAAAAAAGAAATACGCGAAATGCCCATGCTGCTCCATAGAGAAACACAGTACAGAGATTACAGTATGCCTGTCTATTCTTGAAAAGATCATCATGAAATATTATAACAGCCCTGCTTCTGATGCTTATGAAATGTTGGTTGACAGTAGTTATCAATGGGCCTGTGACGACTGTTTAAACCGCAAAAAAGCCATTGTAGCCTTTCCCGCGTTCCAAAATAACGAGCTGAAATCCTATTTGGCTTACTATGATACGAAACTCACCTGCCGGACCTGCGGAACAGGGTTTATATTTGCCAAAGAGGAAAAAAAACTCTGGTATGAAACATTAAAATTCAGGATCGAAGCCATACCGGTAAACTGTTTACCGTGCAGAAAAAAAGTCCGTTTGCTGAAAATTGAAAATAATACCCTTTCTGATATCCTCAAAAAAGCCGACCATGACATTTCAATGGAAGACCTTAAAAAGCTTGTAGAAATTTACACAAACTGGAATAAACCGGAAAAAGTATCCTATTATCAAAAGCTGATCAGGAAAAGACTCAAAACATTATAACAGCCATAGATTATGAAGCAGTTTACCGGAATTCTCATCATCATCCTTACCGGCATAAGCACGCTGGCATTGGCAGCCATGATTATTGTCTGTATCGCTATGAGAACCAGCTATTGGGACAGTGAAATGGGTAATGAAGCCTCCGGGTTTTATAATGCTGCGGTACTGATGACTTTCTTTATCAGCCTGCCTACAATAGCTTTATGGTACATTTTATTGCAGCAGAGAAAACAAAATACCAACTCCAAATAGTTCAACAATGAAAATCATTATTGCCTCCCTGCTCATGGGTATAAGCATGCTGTTCTTTTCAAAAAAAGAAACACACAGCGGAATTGAGGGAACATGGAATTTGAACCTGTATACCCTTGATTCAGATACCCTTTATTTTGAAAATTCTGAAAAGCATACATTCCGTTATTTCGAAAAAACCATGAAAAATCCTGCAGATACGGACGAAAGAAAGAATAAAGTTAAAGCCGAAAGTCAAAAATTGTATAATCAGTTGAAAACAGTTGAATTACAGATCAGTAAAAACACCATCCAGTCTTACCGGTCCGGCGGAATGCTGACAGAAATCAACTTAAAATATAAAATATCAGACGGAAAGATTATTCCTGATGAAAAAGGAAACCGGAAACATCAGTATACCATTGACTTTGATGAAAGTACGGATCAGCTGACCATAAGGCACGGCGGTTCCGGGGTGAATATCGTAAACAGATATTCGAGGGTGAAAAAATAATATTTTGCTTTAAACGACAGTGAAGTACAAAGCCAGCCATGCACCCATGAAATATCCGGAAAAAAAGATTGAAAATTTCACGATCACTACAACCTGTGAAAAAGTAATTCTTGATTATAAAAAGACACCCAAAGACCGGTTCGATGGCTTCATGGTTCTGATCATTGGAATTCTTCTTTCAATAGCCACCTACTTTTTAATGCTTCAGGGCATCAGAGTGACAAGTTATATCACTATTGCCGGAGGGCTTATTTTCGCGTTTCAGGCCGTCTATCAGACTATTTCAGGAATTTCCCGGATATTCCAGCCTTCCAGAAATCTATTGGTTATAGATAAAAAAGAGGAAAAAATTATAATAAAACGAGCCTTTTTTCATCAAAAATATATCCGTTAAAAGAAGTTCAAACACTTATTGTGAACGGGCAAAAAGAGAAAGTCTTCACAGGAGAACAAATAAGACGGACGTATTGTTCAGTAAATATAAAACTGACCAATAGCTCTGTGGAACAACTTTTCGTCATTAATACCCGCCGCTTTTTCCAGGCTTCTTCTGAGAAGATCGAAACTGAGCTCTACACAGTGGCAAAACAACTTACCACAGAATTAAACAGACACCTGAAACTGAACTGCAGATGGTCCGGATACCACGAAGAATAAAGCAGGTTCCTTATACTATTTATATCTTTATACCAAAATAACCTTCATGAAATTTTTAACCTCTATCTTACTGCTTATTCCGTGTCTTCTTTTGTCACAGCATTCCCATACTGATGAACAGAATCTACCTTTCTTCGATTTTGACCAGATCGATCATTATTCGATAAAAATAGGCACCGATAAGATTTCTGAAATGGAATTTAAACCGCAGAAAAAAGATGCTTTACTCCTGAAGATTATCAGAGGAAACTATCCTGAGAAAACTGATCCTGACATTTCAAAAACATTAACAGATCATGGCTTCAGTATAAAAGCCGTAGATAAAGCCCTGTATTCCGGGTTAAATGATATTTTCAGTGAAAAAGAATGCAGTGATCATATTGGCGGAGGTTTTTGCATTCCTACTTTCAGAGATATTCTGGTTTTCAGAAAAGAGGATAAAGTAGTGGGAGTGGTTAAATTATGTTACCAATGCCGTTTTGCCATTCTAAGAGGAACACAAAAAAATGTGAGGAATTTTGGGAGTTGCGGGGATTTTCTGAGGTTGGAGAAGTTACTGGAGAATAAGCCATGATTTCATCTGACAATTATTTGTAATCAAACCGGTCTTCATCCGGGTACCAATAAGTATTTAAAGCTGAAGTGAAAGTACCATTTTCATAGGCTTCCAAATAATCTTCTAAACTGCCTGATGTACCAAAGCCAACCACCCTGCCTGTTTCTTTTTCAACTAAGAAAGGAGCATTGCCTACCAATGACTTATTAAAATTTCCTGTCAAAAGGTATTCTTTAGAATTATAATGGTAAATGTTACCATAAGATTTTTTAATAATATCATCTATAA
>DJTE01000019.1 GCA_002439165.1 Chryseobacterium indologenes
ATAGAAAACGGCCCTAATTACCATACTTATACTTTTCATCTTCAACGGGAAAATGCACCTGCGGATGCTCCGTTGGGAAATCTGGTACTTTCTCTGCTTACAGACGGAAGTTATAGAGAGCTATTATTCACTTATAGCCTTACTTCCTCAGAAAAGCAGATGCTTGAGAACGGTTTCCCAGTAGATACACAAGGCAAGGTAAATGTAACGGAGTTTACAAAAGGAACATATAACAGTGGCGGGCAGCTTGCCAAAACAAGTTGTAACTGGACAGAGAGAACGGTTTGGGTACCTTGCAGTGAAGGACTTCACAGCGGTTCTAATTTTTCTGCATGTCGTTTCATTACACATCCTGAGGAAGGTACACCTCCACGAGCCTATACTGTGGAGGAATACAGGTGCCTTTCAGAAACCGATCCTGGACCAGGTGAAGGCGGTGGCGGAAGTACAGGAGGTGGCGTAAGCTCAGGCTCGGGAAGCGGAGGTGATGATCATGATGATACGACGCCATGCAGCGGAAACGGTATATTAACAGAACCGCAACAGCCCGGCATTACAGATCCTAACGGATGTAATATAGGAATTCCGTCGATACCAACTTTACCGAATTTAAATACTCCATGTGCTGATCTTACAGCTAAAAGTAATAATACTGAATTTCAAAACAAAATGACGGAACTTTCTGAAGGTGCTAAAGGATTAGCAGAAGTAGGTATTGTTACCTATAATAATTTACCCGCTTATAGCAACAAAGCATACGGCGGTGTAGATTCTAACGGAAGTTCTTTTGTAAAATTAAATGTTGACTGGAATAGAGCTCCTAATATTACTGGATTTATGCATTGTCATCTTAATATTCTTACGGTTCCTACACTGAGAACATTAACTGTATTTTCAATGTCTGATTTTGTGGCTTTGGCTCAGCTAGTCGAAAATTCTTCAGCTCCTATTCATGAATTGGGGATGTATGTTACCAGTGAAAGGGCTACACTTGCCATAAAACTTACAGATAAACAGGCTATCATTGATTTAGCTAATTATATTAAAAATAATCAAAAGGATGTGGATGAACATTACGAAAATAACATAAAATGGGATTTAACAAAACAAGGACAGATCAAAGGATTATTAACTCTTATCAAAAAGAGTGGTAGTACAGGAGTTGAATTATACGAAAGTGATTCTAATTTTAAGAACTGGAAAAGACATTATCTTGATGAAAATAATAAATTGAAAAACGAAAAATGCAAATAATTATGAAAAAATATATATTAACTCTGATTTTAATAAATATGGCTTATCTATTACCTGCTCAGCAGTATCCCATATTAAGAACAATAAGTATTCAAGACACTTACGATATAGACTTTGATTTACAAGAAGGAGATTATATAAAAGATACTCAAAATCAACTTAATCCATATATTGGGGTTTGGAAGTACGAAGGAAACGGCAAAATTCTAATTTTGAAAATACAAAAAATTGAGATGTTCTACAATGGAATAAGCGAAAATTATAGAGACAAGATTTTGATAACTTATAAATACATCAAAAACGGAAACACTTTGGTAGATAACCTTAATGCTCCTATAATAACAACATTTAAAAATATAGAAAGTGAAACAGGTAAAAAATATGGTACTTTTGGGCTAAGCAGAAATGAATTGTTTTTAACAGGTTCAATTACAGATATTCCACTCAACATAACTACAAATACAGAGATACATCCTGTTAATTTTGGACAGATAGGAGTAACACCTAAAATAAAAATCTACTATAATGGATTAATTTCTTACAGAGGAAATCCTGACAGTTTCTATGTAGGAAAACCTACTTTTGAACTTCCTAATAGTGTAGAATTGGTGAAACAATAAGATGCAAAAATATATTTTCATATTACTTATTTTATTTTACAGTAGTGTTACCGGACAGAAATTTCCTGTAAAAAGGGTTTTTGAATATAGTAAATGGTATACAATTAATAGTAAAGATTTAAAGAAAGGGGATTATTTTGAAGATAAAGAAGGCAAATATAATCCATATACTGGAACTTGGTATTATAAAAAAAATGACTTGGTTTTTATATTAAAACTTCAGAAAGTTCAATTTCTTTTTGCATCAAAAGATGATAAAGACTATTATTGGTGGTATATGGATAGAATGGCGTCTACTTTTAAAATGATAAAAGATAATATTGTTCTTATTGATAACCTAGATGCTCCGGCTATCAATACATTTTACCAAAAAGGTAAAAAAGAAAAGTATCAATATGGTAGTTTTATGATAGGAACAGATAAGAATTCTTTAGGAGGGCAATTGAGAGATACTATCCTGAAAGATTTTTATGTCAATATTTATTATAACAATATTGATGATAAAATAAAAATTAAATTAAATAAAATTTCTTTTTCTTGCAAACATTCTGTGATGGAAAATGAGCCACTATGTTTACTACCTATTGAAATTGAGCTTTCTCGGTATAAAAGTGATAATTAGTATGTGTTTATCGCTTTTAAAAACTCTACTTTTGAGTGTTACTAAGAAGGGGAAGATTACAGCTTAGTTTTCCGTGCGGAAGATTATAAAAAGAATTGCCAGAAAAGCTGAATATTAGTGGATTCTTTACGGATCGGAGTTGGTGGAAGTTATGATGCTGTATAAGTATCTTAATAAATATGGAATTTGATTAACTGACTTTAACAGAGATTTACCTTATTCAAATAAAAAAAACCGCCATAAAGGCGGTTTTGAAATATTTATATCAGGAAATATTATTTCTTAAGTTCTTCAAGAAATTCATCGTGAGAGATTACAGTTTCTTTTTTACCTGCTTTCTCAAGGATAACGTCTTTCAGTTTAGCCATAGCTACTTCAGAAGAAAGCTGTCTTACCTGCTCCTGGTCTTTGAGCATTTCAACAGCATATTTCTGGATCTCTTCATCACCTAAGTGGTGGATTCCGTAGATCGCCAACTGGTTTTTCACCATCTGCTCAGCCTGTGCCAATACATCAGCATATTCTAACTGGATCTCGTTATCAGTCATCAGTTTACCTTCAATGATCTGATATTTCAACTGGTTTTTCTCTGCTTCAAGAATTTCTTTAGCCTGCTCTTCAGACTGGATGTTCTGGTTAGAGAACTGTAACCATTTTACAAGGAAAGTTTCAGGAAGTTTCACTTCTTCTTTCTCTGTAACCTGCTCCAATACTTTGTTCACAAAATGAACATCTGCATTCTGCTGGAAGTATTCATCCAATTCAGATTTTACTTTTTCTTTAAGTTCTTCTTCAGACTTGATGTTTCCTTCTCCGTATACTTTATCGAAAAGATCCTGGTTAAGTTCAGCAAGGTTCAATGAATAGAAATCTTTTACCGTTACTTCCACTTCAGCGTGGTGTAAGTGTTCTACCTCTTCTTTGCTGAATCCTAATTCTTTAGCTAATTCTTCGTCACCTGCAAGCGTTTCTTTCGTTACTTTTACAGATCCGTCCATTTTCAATCCTTTTACCAGTTTGAAAGCTTCTTTGTTTTCAGCAGTAATGGTAACGTTTTTCGGATGGTGGTGGTGCTCTCCTTCAGCATCTTCCTCCACTACCTGAGCAACTTCTAAAGCAATATAAGAATCTTTAGTGATCTTATCCTGAGGAACCTGCTCTGCAAAACGCTTCTGCATGTTCTCGATGCTCTTGTTGATTTCTTTTTCAGAAGCCTCTACTTTGTAGTGAGGAGCTTCGTATGACGCTAAATCTATAGTGAATTCAGGCTCATATCCAACTTCAAAAGCAACTTCCAGCTGATCAGCATTGTAATCGAATTCGTTTACTGGCTGAGGAACAGGCTGGCCAACTAGTCTCAATTTATTTTCGTTAACATAGTTGTTCAAAGCATCAGAAACCTGTTTGTTGATTTCTTCAAATGCAACACCTGCTTCATATTGTTTTCTAACCATACTTAAAGGCACTTTCCCTTTTCTGAAACCAGGAACTTGCGCATTTTTAGCATAATTAATCAATTGCTTTTCTACTCTTTCTTTGTAGTCAGATTTTTCCAATGTTACGGTAAGTAAAGCACTTACGTCATCATGGTTTTGTGCGGTAACCTTCATTATTGATTAAAATTTTAGGTTGCAAAAATATGAAATTTTTATGAAAATAACTCATTAATAATAAATTCTTAACGGTCAAATATTTATAAATAAAAAACCGCTGAAAAATTCAGCGGTAATCACTTTGATATGAAGTTGTTTATATTAATGAATATCAATTAAGGCATCAACATCACTTTCCCCTCCTACCACGCTTCCGAGCTGGTTATCGGATGAAGGTGAGTTTTCGTTCACAGAAGTAGGGGCATGGATGAGCTTGATGTTGGCTTTTCCGTTTGTTGTAGTACTTACCACTGTCCATTCGGTCTTAAGGCCCAATCTCTTGCCATCGGTTCTTACGATATCGTCTGCTGCTCTTTTCACTCTAACGTCGGCTCCTGCAAAATTAAAAATGATAAAATGCTCGTCTTTTTCTTCCAGGATTTCGTCGTTGGCACTGTGATAATGATCATCATGTTTCACCTGGAAATCAAGCTCCACCGTATACACATCTCCAGCATGGGCATGAATATGGGCATCTGCCACTCCTCCGATATAATTGATGGTCTGGATATCTGCGGCATCATTTTTATTCGTCAGTTTTACCACCAGTTTTTCGATCTCTTCATGTTCATGGATATCCTCCGGAATATTGTCATTATCATCATTTCTACATGAAAACAGAAGAACTGCGGCGAAAAGTATAAGTGTTATATTGAATATTTTTTTCATTTTGATTTAAATTTTAAGTATTAATACATTTAGAAATTGTATTTCAGAGTAACCACGAAGTTTCTTCCGGGTTCATACATTACTAATCTTAACCTGTTAAGATATTCTTTGTAAAGTGCGTTCGTAATGTTGTTTATTCTGAAATTCAGGTTAAAGTTTTTGAAAATATCTGCCCCGACCGATGCATTGAATGCAACATATCCCGGAGGTGGAGTACTCATATCGATGGTCTTTGTTACCAGTTCTCCGTTTTCTATAAAGGTGATATCAGGATTTCTTACCGGAAAACGTTTCTGACGGGCTACGATATCATTTTCCAGGGTGATATAAAAGTTGGAAGGTTTGCTGAGTTTAAACGCTACACTGTTCCTTACTTTAGTCGGCATCATCAGGATAAGAGGCTCATCATTCGTCAGATCATTACCTCTTAATGTACTGAATGCGGATTTCAGACTCAGATTATCAAGAATACCAAGTTCCGCTTCTGCATCCAGACCGTACATTCTGGCTTTAATCTGCTGATACGTCCATATCGGGAAAACCCCTCTGTTGGTAGACTGTATCCCGGTAGGTACCTGATTGATGAAACTGTCGGAATACATAAAATAAGGGCTGGCCTCAATATGCAGGCCTTTCAGTACATCGAACCGGGCAGCCAGAGAAAGATTCACATTATAAGCTGTTTCTTTTTTTATAGACAGATCTCCTTTTTCCATTACCGCTGCAGAGTGATGAAGCCCGTCTGCAAATAATTCCGCAGGGTTTGGCGTTCTTTCTGCTCTGGAAGCATTCAGTTTCACTTCAACATTATGGACCGGGGTATAGTTTAATCCGATATTGGCTGAAAAATTATGATAATCCAGGATTGGGCGGGTCAGAATTCTGCTGTCATTTTTCTGCACAAAAAACTGTGGAAAAAGAGCTGCATATTTGCTTTCCCATTCGGAAGCATCATAATATTTATAGGCATCGTATCTGCTGAAATCATAGCGTACAGCAGCTTCTGCATTCAGTTTCCCGTTGAATCTGTATTTGAATACGGAAAAAGCTCCTGCATCATAGCGGTAATAGTCAGGAATCAGACGTCTCGCTTTGGTAGCCGGATTTGGATAATTATCCTGGTAACCGGCAGAAATTCCGCTTTCCAGGCTCCATGCGGAACGTTCAAGAAGGTGGGTTAAAGCCGCCGTATGGGTAATCAGCCTCAGATCCATTGAAGGAAGAGCATTCAGCTCCCCTCTCCTGATATCAAATTCCTTCCTTCTGTTCAGCTGAAAACTGTACTGGAAAGTCAGTTTCCCGAAATCTGCAAAACGTTTGTAGGCCATTACTTTTCCTATATGATGCTCAACTTCCTGTTTCGGGCTGTTGATATCATAGCTGAAATCATCATAAAAATAGGACTGCCCCAGGTTTACAGCATTATAATAATCAATAGGGCCTCCAAGGTGGGCACCTTTATAAATTCCGAATTCCTGGTTGATTCCGCTGTAAGCGACTTCAAATCCCTGCATGAAACTCTGCTTTCCGAAAGAGAAGTTAAAAGAATTAATTTCCATTCCGGTATTCTGCAGGGTATGATGCGGAATATACTGATCACCCAGCTTTTTGTAGCTTCCTCCGGTTTTTACAAACCAGTCGTTTTTCCATGATTTCAATGCATGTACGGCCAGTTCTCCGCCTCTTCCGTTGGAAATTCCCGACAGTTTTATATTTCCCATCAGAGTATCTTTCTTCGGCAGCGGTGCGGGTTCCAGAATGATGGTTCCCCCTATTCCTTCGCTTCCGTATTTCAGAGCCGATGCTCCTTTAACGACATCGATGTGCTCAAAATCATTGACATCTACATTGGGAGCATGCTCCACGCCCCACTCCTGTTCCGCCATTTTCACCCCACCGTTCAGGATAGAAATACGGCTTCCGTAAAGTCCGCGGATCACAGGTTTTGAAATGTTGTTTCCTGTTTTCAACGCGGTAACCCCTGACAGCCTTGAAAGTAAATTCCCTAAGTTTTCGGTTGAATTTCTTTCAATTTCAGTTTTATCCAACGTTTTCATAATCACAGAGGCCTTCTTTTTATGGCTTCCGTGCAGGGTGATGGTTTCGATATCACCGGAATGGTGTTCTAAAGTAACCGTCAGACTAAGATCCCGGTCAACTCCTATATTTTCAGTATAATCATTGCAATCGGGATGTTTAGCAATGAGTGTATACTTTCCCGCAGGAATCTTATGGAGAATAAACTTACCTTTCGCATTGGTTTTCGCTGTGAATTCCCCGATTTTCACCACGGCATTTTCCAGCATGGTTTTATCGTGAAAATCCTGAACGGTTCCTTCTACGGTGTAAGTTTTTTGTGCACTTGTAAGCGCCAGTCCGCAAAAGACCAGCAGCAGGCTATATATCAATTTCATTGTAATAGACAGATTGCGTACCTTTTCAGGTACATTTTTTCGTAAAAATTAAATGAATGGGTTTATTTGCCGGGATGTATAGTGTACAATGCATAATGCACCCTGAAAATCTAAGATAAAACACAGAATAACAAACTATTATGTTGTTTTGAGACAACAGAATAGGTTTCATTCCAATCCAAAAATTTACCTCTTACATGTCAGATTATGAACATTAAGCACTGAACGTTAAAACATGACGTTTTAAACCCAAAAAAGAATCTATGAATTATGAAATTGCGGGAGGACCCCGAAGCTGAAAAGTGAACTTGGTCTGGGACCATATTTTTTCCTGAACATCAATTATCAGCTCTACCTGCTGTGTATAGTGCTCAAAGGTAAAACTGAATTCTTCAGGAACCAAAGTATGCCCTGTTGCCAGGAAATGACAGGCAAGACAGTCGCCTGCCTTTTCTTTTTCAGAAGATTTCGCCATCGTATTTTCCGTTTTTTTAAGATTGAAACCCTTAAAATAGTCTACGGAATCATGATGGTGAAAACTTTGGGACAACAGCGCAATGAAGTATATCCCAAACAATAGCTTGGCGATAAAACTTTTCATATTTCTGCTTTCCTTAAAAACCATCCGTCAAAATTATAAAAATAATTTAATTTTTAAATTAAACTTGCATTAAAAATAGATTAAACTGCTCTTATCAATCAGTATAGAAAATATATTTTTTGTTACACCATAGCAGGATTAAATAATTCATCCCGGGTTAATACACTGATTGAAAAGCCTTTGAAAAGGTAAAGATTTTATTTATCACCATAAGGCATGGAGAATAAGATAAGCAAAGGCATATACAAAAGATAAATGAGAGCGTAAACTCAGCAAAGTCATACAGGTTCTGTAAAACTCTGATGTGTGTACGCCCTCATTTTTTATTTTGAAAAGTTTTCCGGCTCTTCCCGATTATAAAATCAATCCAGCTGAGAACCCAAATATTCCCATTCCTGTAAAGCCAGTTCCAGCTCTTCTTTTGTTTTATTATATTTTTCCAGTGTTTCGTCCGAAGGATTTTCCCGGGCAAAAGAAGCTTCCATTTTTTCAATTTCGGTTTCCAGTTCTGAAATTTTTTCTTCTACTTTTTTCAGCTTGTTCTGGATATTCTTCTGCTCTTTGCTTACGATAACTGCTGACTGACTGTTGGAAACAACCGGTTTTTCTTCTGCTTTTTTAGCTTCCGGCTTTACTTCTTCACTGTGAAGTTTTGCCTTCTCTGCAGAAATCTCCCTGATGCTCTCCTTCTGTCTGTATTCAAGGTATTCGTCGATATTTCCTAAGAATTCTTTCATTTTCCCGTCACGGAATTCGAAGATCTTGTCACACAGCCCCTGCAGGAATTCCCTGTCGTGCGAGATCACGATCAGTGTTCCTTCAAATTTCTGAAGTGCCAGTTTAATGATCTCTTTAGACTGAATATCAAGGTGGTTGGTAGGTTCGTCCATAATCAGGGTATTGAAAGGACGTAAAAGCAGTTTACAAAGGGCCAGACGGTTTCTCTCCCCTCCGGAAAGCACTTTGGTCTTTTTCGTTACGGCTTCTCCCTGGAAAAGGAAAGATCCTAAAAGGTCTCTTACTCTCGGTCTGGTCTCTTCTGTTGCCGCATCTTCCGCCTCTTCTAAAACGGTTTTATTCGGGGTAAGAACTTCTTCCTGATTCTGCGCAAAGTAACCGATGTTTACATTATGTCCTAAATTCCAGGTTCCTGAATAATCTTTGATATCTCCGGCCAGAATTTTGGCCAGGGTTGTTTTTCCCTGTCCGTTTTGTCCCAAAAGAGCGATTCTGTCTCCTCTCTGCACGAAAAAGTCTACATCATCAAAAACAGTTTTGTTTCCGTAGGATTTTCCGAGATTTTCGGCTTCGAATATAACTTTCCCCGGAACTACCGACTGTACGAAACGGATATTGAATTTGGAAACGTCTTCATTATCCACTTCAATACGCTCTATTTTGTCCAGCTTTTTGATAAGGGACTGGGCAAATGATGCTTTGGTAGCACTTGCGCGGAACTTGTTGATGTTATCTTCCATCTGCTTGATCTCCGCATCCTGGTTCTTTTTAGCCTGAATCAGTTTTTCGCGGCGTTCTTCACGCATCACAAGATATTTGGAATAGTTGGCTTTATAATCGTCAACTTTTTTATTATTGATATCGAATGTCCTGTTGCACACGGCAGTCATAAACTGTTTATCGTGGCTAACGAGAACGATTGCTCCCGGATAGTCTTTCAGGAAGTTCTCCAGCCAGATAATGGATTCCATATCCAGGTGGTTGGTAGGCTCATCGAGAAGCATGATGTCATTTTTCTGAAGCAGCAGTTTGGCCAGTTCAATTCTCATTCTCCACCCTCCTGAAAATTCATCGGTAATTTTCTGAAAATCATCTGCTTTGAATCCTAAACCGAACAATACTTTTTCCATATCTCCTTCCAGGTTGTAGGCATCATGATTCATCAGCAGGTCGTTCAGCTCGGTCATTTTATTGATCAGATCCGTGTAAGAATCACTTTCATAATCAGTTCTCACCGTCATCTGATGATTGACCTCTTCAAGCTCCTCTTTCCAGGCATTGATCTGCTCGAAAGCCTGCATGGTTTCGTTCCATACTGTTCTTCCTTTCACAAAATCCAGATCCTGTTTCAGGAAGCCTATGGTAACATTTCCTTCCGGAACTACATTTCCTTCGTAAAAATTGATTTCTCCGGAAAGCATTTTAAGCAGCGTGGATTTTCCCGCTCCGTTCTTTCCAACCAATCCCACTTTATCATCTTTTTTGATGGTAAAATTGACATTTTGAAACAGATAATTTCCTGAATGATGTAATCCTAAACCTTGAACCGAAAGCATTTCTTTTAATTAATAATTAGTAATAAATAATGAATTTTCGGGTGCAAAAGTACGGAAAAAGAAATGAATAGGCCAGAAATAAAAATGCAGGAAGACAGAGGGAGACGGAAGAAGGAGGCAGAAAGTTCTTTTCAGTGACAGATACTGAAAGCCCATGCAGGATCAGGAATCCTGCGGAGCAGCATCTGTTCATCATAAAATTCATTTTTAATAACTGTCCTCTTCCAGTCTTCTGTTTTCTCTCTCTGTATGATCGGTCTTCAGCGTAATGGTACGGCTCCAGATATCGTTGTTGGGAATATTGGCTCCGTAGAGAAAATCGGGGATAAAGCTGTCTTCGGGAAGGTGAAGCTCGGTAAGAATCTTTGTATCTTTTTCATAATCCAGAGAACTGCTGCCGGGTACGTTGAGCCCGTTATTAATGAGTTCTGCACGAATATCTTCCGCGGATCTTTGTAACACTTCACCGCTGTACAGTCCGAAATTGGCTGAAATATGGGTATATTCCGCAAAACGGCTATAATCATATACAGGTTTAAGCTCCGGCTGCATATTTTTTATATAGGCTGTCATTCGGTTATAAAAACCGGCAAGAAAGGGGTGTTTTTCTTCATCGGTTTCCCAATCATATTTTTTAAGATCTGAACTGAAGATCTCCGGTACTGCCCTGTTGGTTTCTTCCAGCATTAATTTTCCATATATTTTCGAAAGGCCGTTATAGACTTTCTCTCGGGAAACGTAAGCCTGTGCAAGAACGGCTCCTTTTTCGATCCGGAATCCTGAAAGCAGCGAATCCCATATTTTATTTCCTTCTCCGTCCGTTTTTGCATTCCGAATATCTGATACGTAATTTTCCAGATCGCCGGTATTGAGAAAGTCCGTAGAAATATAGACGGACTCAGGACCTTCCAGATATCCTCCTCCCACATCTGCGTGAGCTCCGGGAACAAATATTTCTTTCCATACGGAGTTCCATGTTTCAGTTTTTGTATCCTGCATTCTTCCGGAAGTCTCAAAAAAACCGGTAAGCGGAAAAAAGTACCTGCATTCATTCACGGCACACAGGTGAAGAGCGTTCTCTGTTTCTTCGGGTAAACGGGTGTTGTATGTATTGAAAGGTTTGGATTCTACGGTATCAAAAACACCCAGGAATTTTATTTTCACAGATCCAGAAGGATACTGCTGCAGAATCCGGTGAGTGAAATGTCTGGCCAGCATACTTCCTCTACCGAAACCGTAGATATAAAAATGATATATTTTATTGGTATTGATGCTCTGTTCTGCAAAATCAAAGGCTTTCTGAAGTTTGTCATCTGAAGAGTATCCGCTCTCTCCGGGAGGATTGCTGCAGGTAGCCATTGCAAAATTACGGTCTTCCCCGCCGTTTAATGTTCCTATTCCTTCAATGTATAATTTGCAGTTTCCGTTAAATAAGCTGAAAAGTCTGTAAATATTGGTTACTTCCCCCTGGTAGCTTTCATTATTCTTCTCCGGCATATGTACCGAAGTGGCATTGAATCCGTTGTTTCCTGTTCCGTCAAAAAAAATTCCGACTGATATTATTCCATCGTTGTTCATCATTGTGTTTCTCTGTTGTAATTGATTTTTACCGGTGTATCTTAATGGAGACTAACCATTTACATCCGGCACTAAACTAACAGCACCAAATTAACGAAAGACAGCAGAATCATACAAGCGTGAAAACACCAAATAAAAAATTCCGTATTTCTACGGAATCATATTTTTTCAAGGGTATAAATATTATTGACGATGGCATAGATGACGATACCCACTGTATTTTTGGCCCCGATCTTCTCGAGGATCCTCTGTCTGTGGCTTTCTACCGTTCTGGGACTAATAAACAGTTTTTCGCCGATCTCATTATTGGTATATTCCTGGCAGATGAGTTTTACCACATCTTTTTCTCTTTCGGAGAGTTCATCCTCCATTTCGAAAAGAGATTTTTTCTTTGCAGAGCTGTTCATATAGGCAAACAGCATCTGATGATCTTCAGCAGTAAAGAAAACTCCGTTTTTATATACCATTGTAATGGCATCGATAAATGTTTTCCGGTCTGAATTTTTAGGAAGGAATGCGGAAACCCCCAGCTTCACCATATATCCTAAAATAGAGGTTTTATAATGAGAGGAAAGGATGATGATCTTCAGCTCGGGGTATTTTTCCTTTAAAATTTCTACCAGCTCAAAGCCGTTCATCGGCTGCATCTGCACGTCTACAAGGGCAATATCGGGGAAGTTTTCACTGGAAATATCTTCCAGTTTTTCAATAAAATCCGGGCCGTTATTGGAAGTCAGTGATACGGAGATGTTTTTTTCATTCGACAGCAGCATTTTTACTCCTTCCAGGATCAGCTGTTCGTCATCAATCAGTGCTATTTTGATTTGCGGGTTCATGGTTTGTGGGAATTTTAATAATTAAACGGCTTCCTTTTTTCGGGGTACTTTTCCATTTATGGACAGCATTCATTGATTTTACGCGGGATTCTATATTTTTGATTCCCATTCCTTTTTTTACCAGGTCATAATCAAACCCCTGCCCGTTATCTGATATAACGACTGCCATATGCAGAGGATAGTCTTTGATATAAATCCAGAGGTCTGTTGCCTGGGAGTGCCTGATTACATTGGTTGTAAATTCCTGGATAATCCTGTACAGCTGCACTTCTGTAAAGATATCTTTCTTCCTGTATCCGGGCATTACCTGCAGGGAAATATTCACTTTATGAGAAAGGTTGGCAATCAGCTCTTCCACATATAAAACCAATCCCACCGATTCAAGGTTTACCGGATATAATGAGTGTGAAATACTTCTTGCCGCATCAATCAGTGATGACATCTGGCCGTAAATATTTTTTTTAATCACTTCATCACCTTTGGTATCCAGGTTATTCAGCCATAATGACAAGATATTAAGTCTGTTTCCGATGTCATCATGAATCATTACAGCTATTCTTTTTCTTTCTTCTTCCTGGGCTTTAATGTTTTCGAGCACCAGACTTTTCTGGTGAAGGACCTCTGCTTCATGCTGGGCATTTTTTTCTTTGATAATCCGGCTGATGAAAGAGCGGTATGCCAGGAGTATAAAGGCTACTATAACTGTTATGGTAACAATTATAAGAACCAAAAGACTGATATTTAAAGTTACTTCTTTAATTTGACAAATGTGTATATAAATGAACAATATAGGATACTCAGCAGAATATTATTAATGCTCAGCATAAAATAAAAATCATCATCAGAAAGATGGGCAAGCTGATGCTGAATAATAAAAAAAAATACCGAAACGGAATAATAGAAGAAAATGCTGGCATCTACCAAAAGAAAGCGGTTCTGCAAAGAAACTCCTCTGATCTCCCGGATCAGAATAAAACCTGAAAGACAGACAATGATGATATTAGAAACCACTTTTCCAATATCGCTGTTGGAAGGATAATCAAAAATATATTTTGCAGCCATAAAACCAATGGCCAGTAATCCTGATAATCCGACAAAATACCTGGATACATCCAGTTTCCTGATGAAGAGGGTGCTCAGCAGAAAGAATTCTCCTGCAATATAAAACGGATAAATGAATGACGTATCATTCATTTTAAACACATAAGGCAGGATCAGGTTCAGCAGTTCAATAGAAAAAAGAAAAGCAATACAATGAAAATACTGCTTTTCTTTATGACTGAGTATACGGTATCTGGCTGCTCCCAAAATGATCACACAAAGAAGCAGTCCATAATTCAGGAATAAAATTGCTTTAAAAAAATCTGTCATTCCTTTTCCGTCCAGATATTTAAGATCCTATCTCCGGAATACGACATACCGGCGGACATGGTTTTGCCCAGTCGTATGTATTGGAGATTACTGTTGTTGTTCCTCCGTTCTGCAGGAGCTCATGGAAAGAAATAAAAATCAGTGTTACCAGCATTCTCTGATAAACATCATTATACTTGAGTCCAAATGAACATACCATTTTGGTAACTTCAGGGATTGGATGGCAAAGATCTTCCATAGGAACGTAGAATCTTCTAAAGATTCTTGAACCTCCGAATTCCGAGCACTCGCGGTAAAACCATTCCATTCCTTCGTTTCTCCAGAGCTGAATAGCTTCCACGGCTTTATCCTGCTCAAAAACAGGAGCCTCCGATACCGGAAAATACATATCCGAATTGCTTCCTATCTGCTGCAGATCATTGGAAAGCACTGCATTTTTTACGATCTTAAATTCTCTGGTTTCCTGCAGAACAAGATCATATTTCTGAGGTTCAAGAGTCGTATACTGATACTCTTCCACCTCTTTGTTCATTTGTCCCTTTTCATTTAAAGGAACAAAGATCAGGACGAGGTTTCCTTCCACTACCCCCACTTCTGCACAGACATCTGTGTAGGTGTTGTAGTCTCTGATCTTATCGATCTGATTTTTAGTAAGTTTAAAAGTGTAATTGGTGTGGATCCACTCGGCGATGGAGTGATAATCAGAAATCCCGTTGCCCCATTGGGCAATTGCCAGGGCACATTCTTCTCTGTTCATAGTTGTGGCTTGTTTAGTTTGTATAAAAATATACAAACTAAACGTGCTGTGCAAATTATCACCTAAATTTGAATTTTAATTAATAATTCCGGACTGTAATATGATAGCAGCTCTGCTGTTTTTCCTTGATATAATAGATCCTGCCGGCATTTGCATAGTATTTCAGGACTTTTTCCAAAGCGGCTTCCATTTTAGGATTATACTTGAGTACGTTATTGAAACGGATGTAAGAAATGTCGAAAGAATTCCCGTAATTGTGCGAACTGATCCCTAGAGAGGCATTTGAATTCACTTTTCTCAGCCTGCACTGGTCTTCAAGGGTCCTTGTCATGGAAGAAACGGTAAAGGTATGTCCTTTGGTTTCTTTACTGAATCTGGAGGCAATTTTTTCCAGGGTTGTTTTGGCTTTGGGCAGCATAAATGCCCTGCTGTAATCCAGCTTCTGAATACGGTATCCTTTCCCTGTTTTTTTTACCGCATGGAATTTTCCGCTGCTGATGTACTTCTGTACGGTTTTAGAATCTTGAAGCAGTTTAACCCCAAAACTTTTTGAGGCATCCAGGTGAGGTTTATAAAGAGGAGTGGGTTCCACTTTTAAAACCTGTGAAAAATCATAACAGGGTAGATTCTTTTTGGTGCCCTGAGAATAATAAAGGCTGTACATGAAAGGCACGAAGACCACACAAAAAAACTTTCTCATTAACCATGCTTTAAAATTACTAACGAAAGATAAACATTTATGTTATATCAATCAACCTGAAGCGGTATGCTCCTTCAGCAGAATCCCCAACAAACATTAAACCAAATTATTAAATCACTAATTTTTCGTTCTCCAATATTTGAAATATTTTTAAGAATTATCTTTTTATTTTGAGATTTAAATTCTACATTTGAGATGCATTTAAAAATAAACAACATGATAAAAAAACTTTTTGCTGAATTTTTCGGCACATTTTGGCTTGTTTTCGGAGGCTGTGGAAGTGCAGTTTTTGCAGCCGGGGTTCCCGATATCGGAATCGGTCTTTTAGGGGTTGCTCTGGCCTTTGGTCTTACGGTACTTACGATGGCTTATGCCGTGGGTCACATCTCGGGAGGTCATTTTAATCCGGCTGTTACTTTCGGGCTTATGGCAGGAGGGAGATTTTCTGCAAAAGACCTTATCCCGTATATCGTGGCGCAGTGTCTTGGAGCGCTTGTTGCTGCGGGATGTCTGTACGTTATCCTTAGTGGTTCCGGAGCAGTAGATTTTTCCAAACCCGGGGCTTTTGCTACCAATTTCTATGGAGAAGCGGTGTATAACGATAAGGCATTCAGTATGGGTGCAGCATTTCTTGCAGAATTTTTACTGACTGCATTTTTCCTGATCGTTATTATGGGAGCAACGGATAAATGGGCTAACGGTAAATTTGCCGGGATTGCCATTGGTCTTGCATTAACCCTTATTCATTTGATTTCAATTCCTATTACCAATACTTCTGTAAACCCTGCGAGATCTCTTTCACAGGCTGTTTTTGCAGGAGGGCTTGCCATGTCTCAGCTTTGGCTGTTCTGGGCAGCTCCTATTCTGGGAGGAATTGTAGGGGGACTGATCTATAAGTTCCTGCTTCAGAAAGATTCATCAGAAGTTAAAGCTTAGCGGCATCCAACATTCATATTATACTATAAATCCTGTCAGATGACAGGATTTATTATTTTTTCTTCTTTATATCAAAGGGATTTTTAAAGATCAGCTCTTCATGTTTTCCTTTGATCTCCATTTTACGCTGCAACAGATTAAGGGCCATTTTACGGATAAAAAGATCCTTATCATTCAGTTTCCAGTACGAATCCCGGTGAACTTTTCCGGGCTTACGTATCAGGTAGAATTCTGTTTCCCAGGAGTCTTCGTTATGGTAAAATTCGATGATCCCGCAATGTTCCGGAATATCTTCATGCCTAATCATCCCCATCGGAAGCAGAAAACTGAATGCATTACAGATATAATCCCCACAGGAAACCTTGTCATGTTTCAGAAATTTCTCCCCGGTATCTCTGTTGAGATATGATTTTTTGAAATCATTTTTAAAATCGCTTTTTGACAGCTTGATCTCAATTTCATGGCTGAATCCTCCGGCATCAATGATCAGTATGTCCGCTTCCCAATCTGCCTGAAAATGGTTCGTCAGTACAATTTCCTTTTCAAAATCGCAGTGGGTATGAATGTAGGCATGAACCAGTTCGTCTATTTTGATCATTTTTGATGGTATGATGTGTTGTATAAAAGGTATTTGATACCTGGTTGGGTTACCGGAATAATTTCAAACTTAAATTTATCACTATTAACTGACCAGCAGGCTGCAGCCACGGATGTCGGAATGATCTATTCTTCCCAATACCTGAAATTTTTCGCCGGTTATTTTTCCCAGATCCTGAGTGGCAATAAATGAACAAGAATGAATATTGGCCAGATCTATGATGTTGACGGCTCCGGTTCTGCCCTCTTTTTCGTAGGCGAACGGATCTTCTGCGTTCCTGATCATCACTTTCATCCAATTGGGGCAGGTATATTCGTTTTTTCCAAGAGAATAGGCCTGTGACAGCAGTTCTGTCATTGAATATTCGGAATAGATTTTTTCGGTATTAAACCCGTTCTGCAAAATCACAAGAAGTTCATCTTTGGTCATTTCTTCTTTTCTGCCTTTCATTCCTCCTGTTTCAATAACGGTAAGATTCAGAGATTGGGAAACTGAGAGGTTAAGGGATTTCAGGGTATCCAAAAAGTCAAGAAGAGCAAAAGAAACCCCGAAAAGAATCACTTTCTGACCGTTCAATGTATTCAACAGATCGAAAAGCTCGGTGTGGTTGTAAAGAAAATACCCGTTTTCCGGCTTGCCTGATTTTTTCATCAGATAGTCTACCATGTAGATGAGGGAAGAGTGCTGTTTTTCCAGATAGCTCGGGAGCAGTCCCAGGAAAATAAAATCTTCCGGTTTTCCGATAAACTGTTCAAAACTTCTGTAAATACTTTCCTCATATTTTTCAGGATCTGCAATATGATGTTTTGAAAGGTTCATCTGTGTGGTTCCTGAACTCTGAAAGAAAAGATCTGCTTTGGCATTTTTATTCAGAATCTGATGATTTTTAAACATTTCTATGGGCAGGAAAGGGATTTCCTCCAGGCGGTCTATTTTTTCAACGTCTTTCTTCAGAAAGTCTACAAACTTTCTGTATATGTCAACATTTTCATACTGATAACGAAAAGTTTTCAATGCTGCTTTCAGGAAATCCTGTTCTGTCTGAATGTTGAATATATTTTCCAATTTCAATAAAGCTATTTTAAACTCCCTGTTTATACCGAAGTGATGACAGGGAAAAATATATTTTTAAATATTTTTTTCAGAAGATTTACACTTTGGTAAACTTCTTGCAATTACCTAACCGGAATATGGATTAAAAACAAGAGTGGGCTTCGGCTCATTCGGAAATTACCTCTTTTAGGGGTAATTTTTTTTTGTTCCGTCTTTATAGGTTTTCAATTCAAACTCTTTTTCAAAAACCCCGTAAGTATAGTAGGAAATCCAGTCTCCGAGATTGATGTATTCTGAGTTTTCAGCCAGGTTCAGAACCATTGGCAGATGGCGGTGTCCGTAAATAAAATAATCTATTTTCCGGGTCTTCAGTTTTTCTTTGGAATAGATGATCAGAAATTCCTTATCTTCTCCCAGGAATGCTTTGTCTTCTTCGCCGGAGATCATTTTATTTTTCTGGGAAAGATATAAAGCTATTTTCATGGCAATATCCGGATGAATCCATTTGAAAAACCACTGGGCAACAGGATTGGTAAAGAGCTTTTTCATTCTTTTGTATCCTTTATCACCAGGACCTAATCCGTCACCGTGAGCGAGCAGGAACTGTTTTCCGCCCATTTCAAAATACTGTTTCTGATAGAATACGGTACAGCCGATCTCTTCTTCAAGATAATCTTTCATCCACAGATCATGGTTTCCCACAAAGAAATAGATATGAATCCCCCGGTCTTTCAGTTCTGCTATTTTCCCGAGAACGCGTACATAACCTTTGGGAATTACATGTTTCCATTCGTGCCAGAAGTCGAAAAGGTCGCCCATCAGGAACAGGACCTGGGCATCTTCCTTGATCTCGTCCATCCAGCGTATGAATTTTTCTTCACGCTCCTTGCTTTCTTTAGGACTGGGTGCTCCGAAATGCTGATCTGAAGCGAAATATACTTTTTTTCCGGGCTCGAGATTAATGATCGTTTTTAACACCGTTTTTGAGTTTTATCTGTCAGATTACTTATTATCTTCTGCGAACCATTCTCCGTAAGAATTTTCGGTTTCATGAAGCTTAAGGTAGGCCAAAGAAACCTCAGCCGGAAGTTTTGATTTTATTTTTGCAGCGATGGCATACAGCATATTTTCGCAGGTCGGCTGAAAGCTGCAGTAGATCACTTTATGACCTTTATGCTCCAGATCCTCGCCCAATTCCTTATGCGGAGACAGGGCATTGACCAAAACAGCATGGTCCCAGACATCTACAATTTCAGATTTTACGATACTTTTGATATCCCCAAAATCTACCACCATCCCGTTTTTGGGATCTTCCAAGTCATTGATGGGCCTTCCTTTCACCGTTACAAACAGCTTATAGGAATGTCCGTGCATATTTTTACATTTCCCGTCATAGTTGTACAGCACATGAGCGGTTTCGAATGTAAAAATTTTCGTAATACGTATCATAATAAGTCTTTCAATTTTAATTTACTGATTTTCATATTTTTTATTCTGTAAAAACACAGCAGGACGGAATACCGTTCATCAAACGAAAATCTGTAAAATGAATCTACAAATTTAAGATAAAAAGCCTAACAAATAAAATGCGTGAAAAAACCTGTCGCCTTTAATTAAAAACAGGCTGCTTTGATGAGAAAATCTGTTTTTTAAGCATATTCGTAGAAAAATACTCTATCGGCACGAGCGAGACGTTCGCGCCAGCGG
>DJTE01000014.1 GCA_002439165.1 Chryseobacterium indologenes
CAAGTTTTTTTTCTATTATACTGCTTTTAAGGCGCAGGAAAAATCAGAGATTTTCAGCAATTTTACCATCTGTTTTCAGGATTGAAAGCAGCGGGAGGCTATCCATCGCTTCATCGGATCAACGGAGTTGATTCTGCTCTTTACTCTCTTAAAATCAGTATTGCCTATACATGAACCTTAGCGTTAACAAAAAAATCTAAGTCATCATATCCATAAGAATTGAATTTCTTACAGATTCTTCAGATAGCACAGATCTTAATAGATATTTTATTTTCTCGCAGATCTGGCAGATTGAGCAGATTTTTTATGGATTTTGTTGGAAAAATGCAAGGGCACAAGGTTTTTTACTATTATACTGCTTTTAAGGCGCAGGAAAATCAGAGATTTTCAGCAATTTTACCATCTGTTTTCAGGATTGAAAGCAGCGGGAGGCTATCCATCGCTTCATCGGATCAACGGAGTTGATTCTGCTCTTTGCACCCTTAAAATCAGTATTGCCTATACATGAACCTTAGCGTTAACAAAAAAATCTAAGCCATCATACCCATAAGAATTGAATTTCTTACAGATTCTTCAGATGGCACGGATCTTAATGGATATTTTATTTTCTCGCAGATTCGGCAGATTGAGCAGATTTTTTATGGGTTTTGTTGGAAAAACGCAAGGGCACAAGGTTTTTTACTATTATACTGTTTTTAAGGCGCAAGAAAATCAGAGATTTTCAGCAATTTTTACAATCTGTTTTCAGGATTGAAAGCAGCGGGGGGGCTATCCATCGCTTCATCGGATCAACGGAGTTGATTCTGCTCTTGGCCTCTTAAAATCAGTATTGTCTATACATGAACCTTAGCGTTAACAAAAAAATCTAAGCCATCATACCCATAAGAATTGAATTTCTCACAGATTCTTCAGATGACACGGATCTTAATGGATATTTTATTTTCTCGCAGATTCGGCAGATTGAGCAGATTTTTTATGGGTTTTGTTGGAAAAACGCAAGGGCACAAGGTTTTTTTAATATTATACTGCTTTTAAGGCGCAAGAAAATCAGAGATTTTCAGCAATTTTACCATCTGTTTTCAGGATTGAAAGCAGCGGGAGGCTATCCATCGCTTCATCGGATCAACGAAGTTGATTCTGCTCTTTGCTCTCTTAAAATCAGTATTGCCTATACATGAACCTTAGCGTTAACAAAAAAAATCTAAGCCATCATACCCATAAGAATTGAATTTCTCACAGATTCTTCAGATGACACGGATCTTAATGGATATTTTATTTTCTCGCAGATCTGGCAGATTGAGCAGATTTTTTATGGGTTTTGTTGGGAAATATAAAAGAACACAAAGATTTTCAGCAATGTAAAATGATACTTGTCATTTGTTCTCTATCTCCGCAATTTTCCTTCCCTGTACCCCGAGATAATGCGTTACCAGCTTTTCATACACTTTATATCCCTCATCCGTATTGGTAAAGATAAGGATGCCTTTTCCTGATTTTGGCAGAACAATAGCAATACATCGTGTACCCAGGTCTGCACCTCCGTGAGCCAGTGCATATTCACCATTTCCGAGGTCATAGATTTCAAAACCTAATCCGAAATACTTATTTTCTCTGGTTTTAACCTGTTTTCCGATCATTTCCTGAAAAACTTCAGGTTTCAGAAGACTGCCTTTCATTACACTTACCATGAAATTACCGTAATCTTCTACCGTCGTATGCAGATCATCCGCAGCATTGGCGGTTTTTCCCTTTTCAAGCGGATAAGGTTCGCCCTTTTCGTTATATCCGATGGCAAACCTTGATTCATCGGTATTGTGGTCCCATATATAATTGGTATCATTCATTTTGAGAGGGGTAAAAATGAGTTCCTGAGCCAGCTGATCCAGTGTTTTTCCGAACCTGTTTTCCAGGGCTTTTCTCAGATATTCAAAGCCTTCTCCTGAATATTGATATTTCGTTCCCGGGTCAAAGAGAAAATTGAGTTTTTTATCGGCATTCATCCATCTCCAGTTGGGAAACCCGGTCTGATGAGACAGAATGAGTCTGGTGGTCAGCTTCTGATGTCTCGGATCGTGGGCTATATCCGGATCTGTCCAGTAGGCTGAAAGAGGTTCATCCAGCTTCCATTTTCCAAGACTGATGAGGCGTAAAGCTACCATAGCTGTGACGGGTTTGGTAAGAGAAGCCACGTTAAAACAGGTGTTGTAGGGGGTCGGAACATTTTTTTTAATTTCGCCAGATACTCTGATCTGTTTGAGTTCATGGTCTTCTATAATTCCCAGACCCAAAGCCGGAATATTAAATTCTCTCATCAGGTTTTCGGCCACCTCATCATTTTCAGAGGCATTTTCTTCAGAAGTCTGTTGGGCCTGATGATCGAAGCTCAGTGATTTTCTGAGTTTCCAGATTCCGTTTTCAGGAAACCAGAAATTGGTAAATTGAGCTGAACCCACCAGCTGTTCGGGCTGATTGTTGACTCTTTCATAAAACTGATGAGCGCCATTCTGAATGACGGCATATAATTCTCCGTTTTTGTACATCGGATAAATCTGAGTGCTGTTATCCACGAGAACCCGTCTGGATCTATAAGTTTCCGGGGATTTGCATAAACCGTTTCTGAAATCGGACATGAATTTCTTTTTATCGGAAATACCGTCTTTATCATGAAAAAATTCAAGCCGGTCGCTTAGGATGTTTTCCATCTGCTTAACATCACAGGTATTGAAGCCGACTGAAAAAAGAAGACTGTCTCCGGACATGATGGTTTTATAAATTGCACTGGTCTTACCGGCCTGAGCTTTGGTTGTATTCAGGAGAATAATAAGAATGAAGAACAGAAGCTGAACATACTTTGTCATTGCTGAAATTTTTTTTTGACAAAGATTAGATTTTCCACTGTTTTTATACGGAAAACTGACCCGCCAAAAACCCGCCAAAGTCCTGTCGGGATTTATATCATACTGAAATTCAGTTTGAAATAAAGTTTTTTGTTCCGGTCTATACAGGCAGCATTCCTGAGGATGATAAAGACATTAGAGAGTACAATCAGGATCATAAGGACCAGTGAAAACTGTCTTCCAAGCTTTAAAAAGATACCCAGCATAAATATAATCGGAGCCATGACGGTCCACAGCATCTGTACTGAAATAATCTGTTTTGCCAGACTGTTTCGCTGCTTCATTACAAACATCAGCAGGAGAGGGGCAAGGATGTTAAGAGGAGGCAGAACAACGAACAGCAGAGAAGAAAGATTGATCAGTTTGATCTTTGAATAATCGATTCCGGCTTCTTCTTCCTCAGCCGGGATCTCTGTTTTTTGTTCTGTTTCAGGCTGTACGGTATCAGTTTCGGGAGCCGTTAATGTGTCCTGCAGAAAACTTTCCTGTATTTCCAATGCCTGAGCCAATGCTCTGAGTGTATGTCCTTTGGGTTCCGTCCCGGATTCAATCCGCTGAATGGTTCTTACAGAGATTTTAGATCTTTCTGACAGTTCTTCCTGTGTCAGATTTTTCTGTTCCCTTACGGCTTTTAATTTGGACATGGCAGTGTTATTCAGGAGAGGTTTATGGATAATTTCTGACGGCTAAATTACATTTTTTCAGATCCGGATACAAGCCCTGTACCGTATACACATTATTTCTGTTCCTGAAGATTTACGGCAGACCCGGTGTGAACGGCAGGCTCTTCTGAAAATAAACTTCGGGCAGGATAACTCTGATCTCCTTTTCATAGCCTTCTTTCAGCCAATATACAATAAAATTGATCTTTACACTTTTCAGTTCAAAATTTTTAGCTTTCATATCATCAATGGTTTTGCGGAACTGCTGGGAGAATTTTAAAACAGACTGTCCATTGGCCGTGAAACATTCTGTTCCGCTTACCTTTAGATTGTCTCCGCTTCTTAATTGGGAAATTAAAGACTGGTTGCCGATAAAATAATCAAGCCAGACATCTTTATAGGTAAGGTGCATAGCAATTTCGCCGGGAGGAGCGTAGGTTTGCCGGTCTTCCACCCGTTCCGTATTCTCTGCCGAAAGATGATCGAAAAGGCCGGTATTGGTATGGATCGTCAAATTGTTTTTGGCTCTTGTCATGGCCACATACAGCTGCCGTTTTTCCTGATCTCCGGATACATTAAAATTCTCCAGGAGCAGAAAGACATTATCGAATTCTTTACCCTTTGCTTTATGAATGGTAGAAACAAAAACAGTTTCCCCGTTTTCACTGAAAAAATCTTCTAATCTGGATTCCCGGATAAAAACTTCCAGATCAGATTTATATTTTGTTTTGGGGTTGGTGGTCTCAAAGTCTTTTATCAGCTTAAAACAGGAGTCCAGCCGGGTGCTGCTGCGGAAATTATTGATCAGTTCCCGTTTGGCATGCTCCCATACCTGATCACTGATGGTAAAAACATCATCTTCCTGATTTAATGCATCCAGGAAAAATCTGATCTCTGCAATATTATACAGATTGAAGCCGTCATTGGTCTGGATTAATTCTGCATGCATTCCCTTTTTCAGGAGCAGTCCGGTGACCTGTAATGCTTCGTCATTGGTTTTGGTGAGTACACAGGTGGTTCCGTGAAGTCCGGTATTGAGGATATCATTTACAAGCGGCACAGTGAGGTGGATGTTCCGGTACTTCACAATCTTTATTTTTCCGTTATCTGTCTGTCTGGCAATAATCGGTGTTTCTTTCAGGCGATGAGAGATCTGTTTCACAAATTGATTGGAAAGCTCTACAAGGTTGCTTTTGCTTCTGTAATTTTCAGTCAGTTCATGTTTTACAGCATTGTTTACGGTAATGAACTGTTCCAGATATTTTGAACTTGCCCCCCTGAATTCATAGATATTCTGATCGTCATCACCTACGGCAATCACCCTCATCTCTTCATTCTGCTCCATAAGGGCATTAATCAGCTCATATTCGTCATTATCCATATCCTGTGCTTCATCTATAACAAGAACTGTTTTGGTGATTTTGCTGGCTTCCACCTCTCCATTCCTTATTTTTTCAATGGTTTTTCTGAGGATAGCTTCTGATTTTTCTATTGTTCCTACTTTACCCAACAGATCAAAACAATAAGAATGAAATGTTTTGATATCGATGTAAAGAACGGAATTTCCGATCAGCCTGATCAGCCGTTTTTTAAATTCGGTAGCAGCAGCTCTTGAGAAGGTGACCATGAGGAGCTGTTCGTGTTTAACATCTTCCATCATAAGAAGGGATGCCAGTTTATGAACGAGAACTCTTGTTTTTCCGCTTCCGGGGCCTGCGGCAACAGCAATGTGTCTGGTTTCATTGTCTTTTATGATCTTCAGCTGGGTGGGAGACAATTCCCCGAAAAGCTGTCTGAATTTTGCAGGTGTAAGGTTTTTTTTGATTTCATCCTGCCTGCTGCTGTTAAAATATTTGTTGAGAAAGGAGGTATAATTGAGCTGAAAATAGTCTTCAGCAAACTGGAGGGCATCCTGATAACTGGAGATCATCTTTTTTGCATATTCACCCACAATATGAATCTGCTGAATTTTATTTTCATAAAAATGATGCAGCTTCTGGTAATCGTCCTTGGTATATCTTTTTTTGTTATCCTGCTCGGTACGTTCAATGGTCAGCCGGTTGTATACCACCAAAAATCCGCCTTCAATTTTAATGGCCTCAATTCTTGACAGATAAAACAGGGTATCTTCAATATCATGAATGTCAATATCCATTTTGAAGAGATTGGCACTGTTTTCATAAGCTTCCTTCAGTTCATGTACTGAAAATTCAACAAGAACCTCATCTTTCCCGGCCTCATTTTTTGCCATGTCCATGCTGCTTTTTTCATACAGCAGTTCCACGATAAACCGGGCCAGCTCATGTCGTTTTTTCAGTTTTTCTATCAGCTGTTCTCCGGGATGAAGCAGACTGACGATAAGGTGATTCTTTGAATGGGGCAGAGGCTGCCTTTTTACCCAGTTTTTGATCGCCCAAAAATTGACTGTGGTTTTAATTCTGGCTGTATTGATTCCTTCGCAGCCATTTTTTTCACCGTCCTCATTAAGCTGTTTAAGGTGAAATTCTTTTTGCTGTTCTTCCAGTAAAGGAAGCAGAAAGTTTTCAATCTTAGCGAAAGCTTCAAAGATGGTGAGCGAGCGGTTCCGGCTTTCACCTCTTTTAATAAATGCCGTAAGATCTTTGGCATCCGCTAAAATTCTTTCCTCCCGGAGAAGAGTGATGATATTAATGACTTCTTCTTTTACAATGCCCAAATGATCACTGATGTAATCTACCCTGGATTCGGCCGTTTCATCATTGGACTGCTTCCTGCTTTTGCTTGAGAAAAGTTTTTTAATAATCCTGATTCCTTTTTCTTTCTGATTTTCAGTGAATTTTTCAGAGCAATTGATCTTATCAATGGCTTCCTGGGCATTTTTGGACAGAATACTGTTGGCAAAAACCCTCGGCATATTCTGTCCCCGTTTCAGATACCCTGCCTCTTCCAGTGCAGCTATGGCTGTGGTTACACGTGTTTCAATCTCTATAACACTGTCATCCCAGCCGGCTTTCCGTGCAATTTCCAGAGCAGAATTGGATACGGTTGACCGGAATCGTGTAATGTCTTTTATGGCTTTCCATATCTGCTGTATCTCTTTAATGGAAAGCTTGGTCTGGTTCAGTAAAATAAAATGCTTGCCGAGGTCTTCCTCATTGAACAATACAAAACAGTCCGCGGTGATATTTTCATCTCTTCCGGCTCTTCCGGCCTCCTGAACATAGTTTTCAAGGGAGTTTGAAATTTCGTAGTGAATAACCATGCCGACGTCTTTTTTATCAACTCCCATTCCAAAAGCAGAAGTGGCAACCATGATCTGTGTTTCTCCGGAGATAAAAGAATCCTGATTCGCCGATTTTTCCTGCTTTTCCATTTTCCCATGATAAGGTCTGGCACTGAAACCGTCTCTGGAGAGTCTTTCTGCCAGAGAAAAAGCTTTCCTGGTTTTTGAGACATAAATAATCGTGGGACAGTTTTTACCTTCGATCAGGTTCCTGGCAGCCTGGTATTTTTCTTCTTCATCTGTTTTTTCAAACACTTTGTAATGAAGATTGCTTCTCGAGGCTTTTGAGGTAAACAGTTCCAGATCGAGTCCCAGTTTTTCTTTAAAATAATCCCGGATATCCTGAATGACTTTCTGCCTGGCGGTTGCTGTAAAACAGGAAACAGGAATTACCTCTTCCAGATTTTTCTTTTCCTGAACAGATTTAATGAAATCACCAATATAGAGATAATCAACCCTGAAATCCTGTCCCCATGCAGAAAAACAATGTGCTTCATCAATAACAAAACGGACAATTTTCCTTCCTAAAATTAATTTTTCAATACTTTTAGAACGCAGAGATTCCGGTGAGATATAAAGAATGGAAGCTGAGCCGTCCTCGATTCTTTCGAATGACCGGCCTCTTTCAACAGCATCAAGCAGCCCGTTAATAGTGACAGCTTCAGTAATTCCTATTTTTTCAAGATTATCAACCTGGTCTTTCATCAGGGACTGAAGAGGTGAAATAATAACGGTGAGCCCTTTCGAACTTTCTGCACTGATGAGAGCCGGAACCTGAAATGTAATCGATTTACCTCCTCCCGTCGGAAAAACAGCAAGCAGTGATTTATTTTCTATGGCAGCCCTGACCGCTTTTTCCTGGAGAGGTTCACCTCCGTACTGACGAAAGGAATCAAAACCGAAGAATTTTTTTAATCCTTTATGAATATCCAGTGCCTGGCTACAATAAAAACAGCCTGTTATACACGGTCTGTTCCGCAGCAGAAGCATGATTCTTTCTGTTTCGGGATAGTTTTTCAATACCCAGGGTGGTGTAATGGAATGAATTTCTCTATGCCTGATGAAAGAATGAATAAGGGACAGGCCGTAGGCGAGCTCTACCGGATATTGTGAAATCAGACGGGCTAAATCAGCATGGTCACATATCCCGTTCTTAAATTCCATCATAATCAGTTTCCGGACATCCGTTTCTGCTCCTGTGTACCCTGCATAACGGAAAAAAGCATTAAACTCCCTTTTGTCTTTCAGCAGTAAATAAAATATCTGTTTCAGGGTTTCGCCTGTTTCCCTGAATGCTGTTATTTCTGCATAGAAAAGGTCTTTTGCCTTCATGGAGTCGTTCAGAGGATTATTAGTATCCTCTGTCTGAAGTTTGTCATCTTTCAGTAAAGAATGATAAGGCTTTGTAGGAAACAGGAGAGGGGACAGGAACAGTGTATCAATGATGTTTTCAGGGGGTATTCCTGCTTCGGTGGCCGCTTTTCCTATATATTTGATGTCATGACTGAAGATATTGTGTCCGCATATAAATTCTGTTCTGCTGAGAAACCGGATGAATTCTGTAACAGAAGTTTTATGAAAGAGTTCTCCATCATTTTTAATGCCGCCTATATCCAGGATTCTGAGGCTGGCGGGTTCAATTTCGGTATCAATGAATGCGATGGAACGGCTGTTATGTTCTGTTTCTTTTATCAATGTCTGTATATCTGGGGTTGGTGATTAATTTTTTGAACAGAATCCTCCGGATATCAGGTAAGATGATACCGGTACAGATTTTCATTTAAGTTAAATTACAAAAATATAACGGATTGGAAAGCAACAGCAAAGAAAAACAATATTTCAGAGGAGAATACTATTTTGCTGCCGGCTGAGCATTGGTTCATTTTCGAAGTTCCGGACTCATATTTTCTGGACATAGAATATTAAAAGTATATTTTTATGGTTTCAATTCCATTCAACTGTAAATATACTGTTCATTATTTTAATTTTATTACGGATTCCCGTAAAAACCCAACTCGTGTTAATGGCTGTTCCCGAAAACTGCCAAATATATTATTTTTTCCCGGTTTCGGGTACAGGATTCTTTTCTATGGTAAGTTTCCGGGTATATGTGTAATAGATTCCGGATAAAGAGATTACTATCAGTAAAGAAATGGTTAGCCACAGTATGCTGAATCCGTAACTTTCGGCAATTAAAGATCCTAGAATTGGAGAAAGGAATAAGGCTATCGAAAATATCCCTCCGAATAAGCCCATATAGGCCCCTATATTTTTACCTTCTGCCCGGATAGACGTGATGGCTGATAAAAACGGGATCACCAGTACATTGGAAAAGGAGATAAAAGTAACTGACAGAACAATGAGATACAGGTCTGAATAAAAAGCCAGTATCAGATAACCGGTACAGAGTGAGAATAAACCCAATACCACCGTTTGAATGGTACTGAAGGTTTTTGCTGCCCAGTTGACCAGAGGCATTTCAACAATAAAAAGTAAAATACCACAATAGCCGAATATCATTCCGATCTCTATTTTTGAAAGTCCGGTATATGTATAAAACAGGGGAAGTGTACTGAACAGCTGCATAAGACACAAAGCATAAATAACACAGAAAGAAATGAAAATAAGAAATGCCGTATCCCGGTAAGGAGAGCGGAAATTCCGGGCGATAATCGTTTTGTCGGCGGGGATAGGCTGACTTTTGTTTCTGAAATACAGGTACATGATACTTCCGGAGATACATGCAGCGGCAGCATTTGCATAGAAGATCAGGTGATAGGAAACGGAGGAGAGAAGACCTCCTAAAGAAGGACCGATAAAGAATCCCAGGTTGAGCGCCAGCCGGTTGAGAGAGAATGCACGGGCCCTGTTTTCTGCTGAAGAATATCTGGTAATGGCAACAGCATTGGCAGGGAGAAAGACCTCACTGATGGTACTTTGCAAAAAAAGAGCAAACGACAGAAAACAGATATTTTTTATATGAGGAATCAATAAAAGTCCGGGAATACACAGAAACAGACTGATGACCTGAACTCTGAAGTGCCCGGCTCTGTCGGAAAACCTTCCTCCAAGATAAGCCCCAAGAATCGCTCCCAGGCCGTAAAAACTTAATACGGTTCCTGCTTCTTTCAGGGAAAACCCCAGTTCTTCCGTCAGGTAAACCCCAAGAAACGGCAGAACCATTGATCCTGAACGGTAGATCAGCATGATAACGGACAGCATCCAGGATTCCCTGGCCAGTCCTTTATAAGCATCCGAAAAAAAAGTAATAATATTAGCCATACACGTTTTTTAGATCGGGGTATCCGGCCCATATTTTCTGAAAAGCCCGTTTTTTCCGGTACTTTAACGGAATAATCTCCGAAGCCTGAGAAATTTTATCTGCCTGGTCTTTTGGACATGGATGATGGGGTATAATAACCCCATTCTGATGCAGAAGGTTTCCAGGTTCCGGAGGTTATTACATATTAAACGTTTCTGATGAGTAAGTAAAAATGATGGAGATCATAGAACTGATTATTTTTATAAACGGCATCTATTGAAACCCTTTCTTCAATGAATCCGCTGTTTTTCAGTACTTTCATAGAAGCTGTGTTGTATTCAAATACTCTTGCAAAGATCCGGTTCAGGTCCAGGTTGTTTACTGCATAGTCAATCAGTTTTTCTGTTGATCTGCTGGCTATTTTTTTTCCCCAGTATTTTTCCCCGATCCAGAATCCGAGTTCTGCACTTTTTCTGTAAACGTCAGGCTGTTTAATCAGGCTTATCATTCCTGCGAAATGCCCGTTATATTCTATTGCAAAAGTCAGCTGAGGGTCTTCTGCAGATACCATATCAATAAACTGAAGAGCGTCTTTAAGGGTATAAGGATGAGGAAATATATCCCTCATATTATCCCATATATTTTTATTGTCAGCTAATGTGCTTAATGTGGCTGCATCATCCACAGATAGCTTTCTTAAAATGATTGTATCTTCCATGGTAAATTAAATGTTTAAAGTAAATCTGTAAAACCTGATCATGCTGACGGTAGGAAAGAAAAACGGTTTTTCCGCTGATGGACTCAGATACTGTAAATATTGAGTGAATTTTTAAGCGGTTCCAGAGAAGATTTTAAAATATCTTCTACGGATTCTTTTCCTTTATCGAGTACATTCAGTAAATATTCGTTGGTAAGCCTGTTTTCTCTGAAAGGACGCAGTTCTTCAGCCAGAATACCGAAAAATTTCATTTTCTCCTCAAGACTGAACGCGCTGTGTTCCAGGGCCTGTGAAAGATCTTCCCTGTGCAGCGAGTTATACCATTCCTGCAGTACTTTTTTGTCCTGTACAGACATGATCTTTGCTTCCAGGTCGTCTATATCTTCGCTCAGGAAAACACAGTTCTTCTGAATCATATATTTTCCGTCGGTTCCGTTGATATATCCGATCTTTGACGGAAGATACCTGGGAACACTGATGGAAATGTTATTCCGCCTTTTCAGGTTTTCTGCGATCTCTTCCATAATATAAATGTAACCGATGATTTCTTCTCCCCCCTGAAAGTAATCTGCATTAAGGCTCAATGCCATTGCAGCAATACCTATCTGAGGATAAAGCCATTCCGTAACAGACGGGTAGTTGCTCAGTCCCAGTTCCTTTCTCTGATATGATTTCAAAGATCCCAGAAAAGAATTCTGATACAGATGATTACAGTATTCCACATCTATGACGGTGCTGTAATACAGCATATGCTCAAGGAATAAATGAGCAATATCTGATGTAAGAAGGATATTGTTATTTTCTACATCGAAGCCTGAATTGATAAAATCCTGTACGACAAATAAAGTCCTGTTCTGAATGTATTCTCTTTCTTTAGGGTACATAAAATAGGCCAGGAGATCATCAAGAACTACAAATGTATTGTATTCATACTGAGATTCTGCCAGGGATTTCATCGCTCCGAAATAATGGCCCAGATGTCTGGGACCGGTTACAGGGTTGTGTGCACTGATTAAATTTTTTCTTTCCATTTTTATTAATTTTTTATGATTTGGGAAATATAGAGACCAATAAATTGGTCCCTATATCCTATTAAGGAATTACATTTTGAATAAGACTTATTCGCAGTCCTGTTTTATATCACTGTCATGAATAATGATATTTTCATCTACCATATTCATCATTCTGAGTTTATCTCTGGTGATCTCCAGGGGAGTACTCAGCATGGGCTTTACATTCTCAAAAACCGGAGTGGCTTTACTGTCAAGGGATTTTACTTTCCCTTTGATTTCTTTGGTGTTTTCTTTCAGGGTTTTCATTGCTTTGAAATTTGTTTATTCACAATCCTGTTTGATATCACTGTCGTGAATGATGATATTTTCATCTACCATATTCATCATTCTAAGCTTATCTCTGGTGATCTCCAGGGGAGTACTCAGCATAGGCTTTACATTCTCAAAAACCGGAGTGGCTTTACTGTCAAGGGATTTTACTTTTCCTTTGATCTCTTTGGTGTTTTCTTTTAAGGTTTTCATTTTAATAAATTTTTGATGGTTGATTATAGTAATTCCTTAATATTTGCTGTTTTTCCGAAATAATTATCACTGGTTGTAAGGCTTCTCCATTCGTTCATTTTATCAGATTTTTGCCAGATACGGATAAGGTCATTCCCGATAATGCTTCCTGCATTCCACTCATGATCGTTCTCAACATCCACTCTTTTAAGTTTTACAGAAACATAGCACTGGCCCTGGGGAGTGATTCTCATTAGCCGTTCTCCGGTTCTCGTCAGCAGAGGCTGATCATTAATCAGGCTTCTGAAAGTATCCTCACTCACATCATTTACAATTTCCTGCCACGCAGAATCGGCGGGTTTGATGATTTTTTCATCCACAAGCTGTTTGAGCTGGAGATTGGCTTCATACAGTTCCTGATTGTCGGGCATATCTTTCTCCAGATTCAGAGCCCTTCCGGCTATATAAAGAGGAGCGAAGCTGTACCCCAGCGGCTTGTAAGGGGCAATGAGTTTTCCAATATTATAGATGTCATTTTTGTTATGTTTGGTAAGTACAGTTCCTACAATAAACGGGACATGATGCCTGTGAAGCAGATCCATACCCTTCATCACCTTCTGGAAATTCCCTTTACCGCGGTACTGCTCACAGAGCTCGCGTGTTGAGCCGTCCAGTGTAGTCTGCAGGAAAACAAAATTCTTCAGTTTACTTAAGTAGATGATGTCGTTTTCAGTTGTTAGGGTCAGATCAGATCCAATGGAAACCATCAGTCCCAGCTGATCTGCATACGAAACCATTTCGAGCAGATCATTTCTTCTGGTAAAAGGATCTCCACCGGTAAACCGTACATAATAGACCCCGGAATCCGAGATGTTTTTAATAACCGGAATCCATTCTTCCACAGATAATTCCAGGGAAATATCTACACGCGGATTACTGAAATAAGAGCAGTAAGAACATTCTCTCGCACATTTATTGGTGCTTTCAATCTCTACTCCCAGGGGAGCGTAAAAATATTCATCCGAAAAATGGTCATCGGGAACATCCTCAAAATAGAAAACAGGACCTTCATTAAAAATCTGATTTTCAAATTCCAGACATATATCAACTCTTTTCAGAAGGCTGACAAAACTTTCGATCTCTTCGGGCGGTACATGGGAAATATCGAAATCTTCTGAAATTTTTTCATAGATCTCGGCGATACTTTTAGGCGATTTCAAAGCCAGGATGATCTGGTAACCGAGCTTATTGAAAAACCGGACTGATTTTCTTTTATTAATGAGAACAATGCAGCCGAAACCTTCTTTCCGTACCTTTAGCTGTGGGCTTAAGATGAATCTTTCCATATTATTTTGTTTTTTTTGGTAGTTAAGTTTTTTCAGAGGACATTATAAATTTCTCTTTTCAGAGTGCTGATATGGCTGGAAAACTGATCTTTTACAGAGTCATAATTGCTGGTAATAATTTTGTCCAGATAGTCTATTTCCAGCCGGTTTTCCCTGAAAGGTCTCAATTCATCAACCAGTATCTCTTTAAGAAGGTTTTTGAGATAAGTAAAATCCTGATCGGCAGAATAAAATTCAAACACATTTTGATGACCTGCCGAGGTCAGCCAGTCCTCAATGACCTTCTTATTATCAATTTTCTCAATTTTTCCGATCAGGGAATCTTCATCTTCCGACAAAAAAATACTGTTATGCTGAAACATATACTCTCCGTCCAGACCTAAAACATAGCCGTTTCTTGCAGGTTCATACAGGGGAGGATAATTATAGTCGTTGTATACTTTTTTGATATTATTTTTAATGATATTCATAATATAGGTATAGCCTATGATTTCTTCTCCCCCCATAAAGAGTTCGGTTTCCAGCGCGAATGAAACAGCGGGGATGCTCAGTTGAGGATAGAGCAGCTCAAAAACGGAGGGGTACATATTAAGACCAAGTTCATCTCTCTGATAAGACTTGAGCCCTCCTAAAAATGAATTTTCGTACAGATAATGGCAAAACTTAAAATCTATAAAATCTGCATAAAAAATGATGAGTTCCATAATTTCCGGCATAAAGGAACTTGTGAGAACAATACGGTTCTTTTCAAAATTATAGCCACAGTTGATAAAATCCTGCAGTACAAAATAAGTTCTGTTTTTAATAGCTTCAGCTTCTTTTGGATTCATCAGTATGGCCATGACATCATCAATAACAAGATAGGAATCATGTTGATCCTGGCTGTTGATAAAATCCTTCATGGAACCCCAGTAATGCCCCAGATTTCGGGGACCGAAAATAGGATTTTGTACACATACCTGTTTCAGTTTGTAGGTGATATTATCTTCCATAGCTTTGGGTATAAAATAAGTTGATAAATTCCTTTGTCAGTTCCACTTTATGATCCTGAATATCGCTCATGATAGAAGGAACGATAAGCCCCAGTATTTCTTCTGATTTAGAATCATAGCCCTGTTTTTTCATGGAGCTGGCTTCTTTTATATATGAGTTCAGCAGCTTTAATTTCTTTTTTTGTTCAGTAAATTTCTTTTTATTGCTTTCAAAGGCTTCAGTGATCTTTTTTTTAGCCTCTTTTATGCTGCCGATATCGATATTGTTTCTATGCTTAAAGATATCTTTGAAGAGTGGATCGTTATTTAGGTGGTCATGAAAATCTTCTTTATATTCCAGTTCAATAAGAGCATCGGAATATTTAAATTCACTGCTCATGACAAGGCTTGAGCAGGCAAGGTCCATAAGATCGATCGCTTTATCGGGAAAATAAGAATCATTGATGTTTTTGGTAAGCTTAACGGCTTCCAGAACTGCTTCATCATTGATCAGGATCTTATAAAACTCCTCATATCTGTGTTTCAGTTTTTTGATGATGAGATAAGTGATATAGTCTTCAGGCTCTTCAATAGTCACTTTGTGAAACCGTCTGTCTAATGCTTTATCTAAAAAAACAGAACTCTGATACTCCATGAAAGTAGTTGCTCCGATCAGCTGGATTTCACCCCGGGCTATATAAGGTTTGAGCAGATTGACGAAATCTACCGATCCTTCGGAAGCTCCGGCCTTCATAATGGTATGCAGCTCATCAATAAAGAGGATCACCTCGCTGCGGCCTATTTCTTTCAGGAGTTCTTCCGCTCTTTCCTCAAACTCCCCTCGATAGCTTGTTCCGGCCAGCATGGTAGACATTTTGATTCCGTATACTTTTTTATTCCGAAGCATATCAGGAACCTCATCCCTCACAATCATCTGGGCTATACATTCTACAATGGCCGTTTTTCCCACCCCGGGATGCCCCAGAAGAATAACGTTGTTTTTAATTCTTCTGCACAATGTTTCAATAATTTTCTTGATCTCAATATTTCTGTAAAAAACCGGATCATAGCGATTGGATTTTGCATTTTCATTAAAATTAACAGCATACCTGTCAATTGCCGAAATATGAAGTTTAACGTTTTCCATTGGAGGGTAGTGCTTTAATGGTTGATGATGACTGAACTAATTGTATATATAATGTAGGGAATGCCTTAAAATAATCACAAAAGTGATGGCCATATGAGTAAATACTGATATGAATTTATAATCTGTATTGGTTTAAATTCCGGAGACAGACTGAAAAAAAAGCATAGAAAAGAACTGCTGCCAGCTTAAACCGTTTCAGTAATTTCATAGTATGACATGTCCGGTCTGGCTTCAGCCGGGAAGCAATTAAACTTCTGAACTTAAACAACAGAATTTTACCGTTTTCAGAAAGGTATATAGGTTATATTACAGATAAGAATATAACCTTGACCTATAATTAGTCTTTTTAGATCTATCTTACTATAAGCGGATGATTGATGATTAATTTTCCAGTTGAATACCTATTGATATTCCGGTAGAATCAGGATTTGAAGACGGATCTTCAAATCTTAATTGGAAATTACAGATTCCCAAAGATTTAGAGTTTTCTCTGCCTGAGAGTGCTCAGGCTTGTCTGCAGGTAAGCAGACTGCATTTTCAGATTATTGTTTTTTAGCGGAAGGTCTGTACCATTATCACAGAAGATCAGATATTGTTTTCTGTAACAGGGAAACAGTCTTTCGGTTATACAAACCCTGAAATACCTGTGCCGGCGACGATGTCTGCGGCAGTAAATTGAACTGCTTTTTTCATAAAAAAAATATTTAATGTTGATTTGTTAATGCAATATACAAAATATTTATCACAATCAAAGGAATTATTTAATTATTTTTATTGTTGTCTGAAACCCTTTATACATGGTAGTTTTTGAATTGGAAAAACGTATTTTAAAGGAGATGTAATCAAAATAGATACTGATATATTGAAACACGGCGAAAAAAATAATTCTTTTTATTTTCCGGAAGCCTATCTTTGTCAGGAGAAAACCGTCGGGAGACCGGATATGGCTGGTAAGGAATTTTTCTTAAAAAACAGAGCATCAGATTCCGGAATTAATCAACAGAATATGATCCTCTCACGAACTCCCGTTTTTATGCCCGGAGCCGTGGTCTTATTCATAACTTTGGACTTATCGGGAATTAACCATTAAAAAGATTAAAAATATGTTTACCCATATATTCAGGAATAAGATAAAAACAATATTGGCTGTCATCTGTATCACAGCTTCCCAATGGTTTTATGCCCAGCAGCTGTCTTCTTTTAATGAAGTGTATAACCTTATACAGAAGAAGGATTTTTTTAATGCTGAAAAACGGTTTGAAGCAGAGAAAAAACAGTTCCCGAAGGGATATAAAGATTTCACAGAAGCAATATTGTACAATGCCTTCAATCAACCGGAACTTTCAGAACAGAAAGCCGCTCCGCTCATCGGCTCAGGTTCCCCTCTTCCGGATTCACTCATGCTGAAGCTTTACAGAATCCGGGAAGACAATGCGATGAAACAGTATAAGTATGCATCTGCCGGAAATATACTGAAAACCATACAGGCCAAATACGGTAAACTGCTTTCTCAAGAGGAAAAAGAAGATCTTGAAAATACATTGAAGATCTGGACAGCACTGGAGGATCAGCCCGGACAGAAAACGGAGATCAGAAGTACCACAACCCTGAAAATGGAAAAAGACAAAGCAGGACTGAAGAACCTCAAGGTAGAAATAAACGGAGATTCTGACGGTTTTATTTTCGATACAGGGGCCAATTTATCCGTGATTACAGAATCTGCGGCCAGACGTTTTCAGATGAAAGTGATTCCTGCCGGAATTAAAGTGGATGCTATTACGGGAGCATCGGTAATGGCTGACCTGGCAGTATGTAAAAAGATGACCCTGGGGAATATTACAGTTGAAAATGCAGTATTTCTTGTGTTCCCGGACTCTGCACTGGCTTTTCCGCAGATCAGTTATCAGATCCACGGTATTTTAGGCTTTCCTGTCATTGAATCTTTTAAAGAAATACAGATGACAAAAGACGGCTATTTTATCGTCCCTGAAAAAGAAACGGCAGTAAGTGCTCCTTCCAATATGGCAATTGACGGGCTTACCCCGATGATCGGGATGGACGGTATGCATTTCAGTTTCGATACCGGGGCCGAACGTTCCATGCTGTATTACCCTTATTATCTTAAAAATAAACAGCTGATCGATCAGAATTATAAGACCGCCCCGATCAGTTTTGGCGGAGCAGGAGGAACCAAAACGTATAACGGAGCCGAAATTGAGGCTGTTTTTCATATTTTAGATAAAAAAGTAACCCTCAATAAGGTAAGTGTCCTGAAAGAAAACTTCGGTAAACATAAAGTATACGGGAATATAGGCCAGGACGTTATTAACAGCTTTCAGAAACTTACCCTGAACTTTGATCAGATGTTCATTAAATTTGAATAATATCAGGAACCGGAAAATCAAGTGGCTTGATTTGAAAAGTCCTGTAAAAAATTCCTCCGGTTTTCATTCTCTTAATGCATCTGTATCATGCCCAAAGTAAAACAATCTATTCCTACTTATGATCTGGACGACATCTCCCGGCACGGGTTTATTGTCGAAAGAATGGAAAACAGAACCAGACATTCCGAAGAAATTCTTCTGGATAAAGGAGTTCATCGCGACAGCCATTATATTTTCACCTTTATGGAAAGCGGCCACGTGAGAATGATGGTAGATTTCAACAGGGTGGAGGCAGAAGGGGCCTGTATATTCTGTGTGCTGCCCGGGCAGGTCCATCAGGGACTTCTGATGAAGGATGTTTCCGGATGGTTTGCAGCAGTAAAAACAGATCTGGTTCCGGAGCCTGTACGTGCGGTATTTGAAGAATCCCTGGCCGAAATAGAGCCATTACCCGTAGTACAGGAATGGATAGACCGGCTGAACCGTTCCGCTGAGGTGTTACATAAGTGCAGTACAGATGAAATGCTCTCTGATAAACAGGGAATTTTGGTAATAAGGTCTCTGCTCAGTGCTTTCACAGGAATGTATGCTTTTATTTATACACAGAATGCAGATCCGGAAATATCAGGCGAAAGCCGCTCACTTCAGCTCACCAGAGCATTCAGAATTCTGGTAAGAAGGAATTTTAGAACCCTGAAAAGTCCATCCGGTTATGCAGGGCTTCTGAATATTTCAAGAAGCTACCTTACAGAGGTTGTGCGTGAGGTGACCGGAAAATCAGCTCAATTCTGGATCCATCAGGAAATGCTGACCGAAGCCAAAAGATCCCTGTTTTTTACCGGCCTTACTGTAAAAGAGATTGCATACGGACTCGGATACAGCGACCATGCTTATTTTACAAGGCTGTTTTCCAGGCTGGAGGGAAAATCACCGACTGAATTCAGGGAAGCACATCAAAAACAGAGGTAAACCGCGTTTTGTCCAATCAATACCCCGAAACCGCTATCGCAGTATTTTCATTTTCAGGCTTCCTTTGCAGTAAAAAATAAAGATGCCAAGTTTGCCGAAATGGATCAATGACACCGTAGAAAACGTCTGGTCCTCCAAATTTAAAGAATGTACTGTTACTTCAATAGAATCTGTTTCAGAAAACCTCCTCAGACTGCGCTTCAGCACCGATCTGAAAAACATAGATTTTGAACCGGGCTATGCCATCGGAATCCGCGTGAATGAGAGAGATTTCCGCAATTATTCTCCTTTCAGTTTCAACAGGGAAGAAGGAACTTTTGAGGTGGTATTTCATCTTCATGATCATAAAGCGGCCGGAAGCAGCTTCATCAGCAGCCTGTCCCCCGGTGATTTTATAAAAATCCTGATACCCAGGGGAAAACGTTTTTTTGACTCCGGGGCTAAAATTCATTTTTCTGTGGGCGATGAAACCTCGTTGGGAAGTTCTCTCTCTATTAAAGAAGCGGCAGAAGAAACAGGAAGTTCTTTTGTATGCCTTCACGAACTTGAAAATCCCGCTGCACTGGAAATGCTGGGACTTTTCGGCTACCATAGTCCTAAAAATTCTCCGGTAGAAATCATAGAAGCCCTAAACGACTTTCTGAGAGAAGAAAAGGAAGCCATAAGCAATGATGAGGTTGTATTTTATCTTACCGGAAACGGAGCCACCATGTCCCTGGTCCGCAAATTCCTGAAAGCAAAGGGAGTTTCTTCTCTATGTATAAGGTCGCAGGCCTACTGGATCGAGGGAAAGAAAGGGCTGTAAAGTTTTTTTACAAAATGAGTGTTCCCGTAATCAGTAATTAAAGATTTTAAGTATACTTGCGGTAGTTTTAGCAGAAAGTCCTGTGAAAGCAGAAGGCAAAATAAAAACAAACCTGAAAACATACTGCATGAAAAATAATACACTGCTTTTGATGCCCATAAGCGGATTAGATGACAAAAAATTTATCATAGAAAAATACCAGCGGGGATACAAATGGGGCAAGAAGGAAATCCTTGAGCTGCTGAATGATATTAACGAATTTGACCATACAAAAGGAATATACTGTATACAGCCGGTAATCCTGAAGCCAACAGGTGATAAAAAAGAGAATATTAAACCTGATGATAAGGAATACTGCCTCTATCCGGAAAATGAAGTGATTGACGGACAGCAGAGAATGACAACGATGTATATTCTGCTGCATTACCTGCGTTCTATCAGTATCAATGAAAATATCATTAAGTATTCTATTCAGTATAAGATCCGGGAAAAAAGCGAAAAGTTTCTTTCTGGAAAACTGGATGAGCTATTTGATTATATCCCTTCAACAATAAACGAAGATCTGAAAGAAAAGAATTATAAATATATAGCAGAAGCCAACAACAGCTGGAAAGGCTTTATAATGGGCAAAAAAGATTTTGACAATGTGGATATTTACCATTTTTTCATCGTTGCCTATTACATCAAAAACTGGTTTGAACAGTGTCTGGAAAAAGATAAGACGAAAGATTTCATTGAAAAAATTCTCCGCCATGTCCGCTTAATTTGGTATTCTTTAGACAATACCGCAGATAATCATGGAGTTATTGAAACTTTTCTGAACAACAATAAGGGGAAAATATCTTTAACGACCTCCGAGCTTATTAAAGCCCTGTTTATTCTGGATATTTCCAATAAAGAAAGCAAGGCCGTTGCCGGATATAAGATCAACCGTTTCGCACTGGAGTGGGATCAGGTGGAAAAAAAGCTTCAGGACGACACATTCTGGTACTTTATACAGCCTGACTCCGGAAAATACAACAAAGGAACCCGGATTGATTATCTGTTTGATTTAAAACTGGAACACAATTCCCATAACGACGATACTTTAGCTTACCGTAAATACGAAGAGTTTTTCAATAGGTTAAAAAATGACAGGGAAGGGGTGTTCCAGGCAAAATGGGATGAAATCATCCAACTCTTCAATAAGCTGGTAGATTGGTATAATGATTCATTTTTCTTTCATTATGTAGGTTATCTTACCGTGACGGGTTTAAGCAGTCTCCGGCATATTCTGGAGTTGAGTAAAGGAATATCCAAAGAGGTTTTCCGGAAAAAGCTTAAAGACCGGATCAGGGAAGAATTCGGGAAGCCCGTAAGAAAAGACGGACACGACGTTATGGCTTATGCCGTTGAAAATCTTCATTATAGCCGTTTTTATAAACAGACCCAGAATGTACTTCTTCTTTACAATGTGCTGTATTATGTAGGCAAAATGTCATCCAATAAATTTCCGTTCGAGCTGTATGTCAGTGAGGAATGGAGCATAGAACATATTGTTCCGCAGAAACCCCAAAATCCTGAAAATTTTGAGCAGTATGTATTTTGGATTAAAGATCAGCTGGAATACAGGAAAGAAAAATCCGGAATATCTGCGGAAGAAGGAAATATAATTACTGAACTGGAACGTAAGGGAAGTTTTCCGGAACTCAAAAAAGATAAAGAACTGCAGGAGCAGGTGGATCAACTGGTAGAATCTTTCGAAGACAAAACCCATCAGATCTCAAATCTGGTCCTGCTGGACCGGAATACCAACAGTTCATTAAGCAATCATCTGTTTAAAATAAAAAGATCCAGGATACTGAGGTTCGACAGAGAAGGAAGAAATGATAAGGATAAACCTGAACCCGTATTTATTCCTGTTGAAACCCTTAACGCGTTTAATAAAACATTTTCAGACAATCTTAGACTGGAACAGTGGTCGGGAGAAGACGGCGAAAAATATAAAAATTTTATTGCAGAAAGATTAAACTATTTTTTACCCACACTTAATTCTTAAATCATGACAGATCAACAATATATTACATTCTGGAAAATACTTACAGGTATAGGTATTGAAATTCCTGCGATACAGAGGGATTATGCACAGGGAAGGGAAAATGGCAGAATACCGGTTATCAGAAAAAAATTCATCACTGCGCTGCTGTCGGCACTGGAGAAAAGCAGTCCGTTAAGGCTTGATTTTATCTACGGAAAAATTTACGGAGAAAAGAATCAGGAAGAAATCCGGAAAAACTCATTGGCCATTACATCGCTTCTGAAAAGTATCCGGGATTATGCAGACAGTATAGACCTTATTGTTCCGGAAACCCGTGTGGCCGCTAAAAGCAATGATAACGGACAGAGCATATTTCTGATTCCGCTGGATGGGCAGCAGAGACTTACTGCTCTGTTCCTGATACACTGGTATGTCCTTTCAAAACTAGGAAACAGAGAACAGATAGAGCTGCTGAAAAGATTCCGTTATAAGACCAGAAAAAGTACGGAACTTTTTATAGAAATGCTTTGCAGTAAAAACGTTGAGTTTCTCTTTAAAGATTTGTTGAAAGACGAGATCATCAATCATGAAACATTTTCCAATACATGGCTGGATGATCCTACCGTAGAATCTATGCTGAATGTGCTTGAAGAAATACATGGCTATTTTAAAGATAAAACCGATCCGGATTACTGGCGGCTGATCTGGACTAATCTGACGGACCGGGAAATTCTCCATTTTGATTTTCTCAATCTTAAAGATCTCGGCCTCTCCGATGATCTGTATGTGAAAATGAATGCCCGGGGGAAAGAACTCAGCGAATTTGAAAATTTTAAAGCCTGGCTCTTCGAAAAGATTGAATATAAAAACTGGATCAGTAAAGAACGATGGACAAGAGATTCCTTGAAATTTGATGTTGAATGGAATGACCTGTTCTGGACCTATAAGGATGAAACGGTCTTTGAAATAGACATGGCTTATTTTAATTTCTTTAAAATCCTGTACCTGACGGATCTTGTCCTGAAAACAGATCTGGTAAATTCTGCCTTTAAAGAAGGTGAAAATAGAGAGATTATCGAGAGTATCCTCAATAATACGGCAGATTTTGATTTTGAAATGATCTATAAGGAGGAGTTCAGAGACAGGCTTCCTGTTTATTTTAATATTTTGAATTACTGTTCAGAAAATGTTTCCGGAATGGAAAATTATGGAGAAATTTCCAAATTCTTCAAATTCCTGTTTAATGGAACATCGAGGATGGTATGGACAGATCTGATTAAAAATTATATCATCATCGCCTATATAGAAGAAAATTCTCATTTAACCTTTGACAGAGACCGTTTTGATGAATATTACAGGGTATTATCCAATTTATACCATAACCAGACTTTCGACAGTGCCCTGCTGTATAAAAACGCTTTGAAAGACATCAGGGACATTAACCGATACCTTGCACAAGGTACTCATGATATTCACCAATGGCTTTCAACGGCCAATACAGATACATTCACATCTGTCTTTACGAAAGACCAGATAGAGGAAGAAATTTTAAAATCAGAGCTGATCTGTTCGGAATCTGATAAAACCTCCGGTGATTCCTGGAATATGCTGATCCGCAGAGCAGAAGCCCATCCTTATTTTAAAGGAAAAATAGGATTTCTGCTGAAAATGTCAGGTAATGATAAAGATCTGTTTACACATTACAGCGAAAAAATAGGACCTTTATTTAAAAATGAAATTTTAAATCATGAAAATTATCTGCTGCAGAGGGCTTTACTGACTTTCGGAAACTATTTTGCAAACAAAGGCGGAGATAAAAGGTCATTTTTCAGAAATGATGGAGAAGCATACAGATCCAGAAGAGAAAACTGGCTGGGTTTCCTTACAGACAGCGGAAAAAATCACATACTGACTACTCTGGTGAATGATCCGCTTTATAATGAACTCAATATAGCAGATTCTTTAGAATTGATCATTGCACGGTTTATCAGGCAGAATCCGGAATCTGATTTTAGACGGCAGAAACTCCCGGATCTGAAATACCATCAGCTGTATATCTACTGCAAAGATCTGTTTGAATATGGCGATTATGGTTATATAAGGCTGGCCAATGAAAAATACGGGTATCAGCTCAATGCGAGCAATACGGGAGGTTACTTTAATGATCTGCTCTGCGAATACATGAAGATAAGCTCCTTTTCAGATAATGATGCTGTGATACTACGTCATACCAAAGGCTGGGAAAACAGTCCCTCGATCCTTATCGGAAATGAAAGGCTGAGGCTGTTCCCCGCTGAAGATGTTTTCCTTACTGAAGATGAAGAAACAGGTAATGAAACCGGCCGTTTTTATAGCCTTTATGAAGTTATGGAGCATATCAGAATCATGGCGGAGTCAGTCATTATAACTGAACAGTAACTTCCGGTTCCAGGATTTTCTTAATAAGATTCAGGTTAAATATTTTAAATTACGGGAAGCCGTAATTTTTTTTTTGAGCTTGTTTGTAGTTTCGGGCATTATAAAAGAGTATAAAAATCTGAAAACAACAACTCAATACTTATGAATAGAAAAACCACACCCGCGGATCTCTTTCTGGGGATTCTCGCACTGCTTCTCATCAGCGTAAGCTTTTATCAGACCTGGCTGGGATTGCAGCAGATCTTTGGACCGGCTTCATTCGTGATCGCTCTCGTTTTGTCCCTCTTACTCCTTTTTCTGTGCTGGATGCTCAGAAATGCCAAACTTGAAGGGAAACCCACCGGGAGCCTCGTAGGGATCTATATTTTTATAGCTTCATTCTGTTTTATTGCCAACTTTAATGCGCTTTATACCCGGTTTATGAAAACAGATATCTACACCAATGAGCTCCGGGAAATCAATAAACTCTACACAGCTCTGGAAAGTGACGTAGAATCAAGGCTGAGCTATAAATACAACAAAGCAACCACCCAGAATATTGAGATCAAGAAAAAACAGCTCATGGAACAGATCAAAGACCCCGGGAACAAGGGGATCGGAACCCGTGCCCAGGCGCTCATCAGCGATATAGAAAAACTTACCGGGCAAAAAGTTGATCTCCTCACACCGGTAGGGAATGACTACGAAGACCTGGCAGAAAGAATGGGAAGGCAGATCGACAATATCATTTCAGACCTGTCTCCTGAAGAAAGAGTTTTAAAAACGGATATTAATAATGCAGCTTCAAAATGGAGTAAAAATATCCAGGAGCTTTTATTATTGCCTAAAAAAGACAAAGACCTCCTGTCTCAGGGACTGATTGATGAATCACTGGCAGAATACAATAAGCTGGGAAGCCGTGCCCAGAACGTTTTGGGTGCCGAAAAAATGCATTTTGAACCGGCCGCCTCCCAAACCCAGGAAGTCGGGAAAATCGGTTTTGCATTTGAGCATGCGGTAAAGAATTTCGGAATGTACCAGTTTGTTGTACTGGCAGGATGTATTTTACTTGATTTTGTGATCGTTATTATCATCCTCTTGGTCACCAGTCCTGATAACGGAAGAAACAGCGGAGGCAGTGTCTTCAGAAACAAGAGAAGCGGTAATACTTTAATTCCTAACAGCTAAATCATGGAAAATAATAACGACCACCTGAAACCATTGTCTTTTGATAATGATATAAGCCAGCCTTTAAAACCTCTTTCATTTGAAAATAATAACAACACTCCGGAAGACTTTATTCCCATTGCAAGAACCATTTCAGATGACATTAAAAACAAGGACAGCAATTTTGTTTTCTTCTTCGGAACCGCAGAATCAGGTAAATCGGTGATCCTGTCATCAATGCTGTATTATCTGAGAGCCCATGCCGGGGTACTCAGACCAAAACTGGGAACTCCCAATACAAAAGAAGCCAATGTACTTCTTTCCGATTTTTTCGAAAACATACGTCAGGGAATCCTTCCGAACAGAACCACAAGAGATCAGGTAACCCGCCTGGATCTGGTATTTGAACCCAATAACAGGTCCAAAAGAGTGGGCCCCATAGATCTTACTTTTCTGGAAACATCAGGAGAAAACCATAAAGACATCAGAAGGGGAGGAAGCTATCACAGCAGCATAGAATCGTTTCTGAATGCGAATATCCCGCTTACCTTCATTATTGTTACAAGCTATGAATCTGCCCATAGGGACGACTCACTGATCAACGAGTTCCTGGATGAGCTGGAAAGAAAAGGAAAAAACCTGAAATCTGTAAACGCTATTCTGGTCATTTCCAAATGGGATAAATCAGGAAGAATGGACGTGGAAGATGCCAGAGCCCTCAATACTTTCATCTCTGAACGTCTGCCGATGACTTCACAGAGGATTGATACCTACGGACTCAGCAAGACCTACTACACCGTAGGAAGCATTCAGAATACTATGGGACAGGAGAGGATCAGCCTGCTTGACCTTTCTACGGCTGCAGTCTTATCCAAATGGCTGTACAGAAGCATTACAGGATACGATCTGGATTACGAAGGAACCTTTTGGGAACGTCTGAAATTTAGTTTTACAAGCTGATGAACGGAACGTATTTTTTCACAGCATTCGGAACTTTTGGAAATCCGAATGGCTTCAGACAGTCCTTTGTACTCGGAGGAAATGCAGCAATAGCAAAAGAAATCCGGACCTTCGATCTGAAGACGGATGCCATCAAGCTTTTTCCTGACAGCCGTATTTATGCCTTGCGGAAAGATTACGCCGGAGGTAGCGGTATCATTTCCTATAACGTGTATACATTTGCCAAAGAGCAGAACTCAAACAGGGGAGGAACGTTTATAGGATCGGGTCTGCTGTTTTCGGGGAAATCGGCTTCTGAAGGCCTGGTTATTGAAACCCTGAATGAATTTCACGAAAATCTCGAAAAAAATAATGTTACAGAAGGAGTCATTTCAGTGGGGCATTCTGATCAGTTTGCCGTACAGAAGCCTAAAGATTTTGATAAGCTGGGATTCCATCTGAAGAGTATTGATGAGGTGGATTTTACCCGGTTCAACGGGAATTACCTGGTGGTATACTGTATAACAGAGCCGGTGGAACTGAAGGAAAAACTGGTAAAAGCAGTTCAGCTTCTCAATGTTTATGATACCGTTTACTTTACACAAAGCAGTGAGATTGCAGAATTTGTGCAGCAGAAAGGGATTTTTAAAATCGTTAACGATGAAGGTTTTGAAAATGAAATCCAGGTCCTTCAGGAGCAGAAAGAAAGATCGGTTCAGAATCTGATCCGTGAACTGGAGGCTGAAAAAGCTGACCTGAATGAAGGAAAGCAGAAATCGGTAACCGAGCTCAGCCGGCAGATTGAAAGAAACACACAGCGTCATCAGGAAAATGAAAAAAAGATAAGGGAATCGAAAGACCAGGTTCAGGCGGTCGGCAAAGAATATGATCAGTATTCAAAAAAGATAGAGGAACTGATCCGTACTTTAAAATCCGGAGAAAATACCGGGGCCGTCAGAAAAGAATACCAGGAACATAAAAAAATGCTGAGTGCTGCAATCAGCAGGAATAAGGATGTTCCTTCCCTGAATACGCTGTCGTTTTCCGGCCAGACAGGACCGGGAACTTTAAAACAGAACTCCTTGCCGGAAAATCCTTTGGCAGAATTCAATACCGGACAGAACAGGGAAAAAGGATCCCGGAGAAATCCTTACAAAATAATGACTTTCATTCTGCTGTTCCTGCTGGTAGGCTCCTATGCTTCCTGTTTCGTATTTTTCTATAAGGACAAAAAGCTGGAACTGCCTTATACTGAGGCTTCAGTTTCTGAAAATACAGATCCGGCAGACACTGCTTCAGCGGTAAAACCGGATTATCCGGCAGCAGCCATACAGGAACCGGCTTTAAAGCTGAATCCGGCTCCGAACGGCCAGCTGAATGATAACGACAGAATCCTGATCTCGAAAAAAGTGAGGTCCGGAACAAAAATCGACAGCCTGGTTGGTGCGATCTATAATCTTAACCCTTCCACCATCAAAGATTATTACAGACATCAGAAAAAAGATTATAAAGAGAGGCTTTACCTGATGAATACAGCCAGTTTTAACATCAAAAACTCAGATACGGTCTGGGTGGATACCTTAAAAACAGTGCCCAATTACAGCCCACTTTAAATATCGGTTGAATGCAAAAAAGACGGCCCGGAAATTTACTTTTCCGGGCTGTCTTTTTCATATATAACGTCAGGTTTTGTCGCCGGCTCCTTATATTTTTGCCGTAAGATAAATGAATGATCCATTTATTACAGGCAGATTTCCTGAAAAACTGAATTTCCACCCGTGATCTTTTTTACTAAAAAAAATCCTTTCCGAAAATAAAATATAATGCGTCAAGTTTTGACGTTGCCCCCTGATACTTTTGTTTCAGAATCAATTGAGGAATAAAATTCATAAAATAATAAATGATGTAGTGAATTTTAATAAAATTATGCATAATAACTAAAAAATATTAGGTTTTTACAGAATTATAACTGAATAAAAATTTAATGTACCCAAACCAGATATTAATAAGAATATGAAAAAGACTAAAACCAAAATCAAAATCATTCTGAGGCGTAATCAGCTTCACAGATAGACATCCTGACATTTTTATTCTCCGTTTAAAAATACCGGTCACAGAAAGCTGTAAGGAAATTTGAGCAGAAGGCGTATTAAATCAAAGGAACGATGTTCCTGTTGAAATAACGGAGAATAACGGACAATACGGTTCCAAAAACCTTTTTATGTTTATTCACCAAAGAATTTTTTCAGACTCAAAGGGCAGTGATCTCTGAAGAAAACAGGACAAACATGAAACTGAAAACACAGATTCATAGAGTATCATACAAATTTCTCCCATTTTTTTATAACTCTTTTCAGAACAGAGCAGAAAGCAGAAATCTCCGTACGGAATATTCTTATCTGTTTGTTTTCAGATTTCCCGCATAGCCGGGAAGAGAAATGTCATGAGATGTAATTGGTTTTTCTGTGATTATTCAAAAAACTTAATGCGTATGAACAATGAAATTTATAGGGATAATCCCATAATGAGTTTTGAATCATCCTTTCCGGATAAACGGAAGGAAGTAGATTCTTATCAAGTTTACAATAACAAAAATATTACATAATGAGAGACTGGCACAAAAAATTAATAAATGTCCCTGCATCTGCTACCGGAAGTGGAGTTACCCTGGGTATTGTGGATGTAGGTTTACTGGAGTTTGTCAGAAATGGTAATAGTACAGCACCGAATTTAGAACCTGCTCAGTATAAAGTTGCCCACCCGAGTTTTGAAAATAATTCAGGATCTACCCAGACCAGAGTCTTTTTCAGAAAAATAGAAAACGGAAAAAGTACCGAAAATATTACTATTGAAAATGTAGATCATAACGTCAGAACCCATATTACCGGGGTTTCCGGAATTATGGCCGGAAAGAAAAAAGATGAAATAGCAGGTATAGCACCGGATGCCACATTGATTAATGCCCAGGAGGTTATTGAGGCGTTTACCCTTGCCAATATACATCCTGTTGCAAAGAAAAACGGGACATCCACATTTTACGAAAAAACAGTACGGAAAGGCCTGGTGGCTGATGATGAGGTTCCCGGAGGAACCCTTACTCCAAACAGTGAGTATTCAAAACTGGGTGCGGATGTGATCAACTTCAGTATTTCCTGGACGGTTTCAACGACTTCAAATGGACAGGTCGGTAACCCGAATAAAGAAGAATGTAAGTTTTTACTTAATGAGCTGTTCGCCTATGGACGTAAAGGAAAAGGAACTTTGATTTTTGCTTCCGCAGGCAACGGTGTAAACACGAACGGAGTAATGGTAGGGGAGAAACTGGATGATACGAACAGTTTTTTACGGGCCAGCAACAAGGCGGTAATGGTTGCAGCGTCTACAATTGATACATCACTGTTTTATGTCAATCCTGCCCAATATGATAATAACTTTAATCAAATTGTAGAAACAAAAGCCCAATATTCAAACTATGGAGAAAATGTAGACATCTGCGCACCCAGTACACCAATAGGTATTCCTGATGCAGGATCTCTTGGAATCAATACGGCAACCAGGATGTATTGCGGGGAACTGGGATTTGATGATCAGTACATAGATATCGTAGTGGAAAGCAAAATAGGCCAGGCAGAACTTAAACTGCAAAACACAAAAGGTATATTTCCCGGACAGTCCATAGATATAGGAAAAAAGGAAAGTTTCTGTAACGAAATCAGATACATTACAGAAGTTGACAGGACAACTAATAAAATCAAATTGGATAAAGACCTGTTTTTCACCAGAAACATCAGTATTACCTCTGTAAGACTGCTGCTGTTTCAGAAAAAAGGAAAAAGAAATCCGGATCCGGCTTTAAATAATAAACTGACTCTTTTAGACGGTTCTAACGGTATAGGGAAAGGACAGCAGATCTATATCTATACTTCTGACAGAAATACCGGTATATATGCGAATGTGGTAAACAGAAACAAAATACATATAGAAGTTGATACCAACCTGTCAGTTTTCCCACTGAATGAAACCCTCAATATTATTCCGGGACAGATGAAAATGAAGGTTGAATCCAAAGGAAAAGGAAGGTATATTGTAACAGAAGGGGATCATGAAGGCTTTTTCAGCAGTCAGCTTATCCGGATAAAAGACAAAGATGTTATTTGTGATCTGACGTCAATTGACCCAATCAGTAAAGAAGCTCAGATTACATTATATAGACCGGAGCCTGGCGTAGTATATACTGTGGAATCTTTAACGTATGGTCATTATAAAACCAAGTTTGGCGGTACTTCTGCTGCCTCACCTGTCGTAAGTGGTGTAGCTGCTCTGGTGATATCAGCGAAACCGGAATTGAATGCCGCAGAAGTAAAACATATTCTGAAACAGACAGCTACTAAAATTGGCGGATCCGGATACAGTTTGGTAAATAACCTCTCTAAAATCAACCACGGCTATGAAGCCCATGAATACTTTGGTACAGGAAGAGTAAATGCCGGAGCAGCCATAGCAATGGCACAGAACTGGGCCAACGAAGCTAAACCGGTTATGCGGCTCTGGCATACTGCAGATGGAACACCGGCTGGTACAGTTCCGGACAGTCCTGATATCTGGATCGCTCCGATCAGCAGTGCAGATACTTTGACACCTGACGCCCAGAACAAATACAACACGTTGAATACGACTAAAAATCAGAAAATATATGTAAGAGTAAGAAATGAAGGAAACAGAACCAGCTTTAGAAATACAGATCTCCGGGTGCTGGTAGCTTTCACCAGTGAAACCAGTCCAAAATTTAAATTTCCCGACTGCTGGCATCACGATACAACCAGCCAGACCATGAAGACAGTGCTTTTAAACGTTCAGGAATTGCCTCCTATTGAAGCCGGAACAAGTAAAGTGGTTACTATTGAGTGGAAAAAGCTTTCTGATATGTGGAAAGATCACAACCCAAAAGGTGAACTCCGTATGTTTATCCTTGCCCATGTCGCTCCTTTTGATGGCCCTGATGTGGATCCGAATGACATTAGAAATAATAAGAATCTGACCTGCAGGGAAATCATTCCTACCCAAAGTACCAACAAGGCAATTGGAGCTAACGGCAAAGTCGATATTTTAAACGATCATAATCAATACGAACTAAAAGTGGAAAGCCAGACCACCAATAAAAAGTTCAGCTTTGAAAACTATAATATCGCTTCAGCTGACCTTGACACTATGGAGTTCAAATTTTCACTGGTCAACAGAACAACCAATAATGTTGAACAGGATGTGGTCTTCAAAAAGATCAATGGAAACTGGGCGATGAATACTGTTCCCTCCAACGGATGGCTGCAGGCGGATATGAATATTTCAGATTCCACGCTGTACACCAATTACAAGAATGCTCTTCTGAATTATGAATTCAATTTCAATAATAATGATAAAGAGATCAGATTTAACGTGACCAACGCTTAAAACAAAAATTAATATGTCAAATTTTTTCGATTATAGTTTTCCTGTCGTACAGGAAACACAGTCAGATCCGGGCGGAGGTCCGGGATCAGGGATTGAAGGGCTGAATGTCCCCCCAAGAAAACCGGAATCGTACTTCTTTATGGATCCTTCCGCCGCTCAGGTGCCTTCGGATAAGGCTTTTGGACCTGTCAGCAGCGATGAATTCCAGATTACAACAGGCTTTAACAGTGGCGGAACAGAGGTGAAGGCCTATGCGGTAACCTCCGGAACTTTATTCTTTGCCCAGCATGGAAATGAAATCAATAAAGTCAACATCTTTTTAAAACCCAACAAAGATATCGGGCTGGGGGTAAAAGTGAAATACTTTGTGTACAGGGGGATAAAAACAGAAAATATCTTCAAAAATGTAGGCGGTGAAAAATTTCTGATAGAGAAACTCAATGTCAATACACTGGATTTTTTAAAACCTGTGTGGGACGATTATACCGAGTTCAATGAAACAGATCAGGATTTTAAAGCAAAAAAGATCGGCTATCTGGACGAGAATACACCTGTTGATCAGATCCTGCAGATGTTCTTTACAAAAGATACACATTCCCTGCTTCATGTAACAGGAGGAATGCATATCGGTAATTTTGAAGGAAATTTCGGCTTTGAAATTGTTCTTGATGACGGTGACTTTACAGAAGGAAAAGCTGTTTCAGGATTGCAGTTCAACGAAAAATTCGCCAACGCGAAAGAATGTATCCTGAATACAGGAACTGCCGGAGCTGCGTATGTGTTCGGAAGCAATACCAACGGAATCGGAGAAAAGATATTCCGTGAAAACATCTACCATTTTGTAGATCCCGCGGCCTACTATGGAGCCCATATTACCGCTGTCGGAGCCAATAACAATAATGGCGGAAAGGTCAAAGTAAAGAATGGAAGCTCAGAAGATACCTGGAAAAAAGCGGCTGATATTTTTACCCATGTCGTGAGTAAGTTCAAAAACAAAAACAAGGTATATCTTTATATAAAAAGTACAAAAGGACGGTCATATAATTTTTATGACCAGGTGGCTAAACCTGTTCTGGTTTCTTACAGTGTGAACAGCGTAACTACACAGCTTGAGCAGTTCCATGCTGACGGATGGCCTATACAGATCTTTAACAATGAAGCAGACTCTGTCAGGATTACTTTAAAGTTAACCAAAATCCGCAATAATCAGGTATATTATCATACCGGAATGAATGGCGGAACATTCTGCAAAGATGAAGAACTGGTATATGAAATTGAAGGAGGAGGACATATTCCACGCTATATGACAGCAGATATTCCTGCCAACCGTGCCTCCTCACTGATATTTTTATCATGTTCCCTGAATGATGATAAGAACAGCTTTTTTGGCCCTCTGGATATTGATACCATTTTTGAAGAAGAGGATTTTACAGGAACCGAGAGCAGAATGAGCTGGGGAGTCAGTACAAGACCTGTTCTGGCAGGGCGGGGAAAAGAAGCCGTTCTTTATAATACCAAGATCGTATTTGATAAGAAAAACCCGGATGTCAGTAAAAGGCTTAAAACGTTTTTTTTAACTCCGGTTACTTCTACCGTTGAGAATGATGAATATGCTGAATTCCAGAATCCCGGTTTCCTGAGTGCCGGTTATACCTCCAAGAAGATCAGCAGTTCCCGGGAGTTCTGCAGGGAAGTCTTAGGAAAAGCCAATGCTTCCGTTTTCAGAGGAAAGATTGCGGGTAATATTTATTCGCTGGCATTCAGAGCGGATGAATCTGTGAATGTTTTCCCCAATATGATACTTGGGCTTACACAGGCGGACATTGATGCTTTACTGGCGAGAATTCCGGCTGATGAGAAAAATAAGGCTTTAAACTATTATATAGATTTTCAGGAAAATAAAGCCACGGATGCCGAAGCGATGTATTTTGCCAAATATGCAGTACAGGTAAGCTACGAGATCGGGGACGGAATAAGAAAATCTACGCAGACCCCTTCGGGACAGGCTGAAATTTATATGTACAGCACAGACGAACAGTTCTTTTTTACCAAAAGCTATTCAGACCATTTTGCCTATTACGAAGAATTGGCAGAGACTACCGTAGATTTCAGGCCGGCAGATAACTGGATGCAGTTTTATAAATATCCGCTTGCGGCTCCTCCGGGATCTCCTCCCGGAACACCTCCTGCACGCAATAATAATCCGGATTTGTTCTATGGTTTCGACTGGCTCAGAAAAGGAGACAGTGAAAGAAAATCTCCTTACAGGATCTATGATATGGCGTATCAGAATGCTTATAAAAGTATAGGAAGAAATATATCAACCGACCCTAATAGTTCCAATGTAACACTCGACAAAAAAGAATATGTGAGAGCGAAAGGATTATACAGGTCGATTCCTATGAGCTGGAAATTACCCAATGGTAATCTGTTTACCGGTACGGATGATTCCGTATACACCAATACAGAACCTGATGATTTGTATGATAGAGACTACTCACCGGCCTGGATCAGTATTCCAAACATAGAAAACTATAAGATCAGCACTCTGAAACTGAAGATGAAGATCAGAAGCCAGAAAAAAGCAACGGATTTAAGGCTCTATTTCAATGCGGGGAAATTTAAAATCAAAAAGATTGGAAGCGCCACAGGTGCTGCATTAACCGTAAAAACAGATGAAAACTTTGCCCAGTCACAATTGAGTTATGTAAGCTTTGCCGGCAGCGATATACCGGCAGTAACCAATGGTAAAAAGGTAAACTGGATCGATTTCGAGTTTGAAGTTATTGCCCCATACGAAAAACTTGAAATCTTTAAGGTAATGGCCGGGAAATTACTGGCCGGCAAAATGTACCTTTTCCCTAATTCTGCGGAAAATATCCGGGAGAAAAAGCTTCTGGTGGTAAAGATCAGACACAAAAGCGGGGATGCCGGAATTGGTAAAGTGACGGATGATGAACTGGAGCTTCTGAGAATATTCAGCAGTACCAATAACATCAAATTAACCATAGATACGACGTCCGTGCCGGAAAAAGACCTCATTGGTGACTCTACCTTCCAGAATTATTTCGATTCCCCGGACGTAATCAATGACGAAAAACAGGTAAGCGGAATGAGGCTGGCCAAATATCTGAAAGGGCTTGTTCAAGGGTATGATGACCATGTAAAAGTCTTTTTCATCAATGCCAGAAATGAAGAATCAGGAGTAGGAGGAGCTACCTCTCAGGAAATCAAGACCATCTTAATGTTTAATTCGGCCCACGAAACGAGCGGACCTCACGTATGGGATCTGGCACATGAATACTTTCACAGTCTGGGCATTGCCCATGCTTTTACAGACCGGGATATTCAGGAATCAGCCTATCTGACATTTGCTAAAGGATCCACCAACAATGTCATGGATTATGACAATGACGATCCCACTGCACTGTCGTTCATTCAGGGAACCTTCTTCTGGCAGTGGGGAATTGCAAGAAAGAATGCATCCAGGAACTCTTAGTATGAATAATACGGTTTTCCGGCTTCTTACGTTACGGATGCCCTTAACTCCGGGATGTAAGAAGAAAATAAATTTAAAAAATATAAACGAATATGCCTAATAATACACCAGCACCATTACATTATTATCCGAGGCTTTCTAATCTGATTACTTTAGACAGCCTCCCGTCTTCGCTGGATTTCGTGAAGACCCTGGCCCAAAGCATATTTTCCAGGATATATTACAAAAATTATCAGGGAAGTATCAGCCCTTTGGGTGAAAGTGCGTTTTACAGCTTAAGCATTGTTTCAAAAACCAGATTGGAGTTCGATCTGATCTATGGATTGAAGTTTGTGCTTAACAGAGACCATGAGGATAATACCATTTCCTCATTTCCGGTAACAGTCCGCTACAACTGGCCTGTTATTGCCTATCTGTCGAGATTTGATCTGGACAGCTTTTCATTCGAGCCTCAGGAGATCTTCAATATTGCACTGGTTTGTCTGAATGTTTCAGAAGAAACAGTTGTGAATGAAGCCATCAATGTATTTGTGAACGGAACAGGTGATCCGGTTCATCAGTTCGTAGATGATTTCAATGCAGAGCTCGGAACAGCATTGTCTACCCCAATTCCTTATCCGGTAACGGGTAACAGAATCAGGGAGTTGATTACCTCTATCAACAAAGCGTATGGAGACGGAGCTGCACTTGCTGCATTCTCCCTGTATATTCTGGACAAAGCAGACCTGTCTAAAACAAAAGAAAATATTAAGAAATTCTTTAAAAGAATTCTGCCTGAAGACATTAATGAATACATTAAGAATATTATCAGACCGCAGGCCCTGGTAACCCTGGAAACCTCAGCTTCCGTTGAATTTCCAAGAAATATCCTGCTGCCGTGGAAAGAAGAAACGGTAAACGGAGAAGTCGTTCTGATGCCCGACCCGGATGACAATAAAAAGACCAGTTTCGATTTTGCAAAAGCGGTTTTCTATGCAGATACCGATGCGGGAATTGGGTATAACCTTGATCTTGCAGGTACACTGGATCCCAAATATTCAGAAATTGCAAAAACAGGCTTACTCATCCAGATCGAGCGGCTTAAACTGGATCTCAGCAAAAAGAAAAATATTCCCGAAGCCGATGCTATGGGATATCCGCCGGACTTTGTGGGGGTATATGCCGATGCACTGTCTGTAACACTGCCGCCGAAATGGTTCAGTAAAGAGAGTACATACCAGTCTACACTGCGTTTGGGAGGATATAATCTTCTCGTAGGAACAGGTGGGGTTACCGGAACTTTTGCACTGGAAGCAGTACCTGTTTCCAGCGGAGCCGGGCAGGTTACCTCATTCTTTAATAACAATTTCTCATTTACTTATCCTATTACAGGCTATAAGATCCTGAATGACGAAATGATCCAGGAAGTTCCGATCGGAAATTATGACGAACTACTGGCTTATGTGAATGCACTTCCCGATAAAAACCAGTACCGTTTTAAATTCCCGCTGCAGGTAAATGAAAACGGAGGAGCCGCCAAAACCATTGAAAGCCAGGATAAATTCCGGGAATACATCAATTCCTTCTATTCTGGAAATAATGATTATATGTGGCTGAATCTGGGGAAAGATGCCGATAAATCCTGGAAAATAGGGTTTAAAAAATTTGATATCAGCTTTTTCCACGGAAAAGTAACCTCATCACATCTGCATGCCCAGCTGGAGCTTCCTAAATTTACAAGACAGGATAATCCGAACGGGCTGGCAAGGATTGATGTTTACGGAGAATGGGAAAGCAAAGAAAACTTTAAACTTTCCGCAGCATTTCTTCCGTCAGGATGGAAAATGAACCTGTTTAACTTCCTGGATTTCCATCTTCAGAATATAGAAGTAGGAAAGAAAAATGACAATTTCTTCATTGGTGCCGATACCAAAATTACCTTCCCGCCAGGATCTTTCGGAGCAAAAATGCTGAAAGACGGAATTGATCTTCCCGCAATGCGTTTTTACGGTAACGGTAAATTTGAACTGGCCGGAGGAAATACCGTGATCCCGGTTAACCTTAGCCTGGATATCGGACCGATCACGATGAGTGTAACGGCCGTTCACTTCGGAACCATTCAGCGAATGAAGAACGGGGTAATGAGAAGTTATAACTATATCGGGTTCGATGGAGGAATCAATGTGAATCCGCTTGGTCTTGATGTAAGAGGAAACGGAGTGAAGTTCTATTATACCAATGACAATGATGAGCATGGTGGTAGCGGAGACAGCTATTTCCATATCTCCACTTTAGAGATCGACCTTGTGATTCCGGGATCAGCAAGCGCTTCAGCAGCAATGGCTATTATCAAAGGAGCACTTACCATTCCGGAACCGGGAGTTTCCACAGAGTACAGAGGAAAAATCTCAGTACAGCTTCCTAAAATGAATATGTACGGTTCAGCAGAAATGGCTTTTGATCCTAAATATCCCGGCTTTTATATTGATGCCAGCGTAGAGCTTCCGGTGGCTATTCCGTTGGGCTCCTTTGGAATCTTCGGATTCAGGGGACTTCTCGGGTACCGCTATATTGCCCATAAAAAAGCGATCGGAATGACCGATGACGATTCCTGGTACGACTTTTACGTACACCCGGAAAGAGGGATCCATATGGACAAATTTATCGGCCCGCAATATACCAAAGAATTCAGTGCCCCGTTCTCGGTAGGTGTCGGAGCTTCACTGGCAACTCTGGACGGGCGTCTGGCCTCACTCAGGGCGATGGTGCTTCTGTCGCTGCCAAGTATGTTTGCCATTGATGCAGGGCTTACCATTATCAGCGAGCGTCTGGGGCTTACGGAAGATGATCCGCGTGTTCCGCCTTTCTATGCATTTGTCATTGTAGGGAACAACTCTCTGGAGATAGGAGCAGGAGGAAACTTCCAGCTCAACAAAAAAGACGGATCTTTTATAGACATCAAAGCCGAGGTACAGATGGGATTCTTTTTCAAGAACCAGAAACCGTGGTATGTGAACTTCGGAACCAAAGATAAACCGATTACGGCATCCCTGTTTAAAGATTCGGTGAATATCCGGGCACAGGCCTACCTGATGATTGCCGCCAAAGGAATAGAAGCCGGTGCAAGGGTAGATTTCAACCTGAACCTATTCATCGTCAAAGTGTGGGCTGCTATCGAAGTCGGTGGAAAAGTCAGCTTTGAAAGACCGCAGACAGGAGGATATATCTATGTAGAAGGAGGGGCGGAAATCAATTTGTTCATCATCAGTGTATCCCTGTTCATTTCCATCTACTTCAGGGTAGAGCTGATCAAGCCGTTCCTGATTCTTGCAGAACTGAAATTTGAACTGAAGGTGAAAATTCTTTTCATTAAGATTAAACTTAAAGTTCATTTAACCCTCAAATGGGAGAAAAACCCTGATACAGATACCTCCGGAATACCACCTATTACCTATGAATCTGATTCCCCGGATATCGATTATCCGAAAGAAGCCAGACTGGAAAATGCGGTAAAAGGAGTGCATATGCTTACCAATGAGGAATTTATTCTTAAACCTCTGCCTGTAAATGTAGTGCCGGACCCTGCTGCTATTAAAGATAAGTTACCTTATATCCCATTGGATACCTATGTGGATATCAAGATTGAAAAAGGAATGATTCCGGTAGCAGCTGTCGATAAAAAGATTGGCGGACATACAACAGGAGCCAACGGATATCTTGATCTGATTCCGCCTGAGAAAAACCAGCCGGGAGGTCATGTGATCCGCCAGGTACAGCATAAATATTCTATTGAAGATGTGATCATCAATATCGTTAACGAACAGGGTGTCTGGGAAGAATACAATCCGTACAGGGCGGTAGTTACAGAAGAAGAACTTCCGAACCTTCCGAATATCAATAATTTCAAAATTGGTTTCTGGCAGAAGAACAATGAAAAATACGATACGATCAGAATTCTTGCTTCCACGCCTTTCTCTTTCATGGACGGAGGACAGCCGGGATGGTTTATTCCTGAACAATACGGGATCACTGCCTCTACCTTATTCTGTACGGAACATACGGAAACATGGCATGAATCCAACGTTCTGGATAAAACGGTAGGAACTGTATACCACCAGCCTTTAATGTATCCGAATGAATACATCAACGGAGCGTATTACAATATTCTGGGAGCGGCATCGGATAACGATTATATGAGTGTTTCCAACATATCCAATCCGCATAACTTTGCCAGGTCCTTAAAGATCGAAAACGGAAACGGGATGGTCATTCTTCTTCCGCAGGCTTCTGCCCAGGTAAGATTATGGCTTACCACAACGGCCGTAAACCTGAGGGTAAGATACTATAAAGATGTTTTCTCCAATTCCATCTACCAGCAGTATGAACTGATCACTGAGGTGGTAAAATCAAAAGCTGAACTGGCTGCTGATCTACTGGCGTATAAATCAGATGATTATGGCGGACAGTATGTAAGCAAAATAGAAATCATTCCTCAAAATCAGAACCAGGCGGAGATAGATTCTATTAATGCCCAGATTGAGCAGCTATGGCTGGATGCAGCTTCCAACTCATCAGGTGAAGTATCCACTATTTTTCTTAACAGGTTCCAGCGTGAAGTGTACAAATCTCTTATGGCAACGCTGTCTAAATTAAGAAGCAGAGGATGTACATCTTCACTGTGCAGCGAACTTGATTTTGATATTCTTCATACTCAGGATAATTACCAGGGGACCGGATGGCCGGGAACTGTAAATCTTTCAGACTCTACGGTAATTAACAATTATACGGAATACCAGGCACAGTTCAATGCAGTGACAGGCCAGGACGGACCTTATGTGGACTTTAATACCCATTCCGTAATATTCCTGTATGTACCATTTCAGGACCCTTCCGTTCTGCATAATACCACAATCGGGAAAATATCGGCAGGTTCATCCAGACTGGAGATCTGCTATGTAGATAATCTTCCGAAACGTCGTGCGGACAAAGCAGTGATTATTAAGGTAAATAAAACCCAGGACAAGCCGATTAAACTCAGCTTTACACCGGACTGCGGATGTAACGGAAAAGAAGACCCGTGCCATCGTAAAGATGAACTGTGCAACTTCCTGACCCAGCTGATGTATGACCTTAACACATGTCTTTTATACAATGGCAGTTCAGATGATCTGAGATGGCATTGGAAATGTTTTGAAATTTTCATCGGAAGTATTCTCCGCTTTGAAGAAGGACATCCTCAGTATGAACTCGTAGGAGGTTATGGATATATCATTAACGAATTAAAGGAACTTGAAGAATACGGACATCTTGAAGGGGCTACGGTAACAGGAGCAATGCAGATTGTGAAGAAAATCTATGATATCATCTACCAGCTTGGAGATTGCGGATGTAATGACAGCGGTGAAACAGCCGTGAACTGTTTTACACTGATGCACCAGGTATCATGGCTTACGGCACAGGATCATGAATATCAGCAGACTATTCCTTCTCAGCCGGCTGTGGTACAGGATTCTCAGCTGATGATGGAAGCCATGGAAAAAGTAATTCAGCCGATCTGGAGACCAAACAGTGTATACTGTGTCAATCTGAAGCTGAAAGACGAAGTAAACGGAGATACACCTCACATTTATGATTACTATTTTGGATTTAAAACCGCCGGACCGATCGGACATTTTGAAAAAAGAAATATAAAATATCTCGAACTGATTAAAGATGAAAACGGAGTTCCTTTGGATCCGGAGCAGAGAAAAAAACCGGAAGAATATCCGATTACCTCTCTCAAATCTTATATCGATATGAAGAGGTCTTATCCTAATGCAGACGGAAGCCTGCTGATGTCCAAACCGATCTTCTATGGAAACAGAGAATGTGAAATACGTCTGTTCTTTACAAAACCATATGTCTACAATATGCTCAAGACTTGGGATAAAATAGAACCGGGACTGAAAAAACTGAAAGGAAATATCAATATCGTGATCAAAGATCCTGTTACAGATGTTATTGTACCTTATCCGCTGCCTCAGGACTGGACCATGCACGAAACAGTACCTGAAGGAGAAGAATCCTGGTTACCGGATGATCCTAATCTTCCTCTAAGCATTCAGCAGATGTTCAATTATGTGAATCATATTAACCAGAATCCGGGTTCTATGGTCTGCAGCCTTCAGTTGGGAGATCCTGTTAAACCGAAATCATACAGCTACTCAGTTGTACTTACGAATCTGAATCCTGAAAAGCTGTATACAGCAATTGTGTACAATGCCTTTGATGAAGACGGAAACGGAAGCATTGCCGATCAGCTCAACGACAAAGGAGAGATCATCTATGAAGAAAACCAGAAAGTTCACGAGTTTACCTTCAAAACTTCCAGATATATGAATTTCAGGGAGCAGGTAGAAAGTTATAGACTGAAAGATTTTGACGATACTAACGTCCTTGTAGATGAAAAAGATGCGGTTTATAAAATCAATGTAAACCTTTCGGAACAGTCGCTGAACGATGCCTATACTTTGGTGTCCGGAGGAACTGAAAATGCATATCTGAAAAATCTGGTAGAAACCTATTCTGAAGTGTTTGACAGGGCTTTTGAAGGAGTTTTGGGAATAAAACCACTTGATCCGCCTTCCGCAACAGAATTTGTGAAAATTGTAAATGCAGAAAAAGATGTCGTGGCAATCCTGGTGAGAAACCCGGAACCGTTCAACGATCCGAAAATTCCTCTGACTGAAGTGGCGAATACTTTCGAAATTCTTAAAGCAGACGGAATAAATGCAGATGACAGCTTTAAGGTTTTATACTCAAAAGATTATTCACAGATGCTGATCATGAATAAAAACAAGAAAATAACCAATGAGAAGATCCGTTGCAGGTTCAGATACAAAGCATGGAACGGAACTGCCTATACAGAGCAATCAGAGGTGATTACAAACGATATACAATTAATCAATAATTAAATCAAGACATGAGTTTTTTTAAATATAATCATTACAACACTTCTGAAGTGGCTATTAATTCCTCTTACAAAGGAACTGACAGTGTTATTTTTGCCGGACGTTTTAAAGATTCCGGGCTGATCACGGCGATCAGCGAGAATGGAGTGCTGCAGTGGAACAAGGCCTATAACTTTGCAGATGGCAGAGATCTGGTTTTTATCAAAGCGCTTCCGTTTTCAGATAATGAACATATCCTGGTCGGAATCAGATCTGGAAAGACCCCGGTGATAATAAGAATCAAAAACTCCGGAGACATCATCTGGAGCCGTACTTTTCCGGATATTACAACCAGTGAAAAGAATCTGTTTGCCGAGATCTTTATAGGAAACATGATCTATCTTGCCTATTATGATCTCAATATGGGCCGAAGCGGAACACTTCTCATCGATGGAGAAGCAAATGTTTTATCGAAAAAATATATAGAAAACCAACCCGGAAGCTATCTGCAGGTCACAGGTATTGCCACATATCAGGAAATGGTACTCCTGAGCGCCAATGAGGTGATCAATAATGATATGAAAAGAGGGGTTTTCATGAAAGGACAGGTAACAGTCCCTGTTCTCGAGTCCATGTATACACAAATGGGGGGGGCTCCCATAGAGCTTAATGGAATTTACTGCCGTGAAATCCAGGGGAATTATGAAATATACCTGACAGGAGTGGTGGACGGAACCCCGGTTTTAATGACCGGGGAAAGTGACCAGGCTATTGTTTACTCTCATCATCCGGGCCAGGATCTCCGCTTTACCTTTGGCAATGATTACTTTTATATCTGTAACAGATACAGTGAAGTTACCCTTTCTAAATATAATTTCACCCATGACTGGACCAAAAGAGTAGATCTGAAAGGATTTATGATCGATCACGTTAAACAGAATAAAGTAGTGGTGAGAGCAGAGCCGGATACCGATAATTATTCAGGGTATATGGCCGGTACAATCGACAGCTGCCGGACTACGCCTGTCGATAATTTCCAGCCGGTTTTCAGGGAATATCAGAGACAGGATGCAGGCTATACCTCTTCTGATGCTTCCTCTTCAGTAGACTATCCGGATTTTATTCTTGAAGATCTTTCTTATGAAGGAGAAAACATCTGTGATAACGGTGGAGGTACAGCCATTCCTTTTAACGATCTTTCAGGGCTTCAGACACCGAGTTTCTATCTTCAGGCTGCCGGCTCCAAAGGAGAAGACAGTGCCAGGGGAATCCACTTGAGATGGGCATTCGGAGGGTTGCTGGGTGAAAATCACCTGCCTAAAGGAAATATGGCCGGTACGTATTATAACTTCAACAAACCCGGGGATTTCGTAAAAATATACAGAACCCCTTATGTAAAATCGGTTTTCACACTCGATTTTTCAACACCTCCGGAACTGATCGATGACGGGCAGAAAGCATGGATCTATAAGTTTAATAACGGCCAGAGAATGATCTATGTTTATTTTAAAAATAAAAATACATATTCCTTTGTAAGGCAGAGCGTAGACCCCTTCACAGAACCCCTGAAATTTATCAGAACCTATGGGAACGAACTCATTGAAATCCATTGTAAAACGGATATGTTCTTTGCCGCAACGCAGAACGTTACATGGCAGCCCGGTTCCCGTCTGATGACAGAAGTTCTTTCAACGGAAAACTCAGGAAATGTTTCGGAATATTACCTGAGCTGCCGGAGAACAGGCAGGGTGGGAGCTCCCTATTTCACCGCAGAGAACGGGAAGATCATCCGTTTCAAACCGGATAACTGCCTGGTGTATTCTGTTGATTTTGAATTTTATTCAGACTTTATCATAAGCAGAAACGAAGAGCAGGCCTGGACTTTTATCAATGATTTCTCTCTGACTCTGGAAAGTGAGCGCGCTTATAAAGAACTTGATCCGCTTCCCAATGAAAATCCCGTTCATGGTGCCTGGCTGAGATACAACGACAATGCATTTGTGAATATTGAGAACTATAAAAACAGATGGGAACATTCTTCTCAGGGGCCTCTTGACAGAGATATAAGAACTGTTGTGGAACAGTATATAAAACTGAGTGATGAACAGGCCAATCCAAAAGCCTATGAAACCATTGATTTTAATTTTTCCCAGGATTCTGTGAACGATCCTTTCGTTACCATTTCCAATGATCCTCCCGAGCCGGGTTCCACACAGGTTGCCAATCTGGATATGCTGAATATCGCAGCACTGGATTATCATGTGGCAAGAATGCTCGGACTGGGTTATCTTGACATCAGAGACAGTGTTGTAGGACAGGAATTTATCTATATTGCCGAGTACTATACCAATAACGATCTGGATATCAATGCTTCCGAGAAGACCTATCAGCTGCTTTCAATGTCTCTCCCTGTATCTACGGATATAGAAAGACTTCCTATGCCTGTGGACCTGATGAAACTGTCGAAAGGAATGGGAGCCAATAACCAGAATTCTTCCCCTTTATATGATAATGAAGGATATTCACACGATGGAAAATTCCGCTATATAGGAATTCATAATCAGAATGTTCCTGATTATGAAGTCAATCCGGGCTTCTTCGCATCATCAGTTCCTTTTGATGCCTCACAAATGACCAAACCGGTATATGCCGGATTGGAATACCGTTTCATAGAACCCGGAAAACCCGATAATTATCTATGGTTCAAGCCTGAGCTCTGCCATGATACCCGCTATTTGAATATAGACGGAACCGTAAATTCTGATCAGGCCTTTGAAACACTGCCGATAAGAATTCCGGATAATAATGATCCGATGTATATGCACAAGCAGGATAAAACAGGAACCTACTTTTATAAATCTTATGGGATCAGCTGGTTCTCCAGATCGGGAATGGGAGATATGGAACTTTCCATAGAAACAGAAATCAAACCATTCAACAGGCTGCTGCCTCCGTCAGGGGTTACCGCTTTTAATATTCAGAAAGAGTTCCCGCTGACATTTACCTCCAAAGAAGAACAGCTGAGGCTAAAGGAAATCGGGAGTACAGATAAGACACTGGTAAGGCTTTTATATGATTATTACAGCTATCAGGATATGATGACCTATTCTATTCCTTTTGATTCTGTAATACCTGATCAGGACTATCTTAACGATCCAAACTCACTGTTCCCTGATGATAAAGAGGTTTTTGCAGATGAAGCTGAAATTTATTTCAGAAACTATACGCCAAAGATCATTTCCGCAAAAGCATATGAGGTAGCCTATCATCCCAATCAGCTGATGGCAACCATCCGGACGCAGGATTATGCTGTTCCGGGGTCAGGAGCTACCGTGCCGGGAAGTTCGCAGCCGTCGATTGTTCCGGAATATTTCAAATCCAGGATTCCGGACGGATCCGTGGCAGCCGATTTTATCGGAGGAATATTCCTGATGGATTCGGAATCCTATATCATCCATGAAATTGCTCAGGGAGCACAGGGACTGGATTTTACAGTCTTCAAAAAAGTTCCGAGTGAGGCAATCATTGCAGGGCAGACTCCTGTTATTGATCAGACGTCGCTTGCACTTCCCGTCATCAGTTCTGCATCTGAAGGATTATTCAGTGCTACGGAGAACCTTCAGAATACAACAGCATGGGGAGTTAAAAATCCAAATTCGCTGAAAGTGAAGATCGGTACAGACGACTGGACGGTACACAGGGAAATCATATCAGTACCGCAGTCTGGAGGAACAGTTCAGAAATATCTGGAAAAGAGCAGGGGCTTCTGGAAAAATGCCAATATCGAACCGCTTTTTGAAAAACTGTACAAATACCAGAACAGTGTCGGCACCGTTATAGAATATGATGTTGATAATCCTCCGCAGGTATTTCAGGGAGTATATAAAATAACCTTCCCCGGGTTTTCATTAAGCCAGCATCCGCAATATTCTGATGGCGGTCATTCAGCAGAGTGGTTCAGGGGAATGGTGAGACTATTTACCAATGAAAGTTATGTAGACGGAACAGCCATCGATTCCAGATCCATATTTAAAGTGGTAAAAACCGAAGGGATAGGAACATCTCAGGATCTGGTACTTTATATTTATGACGAAAGTTTTGAGATTATTGAAGAGGTAGACAGCCATCTTCCGATTCTGTACACAGCTGCAGATACCATCCCGAAATTGCCGTCAAATCCTTTAACCGGAAAAGGGCTGGATGTCAATTATTATCCTTCCTATAAGGTCTATCTGTATGAAAATACGGACAACAACCTGAATGAGGACAATATTTTACCGTCAGGAGACGAAGATGTGAGATATTCTATTTTCGGACTGAGAAGTGTTGATGAGGACAATACCGATATGCAGGGGGCAAAATATAAGTCGAAGTTCAGCATTCCTGCGGTGATGTTTGCCAACAGGATCATAGAACCCAAACAGCCCCGAAAACCTAAAGGTTCCAAATATGCAACCAGACCGGATAAATTTGGAAAATCTACTTATAGTTTTATTACAAAATATCAGCAGAAACCTTATTCGGTACAGTTTTTCAGAGCAAACAATACCCTGATGCTGGCCGCGCTTTATGAAACTGAAACGATCAGGGAAATAAAAGCCAATCTGGCATTGCTCGGTGGAAACGAAGAGACATTCTTCAATGACCGATGGATGAACTTTGTGGATTTTGAAATGCTAACCAGTGGAGCAGACGGCTATGAAATACTTCCGGAAACAGGAGACTTCACCTATCAGCTTCCGCTTCCGGACAGTAAGGATTTCTTCAATGCAGTCAATCATTTTATCACAGAGCATAATAAGTATTATAAACTCGTTCAGGGCTGTCCGCTGATTGAAGAAGTAGAATTCGGAAACGTAGAGTTCAGCAGGGAGATTATTTCAGCAATTCCGGGTGTTTCAGGATCTTTAAGCTTCGGAGCATTTGTTAAAGAAAGGCTGTTCAACTGCTTCATGCCGCTTACAGAAGTTCCGGTGATCTATCAGCATATTAAAAACCTTAATTTGTCTGACAGTCTGGGACACAGACCGAAAAATAAAAAACAGAGCATCAGGGATGCCAGCGGTTATCTGCTGCCCACCACCCATTCTGATTTTGATATGGCACCAATGGCTGCAATATACAGCCAGGCACCGGAACATTCCACCCTGTTTACAGACTTTACCCTGGACGGTTCTTCGGATAACTTCTACTTCTATGGAGTAAGAGAGCTCGGGAATCAGATGCAGATGGGAGAGTTCAGTCCTTTCTTGGGTCCTGTAAAGCTCGTAAACACCAACCCTGCGGAACCTGCCAAAATCATGAGCCTGCTACCGGTTATGGAAGATACGGCAACAGGTGAAAAGGCAAAAATAAGAATCGAGATCAATGCGTATCCGGAAGTGCAGAAAATTAATAAAATCTCTGTATACAGAACAGATAATAAACTGAGCTCCGAGTCTATTCTCGATATGAAACTCATTAAAACAGTTGATATTGATGATGTGGAAACCGATCCGGAAAACAGTACCTGGATTGTGTACGATGAATTTGAAGATATGGAAAACAAACCGTATGGAGATCTGATGTTCTACCGTGTTGTAGTATCCAGAAAAGTGGAATATTCTACAACAGATTACAACGTAATGCCTCCGGCTTCTCAGGTTATCGTGGAGCAGGCACCGTCTTTGGCCTCTAAAGTTATCGTTTCCACGCTGATAGAAAGTGCTGCCCCTCCGGCTCCGGAACTGAGGTACCATTCCGAACCTGTGGAGTCAGATGTCATCAACTGGGTGATTTTGTCCTGGGATCAGGTTTGCTATAAAGGAAAATATCACCTTTATAAAATGGGCGCACAGGGGAACTGGAATGAAATTGCCAGAATAGATACAGATAGAAAAGACACTTCGAAAGCTCACCTTTACCTGCTTGAAAATGATCCGGTAACAGGTGTCGGAGAGTGGATACAGAAAGAAACATTTGATATGACGCAGAATGAGTTCTTCCTTCCGCTGGAAAAGCTGAACCTGGATCCAATGTCCATCAGGAATGCAGACGGCAGTATTCTGTACCACCATTTCAAAATGGTTGCAGAGAATACATCAGATATGTACAGTAAAGAGGAAAAAATCCTTACGATTTACAGAGAAGAAACCTGGTCGGATATAGGAGGGATTTCTCATGACGGAACAGACGGAATGATCCTTCAGGGAACCTTTATTGTAAGACCTAATTAATCATTAAATTTTAAATCATGGCAAAAAAAATAATAGCAGAACTGAAAGAATACTTCAAAGCCGGGAGGAGACCCACGGAAAGCCAGTTCGATGATCTGATAGACAGTTATGTACATTTAGATGCCTCTTCCGAGTATTCTGCTTTTGTAGAGTTCCCTGCCGATTACCGGGCAGGAGACTACATAGAGTTTGTAGAAGTTGAACCTTCCAGTGCCCGCGCAGGTGGATTTTATGAAGTTTCAATAGCCTACACCAGAGGGAATATCGCGTGTGCGGCTACCCATATTGCTGCTGTTTCACATTCAAATCCGGATATCTGGAGAGAATGTGGAACAGTCAATAAGAACAATTATGTTGACGGACCGGAGAACTACAACTTTACGGTTGATGTAAACGGAGGAACATGTAGATTCAGGATCAGAGCCGTAAATATTTACGGAAGTGCAACACAGCCGCTGGGAGTCTTTATCAAGATAAGATCCGTTAATAAAAACCTGGAATGGAGAGCAATAGATAAAAGAGGCAGTATCCGTACCTTCGTTCCTCTCCAGCCTATGAGCAACGAATGGAACCTGTGGGTAGGAAACCTGCTGACCTCTGAAAGTGCTAAAATAGCACTGAAAGTAAATGAAAAAGGAAATGTAGGAATCGGAACCGCAGCTCCCGAAGCAAAACTGAATGTGGTTCAGGAAAATACCGACCATAGGAACATTACAGTTGCTAAATTTACATCTAACGGAGCAACCGGTGGAAGTAATATCGTTAATCTTTATTATCACAACAATGTCAATCTGGAGCTGAATTCAGGATTTTCCAGCTATGGAAGAAGGTACGGAGACTATTTCGATTTCAATATCGAAAATGACAATGCCGGATTTACCAGTTACGGAGCCATTAATTTTATTACCGGCAAGAAAATTCAGATGACAGTCCGCCCCAATGGAAACGTGGGGGTCGGGGAAAGTAATCCGTTAGCTAAACTGGATGTCCGCGGAAACATTTTAGCCGGGGAAACTCATGCTACGGAAGGCATCAATGCTTTTTCTATACGTTATGAGGACGGATCGGTCAATAACTGGGGATCACTGAGAAGTAATGCGGAAACCTATATGAGCTACGGAGCCAAAGCAGACAATACAACCGCTTCAGGATGGCTGTCAAGCTGTGGGATCTTTTCAAATTACAAAACAGCTGTAACAGCAGGGAACGAAGGAATAAAGTTCTTGGCTTCTTCCAATCAGCAGACTCCTATGAACGCCCCGGTGGCGATGGCCGAACTGATGAGAATCAGCCCTAACGGTAACGTCGGAATAGGAACTGATTATCCACAGCAGAAACTGGATGTGAGGGGAGCCGTCGTGTCACAGGTAAATACGAATGAAGGAGGAGCCTTATTTCTGGAAAATCACAGCAAAACACAACCCGGTACTGCCAACAGGTGGGCCCTGTACAATATGACAGGAGGCTACGGCAATGGCCTGCAGTTCTGGAGTTATGGCAGTGATGGCAGTTACGGATCGAGATTATTGCTGTCTGACGCCGGTAATATGGCATTGTATGGTAAACTGCAGGCTAAAGATGTCATCATCAGCCCGACTCCTACTGCCGATCATGTTTTCACAGCAGATTATAACTTAAGAGAAATCAGTGATCTGGAACAGTTTATCTCCGAAAAAAGTCATCTTCCGGAAATTCCTTCCGCAGAAGAAATGACAGAGAACGGGCTTTCAGTAGCTGATTTCCAGATAAAACTCCTTCAGAAGATTGAAGAATTAACCCTATACATCATTTCTCTCAAAAAAGAAATTGATGTTCTAAAATTAAATTAACTATGGCTAGAAAAACAGTTGCAGAATTAAAAGAATATTTCAGGGCAGGAAAAAGGCCTACTGAAAATCAGTTTGAGGATTTCATAGACAGCTTTGCCAGTCTGGAAGACCCTCAGCTATTCCCGAAAAACTATTATAAAAAGAGACTTGAAGTAAATTTTCCTCATCAGGTAACCGATCAGGCCGTAGATATCCTGTTCGGAAACAGGGGAATATCCGGCTGGCTGGAAGTGGAAATCGTAGGAACTTTTGCCCACGTCAACAGTGTCGGAAATATAAAAAAACTATTTCAGCTCGGAGCAAATCCGGACAACTACTTATGGAATCCGGCGGTTTCCAGAATTGTGGAAGCAGGTGGACCAATTATTTACAATATCTATATTGGAGATTTTGTTTGGGACAGCAGCAGCAGCCAGTATAAAATAACGGTCTTTCATACAAGCCCGTCAGGCAATATGTATGACATCAGGATTACTTATCACTGCGCCTTAGATACATCGGATCTTACGGATGTAAAGGTTTCCGATATATATACGAAACCTCTTACAGGGCAGAAAACTCATTATATCCACTATAATGATAATCTTGGAATAGGTACTAGCTTGCCTGAAAAAAAGCTGCATGTAAAAGCTCCTCCGAAACAGGGAAATTCCAATGTGGTTGCTGCATTGTTTGAAAGGAGCGATACGTCAGGCGGCAGTAATATTATTCAGCTCCGTTATCAGTCAACAGCCGATATGGAACTTAATTCAAACTATACAGGAGGTATTTTCAGATACGGTTCATATGGTGATTTCAATATCGTTAATAACGGGCCGGGATCAGGCATCAATTTTGTTGCCAATGCCGCAGTAAGGCTTTCTGTAAAGTCTGACGGGAATATAGGAATCGGTACCCAGAACCCTAAGGCAAAAATGAACATTGTTGCCGGCTACACAACTCCTGATTCCACAGGAGCAATGATCCTGGGAGATACGGATCAGGCCAATCTGAGGTTCGGATGCAGCAGCAATTATACCTGGATTCAGAGTCATGCAGGAATGCCTTTGCATATCAACCCTATCGGTAATAATCTGATTCTGAATACAGACGCTGGAAATGTGGGAATAGGAACCAGAAATCCGGATCAGAAGCTTACCGTAAAAGGGAAAATCCATGCCGAAGATATTATCATTGATATGAATGTGCCGGCAGATTACGTTTTTCAGAAATATTTCGACGGCAGCTCATCAATCAGACCCGATTATTCTATGCCGGATATCCGTGAAGTAGAGCAGTTTGTAAAAGAAAACAAACATCTTCCTGAAATTCCTTCCGGTGAGGATATTCAGAAGAAAGGAGTTAATATCGGAGATTTCCAAATGAAACTGCTGCAGAAAATTGAAGAATTAACCCTGTATCTTATTATTCAGAATAAAGAGATCGAAACTCTGAAAGATGCAGTTAAAAGTCAGCAGAACTGATGTGATCTTATTACAGGATATATTCAGTAAAAATACCTTTAAAAGTGCGGAAGACCTTCTTCCGCATTTTTTATTGGCATACGCCGGATTAAGGGGCTGGTGTGAGCCTGAAGCTCTACGGCCCTCCCGGCCTTTTATATTTAAACCCGAATTCGGGATAAATACAATCTGAATCTGTAATCTGTTTTATGATCTCAAAAAAAGAGTTTGGTATGTTAATTGTTTATTGGTTTGGCGCAATGTGAATATTTTATTTTTTAATTATAAAAATGGTGAAAAATAGTTAATTTATTATAAAAGTGTATGAATAATGTAGATTTAAATGCTGTTAATAAGAAAATGATTTTCCTGTTAATGGTTTTTTTTTATAGTATGGCAGGGGCACAGTGTATAACTTATACCGGGCAGGCAATGACTTCCGGTAATACCTACTGTCTGAACGGAAACCTGACATTAGCTACGGATATTGCTATTCCTGCAGATGCTGTTCTGATTGTTCAGTCCGGATTGCTTACGGTAAAAGGAATTACCGTAGACGGAAATCTGGAAATCAATGATCAGGCTTCTGTAAAATCCGAAGGTTCAATTACCATCGGTGCTTTTAACAGCCAGAAGAATTCAAAAATTAAACTGGGAACCAAGTCTTCTCTTTCACTTACAGGATCTGTTTCTCAGGGAGATCCTACCTTTTTCGGAAATTTTCCCGGAACATCTTCCACAATAGAAATGGGAACCAATAGTGTTCTGGAGATTTGCGGAACTTTCAGCCAGCAGTCTGTTACTTATCCATTTGTGAACTATGTCGGAATACCTTCGGGAAAAGCTTATTGTATAGCGAAAGCCCAGGTAAGCGGGGGAGGAACTTCTATACTCAGTAACGACAGCCAGATCGTAGCCATTGCCATGGATTCCGTAGTAGGGCTGTTACCGGGAGGAGCCAGTTTTTGCGGTCCCAATGCTACTCAGGCAATGTGCCCTTCATTATGGCCCGCAGGTCTGCCGGACAATAAGCAGCTATGCGGATATGCTCTTGAGGTGATAGATGAGATGGACGGATACTGTACCAGGCCGGCGGCTTCCGGTACTCCCGACGGATATACTAAGTTCGGAATTACTGTTCAGCAAAAAAACAGGGTCTGGCCTGAAAATATTCCTAACGGCTTTCTGGCGCTGGAATCAAAACATAAAGGATTGGTTATTACAAGAGTCGCTCATGTGAGCCGGACGCCTCAGTCCGGTGATGCTGTTGCAGATCCCAGAGAAGGAATGGTAGTGTATGATATTCAGGATGCCTGCGTGAAGCTTTACAACGGTACTGAATGGAAATGTATCCAGAGAGGATGTAATGAATAATTTTAATTTGAAGACAATTATGAAAAATATAAAACGGATAGGTTTAGTTTCAGCATTCTTTATTTTCAATATTTTCAACGCACAGGTTGCAATAGGAAAGGAAGTATTGGAAAGCGACAGTGCGGTTCTGGATTTTGATAATACGGCAGGAAATACAAAAGGTCTCATTCTTCCTGCAACATCAGGACTTCCTTCTGATGAATCTCTTGCCAATGGTACATTTGTTTTCGATGTCACAGATAATAAAGTGAAAGTATATGAAAACAATACCTGGAAACCACTTACAGATGCAGGCGATTCCAGCTCTCTTTCGGTGAATGATTCAGATGATTCCGGAAACGGGGTCATTATAGGGGCTTCCGCGAGCAGCGCGGAGGGAGTATTGGTTCTGGAGTCTGATACCAAAGCAATGATACTGCCTAAGATTGCTTCACCCCACATCCATGTGAAAAATCCTTATCCGGGAATGATCTGCTATGATACAGCAAGCAAAACACTGGCTGTGTTTGATGGCAGCGTATGGAGCTATTGGAAATAAAATTATAGAAATATAATCCCGGTTTTACAGGATTTAAATAAACGGACCTCAAAAAGCACTTGTTTTTTGAGGTCTTTTTTATCAGTTCAGCCCATAACATGATCTGCTTATTTGATTTTCCTGCTGCGTGTGGCGCCGGATATCTGAAATGGATAAATCGGCTGGAATATTGATGGAGCCGGTTCCGGAAATATCCTATAAAAGAAAAAGTATTCCAACAAAAAACTGGAGATACTTTTATAAGTTTGGAAGAAAAAAGGTAAGATATTATGTTTAATGATCTTAATTAACCGGCTGATTACTCAAAAAATGCACCCCTCTTCTGGTAAGGTTTTCTCATTTGTGTCTGGTTTTTCCATCTTTGTGTTTTTGCGCCTTTCTACCAGATTAATATTTTAAAAAGAGGGGGCATATAAAGTTGATTATATGAAATAAAAAATAAATTTTCTACTTTATTATTTTATGTTGTTATTATTTCATTACACGTAAATCATCGGTTTATTTTTTTAACAGTACAAACCTATTTATCTGATCATGATTTTCCAAAAAAATACCTACTACATAGGTACGTCACGTTGGTATATTATTGTTTTACAGTGTTTTAATTTTTTTGTAGTATAGCTGGAAATTATTAATATTTCTGATGTTTAAATCAGTTTCCCGAAAAATATTAATGATGCAAATGAAACTGAAGGAAATGAATTGGTCAGATAATTTGTACACTTTCTTTAATACTGTTCATTACAAAGATACTTTTGGTCTGTCCGATCCCTTCAATCTCTGAAAGTTTATTCACAAAAAATTCGTGAAACTCATCCATATTGGGAGCAAGAATTTTCAGCATAAAATCAAAATCTCCGCTGATGTTATAAAATTCCACAACCTCTTTCAGTTTACTCACCTCTTCAATAAATTTACCTGCTGTTTTTTTGTTATGAACATTCAGGGCGATCATACAGATCACCATCATGCCTTTGTTCACTTTTTTCCGGTCAAGAACCGTTGTGTATTCTTTAATGATTCCGGTTTTTTCCATCCGTTTGATCCGCTCATGAGTTGGGGTAGGGCTCAGATTGATCCTTGCAGAAATATCACGGACGCTCATTTTAGCATCTTTTTGCAGCAGACGGAGGATAGAAAGATCTTTTTCGTCTGGGGTATATAGGTCTTTAGTCATTTGTTCTGTTTTGAAGTGAATATTTGAATGTTAAAGTGAATTTGTTCTTTTAAGTTGTTTTTAAAATGAATTATTGTTCCAAAATTACTATATAATTTTTATATATGTTCTGTTAATTTTAATTTTGCAGGAAATTTGAATATATGGATACAAGGAAGAATTTAATATTGATTATCGCATCGGTGGGAACATTTGTAGAGGCTTTGGATATTGCTATTATCAATTTAACGATTCCTTCTATTCAGCAACAGTTCGGGATCGGGGCTGCCACTGTGCAATGGTTACAGACTTTGTATGTATTGTTTTTCGGCGGATTTCTGATTATCGGAGGAAAACTTTCAGACCAGATCGGACGGAGAAAAATATTTCTGATCGGAGCCCTGGTCTTTATGCTGACCTCATTAGGAGCAGGACTTTCCCAAAGTTTTGAAATGCTGGCTGTCTTCCGTGCCCTTCAGGGACTGGGGGCGGCATTGGTGATGCCTTCTGCCTTATCTGTTGTAACCAATACTTTCAGAGGAGAACAGGAACGTAACCGGGCGATCGGTATTTTCAGCTCGTTTGCGGCAATCGGCTCAGGAAGCGGACTTTCCGTTGGAGGAATCATCAGTACCTACATGAGCTGGCATTGGGTTTTCCTGATCAATGTTCCCATTCTTCTCATTACTTTAATCTTTGCTTACCGGTATCTGCCGCTGGATGAGAAAAATGAAACAACACAGAAAACAGATCTTGTTTCAGGAATTCTGCTTGTGCTGGGACTGTTAAGCCTTACCTACGGAACCCATGAACTGATTCACATTCAGGAACAGCCTGTATTGATCGTCGGTTCATTGGTATTGTCAGTGCTGCTTTTAATAACAGTTTATAGAAGACTGAAAGCTGTTTCCCAGCCATTGATTGATCTGAAGCTTTTCAGACACAGATCACTTGTGGTTTCAAATGCCGTATTTTTTACTTTGGGCGCTTTTTTCATAGGATTTTTATTCCTTATTTCCCTGATGCTTCAGAAAGATATGGGACATAGTGCGGCTTCTGCCGGATTAATGTTGGTTCCGTTCAGTATCATGTCTGCACTGGCGGCTAAATTTGTACTGCCTCATGTCTCCAAAAGACTGAGTTCTTCCCAAATGGGCGTTTTCGGATGGAGTTTTATGCTGGCCGGGGCTTTGTCTCTATTGTTGTCGGTTTATACCGGGCATCCGCTGGCTGTTGTATTGCTGGGTGCGGCCTGTATTTCAGGAGTAGGAATGACTTTCTGCTTTACCGCTCTTTCAGTAATGGGCATTCAGGATGTGGAAGCTTCTCATTACGGAGTAGCCTCAAGCTTAAGCTCCACCAGTTATTTCCTGGGAGCCGGAATCGGACTTTCATTTATGACTCTGATGAGCCAGATTTTCCCTTCAGAATATGCCGTAGGAGAACTCAGTCTGATGATCCTGATCGGCTATGCACTCCTGGCATTGGGAATGTTGGTGTACTTTATTTTCAGAAGCTTAAAAATAAGACAGGCTGCCGTTGCCGTTTCATAATTGTAAAAATACACAAACTATATGGTCATAAAGAACCGGTGCTGAGGTATCGGTTCTTTTTTTATATCATACTGACAGCAAATTTAAAATGGATAAAGAACAAAGTTGCTGAATAAGTAAAAATTTCAATCATCCGCATAAATGTTTTTGTAATATTAAAGGATGAATGAAGATTAAAAAATATATTTATCTCAAAGGGGGACAAAAAATTCTTTTTCGACTTTGGTTTGAGTCTTGGACATCAATAAAATTATTGGTGATTTTTCTAAACCTAACAGGTCTTTGAGACCTGTTAGGTTTTGGGATTCCTGCAAAATAAATCACAGCTAAACAGAGAGAAATAATAATCCGTCTTTTAAGATAAATAAAAAGCTTAAACTCAGCAAAGTAATACCAGTACTTTGTATTTCAAAAACAAACAGGCGGCTTTGTTTATCTTAAAAGCAGACAGCTGTAATTCATCCTTATCTGTCCTTGCGGTTAATAAAATATTTCCCTTTAAAGCCCGCAGTTTTGTCCTTTTCTTTCTCTTTGCTACTTTTGCAATATGAAAATACAAGTGATCAGCGACCTTCACCGGGAATTCGGATCTACTGATCTTGATTTCAGCGGTGCAGATCTTGTGGTGCTGGCGGGAGATATTAACCTGGGAACAAAGGGAATAGAATGGATTAAATCTGAAATTCAGAATAAACCGGTTATTTATGTTCTCGGAAATCATGAGTATTATAAAGGCTCCTATCCCAAAACACTGAACAAGATCAGGGATGCAGCAGAAAACTCCTCTGTTTTTGTCCTTGAAAATTCTTCAGTAGATATTGACGGAATACGTTTCCACGGTGCCACACTCTGGACCGATTTTTCCATTTTTGGAAACCCTGTACAGTATGGAATGCTCTGCCAGCCAAAGATGAACGATTACAAAATGATCAAACGGGATCCATCCTATTCAAAAATGAGAACGGTCGATACCTTTAAAATTCATCAGTTTTCGAAACTGTGGCTGAAAGAAAGCCTGGAAGAATCAGCGGGGTTGAAAAATATTGTAGTTACCCATCACGCGCCAAGTATAAAATCCGTTCCTGAACATTACAGCAAGGATCCGTTGACGGCAGCCTACGCATCCAACCTGGAGGACGTGATCACGGAGTATCAGCCGCTGTACTGGATTCACGGGCATATCCATACCCCTTGCCGATATAAAATCGGAACTACGGAGATCATCTGCAATCCTCACGGTTATATTGATGAAAAATATAACGGTTATGATAAAGGACTTATTCTCGATGTGTAAAGGAACCGGAAAGTAGGTTTGTCAGCCGGAATGCTTCGTCTTTTTCATAAAAATCCCCTAATTTAGCATAGAAATTTATCGTAATGGCGAAAAAATCTGCATCAGCATCTCCGGAATTTGTCTCCATATTCACATTTGAAGAACTGCTTGAGCAGGTGGAGTTTGATCTCCGCGTGAAGGAGTTTGTAGTGATGGAAATTGATAAGGCCAGTTATGCTGTAAAGCTCAATACCCCTTACCGCTCAGATTATTTCTGTATTTTTATGGTACAGCAGGGAGACATCCGTTTCAGGCTTTATGATCAGAGTTATGAAGTTTCCAAAGGAGATATTGTCTTTTGCCCGATGTCTGAAACCTTCTGGGTAGAAAAGATTGCAGAGGATTACAAATCCAAATACATTTTCTTCTCCGCAGATTTTATTTCCCAGGCCGGTTTTAATTATAAATCGAATCATGTGATGAAAAGCCTGTCATCCGATCCTACCCATATTATCAGGAATGAGCCGGATCTGTTCAGAAGAATCAATTTTCATCTGGATGAGCTGAAAGCACTGAATAACACGGAGAAAGATAATTACTACTTCAATGAAATGATCTGGCATCACTTTTCATTGGTGATTTATGAGATCGATAATTATTTCAAAAAAATAGAAAAACCGCATCAGGTTACCCTTCGTGAAGATGAACTGACGACCAGTTTTTTTACCCTCGTGCAGGAACATTTTAAAGAGGAGCATAATGTTCAGTTCTATGCGGACAGGCTTTTTATCAGTCGTAAATACCTGACCAAAGTAATCAATAAAACCATGTTTAAATCTCCCCGGGATATTATTCATCAGGTATTGGCAGTAGAAGCCAGACTCCTGCTCAAAAATCCCAACCTGAATGTAAACGAGGTGGCCGCACAGCTGAAATTCTCCGATCAGGCATCGTTCAGTAAGTTTTTTAAAAAACACGTCGGAAAGTCTCCGCTGGAATACCGTAAAGATGATTTGTATTGATAATCAATAGATTATATTTTTTTTTAGATGTCTTTTTGATAAAAATGCGTTTTAATTTGGATAAAAACGGGTAATATGGTCAATTTTATGCTGTATAAATGATATTTCTCATGTTTTGAAAAATAAGGAGTCTTTTTGACAAAACAAGAGGTTCTTTGAATATTTCCCTTGAATTTTTTTCGGACGAATTTTGCCCGGTAAATTTAAAAGGAATATTGTTATGCAGAGATTTTTTATCCAGAAATCCACCATCCTTTTCCTCTCGCTTATTGTTCTGGCGGGATGTAAGAAAAGTAATCCCAATCAGTCTTATCAGCAGCAGGCACCTGAACTTCCGGTAGAAACCGTAAAGCAGGGGGATGCTTCTGTTTCCAGAGAATATGCCGCCTCTGTTGAAGGGGTTTCCAATGTAGAGATCCGCCCTCAGGTAACCGGTTATTTAAGCAAAATTTTTGTAGATGAAGGAGATTATGTGAGAGCGGGGCAGCCCCTGTTCAAAATTGAAGACCAGGTATTCCGTGAGCAGCTGAAAAGCGCACAGGCCGCTCTGATCACCGCACGGGCTACTCTGGCCACTTCTAAAATAGATCTTGACAGGAAAAAAGAACTTCTGAAAAACAAAATGGTTTCCGATATCCAGGTGAAAGAAGCTGAAGCTGCGTATAACGGTGCAAGAGGTGCAGTCAGCCAGGCGATGTCCACCATCGAATCTGCGAAGATCAACCTGAATTTCTCCACGATTAAAGCTCCGGTAAGCGGATTTATCGGAAGATTCAATTACCGTCTGGGAAGTCTGATGACACCTTCCAACCAGGAGCCGATCACTCTTTTATCTGATATTCATGAGGTATATACGTATTTCAGCATGAGTGAGAATGATTTCAATAATTTTCAGAAACAGCATGCAGGAAGCAGCATCGATGAAGTGATTAAAAATACCCCTGCGGTTTCTTTATTGCTTTCAGGCGGTGAAAAATATGCACAGACCGGAAAAATTGATGCCGTGGAAGGGCAGTTCAACAAAACTACGGGTTCCATTACCCTGAGAGCAAAATTCAGCAACCCTGATAACCTTTTGAGAAGCGGAAATACAGGAAAGATCGTTCTCGACCAGTTTTACAGCAATGTGATCCTTCTTCCGATTGCTTCCACAAGAACCATTCAGGATAAAATTTTCGTATTTACCATCAAAGACGGCAAAGCTATGATGCTTCCGGTAGAAGTGAACGGAAAAGCCGGAGATAATTTCATCGTTTCAAAAGGCCTGAAAGCCGGTGACCAGTACATTGCCACAGGATTTGACAGACTGCAGCCGGGAACTCCCGTAACAGCACAGAAGAAAAATGCGCAACAGAAAAAATCGTAAGAAGAAATCATGTTAAAAAGAATTATAAAAAGACCCGTACTGGCAACGGTAATTTCCGTGCTGCTTGTCATTCTGGGGATCGTCGGTATGGTAAGTCTGCCGATCACAAAATTTCCGGACATCGCACCGCCTACCGTTATGGTAACGGCTGCCTATCCGGGTGCCAATGCGGAAACCATTGCAAGATCTGTGGCTCCGCCTTTGGAAAATGCCATCAACGGAGTGGAAAACATGGATTACATCACGTCCACTGCAAGTAATGACGGTACTTTAAGCATTACCGTGATCTTTAAATTGGGGACCGATCCCGATCAGGCTGCCATCAACGTACAGAACAGGGTAGCTCAGGTAACCAACCAGCTTCCGGCAGAAGTGGTACAGGCCGGAATCACCACACTGAAAAGACAGAACAGTATGATCGCGATGGTCTCTCTCACCAGTAAAGACGGAACTATGGATGATCTTTTCCTGGAAAACTATGCAAAGATCAACATCGTTCCCGAGCTGAAAAGAGTGAAAGGAGTAGGAGATGCTATGGTATACGGAAATAAAGACTACTCTATGAGGGTATGGCTGGATCCGAATAAACTGACTTCCTATAACCTTACCCCGGCAGAAGTTTCCCGTGCGATCCAGTCTCAGAACCTGGAAGCGGCACCCGGAAGATTCGGGGAAAGAAGTAAAGAAGCTATGGAGTATGTTCTTCGCTATAAAGGAAAGTTTACAGAACCTGAGCAGTATGAAAATATTATCATTAAAGCACTGAGTGACGGCTCCGTTCTGAAATTAAAAGATGTTGCCAAAGTGGAATTTGGCGCGTACAGCTATACGGTTTCTTCCAATTACAATAAAAAACCTTCGGTAACGATGGCGATATTCCAGATGGCAGGATCCAATGCCAATGAAGTGCAGATCGCACTTCAGGAAAGAATGAAAGAACTGGAAAAATCGTTCCCGCAAGGCATGAATTATGAAATTCCTTATGCAACGAAAGAAGCACTGGATCAGTCGATCGACCAGGTAATCCATACCCTGATAGAAGCATTTATCCTGGTATTCATCGTGGTGTATATCTTCCTGCAGGATTTCCGTTCCACTCTGATTCCGGCTATTGCAGTTCCGGTATCGATTGTAGGAACATTCTTCTTTATGAAAATTTTCGGGTTTTCAATCAATATCCTGACGTTGTTTGCCCTGGTACTGGCCATTGGTATTGTGGTAGATGACGCCATTGTCGTCGTGGAAGCGGTCCATGCTAAAATGGAACATAAAAAACTCAACCCGAGGGCCGCAACCATGTCGGCGATGAGCGAGATCACAGGAGCTATTGTTTCAATTACCCTGATCATGTCTGCCGTATTCGTTCCGGTAGCGTTTATGAGCGGTTCTACGGGACTGTTTTATCAGCAGTTTGCTTTAACTTTAGCCATTGCCATCGTTATTTCTGCGGTAAATGCCTTAACACTGAGCCCCGCTTTATGTGCTTTGTTACTGAAGCATAACCACGGAGGAACCCATGAAAAAATGAACTTCAAAGACCGGTTTTTTGCCGGTTTTAATGCCAGCTTCAACAAGCTGACCTTCCGTTACGGAAAATCGGTGTTGTTCCTGTTAAAAAGAAAATGGGTAGCGATTGTTCTTATCCTTGTTTTCGGAGGACTGTTCGCATGGATGTCCATGACAACACCTAAAGGATTTATTCCGGATGAAGACCAGAGTTTTATTATCGTTACAGCCAACCTTGCTCCGGGAGCTTCTAAAGACAGAACTTCCCAGGTAGTTTCGGATACGGAAGACCTTTTGATGAAGAATCCGGCAGTAGATGAGGTGATTTCCGTAGATGGACTGAACCTCTTCAGTGGATCAATGTCATCCTCCGCGGCATCTATTTTCGTAAAGCTGAAAAAGGGTGAAGAGAGAGGAAAAGTGAGCAATATCAACGATATTATCGGGCAGGTTCAGGGAATGCTTTCTCAGGATAAAAGAGCCAATTTCCTTGTTCTGAATACGCCAACAGTAGACGGTTTCGGAAATACCAGCGGGATGGAACTTGTGCTTCAGGACCGTACCAATGGAGAACTTCAGAATTTAGGAAATATTTCTTACGGAATGATGGGCGCTTTGATGCAGAGACCGGAAGTGGCCGTGGCATTTACCACCTTTGATGTTACCTATCCGCAGTTTGAAGTGCTTGTAGATGAGGTGAAGGCTGCACAGCTGGGAGTGAGTGTTGCTGATGTGCTTGGCGTAATGCAGGGATACTACGGAAGTATACAGTCTTCGGATTTCAACAGATTCGGGAAATATTACAGGGTATTGGTACAGTCTACCCCGGAAAGCAGACAGGACAAGGAATCTCTGAACGGTATTTTCGTTAAAAATAATTCAGGGGAAATGGTTCCTGTAAACACGCTGGTGACTTTAAAGCAGGTGACCGGTGCTGAGGTGGTGGACCGTTTCAACCTGTTCAACTCTTCCAATTTAACGGTGATGCCGGCTCCGGGATTCAGTACGGGACAGGCAATGGCAGCGATAGAAGAAGTGAGCAAACAGGTACTTCCGCCGGGATATACCTATGATTATAAAGGAATGAGCCGTGAAGAGGTTTCGGCAGGTTCACAGTCGGTGATGATCTTCGGATTGTGTATTGTGTTTGTATTTTTCCTGCTTTCTGCGCAGTATGAAAGCTATGTCCTTCCTTTAGCGGTGCTGATCGCTATTCCGGTAGGTTTATCAGGAGTATTTGTAGGAATCACGCTGGCAGATCTTTCCAACAATATTTATGTACAGATCGCTTTGGTGATGCTGATCGGGCTTCTTGCCAAAAACGGGATCCTGATCGTGGAATTTGCCATTCAGAGAAGAAGAGCAGGGAAAAGTCTGATCGCTTCGGCAGTAGAAGGGGCAAAAGCACGTCTGCGTCCGATTCTGATGACTTCACTGGCATTCATTACGGGACTTCTTCCGTTGCTGTTTGTGGTAGGACCTTCTGCTTTAGGAAACCATTCCATCGGCTATGCAGCGGTTTCGGGGATGCTTTTCGGTACAATCCTGGGAATTTTTGTGGTTCCGGTACTTTTTGTAGTCTTCCAGGCCCTGCATGAAAAGATGAGTGGAAAAACGATAACGGACGCCGACTGGGAATATTAATCCAAATGATTATAACAATGAATTCAATTAAAAATATAGCTTATATCGCACTTATTTCAGGGGTAGCAGTATCCTGCAAAGTTCAGAAATATGAGCAGCCTGAAGTGAAAATGCCAGAAACATTCAGAAATGACAGTCTTGCAGCAGATACTCAGGAGAATATCGCAAAGATCAGCTACAAAGATTTTTTTAAAGATCCTGTTCTTGTTGCTTTGATTGATAAAGCAATGGCACAGAACAATGATCTTCTTGCCGCGCTGAAGCAGATAGAATATGCATCACTGGCTTATAACCAAAGCAAATGGGGAAATGTTCCGGTGATCAGCGGAGGCCTTAATGCCAATATCAGCAGGCCTTCTGATAACAGTATGAACGGAATGATGGCGGGACAGTTTATGGGTAAAAGATACATGGAAGATTATACGGCTTCCGTGAATATTTCCTGGGAAGCGGACATCTGGGGCAAGATCAGAGGCAGGAAAGAACAGGCTTTGGCGGAATACCTTAAAACACAGGAAGCGGCAAAGGCAGTGAAAACCCAGCTGGTAGCTTCTGTGGTGCAGGGATATTATAATCTGCTGATGCTGGATACCCAGCTGGACATCACAAAATCCAATCTCACCTATGCAGACAGTACCCTGAAATATCTTGAAAAACAGCAGGAATTGGGACTTACAACCGCGCTGGCAGTACAGCAGCAGGAGATTGTAAAAGATCAGATCCTGAAATCGATTCCGGCCTTAGAAAGTTCGGTTGCCATTCAGGAAAACGCGATCAGTCTGCTTACAGGTTCTATGCCCGACAGGGTTGAGAGAAGTGCAGGCCTGAATAATGTGCAGTCACCGGATAAAATTGCATCGGGAATCCCTTCGGAACTATTAAGTTACCGGCCGGATATTAAAAGTGCCGAACTTGAAGTAAGGAAAAGCGCTGCGGCCATTCATGTCGCCAAAATGAATATGTATCCTTCCCTGAATATTACGGCACAGGGTGGTCTGAATGCTTTCCAGGCCAGCAAATGGTTCAGTATTCCCGGATCACTCTTCGGAATGGCTGCCGGAGCTATTGCACAGCCTATCCTGAATGGGAAACAGCTGAAAACCCAGTATGAACAGTCGAAAGTACTGGCGGATCAGGCTGAACTTGGTTTTAAACAGTCTGTTTTAAAGGCGGTAGGAGAGGTCTCCGATGCACTGGTGCAGATCCGGAAGCTGGAAGAACAGCAGAAAATCGCAGAGGGGCTGGCTGCGAAATCCAGTGAAGCGGTAAAGAAAGCGGATATTCTGTTTAAATACAACTCAGCGACCTATGTTGAGGTGATTATCGCTCAGACGAATAAACTTCAGACGGAGCTTGATCTTGCTTCCCTGAAAGCACAAAGACTGAACGCTATTACCGCCCTGTACAGAGCGGTAGGCGGGGGATGGCAATAAAGTAAAACTGAGCCTGCTTCGTCTGTAATGATGCAGCAGGTTTTTTAATCCATATTATTATGAAAAATGCAGATATACAGGACGGAATTATTCTTATTCCCGATTTCAGCGGATTCACCGAATTTGTGTTCAGCACAAAGCTTTACACGGGAGAATATATTGTGAGACAGCTTCTCTCAACGCTGATTGATGTAAACGGACGTTATTTTGAGATTTCCGAGATCGAAGGTGATGCTATTCTGTTCTACCGTTATGATGAAAATCCGTCTTACGGGAATATTTCTGCCATGCTGTGGAAAATGCGGAATGCTTTCAACAAAAAGATCGAGGAACTGAGCAGGGCATTAAGTACGTCTATTGATCTGTCGCTGAAATTTATAGTGCATTACGGAAAGTTTTCGCAATACCAGATCGGAAGTTTTAAAAAACTTTACGGAAAACCTGTTGTAGAAGCCCATCAGTTACTGAAAAATGACTTTGCAGAACAGCCTTCCTATGCTTTATTCAGTAATTCTTTTCTGGAAAGCAGCCGTAATAATGAGGTGCATATGAAAACTTCAGGCCGCCATCTTCCCGAGGTAGGAATGATTCATTATTTTGAAAATGTAAACTAGCATATCTATTTTTTAATCCTTGTAAATTTGCTATTGTATGTCCGGATTTTTCCGGGCATTTTTCATTTTTAAGTGATATAAATAATGTTGTTTTTTGCTTTAAAAACAGGGTATTTGAAATGTTTTTTATTTTTCCCATATTTCGTGTAACAAACTTTCATTCACAGTTGTCTTATAGGAGAAATATTACTTTGGATGAAAATAATTATATGTTCGGTTGCTTTATTAACGGGTTCTTTTACTTTAGCCCAGGCAGCGAATGACACGATAAAGAAAAATGAGAAAGAGATAGAAACGGTAACCCTTACTGCCAGAAAACCAACGGTAGAGTCTAAAGTGGACCGTACTGTTTTCAACGTAGCCAACAGCTCTATCCTTGCCGGAAATACAACCTGGGATGTTCTGAGAATGACGCCTATGGTAAGTATCGATAATAATGATGCGGTAAAAGCGGAAGGAGAATCGGTAACGGTATACATCAACGACCGTAAATCTGTTTTTACCGGAAAGGAATTAAAGGAATACCTCAAGACTATTCCTGCGGACAATCTGATGAAGATTGAAGTAATCACAAGTCCGTCCTCAAGATATGAAACCACAGGTTCGGTTATCAACATTGTGCTGAAAAAAAGGGATGATGAAGGAATGAAAGGAAGTGTAACCTTCAACAACAGGCAACAGAGAAAGAATTCACAATATACCAACCTTAATCTGAATTATCATAAGAAGAATTTTACCCAGACCTTAATCGGAAGTTACAGTGATAATACCTATGTTCAGAAAAGTTTTTACGAAAATACCCTGTATAAGGACAACTCTCTGAACCAGGTGAATAATGAAGTGATCGGAAGAGGTCAAAGTCCTTCGTTCTCCTCAACTTCCGAGTTTGAACTGAACGATAAAAATAATGTGGGGCTTATCCTGGAATATTATCAGAGCAGAAATAGCTCTACTTCAGATGCTGACGGGATCAATTATTTAAATAATGAATATCAGGACTCTTATCACCAGGATCAGGATGTAGCCGGAAAGTACAGGACTCTGGGAACCAATCTTTTCTATAAATATTATGATAAAGAGAAAAATAAGATCCTTGATATTAACGTAGGTTCCAATTATAATTCTCAGGTAAATGCCAACACGTTCCTGAAAACGTTTAATGTTTCTCCGCTTTCGGATCTTTTATTGACTAATTCTGATGAGCAGACCCGGAATTATTATGTGAAGGTGGACTATACGCAGCCTTTAGGAAAATCCGGCGGCAGCTTTGAAGTAGGTGGAAAAATGGACTTCAATAACAACGTGATCGCGAATGATGCCAACGGAAGCTACCTGAACAATATCCGTAAAAATGACGTTTTCCATTACCAGGATAATATCAACTCCCTGTATGCGAATTACAGCAAAACCTTTTTTGAAAAGCTGGAAACCAGAGTAGGACTGCGTTATGAGCATATCGATCTTAAAATGAGACAGGATATTGCCGGAACGGAAAGAAAAGATTCTTACGGTGCGTTCCTTCCTAATTTATTGGTAAAATATACTTTTTCAGATAAATATGATCTGAGCCTTACGTATAACAGAAACCTATGGCGTCCGTGGTATTCCGAGTTCAATCCTTTCCTTGTTCCTACCAACGACGGAACGTACAGCAGGGGAAATATGGATCTGGAACCCAATCCAAGCCACAGACTGTATATGAAATTCGGATTTAAGAAAAAATATTTCCTTTCGGCAAGGTATATGTTCACCGACCAGGATTACTGGACCACTTTAAGGGAAGAAAATAATTTGCTGGTAACCCTTCCTGATAACCTGAACGGAAAGGTTCAGAAATACTACGTGTTCGCCAATACCAACCAGTCTTTCCTGAAGAATAAGCTGAATGTGAATGTCGGGATAGGATGGTATTATGTTGATAATCATGATTTCAATGAAAAGAATAATCTTCAGGGAGCCAAATACCTGAGCTATTTGGGAGGATCTGCGAACCTTTCATACACCAATCTTTTCAATAAAAATATTAATCTGAGTGCCTGGGTGGAAATTGCCAATCAGAACAGCGGTAACTCCTACGGAAACAAAGTGAATGTTTTCCATAATTTCTCAGCTACGAAAATATTCCCAAAAACGCAGATGGAAGTCAGCCTTCAACTGATGAATATTTTCCAGAGACCTAATTATGATGCAACCAGTTTCAGCCAGTACGGAACTGTAAGAACATCTTCAAAATGGGACTGGTACGGAGCTTCCATTTCCTTTGTAAAACGTTTCGGAAATCAGAAAGTGAAATCGAATACCAAAACCGATGTAGAGAAAAATTCGGGAGGGGGGAAATAATAAATTTAAAACCTTATTAAAAAAGCACTTACAGTTTTGTGAGTGCTTTTTTTTATCAATCTTTTAAAAAAGTAATTATTTAACATAAATTATGTTAATTTTATAGCAAACTAGCTTTATGGATGAGAGATTTTTAACTGATGCCGAAAAGCCTCATCTCCTTGTCAAGGTTTGGAACGATTATCCTGAAATCCTTCAGAACGGAAATGAGATTTTTCCGCCGCCTTCTATTGAAAAGATTATAGGAGATGTATTCTCTATGGGAGAATTCTATTATTACGTGATCAATTTTGCAGACAGCACCTTAAGCGGACACCATCCCAATATCCTCACCATGCATGGTCTGAAAGACTACCCTTATCACCTTAAAGAAGTTATAGATCTGATACATCCCGATGATCTGGATTTTGTAATGGAAGCGGAGAGAATGAGCATTGAAAAAATGAGGGAAATAGACGGATTCAAACACCAGCAGGAGCTTAAGACAAGCTACTGTTTCCGGATGAGAACGGCAAAAGGAAATTACGAAATGTTTCATCATCAGGCTCTCCACACTAAGAAAAGTGACGACGGAAAACTCCTGCAGGCCGTTAATATTCATACCAATATCCAGCATATTACCAGAGAGAACAGCTATATTGTACTGGTGCAGGGAATAGGAAGCCGGAATGATTTTCATCAGATGCATTACCTTCCCGATATCAGGAATCCCGAACTGAAGAATCTGCTGACTAAAAGGGAAGTTGAGGTGCTCAGCTTACTGATTAACGGAAACTCTGCAAAAGAGATTGCAGACAGGCTGAGTATTTCTTATCATACGGTGACCACACACCGTAAGAATATCCTCAGAAAAATCGGATGCAAAAAGGTTTCAGAGCTGGTAAAGGTGGCTATTGAATACGGATATATCTAACAGGAAAATGGGGCTGTACGGGTTATGGATCATGATTCGGCATAAGTGGAATAAAATACAACTTCCAACCGGTTTCATTATGGTATCGTGTTAAAATAAAGACCAATCTCTGGCGGGGCTGGCTGCATCGACTGGTCTTTATTCTAAATTATATTCCTCCCTGCATAATATCGTATACACTGAAAACCTGTTTTGTCAGTTCCCGCGCATGGGGATTTTTCCAGTCGTTCATCCATTCAGCTCCCAGAGGCATCCATGTAGTAGGAACGGCACCAGCCTGAAGCATTCTTTTAATGCTGTAATGATGGGCATCATGAGAGGCATCACCGGCAGCATCAATTAAGACATAGACTTCATAGCCCGATTTTAACGCATGCAGGACAGAAAAGGCCAGACACATGCTTGTCCAAAGACCGGAAATAATCAGCTTTTTCCGTCCGGTTTTCTGTACTGCTTCCACCACCTGGGTATCCTGAAAAGCATCAAAAGCAGGCATTTCATTACGTTCAATTACTTTTTGCCCAGGAAATAAATCTGTAATTTCTTTGATAAAAGGTCCATTGCCGGCTTCATAAATAGAAGTCAGCACAACAGGAATATCAAGAATTTTAGCTGCTTTTGCAGCCGCAACAGTACAATTTTTAATCGCAGTTCTGTTTCCTGATTCCACACCATTAAACATAGCTTTTTGATAATCGATGAGTAATAACACCGAGTTTTCGGGAGTTAAGAACTCTAATTTTGAATTTTCCATTGTGATTTTTTTACTAAAGGTGAATTTATTTTTCTAGGAATACGTGCAGAGATTTTATTCTTTCTCCTTCAAAAATGGCTACATCCATTCCCAGCTGAGCAACAGAACCTCCTTCCGGACCGGCTCCCCAGATTAATCTTCCCATGTCAAAATTGATATTGGCATCTTTTTGTATGGTAAAGATAAAATTGGGCGGCATTTGAGAAATTACATGGTCTACCTGTTTATTAATGTCTTCATAACCTTTGGTGACTTCTCCGAATTCTACTAAAACACAATCTTCTGCATAAAGTTTTTTTATACTTTCAAGACGCTTTTCAGAATCTTTTTCGTTCCACACCTGGGCAATATTCTGCTCCATTAACTGTACTAATACTTTGTTCATTTTTTTTAAATTATTGATTAACGATTAACTCACTGTAAAAGGTGATCAGATTTTGTTTTAAACTTTCGGGATGATATAAGAAAGCGCACCTGACGGGCATTTATCAATTTGATTTTTCAACTCATCCATCCCTGCATTTTCCGGGCTGATCCAGGGGTGATTTTGAACATTATATACTTTTGGTAATAATTTAACACAAATACCTGCATGTTCACATTTTTTAGGTTCCCATACCACTGAAATAGCCTTATTATTAGTGTAAACTTTTTTATCCATGATTTTTTATAGTTATGTTTTTAATCTAAATAAGGAGGAAACAGTTTGTCAATAATTAAAGATTAAACCGTCTTTTTTGTATGATCGGTATTACTTTTTCCCCGATTAATTGAATAGAGTTCATTAATTGCTGGTGTGTAAGTCCGGCATTGTCCATCTGGAAGGTAAAACGATCGATGCCCCCCAAAGCCTCACTATGACGGAATAATTTTTCAGCAACCTGTTCAGGTCCGCCTACAACCAAAACACCTTCAGGAGCGATTAATTTTTCAAAATGAGCCTTTGTCACCGGTGGCCAGCCACGTTCGGCACCAGCTTTTGTCCATAATTCCTGATATCCCGGAAAATATTCTTCAACCGCTTTTTCAGAGGTTTCCGAAACGTATCCCGGAGAATGCAGGCCAACTTTCAGTTCTTCAGGCTTAAAACCGGCTTTTTTCCCTGCATCACGGTACAGATCAATTAAAGGGCGGAAGTTTTTGGTCTGTCCGCCAATAACCGCTACCATTAAAGGAAGTCCTAAAGTACCTGCTCTTACAAAAGATTCCGGTGTTCCGCCAACCCCTAACCATACTGGTACTTTCTCCTGAATGGCTCTGGGATATACAGGTTGATTATTCATCGCTGGTCTGAATCTTCCTTTCCATGTCACAAACTCATTATCACGGATTTTAAGCAAAAGCTCTAATTTTTCTCTGAACAAAGCATCATAATCCTTCAAATCAAAACCAAAAAGCGGATAAGATTCAATGGCAGAACCCCTGCCAACTGTAATTTCTGCGCGTCCTTTAGAAATCAAATCCAAAGTAGCAAAGTTTTGATATACCCTTACAGGATCATTGGTACTTAATACCGCCACAGCACTCGTTAACCGGATATTTTTAGTTTTTGCCGCTGCTGCCGCCAAAATTACCGCCGGTGCCGAATCTAAAAATTCCTTTTTATGATGTTCACCAATTCCGAAGATGTCCAAACCGGCCTGATCTGCAAGTACTATTCTTTCAATCAGTTCTTCCATTGCCTGTACGCTTCCCAATGTTTTGTTTCCGAATAATGCCGATGCGAAACTATCTATCCCTATTTCCATAGTCATTTTTATTTTTTTTACTAAAAACCCTTTATTGGTTATTGCTTTTCAATTACTAAATTGTTATTGCTTTCTATTTTCTTCATTCTTTAAATTACTTTCCAAAAGACATAGGTGATCTGTTTTGTATTTAAAAATACCTGACATGATAAAACTTAAAATTTAAAAAAATGAACAGTCTTTTATACCTGATAATAAAAGAAGGAGAAGCAGGGGTTTACTTCTCCTCTTCAGAGGTTTTAATAGTTCTGCTTTTTTGTTTTTAAAACCTCTTCCACTAATATGTATTTTAAAGAAGATGCGTCAGCAGGAGGGTTGTTTATTTTTTCAACACGAACTTTTAATTCATACTCATAACCGGGTTGATAGTTAAATCCCTCAATGTTGTTATAAAAATATTCATAATCACCTGTTTTATTTTCTTTCACCAACATACATTTCATTTTTCTCACACCGGCAGAACAGTCCTTTTGTTCCGAACTTATATAGAGTGTTTTAATATCTGTTCCAGAGGTAAGACCGGAACATTGCGTGATAGTAACTCCCAGAGTAACCATTGCAGCTGTTTTTATAAAGTTTTTCATCATAACAATGTATTTAATAATAATTATTTATTGCTTTCTTTAATTAGTTCACTTTTTAAATTTATGATCACTGATACGACCAAAATGTCCATTGTTGCCCATTGAAGGTACACAACATCTTATTGGTAGGGTCATACACAATCATCCCCGCAGAAGGATTGATGATATTCAGATGTGGGTTGGTTACTTTTGGAAGCACTATCACTTTAGTCGTAGATTCTAATACAACCGCACCAGCTGCTGTTGTTGTTTTAGCACCTATAATTGTTTTTTTTGACGCATCATTAGCTGCAGCAGGAACAGGAACTTTTGCTGGAGCTGGCTTTGTTGCCGCTTTGGTTAAATCTATATAAGTTGATCCATTATAATACTTCATCATATAATTGGAACTTGCATCAAAATAGAGTGTACCTGCAACTGGTGTTACTAAACTCGCAGCAGCTATCCATGGCACGATTAATCCTTTGTTTTGATTCGAAAATTCTAATAATACATTTGGATTGTTTTGGGTAGGACTTGTCTTTATCCCCACCATGGTGTGATCTTGTGCTTGGAGGTTTATTCCCATCCCCAAACTAAGTAAAACGAATAGTATAATCTGTTTTTTCATTGTATCTATTATTTGGGGTTATTGACAGGATTGTACTTCAAAGGTTTTCCAGCCTGTATTTGCGCTGTCTACCACATAGATGTTCACTTTGTTGGTCGTAAGATTGTAAACAATCATTCCTTCAACCAGATTGGCAGCAGGAATTGCAGCAATCTGTACTTGTGTTAACCTATTCAGTACAAAGCCACCTGTCTTAGATTCTACTACCATGTCTGCTCCTTTGTAATTATTTTGCCAATTGGCAGTGGAATTACGATTAACTAAAGTAGATATTCCAGCCACAGGATTTACCCCACCTGTTGTAGTAGTTGCATTTTTGTAACAAGGGGTGCAGGTTTTGTTTACGGTAAAGTTACCTGCTGCTGATGTACAACCATTAACTGTGTCAATATAGTAAAACGTATATACCCCTACTGGCAAGCTAAAGTTACCCGATGCATCTGCATTAAATACTGTACCTAAAGCATTGGTGAATTGTACCATAATACCTGCCCCTAAAGTACCTGTAAACTGGTAATTGGCTGCCGTTCCTGTACAGCCTAAGTTAATACTTGCTGGCAAAGTAGGTGTAAAACTGGTAACTGGAGGGGCTGTATCTGGTGCATTACAGAGAAAAGCAATATAATTGGATGCCGACGCCCAACCTGGTGTATTACCCAAATTTTTGACCATCCCAATACCGTTATCAGTAGCCGGATCATTATTAACGTAATTGCCAAAATTAAAGCCAATCCCCGAACTATATCCGTTCAAATATCTATTTAAGTCAAAATAATATGCAGAATAGTAACTGTCAAAATTAGGACCTGTATCGTGTACAAAAGCTTCAAATATTCCTGTTTTCTTTACCATAATCGCTTCCGTAGTTCCTTTTTTTGTATAAAAACCAGGTCCATTATCACCTGAGCCACTGCTACCATCAGAAAGAAAAGTATCAAAACCTTGTGCTACTCTTACATTTGGTGACCCTGCAGGGATATTTACTTTATAAGTCACCTTTACCCTGGTTTCAGGATACTTGTATTTGTACTCAATAACTAGTGGATAAGGCTTACCATCAATTGTTAAATTAAAGGTAGCGGTGGTCATTTGAGTATTACCCGTTAGATCTGTAGGATCAAGCCCCCCAACAAAAGTAATATTTGCTGCACCTACAGCAGTAAAAAGTTGGGCCGCTTGAAAGGGAATAGTACTTGGATCAACATATTGATCAGTTGGATAAAGTGTACCTCCAAATCTGGTACCATTACTGGATCCTTCAACTTGTATTGCTATACCATTGGTTGTCGGAGTATTAGATGTCGGAGCTGTTGGGTTAAAAGCAACTCCATTAGAATTACTACTGGTAGAGTATATCTGATATTTTCCTTTGTATCTAATCTGGATATTTCCAGTCATAGTAAGGGTTACTTCCAGACCATTGGTAGCATTTGTCCCTCCACCAGTATTCATCCTGTAAGCAATAGGTCGACCAGCCCAAGTCCCGGAACCATTTATTGGTGTAAGCGCACCTATTTGTCCATAAACCATAGTACCTACCACGAAGAGTAGTACAAGGCTTAGTATATTTTTTTTAATCATATCAAATTGTTTTAAAAGTTAAACGTTTTAGTTTTTAACGAGGTAGTATATCACTTCGTTAATTTTTCCAATTTATCTTCTAAAGCCTTGATACGATCGTTTTGTTTCTCTATTTCTTTCTTTTGTGTGTCAATCGTTTCTTTTTGTTCGATCACGTGTAGGTACAATTCTTCTAACTTCTCTAATTGTTGCATAGACAAAGTGGTTAAATCTACCTTGTAACCGTTTGCTGTTTTAGTAATTTCATCAATAGGTGTTACCCCAGGTAAGTGATGGTTTTTCGCTACAAAATCTTTTACTACGCTTAGTGGTGTAAAGTTATATTTCGCATTGATGGTTGAGTTACCTGTAAAATATTTTTCAAATACATAATCGGCATAGTTGGAAGATGAGGTAATAACATTTCCTGTGGTTTCAATATTTCCTTTTACAAATAATGAAGAAGCTGAAACAGCGTCTCCAGCTCCGGTTCCAATAGCAACTTTTCCTGTGTGGTAAACATTATCGGTAAGGGTACTTGCAGCAATAGTTGTTGCTTGTACATTCCAGATAGAAGAAGCTCCAGAGGCTGGTGTTGCCCATTTTGTTTTTACCACCTTAGCGCTTGTTCCTCCACCGGATTCGGTATCATACATCAGTACCTGGCCGGCTGTGGGCATCACTTTAGGTAAAGCATAAGTGTCGGTCACCAGTCCTGAATTGGATGTTGTTGAAATACCATTCGTGCCATCATACTGTAAGTCGTTAGATATGGCTCTCATTGTTCCTATTTTAACACCATCGTCATCCAGTCCTAAATAAGTGTTTTTTCCTGCGGCAGCGGAAGTATAAGAGTAGGCATATAAATCTACCCAGCCTAATCCTGAAGCCTTCTGAGCACTACTGGAAAACATACTAATTTTACCTCCTGCTTTATGGGTGTCATTTCCCGAGAATATTTCTGCAACCGGAGCACTATCAGTATTATAATAGTTCAACATATTATAGGTGCGGGATTTGGCCTGGCTTTCACCATTGTTACTGTTTGCGGGTTTTTCATAAATAGAATTGTAATATGAACTATCATTCATATTTAAAATACCTGCTCTTGTACCTGCAAAATTTTGTGCATCCAGCATTGTACTTCCTTTTACGTATAGCTTTTCTGTACGTGCAGGATCCGTAGCTAAGCTTCCTAAAGCTACATTACCGTTTTGATAAATATTTTGTCCATTTGCTGTTGCTGCAGTATTGCTGCCTTGTATATTCCACGGTTCAGTTGGAACAACAGGAGTACCGCCAATCGCCTGCCAGACGGTACCGTCAAAATAGTAATATCCGGCACCGGTAACTTTAGCCGTAGCGGCATTAGTGGTTCCGGAAGCATCCGTCACATAAACAATAGCTCCCTGTTGGTTAGAACTATAGATAGTCTTTGCAATTATTTGTGCTCTGGTTAAACGGGGAGCAATAAAACCATCGGGTACAGTCTGTTCTCCCGGTTTTCCAACAACATCTAATGTGGCTGCCGGAGTAGATGTATTTACACCTACCTGGGCGTGTATTTTCATGCTTGTGGCAATAATAATAACGGGTAATAATAATTTTTTCATGAAGTTTTTCTTTTATATTGTGAATTAAATAATTTGTTTTTTCTGGTTCAGAACTGAAATACTCATGATGCAGATTTAATAGCCTCCACCGGCACGCTGTCTCAGGTCCGGATTTATATAGCTTTTTCCAAGTACTTTGATGGTAACGGTGGCTTCTCTGAAAGAACCGTTGGTAAATGTAATGCGGTATTTAAACGTATCTGTACCTGCAAAGCCAGGTCTCGATTTGTAAATCAGCTTATCGTTTCCACTTACTTTTACTGTACCGTTAGCAGGATTATTGGGTACACTTAAAGTATACCCGGCAATTAATGTCGGATTATAAACATCATTAATCAATGGAAAATGAGGAAAATCAATATTGGATTCTGTCATATAATTATCATCTTCCAGCTGCACAATAGGGACAGACTCTTCATCAAAAGCTAAAAAAGCCACATCAGAAGTTCCTCCAAAAATGTAGCGCATTTTTCTGATCTGTCCTACGTTGGCAGACGTGATTCCGAACTCACTGAAATTGAATGCCAGTAAACGGATCTGCCTGGTTCCGGATGTAGCCGGTGCGGGCGTACCTGTTTCGTAAACTCCCGAGAAATCCGGCTGATATAAGTCAAAACGAAAGGTTGCTAAATGGGGAACTTTTGTACTATTGCTCGTATCAATTGAAGTAGACGACAAAACTGTACCTGATGCATTTAAAAATTCAATCCTGTCTAATCCTGAAGCTGAAGGTGTGGCAATCTGTGAGACAATAAAATCAGGCACACCGTCATTTAATTTGGAAATAATCATAGGAATATCTAAAATAGCTTCTATCATGCCGCCTGCAGAAATATTGGCAATTCCTGTTGACAGATCCAGCCCCTTTTTACCATCTTCCAGCATATCCTTAATTCTGGCTGGAGATGAAATATTATATCCATTAAGGTTAGGATATCTTGCAGGCAAAGCAGGAGGTCCTGATGCAGCGGGGGAAATAACAGCCACACTGGCGTTGTTATCCGCAAGCGAACCCACCAGTACAAGATTTACCGCAGGATTGGTTCCGGTACCTTTAACCAATGCATAATCTATTAAGGGAAGTGCTCTGAATTTCTTGGCTGTAAAAGTAGTCCCGGATAATAAATTATCATTTACTCCGGTTGAATATAATATGTTATTGTATCTGAAACCCACTAAATTTACCGTCATATCAGGTATTGTAGTGCTTACGGAGGGATCTCCGGAACTGAATAATGCTCCGTTGTACTCTCCGCGCAATCCTGTTACGGGTAATAACTGGGACTTGGCAAGAACACCTATCAATAAAAATGAAAAATATCTTAATTTTATCATGTTGTCAGATTAAAAAATAGAAAATGTCTTTTTTATTACGGTTCACTTAGTTTTTTACCTCAAATACAATATTCATATATGTTTTGCTTGTAACATTAGCATTGGACAGAATTGCATAGGATAAAATCCCTGATGTAGAAATGCTTACATTCGTGAACACGGCGGGATCATAATAGGTAACATGATAGATCAGTTCGTCCGGACTTAGAATAGGTATTCCATTGTTGGCTTCAGAGCTTACAGAGGTTGCTGAGGTTGCGGAAGCATTCATTTGGCTTTGATAATTGGCATATAAATTAATAGTCTGTATTCCCGTTAAAAAAACACCGCCTGCATTATAGAGTGGAATATCTACCGGAGGAGAATAGAAAAATTTCGGCATCACCGATTTTGCTGTTTTAATATTATTGGGATCTGCTGTGGCATCGCTGGTTTTTGTGACCAATACTCTGGTATCGTATTTTTTCGCAGTTACAGGCCCTGTGGTAATCTCGGTTGTTTTTAAATTGGCAATTTTAACAGGATCTTTGGTGGTATCCCCAACAACCGTTAAGGGATTTGTAGGGGCAACTGTACCAATACCTATATTATCCTGTGGTGTTGAAGCAGAGGGAAAACCGGGTACACGCCCTAAAACAACAGAGTTAGAAGCACCGACCTGAGAACCTGCCCCAATGGCCGTAGCATAAGTAACTCCTGTTGTTACATTGGATGCCAGTGTAGAAGAATTTCCAAGGAAAGTAGAATAGCTGTGAATAGAAGTTAATGAAGTATTGGAAAGACTTTGCAGGGTATTGGCCCCTAAAGCTACGATGTTTTGAAGCGTCACATTAGAAGCAGCCTGATTATCGTTAGCAGCCCCGGAACCAATGAACGTATTCCCAAGATGGTTGTGATCACCCGATGGCGTTTTCTGTGCGGCATTAGCTCCTATGATGGTATTGTCGGTGGCTTGCAGAAATCCGGCTCCTGCATTGGCTCCTAAAGCGGTATTATTGTCACCAAAAGCTTTATTTAAAGCAAAAGCTCCAACGGCTGTACTGTTATTGGCTCTCTGCTGTACTAAGGACTCATGGCCCACTGCTGTGTTTCCGTTTGTTGTTGTAAGACTGAATAAGGTATATGTTCCGATCCCTAAATTCTGATCCCCCGTTGTAAGATTGGCCAATGAATTATAACCCATTGCTATCGCAGCATTAGCTGAGGTTATTTTATTAAGGGTATTATATCCCATACCAAGATTAAAAGATCCTGTTCCGGCAGAAGTTCCGTTTCCGTTGATTCCGGCATCCATAGTAAGATGATTGGAAGCACCAACCATCCTTAAGTCTATTTTTCCGGATGGTATGCCGATCCAGACATTTCCGTCAAAATAATAATAACCGGGGGTATCAATATTGGCTACCTCTGATAAGCTCGGTGGGTTTCCGGAAGGTGGAGCTGCATCCGTAACAAATACTATGGCACCTTTCTGAGGGGTGTCGTAGGCAGTTGCTGATTTTGCAGCCAGTTCAGATTTAGTAAGCCGGGGAGATATAAAGCCATCAGCAGCAGCAGCGTCATTCACTGTTCCGGATCTTTTCTCTTTTATATCCAGTGTAGCAGCTGGTGTGTCAGTATTAACACCTACTTGAGCATTAGAGAAGGAAACAATAAAAATAAAGGCGATGGAATATAAATTTTTTATCATAAGTTTGGTTATTTTGATAATAGTATCGGGTTTATACAGGTATTTAGTTTTTGAATATGTTTTTATGCTTTATACTGTTTTATCATATATAGATCTTACCACATATGTTGCAGTTCGAATAAACAGGTCAGACTAAATAAAATTTATTTCTGATTGTTTTTTCGGTCTAAAGTCAACCTGCGTTTCAGGCAGTGTAATAATTAAAAGAAATGCTATCGTGAATAAAATAGGTCTCATAAATATTCTCTTGTTTTATCTGAATAAAATTTTTAAAAGAAAGGATTTCATATTGATGAACAGGGATTGGAAATTTTAACAATCAATAGGAACGGATATCTCTTTTCCATTTTGTAATGGTATTCCTGCTGATTTTAAAGTGTAAAGCAATCTGAGAGTTGTTAAGGTTGTTTTTTTTCTGGTAATTCAGTATTTCCAATATGGTATTCATGTCATATGACCTGTGGGGAGTATGTTTCTGCCTGTCATCATTTTCAAAAATAATATCATTAAGTTTGATAATATCCATGGAGTTAAGCTCTTTTTTTAGCAGGTAATAGCTGCAGCGTTCTCTTTTTTCGGGGTACTTTCTGGTAATGATGTCAGAATAAATTTTTTTGTAATCAGGAGTTTTCATAAGGGTATTTTTTAATCCATTTGTATAAGGTAGTTTTGGGAATCCTGTATTCTCTGATGATCTCTTCTTTTGTTTTCTCATTATTCTCAAGCAGTTCCAGGATAAAACTGATGATGTTCTTGGTATAAATATTTTTTCTTATCTGTGTTTTTTGAGGAGGAACATTCTGTTTTTTTTGTTTTATATTTCTTGTAGGAGCAAAAAGAATAAGATGCTGGGAATAAGGCCTGAAAAAATCATATTCCAGTAAACTGCTTATTTTTATTAAAGTTTCCGTATTCAGACTTTGGGAACTGAAGAGGTCTTCAGTTTCTTTTTCATTCAAACCGAGATGGCTGCTTAAAGAAACCGTATCTTTCTTCTGTTCTGCAATTGTTCTGATGAGGGCTCCAATATGTATGTGTTTTAAATCCATAACGTTAAAAAATAGAAAGGCATAATATCTTAGCACATTTTATATTATACCTTTCGGGTCTATATCCGCTTTCAGCTGTTACGATATCTTTCAGCCCGGATTATTATAATTGATTGTGTTTTTACAGGTATAATTTCTTTGGGAACAAAAATCAAAAGAAAGCATGAAATGACATAAAAACAGCAGATATAAATAATGTACATGTCTGATTTTGGCGTATACAAATTGTATACATTAATTTTAAGTAACTGGTTATTAATGTTTTGTATTATCCTCTTTTTGAGTAATAAAAATCTGCTTTTGAAACATTCCATTTATATTTGCGCTGTCAATACGGCAGTAAATTTTATTTATGATAAAAAATATCTCTGTTATTTTTATTTTTTTTATGTCTTGCATTGTTTTTGGACAGAGCGATTCAGACAGGCAGCAGCAGCTGGTATACGTCTGCCTTTACAGTAAAGATCTGGATATGGCCAGACAGCTGATCAGATCAGAGTTTCTTGCTTCAGAAGATCCTTCAAGAAAGGTGATCGGCTATGTTTATCTGAGTGATTATTATACTCTTGCGAAAAATGAAGAAGAAAAAATAACAGCTCTTGAATATGCAAAAAAGCTGGCACGGCAGACAAAAAATCCTGTTGATATGGCGTATGTTAATCTGGGGTATGCACGTTACTATCAGAACCTTAAGAAAACAGATCTTTTTATAAAATCGATTAATGATGCGGTAAATGTTTTCAGCCGGTATCAAAATGAAAACTTCATGCTTGCGATACTGTATTTTTTGAAAAACCGCTATAAAGTCCAGAATGCACTTGAAGGCGATTACAGAAGTGATGCGATCAATGCGAAAAACTATGCTTTAAAATCAGGAAATAATGTTTTAATTAATTTCACGTACAGCAACCTGGGGTATTATTACAAAAAAAAATTTAATGATACAGAAGACAGAAAGTATCTGGATTCAGCCAGGATAAGTTACAGTAATTCATTAAAGTACTGCGATCTTATTGAGAATTATGATGCCAGAAAAAAGGGATATGCTGTATATTACCTTAATTATGGCAGTCTGATGAATGCGATGTATCCGGATGACCAGGAAAAGATTCTTAAACTTTATAATACAGCATTGAATTCGATCGGAAATAGCCCGAAACTCACTGAAATTTCCACTTCAATCTATAATAATATAGGTTCTGTTTATGAGAATCTGGAAAATACAGTAATGGCCAAACAGTATTATGACAAGGCTTATGTTCTTTCCAAAGATAATGCAGATATCAATCCGGCAGCTAAACTCACAATTCTTAATAATCTTTCAAGGATCAATGAAGGACAGCATAATTTAGCTGCTGCCCTTGAATATGAAAGAGAAGCCAAAAATCTTATCAACGAAGACAGTGATAAAAGGTACAGTGAAAATATACAAGCATTGGAACTTTTTTATCAGGTAGAGAATAAGAATAATACCATTGAACAGCTTAAAAAAACAAATATTCTATATAACCGTCAGAAATTCCTTTACCTGGCTGTCGCTGTTTTATTTCTTATAGGCATTGCCTTTCTTTATTTTCTGTTCAGATCCCGGCAGAAAATACACGAACAAAAAATAGAGTTGCTGAAAAGAGAACAGGAAATATTTACGATTCAGCAGGAACAATTGGCAAAAGAAACATTGGCTGCCTCGTTACAGCTGGATTATAAAAATCACCTGATCAAAGGACTGGGAGAAAAAATAAAAGAAAGCAGAGGAGATTCCGATCCGGAAATTGATAAGATTTTGAAAGAAGATAAATTGAGTGACCGGGACTTTGAAAATATACAGAGTGTGATTAAAAGAATTCACCCCGGCTTCTTTAAGAAACTTAGTGAAATTTCCAGGACAAAACTTTCCAGCCAGGACCTTAAATATGCTGCCTACATTTATCTGGATATGGATAATCAGCAGATTGCCAATATCCTGAAAGTTGATCCAAAGACTGTAAGAGTAACGAAATACAGACTGAAACAAAAAATGGGACTGGGCAAAGAAGAAGATCTGAAAATTTTTATACAGAATATCGTTACAAAATAACAGACGGCTTTAGAAATAACAACTTCAACCGTCAGAATAAAATTGTGACTTCTGTTCTGCACAGATAAACTGCAATAGATTCTGTTTAAAGCTGTAAGTTAAAACAGGGCTGAATATCTTTCTTCAAGGGTTTTGTTGTTTAAAGCTTCCAGGAATTCGGAAAAGTTGTCGGCGATATAATCGGTTTCTTCATACTCAGGCTCTTCCCCAAAATAGATCTTCCCCCAATTATTGGGTGAGGTACCGATTGAAAAATGGGCATATCCGTTTTTTACAGAAAGTATAAAGGGCAGATGAGCATCCCAAAAACGGATGATCTCTTTCCGGATTGTTTCATTACCGTCACAGGCCTCCAGAGACTGCTGTTCAAATTCATTCCAGCTGAATTCATTTTCTGTCCGGGAACCGTTAAAATCAGCAATACTGTTGAACCATGTCGTATCAGACAGATTGGTAAGCCGTGAAAAAGATTCCAGAAAACTCCTGTAATCTTCAGGAATCTCAGGATAGCGCTTCAGAAAATCTTCGGAAAGTCTTTCATCTGAGAGGCTTTCTATAATAAAATCAGGATGATCTGCTAGTGGATTCATTTTTTTATTATTCTGTGATGAATTCAGTTTCCGTTGTTGCTCCGAGACTTTCCAGCTTTTTAATATCAGCTTCCATCCATTTGAAATAGGCTTCGGAGAATAAGATCCTGGGCTGCTTGCTCAACAGCAGTGCTTCAGGGCCTGAAATATTTAACTCTGCTTTCAGCAGGGAAATTATTTTGATCTTATTGGGACCTGTATCCGTTATATAAAGTCTTGCTCTCCGCAGATCAGGAGCAGATATTTTTTCTTCATTCTGCTCCTCTTCCGGGAATGACATGCATGCTGCCGCTTCCCGTACCTCGTTCCAGAATTCATTATCCGGAACGCCCTTCAGATAATCCGTTAAAGCATCTTTATCATACTGAATATCCTGAATGTCGTTTAACAGCCTTCCAAACTCCCGGACAGAAGAGGCTGCCGTAACGGGGATCCATTCTCCCTGGCCGTGAAAAGCAAAATAAACAGGGAACTGCCGGTCGGATTCTCCAAGATCAATAAAAAAAGGATCATCAAAATAATTGGTGGCCAATACCAGCCAGGTGGATTTAAAATCGCCTGCTTTTAATCCGGACAGATCTTCACCACTGGCATTATAGCGGTATCCCTGCTGGAAAAAACAGAGTTCCTCGGGGTTTCCGTAATTTTCCGGTAGTGACATTCCTTCTATCCTGATTTTTGCTTTCAGAAAGTTGTATATATCAATATGTTGGATAATCTCATCATATAATTTACGATTTAGCTGTTGAAAATTCTGTATATCTTCTTTTGAAAATTTTGGGAGAGATTCACGGTCAAAAGGAAACTTCCGCTGCATCCAGTGCATGAGGTCACGGTCCAGAACAGTCAGTTCAGATTCCTGTAAAACACCATAACTGCTTACATATACTTTAGGGTCATTCTCATGAACTGAAATTACTGCCACCTGGCCTCCGGAATCATCCGCAACAGGAATATAGCCCGGCAGATACTGTTCAAAATCATAAGTGTCATACCGCTCCCGTATTTCTTCCTCATCCCGGAATACCCGGCATACATCGTGAACGATTTCTTCAGTATATTTTTTCCGAAATACTTTGATAAAGGCATGCCAATGGGTGGGGAGTTGTTGCTGCATAAGAGTTGATGAGTGCTTTCAAATGTAAATTTAAAAAAATCGCTGGAGAAGCCCATACGATTAAGAAAATATGTAAAGATCTGTATAATCTGCAAGATCAGCGGGAGAAAATGAAAACGTTGTATTAGCTTTTACAAACCAATTCAACAGGACAGAAAATCATAATCAGCAGATATGATCTGTAATCTGCTGATTAACACTTGAGTTTTTTAAGACACAAGCTGTACGTTGAGAAGTGCCTCTAAGTTTTTAAAAATCTACGGTTTTTATCAGCCATCAAATAAAAATCTGCGTAATCTGCAAGATCAGCGAGCGATTAAAAAATAAAAATGTGTATTGATGATATGTTTTTTTACCACGCAAAATGAAACCTTTATTCGTTTTTAGAAATCTTCAGGATCAAAAGATAAAAAAGCAGATTCCCTTCAGAAACCTGCTTTATCAACTAAAAAAAACGACTGGAAACCGAGACTCTCTTTTTCCTGTCTTAAATCTATCTCAACGTAAACTTCACTTTCGTTTTAACAGCATCCGAAGAATTACCGATCAATGCTTCAAAGTCTCCCGGCTCTGCAATCCATTCATGTTTATCGGCATCAAAATAGCTTAATGCGGTTTTATCGATTGTGAAAGTCACTTCTTTTTGCTCACCCGGATTTAAAAATACTTTTTCAAAACCTTTCAGTTCTTTGGAAGGTCTCGGTACAGAAGATTTTAAATCGCTGATGTAGAGCTGTGCCACTTCAGCACCTGCTTTTTTTCCTGTGTTTTTTACAGTTACGGTAAAAGTGATTTTATCTTCCTGTGATATCGTGGTTTTATCCGCTTTGGCTTTTCCAAATTCAAAAGTCGTATAGCTCAGTCCGTGCCCGAAACTGAATAAAGGTTTGATGTTTTTAGTATCATGCCAGCGGTAACCTACAAAAATTCCTTCATTATAGGTAATATTGATCGGGTTTTTCTGATCTTTACCTTTTCCTGCCGCCAATTCATCCTTCTGGCCCGGATATTCTCCGAGCTGATGGGCTGAATTGTCTTCAAGCTTCACAGGAAAGGTAAACGGAAGTTTCCCTGATGGGTTGGCATCTCCGGCTAAAACGGAAGCGATTGAATTTCCTGCTTCCGATCCCAGGTACCAGGCTTGTAAAACGGTAGGAACCTCTTTGATCCAGGGCATTGCTACGGCATTTCCGGTAACCAGAACTACGGCCAGGTTTTTATTGGCTTTGGCCAGTGCAGAAATTACGTTATCCTGATGATAAGGAAGTCCATAACTTTTTCTGTCGTTTCCTTCGCTATCCTGGAAATCAGATTTATTCAATCCGCCGATAAAGATGACATAGTCTGATTTTTTAGCCAGCTCTACCGCTTCGTTCAGCAGTTCTGTGGCGGAGCGGGGATCTTTTAAGTCCTGTCCGGATTTTACACCGTTGTATTCACCGCCAATGTCTCCCACATAGCCTCTGGCATACTGTACATCAGCCTGTTTGCCGAATCTGGATCTGATTCCGTCTAAAGGAAGTGTTTCATATTTTACCTTTAATGAAGAAGAACCGCCGCCCACAGTCATGATTTTGATGGCATTCTCTCCAATAACGGCTATTTTTTTTGCTTTATTAAGATCAATAGGCAGAACATTTCCCTGGTTTTTCAGTAAAACAATGCCTTCTTCACCAATTTCTTTGGCTATGGCTTTGTGTTCTTCAGAAGCGATATTTCCGAAAGGTTTGTTCCTGTTCATGGTGGTTTTGTAGGCAAGACGGAGTAATCTGGTCACTTTGTCGTCCAGCTCTTTGGTTCCCGCTTTACCGGATTTTATCAAATCCAGATAAGGTTTTGCCAGAAAGTAATTATCATAGGCATTTTTAGTTCCGGCAGAAAGACCGTTGGTCCAGGTTCCGAACTCAAGATCCAAACCGTTATAGACAGCCTGTTCCGTATTGTTCACGGCACCCCAGTCGGAAACAACCACCCCTTTATAATTCCATTCTTTTTTCAGAATATCATTTAAAAGATACTGATTCTGGCTCGCATACTGGCCTTTATACATATCATAAGCTCCCATGATCGTCCAGGAGTCTCCTTCCGTTACCGCAGCCTTAAAAGGGGGAAGGTAAATTTCGTAAAGTGTTCTGTCATCCACAATTACATTACTGGTGTGGCGGAACATTTCCTGGTTATTTAAAGCAAAATGCTTTACAGAGGTAGCCACACCATTGGATTGAACCCCTTTGATATAAGGAACCACCATTTTTGAAGTCAGATAAGGGTCTTCACCCATATATTCAAAGTTTCTTCCGTTCAGTGGAGTTCTGTAAATATTGACTCCGGGGCCCAGAAGAATATCTTTCTTTCTGTAACGGGCTTCTTCACCCAAAGCTTTGCCGTAGTTCCAAGACATTTTTTTGTTCCATGTGGCGGATAATGCAGTAAGGGCAGGGTAGGCGATAATAGAGTCATTCGTCCATCCTGCCTGATCCCATTCATCCCACATTACTTCAGGACGCACGCCATGAGGACCGTCCGTAGTCCAGAATTCCGGAATTCCCAGTCTTGGAACCCCCGGTGAACTGAATTTCGACTGGGCATGAAGCATGGCTACTTTCTCTTCCAGCGTCATTCTGGAAAGAGCATCCTGAATACGCTGTTCCACAGGTTTTGATTCATCTAAATAAACGGGTAAAGAAGTATTGGTCTGAGCCATATAAGAAACAGAAATAAAGGTGAATAAACTTAGAATAGCGGTTTTCTTTAACATATGCCTGGTTATTTGATTGTAAGCAAAAATAAAGAAAATTTTTTATTATCTCAAAATGAGAAAATGAAATTAAGCGTATAAAAAACTGCCGGTGCATTGAGCCGGCAGTTTTATATGAATGAAAAGCTGAAAAACCGGTTTGGATTTTCACCGGGAAGTCAATGTTACCAGCCCTTTACCGCGCCTCCTTTGAAAATTTCTCTGGCCTTTTTTTCCACTTCATCAGATTCATACGCCTTTACAAAGTTTTTTACTTTCTGGCTGTTTTTGTTATCCTGCCGGGCAACCACAACATTTACATAAGGAGAATCTTTGCCTTCTTTAAGAACGGCCTGTTTTTCAGAATCCAATCCGGCCTGAACGGCAAAATTATTATTGATGATTCCCACCACAACATCCCTGTCATCCAGCACTCTCGGGATCTGCGCGCCTTCAATCTCCATAATTTTAAGCTGCTTCGGATTTTCTGTAATATCAGTCACTTTTGGAAGAAGTCCCACTCCGTCTTTTAATTTCAGTAAACCGCTTTTCTGTAACAGAAGCAGTGAACGTCCTCCGTTGGTAGGATCATTGGGAATAACAATCGTATTTCCTTCCTGCAGCTCACTGATATTTTTGATTTTTTTGGAATAGGCGATGATAGGATAAACAAAAGTATTGCCTACAACGGCTAAATTATAGCCTCTCTGTTTGGACTGTTCCGTAAGGTAAGGGACATGCTGGAAAGCATTGGCATCAATATCACCATTAGTAAGAGCTTCATTGGGAACTACATAATCATTGAAAGGAATCAGTTCCACTTCAAGATTATATTTTTCTTTAGCCACTTTCTTAGCCACTTCAGCAATTTCCTGTTCCGGACCGTAAGTGATGCCTACCCGGATGAAATTCGGATCATCCTTTCTCCCTGAACATGCCGCGAACATGAGTATTCCGGCTGCCAGTACACCTAAGATCTTTATTTTTCTCATTGTTTTATTATTTCTCAATCTAAAATACTACCTGTGATCAAATTTCTTTGACAGTCTGTCACCTGAAAATTGTATGATAAACACTAACAATACTAACAATACAAGGACTGTGTTCATAATCACAATATCATAACCGATATATCCGTACTGATAGCCAACCTGCCCTAATCCACCGGCACCTACGGCTCCTCCCATAGCAGAATATCCAACTAAAGTAATCAATGTGATTGTAGCATTATTGATGAGAGAAGGCAGGGCTTCCGGAAGCAGAACTTTTCTGATGATCTGGAATGGGGATGCTCCCAAAGCTCTGGCTGTTTCTATTAAACCGTGAGGCACTTCAAGAAGGCTGTTTTCCACCAGTCTGGCGATAAACGGTGCTGCTCCAACACTCAGTGGAACCAGGGCTGCATTCACCCCAATGGATGTACCTGCCAATATTCTGGTGAAAGGAATCATCCATACAATGAGAATAATGAAGGGAATGGCCCGGAAAATATTGACGATGATGGATAAGGTTCTGTAATAAACTGTGTTTTCCAGCAGCTGTCCTTTTCTGGTTAAAAACAGCATAATTCCTACCGGAAGTCCCAATACAAATCCAAAAAATCCGGAAACAAAGGTCATATAAACGGTTTCCCAGGTTCCCTTTGCCAGAAGGGCAATTACAGTATCACTAAGCATATCCTTTTACGGTATTTTGAATTTTATTCTGATTGAAATAATAGATGGCCTGCTGATTTTCTTCTGCTCCTCCCTGAAGCTGCAGCAGCAGTTTTCCGAAATTAGAATTGCCGAGATATTCCACATCGGCTTTCAAAAGCTTATACGGAATCTTATATTGAGAGTACAGGGTTGAAAGAAGTTCTTCAACACTGATGTTTTCATTGAGTTCTATTTCAACCAGCGGAAATAAACCTTCCTGTGGTTCTTTCTGCAGTCTGTTATTAAGTTCCTGTGGCAGGGTCATAATGTCTGAATTTATAAATTGGCGGATTACAGGATTTTCTCTATCCGAAATAATCTCACTTAAAGTTCCTTTTGCTAATAATTTTCCTTTGTCGATCACGGCTACATGGTTGCAGACCGTTTTAATGACTTCCATTTCGTGGGTAATCAGAAGGATGGTAATTCCCAGCCTTTCATTAATGTCTCTCAGCAGCTGTAAAATCGATTGTGTTGTAGCGGGATCCAGAGCGCTGGTTGCCTCATCACATAGCAGAAGGTGAGGATCATTGGCTAATGCCCTTGCAATGGCCACTCTCTGTTTCTGTCCCCCTGAAAGGCTCCTCGGATAATCGTTGGCTTTATCTTCCAGTCCTACAATTTTCAGAAGCTCATTCACCTTTTTACGGATCCGGTCTTTACCGGTATGATCCAGCTCCAGAGGAAGAGCGATATTATCAAAAACAGTTCTTGAGGAAAGAAGGTTAAAATGCTGGAAAATCATTCCTATCTTCTTACGTTCTTCCGCCAGCTGTTTTGAATTTAGCCGTGTGAAATCCTTTCCATTGATAATTACCTGCCCTTCATCCGGTCTTTCCAGCAGGTTTACCGTACGGATCAGGGTACTTTTCCCGGCCCCGGAAAATCCGATGATACCTACAATATCTCCCCTCTCTATATTCAGGCTTACCCCGTCCAGTGCCTTAAAGGACTGTTTTTTCTGGTGGAAAGTCTTTGATATATTTCTGATTTCTATCATTCTGATGCTTTATATTTTTTTAAATAGGCTGATAGCGCTTATTAGTTCTGTTAAAAAATCGTCTTACCCTTCTTAATCTGACTTTCGACCGTTTTGAAAGTTTAAAATACCTGGTGACATTCGTCAGAAGTACTCCCAGCAATATGATTGCCAAACCATACAGCTGGCCTCCATTGATGCTTTGACTGGCTACAATCCAGCCGGCAATAACGGTAACAATAGGGTTGATATAAGTATGCGTACTTACCAAAGCGGCAGGTTTCACAGACAGGAGCCAAATGTACGACAAATAAGCGACTATCGATCCGAAGAAGATCAAAAACAACACACCCAGCCATGCAGAAACCGGAATAGCGGAAACCGAAAAGCCAACCCATTCTTTTCTGAAAAAGGCGATAAGAAAAGAAACTAATCCGGCTACGATGAGCTGTTGGGCAATATTCATAAAGGTGGATTGGGAAGCAGGATTTTTCTTGGAATATAAAGAACCCAATACCCATGCTACCGAACTCAGACCCAATACAACAAATGCTGTGATCCGGAGCTTTCCGTCGGCCGCCGCATGAGCTGCATGGGAATGCACACTTCCTTTCAGAAATAATATCAGGCCTGCAAAGCCAATAATCAATCCTATCGGAATAAATTTATCCGAAAAATAATATTTCCAGTTTTTTCTGTCGATGGCAATGAACCAAAATGGTCCGGTAGCGATGGATATGGCAGCCTCCGATGCTGTTACATACTGTTCTCCCCAGGCTACAAGTCCTGTTCCCCCGGTAAGAATAAGGGTTCCCGTAATGGCATTTTTTTTCCAGTTAACCGGGGAATTGGCTTTTTCTCCTTTTGAAAGCAGATATCCAATCATCAGAATTCCTGCTGCCAGAAATCTCAATCCGGAAAGTATGAAAGGTGGAAAACCCTGCAGACCGAATGAAATTGCTAAAAACGTAATTCCCCATATTACATAGATGTTGGTAAACGCTAACGGAACCAGCCATGTGTTTTTAGAATTGTTCATTGTTATTTTTTAATGTTGTTTACGGTTAATAAAAAAGCTCTACAATCATGCAGAGCCCTTGAAAATATGTCATATAAAACTAAGGTCATCCACAATATTCCTGAGGTACAGGCATACAGATCCACATCATCATGGTTTTGATGGTATGTTTCTTTATTGAATTATTTTTTAATCCGGCCTTCATTTTATTTTATTTCCTGAATACGTTTGCAAATATAGAATATAATTTTTATTAGTCCACTAAAAAAGTAGGGTTTTTGAAAATTAAATTATTGTTAACTGGATAATCATTTGTTTTTGAGTGTTTTAATTGATTTTATTTTTTTGTTTTTCAATCAGGGAATTGCCGTTTAATTTTCATTTCGTTCAAAATTTATCCGTTTTCGGAACTAATTTTCATTGTGGAAAACATAAAATAAATTCAAATTTTTGATAATTGTGTAAAAATATTCAATAGAAGATTTTCTTCCTGAACTGAGTAAATTATTTTAATTTAAATATCAGTAAATCAGAGTGTATTGGTTTCAGGTTTTAATTTTAACATAATTTGTGACCAGACATCAATGGATTGGCTGAGGAAGAGGTTCTCTTGAATTAAGAGGTCCTCTTTTTTATTTTTAATTATTGTTTGTGGTCTGAAACCAAATTTATTACCCTTCATGGAAGAGGTTTCTGTATCTTTCAGCTATAAATTATGAGGGGGCAGCGCTTAACAAAATTAGCGAAAGTCAAAAAAAATCCCGATTTTTGCACTCCTTCAATAAACCCGAGTTCATGAAATTATGTATTGCCGAAAAACCCAGTGTTGCCAGAGATATTGCCAAAGTATTGGGCGCTACCACGCCTAAACAGGGCTATATGGAAGGGAACGGCTATTGCGTGACATGGACGTTCGGGCATCTCTGTACTTTAAAGGAACCTCACGACTACGGACCTCAGTATAAATCCTGGAACCTGTTTTTACTGCCTATCATCCCCAACAGTTTTGGCATCAAGCTGATCCCGAACAAAGGAGTTGAAAATCAGTTTAAAGTAATTGAAAGATTGGTTGAGGAATGTGATGAGGTCATCAACTGCGGGGACGCCGGGCAGGAAGGAGAACTGATCCAGCGCTGGGTACTGCAGAAGGCCAAATGCAGCAAACCGGTTCAGCGTTTATGGATTTCTTCATTAACGGAGGAAGCCATCAAAGAAGGTTTTGCCGCTTTAAAACCGGCTGAAGATTATAAAAACCTTTACCTGGCAGGAAATGCAAGAGCTATCGGCGACTGGCTGCTGGGAATTAATGCAACAAGACTTTTCACTAAAAAGTTCGGAGGAAACAAAGCCGTGCTTTCCATCGGAAGGGTACAGACCCCTACATTAGCCATGCTGGTACAGCGTCAGAAAGAGATCGATGCTTTCACCACAGAAGAATACTGGGAGCTTAAAACAAAATACCGCGACGTGGTTTTCAATGCGGCCATTGACCGTTTAAAAACCCTGGAACGTGCTGAAAAAGGACTTGAATACCTTAAAGTAAACCCTTTTGAAATTGTTTCCTTTGAAATTAAAGAAGGAAAAGAAAAAAATCCGAGACTTTTTGACCTGACCGCCCTTCAGGTAGAAGCCAATAAAAAATACGGCTATTCGGCAGAAAATACCCTGAATTATGTTCAGAGCCTTTATGAAAAAAAGCACGTGACGTATCCGCGTGTCGATACCACGTATCTATCCGAAAGCCTGTATCCGAAAATAGAAGGTATTCTTCAGAAAATGTATCCCTATCAGGAACTGATTGCCCCATTACTTGAAGCCCCGATTCCAAAATCAAAGGCGGTTTTTGATGATACCAAAGTAACGGATCACCATGCGATCATTCCTACCGAAGTGCCTCCTTCCCAGAATCTGAGCAGAGAGGAAAAACTGGTATATGACCTGATTGCCAAACGTTTCATTGCTGTTTTTTATCCGGAATGTAAGATTTCAAATACCCTGGTAGAAGGGAAGGTGGGAACCATTCCGTTCAAAACCAGCGGGAGACAGGTTCTGGAACCGGGCTGGAGAACCGTTTATGCCAAAGAACCCAAAGAAGAATCCACAGATAAAGAGAAAGAAAAGGAAGAAGAACAGACCATTCCTGAATTCGTTGTCGGTGAAACAGGACCGCACGATCCGATGATCCACCAGGGAAAAACTTCCCCTCCGAAACCTTATACGGAAGCAACACTGCTGAGAGCGATGGAAACCGCCGGAAAACAGGTAGAAGATGAGGAACTCCGCGAATTATTGAAAAACAACGGAATCGGAAGACCGTCTACCCGGGCCAATATTATCGAAACCCTTTTCAAAAGAAAATACATCGAGAAAAAAAGGAAAAACCTGATCGCTACCCAAACCGGAATTCAACTGATCGATACCATTGAAGATGAACTGCTGAAGAGCCCGGAACTGACCGGAGAATGGGAACTGAAACTCCGGAAAATCGAGAAAGGCGAGTATGAAGCCAATCTTTTCAAAGAAGAGCTGATCCAGATGGTAACCGAGCTTACCGATAAAGTGGTTTACGGAAAAGGAAAAGTGATTACCCTTCAGGAAGAGGAAAAAGATGAGGTGAAGGAAAAGAAAAAAAGAGAGCCGGCCCAGAAAAAAGAACTTCAGTCCTGGGAAGAAACCCAATGTCCGAAATGTAAAAACCATAACCTGATTAAGGGTAAAACAGCAGTCGGCTGCTCCGACTTCAAGAATTGCGGCTTTAAAATAAGTTTTGAAATTTTCGGAAAGAAACTTTCAGATAAACAGCTGATGGATCTGGTAGTAAAAGGGAAAACTTCAAAACTAAAAGGCTTCAGTACACATCCGGAAGGTCTTACAGAAGGGGTTCTGTCTTTGACAGATCATTTTGAGGTGCAGCTTAGCTAGGCGTTTTATTAATAAATCTGTATTATCTGCTGGAGAAAAAACACGCACAAACATCGGTGAAATCTATTGAAATTGTTGAGAATTATTTTAACCACAAAGGATAAAAAAAGTTTTTATATTTCTCGCAGATGGAACAGATTTTTTTAGCACAAGAGATAGATTGGAAATATCCGTAAAATCTGTGTAGTCACAGCAATCTGTGGAAATTATTTTACAACAACAAGTACAAAAGATTTTGACACTTGATTTATTTTTAAGTTTAAAAGTTTGCGCATAGAAGCTCACTTAAGTTTACCTGAACAAACATAAGAGCTTTTAAAAATCTATGATTTTTATTCCTCACATTATAAAATTGCCTAATCCGGACAAAAAGTAAAGACTTTGCTAAGTGTCAACGCCTTTGCGCGCTAAATGCATCATTATAATTAAAAGCCCTTGCTCCCCTTGCGTTTTTCCAACAAAACCTATAAAAAATCTGCTCAATCTGCCAGATCTGCGAGAAAATAAAACATCCATTAAGATCTGTGTCATCTGAGAGATCTGTGAGAAATTCAATTCTTATGGGTATGATGGCTTAGATTTTTTGTTAACGCTAAGGTTCATGTATAGGCAATACTGATTTTAAGGGAGCCAAGAGCAGAATCAACTCTGTTGATCCGATGAAGCGATGGAATAGCCTTCAGTTCCTTCAATCCTGAAAACAGATTGTAAAAATTGCTGAAAATCTTGGATTTTCTTGCGCCTTAAAAGCAGTATAATAGTAAAAAACCTTGTGCCCTTGCGTTTTTCCAACAAAATCTATAAAAAGTCTGTCCAATCTGCCAGATCTGCGAGAAAATAAAAACATCCATTAAGATCTGTGTCATCTGAAGAATCTGTGAGAAATTCAATTCTTATGGGTATGATGGCTTAGATTTTTTTTGTTAACACTAAGGTTCATGTATAGGCAATACTGATTTTAAGGAGAGCAAAGAGCAGAATCAACTCCGTTGATCCGATGAAGCGATGGAATAGCCTTCAGTTCTTTCAATCCTGAAAACAGATTGTAAAAATTGCTGAAAATCTCTGATTTTCTTGCGCCTTAAAAGCAGTATAATATTGAACCTGTTTAAACTTTTTTA
>DJTE01000002.1:0-162609 GCA_002439165.1 Chryseobacterium indologenes
ATGGTTAAAACCCACGCTTCATCGAATCAACGCAGTTGATTCTACTCTTTGCTTCCTTAAAATCAGTATTGCCTATAAATAGGACTTTGCGTTAAAGAAAAATTTCAACCCATCTATTCTTATTTTTCTCGCTGATCATGCAGATAAAGCAGATTTTTTGCTCTGCTGGATTTTGTTTTGAAAAAAAATTAATGCAAAGATTATTTGAGAATGCTGATTTTGAGTGAACAAAGCTATGCGACTTCGTAGCTGATGAAGCTCATGGTTAAAACCCACGCTTCATCGAATCAACGCAGTTGATTCTACTCTTTGCTTCCTTAAAATCAGTATTGCCTATAAATAGGACTTTGCGTTAAAGAAAAATTTCAATCCATCTATTCTTATTTTTCTCGCTGATCATGCAGATCAAGCAGATTTTTTGCTCTGTTGAATTAACAGGATTTGTTGAAGACTAAATTTTCATGCTCTATTTTTTAACTGGCATCAATTTTTATTGAAAAGGACCGGATATTCCTGAAAGAAAGGAAAATACATTGCCGGTTTTTTGCCTGCTCTGATAATTTTTATACATTTGTCCTGCTTTAGGGGTATTCTGAGAAGAATTGAGAGAGTCCCTTTGAACCTGATACGGCTTACACCGACGTAGGGAAAAGCAAAAATACATGGTCCGCAGTGTATCTTTTGTCTGGATTCATCCTGAAGCTGTTTTTTATTTTAATCTAAATGATAACAATGGAAAGAATCCTTTGGGAACAGGTACAGCTAGTCAGACAAAAATCTCCTCTGGTTCACAACATTACCAATTATGTAGTGATGAACAATACAGCCAATGCCCTTTTGGCTGCCGGTGCTTCCCCTATTATGGCGCACGCCAAATCTGAAATCCGCGAAATGGTTAACATCGCCCATTCCGTAGTTATTAATATCGGAACTCTTGATGAATACTGGACAGATTCTATGCTTACCGCTGCTGAAACAGCCCATTCCATGAACAAACCGTGGATTCTGGATCCTGTGGGAGCCGGAGCAACATCTTACAGGGATCAGGTTTTACAGCAGCTTTTACAATATCAGCCTTCCGTCATCCGGGGAAATGCGTCTGAAATCATTGCTCTTTCAAAAGCCAATATTTCGGCTACAAAGGGAGTAGACAGCACAGCACAAAGCAATGAAGCTGTTAATTCAGCAAAAATTCTCTCAGAACAATATGATACAACAGTCTGTATCTCCGGAAAAACGGATATTATTCTAAACGGGAAGCAAAAAGTCCTTATCAGTAACGGGCATCCGATGATGACTAAAGTAACGGGGCTGGGATGTTCCGCCACTGCATTAACGGGAGCATTTGCAGGAATTCAGGAAGACCGGATTATTGCCACAGCAGCGGCAATGGCATTACTCGGGATATCAGGGGAACTGGCTGTCCGGGAAAGTAAAGGTCCCGGAAGTCTTCAGGTTCATCTGCTTGACAAGCTATACAACATTACAGAAGAGGAGTTTTTCAGTCATATAAAAATTGAGCAGGAATGAGTTTTATTTCTTTTCCTTATCAGCTTTATCTGGTTATTTCCGAAGCAGACTGTGCCGGAAAAAATTTCATTGAAGTGGCTGAACAGGCTATCCTCGGAGGTGTGGACATCATTCAGCTGAGAGAGAAAAACAGCAGTACTGTTTCATTTTTTCAGAAAGCACAGAAACTTAAAGAAATTACTGATAAATATAATATTCCGCTCATCATCAATGACAATATTGAAGTGGCCGAAAAGGTGAATGCTGCCGGAATTCATGTCGGCAACAGTGATGCCTCACCTGTTTATCTGAGACAGCAGCCTCTTATAAAGGATAAAATGATCGGCTATTCTATTGAATATCTTTCGCAGCTTGACAATGAAGAGACTTCAGTCTCCGATTATTTAGGCATAAGCCCTGTTTTTAAAACCGATACCAAAACCGATACCATAACGGAATGGGGCCTGGAAGGAATATCACAGATCAGAAGTCTTACTGACAAACCATTGGTTGCCATCGGCAGTATTCATCTGGAAAATGCGGGAGAAGTTATAAGAGCAGGAGCCGACTGCATTGCCGTTGTTTCTGCGATTTGCAGTGCTCACTATCCTCAAAAAGCCGCTTATGAATTAAAAAATGAAATTTTAAAATGAAAAAATATAAATACCCATCCGTACTGACGATCGCCGGATTTGACGGAAGCGGTGGTGCCGGAATTCAGGCTGATATAAAAACCGCTTCTGCTCTGGGCTGCTTTTCCACATCGGTACTCACGGCATTACCGGTACAGAATACGCAGGGAGTAAGAAAAATATACCCGGTTCCCGTGGAAGCGGTGGCAGACCAGATCGGAGCGATCCTTGATGATATTTTCCCCGATGCCATTAAAATAGGAATGGTTCATACTCCGCAGCTGGTAGAAACCATTGTCTCGACTTTGGCTAAATATAAAAAAATACCCCTTGTATTTGATCCGGTTATGGTAGCGACAAGCGGACACCGTTTAATTGAAGAAGAAACCATTACCGCCATCACCGAAAAGCTTTTCCCTATGGCAGATGTTATCACTCCGAATATGGATGAAGCCGCAATTCTGTCTGATATGCCTGTCCATACCGTTGAAGATCTATATGCAGCAGGAGAAAAGATCAAAAAACTGGGTTGTAAAAGCATTCTTCTCAAAGGCGGACATCAGGAAACCTCAACGATCACCTCATTGTATTACGATGAAAATGAACAGTATCACTCTTTTGAAACTTTAAAGTTCAACACCAATAATACCCACGGTTCAGGCTGTACCCTGTCTTCTGCCATAGCAGCTTATCTTGCTCAGGGTAAAACATTGCATGAAGCTGTTTCTCTGGGACAGCAATATGTTTACCAGGCAATAGAAAACGGAAAAGACGTACAAACCGGCTTTGGAAACGGTCCGCTGAATCACTTTTTTAATCCTCAAAAACTTATCAAAAATGAAATGGTCTGAACAAACCTGGCAAACCATAGAAGAACGTTATCAGTCTATTCTGGACATGCCTTTTATTAAAGAATTATCAGACGGAAGCCTTCCTCAGGAAAAATTCCGTTTTTATATGGCTCAGGATTCCTTATATCTTGAACACTTCGGGCGGACCCTATCGTTAATTGCAGCAAAAATCCAGGATATCCAGGATGTGCTGGCTTTTATGAGATTCGCTGAGAATGCTGTTGTGGTGGAAAATGCACTGCATGAATCGTATTTCGTGGACTTTGGTGTTACGGATAAGGGTACTTTACAGCCTGCCTGCCATCATTACATCCATTTTCTGAGAAGCACTGCCGCCCTGGAAGCTGTGGAAGTTGCGGTTGCAGCTGTATTGCCGTGCTTCTGGATTTACAGGGAAGTCGGAAATTATATTTTAAGCCGGCCAAAGACAGATCACAACCCTTATCAGAAGTGGATTGATACTTATGGCGGTGATGAATTTTCCGCAGCTGTGGATCATGCCATTGCCATTTGTGACAGAGCCGCTGAAAACGGCACCGAAGAAATCCGGAAAAAAATGACGGAAGCATTTGTGATGTCTTCAAGGATGGAGTTTCATTTCTGGGAAGCCGCCTATGAATTAAAAATGTGGAAATAAATCAGAGCTTATTCCTGATTACAAAGCAAACAGGTCCTTTTTCTGAGGACCTGTTCTGATAATAATAGAAAGTGAAAAAAAAATATTAAAAGTTGAAATTAAGTCTTGAAAACACATACCTCCCGTTCTGTCCGAACTGTGATGTGGAACGTGAATACACAAACTGATCATTGTTGGTAGAAGCCGGAAGATTTCTGGTTGGGTAAATATCAAGCAGATTATTCACGCCTACCGTCAATCCTATATTTTTGGTAAACTGATATGCCAGTGAAAGATCCGTAATAATCTTTGCCGTAATCTGCTGGTGTTCGTTCGGATCCACCATTCCATCGCCATTGGCATCAATAATATCAGCTCCGGTTACCTTTCCGAAGTAGGTATTTCTAAGATAGAAGCTTGCATTTTTCCATGAAAGGGTATGTGATAAACCGGCTTTCACTCTTGGAACTGCTTCTTCCAGATATACTCTCGATTTTTCAGAAAAATAAACCTTTTCAAGATTGGCAGACTGCAGTAATCCTGAAGAATGAATATCTCCCACTCTCCTTGTCTGGCTGAGATTTACGGCGAAACTGTTATCCAGCTTCAGTCCTGAAACTCTCATATTATGGGCAATCACCACATCCACTCCTTTTGTTTCCGTATCTATGGCATTGGTAAAAAACTGCGCTCCGTTGATATTCTCGGCATCAAAAGCATCTTTTGCCGCTGCCGGTACGTCAGCTCTTAAAAACTGATCGGTAAGGATCACCCTGTTATTGATCTTCGTAAAATAACCGTCGGCTGTAAAAGATAAATTGACCGCCGGAATTCTGTAAGTAAATCCTACACTTGCCGATCTGGATGTTTCCTGCTTTAATTTTGGAATGCCCAGCAGTTCGGCAATTCTGGAATCGTTGCTGAATGTTCCCACTTCCAGAAGCTGGCCGTTCGTAAACAGAGTAGAAGTAACATTATAATAAATCTGATGAATGGAAGGTGCCCTGAATCCCGTAGATCCGGCTAGCCTTACATTGAAATTGGGAGCTACTTTTATTCTTGAAGCCAGTTTATAATTAAAGGTAGATCCGAAATCCGAATAATTCTCATATCTCGCCGCAGCATCCACCAAAAGCCAGTTGGTAAAATTGAATTCCACATCGGCATAAGCTGCTACCGACTGTCTGTTTTTATCCACCGCGTTAGCAGGCTTGAATCCTCCGAATACCTGGGACCCTCCCGGAAGTGCATTTCCAAAGAAATCCGTAGGTCTCGGACTGTTGTTGTTCCATATATTTCCGGAAACATCATAGGTTGCATAGGAAGCCTCCTCTCCTGCTGTCATTTTAAAATTTTCATAGCGGTGTTCTCCTCCGAAAGCGACATTAATTCCGTTCCAGATATCATATTTTTTAGAAAAATCCAGATTGACCGTATTCTGGGAAAATCTTAATCCTCCGGCATCAAAATCTCCTGGGGAACTGAATCTTAACGAGGTGTTTCCCGTATTCCTGATGTTATAGGTAAATGAATTCTGCCCGAAGGTATTGCTCAGATCAATATGCCATCCGTTCCATGTCCCTTTGATTCCGGCCGCAAGTGAAAGATCCTGAATATCCGTTCCGATCTGCGGCAGATAACCGTCTGCATACAGCCCAGTAAACGTTCTGCTCTGGTTGGGCTTTCTGTAAAATCCTCCGGAAACCCCATGTCTGATGCTGTATCCGCCGAATGAATATACCTTCCAGTTATCACTCACCGGAACTTCTATATTGGCAAAAAGCTGGTGATTGTTCAGTTTAGACTGCCCTACCTGCATATTGAAATCTTTTCTTGTCAGCCCTCTGTAAGCCAGTTCCTGATCGGTAACATCAAAATTCAGCAGAGACTGAAGCCCTTTCTGGATTACATTTCCCTGGGCATCCTTTATATCCTGAATAATCGATGTATTCTGAATGGCACTCTGCTGGGCTGCACTGAAGTATCCAATGCCCTGCGCATACTGGTGAATATAATCAACAAGCTGCTGAGAATTCGGGGTATTGCTGATATTACTGAATAAAGAGGAAAGATTCACTCCGTCATTCAGTGCGCGTTTTTCAATGGCATTATACGCATTGTAGATGGTACCGCTTTCTGCCCCCGCTCTGGATGTAGGGTCTCTGAACTGTGAAGACCATGTGATATTATAAAAGCCACCTTTACTTCCGATCTTATTTCCGTAGTTAAGATCAAGCTGAATATTCTGGCCGTCAAAATTCCCGGTATGGTCATTGGCTGTTGGCGTTAAATTTCCGCCATAGCTTACCTGTCCGGTCAGTTTTCCGGTATCTTTTTTCAGTTCCAGGTTGATGACCCCGGCAATGGCATCTGAGCCGTACTGGGCGGAAGCTCCGTCTCTAAGCACTTCTATCCTGTTCAGGGCAAATGAAGGGATGGCATTAAGATCCGTTCCTACGGTTCCTCTGCCCGGTGTTCCGTTTACATTTACCAGTGCTGAAGTGTGCCTTCTTTTTCCGTTTACCAGGACCAAAACCTGATCAGGTCCCAATCCTCTCAGCTGTGCAGGATCCAGGTGATCCGTTCCGTCTGAGTTTGTCTGAATGGTAGACGTGAAAGACGGAGCCAGTGAGTTCAGGATCTGCCCAATACTTGATTGCGGAAGAACCACGGAAGACTCTTTGATATTGAATACATCCACCGGAACCGGGCTGTCTGTTTTTGACCTTGCCCCTCCTCTTGAACCGAGAATTACAACTTCCTCTACTTTATTGGTTTTCAGACTGTCTTTTTCTTTTTCCTGCCCGGAAGCAAAACTTCCCAGAAAAAATAAGACAGAAGCTGATAAGATGGTATTTCTATTTTTCATATCCTTTACATCAATTAATAGTTTATGTTTTTTTGAGTGGCAAATGTAAAGCAATTTTATTAGTCTACAAAATTAATAGACTTTTGTTTTCTGAAAAGAGTGATAGTTTTTGTCTATGCGGATGGAAGTTTGTAAGGTTTTATATTTGGAGTAAGGTTTTCACAGGTAAATTCCGGATTTTAGGTGGCAGATAGCAGGCTGAAGGTTACAGTTCGTATCTCACATCAGGAAACCTTTTTTTTAACCTCAATGTCTCTCATCTATCCATCTATTATCTATCTGTCTATTATCTATCTGTCTATTATCCCAACTCTCACTCTCAACAACAAAAAAACGAACCCTGTTCCGGATCCGTTTTATGTTGAATTTCAGCTATCTTCTGAAGAATTTATATTTTCGTAAGTTTTGCGTATTTCAGAATCAGGTTTTTCTCACCTTCATGCATGAAAACAACTTTGGCTTTGATATTCTGAGGATCTGTTCCGTCCAGGAAAGTCACTTCCCCTATTCCGAAACGGTCGTGTCTTACTTTATCGCCTACTTCAATATCCTGGGAAGAAGCTCCGCTTGGATTGATGATTTTAGCGGTACTTACAGGTTTCAGTTTTCTTACTTCGGGAGCAGGCTGTGAAGTTTCTCCCCTGTCGATGGTTTTCTTCTCTACTTTTCTGAAAGAGCGTTGTTCGGAAGGGTGTTCATCAAAAATATTGGATTTCAGTCCGGCGTTATTGATGAATCTTTTTTCCATGGCCGGATTGATGAACTCAATATATTCTTCATCTACCTCGCTTAAGAATCTTGAAGGTTCGGCATCTGTAATTTTCCCCCACTGGAAACGGGAAACGGCATAGGAAAAGAAAACCTGCTTCTCTGCTCTGGTGAGTGCTACATAAAACAGCCGTCTTTCTTCTTCCAGATCCTCCCTGGTCGCAGAGCTCATAAAGCTCGGGAAAAGGTTTTCTTCAAGACCAACCAGGTGAACCACCGGGAACTCCAGACCTTTTGAAAGGTGAATCGTCATCAGGGAAACCATATCATCTTCAAGATCTTTATCCTGGGTATCCGCAGACAGGGCAATATTTTCAAGGAAGTTGGAAAGGCTTGGATCCCCGTCTTCCAGTTGCATCTGTTCTTCAATAAACCCCTGCATGGAGTTCATTAATTCCTGTACGTTTTCTACCCTGGAAATTCCTTCCGGAGTCTGGTCGTCTTTTAAAAACTTGATCAGCCCGCTCCGTTTTGCCACTTCCATAGCCACACTGTATGCGGTTTCGGTTTTCAGCAGTACCTGGAATGCTTTGATCATCGACCAGAAATCGTTCAGTTTATTTAAAACTCCGTTATTTAAGCCTAATTGCGGAGCATACATCGGAAGGTTATCCAGTACTTTTGAAACGGAAACATTCTGGGCATCTGCAAAAACAATCAGTTTGTTCTGAGTGGTTTCCCCGATTCCTCTTGCCGGATAATTGATGATTCTGGTGAGTGCTTCAGAATCGTTTTCATTGATCAGAAGTCGGAGATAGGCGATCAGGTCCTTTACCTCTTTTCTTTGGTAGAAAGAAAGTCCGCCATATACTTTGTATGGAATATTTTTACGTCTTAGCGCATCTTCAAACGCTCTGGTCTGAGAGTTGGTTCTGTACAGGATTGCAAAATCACTGTATTTTCTCTGGTCACGGTTGCGCAGTTCCCAGATATTTCCGGCTACGAAATTGGCTTCATCCGCATCGGAGAGGGAACGGTATACTTTAATCTTATCTCCTTCTTCGTTATCACTGAACACATTCTTTTTGAACTGCTGAAGGTTTTTGGCAATCACTACATTCGCAGCATTTACAATCGTCTGGGTTGAACGGTAATTCTGCTCCAGCGAAACGGTCATAGCGTCCGGATAATCTTTTTTAAAGTTGAGGATATTATAAATGTTCGCTCCACGGAAAGAGTAGATCGACTGGGCATCATCCCCCACCACACATATATTTTCAAATTTTGAAGCCAGCGCTTTTACAATAAGATACTGTGAATGGTTGGTATCCTGGTACTCATCCACCATGATATACCTGAACCTGTCCTGGTATTTCGCCAGCACTTCCGGAAAACGGGTTAAAAGTTCATTGGTTTTCAGCAGCAGGTCGTCAAAATCCATGGATCCGTTTCTGAAACATGCTTCCACATATTTCTGATAGATCTGTCCGATGAATTTCATATTGGCCTTTTCATCTGCTTCCATCAGTTCAGGATTGTTGAAATACGCTTTTACTGTGATCAGGTTGTTCTTATAGGTAGAAATTCTGGCCTGAACTTTTTTAGGTTTATAAAGATCGGCATCGATATTCATATCTTTCAGCACTTTCTTGATCACATTCAGGGCATCCTGCTGGTCATAGATCGTAAAATTGGAAGGGTATCCCAGATAATGAGCCTCAATTCTGAGGATTCTGGCAAAAACCGAGTGAAAGGTTCCCATCCAGAGGCTTCTTGCATTGCTGGTTCCTACAACCTTAGCAATACGGTCTTTCATTTCGCGGGCTGCTTTGTTGGTAAAGGTAAGCGCCAGGATATTGAAAGGGTCTACTCCGTTATTGATCAGGTGGGCAATACGCATCGTAAGTACCCGTGTTTTTCCGGAACCCGCTCCTGCAAGTACCATCAGAGGTCCCTGTAACGTGGTAACGGCTTCATATTGTGATTCATTGAGTCCTTTCAGATAATCCATGCTGCAAAAATTTTTGGAACACAAAATTAATGCATTCAGAGGAGAATTCAAATTATGAAACTCATTTAACTTCCGGCTGGGTATTCTCAGAGGATTTTAACCGTGTTCTTGTATTTCTTCTTTTAATTTGCTTTTTTAAGCACGGTCCATTGTTCTCCATCAAACTTATATTCGGTATCCGTCATAAAAGAATTGCCGGTCAGCATAATTTCAACATGGTAAGGATTTTTAAAATGTATTTCTACTTTAATATAATTTCCCGGTTCTTTTCTTTTTTTCGTCATTACGATTCTTCCTTGCTCTTCTATTCTGTATTTAATCAGATAACTGTATAGGGAGGGATCCAGAAACTCCTTTAATTCAGGTAACAGCTCCTCCGGCCAGAGTTTATTACCAAAATAAATTTCAGCTATGTCTTTCCGGCTGTACAGGTTCTCAAGAGTTGTTTTATTCCAGAATTTGCTTCTTAGATAATTGGCCTGATCATACTCCCAACTCCGGCTGCAGCCATCTCCGTAATGACAGCCTGGTCCCCAGTCGATTAATGTAATATGAAACTGTATGTTTTTAAAATTATATTTTTTGATCTGGTCCGGCAGAGTACGGCTAAGCTGATTATAAGCTTTATCAATATCTTGGTAATCCCTCCTTAGTTTTGCCATTTCCAGGCTGTCTTCTTTTCTCTTCTTTTCACAATCAAATCTGTAAGGTTCGGGGCAGCCCTTATATTCAGGTAAACCGATATGATAAGGGCACTCATCATCTTTATCAACAACACCGTCATCATCACTGTCAGGCCACGGACAGCCATTATTTTCAACAGGTCCCGATTCTTTGGGACACAGATCCAGATAAAAAAGAATTCCGTCCTTATCTTCATCAGAAAGACAGGTTTTCCTGGTAAATTCCTTACGGCACTTATTGAAGGCTTCTTTACCTTTAATATCCTGTGCTTTTACCCATACATTAAACAAAACAAATAATACAATGCAGTAAATTTTCATTCCGGTTTCAAAATAATTTGTCAGTTTACACAAAAATGAAAAAAAAGCATGAGGAAGTGTAACAAATACTCTGTTTTCTCTACTAATTTATGCAAAACAATTTCTGCTTTATGAAAAAACGACTTCTTTCTGTTGCAGCTGCATCTTTTTTCGGATTGATGCTGAATGCACAGCAAATTAAATTCGAAGAGTATGATCTGCCAAACGGCCTTCACGTAATCCTTCACCAGGACAATTCTGCACCGGTAGTTACCACAGGAGTGATGTACCATGTAGGAGCCAAAGATGAGGCTGCCAAAAGAACAGGTTTCGCTCACTTTTTTGAACACCTTCTGTTTGAAGGCACTCCTAACATCAAAAGAGGCGAATGGATGAAAATTGTTTCTTCCAACGGAGGACAGAACAATGCCAACACGACCAACGACAGAACTTATTATTATGAAACTTTCCCTTCCAACAACGAGCAGCTGGGTCTCTGGATGGAAGCTGAAAGAATGCGTCATGCCGTAATCAACCAGATCGGGGTGGACACGCAGAGAGAAGTTGTAAAAGAAGAAAAGAGACTGAGTATGGATAACAGACCGTACGGAAACCTTTTCACGGCCATTCTTAACAATATGTTTACCAACAGCCAGTATCACTGGTCTACGATTGGTTCTATGGAAGATCTGAATGCTGCCAAGCTGGAAGAATTCCAGAATTTCTATAAAAAATACTATATCCCGAATAACGCTACACTGGTAGTTGCCGGAGATATCAAGCCTGAACAGACCAAGAAATGGATCCAGGAATACTACGGAGGAATTCCGAAGGGAACTCCTGTTACCAGAACCTATACAAAGGACGCTCCTATTACCCAGGAAAAAGTAGTAACCTATACAGATGCCAACATCCAGCTTCCTGCTTATATCTACGGATACAGAACCCTTTCCAACACGGAAAGAGATTCTAAAGTACTGGAAATGCTTTCTGCCTACTTGAGCGGTGGAAAATCTTCGGTTTTATACAAAAAACTGGTAGATCAGGATAAAAAAGCTTTACAGGTTTCTGCCAACCCTATTGCTTTTGAAAAAGACGGGGTTTTTGCATTTTTTGCCATCCCGATGGGGCCAACTCCTGAAGCAGATCTGAGAAAAGTAATTGATGAAGAGATCAAAAAAGTTCAGACCTCATTAATTTCTGAGGAAGATTATCAGAAACTTCAGAACCAGTTTGAAAATCAGTTTGTAAATGCCAACTCAAGTATTCAGGGAATTGCTGCTTCACTGGCAACCAACCATGTACTGATGGGAGATACCAACCTTATCAACAAGGAAATCGACATTTACAGATCGATCACCAGACAAGATCTGCAAAATGCTGCCAAAAAGTATCTGAATCCTAACCAAAGAGTGATCATTAATTACCTTCCTGAGAAAAAGTAATCTACGGAGTACCAGGAAAAATTGATTACCATAATAATTTTTACAAATGAAAAAGCAATTAACATATATAGCGGCAGCATTTTTATTCGCAGGAATGCTTTCTGCACAAAAAATAGACCTTAACGCAATGCCAAAGCCGGGACCAACACCTGCCATCAACATTGCCAAGCCAAAAACTTTCCAGATGAGCAACGGACTTACGGTAATGGTGGTAGAAAACCACAAGCTGCCAAGAGTAAGCGCCAGCCTTTCTATGGACAGACCTCCTTATTATGAAGGTAATGTAACCGGTGTAAGCGAGATCATGGCGGAACAGCTTGAAAACGGAACTAAAAATTTAAGCAAAGACGAATTCAATAAAAAGATAGACTTCTTAGGAGCCAGAATCAATTTCACCTCTGCCGGGGCTGCCGCAGGATCTTTATCCAAATATTTCCCTGAAGTTTTAGCGCTGATGGCAGATGCTATCGTAAACCCTAATTTTTCTGCCGAGGAAATCAAAAATTCCAAAGACAGAACGATTGAAGGTTTAAAGGCAGACGAAAAAAATGCTCCTTCCATTGCATCAAGAGTATCCAATGCTCTGATGTATGGAAAAAATACTTCAAGAGGTGAATTTGAAACGGTTGAAACAATCAGTAAAATTCAGCTTTCAGATGTACAGAACATTTATAACAAATACTATACTCCGGACAACGCTTATCTTGTGATTGTAGGGGATGTGAAGTTTGACCAGATAAAATCTCTGGTTGAAAAATCTTTCGGAGGATGGAAAAAAGCAGGTACCAAGTTCGCAGCGTTAGAGCCGGCTTCCAACCTGGCAAAAACAGAAATCAATGTAGTGGATGTTCCTTCAGCAGTACAGTCAGTAGTATCTGTGGGAAATCTGACTACCTTAAAAATGAAGGACCCTAACTATTTTGCAGCGACTATTGCCAATTATATTCTGGGAGGCGGTGCTGAAGCCAGACTTTTCATGAATCTCCGTGAGAAGAACGGATTCACTTACGGGGCTTACTCCAGTCTGAGTGCCAGCAAATATACTCCGGTATTTTCTGCTGAAGCCAGCGTAAGAAATGAGGTGACTGACAAAGCTGTTAAGGAATTCATGAATGAACTTAGCGGAATTACCACGATAAAACCTGAGGAATTAGAAAATGCAAAAGCAAAACTGAAAGGATCTTTCATCATGTCTCTTGAAAAACCTGAGACTATTGCAAGATTCGCTTTAAACCAGAAAGTTCAGGATCTTCCGGCAGATTTCTACGCAAATTACCTGAAGTCTATTGACAAAGTAACGGTTGCTGATGTTTCTGCGGCTGCCAAAGCTACTATTCTTCCCAACCAGAGCAGAATTTTCATCGCAGGAAAAGGTTCTGATATTTCTGAAGGACTGGAAAAACTGGGGTATCCTGTAAAATATTTTGACAGGGAAGCCAATCCTATCGCAAAACCTGCTGCACAGAAGGTTGACGCCAATGTAACCACTGCATCTGTTGCTGATAAATACATCAATGCAATCGGAGGTATGGCAGCTGTACAGAAAGTAACGTCTATTTCTTCTGATGCTACCACAAAAATCCAGGGAATGGATATGAGCATGAAGCTGATCCAGGCAAAAGGCGGAAAAATGCTTATGGAACTTAAGATGGCAGGAAATACACTTCAGAAAATTGTTTTTGACGGTAAAGAAGGTTACCAGCAGATGCAGGGACAAAAGCTTCCTTTAACAGATAAAGAAAAAGCTGAAATGATAGAACCTGAACTTTTCCCTGAACTTACTTTCGCTAAATCTGCGGATATTAAGGTAGCAGGAATCGAAAAGTACAACAATGAAGATTCATATGTATTAAAAGGTCCTAAAGGCACTTATTATTACAGTGTAAAAACAGGTCTTAAAACCGGAGAGGTGAAAGTATCCGAAGGCGGATCTATTCCTACCAGCTTCAACAATTACAAAGAGGTTTCAGGAGTTAAACTTCCTTTTACCATCATTCAGAATATGGGGGGTATGGATGTAGATCTTACCGTACAGTCTTATCAGCTGAATCAGGCTAAAGATTCTGATTTTAAATAAAACAAGCCTGTTTTCATATAAAAAACGGCAGCAAAAGCTGCCGTTTTTATTTTAAATAATATTTGCAGGCATCTTTTTTTGTCATTCAGTAAAAAAAGATTAAATTTGCCCATTCAAAAAGATATCAGAATTAATGGATACTATATTTACACTATTGATGGTTCTTGTTATGATTGCCAGCATTTTATTGGTAATCGTTGTTATGGCTCAAAATCCAAAAGGAGGAGGCCTTTCCAGTACTTTCGGAGGTGCATCTTCTGCACAGTTTGGGGTACAGAGAACCAATGATTTCATGGAAAAAGCAACATGGACGTTAGGCGGGGTTATTATCGTTCTTATCCTTATCAGTGTTGTGGTTACCGGGAAACCTTCAACAGCAGCTCCGGCACAGCAACAACCTGTGAAAAAAGAAGCTCCGGCAAAACAGCAGTCTGCTCCGGCTTCTACTACAACTCCGGTGCAAGCTCCGGCAGCTCCGGCAAAATAAGAAAGTCAATACTTTACATAAAACAAAAGCAGTTCAATAATTTGAACTGCTTTTTTATTTGAGCCTGATCTTTTCAATCTGATGTCTGAGTTTTAAACCAGCCTTTAAAAATGAATACTGAAGCGGTTTGGAGTTTTTATAATACTTATCAATAAAGATCTGCATGGCTCCGTAAAATCTTGCGAGATAGACTTCATCTTTTACCGTGCTCTCTCCTTTGTGATGAAGAATGGAAGCTTTTCCGTAATAATAATTCTTATAGCCGTTTTTTAATAGCGTATAACAAAGATCAATATCTTCGCCGTACATGAAATAGGCTTCATCCAGCCCTCCTATTTTTTCATATACGTCTTTTTTCACCAGCAGAAATGCTCCGGTAACGACATCTACTTCCGCAATGGCATACTCATCAATATCATTTCTGTAATAAGACTTTGAACTATTCTTTTTAAAGTTCGTAAACAGTTTTTCAAAAGAATTGAACATATCAGGAACAGAACGTTTGCTTTCAGGCAGGAAAACACCTGCTGCATCGTGCATCCTTACCCCAAGTCCGCCAAAATCCGGCTTGGAATCTGCAAAATCCAAAAGTTCACTGATGTAAAAATCCTCAAATTCCGTATCGGGATTCAGGATCAGAATATATTCTCCGGATGCCGTTTTAATAGCTCTATTATTGGCTTTAGCGAAACCGTCATTAGATTCGGAAGCAATGAAACGGACATTGGGAAATTCAGCGATCAGATCTTTCCACGAGCGGTCTGTGGAAGCATTGTCGATAACGATGATCTCACAAGTATTCTCATCCGTGTATTTCCGAACAGATAAAAGACAGCTTCTGAGCAGCCGGGTAACATTATAGTTAACGATAATTACTGACAGCTTCATATTAGTCTTTTTCGTTATACGGAAGCCTGTTGATGATCGATCTTCCCAAAGAAACCTCATCGGCATACTCCAGCTCATCCCCTACTGAAATTCCCCTGGCAATGCTTGAAAAGCTTACATCAAAGTTTTTAAACTTTTTATAAATATAATAAGCCGTTGTATCTCCTTCCATCGTAGCACTCAATGCAAAAATAAACTCTCTGACCTTTCCTTCATTCAGTTTTCTCTCAATACTCGGAATATTCAGCTGAGAAGGTCCTACCCCTTCCATTGGCGAGATTTTTCCTCCCAAAATAAGGTATTTCCCCGTATATTTCCCTGTATTTTCAATAGCAATAACGTCTCTTACATCTTCTACGATACAGATCAGCTCACCATTTCTTTTTTCATTATCACAAATTTCGCATACATCAAAATCAGAGAAATTATGACATTCTCTGCAGTATTTTATTTCACTGACAAGATTGATCAGGGAATTTCCGAGACCTACCGCCCTGGAACTGGGCTGTTTCAATAAATGAAGAGCCAGCCGCAAAGCCGTTTTCCGCCCTATTCCGGGCAGTCCCGAAATTTCATCCACTGCCTTTGCCAAAACTTTACTAGGATAATCCATAGCGCAAAAATAAGGAATATAGTTGAGGAGTGCCAGTGGTTGGGGAAGGGTTTTTAAGTTGGAGATTTGATGTTTGATGTTTGATATTTAAATGACTGCAGTCTTATGTCTATCATCTATCATCTATCCACCTTCATCTTTCATCCTCCCTCCCCTCTTTTTTTCTCAATCTCTAAAAAACCTTTATCTTTGGCTTCTCAAATATTAATTGAAGAAAAATAAACTCAATGGTACTAAAAAATCTTAATTATCCGCTGGACTTCAAATTTAAAATCACCACACTGGCCAGCGACTTTAACATTACAGACAGAAACGGGAACTATGTAGCCTATGTCCGTCAGAAAATGTTCAAACTAAAAGAAGATGTTATTGTTTTCAATGATGAAAGCAAATCTAAAGAACTGTTCAGAATCAGAGCCAACCAGTGGATTGATTTCAATGCATCCTACTCTCTGAATGACATTACTGAAAACAAAAATTACGGAAGACTGGCCAGAAAAGGAATGCGTTCTATCTGGAAAGCAAGCTATGACATTCTGGATGCTCATGATCAGCCTAAATTCAAAGTACAGGAAGACAGTGCATGGGTAAGATTCTGGGATGGCTTCGTGGGTGAAATCCCCATTATCGGAATGTTTACCGGCTATTTCCTTAATCCGTCTTACACGGTAACCGGAATTGACGGGAAAGCTTATTTTAAAATGAAAAAGATGCCTTCTTTCTTCGGAAGAAGATTCCAGCTGGACAGAATGATCGATATTGATGATGAAGACGAAAGTCTTGTGATCTTATCCTTACTGATGATGGTTCTTCTGGAAAGAGCAAGAGGCTAAACCATAAAAGCAACAGACAATGAAATATCTGATTATTTTCTTTTCAGCATTACTTTTAACAGCCTGTAAAAAGGACAAAGATTCTGTTACCGGCGGTACATCCGCATCAGATTCTCTGAATATGACAAAAGATTCTGCAAAAGTTCAGGTTTCATCAGACAAAATCCTAGTGGATATTTTCCCTTTTCCGAAAGAGATCAAAGAATGTTCATGTTATTTTGCCAAAAATAAAGCCGATTTTGAAGCAGAAAAATACATTTATGCAGATGATGCCGGAAAAATAGCTTATATGAAACTGGACGGGCAGAGACTGGCCATGAACCTGATCTCTTCAAGTGATATGGAAGCTGATGAAGAGCTTACCAAAGAAATAGAAAACGACAATTACAAAATCTCTGTAAAGGGTAAGAAAATAAAAGGCGAAGAAGCTTTATTATTCGAAGGCACCCTGACGATTGAAAAACCGGACGGAACGGCAGAAACAATGCCAATTTACGGAGAATGCGGCTGTTAAAAGGATAAAGATAGCCTAATGGGCACAATGATCCTAAAAAACGACTTACAAAAATGCTTCCAGATTCACGGAAGCATTTTTTATTTCGTAATTTTGAGAAAAATAAATTTCATGGAATTATCTAATATAGAACCGCAGATTATCTGGAAAAATTTCTCCAGGCTGAATGCGGTTCCAAGACCATCAAAGAAAGAAGAAAAAGTAATTGCTTTCATTAAAGAATTTGGTGAAAACCTCGGACTTGAAACTACGGTAGATGAAGTAGGAAATGTAATTATTAAAAAACCGGCTACTGCAGGAATGGAAAACCGCAAATCCGTTGTGCTTCAGTCGCACCTGGATATGGTATGCCAGAAAAATAATGACATTAATTTTGATTTTGAAACGGAAGGCATCAGAATGGAAGTTGACGGAGACTGGGTGAAGGCAAAAGGAACTACCCTGGGAGCTGACAACGGTTTGGGAGTAGCGACAATCATGTCGATCCTTGAAAGTTCAGACATTCCTCACCCTGCGCTGGAAGCCCTTTTCACCATTGATGAGGAAACCGGAATGACAGGAGCCTTAGGATTAAAACCGGGCCAGCTTACCGGAGATATTCTGCTGAATCTTGATACGGAAGAAGATGACGAAATCGATATAGGCTGTGCAGGAGGGGTTGATGTAACCATTACCCAGCAATATGAAACAGAAGCTCCGAAAGGACAGATTGTAAGAATTGAAGTGAAAGGACTTCAGGGAGGACATTCCGGAATGGATATCCATAAAGGTTTCGGAAATGCCAATATTATCCTGGGAAGACTTCTTTATAACGGCTTGGCAAAAGAAAACATCCAGCTGATCTCTATTGACAGCGGAGGTCTTAGAAATGCAATTCCAAGAGAGGGAGTTGCTGTGGTTTCTGTAAGAAATGCACAGGAATTCATTGAAGAGGTAACGGTTCTTAAAAAAGAGATTTTAGAAGAATTTACTTCTGTTGAGCCGGGAATCCAGATCAATATTGAAAACTCTACCTCAGCAGATAAAGCGATTTCTGAAAACGATTCCAGAAAGATCATTCTTGCCTTAAAATCCCTTCACAATGGGGTTTACAGAATGAGTCCGGACGTGAAAGATCTTGTAGAAGCGTCTAATAACGTAGCCAGAGTGGAATTAAAAGGCGGAGAGCTTAAAATACTCAACCTTACCAGATCATCCGTAGAATCTTCAAAATATTCTGTGGCAGAACAACTAAAATCCGTAGCGGAATTAGCCGGAATGAATGTAGAATTCAGCGGCTCTTATCCCGGATGGAAACCCAAACCGGGATCCGAGATCGTTCAGCTGATGGAAAAGCTATACACGGAAAAATTCGGGGAAAAACCTCATGTGGTAGCCTGCCATGCAGGGCTGGAATGCGGAATTATCGGGGCCAATTATCCGGAAATGGAAATGGTAAGCTTCGGGCCTACGATCCGCGGAGCACATTCTCCTGATGAAAAAGCGAATATCCCTTCAGCACAGAAGTTCTGGAGCTTTACAAAAGATATTTTAGCGAATATCCCTTTGAAATAAATGAATAATATTGCTATATTGAATATCCAACGTCTTATGATTTTGGATATTTTTAATTTTAAACCCATTCAACGATGAAAAGTATCACCGTATTTTGCGGCTCAAGCTTCGGCTCGGATAAAATCTATGAAGAACAGGCCTTTTTACTGGGCAAAACATTGGCCAAGCAGGGTATACAGCTTGTATACGGAGGCTCGGAAACCGGCTTAATGGGAACAATTGCCAACGGAGCCTTAAGTGAAAGCGGAAAAGTAACCGGCGTTCTTCCCCGGTTTTTAAAATCCAGAGAAATCGCCCATAAAAATTTAACGGAGCTTATTCTTGTGGAAACCATGCACGAGAGAAAGACTAAAATGAATGAGCTTTGTGATGGTGTCATCGTCCTTCCGGGTGGTTATGGAACATTGGAGGAGTTCTTCGAAATGATCACCTGGGCACAGCTTGGTCTTCATAAAAAACCCATTGGAATTCTCAATATTGATGGCTTTTATGATGATCTCATCAGATTGGTTCAGAATATGGTAGATAAAGGCTTTTTAAAGCAGGTGAACAGCGATATGCTGCTGATCAGCAATACGATTGACGAACTGTTGGATAAGATGAGAAATTATCAGGCTCCAACGGTGGGAAAATGGATTTCTAAGGAAGAGGTATAAAGCTTTTATAGCTTCATTTATTATTTGTGCATTTTCATTCAACTTATTCGTTAAATAATCATGAAAAAACAACTTACTGTTCTAATCTTTATATTTTTATTCTCCCAATTGCATTCACAAGACAATGAAGATCAGACTTTTTGTAATTATTTAGTCAATGAATTAAAAGAGAAGCCTTTAAAATGTATGGATAAGTCTAAAATTAAAAATGATCAGGTAATATATCAGTTCTTTAGATGGTCTGCATTTAAAGAATCTTATTTTTTCTCCATTGAAAAAAACGGAAACATACAAAAGGTTGTAAAGAAAAAAATATACAATCCCAGTTATGACGAAAAAACAGGAGAATATATAAAGCCTAAAATTGAAATTTTAAAACAAAAAAAATTATCCCATAACGAGTCCAAAGACTTAGTAGCTTTACTTGACCGCTTCCAGTTCTGGCAAAAAAACGACTATAAAGTTAAACCGCTTTGTAACGACGGAGGAGGTGTTAAAGTATATGCTATCCGAAAGGATGATTATTTAGAAGTAAGCAACGGCAACTGTTCTCCACAAAATGAATATTTAAATGTGCTGTATAGGAAAGTTGAGGAACTATTAAAAATATAAAACCGTCCGGGTGATCCCGGACGGTTTTCAATAATATTAAGATTAAAAAATATTCTTTTAAGGATAAGGAGCAATTTCCACTTCCAGTCCTTCCATTTCATTCACAATATGCAGCTGGCATCCCAGTCTGCTGTTGTCTTTTACATGGAAAGCTTCTGCAAGCATGGCATCTTCTTCGGCACCCATCGGCTCAAGCCCCGGATCGTTGATCACATACACCTGGCATGAAGCACACATGGCCATTCCTCCGCATACACCAATGGTTCCTTCTTCGGCCAGTTCGTAGGAACGGATGATTTCCATGAGGTTCATAGACATATCCGTAGGGGCTACTACATCGTGGGTTACTCCTTCTCTATCGGTGATTTTAATATTGATATCGTTCATTTACTGATAATTGCTGGTTAATAGTTAATGACAGACAGATTTTTCGTTTCAGATACTGTCATTTTCCCGCAGCAAATTTAGTCAATTTTTTTAACAACTGCCTTCTCAGCTTCTTTACGGCTTCCGTCAAATCCGTCTACTCCACTTACGGTTGTATATTTCAGAACGAATTTCTTACCTGGGTTCAGTCTGTTGTATACACTCTGACACATTAAGGTAGCTTCGTGGAATCCGCAAAGGATCAGCTTTAGTTTCCCCGGATAGGTATTGATATCACCAATCGCATAGATCCCATCGATATTGGTCTGATAATCCAGTGCATTGTTGACTACGATCGCATTTTTTTCGATATTTAATCCCCAGTTTCCGATTTCTCCCAGTTTCGGAGTCAGACCGAATAAAGGAATGAAATAGTCTGTTTCGATATCATAAGCCTCCTCGCCTTCTACTTCTACGGTAATGGCTTCTACTTTGCCTTCTCCTTTGATGGCTGTAACTTCAGCAGGGGTAATCAGCTTGATTTTTCCCTGGTTTTTGAGATCCTGAACTTTTTCTACGGAATCAAGAGCTCCTCTGAACTCATTTCTTCTGTGGATCAAAGTTACTTCACTTGCTACATTGGAAAGGAAGATACTCCAGTCAAGGGCGGAATCTCCACCTCCTGCAATCACCACTTTTTTATTTCTGAAGTGTTCAGGTTCTTTCACGAAATATTCAAGACCTTTTTCTTCATAATCAGCGATATTGTCAATCGTAGGCTTTCTAGGTTCAAATGTTCCCAATCCTCCTGCAATGGCAATTGCTTTCGCTCTGTGAACTGTTCCTTTGTTGGTGATCACTTCAAACCACTCATCATCAACTTTAGTGTAAGAAACTGCAGTTTCTCCCAAAGTGAATCCAGGCTGGAACTGCTTGATCTGCTCCATTAAATTATCGATCAGTTCTCCGGCATTTACCGAAGGATACCCCGGAATATCGAAAATAGGCTTTTTAGGATAAAGCTCGGCTAACTGTCCTCCCGGCTGTGGAAGCGCATCAATAATATGGCACTTCATTTTCAATAATCCTGCTTCAAATACAGCAAAAAGCCCGGTAGGCCCGGCACCTATGATCAATATATCGGTAGTTATCATAATAAAAAGATAATTTAATTATACATATAAGTGCAAATTTACTAATTTTAATGCGAAGCATATTTAATTGATTCTAAATAAAAACCTGAGATTTATCAAATACCTTCAAATATCCGGTGTTTTTGAATTTGGCAGTGTTTTTGTAAAAGTCATACCATGAAGAAAATTTTAAACCTTTTAGCAGTATTCCTGTTCTTTCTGGGTAACGCCCAGGTTGATAATATCGCTGACGGTGAATCTATTACCCTCAGAATACATTATGGCATCCTGAATGCAGGAACCGCCAATCTCACCACCAAAACCACAAACTATATGGGAGTACCCCATCTGTATGTGAAAGGGACAGGACAAACCACCGGGGCTGTAAAAGCATTCTTTAAGGTAGAAGACCTCTATGAAAGTTTTATCAATATACAGACGGGCCTCCCGAGTTTTTATGTACGAAATGTACGTGAAGGCAGCTACCGCCAGCACTTTGAGACCGTTTTCAACCATAATGACAATACACTGATCTTAACAGACAGGAAAACTCCTGCTAACGGCTCAAAAGTGATTAAATCGGTAAAAGGAGTTCAGGATATGCTTTCCTGCTTCTATTATCTGAGAAGTAAAAGTCCCAATGAACTGAAAGTAGGTACTGTGATCAATATGAATGTATGGATTGATGACGAAATGTTTCCGTTCCAGCTGAAAGTAACCGGAACCGAGGATCTGAAAACAAAGTTCGGAAAGATCAACTGTCTGAAAATTATCCCGTCTGTGAAAAGCGGAAGGGTTTTCAAGGAAAAAGAAGGGGTTACCATGTGGGTTTCCAATGATGCCAACCATGTTCCTATGCTGTTGAAAGCTGAACTTGCCGTAGGCTCTTTAAAGGCCAGTATTGACGATTACAAAAATGTAAAGTATCCTTTAAAGTTTACCAAGTAAGAGCTACCTGTTTCTATAAAATAAGATGTCTGTAAAATTTTACAGGCATTTTTTATTCCGGATGTAATATTTTCCGGCAGTCGGCTGTCTTAATAATAACAGCAGGGAAAAGACAGCATAATTTACCGCAATCTCTCCCGGCATCCTTAAAAAAACACGTTGTAATTTTTCAATAAGATCGTTTTTAATTACGTTTTGTTTCTTAGGTCAGTAATTAAAAACAAAACCCTCCGGAAATTCCGGAGGGTTGATTTTTTATAATGTTTTGAACTGTTCTAAAGTTCTGATGTCATTTTCAAAGAACATACGGATATCGCTCATCTGGTAAAGAAGCATGACGATTCTTTCAATTCCCATTCCGAAAGCATAACCTGAGTATTTCTCGGCATCAATATTCACGTTTTTAAGAACGGCAGGGTCTACCATTCCGCATCCCATGATTTCCAGCCATCCTGTACCTTTGGTGATTCTGTAATCTGTTTCAGAGTTTAATCCCCAGTATACATCAATTTCGGCACTCGGCTCGGTGAACGGGAAATACGAAGGTCTCATTCTGATCTTTGATTTTCCGAAAAGTTCCGTAGTGAAGAACTGGATGGTCTGTTTAAGATCTGCAAAGCTTACGTTCTCATCAATATACAATCCCTCGATCTGATGGAAAATACAGTGTGAGCGTGAAGAAACCGCTTCATTTCTGAATACTCTTCCCGGAGATAAAATTCTGATAGGCGGCTGATTTTCTTCCATATAACGGATCTGTACGGAAGATGTATGCGTTCTTAAAAGAATATCAGGATTCTGCTCAATGAAGAAAGTATCCTGCATATCTCTTGCCGGATGGTATTCAGGAAGATTCAGGGCTGTAAAGTTGTGCCAGTCGTCTTCAATTTCAGGACCGTCGGCCACAGCAAAACCTATCGACTTGAAAATTTCGATAATTCTGTTTTTTACCAGGTTGATGGGATGTCTTGATCCCAGTTCCAAAGGAAAGGCAGGTCTTGTAAGATCTTCTTTTTCAACAACAACCGAAGACTGGGAAGCTTCTTTAAGATCTTCCAGCTTTCCGTTCACCGCCAGTTTCAAAGAATTGATTCTCTGTCCGAACTCTTTCTTCTGGTCGTTAGGAATTGTTTTTAATGTTTCGTAAAAATCATTCAGAACACCCTTTTTACCATTGTACTTGATTCGGAAGTTTTCTATTTCCTCCTTTGATGTAGCATTGAAGCCGTTTACCTCGGTAAGTAGTTCTTCTATCTTTTCTATCATTGTTTTACCCTTTCAAAATGTTTTGCAAAAATACGGTTTTTAAGTTTAATAATGAATCTGTCATAAAAAAATCTGCCCCTTTTTCGGAGGCAGACTTCAATCACTTATTTCACTTAAATAAAAAAATTATTTCTTTTCTAAGGCTTTAACGTTGATCTGAAGGGTTACCTCATCTTTGATCACTCCGTTTTCAGCAGGAGCCTGGAATTTCACGCCAAACTCTTCTCTTTTAATATCTTTAGGCTCAGTAGCTACACTTACTTCTCCGTCTTTTACAGAGACATTGGCTTTAAACTGAACCGGTTTTGTAATGCCTTTGATGGTTAAATTTCCATCCAGCATGGTATTGTAATCTCCTTCGGTAGCCGGAGTCACTTTAGTAATTTCAAAAGAAGCAGTTGGGAATTTTTCCACTTCAAAGAAATCGCCGCTCTTAAGATGCCCGTTCAGTTTACCTAAACTTTCTGCGTCGTCTTTAAGGTCTACTGACGTTAAAGAGTTCATATCGGCAACAAACTTTCCGCTTTCAAGCTTTCCGTCCTTTACCGTCACATCACCACTTTCAAACTTAATGGTTCCGAAATGGCTGGTATTTTCAGATTTGAATACTTTATATCCTTTCCACTCCACTTTACTGTTCAGCGTATCCAGTGTATACTGGCTTCCTTCTTTAGTAGTCGTCACTTCATTGCTTTCACTGGTAAGAGGTTTGTCTTTTTTACAGGAAACCATCACAGCGGCTATAAATAAAGCGGGAATAGCTAATGAAAACAGTCTTTTTCTCATTTTTTGATATATTTTTATTACTTCTGCTAATATAATAAAAAAAATTATGTTTTCATAAAAACCTTACATTTGTATGATGCTATTAGAAATAAACAATTTATACTTCTCTCATACCCAGGAAAAACCGCTGTTTCAGAACCTCAATCTGCGATTTGAGGAAGGAAAAATCATTGCTCTGGCAGGAGAAAGCGGTTGCGGAAAATCTACCCTTCTCAGCCTTATTTACGGACTGCTGGATTGGGAAAGCGGTGAAATTATTTTTAATGGAACTCCTCTTCTGGGTCCGAAAGGCAACCTTGTTCCCGGTGAAGCGGAAATGAAATTCGTAGCCCAGAATTTCGACCTTATGCCCTATGCTACCGTTGCGGAAAATGTAGGAAAGTTTATTTCCAATATCAATTTAAATCAAAAAAGAGAAACCGTTACAGAACTTCTGGAAGTGGTAGGACTTCAGGAATTTGCCCATGTCCTTCCTAAATATTTAAGCGGCGGACAACAGCAGAGAGTGGCCATTGCAAGGGCATTGTCTGTACTGCCTAAAATGCTTATTCTGGACGAACCTTTCAGTAATCTGGATTTTCCGAGAAAGATAGAACTCCGTGAAAGGCTGTTCAGGTATGTGAAGCAGCACCGGATCTCCCTGATCATTTCTACTCACGAGCTTCAGGATGTCATGCCGTGGCTGGATCAGATCGTGATTCTTCAGGACGGAAGATTAATTCAGAATGACGGACCGGAACAGACCTACAGAAATCCTTACAATTCTTATGTTGCCAAACTTTTCGGAGAAGTGAATATTTTTAATGAAACCGAGGCTGCCGATTTCCGGATTTCCAGATCTTTTTATTATCCGAAAGAAATAAAACTCACCGAAAACGGGCTGGAAGCTGAAGTTCTTGAGAGCAGATTCGCAGGAACCCACTACTGGAACAAAATCAGGGTAAAAGACAAGGAACTTGTGATGTATACTGATGAAAAGATACACGGAATGATCCGTATCTCATTAGTGTAATAAACCGCTTCCTGAACAGGCTTCCGATTTCCGGCATTCTTCATAACGTAAAGATTATCTTACACTTATTGTTAGTTTGTGGATAAAAAAAACACAAATACAGCACATCGTTATTAAACTTTTTCTTACATTTGTATCTACACAGCATAAGGAAATTTTTGGTTAATTCTCTTTCTGCCTTGAGACGGACATTAGCAGTTCTTTGCAATTAAGTCTTTGAAAGATTACACTGTCCAATTCTTTCCTTTTTTTGTGGCCTTCCCACAAATGGTTTTTGCCTGATAACTAAAAAATTTAAGATAAGTAAAAGCCTTTCCCTTCTTAAACTTTGTATTGCCTTGTTAAGATTACGCCTTTGTTTATCTTAAAATAACACTCAATTATTATTTATTCTTTGTCTTGGCTTTGTGATTAAATTTTTCTGCCATTACTACACAAATTAATTTATGGCATCTGTAAAGTATGAAAAAAAAATTAACGCAAAGCTGATGAGGGGTACTGCTGATTTCAGAAAGCAAAGATAAGAATCAACTCCGTTGATTCGATGAAGCGGATGTTACACACATGCGTTTTATTCATACCTGAACTCTTAAACCAGGATGCTTATTTTCTGCAACAAAATCTGCTCAATCTGCATGATCCGCGAGACTAAAAAAATTAAGATAAACAAAAGCCTTTCCCTTCTTAAACTTTGTATTGCCTTGCTAAGTTTACGCCTTAAAATAACACTCAATTATTATTTATTCTTTGTTTTGGCTTTGTGAGTAAATTTTTCTGCCATTAATACACAAATTAATTTATGGCATCTGCAAAGTATGGAAAAAAATTAACGCAAAGCTGATGAGGGATAATGCTGATTTCAGAAAGCAAAGATAAGAATCAACTCCGTTGATTCGATGAAGCGGACGTTACACACATGCGTTTTATTCATACCTGAACTCTTAAACAAGGATGCTTATTTTCTACAACAAAATCTGCTCAATCTGCATGATCCGCGAGACTAAAAAAATTAAGATAAACAAAAGCCTTTCCCTTCTTAAACTTTGTATTGCCTTGCTAAGTTTACGCCTTTGTTTATCTTAAAATAACACTCAATTATTATTTATTCTTTGTCTTGGCTTTGTGATTAAATTTTTCTGCCACTGATACACTAATAATAATGATTAGTGCATCAGTGGCAGAAAATATTTTGATAATTTCTTTTATTTTTTATTGAAATTCAATTACCTATCGTCAAAAGCCAGCTGCATTACGCCTTCTTCACAAATTCCGATTTCAGAGCCATTGCACCAAAACCATCAATTTTACAGTCAATATTATGATCGCTTCCCGGGCGGAGACGTATATTTTTAACTTTTGTTCCCGCTTTTACCGGTTTTGGAGCTCCTTTTACCGGAAGATCTTTGATCACCACCACAGAATCACCATCCATCAGCTCATTCCCGTTTGAATCCAGGATTTTACCTTCACTGGCAGTCTCCGCGGCAGTTTCTTCAGGATTCCATTCGTAGAAACACTGGGAACATACCATCATATTATCGCTCGGATAGGTAAATTCAGAGCTGCATTTCGGACAAAGTACAGTATCACTCATATTTTTAATTTTTTGCAAAGGTAGAGCTTTTTGGGGGTTAAAGTCAAGAGGGAGAAGAGACATAGACAGAGAGATAATAGACGGATAGATGAGAGACATGGAGGTTGGAAAAATAAAAAGGGAGTTTGTTTCACAGGGGCATGAGGAAAAGCTGTTGATTTCAAAAGCTGACTAGCGAAGCAAATTGACGATTCACTATTCACCCCTTATCCCTCTCCGGCATCCAAACTTTCCAACTCTCAACTATAATTCGTACTTTTGCAGATTCAAAACAGCAGACCCAATTATGGAACTTATTCACAGAAACCTGGCGATCGGAATTCACGATGCTTTACAGGAAACATTTTTCGAGAAAAATAAATATGCCGATAAAGTAATCGAAAGACTTTTAAAAGCTAATAAAAAATGGGGAAGCCAGGACAGAGCCGTTGTTTCTGAAATCTTCTATAATATCATCCGTTGGAAAAGACGTCTTGAATATTATATGGGAGAAGGGGTAAAACCCGGCAACATCTATAAACTTATCCTTGCTTATCTGCTTTGGAGCAAAACCAATTATAAGAAATTTGAAGAGTTTGACGGAATAAAAATCGCAGATATCCTTACCAAGCTTAAAAAGAATACGGTTCCTACCAAAGCTATTGAACATTCTATCCCTGAATGGCTGGCTGAAACCCTGGAAAAAGAACTGGGTTCCGGATGGGAAAAAGAAATGCACGCCCTGAACGAGCAGGCTCCGACTGTTTTAAGAACCAATACCTTAAAAACATCTACCAAAGAACTTATTTCTGATCTTGCCGATGAGAACGTAGTTTCCTACCCTATCAAAAACTATCCGGATGCCGTACAGCTGGAAGAAAAGAAAAATGTATTTCTTACCACGGCTTTCAAAGAAGGATTGTTTGAAGTTCAGGATGCTTCTTCTCAGAAAATAGGGTACTTCCTTGATGTAAAAGAAGGACAGAGAGTGGTAGACGCATGTGCAGGAGCCGGCGGAAAAACCCTTCACCTGGCTGCATTGATGGGAAATAAAGGACAGATCATCGCTCTGGATATCTTTGAATGGAAGCTTGCCGAATTGAAACGCCGTGCCAAAAGAGCCGGTGCACACAATATCGAAACCCGTATGATTTCTGACAATAAAGTGATCAAACGTCTTCATGAAAAAGCAGACCGACTTCTGATTGATGCTCCATGTTCAGGACTGGGAGTTTTAAAAAGAAATCCGGACAGCAAATGGAAAATCGACCAGGATTTCATCGACAGAATTAAAAAAGAACAGCAGCAGATCCTTCAGGATTATTCCAAAATGCTGAAAAAAGGTGGAAAAATGGTGTATGCAACCTGTTCTATTTTACCTTCAGAGAACAATCTTCAGGTAGAAGAATTCCTTAAAAACAACCCGGGATTCAGGATGATCAAAGATGAAAAGGTGATGCCGAGCACAGGATACGACGGATTCTATATGGCACTCATTGAAAGGATTTCGTAAACCGGATTTATCAATACAATATATCAACTACTCTATTTTCAGGGTAGTTTTTTTGTATATATTGCAGACATAAAAACTTATTCTGTCATTAGACACAATAACCTTACCAGCTTTCATTTTCCAGAATAAACAATTTTCTTTCCTCCGGTAAGCGAACGTGATATTCAACCATAATGGTATCTCTGTAATTTAATTTTTCTGCTAAATCCTGAGAAAGCTGTCCTAAAATCTGAATTTTCAACTCTTCACTGCTTATTGGCCGGCCAAAATTAAAGTATGACGAATAATAGGTTTTTACATTGCCAAACTTCTTCACTTTCACCTTCGGTGTATGAACCAGACAAAAATTCACAAGCAACAGCAATACAAATTAAAAGATGTATTTCATGGGATTCGTTTTATCCTGAACGTAACATTTATACATTTATTACCTACTCATTCTTTTGAAAACCTCTTATAGATATTAACCTTATCTTTGAGAAAAACCTATCTCTAAAATTATGTTTAAAAAGACTGCATTAAGCTTTTTTATGGTATTCCTGTTCTGCCTGATCTCCGCGCAGACCTATGAAATTCAGTACACCAGCTCCTATAACGGCAAAGTAGTGTCTGACCAACCCCTTACCCTTGTATGGGTCAATGAAAAAGAAAATTTCATCCTGAACCAGACCATCCGGGAGCAAAAGAGCAGCTACCCTTTTGAGATCACCAAAGTGGAAAAGCCTTCCAATACCGTTGTCTCTTATGCATTTCTGAAACCGGGGGAAACCATTTCTTCCTCAGATGCGGAATCTGTAAAAAAGCAGACTTTTGAAATGACGACAGAAACTAAAAAAATATTAGGTTACACCTGTAAAAAAGCGGTTACCAAGATCAATTCCAATACCATCGAGGTCTGGTACACCAACGATTTAAAGATCAATGGCGGGCCGTCTGTTCTCGGGCAGAATTTAGGATTGGTACTGGAAGTGGAAAGAAACAAAAATTCACTGATCACTGCTACTTCCATTAAAAAAATCAGGAAAACGGATATTGACCAAATCATCAAAGGATCTGTACAGACTACTGATCTTTCAGGCTATAAAGATCTTCTGTGGAAAAGCCGTTTCACCACACTGAAAGTTTTCGAAAACGAAACGATCAATTTTTCAGATGAATCCAGATCAAATGAAGATGTAAAAAAATTTGCAAACGGAACAATTATTCTTAAAAAAGTAAAGTTTCCTGTCATCAGAGAAGGGGAAAATATCTTTGTAGAACTGAAGCAGCAATCTAACGGTGATGCCTATGACAGAACCGGAACCGTATTCTTTATTCCGCAGGATAAAGCCGTTTCTTTTTTTGACGGACTGGAAAAAGGAGCCAAAACACTTCCTGTTTATGAGAATGGAAACGGAAAACAGTATTATGGAGTGACAGCTGACGAAAACTATACTCCTGCCGTAGAAATGATGCGTTTCTTTACAGCTTTCGGCATCCATAAATTCAATCATATCCAGCTTAAAGGAAAAGACTGGCAGACCGTCAGCCCTTTCCGGCAGGATATTACAGAACTGAAACCCTCTCTTTCCGAAAAAGAACTGTGGATAGGTGCTTTTATAGGCAATTACGATAAAGGCGGCCACAATGTAAGCCTTGAAATTACGATTCATAAAAGCGATCAGACTGTTCATAAAAATAATACGGTCATTCCGCTTTTCAACACACTGAACATTATGGAAATGGCCGGACAGGATTATTCCACAATGTTTGATAAGGACAAGGGTCTTTTTGTGGAGTTCACTTTAAAGAAGGACCTGAAAAACGCACAGCTCCGCTTTACAACAACGGGGCACGGAGGCTGGGAAAACGGCGATGAATTTGTTCCCAAACCCAATGCTATCTGGCTGGACGGAAAAATGACCTTTTCTTTTATACCGTGGAGAACAGACTGCGGATCTTACCGCCTTTATAATCCTGCTTCCGGTAATTTTCAGGATGGCCTGTCTTCATCAGACCTCAGCAGATCCAACTGGTGCCCGGGAACGGTTACCAATCCCAATTTTATTCCTCTCGGTGATCTGAAAGCCGGTAAACACACGTTACAGGTAAAAATTCCGCAAGGTCCTGCGGAAGGAACAAGCTTCAGTTCCTGGAACGTTTCAGGGGTTTTACTGGGGTCCCAATAAAACAAAACCTTCTTGCAAAGAGAATTGCAAGAAGGTAAAAACACAAATGATGAAAAAAAATTATTTCGAGCCACAAAGTAAGGGCTAAAATTCATATAATAAATTACCATATATTAATAATTATTTCATTTTTATTTTGTATAGAGTATACAGCAAAGTTCACAGAAACGAAAAATATTAATCAGATACACCATAATCAATCTTTATAGTTAATATTTTTCGTTAAAATAAATTAATTAATTAAAAATATTAACTTTTATTTATTTTTTATTGTTATTTTTAAACATCACCTTTACTTTTGTTTCAAATAAAAATGATAAAAAATGTGCGGAATTGTATGTTTGTTTGATGCCAAACAAAAAACAGGAATATTAAGACCTCAGGTACTGGAAATGTCAAAAAAAATCCGTCACAGAGGTCCGGACTGGAGCGGTGTGTTTCAGGATGACCATGTGATCTTTTCTCATGAGAGACTTGCCATTGTAGATCCGGCTTCCGGAAAACAGCCTTTATTCAGTAAAGACGGAAAAGTAGTTTTAGCGGTAAACGGAGAGATCTACAACCACAGGGAATTAAAGAAAGAGTTTCCTGATTTTGAATTCCAGACCCAGTCTGACTGTGAAGTAATCCTTGCCTTATACAGAAAATACGGAAAAGACTTCCTTGAAAAACTGAATGGAATCTTTGCCTTCTCTCTTTATGATATGGAAAACGGAATATACCTCATTGCCCGCGACCATATGGGAATCTGCCCTCTCTACCAGGGATGGGATAAAAACGGAAACTATTACGTAGCTTCCGAATTAAAAGCCCTTGAAGACATCTGTAAAACCATTGAAACTTTTCTTCCCGGACATCTGGTTTACAGCCCGGACGGTTCTGAACTTCAAAAGTGGTACACAAGAGACTGGGAAAGTTTTGATCATGTAAAAGATAACAAAACAGATATTGATGTACTCAGAAAAGGCCTGGAAGATGCGGTACACAGACAGCTGATGAGCGACGTTCCTTATGGAGTACTTCTTTCCGGAGGACTGGATTCGTCTGTTATTTCAGCGGTGACGGCCAAGTTTGCGAGACAGAGAATTGAAAGCGGAGATACCCAGGAAGCATGGTACCCAAGACTTCACAGTTTTGCCGTGGGACTGGTAGGCTCTCCCGACCTGGCTGCTGCAAAAAAGGCAGCGGAACATATCGGCTCCGTACACCATGAAGTGAACTTTACCGTTCAGGAAGGGCTGGATGCCATACGCGATGTCATCTATCATCTGGAAACCTACGATGTAACAACCATCAGAGCCTCTACCCCGATGTACCTTCTGGCAAGAGTGATTAAATCTATGGGAATCAAAATGGTTCTTTCCGGTGAAGGCTCCGATGAACTGTTCGGAGGATATCTGTATTTCCACAAGGCCCCGAACGCGAAGGAATTCCATGATGAAACCGTAAGAAAACTGGGCAAGCTTCATCTTTATGACTGTTTAAGAGCCAATAAAGCCCTGATGAGCTGGGGAATTGAAGGAAGAGTACCTTTCCTTGACAAAGAATTTATGGATATTGCGATGACCGTTAATCCACAGGATAAGATGATCAGTGTTTCCGAAGGAAAAATTGAGAAATGGGTATTGAGAAAAGCTTTTGAAGATCTTCTCCCGGATTCTATTGTATGGAGACAGAAGGAACAGTTCTCAGACGGGGTTGGTTATTCCTGGATCGATACCCTGAAAGAAGTTGCTGAAAAAGAAGTTACTGATGAAATGATGGCCAATGCCAGATTCAGATTTCCGCTCAACACTCCTCAGAATAAGGAAGAATACCGTTACAGAACTATTTTTGAAGAACATTTTCCAAGTGAAACGGCTGCAGCCACAGTTCCGTCTGTTCCTTCGGTAGCCTGCTCCACTCCTGTCGCTCTGGAATGGGATGAAGCTTTCAAAAAAATGAATGATCCGAGCGGAAGGGCGGTTAAGGTGCATGAAACGTCTTATGAATAAGTGAATGATGAATAGTCAATCCGCTGCGCTCGTGAATTGATGAGTACTATTATTCACTATTGACTTTGCAAAACGAAAAATTCATTATTGACATTCACCGTACAACACATTTCTTACCTGTACCGGCCTAATCTTCAAAGCAATAATTATCAATCCTGTAGCAATACAGGATTTTCTTTTGAATTAACAATAACAATATCGACAGAATTTAACTGACAATCAAAAATAATATCTAATAAATAATTATATTTGGAAAACGAAAATATCAATTATAAAAAAATGAGAAGAAATCTTACTGTTTTATTTGCCTTATTATCCATCAGTTTTGCTTTTGGACAGGGAAAATACGGCAAATACCTGAACTCAAAAAAGCTTGCTTTGGCTTATAAAAGCGTAAAAGATTCTGATAAAGACGATTATTATCAGCAATTTTACTGGCTGGTAAAAGCAGAGCAGCTCAAAACGTATCCTCACCTGAAAGACGTAAAGCCTGCTGTTTTATACGAGTTTGTGAAAAAAGTAAATCCTCAGAATCCTACAAAAAAACTGGATGACAGAGCAAAAGAGCTCAGAGCCACCGCTGAACTGTCTTTGAACCAATACTTCAAAAACAAGAACTTCACCAACAATTCCGTACTGATGTACAACCTTGAAACGTATGTAGATCCGTCTAAAGGACAGTATTACACTAAAGTAGATCCTGAAAAGATCAAGGAACTGGTTCCTAAAGAACTTTTTGCCTTCAACTCCCTGAACAGAAATTTAGGTGAAGAAAAAACCTATTATCTCTGGATCGATAAGAAGAAAGATGATTTCAATATCGTAGACATTATTCCGGATGAAAAGGAAGATAAAGCGTTCTACACCAGATTGAGACAGTACCTTCCAAGCTATAAGTTCTCTAAATATGTTCCTACGGTAAAAAAAGGAAACAAATCCGACAAAACGGATGTTGATTATTATTACATCATGCCTTTTGAACAGAACACTGATAATATTGAATACAAAACCAAAGATTTCAAAACTTACATCTTAAGCCAGTACAGAAAAGCCGGTGATGAATGGAAAGGAGTAGAAAAGCCAAGAAAATAAATGAAAAAGTCCTGTGAAAATTCACGGGACTTTTTTAATTTTATAGGGAATTCTTTATCTAAAGATCAGATCACCTATATACAAAATAAATAAGTCCGGACGTTTTTGAGCGTTCCGACCTGTACACCATGACAGAATCAAGCCCGCAACAAACAGCTATAAAGAAAATCCTTCCACTGATCCTGGCCACTGCCATCTTCATGCAGATGCTGGATTCCACCATCCTGAATACCTCCTTACCTTCCATCGCCAAAGACCTCAACGAATCTCCGCTGAATATGCAGAACGCTATCATCAGCTACGTTCTGACATTAGCGGTCTTTATGCCGGCCAGCGGATTTCTGGCAGACCGGTTCGGAACCAAAAAGATATTTATTTTTTCACTGGTCCTGTTCAGTCTCGGATCTTTATTCTGTTCACTTTCCCAAAACCTCACCCATCTGGTTATTTCCAGAGTTATTCAGGGGGTTGGCGGAAGTCTGATGACCCCGGTGGGTAAACTGGCACTAATCAAAACATTTGATAAAAATGAACTGCTTAAAGCGATGAACTTCGCTATTATTCCTGCACTGATCGGGCCTGTACTCGGGCCGTTGGTAGGAGGTTATATGGTAGATTACCTTTCGTGGCACTGGATCTTTCTGATCAATATTCCGATCGGAGTTTTAGGAATTATTTTAGGTTTAAAATTTATGCCTGACTATAAATCCGATGATGTGGATTTTGATCTTAAGGGCTTTTTAATTTTTGCAGCTGCCTCTCTCCTGCTCTCCATTTCTTTAGAACTTTTCGGGGATATGCAGAACATCAGTCCGGTACTTTTAGTTTTCATTCTCGGATTTTTATTTCTCTACTATTATTATAAACATGCTAAAAGAGAAGGAAATCCTATTTTCCCTTTAAATTTATTTCAGGTAAGAACTTTCAGGGTAGGTATTGTAGGAAACCTGGCCACCCGTTTGGGGATCAGCTCTGTTCCACTGCTGCTGCCGCTTATGATTCAGATCGCCTACAAACAGTCGGCAGTCACTTCCGGATGGATTATTGCTCCTATGGCTTTAACGGCAATATTCGGTAAATCTTCCGTTATTAAAATCCTGGACCGCTACGGCTACCGCCAGACTTTAATGGTAAATACCTTTATCATCGGAACCCTGATCTGCCTTCTTGCCATTCCGGATATTCATACTTCGTTATATTGGTTTGTTCCGATTATTGCGGTATTGGGATTCTTCAACTCTATCCAGTTTACTTCCATGAATACCATTTCTATTGCAGATCTCAGGAATTTCCAGACCAGCAGCGGGAATTCACTCATTTCCGTCAATCAGCAGCTGGCTATCGGCTTCGGAATCGCATTCGGACTGATTGTTTTAAAACTTTTTGAAAATTCAGATTTAATTAAAGGCGAAACACACAATGCTTTCCGGTATACTTTTCTTACCGTAGGCATATTGACTATCCTATCGGGATTCGTTTTCAGGAGACTGCATATTTCGGATGGAAAAAATATGAAATCGAAAGAAGAGTAATAAACATATAGTTATCTCAACCCTGGATAAGAGTTTCTTTATTGATATAGAGCAGAAAGAGAGAAGTTATGAAAGCAGCATGATGATTTAAACCTTGCGTTGATCCAAAATAAACCTTACCGTTTACGGACAGCACTTTATTTTTATGAAATCATTTTTATGAAATCCGGCAGCCACACATTTCTTTTCTGTTGATCTGTTTGCTTCGGAACTTATCACAGATCAATGCGCCAGGATTTTGTCTGTCGTATTTTTGTTATATAAATCAACAATATTATGACAACTAAACAGGTAGAAATCGTAGTATCTCCAAGACCTGCGCATTTTGTAGGCGACGGTTTTAGAGTTCATAATTTTATTCCGGGTGCAGGCAGACTGGATATGAAAAGAATGGATCCTTTCATTATGCTGGATTACAATTCAAAGTTTCATTTTAACGGTTCTGAAAGACCAAGAGGAGTGGGTGTTCATCCGCACAGAGGCTTTGAAACGGTAACCATAGCGTATCAGGGAAAGGTAGAACATCATGACAGTGCCGGCGGCGGCGGAATTATCGGAGAAGGTGACGTGCAGTGGATGACCGCTGCGAAAGGGGTTCTGCATAAGGAATATCATGAAACGGAATGGTCTAAAAAAGGCGGTATCTTTCAGATGGTACAGCTTTGGGTAAACCTTCCTGCCAAAGATAAAATGAGTAATCCAAAATACCAGGCCATAGAAAATTCAGCAATGGAACGTGTAGATCTGGGCGGTAACGGACTGGTAGAAATTATTGCGGGAAACTATAACGGGCATACCGGTCCTGCTGAAACTTTCACCCCGGTGAATATGATGAATGCCAAATTAAACGCAGGCGGAAAAGCGGAATTCAGTTTTCCGGCTCATTTTAATACAGCCGCACTGGTTATTGAAGGAAGCATTATCATAAACGGTGAGGAAAAAGTTGCTGCCGATCACTTTGCTTTATTTAAAAATGAAGGAGAAATCTTCACCATTGAAGCAAATGAAGACTCCGTTATTTTAATTATCAGCGGTGAACCGATCAATGAACCGATCTATCCTCACGGACCTTTTGTGATGAATTCCAGAGAAGAGATCATGCAGGCTTTTGAAGACTTCAATACCGGAAAATTCGGTTATCTGGAAGATTAACAGATTTAAATTTATCTTAATCTTTGATTATTCCTTTTTTATTAACTTTATATAATAAACTTGTTTAAACTTAACCAGATTTAATGTTTGGGTAAACATATCAATTGTAAACCTAACAGGTTTCAGAAACCTGTTAGGTTTAGTCTTCAGATACAAATTTTATATAACTCTATTTACTGTAAAAATTATGAAACCAGAATTTGAAAATATACCGCTTGTAAAAACTGACAAAAGATTTGAAATAGAAGTGAACGGACATTTTGCATTCATCGATTACCGTGAAATGGGCCACCAGATCGCATTGGTACATACGGAAGCAGAGCCTGAACTTGCCGGAACCGGAGCCGCAGCAGCGGTTGTGGAGAAAACCCTGAACTATATTGAAGAACATGAAAAAAAGCTTCTTCCGTATTGTCCCTACGTTTTTGCCTATATTCAGAAACATCCTGAATGGAAACGCATTGTGGATGAAAAATTTCACGGATACGACAAGCTTTAGTCAGATTTAAACAAAGTATTCACCAACAACTAAAACATTTAACTTTATCATGTCAAATATCGGACTTATCATAGAAGAAAAAGCTGCAGATATAGGAAATTTCCTGGTGGGAAGACTGCTTCCCTTCCGTGAAAAAAGAGCGGTAGGCCCTTTCGTTTTTATTGATCATATGGGACCTTCCGAACTGAAGGATTACCAGAATCTGGATGTTCCGCCTCATCCTCATATCGGCTTATCTACTCTTACCTATCTGCTGGAGGGATCCATTTTCCACCGCGACAGCATCGGCAGCGCTGTTGAAATAAAACCGGGTGCCGTTAACTGGATGACTGCCGGAAAAGGGGTTGTACATTCCGAAAGAACGCCTGAATATTTAAGACACAGCGATAAAAGACTCCACGGTTTCCAGATCTGGGTAGGTCTTCCTAAACATCTTGAGCAGACTGAGCCTACTTTCCATCATATTGAAGCGGATGAAATTCCTGTATGGGAAGAAGACGGAATCCAGTACAAACTGATTGCAGGTGAAGCTTTTGGAAGAAAATCCTCTGTTCCTGTTCACAGCAAATTATTTTTCATTGAGATCAAAACCAAAGAACCGAAGAAAATAAGCATCGGTAAAGATCTTTACGGTGAAGCAGCCATGTATGTTCTGGACGGAACGGTCACCACTGACGGAAATTCTTACGGCTCCAAACAGCTGATGATCGCCAAAGACACAAAGCTTTGTGAATTTGATATGAGCGAAAACGGAACAGTCTATCTTTTCGGAGGAGAGCCTTTTGATGAGGAACGTTTTATCTTCTGGAATTTTGTGAACTCTGACAAGGAAATGATTGATCAGGCGAAAGTGAACTGGAACGATCAGAATCACGATGCCTTTCCACTGGTTCCTGGAGATGAAGAAGAATATGTCCCGCTTCCCAAAGCTATTTTAAACAGAAAATAAATTCAGTCCGGAACTGATTATAAAAACCATGAAAATATTAGCATTTGCAGGAAGTACATCTTCCACTTCCATCAACAGAGAACTGGTAAAATTTGTTCTGAAAGACTTTCAGGGTGAAGAGATCAATTTAATTGACCTCAACGATTTCAGCATGCCGGTTTTTTCCGTGGATCTTGAAAAGAAAGGATTCCCCGATGAAGCACACCGGTTTCTAAAGGTAATCGAAGACTGCGATGTGATCATCTGTTCACTTGCTGAACACAACAGATCGTACAGTGCCGCTTTTAAAAATGTTTTCGACTGGGCTTCAAGGATCAATGTAAAGGTATTTCAGAACAAACCGATGCTTCTGATGAGCACTTCTCCCGGAGGTTACGGCGGGGGAAACGTAATGAATACAGCCAGGACTTTCTTCCCCCAGTTCGGAGCAGATATTAAGGATACTTTCTCGCTTCCTAAATTTTATGAAAATTTTGATCTGGAAAGCGGAGTGATCAATCCCGATATGCTTGCTGACCTGAAAATGAAAACAGAAAATTTTAAAAATCAGGTAAAGTCCGATGACTAAAGGGAGACTAGAGGCATTCAGCGATGGTGTTTTAGCCATCATTATTACCATAATGGTGCTTGAACTGAAAGTACCGGAAGGAAGCAGCTGGGCCAGTCTTAAGCCGATCATGCCCAGGTTTCTGGCTTACATCTTCAGTTTCATCTATGTAGGAATCTACTGGAATAATCATCATCACCTGTTTCAGGCAGTAAAAAAGGTAAACGGCAGTATTCTCTGGGCCAATTTACATTTATTGTTCTGGCTTTCCCTGATGCCTATTGCCACGGAATGGATAGGAACCACTCATTTTGCAAAAAACCCCGTCGCCACGTACGGTATCGGGCTTATTATGAGTGCCATTGCCTACACGATTCTGGAACATGTGATCATCCGGTGTGAAGGTGAAAATTCCCAGCTGAAAGCGGCGATTCATTCTAAAATGAAAGAATATATATCCATCGTATTTTATATACTGGGAATCGCAGTTTCATTTTTTTATCCTTATATTGCCATAGGTTTTTATTATATCGTGGCTCTTATATGGCTGATTCCGGACCGAAGAATCGAAAAATCATTAAAAGAAAACTGATATGGAAACACACGAATATCCCAACGGCAGTATTACTGTCATCTGGCAGCCTCAGAAATGCATCCACTCGGCTGTCTGTGTAAAAACACTTCCAAAAGTCTATAATCCAAAGGACAGACCCTGGATAAAAGCGGAAAACGCGACTCCGGAAGAACTTAAAAATCAGATTGACCTGTGCCCTTCGGGAGCATTAAGTTATAAATTCAATACAAAAGAATAATGGCGGTAACTGTAAAAGCAAGCTTAGGAAAAACCAAATATTATACTGAAGTAACAGCCGGTGAAAACCGGATCATTACTGATGAACCCATCGATAAAGGCGGACAGAACAAAGGCTTCAATCCTTTTGAAATCCTCGCTACTTCACTGGCAAGCTGTACGGCCGCCACTTTAAAAATGTATATTGACAGAAAGGAATGGGAAGTTGAGAACATCCATGTAGAGGTAGAACTTGAGAATTTTCCGCTCACCAAAAGGGCTGTTTTCAAAAGAGACATCAGCTTTGAGGGAAATCTGGATGATGAGCAGATAAAAAGGCTTCATACCATCGCGGATGCCTGCCCTGTTCATAAAATATTAAACAATGATATAGAAATATTAACTAAATTCTCATAGTATGACCGAAGTAAAACAAAACAACGACGACAAACACGGAAGTTTTGAAGCTTTCATAGATGGAAGACGCGCAGGAATGATGACGTATACCTGGGCAGGAGAAGAAAGATTTATTATAGACCACACTGAAGTGGAGGAAGCCTACAACGGAAAAGGAGTAGGAAAAGAAATGCTTCTGGCCGCGGTAGATTTTGCCAGGAAGAACGGGAAAAAGATTATTCCGCTCTGCCCTTTTGCAAAGGCAAGTTTTCAGAAGAGTGAAGAACTTCAGGATGTTTTAGTGAATTAATTGAGATTTCCGATTTTATCATACTACCTTCCGGATGTTGTTCCGGAAGGTTTTTATTTTTATACGATCGGATGATTTTTGAATCATGAAAGTTTCAGCAGAACAGAAAAAAACTATATTTGCTAAAATTTAATTAAAGCATGAATTCAGGAACGATCCTTTTGCTATTTGTTTTTATTTATTTCATCGGTCTTCTGGTGATTTCTTATTTTACCAGCCGGAACTCTGATAACCAGTCATTTTTTATCGGAAATAAAAAGAGTAAATGGTGGCTTGTGGCATTCGGGATGATTGGAACCAGTTTAAGCGGGGTGACCTTTATTTCGGTTCCGGGAACCGTGGGCAAGATGACAGGTTCGGAATATATTTACGGCGGTTTTGAATATTATATGATGGTGATTGGGTTTTTCATCGGGTATTTTATTGTTGCAGCCATCTTGCTTCCCCTCTACTACAAGATGAATCTGACCTCCATTTATACTTATCTGGGAAAAAGATTCAATGTGGAAGCGCATAAAATCGGTTCGATATTTTTTATTATTTCCAGGGCTATCGGAGCCACTGCACGATTATACCTGGTGGTGAATGTTTTACAGATATTCCTGCTTGAAGGTCTGGGAGTTCCTTTCTGGGCAACGGCTCTGGTCCTTCTTCTGATGGTGCTTTTATATACTTTTGAAGGAGGTGTAAAAACCATTGTGATTACGGATACGTTACAGACATCATTTATGATCATCAGCTTAATAGGCTGTATCGTTTATATCTTATCCAATCTGAATTTATCTTTTGGCGAGGCCTATACGATTCTGGAACAGAAGAATTATACGCATTTCGTAAATTCTGATCCCAACTCCAAAACGTTTTTCCTAAAAACCATTCTGGGCGGCATTTTTATTACCATTGCCATGACCGGACTGGATCAGGAAATGATGCAGAAGAATATTTCGGTAGACAATCTTAAGAATTCCAAAAAGAACATGCTGACGTTTGCAGGAACGCTTCTTTTTGTAAATCTCGCCTTTCTGTTCCTGGGAGGGCTGCTTTATCTTTTTGCTTTACAGAACGGTGCGGAATACGGACAGATCAACGGTGAAACCATTACCCATATTTTCGGATTTAAAGATTCTGCGGGCAATATCAAAAATATGATGGGAGATGATCTTTTCCCGGCTTTATCACTTCAGGGATATTTCCCGATGGCCATTTCCATTATATTTATTATCGGGCTTATTTCTGCTTTATTTCCTTCAGCAGATGGAGCATTAACGGCGGTAACAAGTTCATATTGTGTTGATCTTCTTAACCTCAATGAGGATAAAACCAAAACTGAAAAAGAGAAAAAACGTCTCCGTATGAAGGTACACCTTACATTTACCGTGGTATTCTTCATGCTGATCATGGTGTTCAAAGCTTTAAATGACAAATCTATTGTTTATCTGATCATGGAAGTCGCGGGTTATACTTACGGACCGCTGTTGGGACTTTTTGCCTTCGGTATTTTCACCAAATTCCAGATTTCGAGAAAATATTCAATTCTGACGGTAACGATTCTGGCTCCCATTCTCACTTATCTGATCAACTTAGCGGTTACCACTTATACGGATTACCGCATAGGGGTGGAACTGATTGTGCTTAACGGGCTTCTGACCTTCATCGGACTATGGCTGGTGAAAAACAAACAGTATTTAAAGGTTGTTTAATCTGAAAATATAAAAAAAGAGTAATAACAGTATTGCTCTTTTTTTATGCCTTTACTTTTATTTTCCTGCTATGATATATTTTTCTTATCAAACTAACAGAAGGGTCAGAAATACTTTGCATAGTCTGATATAATCAAACTGAAGACCGGATTTTTAGTTCCTCTGATTACAAATAAAAAAGCTGTTTTCACGGATTGGAAAACAGCTTTTTATAAGGTTAATTTTTTAGAAACGGATTATTCTTTGATCCATTTTACGGTTTTATCCATATCTTTTGTTTTGATTTTGATGAGATAATCTCCTTTTACCAACTGAGATAAGTTGAAAGTTCCCACCTTATCAGCATTTAATTTATTGTTCATCTGGCTGAATACCAGTCTTCCGCTTACATCATATACCATCAGATCATATTTTTCATTCTGACGGGTAAACTTAATGTTCAACAGTCCTTTACTTGGGTTAGGATATACGACGAATACGTCTTTGTCATCTGTTGCTTCATCAACTGCCAGAACACGGCTGATTGTAAAATTAACAGGGTTGATATTAAAGAAAACATTATTTACTCCGGCTACCATAATTCTGGCCTGCGTTGTATTTACATTAGGAATGGTAATTACTTCTGAACCGTCGTTCGGGGTAGAGGCTACAATGGTGGTTGGATAGGTAAGCCCTCCGTCTGTTGAAAGCAGAATACTTACATTGGCACAGCTTACAGGAGCAGCAGTTGTATTGGCTACATTCCATGTGATAGTCTGTGAAGAGTTTCCGTTCCAGCTTACGGCTGTTGTAGGCGCTGTAACCGTGAATGGTCCTGAATTGGCATCAACGGTGATGGATGCATCATCATTGGCCACCCCTGCACATCCTGCATTGTTATCTCTCACCGTAAGTCTGAACTCCATTGTTCTTCCATAAGAAGGTAAAACCTCTCCTTTGGTTGTTGTATTATTGATAACATCTGTAATTTTCGGGAAATATCTGTAAGGAACTGTCACCGGCATAAATGATCTGAATAAAGGAGCATTTCCTGTTGGAACATTCCAGTTTCCTGCCGGCCCTACATCATTTTGCTCCCAACAGTAAGTAAGTGCATTATTTTCTGCATCTGTTGCAGATCCTGTCAGCTTAAACGGTGTGCTTTTAGGAATGGTGTAGTTATTCCCCGCATTGACCACAGGCGGCGTATTGGAAACGGGTGTTGTCACCTGACAAGATGTTGCCTGTACTCTTGCGGTGATCGATTCAAATGAACGGGTATGGAAAACAGGGATACTATTGTTGGCCAGGTTATTTGTAGTTCCGCAAATCCCGGCATATGCCATAATGGTAATTCCGCTTCCCGGCTCCACGGCATTCGCGGCACTCCTGTTTCCGCCGCCACAGTTTAATGTTGTTGCATTGAAAGTATGTGGTCCTCCGAACTGATGTCCTACTTCGTGAGCTACATAATCTATATCATAAGGATCTCCGACAGGGCTTGGTGAACCTGTGATCCCTCTTGCTTTGGAAGAATTATTACAGATTACCCCTAATCCGGCTAATCCGCCGCCGCCTGTACTGAACGTATGCCCAATATCATAATTGGCGGCTCCTATCAGGCTATTGATCTGAGCCTGGCTTTCCGAAATTAATGTATTGGCATTATCGTTTCCGTCAAAAGGATCTAAGGTTGGATCTGTAAAGATAATGTCGGTTTCATTGGCAATCAGTATCAGCCTTACAGCCACTTCCTGTTCGTATACTCCATTTACTCTGTTTACCGTTGTTACAATAGCCGAAAGGGTCTGTGCAAGAGTAGGAGAACTTGATCCTGTGGCAGCCTGAGCGTATTCTCCTGTACATGCTACGGCAAAACGGAAAATTCTAATTTGAGTTCCTACGCTTGGTGCTACGGTTTTTTGTTCGCTTTTTTTTTCCGGCTGAAAATCTTCATCCCTGGTTTCACATACTCTGGGATTTTTATCTATGAGATCGCCTTTTCTGTAAACGATATAGTTATTAACATCATTTTTTGCATACGGGTCGATATAAGTATCGCCGGTAGCTATCGATTTGATCTGGGCATGAAAACCAAGCTCGGTAATATCCAGTTTTATGGTTGCATACTGATCATCGATTCCCTGTCCTGTTAAAGTAATCAGCTGTGGAAATTTCCGAGCCAGTTCGGGAGCCATTACTGAAGACTTCCAGATTCTGAATTTTGCTTTGGTACCGTCAGGCATAGGTAAGACAATAACCGGGGCTTTATTTTTAAGATCATTATCGCCCAGTTCAGGAACAGAATTAAAGTAATTTCTCATACCGGCTACATCCAGTCTGTATGTAAGAAACTTTTCGGGTTGTATCGTCCTGCTTTTGGGGTCTGCCTTAATGGATCTTTCACTGATGGATGTGAAATAATCCTGCGCTTTTCCCAGGGAAATGGATATAATGAATATCCCTAAGTAAAGTAGTTGTTTAAGTTTCATATTGATGGCATTTAAGTTAAGGATAAAGAAGACGGAAAATAAATTCCCAACTAAAAGTTAACAATTTTAATTCTCAAAAATTATTAAATTGATCAAATCTATATAATTTTAACTTTAAAAAAAAATAAAAATTAACACTAATTAACAAAAATAACATATTTTCAATTAATTTCAAATAAAATCACACCAATAACAAATTATCATGCAAAATATACACAAGAAAAATTCAATTTAAGTTTTGTTTCAGCAATTCTACAATTGTTCTTAATTATATTTTACCGCCTTCTCCATCAGAATAAATTATTCAGCGGTTCTGTAAATTTGCCCATTTTGAGTATCTTTGGGGCGAATTATTAAACATCAAAACAGGAATTATAACTTATGAAAAAAATGATCTCATTTCTTGTACTGATCATCACTTTTGGTTTTGTGAATGCTCAGGAAAATTTTGAAGTGTCTACTTTAAGAATCGGGCCGTACAAGATCTTTATGGAAAAAAGTGAAGCAGAAAAGATAGCCGGCACCTCCATAAAACTTTCAACAGGAGATGTAAAAAACACTATTAAATACAATGGTGAATCAATTAATATTGACGTTTTTCAAGGTTATGGCGGAGAAGCCAGACCTAATGCCGTTACCATTACGGGACTTTCCACCACCAGTAAAAAGTTTAAAACCAAAAGCGGAATGGGAGTGGGAAGTACCAGAGACGAGCTGATCAATACATACAGAAATTATCCCACCTTCAGTATCCGTCCGGAAGTGGACGATAACGGCAAACGTATTAAAGATGCGGGATACTTCAATATTGAAGATTATGATGCCGGAACACAGCTAACATTTAAATTTATGAATAACATTGTTACGGAAATCACCGTTTATGTGAATGAAGGCTGTTAAAAACAGGGAAATAATCAAATAATTCAAAATCCGGATCTTAGGTCCGGATTTTTACATTTCCATAAGCCATTAAAAAATTGTAAATTCGCGTGCAAATAAATCAGATATAATGAGTAAAAGTATTGAAGAGCTAAAATCTCTTACTACGCAGATCAGAAGAGACATTTTAAGAATGGTTCATGCTGTAAATTCAGGGCACCCAGGCGGAAGTTTAGGCTGTACGGAATTTTTCACAGCACTTTACGGGAAGGTAATGAACTATAAGCTTCCTTTCACGATGGAAGGTAAAAATGAAGATCATTTTTATTTGTCAAACGGGCATATTTCTCCGGTTTTCTATTCTACTTTAGCAAGATTCGGTTTCTTCCCGGTTGATGAACTGAGAACATTCAGAAAGCTGGATTCAAGATTACAGGGGCACCCTACTACTCATGAAGGGCTTCCTGGTATCAGAATCGCTTCCGGTTCTCTTGGGCAGGGACTTTCTGTTGCTCTTGGTGTAGCTGAAGGGAAAAAATTAGACGGAGATCAGTCTTTTGTTTACTCTCTTCACGGAGACGGTGAACTTCAGGAGGGCCAGATCTGGGAAGCTCTGATGTATGCTGCTGCTAAAAAAGTAGATAACATCATTTCTACGATCGATTACAACGGACGTCAGATTGATGGGGATACGGATGATGTATTGAGTCTCGGAAACCTTCACGCCAAGCTTGAAGCTTTCGGATGGATTGTTCTTGAAGAGAAAAACGGAAACGACCTTGAGGCCGTTATCGCAATTCTTGAAAAAGCAAAAACTGAAACAGGAAAAGGAAAACCTGTGGCAATTATCCTTCACACAGAAATGGGTTACGGGGTAGATTACATGATGGGAACTCATGCATGGCACGGAAAAGCGCCTAATGATGAGCAATTGGAAACAGCATTCAAACAATTGTATTTAGAAGCTCCTGCAGATTACTAATTCTTAAATCCCGATTAAAAAAATAAAAATGAAATTTACATATACAGAAAAAAAAGATACACGTTCAGGATTCGGAGCCGGATTGGCTGAGCTTGCAGATAAAAATCCTAATGTAGTAGCCCTTTGTGCAGACCTTATCGGTTCTTTGAAAATGGAGAAATTCATTGAAAAGGCTCCTGAGAGATTCTTCCAGGTAGGTATTGCTGAAGCAAACATGATGGGTCTTGCCGCAGGTCTCAGCATTACAGGAAAGATTCCTTTCACAGGAACTTTTGCCAACTTCTCTACTTCAAGGGTGTATGACCAGATCCGTCAGTCTATTGCCTATTCAGGGAAAAATGTAAAGATCTGTGCATCTCACGCCGGTCTTACTCTGGGAGAAGACGGGGCTACCCACCAGGTTCTGGAAGATATCGGGATGATGAAAATGCTTCCTGGTATGACCGTCATCAACCCATGTGACTATAACCAGACCAAAGCGGCTACGATTGCTATTGCTGAACACGAAGGTCCTGTATATTTAAGATTCGGAAGACCGACAGTTCCTGTATTTATTCCGGAAGATATGCCTTTCGAAATCGGAAAAGGAATTTTGCTTCAGGAAGGAACAGACGTAACGATTGTTGCAACAGGGCACCTGGTATGGGAATCTCTTGTAGCGGCTGACGAGCTTGAAAAAGAAGGTATTTCATGTGAGGTGATCAATATCCACACGATCAAACCTCTGGATGAAGAAATCATCTTAAAATCTGTTGAAAAAACAGGAAAAATCGTAACAGCCGAGGAGCACAATTATCTTGGTGGTTTAGGTGAATCTGTTGCAGGAATGCTTGCCAGAAGAAGACCTACAAGACAGGAATTTGTAGCGGTAAACGATACTTTCGGAGAATCTGCCACGCCTGCCGAGCTGATGAAGAAATATAAGATTGATGCTGCTGCCGTAAAAGAAGCGGTAAAAAGAATTTTAGCGAACTAAGATTTCAAAGCATTATAAATAAACGGCCCGGGCTGTTCCTTCGGAACAGCCCGGGCTCTGTTTTCATCGTATTGTTTTTCTAAGGTGTACGTTATTAATGGCCGGTTCCCCGGCTGAAAGAACTGCCTGCCGCCTCAAGTACAGGGCCGAGTATATCCCTGATGTATTCTTCTTCCCTCCTTTCCGAAGCTTTGGAATTTGAAAAATAGCTGCTGATCCTGTAACTTTTCACAAACTGGTTCCTTTTTTTCCCGATCGCATAAAAATATCCCCCATTATCTTCATTGATGAAATAAGTCATCTCATCAAAATTCATCAGCTTTCTGGAGAATATCCATTTTCTGTAAATACACTTTTCGGATTTATCAAAAATATACTTTACGGGAACCCGGAAAAACAGCTCAAACAGTAAAAAGATCATATAAATACTCCATATAATCAGAGCTGTTCTGAATTGGTATGCAGACATTTTATCCATAAATCGGATGATTACCGGCAGGGCAATTATTCCCAGTCCCAGCCACCAGACCAGCGTTCTCAGTAAATTATAATTGGGCATAAAGCTTATTTCATTCCCGAATTCCCTGAATTTATAACGGTCTATTGCATTCATCTTCTGTTTTCATTAATTCCCATAAGATCTTCCGTTTCATTCACCATTTTCTGGATCCCTTTCTGGGTAACGGATTGCCCGATCGTCAGCTTTTTGTTTTGTCCTTCCACTTCAAAATGAATAGACAGTATTACATTGGTTGTAATAAAACCCATATACCGGGTAGTAAATACTTCAAAATTGGTAAAATCTTTAAAGGAATAGGTTTTTGCCGGAACAAAGATGGTATGCCTTCCCGTAATGGTCTGCCTGTCCGGGTCTATAATCAATTTTTTGGTGAAGAAATTAATGATGATCAATATTCCCAATGCTGCCAGAAATAATGCAAAAAGCGGCATTTCCAGCCGGTACACCATTACCGCGGCAGCAAACATAAGAACTGTCAGTATAGTGATAAATACAGGTTGGTTTCTGAAGATATAAAGGTTTCCGTCCTGCTTATAATAAGTGTATGTATTCATAAATAATATTTTGTGTCTGGCTGAGATTATATGATGATGTGTTTTTATGGTTGTTTTTTATTGTTTTTTAATGTTCCCGGGCTATGTTTCTTCCGATATATTTTTCAAGCTCCAGAAACATTTCTTCAATCGGGAGTACCGGCAGATCCGGATGATTTTTCAGCCACCGGGAATTTAATTCTATAAGGTCTTCCTCAAGGCTGTAAAATGAACTGTTTTTCAGTTTATCACGGGTCTTATTAGGTCCGAAATACTCACTTTCCAGAAACTTCTGAAGTTCGCCTTCCTCCAGATCTTCCACCTTTGATGATTGTTCGTTAAACAGTTCCAGGTGTTTCCCTGCACCCATTTTTTCCAGTCCGTTTTTAATAATCTCATTCAGTTCCGGAGACCATCCGGTGTTCCAGACAAACTGTGAAAAGTTCCCGTTTCTGTACTGTGAAAGGTAGTAATCTACATAATAGCTTGTCACAGAGTCTTCATGAATGCTTTCTATTTCAAAACCTTCTTCCTCCAGCAGGTTTACGACGGATATATTGGAAGAAATAATATCGTAAAGTTCAGGGCTGTTAAAAGAGGTTTCAGATACAATTATTTTATTCAGTTTCATAAGTCTGTTTTTTTTAATGTTTTCATGGTTCTCAGTTTTTATTTTACGAATGGGCGGAATAAGGAGCCTGGAGGTTACTCTTGGCTAAAGAATTAAAGATCTATGTAAAATTTATTATTAATGACTTTCATAACTTCTCTCTTCCAGCTTCAGCCCCGTCTCAGTTCTGATATCCGGCTGAGAATCTTTTAATAAGTTCCCCAGGTATCCATCCAGCCCAGATATTCATCTTTGTAAACGTTATCATTGAGCCTGGCGATCATTTTTTTCTGTTCTTCTTTTTCAAATTCATAATCCGAAACGGTAAAAATCAGGAAAATATCCCCGCCTGTAATCTTTCTGAAGAAGTCTTCATTTTTAAGCTTTTCCAGCACTTCAATGCAGGTTTTATAAAGTTTACCCTGAAATTCTGCAAACCATTTTTCCTCTTCATTCTGATCCAATACATTACGGAGGCGGGTGCAAACTTCATCGAACTCATCCTCAGCTCCATCCATTTCATAGGCCCATTCAGCGGGTTCATATTTATAATAAAGAAAATCATCTTCATCTGCTTCTTTCAGATTTTCCAGGGTATTGGCTGCCGGGCAGACTGTCATTGCTCCTTCATCGCTGTATAAAGCAAAACTGTATATCTTTTCAGCGCCGTGTTTTTCATACACTTCCAGGAATGCTTTCCTCGCAGCACCTTCTATCTGCTGTTTCAGGTCTTCAAAATTCATATTTCTTTTTTTTAGTGGCAGACAAAAATACTTTTATCCCGCCAAATGAGCTTACCCAATTCTGTAAAACTCCAGCCGGTTTCATGATTATGGCTACTTATTTTATCTGAACTACCGGTTTTTGTTATATATAATCCAGCCCGGGATGATAATGGCCGCCGCCAAAAGTAATAGCGGCAGATCTCCATATCCAAATAACCAGGAAGTTTCCTTAGACGGGCCTATTTTTACGATTACGGTCAGGCAGAAACCTATAATAATCAGGATAATACCTAATGCTTTTTTCATAATATCATATTTAATGGATCAGTCTACAAAAGTATTATAGCGGTCAAGAATATATCCGGCTTCTCTTTCCAGCTCATCAAGATCACTATTGACACTTTCACTGTTTTCATTCAGGCTGCGCTGTGCAATACGCATTTTACCAAGAAAATCATTCACAGCATTATTAAAGGCAAGATAACTGCTCTCTTTCTGTTTTTCAGAGTAAGGAATCTTTTCTTCCATATTCCGTGCATATAATTTTTCCATTTGCTGATACTGTTGAGCAAACAGTTTTTTATAAGCATTGACATCTGTAAACTGATAAGAATCATCAACGATCTTCTGGCTCAGTTCCATTATTTCTTTGGACTGAAGGATCTGATCTTTCAGCGGATGATCCTTAAGAACTTCTACTTCGGCTTTATCTGCTCTCGGAGCGAGTTTAACGAACAGTTCATTCGCGGCAGTACGGTTTTCTTTGATCAGCTGATCTGCTTTTTCGCGAAGCTCGGAAATTTTCTTTCCTTTGTCATCTTTCCAGTCTTCCGCATCTTTATAGGATTTCAGTTCTTTCTCTTTAAGCTTCAGTTCTGAGAATGTGCTGATCATTTTATCCACCAGAGTCTGATAATCTTTTCCCAAAACATCAGGAACCTTCATCTCTTTTTCAGCACCCATCATAATGGTAGGAGTAAACATAGGAGACATCCCCGAATACTGCGGATTCGCAAGCGCATTTTTCACATAGCCGTCCATATGGCTAAGGGCATCCTGAAAATTTTTGATAAATTCGGCATGAACGTCGTCCATCTTCACTATTTTATTATTAAAAGTGATAATATCCCTGTTCTCGTCCCCGGAATTTACGCTGAAAGGATTGACCTGTCTTGTATTGTCCTGCGAAAGTTTATCTTTTATTTTATCCAATTTATCACAGGATACAGTCAAAAGACTCAGTACAGACACTCCTGTGATGATTGCTGTTTTTTTCATAATTTAACGGTAATAAGATGTTTTTATCTTGTGTTTTTATTAAGATCTTCCAGTTCATTCACAACTTCCTGCATGGTTCTTTTACTGAACGACTGTGAGATCACCGGACGTTTGAAACCTGAGACATTTTTAAAGTTCGCGTACAGAAAACATCCTAAAGGAATAAATCCCATGCGGATGGTCTGCAGTTCAAATCCTTCAAATTCATCCAGATTATAAGTAAATTTCCTTCGCTTCAATCCTGCATTTACCACTGTAAGCAGCTTTGAAGCAGGATCAAAATGAATTATAGGCGGAATGAAAGAAATGACCGTCAGCAGCAAAAAAAGCAACAGCAGTACAATTCCTGTTTTCAGATAACTGCTGTATACCATCACCAGAATGGAAATAATAACCCACGCCGGTGCTATAATATGCTGCAGCGACAGGTATTGTCTCACTGCATATCCCGTACCTTCTTTCTTCAGGTGTTTAAACGCTTCCATATCGGCTTATCCGATAAATGAAAATTTATCTTCAAACATTTTTCCGATGAAAGGCAGAGGTTTCTGCGCATCATTGGCCGCATTAATTATTCCGATAACAGTTAATATAAATGGAATAATTCCCAGTATTCCCAAAAGACCGATGTGGGTAACCGTCATTAATATTCTAAGAATAATTCCCAATATCAATGAAAAGACTGCCAGTCCCAATCCCTGTTTAAGGTGATACTTCAAAGCTCCGTCCGCTTTGTCTTTTCCAATAATGAAGGCAATCAGCCAGCCGAACAGGGTAATGTATGATACAATAGATAATGTTTTGTTGTCCATGATAAAAAGATTTTTAAAATTAATAAAATGTGATGTAAAATTTGTTCTGTCAAAAATGCAGCAGAAAAACATAAAAACACTTTTTTCTGTTCCTACAAAACATCTTCAATCCGAATCAACAATGACTACAAAACGACTACATATTTTTATATAACGTTAATTATCAATTATTTATAAAATAAATTATATTTTAAAAGCCTGCTCTCCAATTGATCTATATCTACAATTTTCGTACTTTCACCTGATGAAACTGAAATACTCTTTTTTATACTTCCTGTTTTTATTCTCCGGCGTGATCTGTACTGCCCAGAATACATTTATGGACGGATTGAAAAACCAACTGAATCAAAACAGTGTTTCGGTTTCTGAGAAATTCAGGATCTATAATGAGCTTACTGAATATTACAGGATCAGCGATCAGTACTCCGAAGCTGAAAAATATGTACAGCAGCAGCTGAAACTGGCCCAAAGCGAACATAATAGCACGGAAGAGGTAAAAGCTCTGGTTCAAAACGGGATTATCCGGCTTAACCAGTCAGAATATAACAAGGTGCCGAAGATTATTGATGCGGCCAATACCATTGCACAGAAAAGTAAAGATAAAACAGCCTCCCTGTATGCTGCCTATCTTAATATTTATTATCACAATACACTGGGGGATCCTGAAAACACTATTAAGCTTATTCAGAAAGTACTTCCTGAAGTAGAAAAACGCCCTTCTGAAATTCTTCTGAATGCCAAACTGAATTACCTTCTTTATGGAATTTATGCAGAATGGAATGATGCTGAAAGTGCAACCCGATACGCCCGGAAATCCATAGATCTTGCACAGCAGTCAGGAAATAAAAATATGCTCAGTTCTGCGTATTCTGCTATGGCTGTCTGCTACTCTTTCCTGTATGAAAAGACCGGTGATCTAAAAGATTTAAAATCGGTTATCGAAATGTGTAAGAAAGCCGTTTCCCTTTATCATGAATTTCCCGGCCATGTATCAGACTATACCCACTCGCTGGCTTTACTGAATATCACCAACTATTATTTAAGTTACCCGGTTATTACGCCTGAAATCCGTACGGAAATTCAGAAGAATACACAGGAAATTTTTGATCTTACCCTGCATACTACCTATAATCAGAATATCCGGGCAGGTGCTTTCGGGATCTTAAGTGCCCTTGCCATGAAGGATCAGAACGACAGGCTGGCTGAACAGTATCTTCTCCAGGCCGAACAGCTGTTGCTGACCCAGAAACCGGTATATTACCACGTGATGATCAATGTAGTCTCCGATCTGGCCAAACTGTATGCCAAACAGCAGAACTATCAGAAAGCCTACGAATATCAGTCTAAACTAACGGAATACAACAACTTACTCTTTGACCAGAACCAGGTGGAAACCGCTAAAAGACTGGAAGCGCAATACCAGTCCCGGAAAAAAGAATCTGAACTAAAGGCTCTGAATGAAAAAGCCGACAGCCTGAAAAAAGAAAAGCTTTTATATATAGGATTAGGAATCATAGGATTGACCGGTGCTTTTTTCATGTTCCGTTCCTACCATTATAAACTGAGATACTCCATAGAAAGGGAGAAAAAGCTCAATACCGATAAGCACGAGGCCGAAATGCAGGTGAAATTTCAGCAGGAAGAACAGGCGAGACTGAAAGCTGAACAGGAGCTGCTTACCCTTCAGCAGCAGAAACTTCAAAGCGAAGTACTGGCCAGCCAGCTGCATATTCAGCATAAAAATGAAGTTCTTCAGCAGCTGCATACCCAATTGTCTGAGACTGATATCAACATCCATCAGATGGTAAAAGAACAAAACCGCGTAGACAGTGATTTTGAAAAAACCACCTTCAGAATTCAGGAACTGCATCCGGATTTTTTTAAAAACATCAATGAAAAAGCCCTGCAAAAGCTTACTCCGCTAGATCTGAAATACTGCGCCTACATCTATCTGGGCATGGAAACCAAACAGATCGCCAACCTGCTGAACGTAGAACCCAAAAGTGTAAGAATGACCAAATACCGGCTTAAAAAGAAATTCGGACTGGACGAAAATACAGCACTGGATTCTTTCTTCCAGGGAGTGTTTCCCCAAAACAATACACGATTGATCTGACATGTGTACATATTTTATACCCGTTTCTATTTTGCATACGTTGTCACAGTTATTGTACAATAAAAAACACATTATGCACATTCTGCAATTTTCTTAATTTTTTACTTCAAAATATTTTCACTTACTCCATACCTGTTTCCGGATTTTTAAATCCGGTTAAATACCTCATGAACCATTATTATTGATTTGTACAAACAAAAAATTGCAATTACAAAACATTAATAATCACAAAATAGTGAGATACTTATTTTTAGTTTTGAAAACATCAACGTTGAGCAATCGTCCGGTTTATTTTGCCTGCATGTGTACAGTGCCGGATAAAATAGAAGGATATCCACCCCATGCCAGGGATCATATGGCAACACAAATTTTAATCAAAAATTATCATTATGAAAAAATTACAAGGAATGAAGAGCAGCTTCTCTTCATTAGAAAACAAGAAACTTAAGAATTTAAAAGCAATTTCCGGTGGAACGGCAAGTAGTAGAAACGCATCATCGGCATATAACACTCCTCAGGGAAGAGTGGAAGATACGGATTATTATACTGATGACACACCGGGAAACTGGAAATATAAGGGCAGATTAATTATTGGAGAAATTGCACCAGCAGATCCGTATTAATAAATAATTAAGGAGAATTACGGTTCTCCTTAATCGTTTTTTAAGATTAAAACTGTTTTACATTATGAATTATAAGTTTTTATTAAGCTTTAGCTTTTTGTTACTTCTGTGTATGTTTTATTTAATCGGCTGTCAAAAGAAAGATGTCAATTATATTCTATATTATCAGAAAGTTAATGAGATCGACAGTATATACAGAATAGCAGGAAATCCCAGACTGGCAGCAGAAGAATATAAAAGACTATTCGATGAATATGAGCCCAGAAACCTGGAACGTATCCGGGAATATGAGACCTATATTCAGCTTGCAGATAAGTATAACATAGATTTTGGCGGTAAAAAAGGACTTAAAAAACTCATCCCTTTAATAGCACCTCATGGTGAATACTACAAACTATATTTTCCATTGTTTAAAAAATATGGAATAGATAGCCTGAGTCTAAAAGAAAAAGTTGCAGACTGGAAAAAAGGACTGAATCAGACGCTTATAGATTCGTTTACCGTTGCCATGAAAAGAGATCAGGAAGGAAGACCCATTGATACTGCATTAACAAGAAGAAACGTAGAAAAAAATTCACGGTTCCTGATATGGGTTTTTAATAAATACGGTTATCCTACTCCGCAAAAAATGGGTACCATGGGGCATAATGATACTTTTTTTGCCATGACTACTTTCCTTACTCATATGAGTGAAACAAAAAAATATTACCCGGAAATAAAATCCAGATTATACGGATACATAAAATCAGGAGACTGTGCTCCCCGTGATTATGCGCTAATGATTGATGGTATGGCCTTATTGAATAACACAGACCCTATATATCTTTTTAACCCCGGTGTTTCAAAAGATTCTGCACAAACCAACCGTAACAGAAAAAGTATAGGATTGCCAAGTATAAAACATACCAATCTGCTGGTAAAGGATTCTTTCATGCCTGTACTTATTACAGAGAATAGAAAATAACAGAAAGGCCGTATGAGAGTCGAAGCCGTCAAAATTAATTTCGTTTACCTTATGATTTACCGAATTATATTATTAAGCATTATTTCTTTAATAAACATAAACTGTCAAAAGAAATCTGTCAATTATATTCTATATTATCAGAAAGTTAATGAGATTGACAGCATTTACAGGTTGGCCAATAATTCCAAACTGGCAACAGAAGAATACAAAAATTTTTTCGAGAGAGGAGAATATGAACCGAAAAACCAGGAAAGAATTAACGAATATGAAACTTATATAACACTTGCTGACCGCTATAATATTGATTTCGGGGGTAAAAAAAGCCTGAAGAAGCTGATTCTTTTAAAGGCTCAAAGAGGTGGTAACTGTAAGGAATATTTTCCGCTTTTCAAAAAATATGGAGTTGATAGCTTGTATGTAAAAGAACAGATATTAAAATGGAAGAAAGGGCTAAATCAAAAGCTCATAGACTCCTTTACAATAGCTATGAAAAGAGATCAATTAGGACGGAAAAATTTTGATACTGCTGTAACAATGGCTAACGTGCGAAAAAATGCCAGACTTCTTATCTGGACATTTACTAAATACGGCTATCCTACACCACAAAAAATGGGAACAATGGGACATGATGATACTTTTTTTGCCATGACTACCTTTCTTACCCATATGAATGATGCTAAAGAATATCCCTTTATAAAATCTAAATTATATGAATATGTAAAATCAGGAGACTGCCTTCCCCGTGATTATGCCTTAATGATTGATAATCCGGCTTTTCTGGCTGATAAAGAAGGTATATACAGATTCAACCCTAATGTATCGACAGATTCTGCTAAGATTAACCGCCACAGAAAAAGCATAGGACTTCCAAGTTTAAAGCATGCAGCTGCTATAAAAAAAGACTTTTTCAAAACTCATAGTAGGTAATAAACTCAAAAAAATCTGAAAATGATTCTCATTATCTCCAACAACAAAGAAGGAGCTACCGAATGTGTTATTGAGTGGCTGTATAAAATGGATAAAAAATTTATCCGGGTTCATGAAGACGAGTTTTTTGAAATCAAAGTTCATCAGCAGAAAATCTTTCTGGAAAGTCCCCGGAACAGTTTTTTCCCTGATGATATTACCAGTGTATGGTACAGAAGAGGCGGCTTAAAATTCAAACGGTTCCGCTATATTCATGAAGCGGTAGATCAGCATATGAATGAAACCCAGCATTGGCTGGAAGACTATGTATATACCATACTTGAGTCTAAAAAGCATATCAGCAAACAGTCAAATGCTCAGGTGAATAAGCTTATTGTTCTTCAGAAGGCAAAAGAAGCAGGCCTGGATGTACCTTCCTATTTTCTTTCCGATCATACGGACCATATACAGCTGGGAAATACAATCGTTAAACCCATTTCAGGAAATCCTGTCCTGGTAAATCTAAAAAAAGAGACGGATGGTGTGATGTATACCAGTATTATCAATGAGCATGAAAGTAACTTCTTCATCTCTTTTTTTCAGGAAAAAATAAGAAAAGACTATGAAATCCGGACCTTCTATCTGAACGGCAGATGCTGGTCTATGGCCATATTTTCACAAAATGATAAGCAAACCGAAGTAGATTACCGGAAGTACAATGACAATAAGCCCAACAGGAATGTGCCCTATCAGCTGCCGGTAAATATTGAGAAAAAAATACATTTGTTAATGCAGACCCTGGACCTGAACTGCGGATCTCTGGATTTTATAAAAAGCGGTTCACGGTATTATTTTCTTGAGGTAAACCCTGTGGGACAGTTTATGCACTTATCCACCTGCTGCAATTACTTATTAGATAAAGAAATTGCCGAATACCTGTCATAATCTTTTATTTTATATTGATGAAAAACATGATCAACGAGAAGAATAAACTTCCTCTCACCTTTAAATATCTGGAAATGATCAAACAGAAAAAGACATTCCGGAAATCGTCTTCAATCGCCCATTACACAAAATCAAAAAAATACCAAACCGATTTTCTGCTCATCGAAGAACCAGAAAAATCACTGGTAAGATTCATATGAAATATTTCAATCTCTTCAGCAATATCCTGATTACCAAAGGAGCTAAAAGGATCCTGGTTTCTGACCTGCAAAGGAATAATTCAGAACTCTACCCTATTGAACTTTATGAAATCATTGAGGAACTGAAAAAGAATTCCATTGAAAGTATTGTAGAGAATTATGATGAAGAATCCCAACAGATTATTTATGATTATATTGATCTCCTGATTGAACAGGAATACGGTTTTATAAGCTATGGTAACCCTAATAAAAACTTTATTCCACTTTCATATCAGTATCAGACTCCTGCTGAAATCTCCGATATTTTTATAGAAATACATGATCTGTCTGTATTAAATAAAATAAAACAGTCTATTGAAAACCTGGGAGTGAAACATCTCAATATATTCTGTAAAAAAGAACTTTCTGTAAGCGAATTTCAGGAAATAGACACGATCTTTATAGAATCTGTGCTAAACAGTATTCAGGTGTTTTCGCCCTTTTCTTCTTATGTTGACCAAAATTTTCTGAATACGCTGCATCATACAGCTGTAAGAATTTCCAATCTTGTTTTTTATGGCTCTAAAAAATCCCCTCAGTTTGCAAAAAACAGGTTCCGGTTTACTGTTCATTTTATTAAGGAGGAACTCGAAATATCGTCCTGCGGGAAAGTAGATCTTAAATACTTCAACACCAATCAGCCTAAAGTACTGGAAGCCATCAACCACAATTCCTGCCTTCATAAAAAAATAGGCATTGATATAGACGGAAATATCAAAAACTGCCCTTTAATGCCGGAAGTTTATGGCAATATTCACAATTCCGGTCTTGAGGATGCATTGCGTCAACCCGGGTTCAAAAAATACTGGAACCTTACCAAAGACCATATTGAAGGCTGTAAAGACTGTGAATTCCGATATATCTGTACGGACTGCCGGGCCTATACAGAAAGAAATCACACCGATAGTGAGGGTTTAGACATCTCAAAGCCTTTAAAATGCGGTTATGACCCATATACCGGCCAATGGGAGGAATGGAGTAAAAATCCTTTGAAACAGAAAATGATCAGTGATTACAAACTGTAAATCCTGTTACCTGAAAAACTTCCATTTCGGAATAATCGCCAGCATCCCGAATCCTGTAAAAAGGAAAAGGTTGGTGACATCGGTATACAGGAATGTAGACAGGTAATAATTGTGCATAAAGAAATGCAGTACCAGCAATGCCGGGAACATATAAATTCCTATTTTCCGGTAAAACAGCATCAGAACAAGTCCGGTCATCATCAGAGCATCTATGGAAAAGATAACGTAAAAATACCATCTTGGAATCTGAAGATACTCATGCTGAAGATATTCATCCACATCAATTCCCAGTCCCATTACCGTAAACAGCATAAGGGCTGCAAACGCCAGAATAAATCCCCATCCTTTCTTCGGATCTTCGTCAAAATAGCTGTATTCTTCCATAGGTACAAAAATAAAGAACTTATGAGTAATTTCATAAGTTCTTTGGATATATTATTCGTTTAAAATTTGAATTAAACAGAAATAGCGTTGATCAGTCTGTTTTTATCGCTTAAGTATTCCTCCATAGAGATCATACTTTCTGTTCTCATTACATCCTGAATGTCATCTATCTGATAGATAATTCTTTTTGCGTCATCGGTGTTTTTGGCTCTTACCTTACAGAAAATGTTGTATTTTCCGGAGATAACACTAGCTTCGATTACGTTAGGAATAGTTGACAATTCTTTCAGTACTTCCTGAGTACGGTTTGATTTTGTCAAAAGAATCCCGATAAAAGCAGTAAAGTGATAGTCCAGCTTACCGTAATCGATGTTCAGAGATGATCCCAAAATAATACCTGCATCCTCCATTTTTTTCACTCTTACGTGAATTGTACCAGCGGAAACATCCATCTGCTTAGCAATTTCCGTAAAAGGCATTCTTGTATTCTCTACTAAGAAATCAAGAATCTTCTTGTCTATTTCGTCCAGTTGATAGTTCATATTAGTTAAATTACAATTTTCTTAAAAAATCTATGTATTTTTTGCAAATTTATAAAAAATAATTTAACTAAAAAAATTATATCAAATATTAACAATAATTAACACAGATGATAAAAATCATTAAAATATTCAGATTATTTACCTTCCGATTTTGTAGAATCTGTTTTTATTTCCGTTTTGGGTTCCGGGAGTTTTTTATCTTTTTTCTTCTTTTTAAATAAAGAATTAAAGCTTTTGCTCCACACAACACCCCCTCCATACGCTTGATTTGCAGAACCATTCGTACTCACCATTCCGATGTTGGTAGGCTTGGAATACCCTCTCAGAATAAGGCTTCCGTCATTTTTCTTGGAAATATCGTATTCAATGGAGCCTTCACCGGAAAGGTAATTATTCTGCGTACCTTCAGTTTTATTTAAAGGAATTCCCAATCCGGTTTTAATGTTCACTCTCGGCGAAAGCGCAACACTTACTCCGGCATTGGCCCGGTCGCCGGTATTCGAGTTCTGATCTCCTTTTACATAGTTCAGGTCGATCTGGAATTCATTACTCATCGTATTAAGAACTGACCCCAGCTGTTTCAGAAGCATATTGTATCCGGAAGATTCCGCTACACCGGCTACGTCGAATCCTACTCCACCGGTATTCGATACATTAAAGGTACTCAGAAGCAGTACAGAACCGAACTGAAGTACTTTTTCACCTTCCTGGCTCATCTTGGCTGCCAGTGTTTCCTTTACCTGGCTGGAAACGTCCAGAGCCGTTACATTCAGGTCTATTTTAGGGTTGATAAGACTTTGGGTAATATTGGCCTGAAGCAGGACACTGATCGGCTGTAATTTGCCCATGCTCAGATATTCTCCTGCATTGGAAACCATTCTCACATAATTGGCTGTAATATCCAGCGCCGGTTTCATAGCGTCTCCGTCCCATCTGATGCTGCTGTTCTTTTCGATCTGGAAGGTTTTATTCAGGATAGCTTTGGAAACAAATGTTCCGTTATCTACTTTATAAGTACCGTTCATGGCTATATTTCCCTGTTTTCCCATCTGGAATCTGAGCTTATCCGCCGTACCTTTTACGGAAATATTTCCAACATCATCTCCTACCAGTACATTCACGGTAGTTCCTTTATCTACATCCAGGCTGAAATCAATATTCATATTGGCCCCGGTTTTTTTCTTCTCTTCCAGGGTGATCAGTCCGTCTTTTCCTTCTTTCAGGAACCTCAGCATTTTAAATTCTTCAACATTTGAAGTCGAACTGGAATTAAAAGTAAAAGTACTTCCGTTAAGCGCCTTCATATTCGGCGTGGTAATACTTAATCCGGAAACAGGACCATCCACATACAGGTCTCCCTGTCCGTATACCCTTCCCCAGAACAGGTCAAAATCTTTCTGAGTGGTATTCAGCATCAGAAGGTTATCTGCCCTCATCAGCAGGTTGACTCCCATTGAAGAAAGCGTATCAAACTGTATCGTACCGGAAACGGTTCCCTTAGAATTGGATCTTCCGTCATGTACCTCAATATTATTAAGAATGGCCAGCCCTCTCGAAAGGCCGATCACCGTATCATCAAATGAATAATCTACCCCGGTAAACAGAAGTTTCAATCCAAAACCTTTCAGTGCAATATCCCCGCTGTAATCCAGATCACTGAATTTTCCGCTGATTTTAAGATCTCCGGTAGCTTTCCCTCTGAGGTTTCCAAAAATAGTCTGTACAAACTGTTGCGTAAATGCAAGATCGAAATCACGCATTTCTGCCGTGAGATCAATAGTAGGCGATGCCGTATTATTATTGACGGTACCCGTAAGATGCAGATTGTTATTTCCGATTACCCCGGCAGAAGCAACCTTTACATCAATATCATAAACATTCAGTGAAAACCCGTTTGTTGCCGAAATGGTAAGATCTCCCATATCATTTCCGTTCATCATAATATCATCAACGGTAAGGTCAACCAAAGGCTGCAGCGTATTCTTATCCATTCTGATCTTCACACTTCCGTTGGCAAGCCCCTTAATATCCATAGGATTTCCTCCTGACTTCATTTCAAGAAGCTTTTCAACAGCAAAATCGTTGATATCTGCATCTACATAAAAATCCTTTATCGATTTAAACTGTGCCTCCTTGATAAACAGTGCGCTTTTATCTGAGTAAATCCTCAGGTTCCGGATATCAAAATCTTCCGTATTCCTTCTGTAAGTGATCGAATGATCCAGTTCCGGGCTCGTATCTATTGCCCAGGTTACATCATTGAACTTCACTTCCGTAGGTTCGAATTTGAAAACATAATCCCCCGCCGCATTGGTAGACTGATCTACATTGATGGCATAGGCTTTAAGATTGTCATCCTTTTCATCTTCCGGACTTCCGTGCCTGAATGTGGTTGCCAGATGAAGAGCCGTTCCGTTTTCATTTTTACCTTTCAGTTCAAAATTCTTAATGATATTTTTATTGTATTCCAGCCTGCTGATCCTCGCATAAAGCTGTTCATCGAGATTAGCCGTATTGATCCTTACCATTACACTGTCTACCATGGCACTGTCTCTGGAAATATTGGTCCGGTCGTTGATCTTGTATTCAGGATTGGCAGCAGCCAGTGCTTTATCGGCATCCGAAACCTCCTCCTTCTTCGTCATGATATACTTTAAAGAAGCCGCATCCAGATTCAGGATCAGGTTATTTGAATTTCCGTCATATTCGCCATTTACAACGGCACCCTGCGGCAGTTTCAGATCCGGAAGAAAGTAATTCACCACCCCCTGCTGAACATCAAAATTCATGGTAAAGCTCTGCCCTCTGTACAGTTTTCTTGGCGGAGGTCCTACCAGTATCTTTCCAATCCCGTTCTCAACCATTCCTGCAAGGTCTGCCAGGTTGTATTTTCCGGAAATCTTCCCGTTGGCAGCTCCCGGCGCATCTATTTCTATCACCCTTCCTCCCCCTTCAATGAACGTTTTGGCTTTAGCTTTAGGAATCACATATTTTTGAGTAGCCGTGGCAAAATGAAGATCGCTGGCTTCTACATCCAGGGTAAGATCATTAATGGAAGACATCGCCATTTTACCATCCACCTTTCCGCTTACAATCTGGTTTCCGGGTTTATTGGTAAAGTAATTCATGTTCAGATAGCTCACATCGGCATTTACATTCATTGCTACCCTTGATGTACTGAAATCAATAAGCCCTTTGACCGTTGCTTTAGCCTGTTCATCATTTACCGTAATAAGTCCGTTATATTTTTTATGGTCTAAAAGCCCGTCCAGATAAAGGTTGTTGATTTCCTTATTCATGATCTCAATACTCGAGATCTGGGATTTAGTAGTGATACGCATGGTGTTGACATCGAAACTCTGCCCGTTAATATCAAATTTACCGGAAATAAGACCTACCGTTTTATTTTTCGTGATTACCGAAGTATTCAGATCTTTTACTTCAACATATCCGGAATATTTAGGCATTGCCGTACTGTAATCGGTTAGTGAAAGTTTTGAAATTTTGGCCTGTCCGATTCCTGTCATCAGGTTTCCCGAAGGTACATACACCTGTTGTGGATTTACTTTTGCCGCACCATTGAATTTCAGTTTGCCAAAGTCATCGGCAAAATTCTTCATTTTCTTTGCAATGAATGAAGGCATCATTGCTTTGAGGTCCTTATAGGTAAAGTCTGCGGAAAGATCATTGGTCTCTATCAGGAAGTTTCCTTTCAGCAGCCTGTCTACTTTCATAGTACTCGTTGCAATATTCACATCAGGATTTCTGATCAGGAAGTTTTCAAGGTGAAATTTATTGAGAGGGCCTGTCATTTTTCCGGCCAGATTAAACGGTTTAAAGTTATCCCAGTTGGTCACAAAATAACTGATATCATACCCACTGAGCTGGCTTCCCTGATTAATTTCCATATCCCAACGTACACGGTCTGCAAAATCGGCCCAAGAACCGTCATTAAGGTTGAATTTGATATTTCCCTGCAGCAGGCTGTGATCTGTATTTAAAGTAAGATCTTTTAATGACAGAAATTGTCGCGTTAAAGAAAGTTCGGTTGAAAAGGTATCAACAAAATGAGACTTGCCCCATCTGGAAGTAACGAAGGACATATTATTGATGAGTGCCGATATATTGGGTCCGTTAACTTTTACATTGGGAGCTTTAAGGTTGAATTTTGTGGCGGTAAGCCATTTTCCCGGCTCTCCGGGTGAGTTTTCATTAACGATAGATACTTTGGAATCAATGATCTGTACCCGGGAATTCAGCTGAAAAGGAGGCTTTTTAGGATCTCTTTTTTTTCCGTTATCAAATAATTCCGTAAACCGGATAAAATTCGAAATACTGTCTCCTTTATAGGTAATTACTTTTACATCTGCATTTACAAGGGTAAGAGAATTAAAACTCAGGGAATTGCTGTTTCCTGAAATGGCATTATACGCAAGCGACATCCAGTCTGAATTGGCACGGAACTCTTTGGCTGTAATAAACTCCAGACCTTTGTAGTCCTTAACTTTCAGTCCTTTTATCGTTACATTTCCAAAATAATTTACGTCTACACTTTCCGTAGACATATCGGCTTTAAAATCTTTATTTACAATCTGAAGAGCCTGATTTGCCGCCCACTGTTTGGTGGCAGGAAGATTGATGACCACAAGAACACCGCCTACAAGAACAATTCCCAGCCAGAAAAGGATGAGAAGAAGCCTGGCCCACCAGGAATAGCTGGTGACATCTTTCATTGCCTGCTTCCCAAATTCCTCAGCTGTTTCAATAGGATGATTGATCGCATCTGATGCCAGTTCAGACGCTCCTTTAACTGTTTCTTTCACAGCACCTTCTACATTCTCAACAGTCTTCTGTACCTGATCACTTATGTTTTCAGCTACTGATTTTTTATTCTCATTCTCGTTATTATTCTCTAACTTTGCCATTATTATGAGCGACTCTATAATTTTAGGTATTGAATCGTCCTGCGACGACACCTCAGCAGCTATCATCAAGGGAAACTGCATTTTGTCGAACATTGCCGCAAATCAGGCCATCCATAAAGAATATGGTGGTGTGGTTCCCGAACTGGCATCGCGAGCACATCAGCAAAATATAATCCCCGTTGTTGAAAAATCTATTACTAAAGCAAATATACAACAAAATGCTATTTCTGCTATAGGATTTACACGCGGGCCCGGACTTTTAGGATCTCTTCTTGTAGGAACCTCCTTTGCCAAGTCTCTGGCAATGAGCTTAAATGTACCGTTAATAGAAGTAAATCATCTCCAGGCTCACATTTTAGCCCATTTTATTGAGGATGCAAATCCTATGCCGCCTGAATTCCCTTTTCTGTGTCTTACAGTAAGCGGAGGACACACCATGATTGTACTTGTCAAAGATTATTTTGATATGGAAATTATCGGAAAAACAATTGATGATGCAGCAGGAGAAGCATTTGATAAAATCGGAAAAATTTTTGATCTTGATTATCCTGCCGGTCCTATCATCGACAGGCTGGCTAAGGAAGGCAACCCGGATGCCTTTAAGTTTAATAAGCCTAAAATGGATAATTATGACTATTCATTCAGCGGCATTAAAACTTCGGTCCTGTACTTCATTCAGAAAGAAGTCAGAAAAAATCCGGACTTTATTAAGGAAAACCTTAATGATCTTTGTGCCTCCGTTCAAAAGTCCATCATTGAAATCCTTATGAATAAGCTCGAAAAGGCTGCGGCTGATCTAAACATAAGAGAAGTAGCCATTGCAGGTGGAGTATCTGCCAATTCTGCCTTAAGAAAAGCTATGGAAAATAATAAAGAAAAACTGGGATGGAAGATCTACATTCCAAAATTCGAATATACCACAGACAATGCAGCCATGATCGCTATGGTAGCCCAGCTGAAATTTGAAAGAGGAGAATTTACAGACCTGAGAACCACAGCCACTGCGAAGTACGATCTGTAAACGCTCTTTTATCAACGATATTCTTTTTATGAAACTATTTTACGGACATATAGAAAACAGTACAGTAACCATTCATGATGACGAACAGCAGCATATGATAAAAGTGCTGAGAATGAAAGCCGGTGAAGAAATTTACGTGACCGACGGAAAAGGAAACCTGGCTTCCGGAAAACTGCTGACAGAAGGTAAAAAAGCAGGAATAGAAGTTTCGGAAATTAAAACCGGACTTCCTGATTTCAGTCCGAAACTTCATATTGCCATTGCTCCGACAAAGAATATAGACAGAATTGAGTTTTTTGTGGAAAAAGCCGTGGAAATGGGCATTTCGGAAATCAGCATTATCGTTACAGAAAAAACGGAACGCAAGAATATCAATATCGATAAGATCAGGAAACAGGCTGTTGCGGCCTCTAAACAAAGCCTGAGATTTCATTTCCCTGTAATCCACGATGCTGTAAAACTTTCTGATTTCTTAAAAAACATCGATCCGGAATATACCTTTGTGGCCCATTGTCATGAAAATCTGGAAAGAACCGACCTTAAAGCGATTCCCCATCTGGAACAGCTTACTTTTTTAATCGGACCTGAGGGCGATTTTTCTGAAAAAGAGATTTTATTTTTAGCAGAACATAAAATCAAAGCGGTTTCATTAGGAAATCAAAGGCTGAGAACAGAAACAGCAGGTGTTTTTGTGGCAGCATGGAATTATTTTAATATGAAAGCTGTTAATAGCTAAAGTCTGATCTTTATTAATCCATAAAGAGTTAGCCGTATGATTTATTTTTTGCAGAAATCCAAAACCTAACAGGTCTTTGAGACCTGTTAGGTTTAGAAAAAAGAAAAACCTGCTGAAATTCAGCAGGTTTTGGTTGCAGAAAGGAAGGGATTCGAACCCTCGATACAGTTACCCGTATACTACCTTTCCAGGGTAGCTCCTTCAACCACTCGGACACCTTTCTAATTGAGATTGCAAAAATAGAGTATTTTCTTGAATCTGCAAATTATTTTTGAAAATTAATTGGATATTTCTCCACAAAGGCTTTTTTCGAAATTATCGGCGAAAGTTCCCGGATAATTCGGGTTGTCTATCAGGTGCATGGCTTTAGTGATTGCACTTTCGGCTGTCATATCCCTTCCGCTGATTGCGCCGATTTTTGAGAAGATATTGCTGTTTTCATACTTACCAAATGAGATTCCACCTGATATACACTGGCTTACCACCACTATTTCTGTACCGTTATTCCTGATAGACTCAAGGGTTTCCTGGGTTTTTTCACTGCTGAAGATCGTCCCGGAACCGAATACCTGTAAAATCAGAACCTTCATTTTAGGAATTTCTTTAAAATGGCTCAGATGCATTCCCGGGAAAATTCTCCAGAACAGAACATCTTCGGAAATATGTTCGTCAACATGAAACTGTACCTGGGGATCACAACGGTAAAGATTGTCTTTGATGATATTCAGATGAACTCCGGACTGCCCTAAGATCGGGAAGTTAGGACTGGCATAGGCATCAAAATATTCAGCGGAATATTTAAGCGTCCTGTTTCCTCTCAGCAGCTTATATTCAAAGTAAATGGCGACTTCCTGAATGACAGCTTCATCATTTTCATAAAGACTGGCATAATAAAGACTGGTCAGAAGATTTTCTTTCGCATCGGTTCTGAGGTCGCCGATCGGAAGCTGGGAGCCGGTCATGATCACAGGTTTTCTCAATCCTTTCAGCATAAAACTTAATGCAGAAGCCGTGTAAGACATCGTATCTGTTCCGTGAAGAATCAGGAAACCGTCATACTTATCATAATTTTTGTAAATATAATTAGCGATAATTTTCCATTCCTCCGGTCCCATATCTGATGAATCCAGTGGTTTTGCGAATGGATGTACAAAAACCTCACATTCCATCAGTTTCATTTCGGGCATTTTTTCAAAAATGTTTCCAAAATCAAAGGCGCGGAGACTTCCGGTTTCGTAATCTTTTTCCATACCGATGGTTCCTCCGGTATAAATGAGCAGGACTTTTCGTTTCATGAATTACTTTTTAGTAAGAATTTGAGCCTCATTCAGGATCATAGCCCAAAATTACGTTAATTTGCAAAGATTTGAAAACGAATGAAACGCTTATGATAAAATTTTATCAGAATAAGGCTGTGATGGCAGGCGTTACATTGGATATTGAAAAAAAATAACTCAATGCAGATGAAAGATTTAACGCAGACTTTTGAATATTTGAAACAGTTTCTAACAGAAGAAAGACTATCGAAAATTGAACATTTTTCCCGGGAAAGTTCAGATTTTGTGCTGCCGGTTGTAGAAGATATTTATCAGTTCCGGAATGCTGCGGCTATTGTACGTTCTGTGGAAGCCTGTGGTTTTCATAAAGTAGTGGCATTACAGGAAGAATACAGCTTTGAACCTAATCTCCGCGTAACTAAGGGTGCAGATACCTGGGTGGAGGTAGAAAAGCTTCCCCGGAATATGGAGTCTTTTCAAAAAATTAAAGAAAGAGGATATAAAATTGTAGCTGTTTCACTTGAAAACAATGCAAAAATGCTTCCGCAATACGAAATTACGGAACCTATTGCCCTGGTTTTCGGAACGGAAATGGAAGGTGTTTCTGAAGAAATTCTGGAATTTGCGGATGAGACACTGGCCATTCCGATGTATGGTTTTACCAGAAGTTTTAATGTTTCGGTGGCGGCCTCTATCTGTATGTATGAATTGAAACAAAAACTTATCAAATCCGGTATTGATTATAAATTAAATGAAGAAAAGCTGTTAAGAATGAAAATACTCTGGGCGGTAAACTCGATAAGAAGCGGACAGCAGATTTTCGAAAAATACCTCAAAGATCATAACCTTGAAATATAGCAGGATATACATTCTCCTTGCTGCCTCACTCGTAAGCTGTAAAAAAAGAAAGCCTGGTATAACGGAATTTCCGAAAGAATCCCTGTAAATTCCAACTCTTTAGCAATCCAAAAAGAGTTGAAATAAAATACTGAAATACAGGAATTTACAAATAAAGCCATACAATTGTCGTAAAACTGTCATATACTTTTGAGGTAAAAACAGGTCCCGATTTCCGAATCTTGTACAAAAGATTAATATGAAAACATTCAGAAGGATTCTGTCAGGTATTTTAATAGTTAGTGTGCTTATGTTTTTGGGCGGATATTTTTATTTTAACCAAAAATTCACTCCTGAAAAAAATTATTTAACGGTAAAAAACGAGAGCGGAAAGATTCCGGTGAAATGGCAGGGAAAGGACAAAAGCGCTTTACTTGTCCCTATAAACTTTCCGGGAGATACGGCTACTTATTATCTTCAGTTTGATACAGGAGCGGTGTATACTGAATTTTACAGCCTGCCCATAAAAAAGATTAAAGGAGTTATGGTTCATGATGACCGTGCTTCTTCAACGTTCTGTATTGGAAAAACAAAAATCTCATCGGATAAATTCAAAATTTCTGCAATGGGAAAAGAATCCGGTAAAATTATGGGCACACTTGGAGCCGATATTCTTGAAAACAGGAAAACCATCATCAATTTTAAGGAAAACTTCATCGTTTTTAACCTGTCTGAAGAACCTGCAGAATTTCAAAACAGTCTTATTGATTTTACATTTAAGAAGAGAAAAATTATTATTCAGGGTATTTTAAAAGGAAGGGAAGAGAAATTTCTGTATGATTCGGGAACAAGTGCTTATGAACTTTTAACGGATAAAGAGCAGTGGACGGGTTTAAAATTATCCCAATCAGAAGTCACGGTAGAAAAAGCCCGGTCGAGGCCTACTATTTTAACGGCGTATACCGCAAAAAGCAATACTGACATTCGTTTTAAGAACAAGAAGATTCCTCTGACTGCGGTAACGTATGTTGAGGGATTCTCTCAGAGCCAGTATATGCTCATGAAATTTTCCGGCATGACGGGAATGCTGGGCAACAGGATCTTTTTACAAAACAGCATTTACATTGACTGTGCCCGTGAAAAGTTAGGCATTCTGTAAAATACACCCGCTGTATTTCCATTCCTAAATTTTTCCCAAATCATATGCTTATTTTGTTGTGTTTTTAAACAGTATTAAGAGATTTTGAATAAACTTTGAATGCTCTTAACTGTTTAATTTCGTCAGGTTCGGATATTCCGTTTTCTATATTTTGACCTGACGGATCTTATCCATTAACATTGAAGCAGTTATCATGATGTTTTGCATTAAAAAAATTTTCACAGGGTTATTTTTATTGGGCTGTACAGGCAGTGCTGTAAAAGCACAGATCAGCCCGCCGGGTCTGGGAGATGCCAACACAGTATTCTGGTCGGCTTTCGGAGTGAAACGTCAGCTGGATTCTTTGGGAAAGAAACAGTCTTTAAGCTATATCGCCCTGGGAAGAAAAAGCAGTCCTGATGCCAGCAACCCGTTTTCTAAACAGGCAATCATGGTGCTGAACCACGAATTTTATCATTCTTTTGCTCCTCACCAGCAATACAGTTACGCCATAAGCTATCGCCGTCAGCCCAAATATGAAAGTGATTCCCCTTATGAAAAAGAAGGAACAGAACAGGAATTCAGGGTTTACGGACGGTATGCCTATACTTTCAATCTCGGGAAAAGATGGAAACTGAAGAATACTGTACGTCAGGAATTCAGAAAGTTTTTTGATGCTGATTTTAATAAAGCTGAAGAAAATTTTCAGTTAAGGACCCGCGTCAAAAGCCAGCTAACCTATAATGTATCTTCTAAAAACAACCAGAAACTGGCACTCAGTGCGGAAGGCCTTTTTTCTGTAAGTTATCTCAACGAGCCGGATCATGGCTGGACACCTTTCGGATATAGGGAAATGCGTATTGCGGCATATTACATGTTCAATATTCCCCACTCTCCTTTCACAGTAGATATTGGCTATATGGACGACCTGATCAGGGGAAGCCGGAGTATAAAAAAAGGCGGAGTTCACTATCTGGCAGCTGATCTTATCTGGAATCTTCCGTATAAAAAGCAATAAAATCCCAATCAGATGACCGGGATTTTAATCCGGAAAATATTTTAAGATTCTCCGGCAAAATATAATTTAGATATGAATGTTGGTGCGGATGATTAGTTACAGATCGTCAGAAACTGATGACTCATCTGAACTCTGAATTTGGCTTCAGATTTCAGTTTTGCGTACACCGTATGTTCAAAAGCCTGTACTGATCTGAGCTTACGGTCGATATATTCTGTAATCTGAGCCACAGAAAAGATAAAATCCCTGTAAACGGCAATATTCACGGTCTGCCCAAAGTGCGGAAGATAAGCTTTCAGAAAAGGAACTGCCTGCTGGTGCCTGCTGTAATTAACACAATACCCTGCTCCTTCTCTTGATGTTATAATTTCCCGATCATTGATATGATCATGAATACTTCCCGTCCCGGAAACATTTTTATTTTTTGATATATGCCTGTTGATCTTATCCAGGATATGCTGGGCATACTCCATCATGGTAATCGTTTTCCATTCAAAAATATGGTTCATTCCTTTGACAGGTTTGGGAGTCTTCCCGTTTTCGCAGCTGGTGCAGAAAGAGAGTCCTATCTTTTCATGATAGGGAAAAAAGCAGTCTTTGATCTCCATAGAAGCATCTGCCATAATCCTGTCATCTGCAAAACTGTAATACAGATAAGGGCTGTACATGTCTGCCAGCGTCCGCAGGTAATCGGTTTCACTGGTATTATGATACTGTTCAAACCATTTTTCAAGGTTGTCGTAATAATGGCTCTCAAATTCATTAAAACTTAAATAAAACGGCAATTCCATAGCTCTGTAATTTTGATAAAGCAAAGCTATTGCGGTAATGCGACAGAACTTGACGTAATATATTTTTTTTATTTTCTTTTGACTGGGAAATTCCGGAATTGCAGATAGATGAATGGATGATAGATAATAGACGAATAGAGAATAGACAGAGAGATAATAGACGGAGAGATCTTGTATCTTTCTGTGATATTCATCGGGTGGTTATCTATTTAACACTTCTTTATTTATCGTAATTTTTCATGATATATTCGAAATAATGGATCATCTTCAGGTAGTTTTCAATACTGATGTATTCATTGGTACTGTGGATACTCTGCTGCTCTGAACGGTTGATCTTAATGGGCATAAACCGGTAAATATTTTTACTTACGATCTGGTATTTATAAGCATCTGTGGCAGCCATAGTGAGATAAGGTGTGACAATAGCTCCGGGACAGATCTCTTTTATTCCGTCTTCAATCATTTTATAGGCTTTTGTATCTGTGGGTGAAACGGCAGAAGCTTCTCTTGTATTATCAATATCTTCTACCTCAACGTCAAAACCTTCTGTTGCTTTTGCAATATGTTCACGGACTTCTTTTACTGAATTTCCGGGAAGAAGCCTGAAGTTGACCACAAATTCCACTTCCGGAGAAAGAACATTGGCGCCGTCGCTGCCTTTCATCATGGTAAGAGCTGTTGTGGTGCGTACCAGCGCATTTGTTGTATTATTTTTGGTAAGCTGTGAAAGAAGCAATGGCTTCAGAAGCCACTGATTAGCAATAGCAAGCCTGCTGGTGAATGGCATAGCTCCACCTATATTATCAAAAAAGTCTTTAATCAGGGGCGTAATTACAGGTTTCATCTGATGGTCCTCAAGACGTTGCATGATCACAGCTGCTTTTCCTATGGCACTTTCCATAGGAGGCATAGAGGAATGTCCTCCCAATCCTTTTACTTTGATTTTTGCAGATAAAAAGCCTTTTTCCGCACAGCCAACAGCTGCTACATCAGAATTTATCCCGGCAATATTTCCTTTTTCCATGATCAGGCCTCCTTCGTCATAAACGGCCTCAAACTTTAATCCTGCTTTCCTGAAATGCTCTGCAATCTGCACGGCTCCTTTCTGCCCTCCCACTTCTTCATCGAAACCAAAGGCAAGGTAAATATCTCTTTTGGGAACCGCTCCGCTCCGGATGAGATTATTCATAGATTCCATTAAAGAAAAAAGCATTCCTTTCATATCTATTGCTCCTCTCCCATAGATCCTTCCGTGGGCAACAGCACCGGAAAACGGTTCAAAATCCCAGTCTTCAGCAACTTCAGATACAGCAGGAAGAGGTTGATCATCCGGTCTGAAAACATTCTGTTCTTTATTTTTTATATCTGCATCACCCGGAGGAACTACATCCATATGGGAAAGAAACAGAACAGGCTCAAGTCCGGAATCGCTTCCCTTCAGCCTGAAAACCAATGCATAATTATTAATTTCGTAGTTTTCGGTATTCTGATACACCAAAGGATAAGTGTTTCTCAGATATTCTTTAAACCGGTCGAAAGGTGCATAATCAAAAACACCCAGGCTCCCTGAAGAAACCGTAGGAATTTTGATTCCGCCAGACAATCGCATTACCGCAGAATCGTTTTTGGCAGGCTTCCATTTCTCGGAGGCATCTGCTGTAATCTTTTTAAAAGGGTAAGTATAGGTTTTAATCAGCAATACAACAATCAAAATAATAAGGATCCCGAAAACGGCTAAAAGAATATTTTTCATAATGAAGAGATTTTGTGTGGTGTGGCAGTATCACAAATATAACAAACAAATCTTCTTCCGCTGAAAAAACAGGTAATTATATTGGCCCGGCTGATGAACAGATTATTGCCCCAGCCAGAATTTCGTATTAAGCTCGAAAAAGATTTTATTATTTTCCAGTTTAAATTTATCAACAGACTGTTTTGCAGGGTTGTTAATGGAAATAAATCTTAAAATTCCTTTTTCTTCCTGTATATAAATTTCCATTACATCATATCCCTTATGCTGATAAATAAACTGAAGCCCGTTCTGCATTTCTTTTTCAGGAGTTTTTACAGAAAAAAACTTCTTTACATCTTCTATCTTTTTACCCTCATAATAGAACCCAAGCATATTGTTGTAAATACTACCGGGAGTATAAGTAAAAAGAACCTGTTCGCAGGGTTCTGCATTAAAATGATTAAGAATTTCACGGACGTATTTATTGGTAAAAAACACCTCTTTTTTAGCTGTTCTATCAAAAATATAATCTGCATAAAAACTGATGTCCAGCGTTCCTGTATGAAAAAAAATTTTTCTTGTTATATTTTCCGTATCAGGAACCTGGTCTGTGGGGATTACTCTGATGTAATTTGTACAGGAGACCAGGCATAAAACCATACACACAGACAGTTTCTTTATCATATTTCAGAAAATTAAAAAGTTTTCAAAATAATCATTGTACGGATCATTAAAAAACATAAAAAAGGCTAGCGTCCCGGGATACTGAATTTTTATTTATCCTGCTGATCCGTGCTGAACAAAAGTAAAATCTTAAAATTCAGTTTTAAATAGAGACTGTCATTTTTTAATTCAAATACTGCAGTACGTCTTTTTTTTCCAGAGTAATTTTTTTACGAGATTCCGTTTCCAGAGTAATATTTTCGTTACTATCCATTATTTTTTTGATTTCACAGAAAGTTCCGTCATTGACCTTTGCAATATCTATATCGTTTATTTTAATAATTTTTTCACCCAGTTCCAGGTCTGCTAACTGAGGTACCTGTAATTTATTAACGATCATTATATTCTGATCGATGGAAGCCAGAGAAATTCCCCAATTTCTGTATTCGGCTTTTTTTCCGTTAGGACTGAGGACAATCTTTTTATTAATAAAATCAAGATCTGTCACATAATTTTCCATAAACTTTGTTCCTATCAGACTGGAACCTTCATTATTCGTATCCACAATCTGGCTGCCTGCACTGCTGTTATTAAAAATAACCTCCATCAGATCCACCTGTCTCTGCCCCTTACTGATACTGTTGATTCCCTGTGAAAGTAATCCTTCAAAAACCAGAGACCTATTATCTTTTATCAGGTCATATATCTTCTGATTAACAGAAAATCCCATATTGGAACCGGTATCGAATACAAATTCAATATTCTGATTTCTGATTTCAGTATTCACTTTCGGAATCCCCGTGAAGTTTTCCTGTGAAAAAGGGATCTTTATGGAAGCAGGAAGATCATTTTCCTGAGTCTCATTAAAAATACTTATTGTTTTGCTGTTAAAATCAATCCGCCAGATTTTATCTTTCATCACATTCGCCCCTAATATTCCACTGATCTTTTTACAGGCCCGGGAACTCATCCAACTTATATCCATAAAGGAAAAATCCACATTTTTAAAGTTCAGATCAGAGATTTTCAGACTGTTCAGGGTGAAGACATCCGATTTCGACTTTACATTGTTGGCATCCACTGCTTCAAAAATAATATTGCTTTTTTTCGCATTCATCTCACTTTTCAGTTCAGATGAAATTAATGTGAATGCACCGGAATCAAAAATAAAATTATGAGGATTACGATTAATACTTACTTTGATCATTATCTTTCCGTCAATCAGCTCGAAAGGTATGGTTGTGGCACTGAAAAAACAAGGCAAGGCCAGTAATAAGATGATGCAGGTATATTTGATACAGCTTTTCATTAAAAAAATAATTTAGCTAAAAATATAAAAATAAAGCATAAATTTCCCATTCTGTCTGTTTTTTAATGAAAACAAGCATAAAAAAGGGCCGCCCCCGAAAGGATCAGCCCCACAAAACATTAACTGTTTTTATTGAGAATTATGATATTTTTATTTCCAGCCTCCGCCCAGGCTTTTGTAGATGTCTACAACCGTACTGAGCTGTTTCTGTTTGGCTTCAATCAGTTCCATTTTTGCGTCCAGGGCATCCCTCTGATTTAAAAGCACTTCCAGATAATCAGCTCTGGAATTTCTGAACAGCTGATTGGCAATATCAATAGACTGGTCCAGTGCTTTGGTTTCCTGGGATTTCAACTGATAGTACTGGTCTATATTTTTAATTTTAGACATCAGGTTGGCTACATCCAGATAAGCATTTAAAATGGTTTTATCATACTCATAAAGAGACTGTATCTGTTTGGCATCCGCAGTCTGAAAATTAGCTTTGATGGCACTTTTGTTAATCAGCGGTCCTGCCAGTTCACCCGCTAAGTTATAAGCAATGGATTCCGGCAATTTAACCAGATATGACGGTTTGAATGCCTCAAGCCCTAAGGTTGCTGAAATTTCCAGTGAAGGATAAAATTCTTTTCTTGCGGCTTCCACATCCAGTTTTGCAGCTTTCAGCTCCAGTTCAGCCTGTTTGATATCCGGGCGGTTAGAAAGCAGTTGAGACGGAATGCCGGTATACACCGTCTGCGGGATGGTAGACATAAAACTTTCTTTTGTTCTCACAATAGGCTGCGGATATCTCCCCAAAAGCGCATTGATCTGATTTTCCTTTTCAGTGATCTGCTGGCGGATGGTATATTCTGAAGCTTTGGATTTCGCCAGTTCAGCTTCAAATTTTTTCACGGCCAGTTCTGTTGCTGCGGCAGCTTCTTTCTGAATCTTCGAAATTTCCAGTGCTCTCTCCTGAAGTTTGATATACTGCTGAATAATATCGAGCTGGTTATCAAGAGCCAGTAATTCATAATAATTATCGGCGACTTCTTCAATAAGTTTAGACAGTACAAAATTCTTTCCTTCAACGGTAGAAAGATAATGGGCCACTGCGGCCTCTTTTTCGGTTCTCAGTTTTTTCCAGATATCTATTTCCCAGTTGGCCATCAGCCCTCCTTCAAAATTACCCAGCGGATCCGGCATTTCTTTTCCGGGTTCAATTTCTGTGGTGGCATCTCCGGCCCCTTCGCTGGTGTAACGCCCCGCTTTTTTAAGTCCGGCACCTATTCCCGCTGAAACAGTCGGGCTCAGCTTACCTTTTTTGGCTAAAACTCCACTTTTGGCAATTTCAATTTCCTGAAGGGTAATCAGTAATTCCTGGTTGTTCTTTAAAGCTGTTTCAATTAAAGCAACCAGGTTCGGATCAGTAAAAAACTGTCTCCACGGAGTGGTTCCACTGTTGTTATTGGCATCCTGCTGCTCTTCCTGGTTGAAATTCTGGGGAAGATTCTCTTTTACTTCATCTTTTATAACGGTAGCCATCGGAGCTTTGCAGCCTGTAAGTACAAGCGACAAAGCTATTATGGCGGATATTTTCTTAATCTTCAAATTTTCCATCGTGTTCGTAAGGTTCAGTTTGTTCTGTTAATGGGTTTTCTTCTTCGTATCTGGCCAGCCTTGATTTATCGGCAATGGTTCCGAAGATATAGTACAGTCCCGGAATGATCATCAGTCCGAACACCGTTCCTATCAGCATACCTCCGGCGGCGGCAGTACCAATTGTTCTGTTTCCTACTGCTCCCGGACCTGTGGCAATTACCAGCGGAATAAGCCCGGCAATAAAAGCAAATGAAGTCATCAGGATAGGACGGAAACGGATTGCTGCTCCTTCAATGGCAGCTTTAGCAACCGGAATTCCTTCTTCAGCTTTTTTCTGAACAGCAAATTCCACGATCAGTACGGCATTTTTACCCAACAGACCGATCAGCATCACCATAGCCACCTGTGCATAAATGTTATTTTCCAGTCCTAATAATTTCAGGCACAGAAATGCTCCGAAAATCCCTGTCGGAAGTGACAGAATTACCGGAAGTGGAAGGATAAAGCTTTCATACTGTGCCGAAAGGATCAGGTAAACAAATCCCAGACATACAAGGAAAATAAATACGGCTTCATTTCCACGGCTTACTTCGTCTTTCGAAATCCCCGCCCAGTCGATACCGAAACCTCTCGGAAGCGTTTTATCCGCTACTTCCTGAATCGCTTTGATGGCCTGTCCGCTGCTGTATCCCGGTGCCGGGGTACCGCTCACCTCCGCAGAGTTGTACATATTATGTCTTGTAATTTCAGAAAGACCGTATACTTTTTCCAGTTTCATAAAATCGGAATACGGAACCATCTGCTCTTTATCATTTTTCACATAGAGCTTCAGAAGATCGGTAGGAAGAGCCCGGTATTGAGGCCCTGCCTGTACAATTACTTTATAAGGCCTGTCGAAACGGATAAAACTTGTTTCGTAGTTTGAACCGATCAGTGTAGACAGGTTGCCCATCGCATTATCGATCGTTACTCCTTTCTGTTCGGCAAGATCGTTATCTACCCTGAGCATATACTGAGGGAAACTGGCGGAATAGAAGGTAAATGCAGACCCCAGTTCGGGACGTTTTTTAAGCTCTTTTACAAAGTCATTACTCACCTGTTCCATTTTATGGTAATCTCCACTTCCTGCCTTATCCAGCAGACGGAGCTCGAAACCACCTGCGGCTCCATATCCGGGAATGGAAGGCGGCTGAAAGAACTCAATATTGGCACCCGGAATATTTTTGGCTTTTTCTTCCAGTTTTTCAATGATTTCAGCAGCAGATTCCTTGCGGTCTTCCCAGCTTTTAAGGTTAATCAGACAGGTTCCTGAATTGGATCCGGTTCCTTCTGTCAGAATTTCATACCCGGCCAGTGAAGAAACCGACTGCACCCCGTCAATATCCTCAGATTCGCGGAGCAGTTCTTTTGCAATCTGGTTGGTTCTTTCCAGTGTAGATCCGGGCGGTGTCTGGATGATAGCATAGATCATTCCCTGGTCTTCTGCCGGAATAAACCCGGAAGGAAGGGAATTGCTCAGGAAGAATGTACAGACACAGAATGCCAGCAATAACGGAAGGGTAAATGCTTTTTTCGTTACTGTCCTGTTCAGCATTTTCTCATATCTCCCTGCTCCTCTGGTAAACAGATTATTGAATTTATCAAGGAAAATCGTAGCCGGGGTTCTCTTCCTGGCTTTTCCGTGATTATTTTTCAGGATTAAGGCACAAAGTGCTGGAGTCAGCGTTAATGCAACGATTCCGGAAAGAATAATTGCCGAAGCCATGGTAATAGAGAACTGGCGGTAAAATACGCCTACCGGACCAGACATAAAGGCTATCGGAATAAATACCGATGCCATCACCAGCGTGATCGCAATAATTGCTCCGCTGATCTCATGCATAGCTTCTTCCGTAGCTTTTAATGGGGAAAGATTCTTTTCTTCCATCTTGGCATGGACTGCCTCAATCACGACAATGGCATCATCCACTACCACACCGATTGCCATTACCAGAGCAAAGAGTGAGATCATATTCAGGGTAATCCCGAATGCAGACATTACGGCAAAAGTTCCCACGAGTGAAACAGGAACCGCCAAAGCGGGAATCAGTGTTGAGCGCCAGTCTCCCAGGAACAGGAATACCACGATCGCCACAAGGATAAAGGCTTCAAATAAGGTATGGATAACTTTTTCCATAGAAGCATCCAGGAACCGGGAAACGTCATAACTGATGTCGTAATGCATTCCTTTCGGGAAGGTAGTTTTCTGAAGGTCTGCCATCAAGGTTTTTACATTTTTGATAACGTCACTTGCATTGGATCCGTATGACTGTTTTACTGTAATTGCTGCGGAAGGTTTTCCGTTCAGTGTGGAATAAATATCATACATTGAGCTTCCGAATTCAATATCGGCCACATCTTTCAGCCTTACAAATTCTCCTGCTGATTTTGCTTTCAGGATGATGTTTCCATAATCTTTTTCATTATTGAAACGCCCCGGATATTTCAGAATATACTCAAACGACTGTGAGCGCTTACCTGAGCTTTCTCCTGTTTTTCCCGGAGAAGCTTCAAGACTCTGCTGATTAAGGGCTTCCATTACTTCGTCAGCCGAAATATTATAGGCAGTAAGTCTGTCCGGTTTCAGCCAGATACGCATGGCGTATTCACGGGTTCCGAGGATATCGGCAAATCCTACTCCGCTCACCCTTCTCAGTTCAGACATTACGTTGATGTCGGCATAATTGAACAGGAATTTCTGGTCGGCTTTGGGATCATCACTGTACAGGTTGATGTACATAAGCATATTGGGCTCTTCGCGGGTAATTTTCACTCCTTCGCGTACCACAAGCGGCGGAAGTTTATTTACCACTGAAGATACGCGGTTCTGAACATTTACTGCGGCAACATTGGGGTCTGTTCCGAGGTCAAATACGACCTGAATGGAAGCTTCCCCGTCATTTCCTGCATCGGAGGTCATGTATTTCATGCCCGGTACTCCATTCAATCCTCTTTCAAGGGGAATTACCACCGATTTGATCAACAGTTCGTTGTTGGCTCCGGGATATTCTGCGGTAATATTTACTTTAGGCGGTGAAATAGAGGGAAACTGGGTCACCGGAAGTTTTACCAGTGACAGAATTCCCATAAATACGATAATCAGAGAGATTACGATAGACAGAACAGGTCTGCGGATGAATTTCTTAAACATGATGTTTCTTTATTAGGCGTAAACTACTCTGCTTTTAATTTCAATGAGTGAAGAACTTTTTTAGGGTCCTGGAATTTTGTTTTTATCTTTTGATCGTCTTTTACTTTCTGTACGCCTTCCAATAATATCTGATCTCCTGTGGAAAGCCCCGAACCTACGACATACAGATCCGGAAGTTCGTAAGCTACTTTTATATTTCTGGATTTTGCGGTTCCGTTTTTATCGATCACAAATACATATTTCTGATCCTGGATTTCATAGGTTGCTTTCTGTGGAATGATCAGTGCATTATGTACCGGCATCGTCATCTGTACTTTTCCTGTTTCTCCATTTCTCAGAAGTTTGTCAGGATTCGGGAATTTTGCCCGGAAGGCGATATTTCCGGTTTCGTTGTCGAATTCTCCTTCTATGGTCTGGATTTCTCCTTTTTGAGGCAGCGTTTCCCCATTGGCCATAATCAGGGATACCTGATTGCTTCCTCTGTCTGCTGCATGGGTCTGATAGCTCAGATATTCAGGTTCGGAAACATTGAAGTAACTGTAAACGCTGGTATTGTCTGATAAAGAGGTCAGCAGATCTCCCTCATCTACAAGGCTCCCCAATTTTAACGGGATTCTGTTGATCACTCCGGAGAAAGGTGCTTTAATATCGGTGAAGGATAAGTGGATCTGAGCCAGTTTCATTTCTGCATTGGCTGCATCCAGTTTTGCTTTGGCCATTGCTCTCTCATTTTTGGAAACAATATTGTTACTGGCCAGTGTACTTGCATTTTTAAGTTCAATAGATGCCTGTTCTACTTCTGCCTTAGCTTTCAGAAGCTCTGCCTGATACAACTGAGGCATAATTCTGAACAGGGTCTGACCGGCCTGTACATACTGGCCTTCATCTACATAAATTTTTTCGAGAAATCCTTTTTCCTGTGCGCGGACCTCAATATTTTTAACTGACTGGATCTGTGCTACATATTCTTTGTTGATCACCGTATCCATTTTTACAGGGCTGGTAACCGGATAAGTCGCAGCTTCTTCCTTTTCTTCTTTTTTGCGACCACAGCTGACAGCCAGCAAAAGGGTACAAAGCGCAATGCCTGAGGCAACTCTTTTCATCATAATTCTAGAGTTATATAAGTTCGTTAATGTTTTGTTTTGAATGGAAAATGGCAATAAGGTAAGGCTGTTGTGCTGATTGCCGGCATACACAACGCAGTAAGCGTTCTGATCACTTTATGAACAGAAAACAGATCGGAAAAAATGAAATTTTAAATTCTGATAGAACGGATCAGAATGAATTTTTTTACATGGGGAAACAGCGAGAGAAAGCCATGAATATCCGGTTTTCTGCTTTTAAAGGATCTTAATCCGAAAATATAGACCAGACTGAAAACCCCGGCAAGAATGACAATAGCCTGAAAGGTATCAGACATATGAAAATCGTCTTCGTAAAGTTCCAGGGTAGAATTGTCCACACTGTCTGCCATCTGCTGAACGGTAAGCTTTTCGTAAGTCTGATTCAGCCGGTTGGCTCTTTTGGGCATATGATGAGAAACATGTCCGGAATAGTCATTCCGAAGTGTTTTGACATTCAGACGGCTCTCTATTACAAAAAGCAGGAAAAGGCCCGTCAAAAAATATACTATAAAATTTCTCATTTTGAAGTCGCAAATGTACATTCATAAATACATATTGTCATAATAGATTAACAAAATTTAACGCTCCTTTAAATCACCTGAAAACAGAGCAGATTAAATGACGATCATTTCCCCCCCTGCTGACAGCAGATTATGATTAACCTATCCTATACTCACACTTTAAAGATTTATTTTAAAAACAGAATTCTATGCCGATGCTATGGTTTGCATGGCATGATTTAAATCATTATTCCTATGTATCAACGTGTTGTAATTTTTAATATTTTTGCAGCAAATTAAAACAACACAATGAAATGATGAAAAACATATGTTTTTATTCCCGAAATAAGACCTAAGAACCAGGTAATCCCGTCCGGTCTGTTTCTTTTAAATACCCTCCATTCAAAAAGCTGAAGCAAGTACTTTAAAACAAATCTTAGCATTTCCCGGATAAAGACACATGATTAATTTATGTAAAATTAACATATAATTACTAAAAATATTTGTAATTTTATATAATATTAATATCACAATTTCATGCAACACCTTAAAATCACCTATCACTATGAAAAAATTATTTACCACAGTATTTATAGGACTTGCCGTCCTTTCCTCAACAGCGTGTAAGCATCCGGGTAAAGAAGCATCTGAAACCATTACCGCTGCTCCCGAAAACAGGGATGAAATTTCTAAAAACGTTTTTACCGACAGCTATGGTGAGAAAATAGAAGTCACTGTAAACAGTACAAAAAACACAGCGACTGTTCATCTGAACGGGAAAACCTATGATCTTAAAAAAAGTGATGCTCTTCCTGAATACACAGCCTCTAATGAGGAATACCAATATTCTGATATTAAAGGAAATGTCACTTTTCTAAAGAAAAATGTAGATATGGTGCTGTTTCACGCCAAACGGGATACGAAAGGTTCCGGATCTGCAAAAATGGCTTCCTACTAAAGCCGGTCTCAATTAAAATTAATCAAACCCAACCATTATGAAAAATTTATTTTATTACTTGTCCACTCTATTTTTGTTCGCATTTGTTATTTCATGCAAAACTCCCCCGGTTCAGAGCAACAGTAACGACATTACAGGAAAAACATGGAAGCTGACTGAACTGAACGGACAGCCTATTAAGCTTAAAAATCCGAAAAACAATCCTTATTTCAAACTGAATACGGAAGGTATGAGGTATGAAGGACATGCAGGATGTAACGGTTTCGGAGGTACTTTCGAAATTAAACCTGAAGTGATGAGAATTAAATTCAACCAGGGAATGTCTACTATGATGGCCTGTGAAGATCTGGATATTGAAAACCGCTTTACAAAGGCTGTATTGGCCGCAGACAATTATTCTGTAAACGGAAATACACTGACTTTAAATAAGGCGAGAATGGCTCCTTTGGCCAAGTTTACCCTTCAGGATTAACTGAAAAAATATACTGTAAAGCATCAGCGGCGGGCCGAATGGCCCGCCGCTGATGCTTTACCAACATGCAGTACTAAGATTTTTTATAGATCATATAACAAATCAAAAGACTTATATTCACCAGCACGGCAAATGAGTTCGACAGAATAATAGGCAATTCATTCTTCAAAATACCGTACCAGACCCATAATGAAAGTCCTGAGATAAGGATTAAAAGCATAACCAGAGAAATATCTTTCACATTCTTTTCCCTGATCACCTTGATCAGCTGAGGAATCATAGAGATGGATGTAAGCACGCCGGCGGTTATTCCTAGAAGGTTTTCATTCATAGACCTGTTTATTGAATAATCTTTAATTTTTATGGAATCTGCTTAGAGAGACTTCTTCGTGCAGAGGTATATTTTCTTCTATGAAGCGGTACAAATCACGGGAAAAATAGCATCCGTTCAGAATCCCTCTCGCTCCCAATCCATTGAAAACGTAGAGATTTTTAAATTCGCCGTGTCTTCCGATGATAGGTCTCCGGTCTTTTACCGTAGGGCGGAAACCAAAATGAACTTCCTCAACTTCGAAATCATAAGGATAAATCTCAGACAGTCCGTTAACGAGCTGCTCTACTGCTGAATCATCTATATGGTGATGAAGCTGTTCCCTGTCATAGGTTCCGCCGTAAAAATGCAGTCCGTTATCTGTGGGAAACAGAAAGTGCTTCTTTTTAACGGTTATATTTTCCGGAAGGTCACCGGAAAGTTTTACTTTGATATGATGTCCTTTATTGGGATTCACTTCAATCCCGGAAAAGAAAGGGTTTTCTTTCACCCCCATTCCTTCACAGAAAACAATATTTTTAAACTGATATTCTTTGTAAGATGAATTTTGAGTATCCAATTTCCTGTAATCGAACTTTTCTTCTACAATTAATTCATTTTTTTTGAAATAACTGAATAAACCCTCAAAAAAACCGCTTACGTCAAGTCTGGCAGACTGATTGACCTTTCCTGTCTTAAATTCGTTTTTTACCCCCTCTAAACGATCGAATTTTTTGTCAAGAAAATCAGACAGATCTTCATTTTCTGATTTTTTAAGCCAGAGTTTCTGTTCATTTTCATCATGAAATATTCTGTGAATGGGTGCACTGATGAGATAGTTTCTGCCTGTATATGATTTAATTTCTTCCAGGGTAGTTTTCAGAAAACCGATCTGTTCCTGGGCTTTCCAGAAGGTCGTAAATTTCTTCAGGACGACAGGGTTGATGATTCCGGCTGAAACCTGTGAGGCACTTTTCCGGCCTTCAGAACAGATAATAAAGGATTTATTGTTCTTTATAAGCTGATGGGCAAAGAAAAGCCCGGCATAGCCGTCTCCGACAATAATATAATCTACATTCTTCATAATAAAAAAACCTGAGTAAAAATACTCAGGTTTTCTATAAATATCAAGTGAAATTTAGTAATTCCACATTTCATTTTCCATTTCAAGGATCTGCGATTTAATTCTATCGCTTTCTTCCAGCTGATCATCAGCATCTCTAGGAATATAATCTTTGATTTTACCGTCTCCCAGACCGCTTGATGACTTATAAATTACTGAAGAGAATCTTCTTGCATTGATAATATCATCGAAAGACAGGTCCGCAGAAGAGTTCTTTCTGTTATAAACATAGTTATTGGCCAGGATTTCACGGGCACTTGGATAATAGATCCAGAACAGGTCTACCAGGTCATCAGCACCTGCAAGAGGCTGACCATCAGGACCAATTCTTCCTATTGAAGACGGATCCGGTCCCATAGCAGCAAGACCCAGAGGTCTGTACTTCATTTGTCCGTCTCTCTTATCGATGAACCACATACCCATTATCTTAAGAACTTTAACTTTATCTGTCGTTGTTCTGATAATATCCGTTAATCTTTTCTTCTCTTCGTCTGTTAATGGTCTTCCGGAGTTAAGGATATCGATAGCTTCTTCATCCAGTCTTACACTTTCCAATCTTTTCTGAATAGCTTCCGGACTAAGTCTGGTTACAAAATTATCGTCGTCATATACTTCCTTGATGGTTCCGTTAAGGGCTCCGTCTAACAAAAGCTGATATATAGATCTTGTAGAAGAGGAAAGAAGACCGTCTGGGTTGTCATAGTAGAAAGGTTGGTTGATCTTATCGTTCATGTCAATGATCTCCCAAACGTACATACTTTTCATGATGTCCTTATCATCTACGAATCCATATTCCAGTGGCTTCACTTTATTACTGATAACAGTATCTCCGGCTTTTCTCATAGATTCAGCTCTCATCTGTCTGAATTCCTCAGGAGAAGAAGCGTTCAGAATAGTCTGGGAAAAAGCAAATCCCGAAACCAGTACCAAAAGACTGCTAATATATTTTTTCATAATATGATTTTACAAATTAACCTTATTGAACATTAATAATTACAGGTGAAATCTCTTTAAGAGTCTGTTTTCCAATACCTGTTGCTGTTGCCTGAATATCATAGATCTGAACAACATCGCCTGGTCTGAGACCTCTAAGCATTCCTTCCGCTCCCTGAAGTGAACTTCCCTGAATCAATGTTCCTGCTTTTCCTGGAACTTTGATGATGAAGCTGTTCACGGTAAACGAAACCGGGAAGTCAAAGTCTGGTAATGCTGCTGATACAATCTGGTTCGGAATAGAATTCACCGGCATGTAGTTAACAGTCTTACCTCTGATCTGTCCCTGAGGTCTAGGAATATTTTTAATTCTGTATTCAAATACCTGAGAAACGGTCTTACCATACGGATCAATTCCTGATAATGTCAGTTTAACAGTATTACCCGTAGTAGGAGTTACCTCCCACTTCCCTGGGCCTGTGCTCTTCACGACAGCTCCCGGAGCTGATAATGAAAGTTTGGAATTGTCGGCACCTAAGATAGATCCTGAAACAGGGTTCTCAAGTCCTCTGTACATTACGTTCATTTTATCAGCAGAAAGTAATAGACCTTTTTCAAGTTTTACTTCTCTTGGTCCTGCAATTACGTTATACGTGTGTGTCCAAGGGAAAGGCTGTGATTTACCTGAAGCATCAGTTAATGTAATTACACCTCCTAATTTATGCTCTCCAAGTCCTGAACCTGAAATTGAAATTGTTCCTTTACCGTTCTCTACTCTGCTTACTCCAGAAATACTGATCTTGTTGCTGTTAGAATAGTTACCTAACATTACTTTCACTTCTGCCTGCTTACCTGCCTGAAGATCTACCGGACCTGAAACAATAGCTTCATAGCTGGTAAACTTGATGCTCGCATCTACTTTTTCCTGAAGTAATAATGCCAATGCATCAGACTGCACGTTTCTGGCATCATTTTGGATAATCTCCAGGTTAGAGATCGCAGCGATAAGCGGCTGATGATAAAATTTATTCTGGAACCAGGTCTTATCATTCGGAGATTTCCCTTTAGGATATTCCGCAATCAGAGACTTGTTGGCTCTGTCCACTAAATCTCTTAGCTGGGCATTATTGCCAAAAGTTGAGTTGATATAATTTCTTACATCATCAATTTTAGCTTTAAGGTCCATTGCTCCCTTTGAAGGTGTGTTTTCATCACCTTCTTTGAAAAAATATTCCGTAGTGGCTTCATTGTTGTTCAATGCAGCAAAGTTTTCACTTACATCAATATCTTTTCCGGTTTTAGGATCTTTATCATGGAACTCCGACTGTTTTTTAAGAGCGTCTTTGATTCCCTGAGCAGAAGATACCAATACATCGATCTTACCTTTAAGAACTTTGTACTGTTCCCACGGCTGAGCGTAAGTATCCGGAACCTGCTGAGCTTTAGCTTCAAGCGTTTTTTCAAAGATCTTTTCGTTCTTCTTTTCTGTTAAAGTTCTTGTTTCATTCAATGCTCTGGTTGAGTCATAATATGATCTGATGATCTCTGCATCAATATTGAGGGCCATCATCGCGATGAACACCAGATACATCAGGTTGATCATCTTCTGACGAGGGGTCTGTTTTCCTTGTGCCATTCTCTTTTCTTTGTTTTTTGATTAAGTAGTTAAAATTTAGAAATGGGTTCAGGATTAAGACTTCATAGCAGTTAGCATACCGCCATAAACTCTGTTTAAGTTATTCAGATTAGATGTTAAACCTTGTAGTTCTTGATTGAATTTCTCAGACTGCTCCGCAGACTTCTGCATATCTGCTACATATTTGTTGGCAAATTCAGATTGTCTTTTCCCGCTTTCAAGCTGCATTGCATACAGGGCATTCATGCTTTCCATGTGCTGGGCTGCTTTATTAAGCTGATCGTTATATTTATGAGTAGAAGCAGAAACGTCAACGGTTTGATTGATCTGATCTACTGAGCTTGAAAACTTGTCGATTCCTGTTCTTAATCTTTCGAATAACTGAACATCAAGTTTAGCGTCTTCAAGCATCTTGTCTAATTTTGTTGAAAGGGAATTTTCTAACTCCGCAAACTGCTGCTGTGCATTGATTTTAGTAGACACATTAGAGTGAAGCGGGTTTGGATTCGCATGTTTATCTAATAATTCAGGATATACATTTTCCCATGCATAAGACTCTTCTGATTTCGGAGGGTCGAATGCGAAAATGATAAAGATAATAGCTTCCGTAATAAGTCCCACAGTAAGAGCCATATTTCCGTTAATAGGTCCCAGGGTAATGTGAGTAATTTTAAGCCAAGCTCCAAGAATTACAATTGCAGCCCCGAATGAATAAAAGAAATTCATCCAAGCATCTTTAGTCTTAAACATATTAAGTTAGTTTTTTTAATGTTAAATAAAATTGTATTGAAAAATAATTGTCTGATTGATTATCTGTTAACTCTTCTTGGTTTAACAGCTGCCTCAGGAATATCCTGTACAGTTCTGAATCCGATATAACTTCTTGCGGAATCTTTTCTTTCCCAATCTCTTGCTCCTGTCATCAGCGCATAGCCAACATCTTTCCAAGAGCCGCCTCTTACAGATCTTTTTGTATCTATTTTATCTTTCGTAGAAGGATTTAAAGTAGAAGAGAATCCATAAGAAGAGTTGTTATAAGCAGACGAAGTCCATTCAGAAACGTTTCCAGCCATATCAAATAACCCAAACCCATTTTTCTTAAATTTCTTAACTGGAGCTGTATATGTATAAGTACCTTTTTTCTCGTCCTCCATGTAGTTACCTCTCTTAGGTTTGAAGTTAGCAAGGTAGCAACCTCTGTCGTCCATTAAATACGGACCTCCCCAAGGATAAGTGGCATTTTGCATTCCGCCTTTTGCAGCATATTCCCATTCGATTTCAGTTGGAAGACGGAACATCAATGGTCTCTGTTTTTTTCTTTTTAAACTTTCGTTATAATCCGTTTTCAGTTTGGATCTGAAGTTACAGTAAGCTCTTGCCTGATCCCAGGTAACCCCTACTACCGGATAGTTTTTGTAGGCTTTGTGCCAGAAATACTGTTCAAACAATGGCTCGTTGTAAGCAAAATGGAAATCTTTTACCCAAACCGTAGTATCCGGATAAATGGCGATGCTTGAACTTTTCAGGTAGTTTGCCCCTCTTTCGTTATCAGCAATTGCCGCATCCATATCCCCCCACTGGTAGGTATATTTAAGTTTACTTACATCCAGGATTCTTTCGTTTCCGATTCTGGAAGAAGCAGGCAGATACATAGATTCTAAAACTTCCGCATATTCTACATCAGGATACTTCCCGGTAGTCCAATGCAACGGAATTTTCCAGTCTAATCTTTTGCTTGCATCATAGCCACCGTCTTCTCTTCCTCCCTGGCCTTCTAAATATTCTTGATAAGGTGTTAAATTTTCTTCTTTTTTAGCAAGATATGCATAATCTCCTATGCTTGCTCCTCTACGTCCGCCTTCTCCGCCTTCTCCGGCAGCTTCAGCAAGTAGTGTTCTGGCGATAGAATCTCTTACATAGTTGATAAATACTCTGTACTCTGCATTGGTAGTTTCTGCTTCATCCATGAAGAAAGAAGAAACAGTAACCGTAGTCAATGAAGCTTTTTCAGGAGTATTTGTTGGATCCTGATCTGCTAAACCAGCAACAAATGACCCTGCAGGAATTGCGACCATTCCGTATGGTCTTTCCGCAACAAATGATTTCGTTTTTTCTCTTGGTATCAATTCTCCTTTTGTTCCAGGCTTCCCAACTGAAGAGCTGCCACCACCTGAACAAGATACCGATGCTACTGACGCAGACAATAATAAAAGAAATATCCTTTTCATGTTAATTTTTATAATTAAGCCGTAAATATATAATTTTTTTAAGAAACTTTTAAGATTTTTTTTGAAATAACGGAAGAAATCTAAATTTATTTTATTTACAACAATTTTTTATTCCACGGTTACTGATTTTGCAAGGTTTCTCGGCTGGTCTACATTAGCCCCTCTATACACTGCTATATAGTATGCTAGCAGCTGTAAAGGCACTGATGCAACGATTGGAGAGAAACATTCTGAGGTCTCAGGAACTTCAATTACATAATCTGCCATTGAGCTCACCTGCTGGTCTCCTTTATTAACCACCGCAATAATTTTTCCTTTTCTTGCTTTAATTTCCTGAACATTACTTACAATCTTATCATAATGGCCTTTTTTAGGGGCAATAATAACGATTGGCATATTTTCATCGATCAGGGCAATTGGCCCGTGCTTCATTTCTGCTGCCGGATATCCTTCTGCATGGATGTAAGAGATTTCTTTCAGCTTCAAAGCCCCTTCGAGAGCTGCCGGATAGTTGTATCCTCTTCCTAAATAAAGGAAGTTGGTAGCCTCTACAAAGTCTTTTGCGATATTCTGAACAAGCTCGTGGGTAGAATTTAAAACCTCTTCAATTCTCTTAGGCACTGCATCCAGCTCAGCTATTAAGCTCATAAATTCGGCATTTCCCAAGTTCCCGTTATGTTTTCCTAATTTAAATGCAATTAAGGTAAGAATGGTAAGCTGTGCTGTAAATGCTTTTGTAGAAGCCACACCGATTTCCGGGCCGGCATGGGTATAGGAACCGGCATCTGTAATTCTGGCAATGGAAGAATCCACTACATTACATATCCCGTAAATAAACGCTCCTTTTTCTTTAGCCAGCTTTAATGCGGCCATAGTATCCGCCGTTTCTCCGGACTGCGATATTGCAATTACAACATCCTTATCTGTAATAATAGGATTTCTATATCTGAATTCCGAAGCGTACTCCACTTCTACCGGGATTCTTGCATATTCTTCGATAAGGTATTCTCCGATAAGACCGGCATGCCATGATGTTCCGCATGCGATGATGATAATCCTGTTGGCATTCTTGAATTTTTCCACATGATCCCAGATTCCGGCCATTTTAATGATTCCTTCATCTACAAGAAGTCTCCCTCTCATGGTATCATGTACGGATTTAGGCTGCTCGAAAATTTCTTTAAGCATAAAATGCTCATAACCTCCTTTTTCGATCTGCTCTAAGCTCAGTTTAAGTTTCTGAATTTCCGGCTCTATTTTAGAATTCTCCGTAATGGTTCTTATATCCACTCCTTTTTCTAAAGAGATCGTTGCCATATGACCTTCTTCCAGGTAAATAGCTTCTTTGGTAAACTCTACAAACGGAGAAGCATCAGAAGCAATGAAATATTCCTGTTCCCCGATTCCGATAGCCAATGGAGAACCGAGTCTTCCAACCACAAGTACTCCCGGATAATCTTCGTGCATTACGGTTATGGCATACGCTCCGTATACTTCATTCAATGCAAATCTTACCGCTGAAGGAAAATCTGTTTCCGTGTTCAGATCCATAAAATACTGGATCAGGTTTACCAATACTTCCGTATCTGTTTCAGATTTAAAGGTAAATCCTTTTTCGGTAAGCATCGTTTTGATGGTATCATAGTTCTCAATGATTCCGTTGTGAACGATAGCCACCTTACCATTATTGGATAAATGCGGATGGGAGTTTCTGTCACTGGGAACTCCGTGAGTTGCCCATCGTGTATGCCCCATTCCTATTTTCGCTTTTCCTTTCAGCTGTGCGGAAATACTGACTAAATCATCTACTTTTCCTTTCGTCTTTTCTACTTCAAACTTTCGGTTTGTATCTTCCAAAACGATTCCCGCACTGTCATATCCTCTATATTCTAATCTTCTTAGACCGTTGATGACAATATCATACGCATCCTGAAATCCTGTATATCCTACTATTCCGCACATATTTTTTCTAGTGTTTTTGTTGTGTTATTTTTTAGTACCATAGGTAACTCTTAGCTGAATTCTGTTCGCATTGCTTCCTGCAGATCCCACAAAGACTGTTCTGTCCATAGTAAACGCTCTGGAAGTATACTTATATCCAACCGGTGCTCCGGATCCGTCTCCAATGAATAGTCCCTGATTAATAAGCAATGTCTTGTTTTCTTTTGCTTCTTCTACAATTTCTTTAACAGTCTTTGTTACAACGAATTCATAATATGCAGGATTCTTATCCAGATCATAAGGTTTAAATAATCCGAACCCAGAAGCGTAATCTGATGTAAATCCATCAGGAACCAGCACCCCTAAAGTTTTACTTGCATTAACGATTGTAAGGTTGGTTGGTTTCGGATAATTATTACTCCAGTTTTCCGTATCCGTATAAATTCTGATTCTTGCGTTGATAATTCCTGCTTTATCTTTTTGGTAAAGAGTTCTTAATTCTGAAATTTTATCATCAGGAATCCTTACAGCAATAGAAGGTCCTCCCATTCCCTGAAGGAAAAGTCTGGCATCACCATCCTGTTCATTGATAGATGATTTGGCTATGGCCCAGTCGCTTCCTGTTCTGTCATATTCATAATGTCCAAGACGTGCTCCTGCCAGAGTAAGTTTGAAAGGGGCCTGCTGGGTTCTCGTAACCGTTCCGTTTGTTGTTGTCTCATTGGAGTAATACATAATAACTTCTGTATTATTCGGAGAGAACTGGAAAAGATATCCATTGGTTTCATCCACAGAGATCCGCAAACCATTGATGTGTCTGATAAAATTGGCGGCATTCTGAAGTTCCGGCTTTTTGTTTCTGTCAAGGATCTTTCTCTGGAAATAGTCTTTATCCAGGGAAATTCTCATTCCGATATCTCCTGTAAAAATGCTGCTGTTATCAGATTTTCTGGTTACCGTGACTGCACTTAAGTTTCCGTTAAATGTGGTTGTTCCCAATACATCTCCTGTACTGATGCTTGCATTGGATCTTCTCAGCGCCTGATTATTGGCATCCAGGAAGGTAGTAACCTCCTGCACTCTCATATGATACAGTACATTGGTGCTTCCTATTTTACCTCTTCCGTATTTTACAACAGGATAGAACTTTTTTTCTATGGAGGCCTTTACTGTTTCACTTCCAACAGGGAAATCGATATCTGCGGCTGCTTTAGCATCCACAGAATCTTTTTTATACTGAGCTTCACTACCCGGTTTAATTACCAGGACAACAGAGTCTACTTTCGGGGCCGTACCAAAGTCAAAATCGTATTGGGACAATCTCAGCTGGGAAACAAAAGAAGCTTTCTGCATTCCGAACTGTTTTTCGGAAAAAGCTCCTAAAACAGCCGTAGCCGGAGATGTACCTGTTGAAACAATCTGACTGAGGAGTCTGGATGCATCACTGCTTATACTATCTTTATTGTCTACATTATAGGCTACAATGGGATATACTTTATCATTCCCGTCTACTGCATCTTTTATAAAAAGCTGTTCCCCAAGTGAATCTGGATCCGGTTCACAATTATAAAGAAATGCGCTTCCGAAAAACGCCAGTGAAAGTATGGCGAAAGTCCTTTTAACTGTATGAGTCATTAAAAAAGTGTTTTTAATAAAGTTGATTTATTGAATCTACGTCTACGTATTCTGATTTTGAAGTGGATGTTTCGTTGAAACCTTTATCAAGGTCTTCATCCAGAAACTCATCTCCTTTCACTACCATATCTACATAGTTCATGCTTTCGATCACAAAGCTTTTGATGGTTGGATTATCTAACGCCTTAAGCCCGGAAATATTGTCGAAAGCCAGTTTTTCAGCGATATTTTTATCCAGAGCGGCATCTTTCTCATTGTATAAAGAAAGAACGATCTTAGCGTCTTTAAAGTAAGTATCTGATTCGTAATAGGTTTTAAGATAAACAGGAACAAAAGAAGACATCCATCCGTTCAGGTGGATTACATCCGGAACCCAGTTGAGTTTCTTGATGGTTTCAATTACTCCTCTGGCAAAGAAAATAGCTCTTTCATCATTATCATCAAAAGGATTTCCTTCATCATCAAAATAATACTGTTTTCTTTTGAAGTATTCTTCATTGTCGATAAAGTAGACCTGAAGTCTTTCACCCGGAAGTGATGCTACTTTAATAATTAAAGGCTGATCCAGGTCATTGATAATAATATTCATTCCTGAAAGACGGATCACTTCATGAAGCTGGAATTTCCTCTCACTTATTTGTCCAAATCTTGGCATAAAAACTCTTACATCATTGCCTTCATTGTGCATCTTAAGTGCCATTTTATTAACCACTGCAGCCATATTTGTATCTTCCTGATATGGATACATCTCTGTAGTAATGTACAGTATTTTTTGATTCGGCATAAACTTCTATCTATTTTTTGTAAAAATGCTTTAATGTGCAAAATTACAAAAAAACATCCAACATTATTTTAATTAACATTTTTTTACGATAATTCCCTTTTTCAAATTATTAAAAACACATATTATTTTGTGATATTTTTAGTATTTTTGAATTAGTATTAAAATAAGCTATGGAAGTTATAAAAAACAGGAAAACCCTTCAGGATTTCATTGAAAGACAGAAAGAAATGGGAAAGCGGATCGGCTTTGCCCCTACTATGGGAGCACTTCATAAAGGCCATCTTTCCTTATATGAGGAAGCCAGAAAAGAAAATGACCTGGTAGTTTCTTCAATTTTTGTAAATCCCACCCAATTCAACAATGCCGAAGACCTTGAAAAATATCCCAGAGATATTAACAGGGATATTTTAATTCTGAAAAATTCCGGGCTGGTGGATGCTGTATACATCCCGGAAGTCACAGATATCTATCCGGAGAAAACGGAAAGCAGTCATTATGATTTCGACGGACTGGAAAATGAGATGGAAGGAAAATCCAGACCGGGACATTTTGACGGTGTGGGAACTGTGGTAGAAGAACTTTTCAGACAGGTAAAACCGGACAATGCCTATTTTGGGGAAAAAGATTTTCAGCAGCTGGCCATCATTAAAAAAATGGTTGAGAAAAAGCAGCTTCCCGTTAAAATAAAAGGTGTTCCTATTTACAGGGCAGAAAGCGGGCTGGCATTAAGCTCCAGAAACCAGCGACTTCATGAAGACAGAAGAGAAGCCTCTAAAATCATTTATGAAACACTGAAAAAAGTAAACGGCTGGTTCCGTACCGTTACTGTTCCTGAAATCAAAGAAAGGGTAATTGATATATTCGATCACCAGCAGGGAATGAGGCTTGAATACTTCCTGATAGCCGATGAAGACACTTTAAAAGAAACCGATTTCTTCTATAAGGACAGAAATTTCAGAGCATTCATCGTGGTGATAGTAGACGGTGTACGGCTTATTGACAATATGCATCTGGATTAATTTCATTTAAATTTAAAAAAGAAAATACAGATAAAAAGCTCTGATCATTACTTGGTGGTCAGAGTTTTTTTTATTTTAAAAAAGTATAATGCAGAGCAGAAACGATCATGCTTAAATCATATTGTTTACCAGCATCCGCATTATTATCTATAAGATTTTACAATATTTAGGAAAAGTATAACCCAAAGTGGAAATACCAGGCTTAAACCTTATAGGTTTATCAACATCCCTATTATTAAACCTATAAGTTTTTTACAATATTAAAGACCAGGCTCAGAATTCATGAACAGCTTTTATTAATCCATAAAGACTGAGTATGAATAAACAATAGCCTGCATTTTTTTAAACCTGAAATATTGAGTCTCCAGCGTCTGAATTTTGATGTATAAAATCAGAATTTACATTCTACTTATGAAAAGCATTAAGAATTTTCAAACGTGGGAATTATCCGGAAAAAATCAAAGGCCTCCTGAGGGAGACCTTTGAAACACCAAATCACAAAATATTAATATGAAAAAAATTTACTTTTCAGTAAACTTGTGACCCGGCTGGGATTCGAACCCAGGACCCATACATTAAAAGTGTATTGCTCTACCAGCTGAGCTACCGAGTCGGTCACCTGAACGACTATATTTTACAATATTTTCGTTTTAAGAAGTGCAAAGATATATATTTTTTTTGGCACCTGCAAGAGGTTTAAAAAATCAAAGGTCTCTGGGAGACCTTTGAAACACCAAATCACAAAATATTAATATGAAAAAAATTTACTTTTCAGTAAACTTGTGACCCGGCTGGGATTCGAACCCAGGACCCATACATTAAAAGTGTATTGCTCTACCAGCTGAGCTACCGAGTCGGCCACAATTAAAATGAATTCAATTCAAGTTAATTATTAAAAATTTTCTTTGCAGTGCCTGCGACTGGACTCGAACCAGCACATCCTTAGGAAACCACCCCCTCAAGATGGCGTGTCTACCAATTTCACCACGCAGGCAATAAAATTACAAAAATCCAGTAATTTATTTTGCTTGTGACCCGGCTGGGATTCGAACCCAGGACCCATACATTAAAAGTGTATTGCTCTACCAGCTGAGCTACCGAGTCGGCCACTGTTTAAACAAGTTTTCATTGAAGTAATGTCCCTTGTTTTAAGTGGTGCAAAGATAGGGGTTTTTTCGTTATCTCAAAACTTTTTTGCAAATTTGTTTAAAAAAAATTCATGATAATTTCACTGATCGGATACATGGGTTGTGGCAAATCTCACGTTTCCAAAATATTAAGCGAAAAAATAAATTTCAGATTAATTGACCTCGATAAAGAGATTTCCAGACGAAATAAATTAACCATTCCTGAAATTTTCGAAAAAAAGGGAGAAATTTATTTTAGAAAGCTGGAAAGAGAGGCTTTGGAAGAGATCCTGGCTACTGAAGAAAATGTAGTTTTAAGCCTGGGTGGAGGAACTCCGGTTTATTATAACAATATGGAGATCATCAATCATAATTCCAGAAGTATATTTTTAAGAGCTTCCGTTGCTACCTTATCGGAAAGGCTTTCGAAACAGAAAGAAAAAAGGCCTTTAATTGCCAATATTCCGGATGAAGATCTTCCTGAATTCATTGCCAAACACTTATTTGAAAGAAATACATTTTACAGCAAAGCGCAGTTCAGCGTCATTACAGATTCCCGGACTCCTGAAGAAATTGTGGACGAAATAACAGAAAAGCTCTATCTCTAGAGCTTTTTATTTTTAATCTTCATTATCGGAATCATCGCCGGTTTCACCAAAGAAATCATCCCAGTCTGTAAAATCGGCATCCACATCATTTCCTACATAATCATCCATATCTCTTCTGTCTTTTTTAGTAGGCCTTCCCTCTCCTTTGTTTCTGTAATAATCCTGAGACATTTTGCGCATCTTCAGAAGTTCGTACTGTTCCTTGTCCGTCACATCCTGTATATGAAGAGGTACCAGCTTGGCCCCAATCCTGCTTTTAGGAATCTGAATGACTTTAATCTTATAATCAATCTGATTCTTCCTGATCCTGATCACATCTCCTTCTTTTACTTCTTTTGATGACTTTACAGCAGATGTACCTATTGAAACCCTGTTCTTTTTAATTTCCTCTGCCGCAATACTTCTCGTCTTATAAAAACGAATACTCCATAAAAATTTATCTATTCTCATAATTTTTTATACTTTTGCCGTTATATTATCTGTAAAGTAATTAAAGTTTTTTGAAATGAAAAAAATATTTTTATATATCCTTGCGGGGTCTTTGTGTTTTACTGCATGTAAAAAGGATGATGAAGTAGAAGGTTATAAGGAACCGGAAGATATTAATGTCCAGAATTCCTATGATGATCAGGCTATTAAGAAGTTTATGGACGAAAATTATCTGGATACCCAGGGAAATATAAAAGCTTTCAGCAGTACGGACCCTTCGGATGACAATGAGAAAAAACTGAGTGAACTGCCTCATGAAACCCTTCCATCCGGAACGGTATATATTCAAAGGCCCGGAGCCCAGCCGGATGATGTGAATCCAACTGCCGGAACTGCCATAGGCCAAACAGACATTATAAGACTTATGACGAGAACGAAAACCTATCTTGCCATGAATACCGATGGAAGCCCTGCTTTCGGGTCGGTTACCGATATGACGTACTACACTCCTATTGACGGAAGCGGTATTCCTTTGGTAGATCCTAAGTTTTATTATATTTCAACCGAAGATCCATTAATTAAAGGGGCTACAACTACTGCTGCCGGACAACAAAGCTATTATATGATAGAAGGTTTTGGAGAAGCTTTGAGAAAATTTAAGGCATTTGACCAGGCGGACGGTTCACCCTATAATCTTCAGGGGGTAATTATTGTACCTTCAAGAGCAGCATTTGCCAGAGATGCCCACTACAATTACAGTGGATATTCTTTCAGAAACAGAACATTTGTTTTTAATTTCCAGGTGTACAAAACAACTGCGAGACCACAAGAATAAAAACATAGTAAAAAAAATAAAACCGTAATCTTTCGATTACGGTTTTTTTATTATTTAAGATCTTGCTTTCTGTTTTACATTTCCAAGAATATCCGGGAAATAGAGGTCTGCCAGATGATCAAATTCGTCTCCTCTCATAAACATGGTTGCATCCACTTCTTCATAAGAACTTCTTCCCGCAGCGGCAATCAGCTCATTACATGTGTGAAGCGTATTTTTATGGAAGTGATATACTCTTTCGCTTTTATCCGTTACATCAAGACCTTTGATCAGCATTTTATCCTGTGTGGCAACTCCTGTCGGGCAGTTGTTGGAATTACATCTTAAAGCCTGAATACAGCCCAGCGAGAACATGAATCCTCTTGCGTTATTACACATATCCGCTCCCATAGCCACAGCTCTTAAAATATCCAGACTTGTAAGTACCTTTCCGCTGGCAATCACCCTTAATTTGTTTCTTACGTTATAATTATTAAGAGTTCTGTTCACGAAGATCAGGGCCGGTTCCAGAGGCATTCCCACTCCGTCCGAGAATTCCGGCGGTGCAGCTCCTGTACCTCCTTCAGCTCCGTCAATGGTAATAAAGTCCGGGTAGATCTTCAGAACATTCATCTGAACGCAGATATCTTCAAATTCTCTGGTATCTCCTATACAAAGTTTGAAACCTACCGGCTTACCTCCCGAAAGCTCTCTGAGGTGCTGTACAAACCTCAGCAGTCCCGGAGCATCTGAAAAAGCAGTATGAGAAGGCGGTGAAATAACGGTCATTCCCGGTGTGACGTGGCGGATCTTTGCAATTTCCGGTGTATTTTTCACTCCGGGAAGCACCCCACCGTGTCCCGGTTTTGCTCCCTGAGACAATTTGATTTCAATCATCTTCACATTGGGAAGCGTAGAATATTTTGTAAATAATTCTGCATTGAATTTACCTTCTTCATCACGGCACCCGAAATATCCGGTACCGATCTGCCAGCATAAGTCTCCTCCTTCCAGATGATAGGGAGAGATTCCTCCTTCCCCTGTATTGTGGTAAAAATTTCCTTTTTTAGCCCCTCTGTTTAAAGAAATCTGTGCCCTGTCACTCAATGCACCGAAGCTCATCGCGGAAATATTGAATAAAGAAGCATGATAAGGCTGTGTACACTGCTCTCCTCCTACCCATACTCTCGGCAATTCTTCTGATGGCGACTTCGCATAGATAGAATGTTTGATTCCTTCATATTTTCTGTGATTCACTTCCAGCTGGGTTCCAAAAGCAACGGTATCGCTCAGGTTTTTGGCACGCCGGTATACTGCAGAACGCTGATTTCTGGGAAATGGCTTTCCGTCCGTTTCTCTTTCGATGAAATACTGCTGCATTTCGGGTGAAATACTTTCAAAAAAGTATCTGAAGTACCCCAGCACCGGGAAGTTCCTCAAAATAGCATGTTTTGACTGGTAGGCATTGTAAACCCCCAATGCGTAGATGGCGGACAGCAGGATCGGTATCCAGTAATGCGCTCTGATCAGTAGTGCCACAATCCATGTAGCGGCTACTAATACAATTCCCCAAGATAAAAACTTATCTCTCATGAATGTAGTATTTAAAGTTAAAATTAAATTTAGTGGAAATTTTGCAAAGAGACTATGCTTTTGCTAAAAAACTTTCGTAGGAAGATTGCACAGAAACCGTGCCATCTGACAGTATTTTTTCTAAATTCAGAAATTCAATTTGATTTACGGATGCCTGGTCAAAGTCTTTCTGGACTCTCACATAGTTTTCTGTGAAGCCAAACATTTTTCCGTCTTTATTTTCGTGCTCCCAAAGTACAGGAAGCGTTTTTCCGAGCTGGGTCTGGTAAAATGCCATTTTTTTCTTTTCAGAAAGTATTCTCAGCATTTTATTCCGCTTCTTTCTTTCAGCCACAGGAACAACACCGTCCATACCGGCTGCTTCCGTATTCTCTCTTTCAGAATAAGTGAATACGTGAAGATAGGTGATCGGAAGTTCATTCAGGAAGTTATAGGTCTCCATGAATTTTTCTTCTGTTTCTCCCGGAAAACCGACAATAACATCTACTCCAACAGCTGCGTCAGGCATTACCTCACGGATTTTGCTGACTCTTTCCCTGTACAGTTTAGTCAGGTAGCGGCGTTTCATCTTTTTCAGAAGATCATCACTTCCGGACTGTAAAGGAATATGGAAATGCGGAACAAAGCTTCTGCTTTTAGAAACCAGTTCTATGCTTTCGTCTTTCAGTAGATTGGGTTCAATAGAGGAAATACGGATTCTTTCGATGCCATCTACTTTATCAAGTTCTGAGATCAGATCCAGGAAAGTATGTTCATGTCTTTTATTTCCGAATTCACCTTTACCGTAATCCCCGATATTTACTCCGGTAAGAACGATTTCTTTGATGTCTCTTCCGGCAATTTCCTTAGCATTTTTAAGAACATTATCGATGGTATCTGAACGGGAAATTCCTCTTGCCAACGGAATGGTACAGTATGTACATTTATAGTCGCAGCCATCCTGAACTTTCAGGAAAGCCCGGGTACGGTCACCAATAGAATAGCTTCCGATAAAAAAGTCGGTTTCTTCAATTTCACAGGAATGAACAATGCCTTCGTGTTCCGTTTTTTCCAGATCATCAAGGTAACTTAAGATATTGAACTTTTCTTTAGCCCCCAAAACAAGATCTACTCCTTCAATCTGTGAAATTTCTTCAGGTTTTAATTGTGCATAACATCCCACAATCACGACAAGCCCTTCAGGATTGGCCTTCATTGCTCTTTTTACATGAAGCTTACATTCGCGGTCAGCATTTTCAGTTACCGAACAGGTATTGATCACATAGATGTCTGCTCTTTCATCAAAACTCACTTTATCATAACCTGCATCTGTTAACTGACGGGCAATAGTAGATGTTTCCGCAAAGTTTAATTTGCAGCCAAGTGTATGAAATGCGGCAGTTCTGTGAAAAGTAGACATTTATTACTCCTGAATTTTATGGATGCAAAGATAGTAATTTTAATAAGAATTCTAAATTGATTCGGTCTATTGTTTATATTCTTCTCTTATTTCAGGGCTGTTGATGAAGCATACGGGAGAAAAATGTTGTATGGATTCATCTTCTCCGGTTTTTTGGAGGTCTGTAATACATTTTTCCCTGATTTGCCATATTTCATCTAAACCGTAGCTTATTTTTTCTTTCTGCAGCCAGTTTTGAAGGAATTCTTTATGAACAGATATTTTTACTGAGTCAATCTGATCGTATTCTATTTCAATTTCTGATAAAATGTTGTTTTTAAAATCGGTGTAGTCTGATCCCGGTTTTGTAAAATCATAATACTGATCTCCAATCTTCAAATAATTATGTGCTTCAGGAATATAGCTGAGACCATATTTACGGAGTGTATTTTTTATCGGAGGAGCATAATCCGAATCCATTTTAAAGAGGCCAAGCATCAGTTTCACCCCGTTTTCGCTGTTTTCCAGTGCCAGTTTCCTGAGTAGTGCATGTTTTGTACTGCAGGTTCCTCCCTTATCCTCAAAAATACAGAGTATATTATTTTTATGCTGATTTCTTTTATAGGTAAGTTCTGCAACAAATCTGCCCGCGGTATGGAAGTCGCGGATACCTGATTCAATACATTTTTCAGAAACAGGACCTTTTTTTCCATCAATGGCAAAATTATACATTTCCATGAGGTTATTTTTTATAAAACTTCGCCTTCATTTCATCATTAAATTCCCCGGACCTGTTCCTGGCAATGGAAAGTGTTTTCCAGTCTTCATTTTTCGCGATTTTCGCGATATAAATGATCTGCCCGATATGATAGGGATAGTGGGCCAGCTGTCTGATAACAGCATCCAGAACCGAATGTGCTTCCCCTCTTATATAGATTTCCGAATATAAATTATCATCATTGATCTGATCCATAGCTTTAAAGAGACATTGCCAGCCCTTTTCCCAGTATTCCAGAACTTCCTGTCCGGTTTCGAAAGTGTTCACAAACTCATCATCACGGTTTCTCCAGGGCTTTTCACCATCTTCCGTTAGAAAATTGGTCCATCTCGACAGCATATTTCCTGCTATATGCTTTACAATGACAGCAATTGAGTTACTTTCTGCATTAGGCTGCCAAAAGATCTGTTCTTCGGAAAGCTGCCCGAAGGTTTTATCGCCCAGCGATTTATAATATTCAAAACGTTTTACAAATAAATTTTTCATACCCATAATTTCATGAAAACTAATCTACCATTTTTAACAAAAAAAACCATCTCTTATGAAATGGTTTTATCTATCAGTTTTATTACTAAAAGCCTGAGATGTTATTCTTTGATTACTTTTTCAGAAGCAGTAGTTCCGTCTCCGAATTCTATATTCACTATATAAACACCTTTAGGAAGTGAAGAAATATCCAGCCTGGATGAATCAGCTGTGGATACCACTCTGCCTGATGCATCCAGAACAGTTGATGACCGGATTTTTTTATCTGTTTTTATATAAAGTTCTCCTTTGGTAGGATTAGGATAAATACCGTTACTGTTAAGTTCTGTTTCCTGGGTACTTAGTTCCCGGAATGTTATTTTATACATGGCAGCAAACTGTGCGGCTGAAGTCCATCCTGCAGAATAACAGCTGTTTCCGTAGCATCTTACATTCCAGTGGTAAACATCTGTATCCAAAGCTGTCCATGTAGTTCCGTTATCCATACTTATCCAGGACCCTTTCATTATATTGTCTGCACTCGTAGCAATCAAAGTATTTTTACCCGGAACATAAGCAATATCATAAATTCTATTGGTTACAGGGATTCCAGAAAATGGAACCACGGACCATGTTGCCCCACCATCCTCAGTTTTATACATTTTTAAATCGATCTGGGCACCTGATGCCTGTCCTGTCTGTGAAAAAACAATGCCTTTATTTACATCGCTCCAGGCCATTATAAAGTCATGGAACTGCCCTCCCTGAAATGTGCCGGAGAGTGGAGACCAATGCACTCCCTTATCTGTGGATTTATAAATTTTATAATCTGTAATTCCGTTATTTATATTGTAAAAACACAGAAACATAACGCCATTTATTACATAATACTTATGATAACCGAATATTCCTGTCATAGGACCGGAAATATTATCAACCGGTAGCTGTGACCAGCTGTCGCCGCCATTCTGAGTAATGTAAATATCATAAGCCGATGTGCGCGATCCGATAGCCATACCATTATTAACATCAAAAAAATGAACAGCAATTCCTGTTGACGGCAGTGTAAACTGTTTGATCCAGCTTGATCCGCCATTGGTTGTTTTCCAGACTTCCCCAAGAGTGGAGGTACTTGTCGGGCTTGTGGATCCGTTAGGGCTCATAACCCAGGCAGTTGTTTCATTTACACCCGAAACATTTGAAATATTGTACAATCTGGTGTTGTTTCCTATATTAAAAACTCCCGGAGTCCAGCTGCTCCCGCCATTTGAAGTTTTTGTAAAAACCCCGCCTGTTCCGGAGATAGCACATGCCCATACCCCGTTTACATCATATACATGCATAGAGGTCTGGCCACCTCCCCCGGCCCCTGCATTCTGTAAAGTCCACGTTTGAGAAAATGCGGGAATTCCAATCATCAATCCCACTAAAGTTGTAAAAATTCTTTTCTTCATATATTTAATTTAGAATATACAGGCTCATCAGTCTTCCGACTTAAGCATCTGTTTTCGATTTCATGGTTTTTAGTTTTTTAAAGCTTTAAAAAGCCAATAATAAAAGAGTCTCCAATATTACTGATATTATGGAGACTCTTTATAATTTTTAATACTATTTATTCCCTGTTTTTCACAACGATCCAGCCTGAATACTTGACCGGCGTACTCATTTTATCGTTTTCATTCCAGGTTACGGAATACCAGTAGTTACCGGTCGGCACTTTTCCGATACCGTTCACACTTCCATCCCATTTGTATCCGTTCAGTTTGGTTCCTTCATGAATTTTAACCCCGTAACGGTCAAAAATACTGAACACCAGATTCTTTTTACCGGCCAATGCGGAATAATCAATCACATCATTAATACCATCTCCGTTTGGAGTAATCACATTAACCAGATTAGGTACCACCACTCCTACTTCCATTGGCGAACAATTATAGGAGTCTTTTACATAGACTTTATGATCACCCCTTGAAAGATTGGTGAAAATATTGGAATCCTGCCAGTTGATATTATCCATTGAATACTGATAAGGAGGTGTGCCTCCCATCACAGATACGGTAATGGTATTGCTTGAAATATCAACCCCTGTGATTACCGGCTGCTCGGAAGCATACACTTTCACATTCTGCTTCACTACACAGCCTCCTGAAGTAAGTTTCACCCAATAAGTACCCACTCCTGCATTGCTGATAGCCTGGGTAGTAGCCCCTGTACTCCATAGATAATTACTGAATCCCGGGCCGGCATCCAGCGTCGTTTTATCTGCCATACAGATGATCTTGTCCTGAAGAACATTGGAATAGACAGGAGCAATAACAGTCAGGGTAATTTTAGCAACATTATAACAGCCCTGAGCATTGAAAACCCTCACGTACACTACCCCGGTAGGTGCTATATAAGCAGTAGAAGTAAGGATTTCATTGGTTTGATTGACCGCATCCGTCAATGAAGGATAATATTTTTTGATTGCACCGGTCTGAGTGGTTACAACAGCTCCTGTAAGATTAAAAGAACCGGTAGAAGGATTGGTCTCCAGAGAACAGGTTCTTATTTCATCATTCTGAACTGCAGGTACAGGAAAGAATTTTAAGAAAATCTTCGCTATGGAGGAACATCCGAAAGGTGAAGTAACTTTCACATAAATAGTTCCTTCTGCCGAGGTAAATGTCATTGGATTGGTAATCTCCCCTACTCCCGCATTGAGATCAGGAAGACTGTGATAATATTTCTTTGTAACAGTAGGATCTCCGATGATATCCGCACTCGTCAGATCGTATACCGCAGTACCGGCATTATTGTTATTACATTGCGTTAAGGTAGCATCTCTGGTCGTAATCTTTCCATCTCTGAATTTAAATAACCCGACCTGCTTACATTTATTAAGCGGACTGTTCGGATTGGTGGGATCTGTATAGCTTATACTATAATAATAGGTAGGACCCACCGTTACAGAAGTAGGAGCAGTAATAGGATTAGTTCCCGTTAAAGCAGCATTCTGGCTTGTATGGTAGCTTACAGAAAAGTTTGGATTTCCATTAATAATACCCGCAGATAAGGTCGTAAAATCAAATACAGCAGGATTGGAACAGATCACTACTTCTCTTGGATCTGCAGGATTAGCGGCTGGTACTCCCGGAGGGGTAAACGGAAACGGCTGGGTAGCAGGATCTGTAAAAGGTGATGCCAGAGTTGCAGTTCCGCCCCATGTTAAAGAGAAAGGAGCCATCGTAGGATTGGTGGCGTTCACCCAGTTATCCAGATACAGATAGTAGGTTTGCCCCGGTAAAACATCCAGATATTTGCAGTAAGGGGTCGTTGAACCTCCGAGCGCATTTGTGATTGTACTGGTCATATTCAATCCTGTGGATGCTCCAACTCCTACAACGGTAGCTGCATTACAGCGAATCGGTGAGCCAAGATTGGTACAGTTCACATTCGGACCGTAGATAGCCCAGTCATAATCTGCATCCTGATCATTCGGAACCAGATTAAAAGTCAGAGTACCGCCCGTAGCAATGGTAATTTTATACCATATGGAATTATGTTCTCCCTCCGTCAGACAGCCTCTTAAATTTTCATTAACGTTTCCAATCCCTGAAGGACTGTAAGTAATACTGGAATTTCCACAAACCGCCAGAGCAGTTACGCAGTCTGCCTGTGAAAAAAGGAATTGTGAAAATGAAAGAAAAATAAAAAATAAAAATTTCTTCATAGATACATAGTTTTTTGTTAGAATAAATCACCAAGCATATGATATACAAGGGAATACCAAATATACTCATAATTTAATTATAAACAACAAAAACGATAAAATTTTGAATTATTTCAAATAAAACAAAGCTTTAGCAAAAAACTACCTTTCCAAAAAGCAAATTACTTTATACTTGTAATATTTCCACAGAGGTTTTCAAGATGAAATATTTTATGAAAAGGACTTTTTACCTGCTGTAAATGTTCTTTATCCTGAATAAAAGTATATCTTGAAGCAATGGAATTCATATCAGAGACAATCACCAGCCAGCATTCATCAACTGAGGTATCATAATAAGGAAATTTTTCATTTTTCTTTTCAATAAGTTCAAGGATTTTTTCGGAACAGAGTTCATCAAAAAGATTCATGCTGTATTCGTGAGTGATAAATACATTTCTCCGGTGGAAAGATTTTCTCAGACTTTTCACACAGCCAACTGCTTTATTTTTTTTGATACTTTTATAAATATTAAGGATATTTTCCTGCTGTTCTTCGGGATTATCCAGCTTCAGATGGGAATGAAATTCCAAAAAATAAACACCACGATATTTCGTGGTGTCTTCCTGTTCCAATAAAATTTCTGCCTGACGGAAAATTTTGTTCAAAGTGCTTTCTGCTTTTTTCATTTCCAGATGGTTGATCACCTCGGTCAGTTCTATTCCGATTTTTTTGTCGTTAAGTTTAGCGATAAAGTCAGGACTTTCGCAGGTAAGGTCTTCAAATTTTACTTCGGGGAAATGATGCATGAAAGAATTCAGGAGCAGAATTTCAGATTTCTTTCTGTATTTTTCACGGTCATGGAGGAGAGACTCATCTATGGTACGGTGATACTTTTCTATCGGCTTTTTTTTCAAATGCCGGTTCAGGTAATACAGGCTCAGATTCTTGGTCAGATCTTCATCAGAAAATGTTTTTTTCATGTGTATTGTTTTATGGGTATGAAAAACACATGCGTTATCCGCTTTCACTATCAGAACTTTTTGAAAATCAAAAAATTATATAATAAAGATAAGTAAAAAAACTATTCGGCGGATACTTTTAAATTAATTTATCAAATAATTAATATAAAGTTTATTTTCATAATTAATACCTTTGCCCCTTCTAATATAAAACTGTAATTTATGGATTTTAGAAATTTTAAAATACCTTACAGCATCAATCCACAATATTCAAAAAAAACCGCTTACTTTTCAATGGAGTTTGCCATTGATCAGGTTTTAAAAATATATTCGGGAGGGCTGGGATTCCTGGCAGGTTCTCATATGAGGAGTGCATACAATCTTAAGCAGGACCTTATCGGAATCGGAATTCTATGGAAGTTCGGGTATTATGATCAGGGAAGAAACCATGATCAGACCCTGCAGCCGGTATGGACCAGGAAAATGTACAGCTTTCTTGAAGATACAGGAATAAAATTCCAGATCGAAATTCACAGCGCTCCGGTTTGGGTGAAAGTATGGTATCTGGATCCTGAAATATTCAATACGGCACCTATGTTTTTCCTTTCTACGGATGTTCCTGAAAACGATCATGTTTCCAAAACCATCTGTCATAAACTCTATGATGCCAATGAATCCACAAAGCTGGCTCAGTATATTCTTTTAGGAAAAGGAGGAGCAAAACTTCTGGATGAGATGAATACGGAAAGGGAAGTTTATCACCTGAACGAAGCTCACGGGCTTCCGGCAGCCTTCTATCTTCTTAAAAAATACAATGGTGACCTGAACAGGGTAAAAGAAAAACTGGTATTCACTACCCATACTCCGGAAGAGGCAGGAAATGAAAAGCATAATCTTAAATTATGCTATGATATGTCTTATTTCTCCGGTTTCAGTATGGAAGATGTGAAAAACATTGAAGGGGCTGATGACGACCGTTTCAACCATTCCCTATGTGCCCTGAAAATGGCAAGAATTGCCAACGGGGTTTCCCAGCTTCACGGTGTGGTTTCCAGATTGATGTGGAGCAAATATCCCGGAATCTGTGAAATTACCTCCATTACCAACGCACAGGAATTCAAATACTGGGCAGACAAGCCGCTTTATAATGCGAAAGACGAAAATGATGAAACCGTTTTTGATTACCGCAAGAAACATTTAAAAAGCAGACTTTTCAAAATAGTGGCAGACCAGACCGGAAACCTGTTCAGTCCGAATGTCTTTACTATCGTATGGGCAAGAAGATTTGCAGGATATAAACGTGCCGATCTTCTTCTTCATGATAAAGAGAGATTTTACAGACTGCTGAACAACCCGAAATATCCGGTACAGGTCATCTGGGCAGGAAAACCTTATCCAATGGATTATACTGCTATTTCCACGTTCAACTCATTGGTTGAGGAAAGTAAAAATCATAAGAATATGGCGGTTCTTACAGGCTATGAACTTTCTCTCAGTAAATCTTTAAAACAGGGGTCAGACTTGTGGCTGAACAACCCGAGGGTTCCGAGAGAAGCTTCCGGAACCTCAGGAATGACGGCTGCCATGAACGGGTCCGTCAATCTGTCAACCGATGATGGATGGATTCCTGAATTTGCCAACCCGGGAGAAAATGCCTTCGTTGTTCCCAAAGCAGATTACCTGAATATGAGTATTTATGAACAGGACAATTACGACCTGAATCAACTTTATGAAATTCTCGAAAACGAAATCCTACCAACCTATTACGATCATCCGGCCCGGTGGAGAAAGATCCAGTATAACGCTATGAATGATGTAAAAAGCCAGTTCAACAGCGACAGGATGGCTGATGAATATTACCGGGTACTTTACAATAATGTGAATGGCTAGAAACAAAAGTTCATCAGCTCTGGTTAAAAAAAACAGAATATGTATCACAACTAAACGATGTGGGTTGAGCATCGCTTAACCGAAAACCCTCATCGTATAGGGATACAGGAAAACTTCATAAAAAAGGCCGTTTCACAAGTTGTGAGACGGCCTTTTTGTTTAAATTAATCTTTTTTCTTTTTCGGCACCTTCAGGCCTTTCTCTCTGGCCTCAGAAATACCGATGGCTACCGCCTGTTTTCTGCTGGTGACCTTTTTTCCGGAAGAAGATTTCAGTTTTCCTTCCTTAAATTCGTGCATTACCTTTCCTACTTTGTCCTGAGCTTTTTCTGAATATTTTGTCTTGCTCATGATATTTTTTTTTAAGATTTTGGCAGGGATACCCCTAGTTCGTAAACTTGAGCGTGTTTAAGATATTTACAGCGCTCTCTTGAAGTTACCGATTCAAAATGATCATTTTTAATCACAATGATCGGGTCTTCTGAATTTTCAATTTCAAAATTGGCAAAGTATCGTTCATCGGGACTTGTTTTGTCATTTCTTGCTTTTATTTTCTGAAGTTCATCTGCATATTTTCTGAATCCCGGATCCGAAGAGTGAATAAATTTATATTCGTCACCTGCGTATACATAGTAATGAAGCTGTTTTTCAATCAAACCGGCTTCATTGGTAATCTGGGGATTGTCATTTCCGTCTTTAAAACCTACTTCAACCAGGGTACCGCCCTTTTTTTGGGCACAGTCTTCAGCATCTTTAAAACTTGAAAAACCTGTATACACGATCTGATCGTTCAAGACATATCGGTTCAGTTTCTGGTTGTATGCATTCGTTTCCATAATTATTATTTTAATTGATTGATGTAATTATATATTCAATTTTTTTGCCAAATTTATTTTTTTAATAAAATTCACCACATAAGGATATTTTATTTATTTTAGTAGTACAATCAAAAAAAAATAAAATATCATTATGAAAAACCCAAAGAAAATCACCAGAGAACAGTTAAAAGAAATCCAGGGAGGAGGTCTTCCGGGGATGACACGATGTCTGGATCCCGAAACCTGTACATACAGACTCGGTTTTATAGGGGATGCTCCGGCAACACCATGCAACCTGCTTTATCCTATCTGTGCTCCAAGAAACTATTATCCGCCGGTAATAGAAGGCCCTGTTCTTTAAGGATAACTGAAAAACCGGGATATAAAGACCCGGTTTCTTGTTTTATATGGTTATATACGTAAGAATTATTAAATTTGGAATCATTAAAATTAGAAATGAAAAAATTCTTACTCACACTTACAATTGCTGCTGTATTCCAGAATGTATCAGCTCAGGAAATTACTTTAGATAAAATATACTCAGGATATTACCGCGGAAAAGGGATTGCCGGAATTACTTCCATGAAAAACGGTGAGAATTATCTGGTGATTGAACCCGGAGGAATTGCAAAATATTCGTATAAAACGTCACAGAAAGAAGGAAATCTGGTAGACGGAGGCTTCGAAAGCTATGAATTTTCCGATGATGAATCCAAAATTCTTTTACAATTGGGAAGCCAGCCTATTTACAGACATTCATTTTTAGGAAAATTTGATGTAAAAGATCTGAAAACCGGAAAAGTGATCAGTCTGAACGAAGGAAAACCTGTTCAGGAACCGAGATTTTCTCCTGATGCTACAAAAATAGCCTTCATTGCAGATAATAACCTGTTTTATCAGGACCTTGATTCAGGAAAAATCACCCAAATAACGAATGACGGTAAAAGAAACTCAATCATCAATGGACTTGCCGACTGGGTATATGAAGAAGAGTTCGGGCATGCAAGACAATATGAATGGACAAAGAATTCCGATGCCATTGTCTTTGTAAAGTCCGATGAAAGCCAGGTTCCCGAGATCTATATTCCTATCTACGGCAAAAAGCTGTATCCGGACGAGATGCGTTATAAATATCCTAAAGCCGGAGAAAAAAATTCCGTAGTTTCTGCGCAGCTCTACCGCCTGGATACGGGAAAAATTATGCCGCTCAACTTAGGTTCTTTCAAGAATTACTATATCCCGAATGTTTTCCAGACAGCAAAACCTGATGAGATCGTTCTGATCACTTCCGAGAGAATACAGAATGCTTCTGATATCCTTAAAGTAAATACTAAAACCGGAGCGGTTCAGAAATTATTCACTGAAACGGATGAGAAATGGATCGATACGGACAGCCCTACCCTGGAGTTTCTTGAAGATGATTCTTTCCTGTGGGCATCAGAGAGAGACGGCAACCGCCATCTGTACTGGTATGACAAAGACGGTAAGCTGAAAAAACAGATCACCAAAGGAAACTGGGAAGTAACCGACTATTATGGATTCAATCCGAAATCCAAAGAAATTTATGTACAGACCACAGAGAAAGGCAGTATCAATAAAGTGGTTTCCAAAGTCAATATTGAAAACGGAAAATCCCAGCTGATCTCTAATACGGAAGGAAATAATTCAGCCAGTTTCAGCAAAAACTATAATTATTTCATTGAAACCTCTTCTACTGCTGCAAAACCTTACACTTTTGTGCTGAAAGACGGAAGCGGTAAAGTGATCAAAGAGCTTCAGAACAACAACGACCAGCTTCAGAAACTTAAAGCAGATAATTTTGTTGAAAAGGAATTCATCACAATTCCGAATGCTGTGGGCGACCAGATGAATGCCTGGATCATGAAACCAAAGAATTTTGATCCGAATAAGAAATATCCTCTGTTTATGTTCCAGTATTCAGGACCCGGATCACAGCAGGTGGCCAATTCCTGGGATAATGGAAATGCATTATGGTTCAACCACCTGGTACAGAAAGGCTATATCGTAGCCTGTGTGGATGGGCGTGGAACAGGCTATAAAGGAGCTAAGTTCAAGAAGGTAACCTATATGAATTTAGGTAAATACGAAATTGAAGATCAGATTACAGCTGCCAAATGGTTTGGAAACCAGTCTTATATTGATAAAACAAGAATCGGTATGTTCGGATGGAGTTTCGGTGGATATATGACCAGTCTGGCAATGACCAAAGGTGCTGATGTTTTCAAAGCCGGAATTGCCGTAGCACCGGTTACCAACTGGAGATATTACGATTCCGTATACACGGAAAGATTCATGAGAACACCCCAGGAAAATCCTGACGGATATGATAAAAACTCACCTACTGAATACGCGAAACTGCTGAAAGGCAAATTCCTTCTGATTCACGGAACAGCCGATGACAACGTACATTTCCAGAATTCAATGGAATTATCGGAAGCATTAATACAGAACAAAAAACAGTTCGATTTTATGGCTTATCCGGATAAAAATCATGGAATCTACGGAGGACAGACAAGACCGCAGCTGTATCAGAAGATGACGGATTTTATTTTAAATAATTTATAATCCGGGGTGATGAAGCACTGGTTTTCTGTAACCTGTTTACTGTGGAGTTCTTTTGTGTTTTCACAGAGAGCAGCCATGAAAGATGGAAATGAAGCCATGCTTCGTGAGGATAAGACATGGGTACCTTCCGGCAGCTACCCGGATTTTGCGCATGCCTCTTCACTGGAGGCCATTATAGATCATCAGGTTCACGTTCTCCTTTTGAAGGATCATTCGTGGAAATATGCTGACCCAAAAACAGAAGCTCATTTTGAAAAGATCCCTGTGAGCAGGGAAAATTTTGAAAAGAAAAGCACTGCCTCCTCATTGGTGAAAAGTAAAATAGTTTATGGCGGGATCTATTTTGATCCTGAAAAGTGGATCATCACCAGTGAACAGCATGAACAGGGAGCCAACGAATACCTATTGAGAAGTCTCTTTAACCAGGAAATTCAGGGTTCATTCGGAAGTTACAGGGTTAACAATTCCGAAACCACCATTGAAAAAGCTAAAAACACTGTTGTTTCTGTCTTTCTTAAATCTCCTGAAATATCCGTCAGAAAGAAAGAGTTCAGAAAAGTAAACGGCACTGATATGTTTTATATAAGGTTTTATGAAACTGAAACCGGGTATGAAGTTATCCAGAATCATTTTGTGACCGATGACGGCTACTATGTCGTGACAGAAGCAGCAACCCCTGAGAAAATTTTTAATCAGCATGAAGCTGCTATGGAAGAACTGATCAACGGAGGAATAAAAATCAAAACGGAAAAGCTAAGATATAACAATACTGCGGCTCCCGTACCTCCTCCGGTTATCCCGAAAAATTAGAAACAATCATAACATCCCTTTCATTTTTTGAAGGGGATTTTTACTATTTGTTTTATTAATCATTTAAGGAAAATTTATTTATTTTATCAATTAAAATTAAAAACTTATTTTTGGGGGAATTTGAAATTTGAATATATGAAGACTAAACATCCTAAAGGCCTGCCTTACCTCTTTTTCACAGAAATGTGGGAGCGTTTCGGGTACTATCTGATTCTCGGAATCTTTGTTCTTTATGTGATTGAGCCTGCCGGTATGAAAGGCGGCCTCGGACTGCCTGATAAAACGGCTGACGACATTTTTGGAACGTATATCGCACTTACCTATCTTACCCCTTTTCTTGGAGGTTTTCTGGCTGACAGGGTTTTAGGCTACATCAAATCTATTTACCTGGGCGGAATCCTGATGGCGGCAGGGTACATCGGAATGGGAGTTTTCAAAGAACTTCCTTTATTTTATGCTTCTCTGGCCCTGATCATCATCGGAAACGGTTTCTTTAAGCCTACTATTTCTACCCTTCTGGGAAATCTGTATTCTGAAGAACCTTATAAAGCGAATAAGGACTCCGGATATAACATTTTCTATATGGGAATCAATATCGGGGCATTTATCTGTAATATTATTGCAGCATTCATGCGTAATAAATTCGGTTGGGGTGAGGCCTTCATCACAGCCGGGGTAGGAATGCTTGTCGGCCTTGTTATCTTCAGTATAGGAAGAAAACATTATATCCATGCAGCGCAGATGAAACCTGTACAGGAAGGGGATACCAAACTTTCTGAGATACTGGTTAAAGTTTTTGTACCCGCTATTGTTTTCGGAATTGCAGGATGGTTTATTCCCGGAAATATTTTCGGAAGCGACAGTACGGATGCATTCATTCTTGCCTGTATTCCTGTTATTTACTTTTATGCCTCTCTTTATTTTAAAGCCAAACCTGAAGAAAAGCCTTCCATCGGAGCATTGCTTTCAGTATTTATGATCAGTATGTTCTTCTGGGCAGTTTTCAAGCAGAATGGTACAGCCTTAACGAGATGGGCCAATTATTATACGGACAGAAGTGTTCCTGCTTCTCTGGAAAAACCTTTGGAAGGGATCTATATGGTTGAAGGAAAAAGCTTTGAAGACAAGGAAGTTCCTGTTTACGACAACCAGTTCCGTTCCCAGAAAGATGACAATGGAGATACAAAAAAAGAAATGGGGAAAGATGTTTACTTTAAAAATATTTCGCCTGAGCAGCGTGCTGCTTTGGAAAAAAATCCAGAAAGTAAAGTCTACCTCTATAATACAGAATTATTCCAGTCGATCAATCCGTTCTGGGTAATCGCTCTGACTCCTGTTGTGGTAGGATTCTGGGCTTTACTGAGAAGAAAAGGGAAAGAACCTTTAACGCCCACCAAGATTGTACTGGGATTATTTATTTCCGGTTTATCATGCCTGGTAATGGTACTTGCCGTAATGGCCGGTGATAACGGAGCCGTAAAAGTTTCGCCATTATGGCTGGTAGCAGGATACGGAGTGATCACAATCGGGGAATTATGCCTTTCACCAATGGGGCTTTCCTTTGTTTCCAAACTTTCTCCTGCGAGAATCACGGCACTTATGATGGGAGGTTTCTTCCTTGCCAACTCGGTAGGAAACAAACTTTCAGGAATCCTGGCCAGTACATGGTACAGCTATGACAATAAAATGAATTATTTCCTTGTGAATTTCGCGTTGTTAATATTTGCGACTCTTTTAGGACTTTCTATGTTAAAAAGATTAAATAAGATCATGAAGGAAAAAGGACATTAATCCTTCAATTTGTATAAAGAATAGCAAGCTGCGGACTGGTTCCGCAGCTTTTTTATTTAAATATAAAATTAAAACCTTGCCAAAAACTCAAAATAAACTATATTTGTCAGTCTTAACAAAAATTTAACAAGAAATATGGATACAGCTCAGCAGAAAGGACATCCTAAGGGTCTCTATCTTCTGTTTTTAACAGAAATGTGGGAACGTTTTTCTTACTATGGAATGCGTGCTATTTTTGTACTTTACATGACAAAAATGCTCCTTATGGATGATGCCAATGCATCAGAAATTTATGGAAGTTATACGGGACTGGTTTATCTTACTCCCCTTTTAGGAGGATATCTGGCAGACCGTTTTTTAGGTAACAGAAGAAGTATAGAAATTGGAGGATTACTGATGGCCATCGGGCAGTTTATCCTGTTCTTCAGTGCTTCCACTACGGGAAGCAGTGCTATTACCCTGATGTGGCTGGGTCTTACAATGCTGATCATTGGAAACGGTTTCTTCAAACCGAATATTTCCACTATGGTGGGGCAGCTTTATCCACAGGGGGACCGTAGAGTAGATTCCGCATTTACTATTTTTTATATGGGTATCAACCTGGGGGCCTTTATGTCGCCTCTTGTATGTGGTACTTTAGCAGAAAAAGTAGACTTCAAATGGGGATTCCTGGCAGCCGGAATCGGTATGCTTATCGGTTTGGTTACCTTCATTACCCAAAAGAATAAAGTATTGGTAGATGCTGATCATAAACCTATCGGTATGCCTAGAGCTAAATTCGGATTTGTTCAGCTGCTTATTGTTTTAGGTTCAATTGGTCTGATTTTCTTCCTGATGAATTTCAAAACGATGTTCAACAGCGAACTGGATGTTATCGGATACCTTATTTACGGAGCAATGATCCTTATGCCGCTTATTGTTCTTACAGATAAAAGTCTTACCAAAGATGAAAGAGACCGTATTGTAGTGATCTTTATTCTTGCATTCTTTGTTATTTTCTTCTGGGGTGCCTTCGAACAGGCAGGTGCTTCACTCACTATATTTGCAGACAGGCAGACAGACCGTAACCTTTTCGGATGGGAAATGCCTGCAAGTTACTTCCAGTCTGTAAATGCTTTGGCTATTCTCCTTCTTGCTCCACTTTTCTCTTCATTCTGGCTAAGACTGGGGAACCGTGGCAAAGAACCGTCTTCTCCTAAAAAGATGGCTTATGGTTTAGCCCTTATTTCATTCGGATATGCTGTAATAGCTTATGCTGTTTACGGTCTGGGAATGATGGATAAAGTTTCCATGTTCTGGCTTATCGGTCTGTATGTAATCCATACGATGGGAGAGCTTTGTCTTTCGCCAATCGGACTTTCTATGGTATCTAAATTATCTCCTGTACGTTTTTCGTCCCTGCTTATGGGAACATGGTTCCTGGCAAATGCTGCAGCCAATAAGTTTGCAGGTACGCTGTCAGCATTAATTCCTGGTGGTGGAGAAAACGGAGGTCCTGCCAAAACAACTTCTTTCTTAGGATTTGAAATTACCAACCTATTCGATTTCTTTATCGTATTTGTTATCATGTGCGGTATAGCTGCGCTTATTCTTTTCGTGATCAGCAGATGGCTTGAAAAGAAAATGCACGGTATCAAATAATAAATTCAATCAATTATATAAAAACCTCTGTTAAGTCAGAGGTTTTTTTTATTTTCGTATGATGGAAATTTCCGAAGATTCTTTATTTCTGTCCGTAAAGGAACTCATCAGACAGTCGCGCGAAAAAGTTTTTCGAATAGCGAATTCTACCTTTCTGCTTACTTACCGGCAAATTGGAAAATCGAGAAAAATTAAAACAAAACATTGATCAGGACAGAATCCGTTGCGAACTGGATCAGAATAACAATAAAAAACCCTAATTAAAACTTAATCATATACAATTATGAGCTTAACTCTAGAAGAAATACAGAATTTTAAAGGAAAGTATCCTAAACAGCTTTGGACGCTTTTTACCGTAGAAATGTGGGAGCGTTTCTGTTTTTACGGAATGCGGGGAGTCCTTACTATTTTTATGGTAGATCAGCTCGGACTGCTGGAAGACAAAGCTAACCTTCAATATGGTGCCATACAGGCTTTCATTTATGCCTTTACATTCATAGGCGGTATTTTTGCCGATAAAATCCTGGGATTCAAAAAATCCCTGATATTCGGCGGACTCATTATGATGATCGGGAACCTGATTATTGCTGTATCACCCCATGATTTCTTCTATTTTGGAATTACCTGCTCTATTATAGGCACAGGATTTTTCAAACCGAATATCTCATCTATGGTAGGAGAACTTTATAAAGAAGATGACCCGAGGAGAGATGCAGGATACGGGCTTTTTTATGCCGGAATCAATATCGGAGGACTTTTAGGAGGAGCTCTGTGTGTGTATTTGGGTAAATATCACTCATGGTCGTGGTGTTTTCTTGCCGCTGCTGTGGTAATGCTTTTAGGGCTGATTACTTTTTTTGTGACTAAAAAGTCCTTAGGTCCCATCGGAGATTCCCCGATTCAGATGCTGCCTCAGGCTAAAAGATCATTGCGTGAAGTATTGGTATACATAGGAGCTTTATTAAGCATGCCTCTGATCTTCATCATGGTGAAGAATACAGATTATACAGACTACTTTATGTATCTGATAGGTGTTGTTGCCGTTGGTTATTTCATCATGGAAACACTGAAGCAGACTTCCTCCTACCAGAAAAAGCTGATTGCTGCATTTGTCTTCATTTTCATGTATTTTTTATTCAATTCCATTTATGAGCAGAGCGGAGGGTCTTTATCCCTGTTTGCCAAAGACAACCTGGTTCACAACTTACTTGGATTTGGAATGGACCCTAATGTTATTAACAACAGTGCCAACTCATTTTTCATTATTATTTTCAGCCCGTTAATCGGTTTGGCCTGGGTAGGTCTGAATAAGAAAAAACTGGAACCTAATACCATTAATAAATTCGGAATCGGATTTTTATTCTTGGCAGCAGGATTCTTTTTATTTTACAGCTTAAGATTCTTTGCAGGGCCAGACGGAAAATCTTCACTGAATCTCTTTACTTTCACCTGGCTGGTGATTACTTTCGGGGAGCTGTGTCTCGGCCCGATCGGGATGTCTATTATCACCAAACTGTCTCCTAAAAAAATGTTCGGAATGATGATGGGATTATGGTTCCTGGCCAGTGCATTCGGGCAGTTTGCTGCCGGGAAAATCGGAGCTAGCCTATCGGAAGCGAATACAGGAAATACCAATATGAGTAAACTGCTAGCCTATACAGACGGATATAAAACTTTAGGAATCTATGCGTTATCTGCCGGTGTGGTATTAATTTTGTTATCTTCGCTTGTGAAGAAATTAATGCAGGATGTAAAATAAAAAGTAGGCATATTATGCTTATTTTTACGTAAATATCAAGATATGAAAAAATTTTTAAGCATAATCCTATTATTTTTATTAAGTCTCAGCTTTGCCCAGGTGAAATGGATGACTATTGAAGAAGCGATAAAAGCCCAGAAAGAAAATCCTAAAAAAATTCTGATCGACTTTTATGCAGACTGGTGCGGCCCTTGTAAGATCATGGATAAAAAAACCTACGGCCATACAGTGATTGCCCAGATCCTGAACGATAATTTTTATCCTGTAAAATTCAATGCTGAAGAAAAGAAAACCCTGGAAATTTTCGGGAGAACGTTTGCCAATGAAAATACAGAACATAAAAAAGGCCGTAATTCGCTGCACGAATTCACCCAATATATGAATGTAGGCGCAGTTCCCAGTACTGTTTTTCTGGATGAAAACGGTGGCCCGATTACCATTCTTCAGGGAGAATTATCTGCTAAAGAACTGGAGCCTTATCTGGAACTGATCTCAAAAGATCTTTTTAAAAAGATCCGGACCAGAGAGCAGTGGGAAGATTATCAGAAAAAATTCAAATCAAAGATCAGAGATTAAACAGAAATACTTATTTTTCCTATACAAAAACTCAGACTTCCATTTTTTTTTGGAAGTCTTTTTTATTTTACCGAAATTCGGACCTTCGTTTTCCGTTCAGAGCCTGATCTCCGGATTTCAGTAATAATGACTTTAGAAACTTCCATAGAATATGTAAAAGGTATAGGACCTGAAAGAGCCAAACTTATCAAGAATGTGTTGGGTATTTCTACGGTGGATGATCTTCTGAACTTCTACCCTATCCGTTATCTGGATAAAAGTAAGATTTATAAAATATCCCAGCTTCAGGAAGAAAGCAGTCAGGAAATCCAGCTTAAAGGAAAGATCACCCAGATTCAGGAGATTCAGACGGGGAAAACAAAAAGACTTTCGGCAAAATTCAGCGATGATACCGGAACCATGGATCTGGTATGGTTCCAATATTCAAAATGGCTGAAAGAACAGATTCCTGTAAACCGGGAAGTTTATATCTTCGGAAAGATCAATGTATTCAACAGGCAGTTCTCTATGCCGCACCCGGAAATTGATGCAGAAGAGAGGAAAGAGGGAGATACCCGTCTGAAACCTATTTATCCGAGTTCAGAAAAATTAACCAAAAGAGGGTTGAATCAGAGGTTTTTTCAGGTTATACTGAGAAATATCTGCAAAGAAATCCCCAATCTTATCGAAGAAAACTTTCCGGAATATCTGATAAAGGCCTTTAAATTTTTATCCCGGCAGCATACGTTTCTGAACATCCATTTCCCGAAAGATATGGACCATTTTGAAAAAGCAGACCACAGGCTGAAGTTTGAAGAATCCTTCTTTTTCCAGCTCGGATACGGTCTGAAAAAGCTGCATCACAAATCCCAGGCTATTGGCAGTCCTTTTCCTATTATAGGAGACCATTTTAATAATTTTTATAATCATCATATCCCTTTTGATCTCACCAATGCTCAGAAAAGAGTTCTGAAGGAAATCCGCATGGATATGAAAAGGCCTATCCAGATGAACAGGCTTCTGCAGGGAGATGTAGGTTCCGGAAAAACAATGGTTGCCTTACTGACCATGCTGATCGCTATGGATAACAGTTTTCAGAGCTGCCTGATGGCTCCTACTGAAATTCTCGCCCAGCAGCATTACAACGGAATTAAAGATCTTCTGCTGGAAACCGGCATCAATGTCCGGCTTCTTACCGGTTCTACCAAAGCTTCTGAGCGTAAGATCATCCATCAGGAACTTGAGGACGGTTCTCTTTCCATTTTAGTGGGTACCCATGCCATACTGGAAGATAAAGTAAGGTTTAAAAACCTCGGCCTTGCCATTATTGATGAGCAGCACAGGTTTGGTGTTGCACAGCGGGCCAAATTATGGGCAAAAAACAGAATTCCGCCCCATATTCTTGTGATGACGGCCACCCCTATTCCGAGAACGCTCGCCATGAGCTTTTATTCTGATCTTGATGTTTCTGTCATTGATGAAATGCCTGTGGGCAGAAAGCCTATTATTACTGCTCACAGAAAGGAAAAAGACCGCACCTATGTGTATAACTTCTGCAGAGAAGAAATCCGGAAAGGAAGGCAGATCTATTTCGTTTATCCGCTGATTGAAGAGTCTGAAACCCTGGATTACAAAAATCTGATGGAAGGCCTTGAACATGTGATGGATGCATTCTCAGACTATAATGTTACCATGCTTCACGGGAAAATGAAACCTGATGAAAAAGATGCTGCCATGAATTATTTCGCTTCCGGAAAAGCAGAAATTATGGTGGCCACCACTGTGATTGAGGTGGGGGTAAATGTTCCCAATGCCTCGGTAATGGTTATAGAAAGTTCCGAAAGGTTCGGGCTTTCCCAGCTCCACCAGCTGCGGGGACGTGTAGGAAGAGGTGCCGAACAGAGCTACTGTATTCTGATGACTTCCGATAAAATGTCTAAGGAAAGCAGAACCCGCATTAAAACCATGACGGAAACCAACGACGGATTCAAAATTTCGGAGGTGGATATGCAGCTGAGAGGTCCCGGAGATATTCTAGGTACCCAGCAAAGCGGGGTTGTAGATTTCAAGAAACTGGATCTTGTGAGTGATGCAGCGATCATTAAAACAACAAAAAATACGGTTGACAGAATTCTGGAAGCAGATCCTCACCTGAACGGACCGGAGAATCTGGTCATCAGAAATTACTATCTGAAATACTATAAAGGAAAGAATAAGTGGAGTAAGATTTCATAAAAAAACCGCGAAAAGAATCTTTCCGCGGCCCCCTTATAAAACTGTTATTTAGAAGAAATTACTTTTGGCGTCTTAAAAAATTTATTTTAATAGCAGGACTTTAATATTTTGTGATGTGGTGTGAAAATATTTATATATTATTTGAATGCTTATGTCCTAACTATTAAAATAAATTATAAAAAAACAAAATGAATTATTTTTCCAACTTGCTTATTATAAAAACTAACTGTGTCTAAGCTGAAGGTTTGGGAATGAAACGAATATTAATACCCTCCAGCCAGCTCAAGTTTTCATGATTGTACCGTTTTGTTTAAAGATCTTCTATGCTTTCTAATTGGAAATAATTATAATTCATTTTGTTAACTAACATCGTGATTTATAGTTTTGCTTCTGATCGATAACCGATCTTCTGCCATTCACTGCTTTATGATATCGCTGATTTTTGCCGGCTTATTTACATTTACAAAATTGCTGATATTGGCTGAATTTACTCTTATATTATTTTAATTATTAGTTATAAAATTTTCACTTTTCTGTGAATAGTATGTATTAAATACTTTTCATTTTAACAAAAAAAACATTTCAAAAAAATCAATATGCATCATATTTTCATAATAAAATTTTCCTTATTCAGTCCTGAGGTATGGTATTGCCAATTAACAACAATCACTTCTGTAAGAACCTTTTTAAGATTTTCATAGGTGTCAGGTTGTCTGATAAAAATATTAGCGCCCTGAACAAATAATTCATCAGTTTCGGGTTCTGTAATGACATCTGCATATACCGCATTCACCATACTGCTGAATCTCAAATCTTCCTTTATTTCTCTGATACAGCTTATACAGCTTTTATCCGGCATATGATAATTGAGAAACAGAATCTCAGGAACAATTGCCTCTTCACGGTTCAGATAATCCATCAGTGCATATGTATGGGAGAAACACTGAACTTTTACTTCAATTTTCAGGTCTTTGAATATGCTTTTAAAGAATACCAGGTTCCCTTCGTCATGATCTGTGACAATCACGTTCAGAAATTCTTTATTCATACTGCATTTGGGAATGGATGATCATACTCTGTGCCTTTCTTCTCTTTACAATCAGCTTCTGAAACTGGGAAGGTGTTATTCCTGTTGTATTTTTAAATTGAGTACTGAGGTGTGCTACACTGGAATAATTAAGCTTGTGGGCAATTTCCGTAAGACTCTGTTTATTGCCGATGATCAGTTCTTTGGCATATTCTATTTTCTGGAGAATAATGAAATTCTCAATAGAGGTGTAAGCCAGTTCCGAAAACAGATTGGAAAGATATCCATAGCTGTGCTTCAGTTTTTCGGCGATATAGATGGAGGCTTTTACGGAAACAGGCTCTTCAGAAAATACCAACTCTACAATGGCATCTTTTATTTTCTGTACCAGAGCAGTTTTCTGGCTTTCGATAATTTCAATTCCGTAATCTTCAAGATTTTTCTTAAAAAGACTGTGCTGTTCCTGCGTAATGGGTTCGTAAAACTCTACTTCGCCAAAGTTCAGCATCCGGTATTTCAGTCCATGCTCTTTAAGCTTCTCATCCAATATCTTCTTGCAAAGTGCATTGAAATCAAATTTTACATACATTTTCATCCTTAATATAGTGTGTTAAATTATGTAGTAAATATAGCGATTTATTTCAATTGAAAGTGAAATAGCGAAGTTTTTTTTCATTTTCCTATTTAAAACAAAAAACTCCTGCATTGTTGAATACAGGAATTAAACACTAAGGATGAAAAAAATATACTGATAAAAAGCTGCTACAGCTCAAAACCAAGCATATGAATGTATTGTATAAGTGATTTGGTTCTGGAGCAAAGATGGTTTAAAAACCCATATCACCTGTTATAGAATTATAATATATTGTTACACAATTTTAAGTCAATTATTCGTGAATTAAAAACTCCATCATATAATCATCCATCACAAATCCGTTGCCTATATCAAATACACCTTCGCCGTAAACACGGTATCCCTGGGACTCATAGAAGCGTCTGGCTTCATTATTCTTATTAACGTTCAGAATGATTTTTTTATCCCCATTCTCAGAAACTTTCCGGCTCAGGAACCGAAGCGCTTCTTTCCCGAAACCTTTACCCTTACTTTCCGGCACCAGATAAATGCGGTGAAGTTTTGTAGTATGATCATCATAATGATGCTCATAACCGATAAATCCTTCATAAGAACCTGTATTTTCATCCATGATCAGGTAATAGTGATAATTTTCATCCTGAAAATGTTTTGTCAGTTCGGTTTCAGAATACATTTCTGAAAGCATATATTCCATTTGTTCATTGGAAAGGATTTCTGCATAAGCATTTTCCCAGGATCTTCTGGCGAGATTCCGGATCAGCGGGATGTCTTTTTCTGTTGCTTCTGTTAATTTCATACTTTTTATGATTAAAAAAAGTGAAAAGCCGGAACTTTTCACTCTGTTATTATGTTGTAATTGTGAATTTTATCTTGCAGTTTAACAGCAAAATTATCAATTCATGGATTTCCTTAAATATTGGCCATTTCAGCTTTGATCTTTGCATAAAGTCCTTCTGAAGCAGGAACTAAAGGTAGTCTCAGATAATTTTTAACAATACCTTTTTCTGCCAGTACCACTTTAATTCCGCAAGGGTTTCCTTCTGCAAAAATAAGACGGGTAATTTCTACCAGTTTATTATGGATCTCGTAGGCTTCTTTCACTTTTCCTTCAAAAGCCAGCTGAACCATTGTTGAAAATTCCTTTGGATAGGCCTGCCCGATCACAGAGATCACTCCGTTTCCTCCGGCCAGTGTTACAGGAAGTGTATACTCATCATCCCCTGAAACCAGAGAGAATCCTTCAGGCTTCTTTCTCAGAATATCAAAATACTGAAGAATATTCGGTGCTGCTTCCTTGATCATGAAAAGATTCGGAAATTCTTTTGCGAGACGGATTGTAGTGTCTGCTTCAATATTCTGCCCCGTTCTGGACGGAACGTTATAAATAACGATATTCTTTCCTGTGGAAGCCAACATCTTATAATGCTGGTAAAGCCCTTCCTGATTTGGTTTGTTATAATATGGAGACACTGAAAGCACTGCATCAAATTCAGAAAGATCCGCTTCTTCAATCTGTTTCTTGACTTCCAGAGTATTGTTCCCGCCGATTCCCAGAACCAGGGGAAGACGTTTATTATTTACCTTAATGATATGTTCGGTTACCTGTTTCTTTTCTTCATCAGAAAGCGTTGCAGCCTCAGCTGTCGTTCCCAGTACTACCAAATAATTGGTTCCGTTCCCGATATTATATTCAACAAGTTTTGTTAAACTATCGAAGTCAACGGATAAATCTTCATTAAAGGGTGTTACCAATGCAACACCTATTCCTTTTAAAATGCTCATCTGTTCGAATTATTTTTGTCAAATTTAATAATTTACCGTAAGAATTTGTAATAAATAATAATGTTTTATTATACATATAATTATATTTGCATATACTAAAAGATATTATGAAAAATAAATTCTTGTTACTAGGAATTGCTCTGGTCTCACTGACTGCCTGCAAGACAGCCTCCACGCTGCAGCTGGCCAGTGTTCAGCCCCGGAAAAACATTTCTATTAATAATGAGCTAAAAAATGATGAGGCATTTGTAAAAGTTATTGAACCCTATAAAGAGAAACTGGATAAAGAAATGAACCAGAAGATCTCCCATACCAGCGTAGATCTTACCAAACAGGGCGATAACAGCAATCTGGGTAATCTTTTGGCTGACTATACATTCGAGGGAGCTGATGCATGGGCCCAAACCCATCTGAAAAAAAATGTAGATGCTGCGCTCATCAACATCGGAGGAATCAGAACAACCATCGGAAAAGGAGATATTCTCCTGAAAAGCGTATTTGAGGTAATGCCTTTCGAAAATGAAGTCATCATTGTGAAACTGAAAGGAACAGACCTTCAAGGACTTTACGATTATTACGCAAAAACACAGGTAAACAACCCTGTTTCCCACCTGTACATTGAAACCGGTAACGGGCAGCTTACCAAAACTTTAATCAACGGAAAGCCTGTAAATCCGTCCCAGGAATATTATATTGCAACTTCGGATTATCTGGCGTTAGGCGGCGACAATATGAAATTTTTCTCAAAAGGAGAAGCGATTCCTACGGGAATCAAACTGAGAGATCTGTTTATTGAATATTTCAAAAAAACTCCGGAAGTAATTCCCAATACAGATGTTCGTTTAAATTTTACCGGTAAGAAATAATGGATAGAAAAAAATTTTTAAAAGCAATAGGAGGCGGATCTTTAGCAATGGCTTTAGCTCCCAATATGATGATGGCGGAAGAATTAAAATTCAATCCTTTAAAATCCGCGAATAAACTTACCATTCTTCATACCAACGACCAGCACAGCAGGATAGAACCCTTTGATGCCGGTTATACGAAAAATCCCAATCAGGGCGGATTTGCCAGAAGGGCAAGCCTGATTCAGCAGATCAGAAGCCAGGAAAGCAATGTGCTTCTTCTGGATTCGGGGGACATTTTCCAGGGAACCCCTTATTTTAATTTCTTCGGTGGTGAACTGGAGTTCAAACTGATGTCCATGATGAAGTATGATGCTTCCACTATGGGAAACCATGACTTTGACAATGGTCTGGATGGTTTTTTAAAGGTACTTCCCAACGCTAAATTCCCTTTCATCTGTTCCAATTATGATTTCAGGAATACGGTTCTGGACGGAAAAACCTCACCGTATAAAATCTTCAATAAAAACGGAATCAAAGTCGGAATTTTCGGGGTCGGAATCCAACTGGACGGGCTTGTCGGTAAAAAACAATATGGAGAAACCGTATATTCGGATCCCGTAGAAGTAGCGCAGCATTATTCAAACTTCCTGAAAAATGAGCAGAAATGTGATCTGGTGATCTGCCTTTCACATATCGGCTATGATTATAAGGATGAACCCGGTAAAATAAGTGATAAGATCCTGGCCGCCAAAACAGAAAATATTGACATCATTCTGGGAGGTCATACCCATACTTTCCTTCCGGAACCCCAGACGTATACCAACAGACAGGGAAAAAACGTTCTGGTAAACCAGGTTGGATGGGCAGGCCTGCTTTTAGGAAGAATTGATTTCCACTTTGACATTAATAAAAACATACAGCATATTTCCTGGAACAACCAGGTGATTGACAGCAGCATAACCGCATAATATGAAAAAACTTTCTATAATTTCTCTTGGTATTTTAGCATCCCTGCAGTTGGCAAACGCGCAGGTCATTACCTCAAAAAAATGGACGGATATTTTTTCCTACAACAATGTCTTGGCAATGAAAGAAGACAATGGAAAAATAATTGCCGCTACGGAAAACGGGATATTCTATTATACAATCTCAACAGGAGAGATTACAAAGTTATCTAAAGCCAACGGCCTGCATAATACAGGAATCACTGCCTTTGACTATAACCCGCAGACTAAAACCGGAATTATAGGGTATAGTAACGGCTCCCTGGATGTCATTACTCCACAGGAAATTAAATATATCGTTGATATTCCTATTGCCACCGGATATAACGGAAGCAAAAAAATCAACCATATCTCTATCACAGGAGATCAGGCTGTAATTTCCGTAGGCTACGGAATTTCTATATTCAACCTGAACAGGAAAGAATTTGGGGATTCAACCTTCTTTATGACAGGAGGAGGTCTATACGAAGCCAGCAACGAAGCCGTTATTTTCGGCAATAAAGTATATTCTGCTACCGACAACGGACTGAAGACCCATGAGATGAATACCACTTTTCCGGTATATTCCACCTGGGTGACAGAAATCCCCGGATCATTTAAGCATATTGATGCCGAAACATCCCTGGTATTTTCATCTGCAACCTCTGCATTCCTGTATAATAACGGAGTTTCCACTCCACTTCCCGCAAGTTTCGGAAATATCCGCGACATCGTAGTATCTTCAGACAATATTGTGGTAACAGATGTTGCCAGAATCTACACATTCGGTACCAACGGAATAAACCAGGGAACAGTAAGTGTAGGAGAAGAGTGCAATACCGCCATAAAAACCAACGGAAAAATATATGGAGGAACCATATTATCAGGAATAAAAGATGAAGGCGGCAGCATGTATAAGCCGTCCGGACCATATTCTAATTTTTCATACAAAATTAACCTGTATGACAATGACCAGATCTTAGTATCGTCCGGTGCAAGAGACGGAAGATACAATACCCCCGTAAACAATCCAAAAAGACCCGGATTCTATTATTTCTCCGGTTCTGAATGGATATATTCTTCCTATTTCGTACAGAATACCAGCCTTATGAATGTTCTGGATGCTGTACTTAATCCCAGGGATAACAGTGAAGTATTTTTCACAAACTATGCAACCGGAGGGCCACAAGGTGTTTACAGAATGAAGTATAACCCAACCAATAAAGATTTTGATCTGGTAAAATACTATAATCTGGGAACTACCCTGCCTGCTTACAACCGTCCTGTTGGTTTTGCAGTGGATAACCAGAACAACTTTTTTGTTTCTGTTTCCTATAATGAAGGAATTGCTTCAATAGGGGTTTACGATCCCGCTGCAGATAACTTCAATCTAAAGAAGTTCAACATCACCAGCGATGCGGTTCAGAAACCTCTGTTTTATGAAAACATGCTGTGGATCCCTACTCCCAGAACCAACACTTTCATCGTATATGATTATAAAAATGCCGGCAGCTTTTCCGATGATGTAGATTACATCCTGAGAGACACCAACGGATTTGCAGGTAACTCAAAAGGAACCATATCGGTGGCTATTGATAAATCCGGAGATGCATGGATCGGTACCGACAGCGGATTAAGGATATTGGCCAATGCCGCTACCGAAATTAAAGGATCTGATCCGCAGGTAGCCCCTATCGTTATTGAACAGAACGGACTTGGAGAAGAGCTTTTCAGAGATTCCCAGATCCTCCAGGTGGAGGTGGATGCAGGAGATCACAAATGGGTTTCCGTAGATGGAGGCGGTGTATACTATCTTTCCTCTGACGGCCAGCAGACCATCAAACATTTTACAAAAGAAAACTCACCTCTTCCTACCAACTCTGTTACAGACATTAAAGTAGATAAAAAAACAGGGAAAGTATATTTTGTTACCTATAACGGAATTGTTGTTTATCAGGGCGATGTAGCCGATGTAACCTCCAATTTCGGAAATGTGGTCGTGTATCCTAATCCTGTGGTATACTCCAACTTTAAAGGAAAGGTAACAATAAAAGGGCTTGCTGAAAAAACCAATATCAGAATTGCCGATGCAGCCGGAAATGTGGTACATTCAGCCGTTGCCAGAGGAGGATATTACGAATGGGACCTTAACAACAATAAGGGTACCCGCGTGGCCTCGGGAATTTATTTCGTACTGATGACCAATGAAGACGGTTCAGATAAAGCTACCGCCAAAATAGCCGTAGTTAATTAATGAATTCACAGAACGGATTTTTACTTTCATTCATAAAATATGGCGAAAACGATGCTGTTCTGCATTGTTTTACAGAAGAAGACGGCTTTCAGACCTATTTTCTGAAAGGAATATATTCCAAAAGAAATAAAAAGAAAGCCCTGCTTCAGCCTTTGAATAAACTCAGTTTTTCTGTAACCCCTGCCAGAGGAGGCGGAATTCCGTCTGTTTCAAAATTTGAATTGCTGAAAACCAACGATGTCTATACCGATATTAAGGCCGGCACCGTTATATTTTTCATTTCAGATTTCCTGAATCAGGTTTTGAGGCACGAAAATAAAAATCCCAATATCTTTTTCAATATTGATGAATTCCTCAATGAGCTGATGAATAAAAATTATCAGTGTCACCTGCTGTTTCTGATCCGTATTCTAAAGATTCAGGGAGTAGCCCCGCTGGTTAATGACGGCTCTTTTTTAGATCCTGAAACCGGGACGTTTTCTGCCGTCGCGGCTCATCAGCTATTCGGGCAGGAAATTTCCTCAGTCTGGAAAACAGCCCTTACTTCAGGGGATATATATTCAACAAAAATCCATTCTGCTCTCAGAAAAGATTTTCTGGACAGCATACTTGTCTATTATCATTATCATATAACCGATTTTAAAATGCCGGCATCCCTTGAGGTGATCCAGCAGATTTTTGAATAAAAGCCGGAAGTTTTTTTAGATATAGGTATTGATGCCTACTTTGAAATCAAATGATTTAAAAAAAGGTAAAAACAGAATGTCATTTATCAATGATGAGTTTCGTAACTCTCTTCTTCCACCTCGCGGCTTCAAGCCTGTCTAAAGCAGAAATTATGATCCCGGACCCGCATTTTTTTATTTTTTCTGACTGGTTTTTTCCTCCGGCATTTCCGTTTCAGATTCTGCCATTTCTTTTTTGGAGAATCTCGGCTGCAGGATCTTTGCTATCAGCCCTGTCCAGCCCGTCTGATGAGAGGCTCCTGCTCCACGGCCGTTATCCCCGTGGAAGTATTCATAGAATAAAAGATAATCTTTAAAATCAGGATCTGTCTGAAATCTTTCATACTGCCCGTGTACAGGACGTTTTCCATTTTCATCCTTTAAAAATATTTTAGCCAGCCTTTTGCTCAGAGAGTCTGCAATCTGATCCAGGTTGGAATAATTTCCGCTTCCCGTAGGATACTCAACCAGGAAATCAGGGCTGTAATAAAAGAAAAAGCGCTGCAGGCTTTCAATGATCAGGAAATTAACCGGAAACCAAACGGGCCCGCGCCAGTTGCTGTTTCCCCCAAAAAGTCCGCTGTCGCTTTCGGCCGGTGTATATTTTACAGTATAATCCGTTTCATTGAGATTAAGGGTATAAGGGTTCTGCTCATATTCTTTAGAGAGTGCCCTTACTCCGTATTCACTTAAAAACTCATCCGGATTCAGCATCCTTTTCAGTAACCTTTTCAGACGATGCCCCCTGAGCAGGGATAAAAGGTGTTTGGAATCCTGCCCCTTCACTTCCCATCGCGAAACCAGGGAAGCCAGCTCCGGTTTATTGTCCAGCACCCACTTCATTCTTTTTTTGAAATTGGGAAGATTTTCAATCATTTCATCATCTATCACCTCAACGGCAAACATGGGAATCAATCCTACTATTGTTCTTAACTTTAAATACATGTGCGTTCCGTCGCTGGAAGCAATGGCATCGTAAAAGAACTCATCTTCCCCGTCCCAAAGACTGAAATCTTCTTCCCCCATATTATCCAGGGAATTGGCAATGGACAGAAAGTGTTCAAAAAATTTCATCGCCATTTCCTCATACACATTATTGTAGAGGGCCAGTTCCAGAGCTATTCTCATCATGTTCAGGGCAAACATGGCCATCCAGCTGGTGCCGTCCGACTGCTCGAGCTGCTCTCCGTTGGGAAGAACGGAATTCCTGTCGAAAACACCGATATTATCAAGCCCCAGAAATCCTCCTTCAAAAATATTATTCCCGTTATTATCTTTCTTATTCACCCACCAGGTAAAATTCAGCAGCAGCTTCTGAAAAGCACTTTCCAGGAATTCAAGATCCGGTTTTCCTCTCAGATATTCGTCAATTTTAAATACCCGGAAAACGGCCCAGGCATGTACAGGAGGGTTAACATCGCTGAAGTTCCATTCATAGGCCGGAAGCTGTCCGTTGGGATGCATGTACCATTCGAAGAGAAAAAGTTTCAGCTGGTATTTTGCAAAATCAGGATCAATAAGCGAAAAACTTATGGTGTGAAAAGCCAGATCCCAGGTGGCATACCATGGATATTCCCATTTGTCGGGCATGGAAATGATATGTTCGTTATTAAGGTGCTTCCAGTCATAATTCCGGATGTTTTCACGGGATTTGGGAGGAGACATTTGGGCAGGATCGCCTTTCAGCCATTTTTCAACGTTATAATGATAATACATTTTATTCCAGAGCATTCCCGCAAATGCCTGTCTTTGTATGAGTTTTTCGTCTTCTGACGGTATTCCATCCTGAATTCCGGCGTAAAAATCGTCGGCCTCTTTCCTCCTCTGTTCAAAAACAGCATCACAGGCTGCGAACGGATCACTCAGTTCCTTATCAGAAATCCTGAATTCAAATGTTTTGGATTCTCTGCCTTTAAAATGCTCATCTATGAAAAAAGAGGCTTTAGTTCCTGTATTTTCAGGATTTACCGACCGGGAATCACCGGTCATTATATAATTATTGATACCGTCTTTACAGTATCCTGATGTATTGGACGACCGGTAAAGTCTTTCGTTATTGGTTTCGTTATTGCAGAACAGGACTTCAGAAAACTGGCTGGCGTAGATATTTTTTATTTCGAGATCTTTATGATCTGCTCTGATCCGTCCGCCCTTTTCAGCAAACAGCCTGGGCTGATAATCATCATATCCCCAATTCCAGGTATTCCTGAACCATACTGTGGGTATGACGACAAGGGAAGTTTCCTTTTCTGATCTGTTGATCACGGTAAGCCTTACCAAAATATCATCAGGACCTTCTTTGGCATATTCAATGAAGATGTCAAAATATTCATTGGAATCAAAAATTCCGGTATCAATCAGTTCATATTCCGGTTCATTTTTACCTCTTTCTGCATTGGTCTTTACAAGGTCTTCATAGGGAAAGGCTTTCTGCGGATATTTATACAGCATCTTCATATAAGAATGCGTGGGAGTGGAGTCCAGGTAATAAAAATACTCCTTCACATCTTCTCCGTGGTTTCCCTGGCCGTTGGTAAGGCCAAAGAACCGTTCTTTTATCATCCTGTCTTTTTTATTCCAGAATCCTACGGAGAAGACCATTCGCTGCAGATCATCACAGATTCCGCAGATCCCTTCCTCACCCCAGCGGTACGTTTTGGCTTCGGCTGTATCATGGCCGGTATAGTTCCATGCATCACCGTTTTCACTATAATCTTCACGCACAAGCCCCCATTCCCGGTTGCTGACGTAAGGTCCCCATTTTTTCCAGGAAACATCTGAAATTCTTTGTTTTTCCGTCATAAGCGTTGATTATGAATAATGAATAGGCAATGGAGCAATTCTGAGCTAAAATAAACGTTTTACCCCCTGTATCCTTCTACCCTCCGGTAGAAAAGCTCTCAAAAGTAGTCATTCCTCCATCTGCAAAGATGCTGGTGCCTGTAATATAATCTGCCTGATCGCTTGCCAGGAACACGGCTAAATTTCCTATATCCTGCGGCTGACCGATCCTGTTATAAGGAATAAGGGTAAGCAGTGAGTTGAGGGCTTCAGGGGTATTCCACGCATTGGTATTGATCGGGGTCTGAATGGCACCCGGGCAGATAGAGTTTACCCGGATCTTATCAGCACCGTATTCCTGAGCCAGGGTCTGCATCAGCATTCTTACGGCTCCTTTGCTTGCTGCATAATTGGCATGGCCAGCCCAGGGAATAATTTCATGAACAGAGCTGATATGAATGATTTTTCCGCATGCCACAGAGCGTGAAGGATCTATTCCGCGGCGCAGAAATTCTTTAATCGCTTCTCTTGCACACAGAAACTGCCCGGTAAGATTGACTCCTATTACGGCATTCCACTGATCCAGGGTCATCTCTGTAAATTTTGCATCCTTCTGAATTCCTGCATTATTAACCAGGATATCTACTGTTCCCAGCTGCGAAACCACATCCTGAAACATTCTGACGACCTGATCTTCCTTAGAGACATCACACCGGTAAATGATCGCTGTACCTCCTGCTTCCGTAATTTCCTTCAAAACCGCCTCTGCTTCTTCCGCAGACCTTTCTGAGGAGTGATTGATAACCACTGAAGCTCCTGCTGCTGCCAGAGATTTTGCGATTCCTGAACCGATTCCGCTGGATGCTCCTGTAACCACAGCGACCTGATTATGAAGTGATATTTCCATATTCTGTATTTGATGTTATCCAAAGTTAGGGAAGAAATCAACAGAACGGAAGCTTTTGAATTTAAAATTTTCTTAAAGTTTTTTATACATCAGATATTGAGGTCCGCTTATTCCCATCCTTGTTTTTCCGTCATAAGAATATCCTGCTTTAAGGTAAATATGGTAAGCCAATTCATTTTTCCGGTTAACGGCCAATACAATTTCATTACAGTGAGGAAAATTTTCCCTGACAAAATCATCCACTCCAGCCATCGCTTCTTTTCCTATTCCTTTGCCCTGCATTCCGGGATTTACAGACAAAGACCTCAACAAAACGGAATCTCCGTTATCCGTAAGATCCAGTTTATCTTCACCAAAATCAAGGACAAAAAACCCTGCCGGCACATCATCCTCCATAATGATCACCGGAAAAGAATCATTATCATCCCTTTCTTTTATTCTCTGAAGTGCCTGTTCTGCTGTGGAGGTAAAACGTAACTGGTCTTCATCCAGAGCATAGTTCACTTCAGAAAGATCTTCCTGCTTAAAGAATCGTAACGCTACCATAATCAATGATGATAAATATCTTTGTACATCACTCCTGCCTTTATTTCCACGGGAAGCTTATTTTCTTCCGGAACGACCGGACAATTGTAGTCATACGCGTTATATGCACAGAAAGGATGATAAGACTGGTTAAAATCAAGCAGAATGGTATCTCCTTCCGGTATTTTCAGGTCCATATACTTCCCTCCTCCGTAGGTTTCTCTGCCATTGGTTTCATCCCGGAATGGAAGGAAAAGATAATCTTTATATTTATCCTGCTTCATAAGATCCAGACTCTGATACAGGGTAAGGGTATACGGTTTCTCATCCAGCATAAAGTTTACTTTACCGTATTCCCTGTACTTTTTTGTTTTTCCTGAAGAAGTTGGAAGTTCAAAAGGTTCTGCATCTTTAGTTTTAACCAGTGTTGCCGTAATCCTGTATTTAAGATTGAACGGAAAAAAAGGATGTCCTTTAAAATTGGTAAAATTATCTCCACGCAGAGGGGTCCGCTTGGGATCTTTATATTCTCTATTAAGGTCACGCTGGAATTTTTTGACTTCCATAACTTCTCCTGACACAATTCTCTGTGAGAAAACCATCAAGGGAAATAACAGAAATAAAATGATATATTTTTTCATATATTTTCAGAATTATAAGTAAAACTATGAATTTTATGTGGCATGAAAAGTTAAAATTGTGATAAAATAGTATAATCTGTTTTAAATATATCCCCAACCTCTTTTTCCAGCATATTTTTTGACAGGGAATGATTATGGACAGAAAACAATTCATTAAAACTGGCATCCTGGCCGTATCCGGGTTTTATTTTCTTAATTCCAACCTGTTTCAGGCTGCCCGGCTTCAGCCTCAGAAATATACGGTTGATGCTCCCATTATCATCATAGGAAGCGGCTATGGAGGTGCTGTTTCTGCATTACGTCTGTGTGAAGCCGGAAAAAAAGTGATTCTTCTGGAAATGGGACTTAACTGGGAAAAAGCCGGAATTCCCTACTCCAGTCTTCTGAAGCCCGGGAAAAGTGCTGCTTGGCTGAAAAATAAAACGATTGCCCCGTTCATGAATATATTCTCTATCACTCCATTTACCGGAACTCTGGACCGTATGGATTTTGAAAACATCAGTATCTGGGCCGGCAGAGGTGTGGGAGGCGGATCTCTGGTGAATGGCGGTATGGCAGTTACCCCGAAAGAAAGCTACTTTAAAGAGATTTTCCCTGACCTTGATGCGGAAAAGTTTTATCATCATTATTTTCCTCTCGTCCATAAAGAGCTTAAAGTAAATGTCATTAACGAACAGTTCCTGAAAGACTGTCCTTATTATAAATTTACCCGAGTGGGAGAAGCGGAAGCACACAAAGCAGGATTCAAAACCATCCGGGTTCCCAATGTCTACGATTTTCAATACATGGAAAAGGAATATAGAAATGAGGTCCCCCGTTCGGCTCTTAACACCGAGGTGATCTACGGCAACAATCATGGGAAAAACAGCCTGGATAAAACTTATCTGAAAAAAGCGATGGCAACAGGAAATCTGGAAATCCTTGATCTCCACCGTGTAGATTATATCAGGCTGAATGATGACCAGACATACACTTTAAAAGTTCAGGAAACCGATACATCTGGAGCATTGGTCTCTGATAAAATATTCAACTGCAAAAAGCTGATTCTTGCAGCAGGAACTATGGGAACTCTGAAACTGCTGCTTCACTCCCGGGCTGTAAACGGATTTCCTGTTCATGAACGTATCGGGAAAAGCTGGGGTAATAACGGAAATTTCATGACGGGAAGAAACTGGGTAAAACCTTTATCCGGCGGAACGGGAACCAGACAGTCTACGATCCCCGTAGGCGGAATTGATAACTGGGACGATCCCGAGCATCCGTTTTTCACAGAAATTGCCCCATTGCCAATGGGAATGGACGTGGCTACGGCTCTTTATCTGCTCATCAACAGGGTTGACAGAAAAGGTGAAGTGACTTATGATCCTGACAAAGGTGAACTGGTACTGAACTGGAATGAACAGCATACCGCTGAAATGAGGGCCAATGCAGATTATTTTATAAAAAAAATGAACAGGGCCAACGGGGGAACAAGAAGCCATCTCCTTTTTAAGAACGGATTCGGTGCGGATATATGTTATCACCCGCTTGGCGGCTGTGTTTTGGGAGAAGCCACCAATGAATACGGAAAACTGAAAGGGCATGAGAATCTGTATATTCTGGACGGATCTTTAATTCCCGGAACCATTGGAGTCAATCCGTTCGTTACCATTACGGCTATTGCAGAATACTGCATGGAAAACCTGATCAGGCAGAATGAATTTGCTTAAAATTTAAAGCAGCGATTTTACCTCATCCAGATATTTTCTGATGTCTTTTTCCAGCTTATCAGGATAGGAAAAATTAAGTTTCGTGGCTAAAGATGATCCGGTTTCATGCACCAGATCCATAAGAACGGCTAAGGACTGCCAGTTTTCATCAATGCTGCTTCCAGAGAAGGTAGCTTCAATTCTTTTCCACAGATCTTCAGGAAGGTATTTCCGGAAAAGTCTTCCGTGGTTATTCGTGGTAATATCTGTCCAGCCCTGCGATTCAGCAATATGCCATTCGATAAGGGGAACCAGATAATCTGTTCTTATGACATTTTCGGCCATGAATTTTGCATAAAAAATATCACCGCGCTTCAGACATTTGGCCACATAGGTTGTATCCCACCAGAAATCATTGATCAGTTTAGAAAAGTCCTCTTCCTGCGGCTTTTGAATCATCACAGACTGATAGGTTGGAGGTTTTAGCCCTTTCGTCAGCCCCTCTTTATCAACCAGTATTTTATATCCTACATCCCAGTCTTCTGGAAGAGATTCCTGCTGAACTTCTGCCAGAAAATCTTTTTTCCCGTAAAGCTTGAAATCAACTTTTACATGATCCCGGTACAGTACCATTTTCATGGCATGCTTTCCTTCAAAAACGCTGTCATCTTCTTCTATCATGGAAATCGGCACTCCGAATAGAGAAAGCCAGTCGTGATGAATTTCGTAAGGCTCCCTGTTTTCAAAAACAAGTTCCACATCAAGGTCGCTGAAATCATCTACGGGGGCATAAGGATTCACCAGTGAACTGGTGAGCAGTACTGCGCGGATATCCCGGTTATCTTCGGCCCATCGGATGATCTGTTTCAGTTTTTCCTCTCTTGTTTTCATAGCATTAATAAGATTCTGAAATTTTCACCCGGTACACATCCAGTGAATTTCTTTTGATAGATTCCACAAAAAACCCGCCTTCTTCAGGAATTACTTCTTTCAGGTCAAAGCTCTTACAGTCGCGTGGAAGCCCCGAAAAGATCAGGGTAAACCAAAAGTCCTGCATAAACGGAACGGGTGTCCAGTTGGGATATATGGTAATATTTTCGGCATGAATGAGGCTGCTTTTATGCTCAGACTGGTTATCGAAAAGATAGGTTGAATGCCAGATCCTGATCAGGTTTCCCAAAAACGGGGAAGCCGGAAAACAGCAGTGTACAATAACCTGCTTTTCCTCTTCTGTTTTTGCCTGAAGAGATTCCAGGAGCTCTTTTGCGATGATGGGTTTTACAACAACTTCTTCCACTTTTTTATGAGTAATGGGTAATAGGTAATGAGTAATGGGTAATGTATCCAGATTACTTATTATCCATTGCCCATTGCTTGTATTAATAGTCTAATTCTAATTTCTCTTTGGTATAATTTCTCATCTTCACGGTAAGCTCCGGATGATCGGCCAGTTTCTGTCCGTAAGAAGGCACCATTTCCAGCAGCTTTTCTCTCCATTCTCCGTGAAGTTTTTCAGGGAAGCATTTTTCAAGCACATTCAGCATAGCATATACGGCGGTGGAGGCTCCCGGAGAGGCTCCGAGAAGAGATGCAATCGTTCCTTTTTTATTGACAACCACTTCGGTTCCGAATTCCAGCTTACCGCCTTCCTGCTCATCTTTTTTAATGATCTGAACCCGCTGTCCGGCTACTTTAAGCTCCCAGTCCTCTTCTTTAGCGTCTTTAACAAATTCCCTCAAATGCTGCATTCTCTGGGATTTTGTCATGGCCACCTGCTGAATCAGGTATTTCGTAAGCGGAATATTATGCCACCAGGCTCCGAATAATGATCTTAAATTTTTTGTATTCACGCTTTCCGGCAGATCAAGATAACTTCCTTCTTTCAGGAATTTTGTGGAAAATCCGGCAAATGGACCGAATAAAAGGGCTTTTTTACCATCAATAATTCTGAGATCAAGGTGAGGAACCGACATTGGGGGTGCATCTACGGTAGCCTGTGTATAGACTTTGGCGTGGTGCTTTTCTACCAGTTCCTGATTATGGCTTACCAGCCACTGTCCTGAAACCGGAAAACCTCCGTACCCTTCGCTTTCTTTAATATCTGAACTGTCCAGCAGCGGAAGCGCATATCCTCCCGCTCCGATGAATACAAAATCGGCAACGACTTCCTGCCTGTGGTTATGAATTCTGTCTTTTACTTTCATCTCCCACTTTCCGTCTTCCCTCGGATCTATATCTTTCACTTCATGATACAGAAAGACTTCCACATTGGAATCTTCAAGCAGGTGTCTGCCCATTTTACGGGTGAGGGTTCCGAAGTTCACATCAGTTCCCATATCCATTTTGGTGGCAGCCATTACTTCAGACTGGTTTCTTTTGCTCATTACAAGAGGAATCCACTCTTTAAGCTGTTCATGATCGGTAGAATACTCCATACCGGAAAACAGAACAGATTCCGACATTTTTTCATGGCGTTTTCTGAGGTATTCTGCTTCTTTTTCGCCAAACACCAGGCTCATATGGGGACATGAATTGATAAAATCCTTAGGATCCTGAATATATCCTTTGGTAACCAGATAGGACCAGAACTGTTTTGATATTTCAAACTGCTCGGCAATGCTTTCTGCTTTGCTGATATCAATGGTTCCATCCGGTTTTTCCGGAGTGTAATTAAGTTCACAAAAAGCAGAATGCCCGGTTCCTGCGTTGTTCCAGGCTGCGGTACTTTCCTTAGCAAATCTTCCCAGCCTTTCAAATATTGCGATTTCCAGTTCGGGATCAAATTCGTGCAGCAGTGTTGCTAAAGTGGCGCTCATTATTCCGCCACCTATCAGGACAACATCGTACTTTGGTTTCGGTGTTCTGCTTGTAAGCGATTGTGACATAATTTAAAATTTTACTTCAAATTTCGGGAAAAGTTTTATAACTGAAAATGCGTTTAACGATTTTAACATGTTATTTTTTACCGGTAAAATTCTTTCGGTTCCGGCAAAAAAATACGATGGAAAGTATCAATAGATTTTCATTGAAAGAAGTAATGATCTGACTCTTTTTCATGCTTTTTCATCATCGGAACCTCTATTTTCATAAAAATTACAGTCTGATTTCTCGATACAGAATTCTCACCGGAAGGACTTAAATCGTTAAAAAAACTTATAAAAACATAAGTTTTTTTAAGTTCACCACAAATAATCCTTCAATAATAAATATTTACGCAATAACAATTTATCAATATTTCGTGAAAAACATTAAATATAAAATTAAAAATCTCACTTTTCATTGAATAAAATACAATATTTAACATTTTAAAATGCGAAATAACCATTAATATATTATTTATTTTGTGTAATTTGCATTAAAATAAACACAACTTAAGACACAATTCAATTAAAAATATTTCTTTCTAAACATAGTACAGATGAAAATTATTAATTTCGTAAGTACATTTTTCGCAACAGCGGCATTAGCCCAGAGCGGAAGTGTAGGAATCAACACGTCCACACCGGACCCCAGTGCAATTCTGCACATTGAAAATTTCAACGGAATACCGGCAACAGCAACGGCCACTGTTTCAGGTGGAACTGTCACAGGTATTACCGTAACAAATGGCGGAAGCGGCTATACAACAGCTCCAACCATTAATTTCTACGGAGGCGGAACGATTGTAAACGGCGGAAATAAGGCCCGTGCAACAGCCGTCATTTCGAACGGTTCCGTGACAGGAATTACTCTTAATAATGGCGGTAGCGGCTATACTTCCGCTCCATCGGTTACAGTATCCGGAGGAAACAAAGGGCTTCTTCTTCCCAATCTTAACCTTGCCAATCTTGCCAGTACCACAACTCCTGTAAATGGCCCCGTAAACGGACTTATTGCTTTTAACGGAGGAACCAACAGCAACAATAAGGCACTGCATATCTTTAACAGTACCTTAAACCGGTGGCAGAGTACCATCGATGCCGAAGATACTCCTAAGGTAGCTTATCTGGATTTTACAGGATCCTTATCTGCCCTGGATAATGCTGTTGCCGGTGCCAATACCCTGCTAATAGTAAATCCTCCTGCTATTTCGGGGGTTTCCAATATCAATGGTTTCAAGGTAGTACAGAATACCTTGTCAGGTGGCTATTCTTTGGTTCTTCCGCAAGGAAATTATCTGGTAGAGGTTAACCTGAATCTTAATTCTCCACCGGAAAGCCCTTCCGGGCAGGGCGGAACCGCTCCTCTGTCGGGAAGCTCCTATTACCTGATGGGGTATTTTATAGACTTCTATGGGGATACCTATAATAATGCAACCAACACCTTTACTGCAGGGGTCAATACCCGGAAGGAAATTCCGATTGTTTCCAAAACCAACACAAATCATCTTGCTTCGTGGTCCTACTATTACAGTATTCCGGCTAACGCGAATGCCAATATCATCGGAGGTTTGAGACTGAGATTCGGAAGAATGCAGAACAGTACATTTTATGACCTTGTTAATGTAATCCCAACCGGATCTTACATCAAAATATCTAAAATTTAAACACTTTAAACATGAAAAGGAATTATATCATGCTATTTTTATGGATAGCTCACACTTTCTGTGCGCAGGTTGCTATTGGTAAAACAAGCGTCAATACTTCTGCTGTTCTGGAAGTATCCGAATCTACCAATAAAGGAGTACTTCTTCCAAGAGTGGACATTGTGGATATTTTAAATAACACTACCCCGGTCAATAATCCTGCTGAAGGGCTTCTGGTATACAATAAAGGGAATTCCATCAGTCCCGGGCTATATTTATGGAAAAACAACCGCTGGAGCCAGATTGCGGACACCTATAATCTGGTAAGCTATATGATGCTTCAGAGAAACACGGATTATGCTGTATTGGGAAATCTTAACAACGGTACTTATAAAGATTTCTCTGATGCATCGTTTACAGTCGTATCCAATGATATCGGAGCTTCATACAACACTGCTACCGGGGCTATTACTCTTCCCGGCAACAGCGGCTATCTGGTGAATGTATGCCTGAACATCAAAACAACTCTGGAAAGCAGTTCTGCCGGTATCGGCAACACACCGGTACACCTGCACCAGTATCTTGTAAGGCTCTGGGATCCTGCAACGAACACACAGTACGGCAAAACGATAAGCATCAACGCCCAGTCCATTGCCAGCAACAAAACGCATACGCTTAATCTGAGCTTTTCTTTTGTAACCACCTCAACGGGGCCTATCAGCCTGATGCCTTCCATAGCACATGATGCAGGAGGTACTTACCAGATGGGATCCGGGGGTACTACTCCCAACAACGGCGAGATCATCATTACTAATGCGAAGATTGATATTCAGCGGTCTGCACTTAACCAATAAACGACCAGAAAAATGAAAAAACTTATTTATACGATCTGTATGGCTGTATTTTTCAGCGCAACAGGAAGGGCGCAGGTTGGCATTAACACCAATACTCCCGGCTCCGGCAGTGTACTGGATATTAATTCATCCAATAAAGGCGTTCTTTTTCCACAGTATGATCTTATCACCCTGAACAGTACTTCCAGCCCGGTCTCCAATCCTGCGGACGGATTGATGATCTACAACAAAGGAGGAGTATCTGTGCATCCAAAAGGTTATTATGTATGGATCAGAAATCAGTGGCAGCGGGCTATTCTTTCAGGATCAGAGCCACAGAGTATGTCCCTGACGATAGGCTCCGGTACCCTGATTCCGGCCAACAGCAGCAATCATACCCTTAGTGGTTTTACAGTGGCCTCCAATAAAATTACCGGGGCTTCATTAGGCTCCGATACGTCTTCTATCACGCTGCCAGCCGGAACATATATCATCCGGTATTCCGTAGATACCAGCAACGCCAATAATAACTCAGGGCCTGCCAATACACAGTATCTGTCCCAGAATTTTACCTGTACACGTTCTTATCTGACGAACTCTGCGGGAACCGCTGCCATTACGGAACAAAACAGGATGTGTGAATTATCCAGTTCCTTTACTTTTTTTCAGGGCTCCTATTTTCTGACCATAGCAGCCCCTCTTACGTTTAAGCAAAAGTTTGAGTTTGATACCGGGAACGGATTTACCAGCAGCAATCTTAATGCAAGGTCTTCATTTGTACTGGTTATTACAAAAATGAGCGAATAAAAAAACTTAAACCCCGGGAGGTTTAAGTTTTATATCATCAAAACAGGGCTTTAAAGGATAAAGCCTTGTTTTTTTTAATTTAATTTTGCCGTTAATTTTTTAAACTGTTTTTCTGCATTTTTACCTTCGTAAAGAATAGCATATACGGTATCGATAATGGGCAGTTTAAGATTTTTCTGCTTTGCTGTTTTATAGATAGAGTCTGCTGCATAATATCCTTCCGCCACCATATTCATAGACTGGATGGCAGATTTCACGGTATATCCTTTTCCGATAAGATTTCCGAGATTACGGTTTCTTGAGAAAAGAGAATAGGCGGTTACCAGCAGATCTCCGAGATAGGCACTTTCATTTACATCTCTCGGTGCTTCGTATACTGCTTCAAGGAAAGTCTCCATCTCACGGATTGCATTGGAAACAAAAACGGCTGTAAAGTTATCCCCGTATCCCAGTCCGCTTGCTATTCCTGCTCCAATCGCAAAAATATTTTTAAGAATCGCACTGTATTCATTTCCTAAAATATCTTTACTGGAGTGTACTTTAATAAAATCTGAACTGAAAATTCCATCCAGTTTTTCAGATGTTTCGTCTTCCACCGCTGCAATAGTAAGGTAGGAAAGTCTTTCCATCGCTACTTCCTCTGCATGGCACGGGCCTGCAATCACCGCCTGGTTTCTGAATCCGATTTTAAATTCATCACGCAGGTAATGCGCGACCACATCATTTACTTTAGGAATGATCCCTTTGATTGCTGAAACAAAGATCTTATCTGAATAATCACAGCTCATTTTATCCAATGTATCAGACAGATAAATGGATGGTGTAGCCAGAACGACCACATCACAGGCAGAAACCAGTTCATTGATATCCGTTGTCAGCTTTAAGCTCTTCAGATTAAAATGGGCAGCGGTAAGATAGGTTGGATTATGTCCGCGAAGCTCAATAGCTCCTTTCACAAACTCACTTCTTACACACCAGTGCACTACTTTACAGTTTTCAACAAGCATTTTCACGATGGCAGTGGCAAAACTTCCACTTCCTACCACCCCTACAGAAATCTCTTTATTATTCTTTTTTGGATTTGAAGATTCTGAAATTATTTTCTTTTTAGCCATAATTGGAATGTGAACTGCAAATATATTAAAACAAGATGTAACAGGGCTTTTGAAAGGATGATAAAACCCATATTCTGAAAAAATTAACATTCCCACACAATTAAATGCTTAATTAAACGTTAAATACAGAAAAATATATTTTTAATTTAAGAATATCCCTCAAAACTTATTTTTAATTAAATTTGCACGCTTAAAACCGTTTTATAATATACTAAGAGAGAAATATGAAGAAATTTCTAAGCAGCAAAAAGAACGTAAATATTCTTCTTGGAGGACTTTTACTGGTAGTTTTTGCACAAGGTGTTGTGATTGCAAGGCTGTTTTCTCAAAAAGATGACAAAACCTACGAGATCAACCTTGTAAAAATAAACACTGAAAAAGACAGTGTAGATTACTTAAAAATGAAAACAGATCTTACTTTAGTAGATCAGACTGTGGCACAGCTTAATTCATTTCTTAAATCCAAAGATATTTCGAGTGAAAAACTGATGACCCTGAGCAAAGACAGTATTTCGAATTCTGTATATCTGGCAAAACAATCCAACCGATACAGCCAGTATCTGATGGACCTGCAGAACAAGCTGATGCAGGTTCCACTGGGAATGCCTACTGACGGCTATATCTCATCCAATTTCGGAGTCAGAAAAAATCCTATTCCTTTCAAAACTGTATTTGCCTCTGTAAAGCCAACTGCTTCAGCAGAACCTAAACCGGTAGCTGCTGCTCCAAAGCCTGAAGTAAAACCTGTACCGGTTGAAAAAATCGTGGAAGTTACAGACAGCTATGGAAACAAAAGGGAAATTAAGGTAATGGTTACTCCGAAGGTTGCTCCGGCCGCCCCCACTCCGGCACCTGCTGCTGCTTCAGCAAAATCTGTTGCAGGAAATACCAATTCCAAAGTTACGATGGAAAAAAATAACCCTCCGGCAGAAGCAGATCAGATGCAGTTTCACAAAGGACTTGATATTGCTGTTGCCTATGGCTCGGATGTAAGAGCCGCTGCTGCAGGAACTGTAATTTTTTCCGGTCAGAAAGGCGGTTACGGAAACTGCGTGATCGTTTCTCACGGGAATGGGCTGGCTACCCTTTACGGCCACTTATCACAGCTTGTTTCAAAGGTTAATGACAAAGTGAAAGTAGGACAGGTTATCGCCAAATCCGGAAATTCAGGACGTTCTACCGGCCCGCATCTTCATTATGAAGTACACAAGAACAATACACCGGTCAATCCGAAATTGTTTATGAATTTATAACAACCGGCGGCTGTCTTTTCAGGCAGCTGTTTTTTATTTTATACTCAGGGTGTTTGTTGGTATGATAAGGCGCTAATATTTTCATTTTTAAATGTTTTAAGGTACTGGAAAAATAGGTTTCAATCTTAAAATCTGCTTTATCTGTTGTTGCATGATTGGTAAAATGATATGGAGCTAAATTTTATCGGAGAGAAAATCATTACGCCTTAATTATGCAGTATGAAATTATGCGATTTGCGAGCATAAAGCAAATTTGCAAATGTTTGTGTGTAATATAATTAAAACCTAACAGGTTCCGGAAACCTGTCAGGTTAAAAAAACTGCTGCCCGGATAGACAGCAGCTGTATTATTCAGTCCAGAATCCTGAGTGTTCCTTTCAGGTGCCTGAATGAACCATCCGGATCTGCAATATTCGTATACACTATATTTTTGTTATAATCCTGAATATGGGTAATATTGGAACCCAGCTTCGGTTCGTGCCAGTACACCATAAAAATATTCTTTGCCACTTCCACCGCTGTATACGGTACCGTATCAGCAGCTCCTTTCACTTTTCCGTCTGTTCCTGTGAAAGACATATTCTTATTGTCTTTGAAATCAAGCGTAAAGCTGAATGTTCCGAGATTGACCTCCACTTTGTGACCGATGGCCGGATATGGAGATTTTAAATCCCAGGCCATTTCACCCAGAAAAACTTTCACACCCATTTCCAATTCTTCTTTTCCGGGAAGTTCAGGGTATTTTTTGAGCATAAAACTGACGATAGTTTCCGCTGTTTTGTTCTCAGCCACTACTTTTTTATAATTCTCAAGATAGTTTTTCATAAAATCAAGAGATTGGGGCAACAGGGAATTTTCTGAAAAGTGCGAGGGTACAACCTGCTCTGGTTTCAGGGCTTTCATAGCATCAATCACGGAAATCCAATGGTCAACAGCCTTTAGATCCTGGGTATCTACCATCCAGACATGGGACCCCGTGGATACTGAGATGCCTCCTGCAACTGTTTTTAAAGAGGGAATCCATAAAAAGCTATGAGCCGGATCCTCGGGATTCTGTTTTATTTCAATCTTATTTCCTTCCAGATCAGGAATGCTGTTCACCGCCTCCGGAATAATGATCTCTGTGGGAGCATCTTCTTTGAGCTGTGGTTTCCAGACGGCCATTTTATCATCCTTTGATGCTGAAATCAGGTAAGCAGTCTGTGCGGTAGAAATAATTTTCGCGCTGGGAAATGCTTTACGGATCACATCTAATCCGAAATAAAAATCCGGGTCGCTGTGGGAAATGAAAACGGTTTTAAGGTTTTTACCCGTTGCCTTTATTTCCTTTACCAGCTGTTCGGCGTACTGCTTCTGAAACTGAGCATCAATAAGCATGGCATCTTTATCTCCATAGATGATGGTGGAAGTAACAGAAAAGATAGCTTTTGATCCCGGATTGTATACTTTGATCCTGAGATTCCCCGCTGACAGCATATTGACAGCAAACAACAAAATGATCAGAGGTAATAATTTCTTTTTTAACATTGGCTTTTTTCTGATCAGTTAATACGCTGCGGTAAAACGTTCACGGATATGATTGTTCTGCTCCAGCTCGTCCACAAGGGCTACGGCCACATCTTCTACGGAAAGACGGCTTCTTCCGTTCTCATCAAAAACCGGAGTTTCCAGGGAAGTTCGGTATTTTCCTGTTCTTTCTCCTGTGTTGGCCTGATTCATTTCAATAGCCGGGCTGAAGAACGTCCAGTCGAGGGTATTGTTTTCCTTTATCCTGTTCAGGTAATCTCTTGCTGCGGTGGCTCCCGGTTTGTAAGCTTCCGGAAAATCAGGGGTATCTACAATCTGTACGTGATCCGGTGTATACAGGCTTCCTGCCCCTCCTACCACGATCAGTCTTTTCACTCCGGACTCTTCCACTGCTTTTTCAATGTTCCGGGATCCGGTTAAAAAGTCGTTATAAAGATCAGGATTCGTCCACCCTGCATTGAATGCACTGATCACAGCATCACTTCCTTTCAATGCTTCTGCCAGTTCGTTTACATTATTTACATCTACACTTTTTGCACTTACATTGGCCCGTGTTTTTACCTTCGATGCATCTCTTACTAAAGCTTCTACGGCATATCCTCTTTCTGCCAGTTCATTTACGATCTGTGTTCCTACAAATCCTGTTGCTCCGATTACGGCTACTTTTTTCATATTGTTCTGTTTTAAATTAATTGTAATAATTTTTGTTACATTTATGGGTAAAAAATTTTACTCAAACTGTTCGGAAAATTCTTTCAGAGATCTGTTTCCCAGAAAACCGGCAACCAGCTTATCGGTTTCTTCAAATAAGGTATCCAGATGTACATTGATTTCTTTTCCAACACTGCAGGCCGGATTGGGTTTCTGATTTTTCTTCCCCAAAACTTCCGTATTTTTCACTGCTTTATAAATTTCAGAAATACTGATGGCTTCAGCATTTCGCGCTAGCCGGCTTCCGCCGTCTTTTCCCTGTCTGCTGGCAATAAGACCTGCTTCTCTCAAGACACTGATCTCCTTTCGGACAATCACCGGATTGACATTGATGCTGCCGGCGATCCAATCGGATGTAAGCCAATCCTGAGGACTTTTCGCCAATAAGGTCATAATATGTATTGCCGTAGCAAATCTTGTATTATTCATTGTAATTACAGGGCAAAGATAGACAAATTTTCAAATGTAACAAATTTTATTACAGTTAAATTTTTCTTAAAGGATTAACCGATCTAAATCCAACAGCAGATAATTGATATTCTGATTGATGGTTCTGGTGGCCGACTGCATCTGGTTAAGCATAGCCGCCCGGTTATGGAGATCATTAGCCCGGTAATAACCTCCGTCGCTGAATATCACAGACTTATCCGCATTCTGCCGGTTATCATCAAACTGGTAATGCAGCCAGCGCTCTTTCATGTTTCCGATAATAGAACGGCCTTCCCTGTTGGAGAATTTTTTCTCGGTATACATATACCAGATGAATGGCGGAAAATTCGGGGACTCCAGTTTTTCTTTCCAGATATCTCTCAAAAGGTTTCTCTGGTGAATAAATTCAACTTTCTTTCCTTTAGGATTCAGGGTGGCAAGACCGAAACCTGCTCCCAATACCCCTCCCCCGATGTCTATGGCGTTGCTCCAGCCTTCGTCTTTTACAATCCCCCCTGCAATGGATGCCGCTGCTCCCGCAACAATTGAATAGAGAATCAGTTTGTTGTTTCTGGAATCATTCAGGTTATCCACATAATTCCCGATCTGGGCTACCCTTTCTCCTTCACAGTCGAATTCTGCTGCAACAGCATCCAGTTCGGTAAGCGCAATGGTAATTTTGCTGTTGATCTTACTCTTCAGCTGGAGTACTTTAACCTGGGACGCAAGGGAAGAATCTTTTTTAAGATCCATGATCTGGTGAACTTCATCCAGATTATCCAGCGCATTCAGAATGAGGATGCTCTGATCTGAAAATGTAGTCTTCAGTTCTTTATTTGCGCTCAGTATGGAGTCTGAATTATAAGACGGAACTTTATTACTGTAATTGTATTTGAAAGGTGCTTTGCAGTAGCTGTCCTTCAGGGTGAGGATATTCTGTCTGATGACCTGATTTTTTTTAGAGACACAGGAAGCCATCAGCAGGGAAACAGCCAGTAGATAAAAAATTTTTTTCATTCAGTCAGATTTTCAGGTAGGATCAGTTGGTAAGAACCGTCTGAAACAGCTAATTTAAGATAAAATTTGTTGCTTTTAAACACTTACCTTAAATTTTAGTTCATTCTAAGGGAATACAAATAAAAAAATTTACCTGTATCCAGGTAAATTTTTAATCTATTTTTTTTTAGCCGTTACTTAATATCCAGCAGTTCCACTTCAAAAACAAGGGTGCTGTTCGGTCCGATCTCTTTGCTGATCTGCTGATCTCCATATGCTAAATGCGGCGGGATAATCAGTCTCCATTTGCTTCCAACAGGCATCAGCTGAAGAGCTTCAGTCCATCCTGCAATGACTCTGTTCAGAGGAAAAGATGCCGGAGTACCTCTTTTTACAGAGCTGTCAAAAACTTTCCCTGAGATTGTTGTTCCGTGATAATGGCATTTTACCGTAGATTTAGGTCCCGGTTTTGCTCCGTCACCTTCAATAATAATCTCATACTGAAGCCCGCTTGGCAACTGTACAACACTTTCTCTTTTGCCATATTCCAGCATATATTCCTGGCCGTCTTTCAGGTTTTTTTCGGCCTGTTCTTTTTTACGTTTAAATAACATGTCTGCTACTCCCATAACTCTAATTTTTTACAAAGATAGGTCTTTTTGGTGTTGAAAATAGTTTTAGGGGCTGCTAAAAAATTCAGACAACTTTAATATTATGTTAACACAGAATCAGAAACTTGGCGTTATAATTGGATTTAAAAACTAAATGCCACATCCACTAAAATATAATAAGAAATTTGATGAACTGAGTGAGGAGGAAAAAAAACTTCTGGAAATCGCCAAAAAGAGTATTGCCGATTTCGTGGAACAGTCCTCTTCCATCAGCGATGTCAATTATGCCACCAGGAATGCCCATGCCAGAACTTACGCAATAGCAGAGGGGATTTTTTCCGTGGATAAGAATATTCCTGAAGAACTCCGTCTGTTTTTTGACAAGGAGCAATTCAATCTTACCATCCGGATATCCAATGCCCGGCTAAAGATCAGCAGATCCCAAAAAGATATTCCGGCTTACGGGTTTGCGGTAAAAATAAAGAATGAAAACGGAGGACTCATCGCTAATTTTCCTCTTGTCAATTTCCCTCTGTTTCCTGTTAATTCGGTTTCAACATTTCTGAAGCTCTTTACAGCTTTCAACAGGTTTTACATGAAAAAACGGAGTTCAGTTTTTCCTATTATTGCTCAAAGTGTCAAAATCATTCCTTCGCTTTTTACCTTATCATTCGTCAGGAATATTCTGAAGCTGATCCGTAAGAGAAATGATTTCATCCTGTCTTTTGATTACCATTCGGTAGGTACTTACCGTCTTGGTGACCAGATTATCAAAATAAAGGTAAGTCCAAAATCCACAGATTCTCATTTTGGGAAAAAAACAGGAACAAAAGAATCCATAAAAGCCTATTTACAGGATCATGATTTTAAAGCTGATGTTTTCATCCAGTTCTGTTATGATCTGAAAGACCAACCCGTCAACAAACTGAATACGGAATGGAAAAATTCTCCTTTCGTTAAAATCGGAGAGGTGGTGATACCTAAAAACTCTTTGCTTGATCCGAGAGACTGTACCCATGAACTGTTGTCTTTTAATCCGTTTGAAAGCGTGACTGCTCTTCAGCCGGTGGGAAAAATCCAGAAACTGAGGGATGAAGCTTACAAGGTTTCCGTACAGACCAGAAGGAAGATTAATAAGCTTCTGCATGGGAAATAGATCCTGAATGCTCTGCATAAGTCACAAGAGACACCAAAGGCTTTACACTTTTTAGTGCAAATAAGTTTAATGCTTTATGCATAAAAGTACACATAAGTCCTTAGAAATCTACGATTTCTATGTACCGCAGAATAAAAATCTGCTCAATCTGTGTAATCTGCGAGAGAAAAAACATCCACAAACATATGTGGAATTCGTGCGGTCTATGGGAAACTTGAAAGAAAGATCAGTGTATCTGTACAATGTTTTTTTTTACCACAACAGGCTTTACACTTTAGTGAAAATAAGTTTAAAACTTTATGCATACAAGCACACATGAGTTTTTAGAAATCTATGATTGCTTTGGGATGATTCATTGGAACAAAAAAGACTGTTGCGGTAACAGTCTCAATGATTATTTAAATTTCCGGTCTTCTTCTTTAATGGCCAGATCGTTGATGCTTGCGAACCTTTTCTTCATCAGACCGTTTTCATCAAATTCCCAGTTTTCATTTCCGTAGGCTCTGAACCAGTTTCCGTCTTTCGTACGGTATTCATATTCAAAACGGACTGCAATGCGGTTATCTGTATGTGCCCAGTATTCTTTTTTCAGTTGGTAATCAAGTTCCTTTTCCCATTTATTCTGAAGAAATTTTACGATCTCTTCCCTTCCGTTGATAAAAGTGTCTCTGTTTCTCCATTCACTGTCCTGAGTATATGCCCTGGAAACTTTTTCAGGGTCCCGGCTGTTCCATGCATCTTCTGCCATCTGTATTTTTTGCTTCGCCGTTTCAGGGGTGAAAGGCGGAAGCGGATGTTTCTGTTCCATATTTAAGGGATTAGGCTGGTGATTATTTTTTTTGAACGTTCTATCAGTTCATTGGATCTGAAGACCTGGCTTTCAACGATACTGCTTTCAAAAAGCATATAGACATGATCGGAAAGAGCCTCATCATTCAGTAATTCCAGGAAATATTTTCTGAGTGCCGCCTTATGATCCGTGATCACCTTCATTATTTTCACGTTATCTGTGGGAATCTCTGACAGAATATTCAGGAAACTGCATCCTCTGAAATTTTCTTTTTCATTCATATGCATCAGGAAATCAAAGGCAGCGAGAATCCTGGATTTATTATCTTTAGATTTCGCAGAAAACCCATTCAGCTCGTCAAACCAGTAAGCATGTCTTACTTTAAGAAATTCTACACACAGGTCTTCTTTGGACCTGAAGTACTGATAAAAGCTGGCTTTTGCCACTCCGGCATCGGAAATGATCTGGTTGATTCCCGTAGAGTTATACCCCTGCCTGGCAAACAGTTCAAATGTTACTCCTACAATTCTTTCTCTTGGAGATGTCATAATATTTTGTTTTGTGTGTTACAAATATACGATAAAAGAACGAATAGACAAACCGGTCTGTTTATTTCTGTAAGATGAAAGAAATAAAGCTGAAGGCTGGAATTTTCCAGATCTATGGAAAATGTCTTTCTTATTTGGATATTGTTGATTGAAAATGATTTTCATTTGTACAAGGGCACTTCACCTCTATTCAAATGAAAAAAAATCCCCGGAATAAAAATCCCGGGGCAGTTATATTATTTTATCTGTTCTTCATTCTCTTCCAGTTTTTCTTTCTCCTCTTCTTCCTTATCAGGGAAAATGATGGATAAAAGAACTGAGATGACCAATACTCCTCCTACGATTCCCAGGGAAATCGGAGACGGAATATGAATCCACGGAGCGATCAGCATTTTCACCCCGATAAAGGACAGGATAATTGCCAGTCCGTACGGAAGTTTGCTGAACATGTGAATGAAGTTCGCTAAAAGGAAATAGAGTGATCTAAGTCCTAAGATGGCAAAGATATTCGATGTATACAGGATGAACGGGTCATTGGAAATCGCAAAGATCGCCGGAATTGAATCTACTGCGAAAAGAACGTCTGTAAATTCAATTACTCCTACTACGACTAAAAGCGGTGTTGCCATTTTGATTCCGTTCTGAATGGTGAAGAACTTATCTCCATCATAATTATCGGAAACTTTCCAGAAACTCTTGATGAGTTTTGCTCCAGCAGTGTTGCTGTAATCTTCGTCGTCATCGTCATCACCGTCTCCCCATGATTTGATTCCCGCATATACAAGGAATAATCCGAATAAGGTCATTACTACATTGATTTTTACGGCTTCTCCGAAGATATTCATTTCAGGAAGGTACGTCAGATTAATCAGTCCTACCCCGGCAAAGATAAATATCGCCCTGAATACCAGTGCACCGATGATTCCCCAGAAAAGAACTTTATGGTGAAGGTATTTCGGAACTTTAAAGAATCCGAAAACAAGAATGAAGACGAATAAGTTATCCACGGAAAGGGCTTTCTCAATCCAGTAGGCAGCCTGATACTGTGTAAATTTTTCTACGGCCAGCGCATGGCTTTCGGGGGTTCCGTCTGTATTGAACACCCAGTAAACAACTCCTGAGAATACCATGGACAGCGAGATCCATACGATAGACCAGATGGTAGCTTCTTTGGATGATACTTCGTGACTTTTTTTATTGAATACTCCTAAGTCCAGGAGCAGCATGATAACGACTGTTACCGCAAATCCCCACACCAGGCCCGGGTGCAGATCTATAATACTTTGATGTTCCACTTGAGTTATATGTTATTATATGACAAAAGCAATAGCTGTACAGGGTACAAGTATTGCTGTTTTATTTATTTTTCTGATTGATAGTCTATTACAAATAGTTCATTTGTACGGTCTGAATAGTCTGCTCCAGTTTTCTGTCTGAAGTAGGGTCTCCGACAGCGTTGAATTTCCATTCTCCGTTTCTTTTGTAGAACACTCCCATGACCATTGCAACGTGCCCGCCGAAAGAAGCATCGTTAGCAACATCATATTTAGCGAAAATTTCTTTTACATTGGTTGGAGTTCCTTCGTAAATACGGATAGAAGCAAAAGGGATTGTTGCAAAATCCTGCCCCTGGTAGCTGTTCAGTACCATAGCAACATACTCCACGTTAGGTTCCAGCTGGCTGAAATCTACCGTGATTACTTCGTTATCCAGTCCGTCATCACCGTTTACGTCTCCTGTAAGGTCGTCTCCGCTGTGTCTTACAGAACCGTTTCTGGATTTCAGGTTTCCGAAGTAAATTACTTCTGTAACGTTTTTGTTTGAGTCATATAAAATGCAGCTTCCGTCTAAGTCTACTGCTTCTTTTTTAGTTCCGAATAATCCTTTTTTTTCAATCGCCCCCCAGTTGATCCCTACACACGCCTGGTTAAGCGTTGCGCCGTTCTCTTTCTTCAGGTTGATTCTCTGACCTTTTTGTAAGTTGATAGCCATTTTTTTATGTTTGTAATTGTTGTTATTTTCACGAAAAGCAAATGTTTTGTCTGCTTCTCAAATTTCGTTTAATTATTATTCAAGTTCAAATTAAGCATCGCGCGCAGGATATTCGTTTCTTCATCAAAATCGAATATTTTGCTCATAATGTCTATATTTTCCAGGTTGCGGAGGTAGTCTTTCAATACGTTTTCCACTTCCGGTGTGAGGGTACGTTTTCTTTCGTTCATAGAGCCTTCCAGCTGTTCGTTCTTATTTTTCAGCTGGTTGATAATGGAAGTCTGGTTGGATTCATTTTCAGAGATATCCAGTTTATCCGTTTCATGTTCAAAAAGATAGAGCTTTTTATCGTCTATGCTGAAAATAAAATAATCATCAGACTGAAAGATCTTAAAAAGTTCATACTCATGAATCCCGATAAGATACCCGCAGACAAAGCGGACTTTAAATCCCTGTATATTCAGTCTCCCAAGAAGTTTTCTTTCGATGGCAAAATCACGGTATTGATAAGCCGGAAATATGCCCGGTTTCAGCAGTGTTTCGTCTGCCTGGGTCCGGTAAAATTCCTGTGCATATTTTTTATGAAAATACATCACATTATCCCAGTTGGCCGTAAAAGAATCTTCTGTGAGGTCTTTATACACTGTTTTCAGATGCTGGGAAAATATACCGCTGTACATTTTCCTGTCGGTCTCAAAACTGTCTGCTTTTTTTTCCTCAAAACCTGCAATATATTTGCTGTTGACACCAATTTCGTTAATGACAGCCAGCATTTCGTTTTCCTTCTGCCGTTTGATCTTCGTGAGAAGTTCAATCAGGCTGTCGGTATACTGAAGGTGGAAAAGTTCCAGCTTGTTAAAGTCCAGCGCTTTATTTTCCTGGAACAGATTATGGATAATATCGGTTTTAATGTAAATCGATATGATGTCAATATGTTCAAAAAAATTAGCAAGAAGTTTAAGCTTGGTTAATCTTCTTCTGCTCTGAGACATTATGGTTGCTGCATCATCCCCCACCGTAGTATCCTGTTATTTTAACCTCTTACGTTTGCTTTTAATTCGTGTTCCAGTGTCTGAAGATCCTGATCCAGTTTTCTTCTGCTTTCTGCTCCCTGCTTCTGGATCTGTTTTACTTCATTCAGCGTATTGATAAGCATTGAAGTTGTTTCTCTCAATGTTTCCACAGATACAATAGTCTGCTCATTTGCTCTGGCCACATTCACTGAATTCTGACCAAGACGCTCGGCGTTCTTTCTTAAGATTTCTTCTGTTGTAGAAGATACTTTCTGCTGGATTTCGATATTCTGCTGCTGTCTGTACATGGCTACTGCCAGTGAAAGCTGGTTTTTCCATACCGGAAGTGTTGTCGTAAGGATCGTCTGTGCTTTTTCCGCAATGGAAACGTTGTTGTTCTGCACCAGTCTGATCTGCGGAAGCGACTGCATCATGATCACACGTACCACTTTAAGATCCGCCATTCTGCGGTCCAGTCTTGCAATGAAATCTCTTTTATCCGCGATCTGATAATCCTGATAGTTCTGCGGAGCAGCTTCCATCTGGGCCAGTTCTGCTGCAGCTCGTTCCATTCTCAGGCTTCCTGCAATCACAAGATCTTCAATCTGCTTGATAGAGTTTACATTACTTTCAAAGATGGTCTGAAGAACAGCATTGTCTTTCGTGGAAGTAATGATCCCTGCGTTTACCTTGTAAGAGATCTGCTCGATATTGTTGATGATCTTATCGTATTTGGTAAACAGGTTTTCTACCTGTGTAATAACCTTTTTCATGAACGGCAGTTTGCTTAAAAAGCTTTTTACTTTATTGCTGTTCAGTTCATCTACGTCTACATAATTAAGTTCCACCAAAAGGTCGTTGATCAGTACGCCCACTTCTCCCGAGTTGGATCTTCTTACGTTTCCTAAAAAGCTGTCACTCTGATTGGAGAGCGTTTTCTGAAGTTCGGCTCCGTAATTTACGATAGACCCCGGATTGGTTTCATCGATTGAATTGGCGAGAACTTCATATTTCTGACGGTCATCTGACTGCATCTGCGCCAGGTTCACATTCCCTTCCCTGTCTACAAGAACCGGAGGTGCTGCATTAGGGGCAGGCTGAGCCGGCGGCGTCATTGGAGCCGGTTCAAATGTTTTAAGAGGCTCAATAGATCCGTACGGATCTGTTGGCTGATTTCCCTGATTGTCCATAATTACTTCTGATAAATTGATACAAACTTGTCAAGGCCGTCACGCTGTCCTGCGCCTACCGCCTCAAATTTCCATTCTCCGTTTCTGTTGTAGATTCTTCCGAATTCTACTGCCGTTTCGATTGAGAAATCTTCGTCTAATTCATATTTTAAGATCTCCTCATTCGTATCTGTATTGAAAATTCTGATGAAAGAATTTCTTACCTGTCCAAAGTTCTGTTTTCTGGATTCTGCTTCGTGGATTGTTACCACAACCGTAATTTCCTTGATCGCGGAATCAATTTTTGTAAGATCAATTTTGATCTGTTCATCATCTCCTGTTCCTTCTCCTGTAAGGTTATCTCCTGTGTGAACCACCGCCTTATCCGGAGACTCAAGGTTGTTATAGAAAATAAAGTGGTTGTCTGAAACCAGCTTTTTGTCTTCACCCAGCAGGAATAAAGATGCATCAAGGTCGAATGCCGTACCGGTAGAAGTATTATTGATATCCCATCCTAAACCTACCGTGAATTTAGGTGCATTAATGTTTTCTCTTTGTCCTTTTTGTAAGTTAATAGCCATAGTGTAATTCCGTTTGTGTTAAAAAATTGATGTTATTTTCGTATTCTTTTATTAAATGATAATTATTGCTGATCGCCAGTTCCAGAAGAAGATCCATCTGCTCCTTCTTTACTTTAGACGTAAGATAGTCAAAATTACTTGAATCCAGGCCTAAAATATATTTTACAATCCTGGTATTGAACTGAAAATCCGGTTTCAGCATTACTTCTGCAATATGTTCTACGTTTTTCACTGCATAATAATTGAAAAAGTTTTCAATTTTCGGGTCAATATCAAAGTTCATCAGTTCTGCATAATACAGAAACATAAAATCTGCTTCTACCTTATATTCGTCCAGAATTTTGTGTACCGTGTATTCGTGGCTTCCCGTAATTTTTATATCGTCTATAAAAATACAAAGTTTTCCTCTTAAAAAATCTTTATCGATGTAATAAGTATCGTTTGCGATGAGATTTTTACGGTCTTCAAAGTTTAGATTTCCATAATCTGTGATATAGGTATGATTTCTGTTGATCTTAGACAGGATGCTGGATCTCTTCCCTTTCTGAAAAAGAAAATAATCCAGATACTTTTTAAAATAAAAGCATAAAAAATTAGATGCCGTAGGAATCGCCATATACGGGCTGGGAAGCACGACAATTTCTTTACCGGTATCTAAAAGGTATTCATATCCGGCAATAAAGCCCTCGAATAATTCTTTAGCAAATTTTTCAGCATACGACTTATCGCCATATTTGAAATAGCTGTATTCTGCGGGCGAAAAAGTGAATTCATCCGCCGAATGAATGTGGTGTAAGCTGTATCTCTTGTTCATATTGATTTAGTGTTTAAGCAGGTGTGCACTGAAGCCAAAATCTTTTGCTCCCCGGTAATCGGCCACCGGATTGTCTCCGATGTGCAGAATGCGGTGAAGCGGCAGATCCTGATCAGTTATTTTATTCTTTACTTCCTGAAAAATAAGCGGGTTCGGTTTGGAACAGTTCGTTTCATCTGAATAAATATGAAAATCTATATACTGATCCAGATTCTCACCTTTCAGAAATTTCCTCATGGTTGTTCCTTTAATAAAACCTGTATTGCTTAAAATATTGATGGTCTTTCCCTGATTTTTAATTTCATCAAAAAAACTGCGGATATTTTCAAATATCACAACGGGTCTGTATTCCAGAAACAGTTCTTCGCTTTTCAGATAAAACCCTTCCAGTTTTTCTCTATCGATCTGTTTTACATCAACATCCATTGAATTCAAAATCAATAAATAAATTTCAAAAGTGTCTATATTCCCACCGGTCACCTCATTGATGGTATTACAAAGATCATCATAATATTTTACGGCTTTCGCAACCTCATCAATGGGTTTATCAATGTTAAAATACGAGGAGAACAGCTCAACTCTTTTTGTTTTAAATTCAGGATGAGATTTGATTAAGGTGAGCCACAGGTCAAAGGAAAAATGACAGTGGTTATGAATGTCGATATCTGTTTTCAATAATTTTAAGTTAAAAGTTTTTATTTAGCTTCTTGAAAAAGATTTAAAATTTTTTAATCATCAACAAGTGTTTAATTTTCATTTCTTCCCAAAGATAAAATTTTTATCATAAATGCATCTATTCAGTTCTCTGTTTTAAGATATTTTATGAATTCTTTATCGATCAGGAAAGTTATAAAAGACTCATTGAGAAATCTGTTTAGCCCAATTTTTTAAAAAAATGTGCAAAAAATTTTTGACAATTGAAAAAAAATGATAATTTCGCAACCGGTTAACAATCAACAATGTCAACAAAAATGATAAATATTATAACTTTAATCAATCCTGTCAGAGCTGTGTACTTTGGCAGCACTGAATATTTATCTGAATAGTTTCATAGATCTTTTTTACTAAAAATATGTTAAAAGACCTCTCTGTTCAGACAGGTCTTTTTTGCTGCCCAATTTTTCAGACTTTAATCCATCAGAAACTTCTGGTGTACGGTTATACCATGCTCTGAAATACTCCATACCATTCATTCATCAGTTCCGTTTCTGAAAACATTGTGACAGAATCACAGAACTGGTAAAAATCCTTCAGACCGGAAATTTCCCGGTCCGGGCAATGCTATGCGTTTTTTCAGAAAAGGCCTGTTTCGCCGCACATACAGAAAACTGATATTCAGTAACATCATTCAACCCATATAATTTTAAACAAAATGAAATATAATACACGAAATATAGGAATCATAGCCCATGTAGATGCAGGAAAAACCACTTTATCGGAAAGACTTCTTTATTATACAGGACTTATTCATAAAATAGGAAATGTGGATGACGGCAATACCACGATGGATAAGGACATCCAGGAGAAAAACCGGGGAATCACCATTTCATCGGCTGCCGTTTCTACACAATGGAAAAAAGGAGGAAACGTTTTCAACATTAATATCATCGATACACCCGGCCACATTGATTTTGCCGTGGAAGTGGAACGTTCTCTAAGAGTTCTGGACAGTGTTGTCGCTGTTTTCTGCGCTTCTTCCGGAGTACAGCCACAGACTGAAAACGTATGGTTCCAGGCTGAAAAACATGGGATTCCGAAGATCTGTTTCATCAATAAAATGGACAAGACGGGAGCAGATTTCTTTGCTGTTTTAAAGGAAATAGAAACCAAACTCAATGCTGTTGCTATGACGTTACAGATTCCGATTGGTGCTGAAGACCGGTTTAAAGGCGTGATCGATCTTGTGAAACAGAAAGCTCTTTACTGGACTGACGAAACCGGGGAAACTATTGTGGAAAAAGAAATTCCGGAAAGCTATATTCAGGAAGCTGATGAATACAGAGCCAGGCTGCTGGAAACTCTTGCAGAATATGATGAAGCCTTTTTTGAAAGCTTTATGGAATCTGATCAGGAGGTTTCTGAAGAAATGACCGAAGCTTGTATACAGAGAATATGTATATCGGGAGCTGCTGTTCCTGTTCTGTGCGGTTCCGCATTTAAAAACAAAGGAGTTCAGCCGCTACTGGATGCGATCGTTGATTATCTTCCTGCACCGGAACAGCTTCCGCCCATTGTGGGGAAAGATCCCTCAACCGGAGAAACCGTTGAAACAGAAAGAAACAAAGAGGTATCTTTTTCCGGGCTTGTTTTCAAGGTGGTGATTGATAAACACATGGGAAGACTGGCTATGCTCCGTATTTATTCGGGAACGGTACAGCCTGGGGATTCTGTGACGAATGTAAGAACAGGCGAAAGTTTCAGGATTTCCAGAATTCTGCGGATGCAGTCGGATAAAACGTTATCGGCTGAGGAAGGAAAAGCCGGGGATATTGTTGCATTAACAGGGATAAAAGATGCCAAAACCGGAGATTCCCTGTCTGCACCTGAAAGACCTGTCCTTCTGGAAGCCATTACGATTCCTGCTCCTGTGATAAGGGTTGCCATAGAACCTAAAACGAACAGTGATGAGAAATCTTTCGGGCTGGTTCTGGCTAAAATCCAGGAAGAAGACCCTTCCCTGGTTGTGGAAAGAGATCCTCAGACGGGAGAAACTCTGTTAAGCGGCCTCGGTGAACTTCATCTTGAGGTAACGCTGGAAAAGATCCGTCTGAATCACGGAATTGAAGTGAATCAGGGGAAACCCAAAGTTTCATACCGTGAGATCTTAACGAAAGGGCATACTTTCAGGGAAAAGTTTTCTAAACAGAACGGAGGAAGTGGGCAGTTTGCGGATATCACGTTTGAGATCGGCCCCAGAGAAAATAATGAAGCCGGTCTGGAATTCGTAAGTCTGATTAAAGGCGGTGCGGTTCCCGGTGAATTTATCCCTTCCGTTGAAAAGGGTTTCAGAGAAGCCATGGAAAACGGACCTTTAAAAGGGTATCCACTGGAAAGTATGAGCATCAGACTTCTGGACGGATCTTTCCATCCCAATGACTCGGCTGCTCTGGATTTTGAAATTGCCGCAAGGGACGGTTTCAGAAATGCCGCTGTGAAATGTTCTCCTAAACTTATGGAACCCATCATGCAGGTGGAGATCCAGAGTACTGATGAATATACGGGAGCGATAACAGCGGATATCAACCGCAGAAGAGGAATCATCACTTCCATTGATGAACGTTCAGGAAGGAAGGTCTTCACCGCGGAAATCCCCCTGGCTTCCACATTCGGATATATTTCTGATCTGAGAACATTATCCAGCGGAAGAGCCTCTATCAGTATGAAATTATCACACTATGCTTTAGTGCCGGATTTCATTGCTGAAACATTAATAACCTAAACAACAGGGACTGTAAAATGATTTTACGGTCCCTGTCCGGTTATAGGGACATTTTTTACCGGGTATAAGTTTCGGCTAAAGCCAGATGGAATTTGTTTCTTTTTTACAACAGGCTGAAGCCCATTGCTATTGAATATATTCTATGAATTATCAAATGATTTCCGAGGTTTAAATGATTTATATTTCCACAGAATACGGAGATAACACAGATTTTTCAATCTTTCAGGTTGAGTTCTCTTATTTTTCCGGCATTACTTTATAGGTAGGATCGTCCTGAATATTGATTTCGATGACGGCTTCTGCATTTCCCAGCATTTTGCGGCAGTCTTCACTGAGGTGGCGGAGGTATACCTTTTTATTCAGCTGGCTGTATCGCTTTGACAGTTTATTTAAAGCATCGATGGCACTCATATCTACAACCCGGCTTTCTTTAAAGTCTATGACTACTTCATCCGGATCTCCGGCAGGATCAAATTTATCTGTAAATGCAGTTACGGAGCCAAAGAACAGCGGTCCGTATATTTCATAGTTTTTGACTCCGTTTTGATCTGTATATTTTTTGGCACGGATCCTTTGGGCATTATCCCAGGCAAAAACCAGTGCAGAAATTACAACCCCTACCAAAACCGCCAGCGCAAGATTATGAAGAATAATGGTAATAAGGGCCACGGTAATTCCTACAAATATATCCGACTTCGGCATTTTATTAACGATACGTATGGAGACCCACTGAAAAGTACTTACAGAAACCATCATCATTACACCCACCAATGCAGCCATCGGAATTTTTTCAATAACCGGTGCGCCGAATAATATAATCAGTAAAATCATCAGTGAGGCTATAACTCCGGATAATCTGGCTCTTGATCCGGCATTCAGATTCACTAAGGTCTGTGCTACCATCGCGCATCCGCCCATTCCTCCGAAGAATCCGTTGGTGATATTGGCAAGTCCCTGTGCTACCGATTCTTTATTGGCATTTCCCTTTGAATTGGTGATCTCATCTACCATTGACAAAGTAAGTAATGACTCAATCAAACCAACCCCTGCCATGATCAGTGCATAAGGAAAAATAATCTGCAGGGTTTCCAGGGTAAAAGGCAGCGCCGGAATATGAAAAGCAGGAAGACTGCCGCTGATATGGGCAATATCCGCTACCGTTTTTGTCTGTATCCCGAATCCGAGAACCACTGCAAAAACTACAATGATAGCTGCCAGGGAAGCAGGAACTGTTTTTGTGATCTTCGGAAAGAAGTAAACCACTGCGATGGTAAGCGCTGTAAGACCTGCCATAATATATAGAGATGTTCCGTGCAGCCAGCTGACTGTACCACTGCTGTCTGTGATCTTAAACTGTTCAACCTGAGCCATAAAAATAATCACTGCCAGCCCGTTTAAAAACCCATACATAACAGGCTGAGGAATGAGTCTTACAAATTTTCCCAGTTTAAAAATACCTACCAGCATCTGAAAGATTCCGGCCAGGACAACTGCTGCAAAGAGATATTCTATACCGTGAGATTTTATGAGGGCAATTAAGACAACGATGGTAGCTCCTGCCCCACCGGATACCATTCCGGGGCGGCCGCCCAAAACCGCGGTGACAAGTCCCATCATAAATGCCGCATAAAGCCCTGTTAATGGAGATAATCCCGCCAATATGGCAAATGAAAGCGATTCAGGGATCATGGTCATTGCTACCGTAAAACCTGCCAGGAGTTCATTTTTATAATTTATTTTTTTCGAAAAATCGAATAAGCTTATGGTATTTTTCATTGAGGGACAAAGGTAAGTACTCGTTGGGGCTTTTACAATTATTATTCATAATTATCATTTCAGGTTCATCTTTATTGCATATTTAATTATTTCATCAATAAGCACAATAGATATGTTAATTTTCATTAAAATTTGAATTTTATAAAGTTTTTTATAATTTTTATTTAAATTTGAAGAATAACAAATAGATTATTTGCCCACAATTAAAAATTGTAAAGCAAAACCGGTCTGTTTTTTATATTTATAGAAATTACGAACAGAATTGCATAATTGATCTTTAAAGGTTATATTTGATTCATACCGGACTGTGAAAAAGAAGTTTGAACCAGAGGTCTGCTAAGTAAATTATATGAGAAGGACTTGCTTTATTTAAAGTAAGTCATCCACAGATAAACTAACCTGAAAACTAACGGAAGGCCGTTTAGCTGATTGTACCCCTATTCCCACATGAGCACAAACACAGGGAAGAATTGTTACTGTGCAGCAGCCTGAACTTTCTCAACAAGCTTTCTCTGCCGATTGTCCCTGTATCAGGTATAATAATTTATTTTTCTTAATGCTTTAATCTAAAATATTATTTGATACATGTTATATAAAGAAATTCATATCGGAAAGTTTATTAAAGAGATGGTTAAAGAGAATGAAGTACCGATGGAAAGGATCTGCAATTTTCTCAATAAAGATGAAGAATTTATTGAAAAAGTATATTCCAGCGCTTCAATAGATACGGATCTTCTTCTGCGATGGAGCAAACTGCTTGAATATGATTTTTTCAGGCTTTACAGTTCTCACCTTATTCTGTATGCACCGCCCTCAGCAGTCAACAAAAATCACAAAAAGTCTGAAAAGATCCCTTATTTCAGAAAAAACATCTACACTCAGGAGATCAAAGATTTTATTATGAGAAGGATCTCTTCAGGAGAAATGACCCACAGCGAAGCAATCAAAGAATATTCTATTCCCAAAAGTACGCTTCACCGCTGGTTCCAGAAAAGCAATGACAATACTAACGGATAAACAGAAAATATTATGCGTCCCAATTACAAGAAAATTTACCATGATATGCTCAAGCTGGAACATCCCGAAAAATTGAAGGATCCCAAAATCAGAGAGCTTCTTGATAAACTTCATACGACAGAAGATGTCCTGAACTTTAATGAAAAGATCTTTGAACAGTCCAAAGAGAGCGAGAAAAATAATCAGAGGCTGAAGACCTATGATAAAAAGACGATGTTCAAGCTTTTACAGTATCAGCAGAAGCATGGTTTTTCTACCAGCTATATGTCCAGAAAATATAAAATAAGCCGAACGACTATCTCCAACTGGAAAAAAACCTTCGAGGAAGAGATTAAGGAAGTATTAAATGCCGGAGAATAATTCCCCGGCATTTTTTTATTAAAGGTTACTCCCGTAAAAAGCCAGTATTCATACCGGACTCGAACCGGACAGCTCTGCCGGAAAACCGGCTTCGCTATTCCCCCAAAGGGATGACGCGATGGAACTTTTTCCTGACGACACTTTAATGTAAAACAGGGCGACCAATGAATGTGTAATATCGTGCTCTACCAGCTGAGCTACTCTTCCTTTACATCGTATTTTGTGGAAGAGACGGGATTCGAACCCGCGTCCCCGTCGTAATGAGCGAAGTAACACCGTTCTACGGCACCTGTTATAAGTACAGATAAGGCAAAAAGCGAAAAAGGTATGCTCATTGAAGAGCGCCGTTCTTACCCGTTATGGGCAGTGAACCGGTAATTCTACATCTGCGTGAGACTTGCATTTTCTTACAGAAAACTTTTACCCTGCCGGATTTCAACCCGGCTTCGCTGGTCCGGTCACCCGGATTTCGCTACCTTAGGACCGTT